>CAYMRX010000003.1:0-449548 GCA_964393035.1 uncultured Tabrizicola sp.
CGTGCCAATGTTGACGTGCGGTTTCGTCCGTTCAAACTTTGCCTTTGCCATTTGGGCGCCCTTGATTTTCGGGGGCCCGCAAAAGGGCCCTGTGTTCCACGGGCGGGCACTTATCTGCCCGCCTGGGAAAAATCAAGACCTGCCGGGCGTTCCGCCCGCGCAATAAGGCAGTTGGCCGCGTTCTTAAGGCAGGGTTCCGACGGCGGGCGAAACCGGGACAACCGGCGTCACCGGTTTCTTGCTCAGGGAGGTTGCCGTCGGCTGCTTGGCGACCGGCAGCGGCGGCAAGCCGAACCATTCGGGGTGTTCCAGCAACCAGCCTTCCACGGCCTTCGCGGCATTATACGACAGCGTGTCCATCTGTTGCGCCGCCGACTTGGTCAGCCCCGAACCGACAACGGTTTCCCCTGACATTTTTTCCATCACGATGATCTGCTTGCCCTCATCGTTCAGCCTTTTCTGCTCCGCATCGTCCCAGATCGTCACCGTCACCCCCAAGGCCGATTTCGGGCTCAGCACCAAGGGCACGCCGGGCGGCGCCAAGGCAAAGGCGTCAACCGAGATGCCGATGTTGTAAAGCTTGGCACCCTCATAGCGGCCAAAGCGGTCTTCCATCGCCTGTTCCAGCGACTTCTCCCATTGTTCCGGCGTGGCATTGCGCGAGATCGCGACCTTTTGCATGTTCGATGTCACCACAATGTTGTGGCCGAGCGCGAAGTTGCCCAAAGGCACCGGCGGCTCTTTCAGGTCATTGGTCTGACAGCCGGAAAGGCCAAAGCCTGCGATGGCAAGACCAAGAACAACGGCAACGGAACGCAGAAATCGCATCGGAAACTCCGGGAAAGGGCAGCGTCTTCTTCTCGGGATACAGGGGCACAGACAAACGCGCAATGCACTCCCTTGCGAGCGGGCAGCAGCCTGCTAGGCTATCCCCAGTCGCCAAGAGGTGCCGCCATGACCGACAACACCCCGATCACGCCCGAGATGATGGCGCTGAAAATGGGCCTCGACATCCCCGACTTTGACCGCATCGGCTATTACGGGGCCGATTATGGCACCATGAAGCCCTTTCACCGGATCGGGAACCTCTTGTTCCTGTCGGGCCATGTCGCCCAGATCGGCACAACGATCACCCACAAGGGGCGCCTTGGCAAAGATCTGACAACCGATCAGGGCTATGCGGCCGCGCGCCAGACCGGGCTGAATGTGTTGGGCGGTATCCGGCAGGCGGTGGGCAGCCTTGATCAGGTGAAATCCATCGTGCGGACACTGAATTTTGTGGTCTGCACACCCGACTATGAAGATGTTCACAAGGTGTCATCGGGGCTGTCCGACCTCTTGGTGGAAACCTTCGGGCGCGAGCGCGGTCTTGGGGGGCGGGCAACGATCGGCGTCATGGCGCTTGCTGGCGGGGTCTGTTTTGAAACCTGGGCCACGGTTGAATTGCATGACGGTTGCCCATGATTACGGCCTATCACGCCAAAGACGGGCGGTTGATCGCCTTTGACACGCCCGATCGCACGGCGCTGACCTCTGCCGTCTGGATCGACCTTTACCAACCCGACATGGCCATCGCCATCACGCTGGCGGGATTGGGTCTGGATGTCCCCAGCCTTGAGGATATGGAGGAAATCGAACTGTCGAACCGGCTCTATCACGACGACGGCACCGATTACCTGACCGTGATGGTGCCGGGCCAGAATGATGCCGATGAACAGGTGACGGCCCCCGTCACCTTCATCTTGTCAGACACGCGTCTGGTCACGGTGCGCCATCACCGGCCGCGCCCGTTTGAAACCTTTCCTGCCCGCGCCGAAAAAAGCGGGCTTGGGGTGGACAGCCCCGATCATGTCTTCACCGGTCTGGTTCAGGAAATCATCGGGCGGCTGGCAGATCACCTTGAAGGCGTCGGTCGCGCGCTGGACGAGGTGGCGCGGCTGATCTACCAGCCGAAGGGTCAATCCCAGACCGGGCTGCAAGGTGCCTTGGTGCAGATCGGCCAGCAAGGCGAAAGGCTGGGCCGGGTGCGGCTGGCACTGTTGACCATGGGGCGGGCGGTGAACCATATCGAACCGGGGATCGCCCGCCGCCCCGGTTCGAAAGATCTCGCCAAGGCGCTGAAGACCGAGTTGCGCGACATCGACGCCTTGGATCAGCACGCGAACTTCCTCGACAGCCGGCTGGCGCTGGCCTCGGATGCGACGCTGGGCACCATTGATCTGTCACAGAATTCGACGGTGAAGATTGTGTCGCTTGTCTCGGTCCTGTTCCTGCCCCCGACGCTGATCGCCAGCATCTACGGGATGAACTTTGCCGTCATGCCAGAACTTGCACATCCTTTGGGCTATGCCGGTGCCTTGGTTCTGATGGTCGCATCGGCTGCCATCACCTGGGCGGTGTTTCGCTGGAAAGGCTGGCTATAGGCGCGCATCAAAGACCGCGCCACGGTTCGGCCCCGGCCATGCGCGAAGAAAAGATGAGTATTTGAAAAGGCGCAAATCCTGGGGCGGAGCGGCTTTGTGATTTGCGCCTTTCAAAATACTCCCGCCGGAGGCACCCCCGGCCTGCCCCAAGCGATCAGGCGCACCATCCTCACGACAACGCGGCCAAGAGGTCCATCGCGGTGATCTGATCGAACTGCACATGCCGCTGCATCAGCGCCTCGGCGGCAGGGGCGTCACGCGCGACGATCCGCTGGGCAATCTCGCGGTGTTCGCGGGCGGATTGGGCGATGGCCCCCGCATAGTGGTAGCGGGCGCGATAATAGGCCAAGAGCTTGCGGGCATTGGTCTTGATCATCTCGGTCAAAAACGGATTGCCCGCGGCCAGCGCCACGGTTTCATGAAAGCGCAGGTTCAACTGGTAATAGCCATCCGGGTCGGCATTGCCCTTGGTTTCGGCATGCACCTCGCAGGCAACCACCACGGCTTCCAACTGCTCGGCCCAGCCCACCGACAGCCGACGCGCCGCAAGGCCGGCGGCCTGACCTTCCAGCTTGGCATGCACCTCCAGAATGGCGAGGAATTCTTCCAAGGTCGGGCGGAACAGGGTCGCGCCTTTTCTGGGGTGGCGGCGGATCAGGCCCATCGCCTCGAGTTGCAGCAAAGCCTCGCGCACGGGGGTGCGGGACACGTTGAATTCCGCCACAAGGGCCGCTTCATCAATCGGATCGCCGGGCCGCAAACGGCCAAGATCAATCCAGCTCATGATCGTGTCGATAAGGGTTTCAGTCTGTCCCGCCATGACCGCAAGAAAGGCGCGATTTTTCTCGCCCGTAAAGGGCAAAACGCCAGCCCATCCTGCCCCGTCAGCACCGGCGCCCCGCGCTTGCCCTTGAAATGTACGACACCGCATGGGCGAAGAAATTTGCGGCCTGTGCCCCGAAAACATCAATTGCGGCCGAATTGAGGGGGGAAATATGGCTGAATTGTATCTTTTGCGAACGCGACTCTGGATTTGATGATCGAAAGTGCGTATCCCTGACAGCAATCGACCCTCAAAAGTGGGTCTATAACAATGTTCCGGGAAATTTGACCCGGGTTTGAGGCGGAGTAGTGATATGGTATCGGCGATTGATTTCGCCGTCCGCGATGTTGCGGGCGGCTCCCAACGTGGCACTGTAGCCGGCGAGGGCCAAGGAAATTTCATTCAGGTGGGGTCGGGGGACAGCGTTTCGCTGAACCTCTCGCGGGCCTCGGTGATCGGCTATGAGCAACAGGGGGGCGATCTGATCGTCTCGCTTTCCGATGGCCGCAAGATCGTGCTGTCGGGCTATTTCGACGCAGCTGCGGGCGATGTGAACCACCTTTACCTGTCAGACAACGGCACGATCACAGAGGTGATCGTTTCGGAAACCGGCGATGGGATGTTGTTTGCCGATTATGGCCCGGTGCAAGGCTGGGAAAAATGGAGTCCGCTGGACGATCTGCGTTTTGCCGAGGCGGATGGCGTTTCGGGCGGCATCATTGCGGCAGATGAGCCGGCCGGGATGGCCGCACTTGTGCCGGGGCTTCTGGGCGGCACGGGCGGCTTGGGCGCAGCGGCAGCGGTTGTCGGCGGCGCGGCAGTGATTGGCGGTAGCGGTGGGAGTGGCACCGGCGGCGGCGGCGGGGATGGCAATGATACCACGGGTGGCGGGGGCGGGGATGATGACCGTGCACGCCCGACCGTGGACGCACAGCATGCCGAGCCGCTGACCACCAACACCACCAATCCACAAATCGCGGTGACCGGCACGGGCGAACCCGGCGACAGTGTCAAGGTGACGGTGGGCGGCGAGGTCAAGACCACCACCATCGGATCGAATGGCAAATGGTCGGTCCTATACCCTGCAACCGGCCTTCCGAGCGATGGCACCCATACCGCGCAGGTGATTGTGACCGAGCATGGCACGACCCTCACACATAGCCTGACCGGCCCGAAATTCATCATCGACATGACACCGCCGGATGTGGAAACCACCTCGGGCACCACCCTTCAGGGCGATGTCGAAAACCTTGCCGAATATGCCAATGGCGTCAGTCTTGGCGGCACCGGAGAGGCGGGCGCGGCGATCTCGGTCGTCATCAACGGCCAGACCCAGACCACCACCGTCGGCGCCAACGGGC
The DNA here is from genome assembly GCA_964393035.1 of uncultured Tabrizicola sp. Taxonomy (GTDB): domain Bacteria; phylum Pseudomonadota; class Alphaproteobacteria; order Rhodobacterales; family Rhodobacteraceae; genus Tabrizicola_A. The sequence goes on from CAYMRX010000003.1 coordinate 4,608, forward strand.
AATGGACGGTGACCTTCACCCAAGCCCAGATCGCAGGGGGCGATTATCACACCCTTCCGGCCGTCATCACGGCAACCGATCCTTTGGGCAACAAAACCGTCATCAACCGCAGCATCGCCATCGACACCGTGACCACGGTCGCCGTCGACGCGGGTCAGATCGGCGGCGATGACCGCATGACCATGGCGGAATCGGACGGTTTCAACCTGACCGGCACCGCCGAGGCTGGTGCCTCGGTCACGGTGGTCTTTGAAGGGCAAAGCGTCACCGTGACCGCCAATGCCAGCGGCGTCTGGTCGGCCCCCTTTGCCTTTGGCAGCTTTGGCAAGATGACCCGCGATGGTCTGGTCAGCGTGACCGCGACCGACGCGGCGGGCAATACCAGCACCAGCAGCCATACCATCCACATCGACACCGAAGTGCAGAATTTCAGGCTGACCGCGGTGGACGATCTGACCAGCCTGACGGCTGGTGCGGATGCGGTAAACGCGGCAGAAGCGGCGAACGGCGTCACGGTATCCGGCACGGTTGAAGCCGGATCGACCGTCACCGTGAAATGGGGCGATATGACGCTTCCGGCCAGCGCGGTGAGCGTCGCGGCCAATGGCACCTGGACGGCAATCGTTCCCGCATCGGCCCTTCCGGCCGGCGAGGCCTTTGTCACCGTAACGGCGACCGCGCGCGACCAATATGGCAACATCTCGGGCAGCTTGACCCAAGTGGTCGAGGTGGATCGCGTGGTGACGCCGCTGACCCGTGGCGGCGGCCAGATCGGCGGCGATGGCTATATCAACGCCGAAGAAGCGGCGGCAGGCGTGACGCTGACCGGCACGGTCGAGGCGAACTCGACCGTCTGGGTCAAGATCAATGGCGGTGCCGCGATCCAGACCACGGCCACCGCCGATGGCACCTGGTCGATCACCGTTCCGAAAGCCAGCCTGCCAACGGGCGACGATGTGGCGATGACCGTGCAAGTGTCGGCCCGCGACTGGGTGGGCAACCTGCGCGACCTGCCGATGGAGACGGTGCAGATCGACACAGTCGCCCCGGCAGATCCGGTTCGGGTGGGCGATGCGGGGGCGGGCAACCAGCTTTACGGCATTGCAACGGCGCTTTCTGCCGATGACTACAGCTATCACACGGTCGGCACGACGGGTGCCGCGCAGGAAATCACGCCCGCCGCCGAATACAACGGCACCGTTGATGTGGGCGGACAACCGGTCAACGCGCATTGGGCGATGTTCGGCTCTGCCGTGCCAGACGGCACCTATCTGGTCATCAACAATTTCGATGCTGCCGGGAACGAGTCCAGCACGCTGTATCTGCGCAACACCACGGGCGAAGTGACGGTCAACCTGTCGCGGACCGGTCTGCAAGAATTTGACTTCGGCACGATCGACCTGTCGGCGGCCGATGCAAACCTGACAATCTCGACCAATCAGGTTCTGGCCCTGACCGGTGCGGACAAGCAAATGACCATCGTGGGCGGTGCCGATGATGTGGTCACTCTGCAAGGGGCGACCCTTGCCAGCAGCGGCGCCCCGGCAGGGTTCAAGCTGTACAATCTGGGCAGTGGGGCTTCGTTGCTGATCGAGGACGACATCACCATCAACGCCACCGGCGTCTAAGGCCAGAGCGGAGGCAACCAGATGCCGAAGGACCGCACACACGGGTCCGGCGCGGGGCGGAAATCCCCTGCCCGGCCACTGGCCGCGCTTGGCCTTGCGACGCTCGTTTTGACGGGGTGCGTCGGCGGGGGCGATGGCATTGCCAGCCGCATGTCGCTGCGCCCCGCCGGGGCGGCGACACCAAAAAGCGAAGGCGGCTCGGCACTGATTTCCCATCTTCAGGCCCGGCGATCCGTTCTGCCTTTGGGCGGAAGCTATGCACAGGTTGCCGATGCCGTCCTGGAGGCTGACGCAGGCGCGGCGGCGGCCGAGTTGCGCGTCGCCCGGCTGCGGTCGGACGCAAGGGCCAAGAACTGGCTGCCACAGCTTGGCCCGGCGGTGACGCTGTCTTCGCTGAAGGGGCTGGCGGCAGGATTGTTGCTGGAGCAAGCCCTCTTTGACCACGGCAAGCGCAAGGCTGAACGCGCCTATGCCGCCGCCGATGTCGAGGTGGCCGCCGTCAGCCTGTCGACCGATATCAACCAGCGGGTTTTTGAAGGGCTGACGCATTACGTCAACGCCGAACGCGCCCGCGCGCAGGGTGCAGTGGCCGCGCGGGCCACGCAGCGACTGGCAGGCTTTGCCGACATCATGCGCCAACGCGTCGAGGGGGGCCTGTCGGACCGGTCAGAGATGCAGGTCATTGCGCAAAAACTCAGCGAAATGCAGGCCACCGGCGCCGCTGACCACGAGGCGGGAATTTCGGCCATGGCGGAACTGACCGCCATGATCGCCACCCCGGTGGGCAGCCTGCGCGGGATCGACCAGCTTGCCGTGATCGGCAACCCTACCGAACCCTTGGCATTGGTGAAGGCCCGCAGCGAAGGAGCACGATCCATTGCCGAAAGCAGGATCGCCCGGGCCGGGCTGATGCCCAGCCTGACGGCCAAGGCCGATATTACATCAGACGCGATCGACCCCGGTCTGCGGCTGGGCGGGGCGGGTCTTTTGGGTTGGGGCACCAAGGAAGAACTGGCCGCCCTTGATGCCATCCCCGATCTGGTGGAGCGCCGCACGAAAGAGGCGGGCGAAACCGCCGAACGCCGGATCGTGGCACTGGAACGCCAGATCGCCCAATACCAAAGCCAGGCGGCCCAAGGGGCCACGGTGCTGGCTCAGACCGCAGACAACCTCGATCTTTTCATCGAACAATACAAACTTGGCCGCCGCACCTTGCTGGAACTGGTCGACCAATATGACAGCTATGCAAGGCTGGAACGGGATCAGACCTCGTTTGGCTACAGCATCGCGCTGTTGGAGTTGGAGATCGCACGGGATCGCGGGCTTTTGGTGGATGGGGCACGGATGTGACGGAAAAGGTTATCGCCTTCGACATCAACGCCGCCAACCGGGCCGCAGGGCCGCAAGCCCCCCCGCGCCCTGCCCCGGCGGAACGCCCGAGCAAACCGCGCGCGTCAAATCGTGCGCTTGCCCGCGCGCAATTGGCGTCGGTTTATGCGGGGCTGGTCGGGCAGGATATCGCCGTCGCCGACATTCTGGAAAACCTGCAAATGGTTGCGGGGGCGGGGCATCTTGGCCTGACCGAACTCTCCGCCGCGCTGCGGGGCTGCGGTTTGACGACAGGTGTCGAACATACCCCGCGCCTGTCGTCCAGACACCTGCCCGCGCTGGCCGAGATGACCTCGGGTCAGGTCGTGTTGGTCTTGGCCGAAGATGACAATGGCCTGCAAATCTATGACACCACCTGCCCCGACATGCGGGCCGAGGTTTCCAGCCATGATTTCGCCCAAGTCTATGCCGGGCGGGTGCTGCGCACGAAAACCAGCATGGCCGATCTGGAAAAGCGTCATGCGGGTTCAACCGGCAAGGGTCATTGGTTCTGGTCGGAATTGCAGAACTATCGCCGTCAGATGCTGGAGGTGGCCGCGGGCAGCCTTGTGGCCAATCTCTTGGCGGTGTCCGTCTCGCTGTTCTCGATGCAGGTCTATGACCGGGTGATCCCGTATCAGTCCGAACCGACGCTGTGGGTTCTGGCATGGGGGGCAATGCTGGCCATCGTCCTGGAGGCGGCGCTGAAACTCGCCCGCTCGGGCCTGATGGATGTCACGGGAAAGCGCATCGAATTGACGGTGCAAAACCGCCTGATGGGCAAGCTTTTGGGCATGAAAACCGGGCCGGGCCAGAAATCCCCCAGCCAGACCTTCGCCGCCATGCGCGAGTTTTCCTCGGTGCGGGAATTCTTCACCGCCTCGACGATTGGAACCGTGGCGGACCTGCCCTTTCTTTTGATCTTCCTTGCCCTTGTCGCCTCCATCGGCGGCAATCTGGTCTGGGTGTTGATCGCCGGCGGGGTGCTGATGGTACTGCCGGGCTTCCTTTTGCAAAAGAAGATGGTCGCCCTGACCGCCGCCACCCAAGGCGCCAGCCAGAAATCGGCCCGTCTGCTTTATGAGGCGGTGTTCGAGGCGGAGACGGTCACGACCCAGCGCGGCGAGGAGCGCGTCAAACGGATATGGGCCGAACTTTCCGCCCTCTCTGCCGCCAAATCCGCTGACCAGCGTCACCTGACCGCCCTTTTGGGTTACTGGGCCGGAGCGGTACAGCAGGCGACCTATGTGGTCGCGGTGATCGTCGGGGCCTATCTGGTCTTTGCCGGCCAATTCACCGTCGGCACCATCATTGCCATCGGCATCCTGACCGGCCGCACGCTTGGCCCCTTGGCCGCGCTGTCGGCAACCTTGGCCAAATGGACCAATGTGAAAGCGGCGCTGGATGGGTTGGAGGCCATCGCCAACGCGCGCCAATATGAGGAAGAAGGCCGCCACTATCTGCGCCGCAACCGCATCCTGGGGATTTACGAGATGCGGAACCTTGAATTCCGCTATGACGCGCAATCCGCCCCCATCGTCGATATTCAGGGCCTTGCCATCCTGCAGGGGCAGCATGTGGCGGTGCTTGGTGCCAATGGCTCGGGCAAATCGACGCTGCTGCGGGTGCTGGCCGGGCTATATGAGCCAACCAAGGGCCGCGTCCTGCTGGATGGGGTTGACCTTGACCAGCTTCACCCACGCGACCTGCGTCGGGGTGTGGGCTATCTGGGGCAAGATGTGCGGCTGTTTGCCGGAACGCTGCGCGACAACCTGAACCTGACGCAATTGGAACGCGACGACGACCGCCTGTTCGCCGCGCTGGATTTTGCGGGTCTTGGTCCCTTTGTCCGCAATCACCCGCGCGGGCTGGATATTGAAATCAAGGAGATGGGCGAAGGCCTGTCGGTCGGTCAGCGCCAATCCATCGGCTGGGCGCGGATCTGGCTGCAAGACCCCGCCGTGGCGATTCTGGACGAGCCGACATCGGCCCTCGACCAGACCTTGGAAAACACGCTGGTGTCGCGACTTGGCACTTGGCTGCAAGGCCGCACCGCGATTATCGCCACCCACCGCGTGCCGATCCTGCACCTGACCAGCCGCACGCTGATCCTGCAAAACGGCAAGCTGGCGGTGGATGGCCCGCGCGATCAGGTTCTGGCCCATCTGGCCAAAGCGCAGGCAGGGGCCAAGGCATGAGCGCGCTGGCATACGAAGACGAATTGGTGGGCCGGCGCCGCGGCCCCAGTCTGGTGATCTGGGCCATTGTCGCAAGTGCGGCGCTGTTCATCCTGTGGGCAGCGCTGGCTTGGGTCGATGAAATCGTCCGCGCCACGGGCGAGGTGGTGTCCTCCTCCCGCCCGCAGATCATCCAGAACCTTGAAGGCGGCATTCTGGCTGAACTCAATGTCGCCGAAGGTGATGTGGTCGAAGAAGGCCAGATGCTGGCTCGGCTTTATGGCACCCAGTTTCAGGCCACGGTTGACGAGTTGGACGACGAAATCGCCGCCTTGGAAATCCGTCGCCTGCGGCTGGAAGCGGAAATGCAGGAAGATGCAGATTTCGCCCTTCCGGCCGAGATTGAAGCGCGCGTCCCCGCCATCGCCGCTTCGGAACGCAGGCTTTTGGCCGCGCGGATTGATGAATATCAGGCCCGCGTCTCTGGGGCAGAGGCGGTGGCCGAACAGACGGCCAAGGAGTTGGATCTTGTGCAAAAGATGTATGACCGCGAAATCGCCCCGCTAATCGAGGTGACGCGGGCGAAAAAAGCCCATTCAGACGCGCAAAACAAACTGTCCGAAGCGGTGACCAGCACCGAAAAGGAACGCGCGACCGACTATTCCAAGACCCAAGGGGAACTGGCCAGCCTGAAGCAAAAGCGCAAGATGTCGCAAGATCAGCTTGCGCGTACCACCCTTCTGGCGCCGATGCGCGGTGTGGTGAACAAGCTTTCCGTCACCACCATCGGCGGCGTGGTGCGGCCGGGCGAAGAAATCTTGCAGATCATCCCCTTGGACGATGAGGTTTTCGTCGAAGCCAAGGTCAAGCCCCGCGACATCGCTGCGGTGCGGATGGGGCAAGAGGCAACGATCAAGCTGTCGGCCTATGACTACACGATTTACGGCAGCCTGCATGGCAAGGTCACCTTTGTGTCCGCTGACACCTTCAAAGACGAAAACGCCCGCAATCCCGATGCCGAGGCGCATTACAAGGTAACGCTGGCGGTGGATCGCAGCCAGTTCGACGACCGGCAGAAAAAGCTGGAAATCCGCCCCGGCATGCAGGCCACGGTCGAACTGGAAACCGGTGGCAAGACGATTCTGACCTATCTGACCAAGCCGCTTTACAAAGCAAACGAGGCGCTGCGGGAAAGATGACCGAAGGGGGTTTCCCGGCCCGGTTCGACAAACGGCACCGCTGGCCCTTAATATTCCCTAAAATGCCGTCCCTTAACCCCCCTGCAACCCTGTTCCGCTAGATCTGCCCTTGGGTGTGAAAGACATGGGTGTGTGAATGGCCGGGCAAGGTAATGCCAAGCCAGTCATCATCAAGCGGAAGAAAGTCGTGCAAGGCGGCGGGCATCATGGCGGTGCCTGGAAAGTCGCCTATGCAGACTTCGTGACGGCCATGATGGCCTTCTTCATGCTGATGTGGCTGTTGAATGCGACGACGGAAAAACAACGCAAGGGGATTGCGGATTATTTCAATCCGACGATTCCGGTGAACCGTGTCTCCGGGGGGGGTGACGGCGCCTTTGGCGGCGACAGCACTTTTACGGAAAACACGCTGGCCCAGACCGGCACCGGCGCGACAGACGAAAACCCCACCGAAGCCGACAAGGCCCGCGGCGAGGCCTTGTCTGAAGGCGAAGCGGCGGCGGATCAAAAGGCGTTGTCAGAGGTGGAACAGGCTTTGACCGCCAAAGGCGGGGAAAGCATGACCATGGAGCGGTTATTGCGCCATGTGGTGACCCGCGTCACAGACGAGGGTCTTGTCATTGAGATATTCGACCTTGAAGGCACGCCGCTGTTCAAGGAGGAAACCTCTGAAGCCACGGAAATGACGCAGGAAATATGTGCGCTTCTTGCCGAGGTTCTAAGCTTGGTGACCAATGAGATCGCGGTCAACGGCCATGTCCGCAGCTATCCGATCACGCTGCGCGATGACCCGACCTGGGATCTTTCAACCGCGCGCGCCCAGACCCTGCGTCAGCTCTTGCAGGACCGAAAATTGCCGACCACCCGCATTGCCCGCATCACCGGCCATGCCGACCGCAAGCCGGCAACGGCCGACCCAACCGCCCTGCGCAACAACCGGATTGAAATCGTCCTGCTGCGAAAGAATTTATGAATTCCGTCAAATCTTAGCTGTTAGGGGAGAATTAACGCGACCTGTTGCAGTTTGGACTTCACACGAAGTCGAAGCTGCAGAAAGGCGCCATCGATGACGATTTCCTCCTCGCTGAACGCGGGTGTTGCGGGCCTGAACGCGAATGCGAACCGGCTTGCCACCATATCGGACAACATCGCGAACTCTGCGACTTATGGGTATAAACGCGCGCAGACCGATTTCCATTCGGTGGTAATCCACGGCAATTCCAATACCAGCTATTCGGCGGGCGGGGTCAGGACCACCAACTTTCGCCTGATCGACGACCGCGGCCCCCTGATCGCCACCACGAACTCAACCGATCTTGCCATCGACGGGCGGGGTTTTCTTGCTGTCACGGATGCCAGTGCGGTAACGGCAAACACCAGCAGCTATCCGATCTCGCTTGTCACCACCGGGTCGTTTCGGGCCGATTCCGATGGGGTGTTGCGCACGGCCACCGGTCAGGTGCTGATGGGCTGGCCCGCCAATGCGGATGGCAGCCTGAACACCTACCCACGCGACACCATGGCCGCGCTGGAACCTGTGCGCATCAATGCCAACCAATATGTCGGCAACCCGACATCGGAAATGCGGCTGGGCGTCAACCTGCCCGCCTCGGAAAGCGTCGCAGGCGCGGGTGGTGCCACGCATGATCTGACGGTGGAATATTTTGGCAACCTTGGCACGTCCGAGGCACTGGAATTCACCTTTACCCCCACCGTGCCAGCCAGCGGCACCTCGAACACCTGGACGATGGAGGTGCGCGACAGCGCCTCGGGCGGGGCTTTGGTCGGCGAATATGAGTTGATCTTCAACGACACCCAGATCGGCGGCGGCACCCTGGCCAGCGTGACGGCAACCTCTGGCGGGGCCTATAACGCGGCCACTGGGGAAATTCAGCTCACCGTCGGGGGTGGCAGCATCAAACTCGACATCGGCGAAATCGGCGAGGCCAATGGCATGACCCAACTTGCCAGCACCTTCTCGCCGGTGGCCATTTCCAAGAATGGCACCACGGTCGCCACGCTCTCCTCGGTTGAGGTTGATGAAAAGGGCTATCTTTATGCGGTCTATGATCAGGGTTTCACCCGCCGCATCTACCAGTTGCCGGTGGTGGATGTGCCGAACCCCAACGGGCTGATCGCGACGAACAACCAAAGCTACCAGATATCGCCTGCCTCCGGCCCCTTCTATCTGTGGGATGCGGGCGATGGGCCGACCGGATCTACCGTGGGCTTTTCACGCGAGGAATCGGCAACCGACGTCGCGGCCGAATTGACGCAACTGATCCAGACCCAGCGCGCCTATTCGTCGAATGCCAAGGTGATCCAGACCGTGGACGAGATGTTGCAGGAAACCACGAATATCAAGCGGTAACGCGTCATGAGCATCTCGGGCAGCCTTTCCAGCGCGCTTTCCGGCCTGACCGCCGCGGCAAAGGCGGCCGAGGTGGTGTCTTCGAACATCGCCAATGCCACAACCGAAGGTTACGGCCGCCGCGAGGTCATCACCACCGCCCGCGCCGTTGGTCACACCGGGCAAGGGGTGCAGATTGTCGGCGTGCGGCGGGATGTCGATGCGGCGCTGCTTTCTGACCGCCGCCGCGCCGAGGCGACGGGTGGCGAACGCGATGCCAAAGCGGCCTTTTTCCAACGGCTTGAAACGGCGGTCGGCACCACGGACAGCGCCGTCTCGCTGGGCGGCCGCATCGCCGCCTTTGACACCGCCCTTTTGGAAGCGGTCTCATTGCCCGATTCCGAGGCGCGCCTTTCCAAGGTGGCCGAAACCGCCCGCGCGCTTGCCAGCCATATCAGCACAGCCTCGCAAGCGGTGCAGGCCGCGCGGGCCGATGCAGATGACCGGATCGAAGCGGATGTCGATCTGCTCAATCGCACGCTCGCGCAGATCTCGGAACTCAACACCAACATCCGCGCGACCTATGCCGGAACCCGCGATCCTTCGGCGCTGATTGACCAGCGTCAGCAGTTGATCGACAGCATCGCCTCGGTGGTGCCCATCCGCGAAGTTCCCCGCGACGATGGGCAGATCGCGCTTTACACCACGGGCGGCGCCATGCTGGTTGATGGCCACGCCGCCACCTTTGGGTTTGATCCTTCGGGCATTGTCACCGCCGAAATGTCACTTGGGGCGGGCAGCCTGTCCGGCCTCACCTTGAACGGGCGCGCCGTGGCCACATCGGGTGCCGACAGCCCGATTGCCGGGGGGGAATTGGCCGCCCATTTCGCGGTGCGTGATACGTTGGCACCGGAAGCCCAAGCCAAACTTGATGCCCTGGCCCGCGATCTGGTGGAGCGTTTTGCCGATACAGGCGTCGATCCGACGTTAACGGCGGGTCAAGCCGGGCTTTTTACCGATGGGGGCGGAAATTTTCTTGCCGCCAATGAGCTCGGCCTCGCCCAACGCCTGACGTTGAATGCGGCCGTCGATCCGCAACAAGGTGGCGCGCTTTGGCGGCTGCGGGACGGAATTGGCGCCACAACCCCCGGTCTGGCCGGAGATACCCGCGGCCTCGTGGCGCTTCAGGTGGCGCTCAACACCGCACGGGTGCCGTCTTCGGGGCAGTTCATGACCGGAGCAAGAAGCTTTTCCGCACTGCAAGGCGATATGCTTTCTGCGATGGTGTCCAATCGGTTGACCGCCGAATCCGAGGCCAGCTATGCCAAGGCCCGCACAGAAGCCCTGATGCAGTTGGAATTGGCCGCCGGGGTCGACACCGATCAGGAACTGCAATCCCTTTTGCTGATCGAGCAGGCCTATACCGCCAATGCCAAGGTCATTCAGACGGTTGGCGAAATGATCGACACCTTGCTGGGGATGTAAGCCATGTCTTTGATCGGGTTCGGAGATTTGGCGCAATCCAATGCCATGCGCCGTCATATCACCCAAGCCAAGACCGATCTGGCGCGCCTGTCGCAAGAATTGACCACCGGTCAGGCCGCCGACACGCCCCGCCATCTTTCGGGCGACATGGGGCCGCTTTTGGCCATTGATTCCAGCCTTGCCCGGCTGGAGGGCCATGGCGCGATCACCCGCGAGTTGGCGCTGTTTGCCGAGGCAATGCAAACCGGTCTTTCAACGGTTTCCGATATGGCGCTGACGGCCGCGAATGGCCTGATCGCCGCCTCGGGAACCGCATCGGCAGCCCATATTAACACCGCCGCCTCGGCCGCCCAATCCGCCCTGCGCTCGACCATTTCAACCCTGAACACCCGTTTCGGCGATCGCACGCTTTTTGCGGGCATGGAAACGGGCGCGCAGGCCATGGCGTCGGTGGATACGCTGATGACAGCATTGGAAAGTGCCATCAGCGCGGCCGGTGCCACCGACGTCGCCGCGGTCGAAGCCGCAGTTGACGCCTGGTTCGCGTCACCGGGTGGCTATGACGGCACGGTCTATCTGGGCGGCGCCCCGCTGAGTGATGTGCCAATTGCGGCAGAAGAATCCGTGGCCCTTGATGTGACCGCCAATGACCCGGCCTTGCGCGAAACGCTGAAAGGTCTGGCCATGGCCACGCTGGTCGACCGCGGCATCTTCTCCGGTCAATATGAGCTGCAACAGGATCTTGCCCAACGCGCCGGGGAAGTTCTGTTTGCCGGGGAAACCGATCGGGCCGACCTTGCGGCCCGGCTGGGCGGGCTGCAATCGCAGATCGACCGCGCGCAGACCCGCAATGAAAGCGAAGCCGCCGCACTGGGCATTGCGCGCACCGGCATGGTCGAGATTGACCCCTATGAAACCTCGACCCGGTTGCAGGATGCCGAAAGCCAACTCGAACTCATCTACACCCTCACAGCGCGCATTTCGCGCCTCAGTCTTGCGGATTACCTCTGATGTTCAAAGCTTTGCTGGTGTTTTTGTGTCTGGTGCCGGGGCTTGCCGCGGCGGGGCCGGTGCGGATCAAGGACCTGGTCGAATTCGACGGCGTGCGCGGCAACGATCTGGTCGGCTATGGCCTTGTCGTCGGGCTGAATGGCACCGGCGACGGCATCCGCAACGCGCCTTTCACCGAAGAAATCATGTCCAATCTGCTGGAACGACTGGGCGTCAATGTCGCAGGCGAGGAATACCGGCCGAAGAATGTCGCGGCGGTCTTTGTGACGGCCAATCTTCCGCCCTTTGCCCGCGCGGGGGGGCGGATTGATGTCACGGTCTCGGCGATTGGTGATGCAAAAAGCCTGCTGGGCGGGACTTTGGTCATGACCCCGCTGAACGGGGCGGACGGGCAGATCTATGCCGTGGCCCAGGGTACGATCATCGCAGGTGGAATTTCGGCCGAAGGCGAGGCGGCGCGGGTTGTTCAAGGGGTGCCTACGGCAGGCACGATCCCTTCGGGGGCTTATGTGGAACGCGAGGTGGAATTCGATTTCACGGGCCTTGATCAATTGCGCCTCGCGCTGCGCGCGCCAGATTTCACCACGGCGGCCCGGATCGAGGATGCCATAAACCGTGACATGGGGCGCGGGGCCGCCCGGATGCTGGATGGCGGCACGGTGATGCTGAACGTCTCGGCCGTCGGCAACGGGTCTCCGGCGCATGTGCTGAGCCGGGTGGAAAACATCGCCGTCGAACCGGAAAGTCGCGCGCGCGTGGTGGTTGACCAGCGGTCCGGCACGATTGTGATGGGGCAGGATGTGCGGATCAGCCGGGTTGCCGTGGCCCAAGGCAACCTGACCTTGCGGGTCGAGGAAGCCCCAACCGTGTCGCAGCCCAACCCCTTTGCCGAGGGCGAAAGCATTGTGGTGCCCAGCACCACCGCCAGCATCACAACCGAACCGGGCAAAGGACTTGCCGAGGTCACCGGTGGCACCAGCCTTTCCGAGGTGGTTGCCGGTTTGAACGCGCTTGGCGTCGCCCCCTATGACATGATTGACATCCTGAAAAGCATCAATGCGGCCGGGGCGCTGCATGCCGAATTCGTGGTGAATTGAGCCTCCAACAGCCCCAGCGGGGTTGTTTGCGGACAACTGAAATCGGCACCGGTCCCTTCTGCCAATGACCGCAACACGGTCCCTCGTGCTGTACCACCCGTGGCGGTGATTAATCAGAGCGGCAAGGGCAAAGCAGGTGGCAAAAGCTGCTGGGTCGACCACTTACGCAACCGACCCGCTGGAATCTTGGATCTTTCGCCCTGCGGTCATTGCCTAAGGCGAGAAGGCTCTAAAGCTCGCGATCAAAAATAGCTTCGCACCAATGCGCCGGAAATGAGTGCCCAGCCATCGGCAACCACAAAGAAAGCAAGTTTGAAGGGCAGCGCAACCGCAGCAGGCGGCACCATCATCATCCCCATCGACATCAGGACCGCCGCCACCACCAGGTCAATGATGAGGAAGGGCAAAAAGACCAGAAAGCCGATTTCAAACGCCCGCTGGATTTCGGACAGGAGGAAGGATGGCACCAGAACGGAAAGCGGCGCATCGGCCAAAGGCGTCGCGTTTTCTGGGCGTAGCGCCTGCAAAGCCGCAAAGGTATCCGGATCAAGCCGGGCGGTCATGAAGACCCGAAAGGGCGCCATGATCAGCGGGATCGCCGTTTGCACATCAATCTGCCCCTTGGTCAAGGGCTCCACCCCCTTGATCCAGGCCTCGGTAAAAACCGGATCCATCACAAACCATGTGAGAAACATCGCAAGGCTGATGATGAGCATGTTCGGCGGCGATTGTTGCAAACCGATGGCCTGCCGCAGGATCGACAAGACCGTGACGATGAAGGGAAAGCAGGTGACCATCACCGCCAGACCGGGCACGATCGACAAAATGGTGACCAAGAGCAAAAGCTGCACGGATCTGGCGGCCAAGGAGGCGCCGTCGCCGAAATTGATCGAGACGTCTTGCGCCAAGACCGGGCCCGCCAGAAGTGCCAGCGCGAGGCCGAGCAAAAATGCCTTTTGCGTCACAATCCGCCCCGCAAATTGGCGACCTCGGTCAGTCGGACTGCCAGTTGGCCAGCGGGTTCGCCCTCAATCTCTTGCAAGACACCGCGCGCGATCAAGCGATCACCGACATAAAGCTCGACCGGATCCTCGACCCGGCGATCCAAGGGCAGGATCGCATCACGGCCCAGACGCAACAGATCCTTGACCAAGGGTCGCGCCTTGCCGACCGAAATCGTGACCTCGATCGGCACCTGAGCAAAAGGGTTTGTATCGCTGGAGGGGTCGTCCATTTCAGATCTCCTTGTTGGACAAGTCGAAGAAGCCCCGCAGGGCTGTCATGATTTCCACAGTTGCACGATCAAGATCGACGCAGGTCTCAGAGCCACCCAGCCGCAAATAGACCTGCCCCTCACCAAGCGTGGCCTCGTCCTCGATCCCAATCGGCAGGCCCGTCGCCTCGGAAATCAGCGTCTCAACCGCGGGCCTAGATGCCGGGTTAAGCACCATCACCACCGGCGCATCGGCCAGTGTTTCAGCCATGGGCATCAACGCATCCAGAACGATACCGCCAAGCGAAGCCCGTGCGATTTCAGGCAAGAGTTTGCCAACCGTCTCCGTCAGCAGGGGTTCAATCGCACGCAAGACATGGCTGCGCGCCTCTTGGTAGGTGAAGGAAAGCGCCTGAAGATTGCGGGCCAACTCCGCCCGGATTCGCGACTGGTCGCCGGATTGCGCGGCCGTGGCATCTTCCCAACCGGCCGCATAACCTGAATCGTAGGATGCAAGTCTCGCCTCCTCCAGCGCCGAAATATCCAGCACGACGGTTTCGGCAGGGCCGTCGGGCGCGTCGCTTTCAAAGATCTCCAACCGCAAGACCATCAGGCGCGCTCCTCATCCTGCTCCATCCAGCCGCGCAGAATTTCGACGGATTCGGCCTGCCGTTCCTCGATCAGGCGACGCAGGCGCGAGACGGGGTCCGTCGCCTCATCGGTATCAAGCGTCGCAAATCCCGGGTCATCGTCAATTTCTCCGGTCAGAATCTGCGTCGCGCCTGCGGGGCTGCCCCCCCCCACCATTGGCATGCCATTCCCCATCGCCATACCTGGCAAGGCCAGGGGGGATGCCTCGGCGGCAAGCCGCGGACGGGATGTCAGAACCGGGCGCAGCACGAAAAGCCCCAAGACCAGCGCCACGAAAGCCAGCACGACAATCTGGATCAGCGACATGGTGTCGATCGGTCCCATTGCGGTGAACATCCCTGCTTCCAGCAGCTCTCCGGCCATGGGGGCGGGTTCAAACGCCAGCGACTTGATCGTCAGCACATCACCGCGCGCCTCGTCTATGCCCGCGGCCGAAGCAACCAACTCCCGCAGGGTGGCAAGTTCTTCGTCACCGCGCGGCTCCACCCGCGTCGTGCCATCCTCTGCGGTCACGATCTGCCCATCCAGCAAGACCGCAACCGAAATCTTCTTCACCGCGCCCGGCGTGCGCAGCACCTCGCGCTGGGTTTCGGAAACCTCATAATTCACCCGCTCCCGGGTTTCGGAGTTTTCACTTTTGCCGGAAGCCCCTGCCTCGGCGTTGCCGTCGGGCAGATTCGAGGCCACGGTCACCTCTCCACCCGGCTCGGTGGATGTTCCGCTGCGGCTTTCGGTTTCCTGCGAAATCGCAACCCGGCCCTGCGGATCAAAGGTGTGTTCCGTGATCGCCTCCCGCTCGGTGACCACATCGACCGCGACCTCCACCACGGCCTTGCCTGCGCCCACCCGCGCCTCCAGCAGGCGTTCGACATTGCGGCGCAATTCGGCCGCACGGGCATCCGCCGCCGCATCCGGGCGCAGTGTATCTTCCTCGCCGGGCAACAGACCGGCAACAGCGTCGATCACCGCCACATCCTCGGGCACCATCCCCGGCACCGCGGCCGCCACCAGATGGCGCAGCGCGCGGGCCTGCTCAACCGGCAGGCCTCCGGCGGCGGTGGATACGGTGACCGAGGCCTTTGCCTTCTGTTCCGGCTGAAACGCCTTGGTCGGGGCCTGTGCAATATGCACCCGTGCAGCGCGGATCAGCGGATTTGCCAGAATGGTGCGGGCGATTTCGCCTTCCTTCGCCCGCCAATAGGCCGCGTCAAACATCTGCGAGGTGGTACCAAAACCTGAAAGCCCGTCCAAAAGCTCATAGCCGGTGCCGGAATTGGCGGGCAGCCCCTGACCTGCAAGCACCATGCGCAAGCTGTCTCGGCGCGTGCTGTCGACGTAAATCGAATCGCCCCGCACCTCGAACGCCACGCCCTCTTGTTCCAGGGCGGTAACGACATCGCCTGCCGCAGTTCCGTGCAAACCCGCATAGAGCAGCGACAGGCCCGGCTTTCCGGCAAACTGCGCAATGGCCAAAACCGCAAGAAAAACCGCCATCGTTGCTCCCGCAACGATCGCCCGTTTCTTGGCATCAAGCCCCTGCCAGAGTTGGATCAGGTTTTGCACGCGTCACCTCTTTTCGGACTTCTGTCCTGAGGAACAGCTTTGCTTCACCCGTATTAACAATCGGTTAGTGACCTTCGATCTATTTTCGATCTCGACGACGATTCTTGCAAAGCGGGCATTTCCTTGGCTGACGTTGAAGAACCGCAGGATGCGGTACTGAAGAAAAAATCTAAAAAACCGCTCGTGATCGGGCTGGTTCTGGCGCTCTTGCTGGGCGGGGCCGGGTTTTACGCCACGTGGTCTGGCATGATCTTGGGCTCGGCAGACGAAGCCCATGCCGAGGCCGACCCCGAGGTTGACGCCCTGCCGGACATTGCCTTTGTTCCGGTTGATCCTTTGGTCATTACCCTTGGGTCTGGTGAGGCGGTTCGCCACCTGCGCTTCACCTCGCAAATCGAAGTCGCGGGGCCCCATGCCAGCGAGGTTCAGCTTCTGTTGCCCCGCATCGCGGATGTGCTGAACGGCTATCTACGGGCGGTTGATGTCACGGAGCTGGAGGACCCGGCAGCATTGGTGCGCATCCGGGCGCATCTTCTGCGGCGCATCCAGATCGTCACGGGCGAAGGCCGGGTGCGCGACCTCTTGGTGACCGAATTCGTCTTGAATTGAAGGAAAGCGGGCATGGAGCTGATTGCAGATGTGCTGATGTCGGCCGGGGCCTTCGGGGCGGCGATCTATTGCTATGTGCTGGCCGGTCGGCTGAAGAAATTCACCACTTTGGAAACCGGCATGGGTGGCGCGATCGCCGTACTGTCCGCTCAGGTGGATGACATGACGCAGGCCTTGGAAAAAGCGCGCGGCGCCGCAACGGGATCGGCCGCCGGGCTGGAGGCCTTGGTTTTCCGGGCCGAGGGCGTTGCGGCAAAGCTGGAATTGATGGTTGCCGCGATGCACGACTTGCCCGCGACACCGCCCGCAACGGCCACACATGCAGACGAGGAGGAGCCATCGGAAGACCGTAAACTGCGCTTCGTCCGGCGTCGCAATCTGCGCCGAGATGCGGAGGCCGCAGAATGAAACGCGCCGGCAGAGGGGCCTTGGTCATTCTTGCCCTGTTTCTTGCCTCGTCCGGGGCGCTGCGGATCGGGGGCATTGCGGGTCAGGCGTTGGCAAATTCCAGCGCCGAAGTCCCGGAAAGCGCAGAAGCTGCCCCGGCGGAATGCCCAACCCCACCGGCGGCCTTGCTACAGGTCCTGAAGGAGCGTGAGGTACAAGTCACGGCCGCCGATGCCGCAACAAAAGCACGGATGGCCGCGCTGGATCTGGCTGAAAAGGCCATCGACCAACGCCTGCAAGAACTTACCGCAGCGGAGGCAAGTCTGAAAGAGGTGCTGGCCATCGCCGACGGTGCGGCAGAGCAGGATCTGGCCCGTCTGACAGCGGTCTATGAGGCCATGAAGCCCACTGATGCCGCAGCCCTTTTTGATACCATGGCCCCAGAATTCGCGGCGGGCTTTCTTGGGCGCATGCAACCGGCCGCGGCCGCGGCGGTGATGGCCGGAATGCCCCCTGAAAAGGCCTATTCGATATCGGCGCTCATCGCGGGTCGAAACGCCAATGCGCCGACAGAATAGGGAAAATTCTTAACCTGTGACTGCCAAAGTGCCGCAAACAGGAAAGGGCAAGGCATCATGTTCGGAATCGTAGGCATCGTCGTCATCCTCGTCATGGTCTTCGGCGGCTATACGATTCATGGCGGCAAGATGGGGCCGATCATCGAAGCCCTGCCCTTTGAAATGATCATGATCGGGGGCGCGGCCGTCGGCGCATTTCTCGTGTCCAATGACCTTGCGGCGGTCAAACACACCGTCAAGGATATGGGCAAGGTTTTCAAAGGGGTGATCTGGAAACCCGCGGATTATCGCGATCTTTTGTGCCTGCTGTTCGAACTGATCCGGATCGCACGCGCAAACCCCGTTGCACTGGAAGAACACATTGAAAACCCGCATGATTCCGCCGTTTTCGGCAAGTATCCAAAGATCCAGCGCAATCACGAAGCGGTTGAGCTGATCTGCGACACGATGCGGGCCGCCTCGATGAACTATGACGATCCGCATCAGGTGGAAGAAGTCGTCGACAAACGGCTGGAGGCGACGCTGACGCACGCCATGCATTCCTCCCATGCCTTGCAATCCATGGCCGATGCTTTGCCCGCGCTTGGCATCGTGGCCGCCGTGCTGGGGGTCATCAAGACCATGGGGTCACTGGATCAACCACCTGAGATTCTTGGCCAGATGATCGGCTCGGCCCTGGTCGGGACGTTTCTCGGGGTTTTTCTCGCCTATGGCATCATGGGGCCCTTCGCCAGCCGGGTGAAAGGCGTGGTCGAGGAGGACGCCCATTTTTACCAACTCATCCGCGAAGTGCTGATCGCCAATCTGCATCGGCACCCGCCGAACATTTGTATCGAAGTCGGCCGACAAAACACCCCCCATCATGTGCGCCCCACCTTCGCCAACCTTGAGGAGGCCTTGCGTGGCCTGAAGCAGGACGCCGCATGATCCGCCTGATAATCGCCCTTCTTGTGACTTTGGCGGTGCCCGCACTGGCCCAAACGGGCCGGGTCACCTCGGGGGAGCATGACGGCTTTACCAGAGTTGTGATCGACTTTGGCAAGCCCGTGGACTGGCAATTCGGGCGCAGCGAAAGTGGCTATGAACTGCGCCAACCCGACTCGCAGATGGCTTATGATCTGACCAGCGCCTTTGCGCTGATCGGCAAATCGCGCCTTGCCGCAATAGAGGGGCCGCCGGGCACAGGCCGCATCCAAATCGGATTGGCTTGCACCTGCCACGCGATCCCCTTCGAATTCAGGCCGGGGATCGTTGTGATTGACCTCAAGGACGGCCCACCGCCCAAGGATTCCGTTTTCGAAGCATACTTTGCACTGCCCGCCGATCCGGCCATAAGCGCATCATCGGGCAGGCCAGCAACAAGCCCGGCTGCAAACACGGCAACCGCAAGCTTTGACTGGACCTCCGACGCCTTGCAAAAGATCCGGGTGGCGGAAAACCAACCCAGGGCCGCGGCACCACCGGTTGCGGCGCGGCCCGAAACCGCCCTGCTGCCTCCCGACCCAAGTCTGCAACCACTTCG
This sequence comes from uncultured Tabrizicola sp., assembly GCA_964393035.1. Classification (GTDB taxonomy): domain Bacteria; phylum Pseudomonadota; class Alphaproteobacteria; order Rhodobacterales; family Rhodobacteraceae; genus Tabrizicola_A. The sequence goes on from CAYMRX010000003.1 coordinate 23,446, forward strand.
CGACACTTTGATGCGCCAACTCGCGCAGGGTGCAACGCAAGGCGTGGTTGAAATGGCCGATATCCCGCCCGACACTGGCTTGCCTGCAACCGACTTTCCGGCCACCCAGATCAGGATCGGCGAAACACGGAACAATATTTCCGACAGGCTCGGCGCGCAGGATCGGGCGGTTGGCGCAACGGGCACCGTTTGCACGCAGCGTGAACTTCTGGATATTGCGTCCTGGGGCAGCGCCGAAACCCCGGCCACAGATCAGATTGCGGAATTGCGCCGCTCGCTCAGCGGCGAATTTGATCGCACCAACCCTGAAAACGTTGAAAAAGCGGTCAAGCTCTATCTTTACCTCGGCTTCGGTGCCGAAGCGCGCCAATTGGCAGACGCCTTTGATCTGGCATCAAAAGATGGCGCCGTGTGGCACGCGCTTGGATCTTTGCTGGATGATCACCCCGATCAGGAACATGTTTTTGCGGGCCAGGCCGCCTGTGAAGGGCCCTCGGCGCTTTGGTCGTTTTTAGCGGATGACAGTCTGGTCAAGGGTGACCCGGTGAATGAAGGCGCAATCCGGCTTGCCTTCACGGCACTGCCTTTGCATCTGCGCGAGTTGCTGGGCCTGAAACTTTCGGAGCGGTTTCTTGCAATCGGCAATGAAAATGCCGCCCGGGCGCTGGGCGATTCGATCAGCCGTGCCACGGGTGCTGCGGGGCATGAGGCCAAGCTGATTGAGGCCAAGTTGAACCTGCAACGTGGCGATGCCGATCTTGCCGAGGAACTGGCTGGCGAAGTGCTGCAAGACCCCGGCCAAGATCGCATGCAGGCCCTGATTGCCCAGGTCGAGGCCCGTGTCGCCCAGAAACGCCCCATCACCGCAGACACGGTTGTCGAACTCGAAGCCTTTCTTCGGGGAACGGAAGGCACCACGCAAGAAGCGCGATTGCGTGAAATCCTGATGCTTGCCCAGGCCTCGTCGGGCGATTTCGAATCGGCATTCCAGACCCTGCCCGAATTTCCACAGCAGAGGGCAACGCTTTGGGACCTGCTTGCTACCCTTGCAACCGACGACGTGTTTCTGGCCCATGCCGTTCTGGACGCGGGAACGGAGGCACCGCAAATCCCGGATGAAATTGCCGCGACCCTCGCCCAACGGCTGGCAGGATTGGGGCTCGGGGCGCCCGCAAAGCAATGGCTGAACACCGTACAAGCACCAGACCCGCAGCTTGCCGCAGAAATCGCCCTGCTGACTCACGATGCCCCCGCGGCCTTAAGACATCTGCCGGCGGTGGATGATGACACAACCTTTGCCTTACGGCGTCAGGCGCTTGAAACCTTGGGTGATTTTCCCATGCAGGCAGAGCTGGCTGCAAAGTCAGGCGATTTGCCCGCCGCATCCATGGCACTTGCGAAAGCGGGCGATTGGCAGGGCTTGGCCAAAGCCGCGCCAAATCCGTGGCAGGCTGTTGCCGCAGAAATTGCCCCGGTTCCGCCAACGACATCTGATAATCCAGACCCCCGGAAAACCGGCGCACTTGGCCAGGGCCATGCGCTTGTTGAGGCGGGCGAAAGAACACGCACCGCCATTTCAGCGCTTTTGGCAGCCGTGCCGCGCCCAGCAACCACAGCTCCGTAACCTTCTGGTAAGCAAAGCAGCTTAGCCTTCTTCCAACAGGCAGAGAATCTGCCACCTTGGGAAGAATTTCATGTTGTTTCGGCTTTTTGCACCTTTGCTCATGCTGTTGCCGCAGATGGTGCTGGCGTCCGGTGTGGGGCAAAGCTGTGACAGCGCAGCGCGACATTCGGCCGAGACCTATGGCGTTCCGCTACAGATCATGCTGGCGATCACCCGTGTCGAAAGCGGCAAACCGCAAGGTGATGCGTTGCAGCCCTGGCCTTGGGTCGTCAATCTGCAAGGTGAAGGGCATTGGTTCGACACCGTGGATGAAGCCGCTGCCTTTGCCCAGAACGCTGTGGATTCAGGGGTGACGAACCTTGATATCGGGTGCTTCCAACTGAACTGGCGCTGGCACGGCAACAAATTCAGCTCGATCGACGCGATGTTTGATCCGGCAAGCAACGCAGATCACGCCGCCCGCTTTCTGGTGGAAAACCATCAAAGGACCGGCAACTGGGTCGATGCGGTCGCCGCCTATCATTCCGCAAGCCCCGATTTGGCCGAGGACTACATTCAAAAAATCGAAGGAGTCCTGCAAGGTTTTGCCGACACGGGGCAATTGCCGGACCAATCCATCGAAGAACCGATCCGTGTGGCGATCAACTCCTATCCGCTGCTGATGCCCGGCACCTCTGGGGGGCTTGCCTCATTGGTCCCGGCACAGAACGGCGGCCGTCCTCTTTTTCTGGCGGATCCCTGAATGCAAAGCATTGCCACATCCGGCCCATCCCGGTTTTTCCAACCCACCATCCTTCTGGCCTTGGCGCTGATGGCCGTCATCATCATGATGATCTTGCCGGTGCCCGCCTTCGTTCTGGACATCGGCCTTGCGATTTCCTTCGCACTGGCGATCCTGATGCTGACGGTTTCGCTGTTTATTGAAAGGCCGCTCGATTTTTCGGCGTTCCCGACCATTCTGCTGGCCAGTCTCATGCTGCGCCTGTCGCTCAATGTATCTTCTACCAAGCTGATCATCGGACAAGGCCATACCGGCACGGGTGCAGCGGGCCATGTCATTGAAGGCTTTGCCAATTTCATCATGGGCGGCAACCTCTTGCTTGGGGTGGTGATATTTTGCGTCCTGCTGATCGTGAATTTTGTTGTTATTACCAAAGGCGCGGGCCGCATGGCCGAGGTTGGCGCGCGCTTCGCCTTGGACGGCATGCCCGGAAAACAGCTCGCGATTGATGCAGATATGTCCGCCGGGGCCATTACCCATGCCGAGGCAAAACAACGCCGCGAGAAGGAGTTAGCGGAAACGAATTTCTTTGGCTCGCTCGACGGTGCATCCAAATTCGTCAAAGGGGACGCCGTCGCCGGCTTGCTCATTACGGGTTTGAACATCGTCATGGGGCTGATCATGGGGGTGGCCGTTCATGACATGCCCTTCTCTCAAGCCTTTGAAACCTACTCGATTCTTACCGTTGGGGACGGCTTGGTTGCGCAGATTCCGGCGGTGATCATCTCGGTTGCGGCAGCACTTTTGCTGTCACGGGGCGGCGCAACCGGGGCCGCCGATGTATCATTTTTTGCGCAACTCGGGCGCTATCCGGGCGCTTTGGGCACGGTTGCGCTGCTTATGGCCTTGTTTGCGGTGGTTCCGGGGATGCCGTTTTTGCCCTTCATGCTGGGTGCGGCCACGTTGGGCTATCAGGCTTGGCGTGCTTCAAAAGCCCCTCCTCCTGCGGAGGTGACGCCCGAGGAGTCGGCCCCGGCAAAAACAAAACCTCTTGGCGATATGCTGGACTTTGACGAGGTGCATATCGAATTTGCGCCAAATCTTGTCGCCATGGCGCTGGATCCCGCCACGGGTCTTGAGGCCCGCATTACCAATATGCGCAGCCATGTTGCGGGCAGTTATGGCCTGATCCTGCCGGAAATCCGGCTGACGGATGAGGCAGACCTGCCCCCGTCAACCTACCGCATCCGGCTGCAAGGGGTGGAGCGCGTACGCGACAGGCTGCTGCCCGATCGTGTGCTGGTGCTGCTGTCTGACGACACCTCGGCGCCAGATGGCATTGATGTGCGCGAACCGGTCTATGGGGCGCCGGCCCGCTGGATCCGCCCCGACGATCAGGAGGAGGCCGCCTTGCAGGGCCTGACCGTGGTTTCCCCCCCGGAAGTTCTGGCCACCCACCTCTTGGAGATCATTCGCGGCAATCTTTCGCGGCTTTTGTCCCTGCGCGGCCTGCGCCGGTTGCTGGATGAATTCGTGACGCTGAGCGACACGCACCGGTCGGACGCCAACAAACGGCTCTTGGATGAATTGATCCCGGACAAAGTGCCCATGGATCTTTTGCTGCAAGTGCTGCGGCTTTTGCTGGACGAACGGGTGTCGATCCGCAATCTGCCCCTGATCCTTGAAGCGATTTCCGAGGCGCGCGGGTTAGGCCAGCCAGAGTTGATCTGCGAACATGTGCGCCAACGCCTTGGTTTCCAACTTGTGGCCGAATTGAAGCGCGACGATGGAACCATTCCGCTGATCCAACTGGCGCCGGAATGGGAAAAGACCTTCGCCCAATATCAGATTGATGGCGAACGCGCCTCACAAAACATCGCCCTGCCGCCCGATCAGTTCAGCCGTCTGGCCAATGGGCTTGCCGAACGGTTCAATCGCGCGGCGGAAAATGGCACCTCGCCTGCGCTGGTTACCTCGACCCAAAGGCGCCGGTTCCTCAGAACGGTGCTGGCCGCCAAGGGGCTTGCCGCCTCGGTCCTGTCCTATGAGGAGATCGGGTTGGAGGCGCGACCCGCCATGGTCGGCATGGTGCCGCCATGACGGTGGATCTGGCGGGCCTGGCGGATCTCTTGGGTCTTGGGCAGTCGGTGGCAGTGGCGGCCTTGCTGGTGTTCCTGCGGGTTGGGGCCGCGATGGCGCTGTTGCCAGCTTTCGGCGAGCAATCCATCCCGCAGCGGCTGCGTCTGGTTCTGGCCTTGGCCTTCAGCGCCGTTGTCCTGCCGGCCGTCGCCCCGATGATGCCCAGCGACCCCGGCCTTTTGGCCGCCCTTGGCGAAATCATCGCCGGTCTTGCCCTGGGGGCGGTGCTGCGCCTTTTTGTTCTGGCGCTTCAGATCGCCGGGGTGATGATTGCGCAAGCCACTTCGCTGTCGCAGATCGCCGGGGGTGCAGCCCCCGAACCCCTGCCCGCGGTTGGCCATCTGCTGACGGCGGCGGGGCTTGCGCTGGCGGTGATGGCCGGGCTGCATGTGCGGCTGGCGGAATTGTTGATCCTTTCCTATCAGGTCATGCCAACGGCCGGTCTACCCGTCGCGGCAGAGTTTGCCGATTGGGGCACCGGGCAAATTGCGGACGCGTTCGGATTGGCGTTTTCACTTGCCGCCCCCTTCACCATTGCCGCGATGATGTACAACCTCGCCCTCGGGGCGATCAACCGGGCGATGCCTGCGCTCATGGTGTCGTTCATCGGCGCACCGGCCCTGTCGGCCGCCGGGCTGATGTTGCTGGCCATGCTGACGCCCCTTCTGCTGGCGGTCTGGTCCGGCGCCTTGACGTCCTTCCTTGATACCCCGTTTGAGGCGCCGCAATGAGCGCGGAGGAGGATGACGACAAGACATTCGATCCCAGCCAGCGCAAACTGGACGAGGCGCGAAAGCGGGGCGAAATTGCCCGCGCGCCCGATGTCAACGCCGCTGCGGCCTATGCAGGCCTGCTGTTGGCGGCAGTGCTGGCAGGGCAGTATGCCCTGTCCCAAATCGGCACGGTCGGCCAGTCGATCCTCGATCAGGCTGATCCGCTTTCCCGAGTGATTGGCGAAGGCGCGCGCGCGGGGCTTGGGCCCGTCTTCCGGGCCGTAGGTCTGGCGATCTTGCCCGTCTTTGCGCTGCCCTTTGTCGCGGTACTGCTGGCACTCCTCGCCCAGCGCGCCGTGATCTTTGCGCCCGAAAAATTGGCACCCCGTCTGTCGCGCCTGTCACCTATTGCGGCCGCAAAGCAGAAATTCGGCCCCGAGGGTCTGTTCGAATTTGGCAAAAGCGCCGTCAAGATGCTTGCCGTCAGCCTTTTGCTGGCGCTGCATCTGTCTTGGCGCGCCGATGATATCGCGGGCAGCCTGTATCTGTCGGCGCATGCGGCAATCGCTTTGATGCTGCAAGTGATGGTGGAATTCCTGTCGCTGATCCTGCTCTTGGCCACGGTGATCGGTCTTGCCGACTATTTCTGGCAACGCTTCCAGCATCTGAAACGCAATCGGATGTCGCGCCAAGAGATGACCGATGAACATAAGGACAGCGAAGGCGATCCGCATGCAAAAGCCACGCGGCGGCAAAAGGGGCAGGAAATCGCATTGAACCGCATGCTGCAAGATGTGGCCAAGGCGGATGTTGTGATCGTGAACCCGACGCACTACGCCGTTGCCCTGCGCTGGAAGCGGAGCGACCGCAACGCCCCGGTTTGCGTTGCCAAGGGCGTCGATGAAATTGCCGCACGCATCCGTGAAAAAGCCGCCATCGCGGGCGTGCCCTTGCACTCGGATCCGCCAACCGCCCGCGCCATCTTTGCCGCCGTCAACATCGGCGATCCGATCCGGCCGGAACATTACAAACCCGTGGCCGCCGCCATCCGCTTTGCCGAGGCGCTGAAGAAACGCCGGAAGGGTCGGGGATGAAACGTCAGGATCTGCAAAAGCTGAAAGATCTGGCCGGGCTTATGCTGGACCACCGGCTTGAACATCTGCGCCGCGCCGCTGAAGCCAAAGCGCAATCCGAGGCGGCGCTGGCGCGATTGGCAATCCCACCCGCCCCCGCCCCAGAAGGATTGGAAGGCGCCTCCGCCACACTGGCCGGGCTGGCCTATCAACGCTGGGCCGATGCGCGCCGTGCCGAAATCAACCAGACATTGGCCCGCCAGACCCACCATTGGATGGAAGCCCGCGACGCGGCGCAAAAGGCATTCGGCAAGGCAGATGCGCTGCGCCGCCTGATGGAAAAACAGGGGAAACCCCGCTGATCAGCTATCCTGCCGCGCGATGTCGCTGATGAGAACGTCCTTGACCATCTCTCCCATCACGCCGGTCGCAGACTCACGCAGGGCCTTGCGCAACAAGACAAGATTGGACCCATCGGTGAAAGACCCCTGAAACCCCCCGGCGTTTGCATGGTCAAACAGCACTTGCAGGAACACATCGCGCAGCTTTGGTTCGCTGGCATAGATATCCTGGCTCTTTCCCGGCTCAATCTCCAGGCTGAGCGACAGGATGACCATGGAAATCACCTTGCCGCCATCCATGACCGGCACCACGAACTGATTGTTCAGTTTGACATATTCCGGCGGCACCTCTGGCTCGCCCTCGGCGTGGCCTTCGGTCTTCGGCGCGGCATCCCCCTGTTCGGTGGCCTCAGCTTCAGCCGCCACGGGTTCGGGCGCCGGCCGCAGGAACAGCCCTGCGCCTGCGCCAATGGCCAAGCCCACAAGGGCCAGAAGAAGGGGAAGAATTTTGCGGATCATGGGGCCTCAGAACGGCAAGAGGGCATCGGCGACCTGCTGGCCGTAACGCGGTTGCTGCACATCGGTGATCTGACCGCGTCCGCCATAGGAAATCCGCGCACCGGCGATCTTGTCATAGGTGATCTCGTTCTGGCGGCTGATGTCGATCGGGCGCACGTAGCCCGAGATGATAAGTTCGCGCAGTTCAAAATTCACCCGCACCTCTTGCTGGCCTTCGATGCGCAGCACCCCATTCGCCAGTTCCTCCACCACGGTGGCAGCCACCCGCAGCGTCAGCTTTTCATTGCGCGAGACATTGCCGCTGCCCTTGTAACTGGAGGAGCCCTTGGCATCGACCGCCTCGGCCATGGTTGCGCCTTCGGCCAAGGCATCGTCCAGCCGTTGCGGAATCCCCAAAAGGCTTGGCACGCCCATGCTTTCCGACCCGGCCCGGCTGCGGCCCGAACTGTTTGATATCTCGGCCTTGTCGTCGATCTCGATCACGACCGTCAGGATATCGCCGCGCTGCGCCGCCCGCCTGTCGCCAAAAAGCGAGCTTCTTCCCGCCGTCCAAAGCGAGGAGGCATCGGTCGGCGCCTCTGGCACCAGATCTTCGGGCAGGGGTGTCGAATACATCGCGTGGTGCTGGTAAGACCCCTCAAGCGGCGAGAAATCGGGGGCCTTGCCCACCTGTTCCAGACGTCCACAGGCGGTAATGGCGACAAGGGCAATGAATACGGGACGCATGATGGCTTCCTTCACGGGGATGTTGATGGGCCGACGGTGACGCCGCCATCGGCGCCAACACGGCCTGTGATCTTGGTTCTGGAGGCAAGGTTCATCACCTCGATGATCTCGCCTTCGGCACCGCGCGACAGCGCCCGGCCTTCGGTGCGAATGGCAAGACCACCCGCCTGAAAGATCAACGGGACGATCTGGTTGCGATCCACCATCGCCGCGGGGCCAAGATTGCCCCCCAAAACGGGACGGCCGGGATAGATCGCAACGCGGGTTTCTTGCCCGATGGCCTGCGCCGGGTCGGTCAGGGCGCCGGGGATATCGGCCGCGACCAGCATCACATCTTCTGCCACCAGCGGGGTCTGCGCCTTGATGACGCGGGCCGCGACCAGGCTGTCGCCCAGTGCCGCCGTCGGGAAAAGCAGGATCAGAACACGCCACATCACCGCACCTGCGTGGTGGCCGACAGCATCTGATCGGCCGCCGTGATGACCTTGGCATTCAATTCATAGCCGCGCTGCGCCTTGATAAGTTCGGTCACCTCGCGCACCGCATCGACCGAGCTTTCCTCCAGATAGCCCTGGCGCAACATGCCCAGCCCATCTTCGCCCGCCGTGCCGATCATCGGCGGCCCCGAGGCCGGGCTTTCCAGAAAGAGGTTGGAGCCAATCGCCTCCAGCCCCTTTTCATTGGTGAAGCCGACAAGGTTCAACTGACCGAGTTGCTGCGGTTCAACCTGCCCGTCGAAATAGGCATAAACCTCGCCATTGGCGTTGATCGAGACCGAGCGGGCGTCAGAGGGAATGGTCAGGCCCGGCGCAACCGGATGGCCGTCCGAGGTGACAATCAGCCCGTCGCCCGTGCGTTTCAGCGCGCCATCGCGGGTATAGGCCGACCCGCCCGAAGGCATGGTGACTTCCAGATAACCCTGCCCTTCAATCGCCAGATCGAGATCGCCGCCGGTCGCCGACAGCGTGCCCTGCGCCAAGACGACCGATACTGCCGCGGGGCGCACGCCAAGCCCCATCTGCACCCCGGTCGGCAGCATGGTGCCATCTTCGGCCGCAATGGAGCCGGGGCGGGCAAGCTGTTGATAATGCAAATCGGCAAAATCCGCCCGGCGGGCATTGTAGCCTGTGGTCGACATATTGGCGAGGTTGTTTGACACCACATCGACCCGCATCTGCTGGGCGCTCATGCCGGTTGCGGCAATCTGAAGGGCCTTCATGGCTTACCTCCCCAAAGTCTGGATGACGCCGCGCATGCGCTGGTCTTCGGCATCCATGAATTTCTGGCCCATCTCGTAGGCGCGCTGCACCTCGATCATGCGGGCGATTTCCGAAACGGGTTCCACATTGCTTTCCTCAAGAAAGCCTTGAAGAATCACCGCGCCTTCGACGGGCTGCATCTCGCCTGCGGAAAAAATCGTGCCGGTCTGGTGGCGCAGCGCGGTGGGGTCAACCGGCCCCCACAGACCGAGGCGGGCCACAGGCTGGCCATCGGCCGAAACCGTGCCGTCTTCGGCCACCGCCACCTTGGCCACGCCCGGCGGAATAAACACCGGTGCGCCGCCCTGATCCAGAAGCCGGTTGCCATCGGGGGTGACAAGCTCCCCCGCGGCCGAGGGGGTAAAGGCGCCGGCACGGGTCAAAGCCTGACCGTTCGGGGTTTCGATCAGGAAAAATCCATCCCCCTGAATCGCCAGATCAAAGGCACCGCCGGTCTGGCTGACGCCCGCCTGCGACAGATCGACCAGCCGGGTATTGCCGTTGGCCATCGACAACGAAGGGTCCTCGTCCATCCGGTCGACATATTCCGAAAAGATCATCCCTTCCCGGCGGAAACCCGTGGTCGACAGGTTGGCGATGTTGTTCGCCACCACCTGCATTTCGCGCATCAGCCCGGATTGGCGCGTCAGCGCGGTATATCCTGCGGCATCCATGGCTCAGCCCTCCGCGATCATCGGAATGAGTTGATCATTGAAGAACGACACCAGCGTGGCGGTCATGAAACTCATCGAGACCCAGAACACCGCGATCATCAACCCGGCCTTGGGCACAAAGGTCAGCGTCGCTTCCTGAATCGAGGTCAGCGCCTGCAACAAGCCGATCACGACCCCGACCACCAAGGCCACGGCCAGAAGCGGCGACGCCATCAGGACCGAGGCCCACAAACCTTGGCGCAACACATCGAAAAGCGCCTCTTCCGTCATACCGGCATCCTCAGGATTTCCTGATAGGCCTCGACCACCTTGTCGCGCACGGTGGCCACGGTTTCGACCGCAAGCTGGCTGGAGGCCAGCGCCTGCACCAAGGCGTGGGGATCAGCCCCCCCGGTCATGGCTGCGCGGGCGGTCTGTTCGCCTTGGGCCAGGGTTTCGGCAAAACTTCCCGCAAGCTTGGCAAACCCCGCTTCCGCCGCGCCCGGTTTCGGCGCGGCGGCGGTGCGGGCTTGCGCATAGCTTTGCGTGGCAAGCGAGGTTCTGATATCCATGGTTCAGCCCTCCTATCGGCGCAGAAGATCGAACAGGCTTTGCGTCATCTGCCGCGCCTGATCGAACATCTTCAGGTTCGCCTCGTAGCTGCGCTGCGCTTCGCGCGCGTCAGCGATTTCAATCACCAGATCGACATTCGATCCATCATAGTGACCGGTTTCATCGGCCAAGGGATGGCCAGGGTCGTAGATCCGCACAAATTCGCTGCGGTCCAGCTTCACCGGGCCGGCTTTCACCTCTCCGGTTTGCATTTCTTCTTGAAAAGACACCGTTTTCCGGTGGTAACCGGGGGTATCGGCATTGGCGATGTTTTCAGACACATGCCGCAGACGCATCGCCTGCGCCTCCATTCCCGAGGCGGCAAAGGACAGGGATTTAAGAAGATCGCTCATCTATCCCCCTATTTCCGGCCCAGACTGGCGCGGATGATGTCAGAAGTGTTGCGATAGATGGCCAGTGCCATCTCATGGTCTTGTCGCGCCCCGGCGGCCTTGACCATTTCTTCCTCGATCGACACCGAGTTGCCGTTCGGCGCCTCGGCCCCCGGGCTGCGCCGCGGAGCGCCAAACAATTGCGCCTCCAGCCCCCCAAGGTGGCCGGGCCGCGTCTGGCGCAAGGCGTCCGGCTCTGCCGCACGATAGGCCTCGGCAAAAGAGGGCAGATCCATCGCCTTGAAGCCGGGTGTATCGGCATTGGCGACGTTCTGCGCAATCAACCCCATGCGAGAGCCTGCGTGCGATGCCAGGGATTGGGCCATGGCGGTGATCTGTAATTTTTCAAACATCGGGGCTTCTCCCCTTGCCTCTTTCATCAAGGCTTAAGGGTGATTCCTTTAAAAAGAGTAAGGAACAAAGGGAGACACCCATGGCCGATGTTTTTAGCCCGCTCCGCGCCCAGATTGCCGCCATTCCGGTGGCATCGGCGGTGGGGCGCGTGGCCGAAATTTCACGCGGAACCCTGCGGGTGCGGGGGCTTGAGAGGTTGGCCCGGCAGGGTGACCAGGTGCGAATCGGCGAGATTGGCGGCGAAGTCTTGCAGCTTTCGTCGGATGAGATGGTGGTGCTGGCCAACGGCAGCCCCGATGGGCTTGCCATCGGCACGCCGGTCGAATTGGTCGGACCGGCCGAGATTTCGCCCGATGATAGCTGGATCGGCCGTATCATTGACCCGAACGGGCGGCCACTGGATGGCAAGCCATTGTTTCGCGGCCCAGTGGCGCGCCCCTTGCGGACCGAAGCCCCGCCTGCCGCGCAACGGCGCGCCTTGGGCGGGCGGCTTTCAACCGGGGTCGCGGTCTTTGATACGCTGCTGCCCTTAGTCCGCGGTCAGAGGATTGGTCTTTTCGCCGGCTCCGGCGTTGGCAAATCGTCTCTGCTGGCAAAGTTTGCGCGCGGGGTAGCGGCGGATATCGTCGTGATCGCCTTGATTGGCGAGCGCGGCCGCGAATTGCGCGAATTCACCGAACGCGTGCTGGGTCCGGCGGGCATGGCGCGCTCTGTCGTGGTCGCCGCAACCTCGGATCAGCCCGCGCTGACCCGCCGCCGCTGCGCCTATACCGCGATGGCTGTGGCCGAACATTTCCGCGATCAGGGCCTGCATGTGCTGTTTTTGGCCGATTCGATCACCCGCTTTGCCGAGGCCCATCGCGAAGTGGCCTTGGCAGCGGGAGAAAGTTCAGCCCTGCGCGGCTTTCCGCCCTCGCTCAATCAGGCGATCATGGGGCTCGCGGAACGCTCCGGCCCCGGGCCAAAGGATGCCGGCGACATCACGGCGGTGTTTTCGGTGCTGGTGGCGGGATCAGACATGGAAGAACCGGTGGCCGATATCCTGCGCGGGGTGCTGGATGGTCATGTGGTGATGGATCGCAAGATCGCCGAACGCGGGCGTTATCCGGCGATTGATCTCTTGCGGTCCGTGTCGCGCAGCCTGCCCCACGCGGCAAGCCAAGAAGAAAACGCCCTGATCGCCGAGGCACGCCGCCTGCTTGGGGCCTGGGACCGGGCAGAAATGATGGTGCAGGCCGGGCTTTACACCAAAGGATCGGATGCCGTGATCGACGCCGCCATCAAGATCTGGCCCGCGCTTGACGCCTTTCTTGCCGAAGACGCGCCATCAGACGGGGTGACCGGCAGCTTTCGCCGCCTTGCCGCCGTGCTGGAGCAATGACAGGCCTCACTCTCTGACGGGTATCTTGCGCGACAGCGTTGTCCGGTCCGTCAGGCCATCAGCGGCGGCGCGCGAATGTCACGGCATTGGACATCAGCGTAAGCGCGGCGCTGGCACCATATTGGTTGGTATAGGCCTCGGCTTCCGAGCGGATCAGAAAGCGGCGCAAGAGTTTTTCCATGGTCGCCGCATCATCAAAATCCGCGATCTGGTCCGTGCCAAGTTGCGCTTGGGATTTTTCCTTCATGATCTCCAACTGGCGATCAATATCCAAGGAAGAAAAGGTCGTCGGCAGACCCAGCGCCTTTTCGAAAACGCGGCGCATCGGTGTGCTGCCCAAAACGGAATACCAGCGCGCATCGTTGGAGGTGGTGGTCTTGGCCGCCAGACTGGCCACCTCACGCTCGGCATTCATGGCAAGGCGCAGGTCGTCATTCTGTTCACCGATGGCAACCTCAAAGTTGCGGGTCTTGTAGGCCGCAAGAATCTTGTCCGGGAAATCCGAAATCTTGTTCCGCGGTGTCTTGAAATCGCCAAAGCCAAAGGCGGCCGACAGTTTCTGATACTGTTTGTCGGCCAGTTTGTTCGCCAAGCTGCCAGATTGCAGCGTCCCGCCCTCCAACACCTTCTGGATGAAGGCCTTGCTGTTGATATCATTTTCAAGACCAAAGGCGCCCAGCGCGACCTTCAACAGGCGCCGATCTTTCACCAGTTCTTCCGCGGTGTCGATCTTACCGATGTTTTCGCGAAAATAAGCCTCGTCGCGTTTGATCTCAGGCTGGGAGTTCAGCACGGCCTGCTGTGTCGCGGCCGTGCGCTTGAGAAACACCCACCCGGCATAGCCCGTCAGCGGCAGGGCGGGTGTATAGGTCATGATTTGCGCCCTGCCATCAGGCGTTCTTCCCGCGGCAAAAGCCCCCGCAGCGCCTTCAGGGCCTGATAATGCTGATCCTCCAGCACGGCAGCCGTGGCCTGGTTCAACAGGGTGCGGCTGTCGTGATCCGTCAAAACCTGGCTCAGTTGTTCAATGCCGCGCAAAAGCTGCATGCGGGCATCGGCCGGATCGGCATCGCCCGACAGCACCAATTGCGCGATATAGCAAACCCGGCGCACCGGCGTGTTGACCTCCTCGGGGTGGATCGCATCGCGCAGGCGCAGGATATTGGCGTGCGGCGTCATGATGGCCAGCCGCGACCGCTTTTCACCGTTTTCGATCACGGCGCCATTGATGAGAACCCGTTCATGCGGGCCGAGTTTCAGGACAAGACCGGTCATGTCATTGCCCCTGCCCACGCAGGCCGCGCATCACCGCGGTGTTGATATCAATAAGAACTTCGACCGAGGCCTTCTTGTCGCGCACCGCGCGACTGTGCAGGGCGGTGAATTCGTAAAGGTAGAACAGTTGCGCCCGCAATTGCTGCGGCAAGCCATTCTCAGGTTCTGCAACATCAGCAGCCAAGGTGGACCAAAGACGCTGGTTTTCATTCAGGGCCGCCAGCACCTGCGCATGGCTGGCCCCCTCGGCGCGGGCGGTGGACAGGGCCTTTGTCGCGCGGGCGAGCAATTCGTATTCCAGCGCTCTGGGGCTGCGCCCCGGGGCTTCGGGGCGGGCATAGGCGGCACGGGCCGCGGAAGATTGGGCAATCACGGGATATCCCTCCTGGGATCATGGGGCGAGAGAGAATAGGCCGGAGGCGTTATGCCTCCGGCCCCCGTCATCAGCGGAACAGCGACAAGATGCTCTGCGGTGCCTGGTTGGCAATCGACAGGGCCTGCGTCGCCAACTGCTGCTGCACCTGCAACGCCTGCAACCGCGCCGAGGCTTCTTCCATATCGGCATCGACCAAGGTGCCGATCCCCGCCTTCATCGCATCCGTCAGTTTCCCGACGAAATCGTTCTGGATGTCGATGCGGTTTTGCGCAGAACCAAAAGCCGCAGCGGCATCAATCGACCGGGTGATCATGGTCTCGATGTTGGTCAGCGCGGAATCCGCACCGGCCGATGTGGTCACATCAATCGAATCAAGGCCGAAAAGCCCGCCCGAGGCCTTGCCCCCGGCGTTGCCCGTTGCCGAAAGGGTCAGGCTGGCACTGCCGCTGCCATCATTGTCGACATTCAGCGTCCAGGCCCCGGTGTCGCTTTGTGTGACCGAGGTGGAAATGCCTTTGACACTTCCCGAATCGACCGCGACCTTCAGACCGCGCGCGACATCCTCCATCGTCTCGCCCTTGCCGGCGATGTAGTTGTAGGACTTGGTGCCGATCGTCACCTTGTAGCCATCACCCTCGTTGACCGCAGCGGTGTTCGAGAGGATCAGTTTTTCCGCGCGCTGCGAGATGGTGGAAGACGCGGCCGAGTTGGTGCCGCTGGGCGCCGCACCGTTGACTTGAGTGATATCCGATGACCCGTCACCCGCGGTCGTCGACGTTTGTCCGACGGACAAGCCTTCGAAGGCACGGGTCGAGTTGATCGTCAAAACCCCCGCCGAGTTCGAGGCTGTAATCCCTTCCAGACCCAGCGCATTGATCGCCCCGGCGAACGCCGAGGCAATATCGCCGACGGCGGCACCGGCTGCGGTGTGGCTGACGTCCACCCCGGCAATCGTCAGGGTGGCCGTATCACCCGCCGCCCAAGTGTCCGCAAAGGTAACTTGCGCGGTATTGGCGGCCGACGCGACGGCCGTTGCACTGTCGGCGACAACAGCGTTCGCCGCAAGCGATGTGCCCGTGCCAAACACCCCTGCGGTCGTCGACAGATCCTGCCGGTTCACCGTGATGTTCGAGGCGGTGACATTGCCATTCGACGCCCGGTCCAGCGAGGACAGGAAGTCGACATCATCGGTGCCCGAGATCAGGTTCAACCCCGAAAACTGTGCCGCATCCACGATCCCGGCGATCTGGTCGCGCAAGGCCGAGATATCGGTCTGCATTTTCGAGCGATCCGCGCTTTCCGACTGGGCCGAAACGATCTTGCCCTTGATGTCGGTCAACAGCTCGGTGATCGATTCTGCCGCCTCGGCCGCGACTGCGATGGTCGAAGACCCCAGCGACAGGCTGTCGGAAATCCCCTTGAAACCTTTCACATCCGATTCCATCACCTTGGAGATTGCCCAGACCGCCGCATTGTCCTTGGCGGTGGCCACGGTCTTGCCGGTCGAGATTTCCTGCTGGGTACGGTTCAGGTTGGTGTTGATGCTTTTCATGGTCTGCAGCGCCACCATGGCACTGGTATTGGTAAGAATGGACGACATGTCCTGGTCCTTTGCGATCTGCCTGCGCTTTTGCGAAAGGCGGGTTGCGCCCCGGCACACGGCCGCGGCTGGCTGGTCCTTCTGTCCGGTGCGTCAGGCGATCCTCCCGGCGCGCCACCCCCTCATGGGATGCAAGGCGATTGAAGGGCCGGAAGGTCTAACAGAGTCCTAATTCGTCACCGCCATTTGCGTGGCATTTGACAGATTCGCAGAATGTCAAAACCGCCCGGCGTGATGCGATGTGGTTGCGAAATCTGCCCTTTTGCCCCGGTTGTCATAGGTTTGCAGCCCTTGGGCCGCGCGGCGCACCTCATCGACCCTGCGCCGGGCCGCCCGCGTGCCGCGCAGCGCCGCATCCAGCAAGGTTGCATTGCTTTCCGCTTTCATTTTCAGCCGTTCCAACACCTGCCTTGGGGCCGTTGCGGCCAAATTTGCCAAGGCGGTTTCAAGTTGCGGCGCAAGTTGTGCAAGCTGGGCAAAATCGGCGACCCGCACGGCGGACTTCACCTCATCAAGCAGGGTTTCAAGGGTTTTCATCGTTGCCGCCCTCTTTGGTTTTAAGTGATTCGAAGATCATTTCCGCAAGCCCGACACCGCCTTGGTCAACCATCAACCTTGCTTGTTCGCGGCGCAGAAAAGAGGCGAATTGCTCCTCACCGGCGCCGCCGCCCATCGTCGCGCTTGCTTCGCCAAGACCTGTGAATGACAGCATTTCAGCCAGGAATGCGGTTTCAAGCTCTTTGGCTTTTTGCATCAGCCGATCATCAGGTGACGCCGCCTGCTGCGCATTCGTTTGGGGTGTGACAACTGCGGAAAGCATCCTGCCCTCGATTGCGTTGAATTTTTCTGACTGTGGCAGGCAGCGGTAAACAACCGGTAAGGATCATGGGGCGATAAGGGGGCAGATGGCAGAAGTCTGAGAGCCCATGTTCAAAAGCATGTCCGAAATCCTGTTCCCACCACGCAGCGCAAAGCCGGTCGCAGAGGGTGCATCCGGCCCCGTGGCGGCTGATCCCGCCTTTGCCGAGGTGATGCAGGAGGCCGAGCAAACCCACGCTGAGGCCGCAGCCGACGCGGTTTTTCTCGTGGCAGCCTTGCAGGCTGTGCTGCCACGGCCGGTCGCGCCTGACTGCATGGCAGGCGAGGGTGAGGGGGGTGATGCGGCCACGAGCATCGCTGTGCCTTTGGTAGCGGGCGAGCCAACCGATGACGCGGTGATCCGAAAGGAAGCGACACCAACAAGCACGACCACAGAAAATGCAGACCAGATGTTGGCGAGGATCGCCGAGGTCGCAGCACCAGCCCTGCCCGCCGAAATTCAGGCCGAACCCGCACCGATGCCCAAAGTTGCGCCGCACGAATTGGCCATGGGTTGCGGCCCGGACTTCGCCCGTCTTGACCGAGTTGCCCCAACGACCGCGCCGCCACAGGCCAGCACGGCAGAGCCGACGCAAGGTTTGGTGCGGCAGGCCGCCCCCACAATGCCTGCCCCCCCGTCACCGACGGCAGGTCCAAATCGGCATGATGCGGTGGAACCGACAGATGATCGCCCTGATCTGAACGTGGCGGACGCCAATCGCCCGACCATTCCCCCCACGCCAAAAGCCGAAGCGCAGCCAGTCAGTCCTGCACCAGTCGGCACCGCGTCAATTGTGCAGACCAAGATCGAAACGACAGACGACGGCGCTACCCTGCAAGAAAAACCATTCGCAGGCATGGTTTTGCATATAACAACCGATGCAACGGCGGCTCAGGAGCTGCCCTCTGCACGGGTCACACCGCTTCGACATGATGAGGGCGCCACACAGTTCCTTTGGCGTCGAACCATGCAGGCCGACGCCGCGCAGCCAAAGCAGCCTGACCTGCCCGTCGTTCCGCGCAAGATGACCCATAGCGACCCACCGTCACCTGTGCCGCAGCAAGGCCTTGAAACTCAAGGCGCAGATATTGCGCCTGTCGCAGTGGCGGACCGCGAAGACGCCCCGCCTGCCGCACCCCCGGCTCCCCCGGTATCCACGCCCGCGGCGGAGCCCAAGACCGACAGGGCGACCACCCTGCCCGA
This sequence comes from uncultured Tabrizicola sp., assembly GCA_964393035.1. GTDB lineage: Bacteria > Pseudomonadota > Alphaproteobacteria > Rhodobacterales > Rhodobacteraceae > Tabrizicola_A. Next base: position 41,266 of record CAYMRX010000003.1, read on the forward strand.
AGTGGCGCCGACGAAGCCAGAGGCGCCAGCTTTGCCGGGAATGGCACTTGGCCCGATACCGGCCGAGGCGGCGCCCCGCAGCGAAATTCATGAAAGCGTTGGTCAGCGCCATGCACCCGCCACACCGCTGCGGCAGGTGGTCGAAACCCTTGCCGCCCAACCCGTTGATGTGCCGGGCCGGATCGAATTGACCCTGACGCCGGAAACCTTGGGAAAGCTGCATTTTGACATGCGGCCTGAAGGGGGCGGCCTGTCGATTGTCCTGTCTGCCGAACGGGCCGACACGCTGGATCTGATGCGGCGTCATCTGCCGGACCTGGTGGCGGAGCTGAAACAGGCCGGGATTCAAGCCGGCAGTTTTTCCTTCAGCAGTTGGAACGAAGGGCAACGCGCCCAAACCCCACAGCCAGAAACGAATACCTTTGAGCCGACAGCAACCGCCATCGCCAGACCGACACCCGCCCCGCGCCCCGCACGCGACGTCAGCCCCTTGGGCGGCCTGAATATGCGATTTTAAGGAGAGACTTCATGACCACTTCCTTCGTCACCCCAACCGGAACGACAACGGCGACGGCCACCACCAGCAACAAGGCGCTGATTTCGTCAGATTTCGACACGTTCCTGAAGATGCTGACCGCCCAGATGCAGAATCAGGACCCGTTGAACCCGATGGATTCCACTGACTATGCCACGCAGCTTGCCACCTTTTCGGGCGTGGAGCAGCAGGCCCGCACCAATGAGTTGCTGACCAATCTGGGCAGTCAGATGGCGGTCTTGGGCATGTCGCAACTTGCGGGCTGGGTCGGGCAGGAAGCCCGGACCGAGGCCCCGGTCTGGATGAATGGCGACCCGGTCACCATGCAATTGACCCCGGCGACGGGCGCGGACAGCGCCGTGCTGGTCGTGCGCGATGCCGCAGGCGAGGTGCAATCGCGCGAGGAGGTTCCCACCGCAGCCGGGCTGTACGACTGGCTTGGCGGGGATGCTGCGGGCGATCCCCTGCCGACGGGCGCTTATACGCTGACACTGGAAAGTTATTCGGGCGACACGCTTTTGGGCGAAACCCCGGTGGAATCCTATGCCCGCATCGTTGAGGCCCGCAACGGGGCCTCTGGTGCCATGTTGGTGCTGGAGGGCGGGATCGAGGTCTTGTCGTCCAAGATCACCGCGCTCCGCGTGCCCGAGGCGGCGGGCAGTTAAATCCAGCGCCCCAGCCACAGGCCAAGGCCAAAGACCAGCACGGCCAGACCAAACTGGGCAAGGCGGCGGCGGGTTCTGGGGGGGCGCACGGGGGGCGGCAATTCGGCTTGGGCGATCAGCGCCTGTTCCACCAGCCGCGGCAGGCGCGGGCCGAACCGCGACAACACCCGCGCGGTCTGCGCCAGATCGCGCATCAGCGCCACGGGCCCCAGATTGCGGCTGATGTAACCTTCGACCACGGGTTTGGCGACTTCCCAGATGTTGATATGGGGGTCCAGCGACCGCGCCACCCCTTCCACCACCACCATGGTGCGCTGCAACAAGATCAGTTCGGTCCGCGTCTCCATGCCGAATTTCTCGGTCACTTCGAACAGGAAGGACAACAGCCGCGCCATGGAAACCCGGCTCGCCTCGATGCCAAAGATCGGCTCGCCCACGGCGCGCAGCGCGCGGGCGAATTCGTCAATGTCGCGGTTGGCGGGCACATATCCCGCCTCGAAATGCACCTCGGCGACCCGGCGGTAATCGCGGCGGATAAAGCCGTACAGAATCTCGGCATAGACGCGGCGGGTGTATTCGTCGATCCGGCCCATGATGCCGAAGTCATAGGCGATGATGTCGCCATTGGCGCCCACCTTCAGGTTGCCCTGATGCATATCCCCGTGAAAAAGCCCGTCCCGCAGCGCATGGCGCAGGAACAAGGACAGCACCCGCGCGCCCAGGATCGTCCGGTCATGCCCCGCCGCATCAATCGCGGCATTGTCGGACAATGCGATTCCTTCGGCCCAGCCCAGCGTCAGCACCTGACGTCCTGACAGCCGCCAAAGCGGGGCAGGCACCTGAAACCCATCGTCCTTGCGGGTATTTTCAGCAAACTCCGAGGCAGCCGCCGCCTCCAGCCGCAGATCCAGCTCGCCCATCACCACGCCTTCGAAATGCGCGATCACATCGACCGGACGCAACCGGCGTGAGAACGGGGCAATGTATTCCATGCTGCGGGCAGCAAAATAAAACGCGTCAATGTCCCGCCGGAAGGCGCGTTCGATGCCGGGGCGCAAGACCTTGACCGCCACCTCTTGTCCGGTTTCGATCACACGGGCCTGATGCACCTGCGCGATGGAGGCGGCCGCGACGGGTTCGGAGAACCGGTCGAACAGCGCCTCAACCGGAGCGCCCAACTCGGCCGCAATCGCCTTTTTCGCGTCCTCCATCCCAAAGGGCGGCAGCTTGTCTTGCAGGTATTTCAGTTGTTCGGCCAGTTCGTCGCCGACAATATCGGGACGGGTGGAAAGGATCTGACCGAACTTGATATAGGCCGGACCAAGTGCTGTCAGCGCCCGCGTCACCGGCGGCAGGGCCGGGTCACCCTTGACGCCCAGCCATTTGAACGGCCAGCCCAAAAGCCGCGCGGCAAAACGCAGGCGGGCCGGGGCCTCCATCGCCTCCAGCACCACGGCCATCGCGCCGGTGCGTTCAAAGGTAGCCCCGGTGCGGATCAGCCGCCAGATATTGTGGGGTCCGCGCATCAGATCTTCCAGCCCGAATGCAGGGCGGCAATTCCCATGCTGAGGTTGCGATACTTGGCCTGTGAAAATCCGGCCGAGCGGATCATGCCAAGGAAGGTTTCTTGATCGGGGAACTTACGAATGGATTCAACAAGATACTGATAGCTGTCGCGGTCATTCGCCACGATCTGCCCCATCACCGGGATGATGTTGAAGGAATAAAGATCATAGACCTTCTGCATCAGATCATTCGGAATCTGGCTGAACTCCAGCACCATCAACCTGCCGCCCGGCTTCAGCACACGATAGGCTTCTTTCAACGCATCCGGCACGCGCACCACATTCCGGATGCCGAAGGAAATCGTGTAGACGTCAAAGGAATTGTCCGCGAAGGGCAAAGCCATCGCATCGCCCACCACCCAATCAAGGCTCTCGGCCATCCGCTCGGCCTCGGCCCGTTTGCGGCCCTCGATCAGCATCGGTTCGGTCATGTCGCAGACCACGGCGGATGCGCCGGGCGCACGCTTCAAGAAGCGGAAGGCCACATCGCCGGTGCCCCCCGCCACATCCAACAGACGCTGGCCGGGCCGGGGCGCCAGCCAGTCCATCATGGCGTCCTTCCAGGCACGATGGATGCCCATCGACATCAGGTCGTTCATCACATCATATTTCGACGCGACCCGGCTGAAAACGCCATGCACCATCCCGGCCTTTTCGCCCTCTGGCACGGTCTGAAAACCGAAATGGGTGGTGGTGTCAGCGGTCATCAGGGCTTGCCCTTCCTTTTGGTTGGCCACCTTATAGGCGGGAAGCCCCCAACCCTCAATGCTGCCACGAGGTCGCATGCCAGAACTGCCCGAAGTTGAAACCGTCCGCATGGGGCTTTTGCCGGTGATGGAGGGGCGACGGATCGACAAGGCCACGGTGAACCGGCCCGATCTGCGCTGGCCCTTCCCGCCCCGCATGGCCGAACGGCTGACCGGCGCGCAGGTGCTGGGGCTGCGGCGACGGTCGAAATACATTCTGGCCGATCTTTCGACCGGAGAGACTTTGCTGATCCATCTCGGCATGTCGGGGCGGATGCTGATCTCGGGGGCGCAACTCGGGCAGTTTCATCACGACCACCCCGCGCCTGCCAAGCATGACCATGTCGTGCTGGATATGGAGGGCGGCGCGCGGGTGACCTTCAACGATGCCCGTCGCTTTGGCGCGATGGATTTGCTCACAACGGCGATGGCGGAGGCCCATCCGCTTTTGGTCAGCATTGGCCCCGAACCCTTGGGCAATGATTTTCATGAGATCCACCTTGCCGCGCGCCTGCAAGGCCGCACCACGCCGATCAAATCCGCCCTGCTGGATCAGCAAAATGTTGCGGGTCTGGGCAATATCTATGTCTGTGAAGTGTTGTTCCGGGCCGGAATCAGCCCGCTGCGTCTGGCCCGTGACGTGACCGCGGCCGAAGTGGCCCGGCTGGTGCCGATCATCCGCGATGTCCTGACCGAGGCGATTGCGGCGGGCGGTTCCTCGTTGAAGGACTACCGCCAAGCGGATGGTGAGCTGGGATATTTTCAGCACACCTTCCGCGTCTATGACCGCGAGGGCCAATCCTGCACGACACCCGGATGCCAAAGCCAGATCATCCGCACGGTGCAATCGGGCCGGTCATCCTTTCACTGCCCCACCTGCCAGAGGTGACTTGATAACCTTTGCGTTGCTGTTAGAGGTCGCGCAACAAACCACTGGGAACCATTGCCATGGCCTATGAAACCCTGATCGTCGAGATTGAAGACCATACCTGTCTGATCCGATTGAACCGCCCCGATGCGATGAACGCATTGAACGGCAGGCTGATGGCCGAATTGGCAGAAGCGATGGTCGCCGCGGACCGCGATGACACGGTGCGCTGCATCGTTATCACGGGGTCGGACAAGGCCTTTGCCGCCGGGGCCGATGTGCGCGAGATGGCCGGAAAGTCCTATGTCGATGTCTATTTCGACGACCTTTTTGGCCCCGAGGCCGAGGCGATTGCCCGTGTTCGCAAACCGGTGATCGCGGCGGTGGCGGGCTATTGTCTGGGCGGGGGCTGCGAACTCGCCATGATGTGCGATTTCATCATCGCCGCTGACACGGCTAAGTTCGGCCAGCCCGAGATCAACCTTGGCATCGTCGCAGGCATGGGCGGCACCCAGCGCCTGACGCGGTTGGTCGGCAAGTCCAAGGCAATGGACATGAACCTCACCGGCCGCTTCATGGACGCCGCCGAGGCCGAGCGGGCCGGACTGGCCAGCCGCATCGTTCCCGCCGCGCAGTTGCGGGACGAGGCGATGAAGGCCGCTAGCAAGATTGCCGAAAAGTCAGCGGTCATTGCGATGACGGTAAAGGAATCGGTCAATCGCGCCTTGGAAACCACGCTGCGCGAAGGGCTTTTGTTTGAACGCCGCGCCTTCCATGCCGCTTTCGCCACCGAAGACCAGAAAGAAGGCATGGCCGCCTTCATCGAAAAACGGCCACCACAGTTCCGCGACCGCTGAATCCGGTTGCATAATCTGGCGGCGCGGGTTAAGCGCCACCCCACATGCGCGTGGGCCCGCTAAAGGCGTGAACGATTCTCCTTCGGACGAAGGGGGCTTCGGTGCTTTCGTGCGATCATATTGACACAAGACCGAAGAGAGTTCAGCCCATGGCAAATACCGCCCAGTCCAAAAAACGCGCCCGTCAGGCCGAGGCCCGTCAGGACGTCAACAAAGCCCGCCGCTCGCGTATCCGCACCTTCCTGCGCAAGGTCGAAGAAGCTCTGTCCGCCGGCAATGCCGACGCTGCCGCCACCGCTTTGGCCGCTGCCCAGCCCGAGCTGATGCGCGGTGTGACCAAGGGCGTTCTGCACAAGAACACCGCCTCGCGTAAAATGTCGCGCCTGACCTCGCGCGTCAAAGCACTGGTTGCACCGAAGGCCTGATTTTTTGGCTTTACCGATTCTCTACGGAGGCGCACTTTTAGGTGCGCCTTTTTCATGTTGAATCTCTTTTGATTGCCATGGTTCACGTTTTCGATAGGCGTATTTGATGGCCCCACCTATCAGGAGTTGCCATTTTGCACGGGCCCCGGGATTCGCTCGACTGAATCTCTGTCAAGCGCATAGTTCGGTTGCACCGCCGCGCGACGACTTGCTAGCTTCATCCTGCGATTCACTTCGACTTGGGGGACAAGACGCGGATTTGAACATCACCTTCCAACCTGCTGCTGCCAAATCATGCGGGAAAGAAGAATAATAAACCGCTCAAATTCAATGCGTTGATGGGTCTGCTGCTTATGCGGCCTGACGAAAACAAAAATCTTTCATCAGGACCTTTCCTGATGGATGTTTTGCTTCGTGTCCAGAACTGACAAGGCCGGTCCACCAGCTTCTGGTGGCGACTTTCGTTGTCATTCACCCGTTGGCCAAGGTGGTGCGCGGGACGTTATTTGAACAACATCAAGGGGCCACCGGGGTTTTCCCGGCAGGAACCGGGGACGGACGAAACATGACGAACGAGGCCTGGGGTAAACTGCGCGAAGACTTGGTCAAGCGCGTCGGCCGCACCAACTATGCCACTTGGATCGAGCCGATTCGCCTGGCCGAACTGCGTGGCTCTACCGCTCGTTTTGAAGTTCCGACCACCTTCTTTGGCGACTGGGTGTCGCGCAACTTTTCCGACCATATCCTGAGCCATCTGGTTGCCTCGGGGCAGGATGTCTCGCGCGTGGAATTCTTCGTGCCAACGGCCAGTGCCGGCCAGCCCCGCATGGCACGCCCGGCGGCACCGCTGACGAGCGCACCGGCCAAGCCGATGCCGCGGCTTGCCCAAGCGCGCCGTGTCAGCACGGACGAGGAACTGCCGGGGGCGGCCTTGGACGCCCGCTTTACCTTTGACAGCTTCGTGATCGGCAAACCCAATGAGCTGGCCCATGCCGCCGCCCGCCGGGTGGCCGAAGGCGGGCCGGTCACCTTCAACCCGCTGTTCCTTTATGGCGGCGTCGGTTTGGGCAAAACCCACCTGATGCATGCCATCGCGCATGAATTGCAGGCACGTCAGCCGGAAATGCGGGTGCTTTATCTCTCTGCCGAACAGTTCATGTACCGTTTCGTGCAGGCGCTGCGCGACAAGCAGATCATGGATTTCAAGGAAATCTTCCGCTCTGTCGATGTGCTGATGGTGGATGATGTCCAGTTCATCGCAGGAAAAGACAGCACGCAGGAAGAATTCTTCCACACCTTCAACGCACTGGTGGACCAGAACAAACAGATCATCATCTCGGCCGACCGCGCGCCGGGCGAGATCAAGGATCTGGAAGACCGCATCAAGAGCCGGTTGCAATGCGGGCTGGTGGTTGATCTGCACCCCACCGATTACGAACTCCGCCTCGGGATCTTGCAGCAAAAGGCCGAAGCCTATCGCCTGCAATACCCCGGCTTGCAGATTGCCGGCGGTGTGCTGGAGTTTCTTGCCCATCGCATCACCACCAATGTGCGCGTGCTGGAAGGCGCGCTGACCCGCCTGTTTGCCTTTGCCTCGCTGGTCGGCCGCGAGATTTCGCTGGAACTGGCGCAGGACTGCCTTGCCGACATCCTGCGCGCCTCGGACCGCAAGCTGACGATCGAGGAAATCCAGCGCAAGGTGGCCGAACATTACAACATCCGTCTGTCGGACATGATCGGGCCGAAACGGCTGCGCAACATTGCCCGGCCGCGTCAGGTGGCGATGTATCTGGCCAAGCAATTGACCCCGCGCTCCCTGCCGGAAATTGGCCGTCGCTTCGGGGGAAGGGACCACACCACGATCATGCATGGTGTGCGCAAGATTGAAGAACTGATGTCCACCGACAGCCAGTTGACCGATGATCTGAACCTGCTGAAACGTCTGCTTCAGGGCTGAGGCAGCCTGCCGTTGTGAAAAACCAAAGGCTTAACCCTACCGGGTTAAGCCTTTTTATATTGTCCCATTCATCACGCAAAGATCGCGGCTATGGTTTGGGCCTGTCGTCCCAATCCTTGGTCAGGATGCGATTGGCGTCACCCGCCGGATCGTCGAATTGCTTGGTTTTCAGCGCCCAGAAAAAGGCCGCCAGACCAATTCCGCCCAAGAGCAGCGACACCGGGATCAGATAGGTCAGGATTTCCATGCGATCAAATCCCCCTGCCTTACTTCAGCCGCAATGAATTCAGCGACACGGTAATTGAGGAGAGGCTCATCGCCAAGGCGGCCGCCAAGGGCGTCGCCAGACCAACCAGAGCCAGCGGCACCGCAATGACGTTGTAGGCGGCCGAAAGACCGAAATTTTCCAAGATACGTCGCCGGGTCTGGCCGCTGATCCGGGCAGCATCCCCGATGGCCGCCATGTCTTGCCCCAAAAGCACGATGTCCGAGGCCGTGCGCGCGGCATCCAGCGCGGTTGCCGGGCTGATCGAGACATGGGCCGCCGCCAGGGCCGCCGTATCGTTCAACCCATCCCCCACCATCAGGACGCGCCGACCCTGCAAGGTCAGATCGCGGACCAGTGCCGCTTTTTCTGCCGGAAGCGCACCGGAAATCCAATCGGTCATACCCAAACGCCGCGCAAGGCTGGCTACAGCCCCTTCGGTATCGCCCGAGATCAGGCGGATGGTCTTCCCCTGCGCCTTCAGCTCCGCAATTGCGGCTTCGGCGCCGGGGCGCAGGCGGTCGGTGAAGGTAAAGGCACGCGCGCGCCCCTCGCCGGTACACAGATAGGTCGCGGTGATGGGCACTTCCTCGGCCTCGCACCAGCTTGCCCGACCCAGCCGCACAATCTGGCCCTTCCACTTGCCTTCCACGCCGTAGCCCGGCACTTCGCGCAGGTCTTCAACGCGTGCCGGATGGATGCCAGCGGCCCGCGCCGCATCGGCCAGTGCCGTCGCCAAGGGGTGGGACGAGGCCATGGCCAACGCCGCAGCCACCTCCACCACGGCGCGGGGATGATCGGCCAGATTGGTGACTTCGGGCGTGCCCATCGTCAGCGTGCCGGTCTTGTCAAACACCACGGTATCAACCTCGGCCAAGCGTTCCAGCGCCGTGCCATGTTTGATGAGAAGGCCCTTGCGGAACAAACGCCCCGAGGCGGAGGTCACCACCGCCGGAACCGCCAGACCCAAGGCGCAAGGGCAGGTGATAATCAGCGTCGCCGCCGAAATATTGATCGCAAAACGCAGATCACCGCCGGTTTTCCACATCCAGAACCCAAAGGCGCTGAAAGACAACAGATGCACCAGCGGCGAATACCAACTGGCCGCGCGTTCGGCCAAGGTGGTGTATTTCGTCTTGGCACTTTCGGCGATGGCCACCAGATCGGCCATCCGGTGCAGACTGCTGTCCTTGCCCGCCGCCGTCACCCGCAGGGTCAGGGGGCCGGTCAGGTTCACCTCGCCTGCCGACACCACGGTGTCAGGGCCGGCAAAGACCGGCAGGCTTTCCCCCGTCAACAAGCTGCGGTCCACCTCGGAGGTGCCTTCGATCACCACACCGTCAACCGGCATCCGCCCACCGGGCCGCACCCGAACCAGATCGCCCACCGCAACCTCGGAAATCGGGCGGGGGATTTCGACTCTGTCCAGCAGAACCACGGCGCGCGGCACCTCCAGCGCGGCAAGCTCCTCGGCCGCGGAACGCGCCACGGCGCGGGTGCGATGGTCAAGATAGCGGCCCAGAAGCAGGAAGAAGCACAGCATGACGGCAGCGTCGAAATAGGCGTGATGGCCGGATTTCCATGTCTCAAACACCGAGATGCAGGAGGCCAGCACCAAGGCGAGCGAGATCGGGAAATCCATGCCGAGCCGCCCCACCTTCACCCCGGCCCAAGCCGATTTGAAGAAGGGCTGGCCGGAAAACAGCACGGTCGGCAGCGCGATGGCGCCGGAAATCCAGTGGAACAAATCGCGGGTGATCCCGTCCGCCCCGGACCAGACCGCAACCGACAGCAGCATGACGTTCATCATCGAAAAGAACGCCACCCCAAGCCGCATCAACAGATCGCGGCCCTGCTTGTCGGTCTCGGTCGCGGACAAAAGTCCCGCGTCCAGCTCATGCGCCTCATAGCCGACCCCGGCGAGAACGCCGATCAGTTGATCCGCCGTCACCGCCGCGTCCGCCTCAACCGAAACCCGCCGCAGGGTCAGGTTGACCCGGCTGGACCGCACGCCCGGCGTCGCGGCCAAGGCGCTCTCCACCGTCGAGATACAGGCCGCACAATGGGCGGCGGGCAAAGACAGCATCAACCGGGCGTGGTCAGGCGCGCCAAGCCGCGCGATACGCTCGGCCGAAGGGGCCGCCACACAGGCCGGACAGGCTGAAACCGAAGCATGCTCCACCCCGGCAAAGGTATTCGTGTCCAAGGTGGCGGTCATCGGTCAGCCCTTTACATTCAGATCGATGCGTTGACGAAAAACCGTGCCATCTTCGGCGTGACCCTCGACCAGCATCATCCAGTTGCCTTTTGCCAGATCGGCTTTGGCCACATAGACCCCCGCCTTCCACACGAAGGCCGGACGCAGATCCGAGGCCGCCGAGGTCGGGCGACCGACCAGCACGGATAGGTCACGCAATGTCACCGGATTGCCCGCCGCGTCGGTGAAGGCCAGATGCAATTCCTTGGCCGCAGCATCGTATTGCGGCACCAGCGTCCAACCCAGCGCCTGTTGCGCGCTGCGGTCGGCGTCAAAGGTCTGGCTGGCCACATAAGAGTTGCCCACCTCCAGCCCCGGAAAGGTGCTGACCGCCTTCCATGCCATCACCACGTTCACGCCGATGATGATGGCAAATGCCGAAACCGTGAACCCAAGCACATGTTTGCCGGTGATCTCGCGCATCTTATTGCACCTTTCCATTGAAGACCGTGTCGTGATGCACCCGGTCGGTGCCCGTCACCGTATCCGACCCCAGATCTTCGATCCACAAGCGGAACCCGGTCCGGTCAGAGATCGCGGCATGTGAGCCTGCGGGCGTCGTGACATAAAGCCTTTGGGTGCGGGTCTCGTTGGCGGGCACCTTGACCTTCAGGCTGTCCTCGCCTTCCAGTGTCAGCACAAAGACCTCGCCGCCTTCGGTCGTGGCGGAAAAGGCGAACCAGTGATCCTCGCCATGCTTGTTGCGCAGACGCATTTCATAGGTGTTGCGGATGGAGCCATCTTTCAACACCACAAACTGCGGATTGCGCACCGGGGTCACGTTCACATCAATCTCGGTGCGCAGGAACAGCGCCACCACAAGCGCAACCCCCACCAGGGACCAGAGCGATGTGTAGATGATGGTCCGCAGCCGGAACACATGGCTCCAAACCGACTTCGCCGACTGACCTGCGCGCTCCCGCGTTTCATCGGTCAGGGCCAGATAGCCGATCAAGTGGCGCGGCTTGCCGATCTTGTCCATCACGTCATTACAAGCGTCGATGCACAGCCCGCAGGTGATGCAGGCGAGTTGCTGGCCATTCCGAATGTCGATCCCCATCGGGCAGACGTTGACGCAGGCCATGCAATCAATGCAGTCACCATTGCCCGGCACATTCTGCTTGCCGCGCGGTTCCCCCCGCCATTCGCGATAACCGATGGTCAGCGTGTCCTCGTCCATCATGGCAGCCTGAATCCGCGGCCAAGGGCAAGCGTAGATGCACATCTGCTCACGCGCGAAACCGCCAAAGGCAAAGGTCGTCGCCGCCAGAATGAACATGGTGGTATAGGCAATGGGATGGGCCGACCCATTCAGCAGATTCCAGAATAGCGTCGGAGCATCGGTAAAGTAAAAGATCCACGCCCCCCCCGTAGCGATGGCGATGGCGAACCAGATTGCCCATTTGGCAAGGCGCTTGCGGGTTTTTTCAGCGTCCCATTTCTGCCGGTGCAGGCGGATGCGGGCGTTGCGGTCGCCCTCGACCCAACGTTCGACAAGGATAAAAAGATCCGTCCACACGGTTTGCGGGCAGGCATAGCCGCACCAGACCCGGCCAGCGGCCGAGGTAAACAGAAAGAGCCCAAGCCCCGCCATGATGAGAAGGCCCGCAACGAAATAGAATTCATGCGGCCAGATTTCGATCATGAAGAAGAAAAACCGCCGATTGGCCATGTCAATCAGCACGGCCTGATCGGGCAGGTTCGGCCCGCGATCCCAGCGGATCCACGGGGTGATATAATAGATGCCCAAGAGGACAGCCATCAGCCACCATTTCAAGGTGCGGAACTGGCCCTTCACCCGGCGCGGAAAGATCGGTTCGCGGGCGGCGTAAAGGCTGGGTTCACTGGTGCTTGGGGTGGACACGGAAATCTCCGGAAATCTGCCTGAACATTGGTCTCGGGTATCGGACGCATGCCGCGCCGCCGCATTGACCTGTATCAAATATTCATTTTCCAATCAGCTTTGCGCTGTGGCAGATTGCCCCGCCCCATTCCGAAAAGAAAAGCCGGGGGGAGAACCCGGCTTTTGTCGTTCAGAAAGGGAGGGCACCGGCACTTCCAGGAAACGCGCGAACAGGATGAAGCGCCGGTGCAATGCCCAACCCTTGCAGGTGGGCACGAAGACAGGTTCCAGCAGAATCGACGCCTTTACTTTGACCTGTGTCAAATGCCCCGCATTTCGCCTGCTTCAGCTTGTCGCAGGACCCAAGATGCAAAGGCCTTTTGCGCCGGACGCAAAGGCCCGGGACGCAGGACCAGAAAATAGCCCAGCCGTTCATCATCCTCCATCAGCAACCGCAGGCGGCCTGCCTGAATGTCGCGCTCGACAAAGGCGCGGGCGATCACGGCCACACCTTGCCCATCGCGCGCGGCATCCATCATCAGATTGCCCGGCATCGACAGAATCGCCGCCCCGTCGCGGCGGGCAATGCCCTGCGCTTCCATAAAGGCTGTCACCTCAGATGTGCCAAGCTCTTGCAGCCAGGGAAGGCCCGCCAAATGGTCAAGGTCCACCGGCCCGGTACCGGGCACCAAGACCGGCGCAGCGACGACGACAATGGATGACTGAAGGATCAGCCGCGCCTCCAGCCCCGGCCAGTGGCCGTTGCCGTAGCGTATCCCGACATCCGCATCGCGCCCGATCTCGCGATTGTCCGAAGCTGGGTCGATGGCAAGGTCAATGCCGGGATGGCGAGCGCGAAAATCAGACAACCGCGGCATAAGCCAACCGGCGGCAAAGGTCGGTGTGGTCGTGATACGCAAGGGGGTGTTGCGATCAGCCCCGGTCAGGCTGGCAATGGTGGCGGCCATCTGGCCAAAGCCCAGCGTAAGGGAATCGGCCAGTTGCCGACCCTCGGGCGAGAGCGCCAGCTTCCGCCCCCCCCGCTCGACCAAGGGCAGACCCAAATGCGCCTCAAGCGCCCGAATTTGCTGGCTGATTGCCGCATGTGTAACACCAATCGCAGCGCCCGCCTGCTCCAGAGAGGGGGCTTCGGCAAAGGCCGCAAAGGCGCGAAGCTGCGAGAGCGGCGGAAAATTTCGCCAATCCATCTGAAATCCCAACTTACATGTGTAAAAAATTGCTGAGTCGAAGATTTGCGATTTTTCACATATTTTCAAGAGGTGAAATCAGAAAGGAGTTCCCAATATGTTAAGCCTGTTTGCAGATTGCCTGATTTTGGCAAGCCGCCTGCCAAGCCCTGAGAGCATTGCAGCTGGCGACCGCCTTTGTCGCCGCGAAGATGACGAATGGCTGATGCAGCGCCGCGCGACCCGGTTCCATGCCGCCCAGCGCTGACCCACGATCCTTCCGCTCACCAAGGTCGCGAAGCGCCCGAGGAGACGGCCCGAACAAAGATTAAGGCCCCCGGATCGCTCCGGGGGCCTTGGTCATTCCAAAGCGGATGCGGTTTACTCGCCGCCGCCCAGGCTGTGAACATAAGTGGCGACAGCGCGGATTTCGTCTTCCGACAAGCGGCCGGTCCAGGACGGCATCACACCATAGCGCGCGCCTTCAACCGTGGCGGTGACGGTTGCACGGTCCCCCCCGTAAAGCCAGATCGCGTCGTTCAACGCCGGCGCCCCCTGCGTGCGGTCGCCAGCCCCGGTTTCGGCATGGCAGGCGGCGCAATTGTCAGCGAACAGGGTCTGCCCCGCAGCGGCCAGCGTGGCGTCATGCTCTTGCCCCGACAGTTGCAGCACATATTCCACGACCTGAACGATCTGGGCCTCCTCCAGCAATCCGTCGATGCCGAATTTCGGCATTTCCGAATAGCGGGTGTCCGCATCGGTGGTAGTGCGGATCCCATGCGACACGGTGGTGTGGATTGCCTCCATGTCACCGCCCCAGAGCCAGTCATTGTCGGTCAGGTTGGGATACCCCTTGCCCTGAACCCCCGCCGCGCCCGACCCGTGGCACTGGGCGCACCAGGTCTTGAACACGGCGGCCCCGGCGGCCGTCGCATATTGGTTCAACGCGTCATTGCCCGCAATCACGGCAAGGGGTGCCGCCACCAAATTGGCCTTGATGTCGGCATTGGCATCGTCAAAACGCTTGATCTCGGCCGCGACATCCTCGCGCATGTCCGCCCCGAGATAGCCTTGGGTGGCTTGGGTCAACAGCGGCCATGCCGGATAGGCGATGGTGTACCAGATCCCCCAGATGATCGTGACGTAGAACACCCAGACCCACCAGCGCGGCAGCGGGTTGTTCAACTCCTCGATCCCGTCCCAGCTATGGCCGGTCGTTTCGACCTGTTGGGCCTCTTTCTTCACTTGCTTGGCGCACATGGTGTCACGCCTCCTTCACGGGCCGAAGGTCGTTGTCAGACCCGGCGGGTTGCTTTTCGTTGCGGAAGATTGCGTTGGCCGCATCGCGGTGGACCTCGTTCGAACCCGGACGCAGCGCCCAGAGGATCACCCCCAGAAACACCAGCGTCAGGGCCAGAAGCGCCCAACTGTCGGCCAATTCGCGCAGGAAGCTATAGGTATCCATGAGCCCCCCTTACCGCGTCGGATCAGGTGTGAAGGTCGAAAAGTCCACCATCGTGCCCAGCACTTGCAGATAGGCAACGATGGCATCCATCTCAGTCAGGTCGGGCTGGCCGTCAAAGTTCGACACGACGACCTTGTCGCCATAACGCGCAGTCAGACCGGCGGTATCGGCGTTCGGATCGGCCTGCGCCACAAAGTCGGCTTTGGCTTCGGCGATCATTTCCTCGGTATAGGGCACGCCCACGATGGCATTCACGCGCATCGAATCCTCGATGTATGTGCCGTCGATCACGTTGTTCATCATGAACGAATACTTCGGCATCACCGATTCCGGCACCACCGACTGCGGGTCGATCATGTGATCCACGTGCCAGCTGTCCGAATACCGCCCGCCCACGCGGGCCAGATCCGGCCCGGTGCGCTTGGACCCCCATTGGAACGGGTGGTCATACATCGATTCCGCCGCAAGGCTGTAGTGGCCATAGCGTTCAACCTCGTCCCGCATCGGACGGATCATCTGGCTGTGGCAACCATAGCAGCCTTCGCGGATGTAGATTTCACGACCAGCCAGTTCCAGTGGCGTGTAGGGGCGAACCCCTTCCACCTTTTCGATGGTGTTCTCGATGTAGAACAGCGGCACGATCTGGATCAGACCACCGATGGTCACCACGAGGAACGACAGCACCAAGAGAAGGGTGGCGTGCGTTTCAATCGCTTTGTGTTTGTCAAGAAAAGCCATGTTGCATCCCTCCCCTTACTCGGCCGCAACGAAGTTGTTGGCGTTTACCGGGGCCTTTACGGGCTGAGCGCGAACGGTCATCCACAGGTTATAGGCCATGATGATCGCACCGGAGAGGAACATCAGCCCCCCAACTCCGCGCACGATGTTCATCGGTTTCTTCGCGGCCACCGTGTCGGCAAAGGCGTTCACAAGGAAGCCATTGGCGTCAACTTCACGCCACATCAGGCCTTCCATGATGCCGGTCACCCACATCGACGAGGCGTAAAGCACGATCCCGATGGTGGCGAGCCAGAAGTGCCAGCTGACCAGCTTCAGGCTGTAGAGGCCATCACGGTTCCACAGGCGCGGCGTCAGGAAGTAAAGCGCGCCGAAGGTGATCATGCCGTTCCAGCCCAAAGCGCCGGAATGAACGTGACCGATGGTCCAGTCGGTGTAGTGGGACAAGGAGTTCACAGCCTTGATCGACATCATCGGGCCTTCAAAGGTCGACATGCCGTAAAAACCGATCGACACCACCATCATGCGGATGATCGGGTCGGTGCGCAGCTTGTCCCATGCGCCCGAAAGCGTCATCAGACCGTTGATCATGCCCCCCCACGAGGGCATCCACAGGATCACCGAGAACACCATGCCAAGGGTCGAGGCCCATTCCGGCAGGGCGGTGTAGTGCAGGTGGTGCGGACCAGCCCAGATGTAAAGGAAGATCAGCGCCCAGAAGTGGATGATGCTGAGCTTATAGCTGAACACCGGCTTTTCAGCCTGCTTCGGCACAAAGTAATACATCATGCCAAGGAAGCCCGCGGTCAGGAAGAAGCCCACCGCGTTGTGGCCATACCACCATTGCGTCATGGCGTCCTGCACGCCCCCCATGACCTGCACCGACTTCGACCCCAGGAACGAGACCGGAATCGCCAGGTTGTTGATGATGTGCAGCATGGCGATGGTGATGATCATCGACAGGATGAACCAGTTGGCCACATAGATATGCGGCTCTTTGCGCTTCCAAAGCGTTCCGATGAACACCAAGAGGAACGCAACCCAAACCACCGCGATCCACAGGTCGATATACCAGACCGTCTCGGCGTATTCCTTGCCTTGCGTGCCGCCAAGCACATAAGAGGTTGCGGCCAGCACGATCATCAATTGCCAGCCCCAGAACACGAACCACCCAAGATTGCCGCCAAACAGCCGCGCGGCAGTGGTGCGTTGCACGATATAGAACGACGACATGATCAGCGCGTTGCCACCAAAGGCAAAGATCACCGCGCTGGTATGCAACGGGCGCAAACGGCCAAAGTTCAAGACCCCTTCGGTCACATGACCCAAGTTCAGGGCCGGAAAGGCCAATTGAAAGGCGATCACCACGCCGACGAGGAAACCGACGACACCCCAGAAGGTGGTCGCGATGACCCCGGCGCGCACGACGCCGTCCAGATATTCATTTTGCGGATGATGCGCCGGTTCGTCCACATGGCGCAGCTGCCACACAAAT
This sequence comes from uncultured Tabrizicola sp., assembly GCA_964393035.1. GTDB lineage: Bacteria > Pseudomonadota > Alphaproteobacteria > Rhodobacterales > Rhodobacteraceae > Tabrizicola_A. Next base: position 58,134 of record CAYMRX010000003.1, read on the forward strand.
GTGATGGCTGCGGCCAGCATGACGACCAGGGCATTCACCATATAAGGCAGATCGTGCGCATAGTTGGCGGCGATCGCGGCAAGAACCGCAATCAACGCCAGCGCGATCAGTTTCACGTAATCCCACATGTTGCGTCCCTTCGTCTTTGTCCCGATCCGTGGCCCGAAATACAACTCGGGCCCCACCCAGGAGCTTTTTCGACTGCCCAGCTTTTCGCAGGTGCGGAAACTCTGGGCCTTGATCCATGTCAACACGGTGAAGCAAGGCCGTTGATCAAGGTCAAGGCGACAGGTTGTCTCCGGTGACAGACTGTCGCTCATTCCCTTCGGCCTCAAGGAGGATTTCCGATGGCTTACAAGTCCATATTTACCGTCCTGACCCGCGCCACCGACGCAAATCTTGCCATTGGCGCCGCCGCCCGGCTTGCTCAGGCGCAGGATGCCCATCTTGACGTTCTGGTGCTGGGCGTTGACCGCACGCAAGTCGGTTATTCCTATATCGGTTCCGGCGCAATTTTGATGCAAGTCTCACTTGACCGAGCAGAGGCAGAGGCGCGCGAGATCGAAGCGGCCGTCAAAACCGCCCTCGCGGCGCAATCGCCGGGGCTGCGTGCATCGGTCGAAGCCGCTGTGACCCAGCTTGGCGCGCTGGGTGAGATCGTGGCGCAGCGCGCCCGCTTTGCCGATCTTGTCGTGCTGCCGCGCCCCTATGGCGAGGGCAAGGGCGCCGAGACGGAGGCGGTGATCGAATCGGCCCTGTTCGAGGGCAAGGCCCCGGTGCTGGTGCTGCCCGAAAAAGGTCTGGGCGAGGCGGCAACACCCAAGCGCGTCATCGTCGCGTGGAACCAAAGTGCCGAAGCGATGACCGCCACCCGACTGGCCCTGCCCTTTCTGAAGGCCGCGCAGACCGTCGACATCACCGTGATCGACCCGCCCCCGCATGGGCCGGAACGGTCAGACCCCGGCGGGCTTTTGTGCCAGATGCTGGTGCGCCACGGCGTGCATGCCGAGGTGTCGGTGCTGGCGCGGTCGCTGCCGCGAGTCTCTGATGTGCTGGCCCGCCACATCTGGGACCAAAACGCTGATCTGCTGGTGATGGGGGCTTATGGTCACTCGCGCTTTCGCGAGGCGATCTTGGGCGGGGCGACCCGCAACATGCTGGAAAAGGCCGAAATTCCAGTGCTTATGGCGCATTGACGCCACCTTGGACCTGACAGCAAAGCAAAAGGGCGCAGGAATGATCCTGCGCCCTTTTATCTGTTCCGACCGGGATATCAGCGACGGGGATCGTCGTCGTCTTCCTCGTCCTCATCATCGCCCTGCGGCAGGTTGAAGAAGCTTTCGGCATCCGAAAAATCGGCCGGGCTGCGCTTGTCGTCATCCTGCGCGTCGCCAAAGACCTCAAGCCCCGACGGCACACGGGCCTCGGGCGCCATGCCGAGCGATTGCTCGGTCGACACCAGCTTGCGGCGCTCGTCATCCGACATCACAGAGCCTTCGGCGGCCTTCTTGCGGGCGGCAGCCTGCACGGCGGTGTCCAGTTCGGACTGTTTGCACAGGCCCAGCGCAACCGGGTCAATCGGGGTGATGTTGTTGATGTTCCAATGCGTCCGCTCACGGATCGCCTGAATGGTGGGCTTCGTCGTGCCAACCAGCTTACCCACGGCGCCATCCGACAGTTCCGGGTGGAACTTCACCAGCCACAGGATCGCCGCCGGACGGTCCTGACGCTTGGACAACGGCGTGTAACGCGGACCACGGCGCTTTTCCTCGCCCACGGCCGAGGCGTTGAACTTCAGCTTCAGCTTGTGCAGCGGGTCTTTCTCGCCGCGCTCGATCTCGATCGCGTCAAGCTGGTTGTTTGCGACCGGATCAAACCCTTTGACCCCGGTTGCAACATCGCCATCCGCGATGCCCTGCACTTCCAATTCGTGCAGACCGCAGAAATCGGCGACCTGCTTGAAGGTCAGCGTGGTATTGTCGACCAGCCACACGGCAGTGGCCTTTGCCATCAGGGGCTTTGACATTGCCTTGTCCTTTCAGTTGTCCCACGCCGCGCGCGGGCCTTTACAAATCTCTCCCGGGCCGGGAAAACGGCTGCGGCGCTGGTCCGCGATCTTCTCGTTTTCGGGGAAGTCAGGGGTGCATATAGGCGGTTTTTCGGGTGAGGAAAAGGGAAAATGCGTAAACTGATCGTGGCCATCCCACTGGTCATCGCAACCACGCTGCCCCTTCCCGCCCATGCCGAAGGCGAACGGGCCGGAGATTTCGACCATTATGTGCTGTCGCTTTCCTGGTCCGCCAATTGGTGCGCACGGGAAGGCGATGCTCGAAACGACCCGCAATGCGATGCCGGGCGCGGGATAACATGGGTCGTCCATGGGCTTTGGCCGCAGGATGCCGTGGGTTACCCCAGCTATTGCCGCACCGTGGAACGCGACCCGACACGCAGGGAAACCGCCGCGATGGCCGATGTCTTTGGCGGCGCGGGTGCCGCCTTTTATCAATGGAAAAAGCATGGCCGCTGCTCTGGCCTGTCCTCGCGCGCCTATTACGACACGGCGCGCGCTGCCCTGAACACGCTCACGCTGCCCCCGGTCTTTGCCGCTTTGCACAAGGATGTCAAACTGCCTGCCTCGGTGGTGGAGGAGGCGTTTTTAGAGGCCAACCCCGGCCTTGCCCGCGACCAGATCACCATCACCTGCACCGATGGCATGATCCAGGAGGCCCGGATCTGCCTGACCAAAGGCCTTGCCCCACGCCGCTGTGGCGATGATGGCTTGCGCGATTGCCGGATGAAGGACGCGCTGATGGAGGCGGTGCGCTGAACCGCCTACTTGTATTCGATCAGCCCGGCCCGTTTGCCGCGAAGCCGCGTCAGGTAATACCCCATCGCGCCGCGCGCCTCGGCAAACTTGCCCAATAGGCTGAAGCTGGCCCAAACCCAGCCCTCCCGCCGCGCCAGTCGCAAGAGTTGCAGCGGATAGGCCAGCGCGAACAGCCACGCCGCCGGATGGATCATCCCCAAGGCCACGATCCCCACAGGCAGAGCCGCGCCCCAGATCAGCGCCCGCCGCGTTTCGGCCCCCCAATGCGAAAAGCCATGCAGTGCCGCACCTTCGGCAAAGGCATGCCCCGCCCGGACGGCACGTTTCCACCACTGCGAAAAGCGCATCATCGCCGCGTCATGCAGCGTCATTTCCGCGTCGATGCGCCAGACCTCGCCCCCAGCCGCGCGCAGCCTGCGGCACAGGTCCGGTTCCTCGCCCGCGATCAGGCTGGCCTCATAGCCCCCCACGGCCTGCACCGCCGCGAACCGCATCAGCGCGTCCCCCCCGCAGGCCAAGGCCGGACCCACAGGCGTATCCCATTCCCGGTCGGCCAAGGCGTTGTAGATCGAAGCCGCCGGAAACCGCTCACGCCTGCGGCCACACAGGACCACGGCTGCGGGATGCGCCGCAAACCCCGCCAGCGCCGCCGCGATCCATCCGGGCTGCACCGCGCAATCGCCATCGACCAGTTGCACGAATTCTGGCGGGTCACCGGCCAGCAGCGCCAGCCCCGCATTGCGCGCCCGCGCGGCGGTAAAAGGCTGCCCCATATCCAGCACCACCACCTCGGCCCCCGCCGCCTGCGCCGCCTTGACCGACCCGTCGGTGGAGCCGCTGTCGACATAGACCAACCGCCGAACCTGACCGCTCAACGAGGCCAGACAGGTGACAAGCCGGGCGCCTTCGTTGCGCCCGATCACCACCGCGTCCACCACCGAAACCTCCGCCATCCTGCCCTGCCAAAAATGCCGCTGCCATGGCTTTGCCACGTTTGCCCAAGCTTCGCCACACTTTGCTTTTTGCAGCCATTTCTGCTAATCCTCACCTTGCTGGGCGGGGGCCCGGGCGATTCCTTTCGAACCACGGCGCAGAATGTGCCGCAGGGCGTTTGGGGCCAAACGGGCATCACGCCCGCCGCAAGGCGGGTCCAATTTACAACGGCGCAGGCATTACGGCCTGGTCGGAAATGGAGCCGGGCCTGAGATGTCCAGACACGAGATCTTGTTGCAACGCCCCGTCTGGCGCGAAAATATGGAGTTTTCGGCCATGACCGAAGACAAATCGGAAGACCGTCATATGGCGCGCGGTATGGTCGCCTCGCTGTTTCGCCCCGGCCAGACCGTCGCCCATCCGCCGATGACGCTGGATCTGATCAAGGGGCGCGAGATCTTTACCGCGCCGCTGGCACCGCTTTGCGTCAATCCTGCCAAGGTCTGGGAATCGCTGTCGCCGGTGCAGTTGGTAGCGGAAAAATTGACTGGAAACGGTTTGTTTCCAATTTCTTCCCAACAGCCTGCCGCCCTTGCCATCGATCAGTTGCGATCCAAGCTTTTGCATGGGCTGGGCGCGCAGGGCTGGAAACGCATTGCCGTCACATCGCCGACCCATGGCTGCGGCAAAAGCGTTGTCGCCACCAACCTTGCGCTGTCTTTGGCCCGCCGTCAGGCCAGTCGCACCGCACTGGTTGACCTTGACCTGCGCAGCCCCAATCTGGCCAATCTTCTCGGGCTGAGCGATGCGCCGGATCTGGCCGATTTCCTGACCGGCGAGCAGCCCTTGGAATCCGTATTCCGCCGCTTTGGCCGCACGCTGGCGCTCGGCCTGAACAAAAGCCCGGTCGATATGGCAGCAGAGGCGCTGCACAACCCGGATACGGTCGAAGCACTGGCCGCCATGGTCGAACAGCTGGACCCCGAGGTGGTGATCTACGACATGCCGCCCGCCCTTGGCAGCGATGACCTTTTGGCCATGGCCCCCTCTTTGGATGCGGTTCTGCTGATCGTTGACGGCACCAAGACCTCCCCCGACGAGGTGCGCGCCTGCGAGCGGTTGCTGCAAGACCGCATCCCCCTGATGGGCGTGGTTCTGAACCGCGCGCAGGACCGGGTCATGCAGCATCACGCCTATGGCAAGGCTTGACCCATGGGGCAGATCCAGTCGTTTGACGAGTTGCTGAACTTTCTCGCCCGCCGCCGCACCCTTATTCTGGCGGTGGCGATCATCGGCGCGCTTTTGTCAGCCCTTTACGCCAAATCGCGCCCTGACAATTTTGAAACCGCGGCGGTCATTCAGGTGCAAAGTGCCGCGGTGCAAGGCACAGAGGCGCAGCGCGTCAGTGTCGCCGCCGCCACCTTGCAAGCGATCGAGCAGCAATTGACCACGCGCGAGAATCTGACCGCCGCGATCGAACGCCACAAGCTTTATGCAGGCCTGCCCCTGTCCATGGATAAAAAGATCGACCTGCTGCGGGCCTCGGTCAGTTTTCAAGCGGTCGATTCCGCGGCCGGGCAAGCCTATGGCGAGGCGCGGAATCTTTCCGCCATCCTTGTCTTCGCCCGCATGGGCGAGGCCGATCTTGCCGCCCGCATTGCCAATGATTTTGCACAAAGCCTGTTGGACATGTCTGCCGCCAACCAGCGCAGCAAGGCCGATCAGAATGTGGCCTTCTTCCGGGAGGAGGTGGACCGGATCGGCCGGGATATCGCCCGGCTGGAGGCCGAGACTGCAGCCTACAAGAATGAAAACGCCGGGGCCTTGCCGGAGCTGCGCGATGCAAAGCGCGATGAGCTGGTGAATCTGGACACCGATCTGCGCCAGTTGCGGCAAGACCGCGTCGCGCTAGAGGGCGAGACGGCCCAGATCAACGCAAAGGCAACGCTGCGGGAAACCGACCGCCGCGCGCTGGAGGACATCGCCGCCCGGCTCGCCGTGGTTGACGCGCAACTGGCCAGTGCCACGGCGCGTTCGGACGCGTTGCAGGCCGAACTGGCCACCTCGCCCGAGGTGGAGCGTGTATTGGCGGGCTATGAGCGGCAACTGGACCAGTTGCGCAGCCAGCACGATGCGGTCACCGCACGGATGGCACAGGCAGAAACCGATGCCCGGCTGGCCGAAATGCAGCAGGCGGAACGCTTTACCCTGCTTGAGCGGGCCATTGTTCCCGAAAGCCCGATGGGCGGTGGCAACAAGAAGCTGGCGATTGCCGGGGCGCTGGCCAGTCTGATCGCTGGCCTTGCGATTGCCTTCACGCTGGACCTTTTGCACCCCGTGGTGCGCACCGCCGCGCAGATGGAACGCCAGTTGGATCTGCGCCCGGTGGTCGTGATCCCCGAGGTCACGCCACCGAAAACCACGGCACCGGGCGAGGGCCTGATGCAGCTTCTGGATGACCCGACCAAGCCGGTATTTGGCCTCCCCCGTTACGCCGTGATCGCCGGCGCGGCCACCTTGGCCCTGCTTGCCGCTGCGGCTCTGGTCTGACCAGCCCCAATGCAAAAGCCCGCCCCATTTGGGGCGGGCTTTGTTTTAATCGCAGGCCGCAGGTGCTTAGTAACCCGTGCCCCTCAGCATCACGCCGATCGTGCCGAACAAGATCTTTACATCCGTTTTCAACGACAGCGCTTCTTCATAGGCAGTGTCATATTCCGCCCGCGCCTCAAAGGTTGTGCGGTTGCGACCCGCGGTTTGCCAGAACCCCGTGCAGCCCGGCCGCAGCAGATAATAGGCCACGCCCGGATAGATCACTTGTTGGCTTAACATGATCGGCCGCGGACCGACGAGGCTCATCTCGCCCAGCAGCACATTCCACAGTTGCGGCAACTCATCCAGCGAAGTCTGCCGCAAAATCTTGCCCACCGAGGTGATGCGCGGATCGTGCTTCAGCTTCTGCGTGGTGTCCCATTCCACTCGCGCCTCGGGATGGGCGGCGAGATAGTCTTCCATCCGCTCATCCGCGTCACTGACCATGCTGCGCAGCTTCCACATCCGAAAGCGCCTGCCCCCCTTGCCGACGCGCATCTGGCTGTAAAACGGCTTGCCGCCATCGCGGGCCACCGCCACAGCAAGGGCCGCGACAACAGGCACAACCACCGGCGCAGCCAAAAGAATGATCGAAATATCAAGAACCCGCTTGAAGGCATGGCGATAAAGGCCCGTGCGCGGCGGCATTGCCTGGGCGGCCTGCACATTGGCATCGCCCGGCAATCCGAGGCCGGCACTGAATTCGGGAAAGGTCATCGTCATTGTTGGTCACCCGACTACAATGCAAAGCGCATGGCGGCGGATCAGCCCCATCTTTACGGCAAAAATAACCGTTTCGTCCCCCAAAAAGGATCGAATGATGTTGAAATCGCAGCACAAAATCGCACTCTACAAGCACGCCCCCACCTGACATTTTACAGGCAGGACCATGGGGTTGGCGAGTGCAGACTTCTTAATTTCGCCACATTGATGTCAAGTTTACCTTGAATTCTCGCCAAAACTCGCCTTTTTGTTGCCGCAATTTGCCAGAAAACAATCTCAGGCAGAAAGCCTCGCACATCCGCACCGCGAAGCGATTCGCTTCGGCGCCAAAGGCAAAGTCTCTGTGCAATTGTTTTGGGAAGGCGCCCAATCAGGGGCGACGAAACTCCGCTGGCGAAGGCAGCCTTGCCAGTGCAAGAAACGACAAAACGGCAATCATTCCACCCATTTGGTAGGAAAGCAGCATATGCACGACCCCCAGGTCCTGCGGCAGAGAAAAGCAAAAACCCGCAATCCCACCGAGCACCGCCGACACAAGCACACCTGCGAGCATTGTCACTCCTTTTGGCCGTCTCGTGCAGTCTTTGCGCGAACTGGAAACAATTCCAGTAAAAAATAGCCACCCCTGACAAAAACCGCTGATTTTGGCGCCATTTCAACAGCGCAACCAAGGGGTGCAACAAAAACGGAACAGCCTTAGATATATTGTCAATACATCAATCCGGGGCTTCGGGCTAAAGACCCAATGACCCGTGATTGATCCACAGAATTCCCGCGACCAGAACCGCCGCCAGCAGGAAAAACGTCAGATCATGGCGCACATCCCAAGCCATATGCTTATGTGCGAGCCACGCGATTCCCGGATGCAGCACGGTCAACGCCAATCCTTGCGCGATCAGCGCGCCCCAAAGCCCGGCCATCTCCATGCCGATCAAGAATGCCGCGGTCTGCACCCCTGCCTTGATCGCCATCAACAGAAAGTAATTGCGGGAATCCCCGGCCGCCAGCGCCGATTGATCATAGGTCATGCCGATGGCCGCAGGCATTTGCACCATGGCCATAAGAACCACCACCAGCCCCGCCGACTGATAGCGCGCATCATAAAGCAGCCCCACCAGAGGCACCCCGATCACCCCCAGCACCGCCAACAGCACCAGCGTCCCGCCCGATACCAGATAGCGCAGCCGCCGCATCTTCCGCGCATTCTCTGCCGAAGCGGCCGGGTGATGTTCACGGTAAAGCGGAATCAGAATGCGTCCGGTCACCGCCCCGGCCAAAAGTATGGGAAACGAGGCCAGAAACCATCCGATGTTGTAAATCCCCAACTCGGCCGTGGTCAGATAAGCGCCGAAAATCGCCTTGTCGCCCTGCGACAGCAAAAAGCCACAGGCTGTTGACAGAAAGATCCACTTGCCAAAGTGGATCAGATCGCGCCCCGCCTCACGATCCCAGCGAAAGCTGTTTGGCCGCCCCGGCAGCCACAGGTGCATGACGATCAGCTTGACCAGCGCGCCGATGATCGCCCCGACCACCAGCGCCCAAACCGATTTCAGCACAAAGGCCAAGGCAATCATTGATAAAATGCCAATCACCTGCGCCATAAGGTCCAGAAAGGTGACGCGGGCCAAAAGAAGATGGCGGTTTGCCGTATCAATGCGCGTCGGGTTGAAACCGGCGATGAACAAGGTCAGCCCGGCGGCGGGCAAAAGTTGCAGCAGGTCCGGCGCGGCATAGATCCACGCCATCGGCCAAGCCAGCGCGCAGGTCAAAAGCCACAAGACGGCCCCCCGCACCACATCGAAACTGAAGGCGGTGTCCAGAAATTCCGGCTCGTCGCCGCGCGGATGGCGGCTGATGGCAGGGCCGATTCCCATGTCGGAAAACATCGACAACCCAACCAGCGCCACCGAAACCAGTGCCATGATGCCAAAGGCTTCAGGAAACAAAAGCCGCGTCAGAATCAGATTTGACACCAGCCGCAACCCCTGCGTCACCGCATAGGCCCCCGCCGTCAGCATCGAACTGGTGAGCGCGCGCTGGAACAGGGTCTTGGGCTGAGGGGCATGAGGCATCGACATCTTGCGGAAAGCTATAGCCGCACTGTGCCAAAAAGAAGGCGGGAAACGTGCCTCGGTTTTCCCCGCGCCCTTGCGGCAATACTGTGCAAAATTCTGCGGCAGGTGAGGACTCGTTAGCTCTTTGGCCTTAGTCTTGCCGCAACTCACGCCTATCTGGCGGTGGTCATTTCAGGGTGTCACGTGAAACTCGCCTATCTGGTCAACACGTATCCACGCGCCTCGCATACCTTCATCCGGCGCGAAATTCAGGCGTTGGAACGTATTGCCGTTCCCGTGCATCGCTTTGCCATGCGCTCCGACCGTGATGCTCTGGTCGATGCGGGCGATATTGCGGAAGACTACCGCACCGAACATGTGCTGGAGATGGGGCTGATCCGCCTGATCGGCACCGCACTGGGCTGGATGGCCCTGCACCCCGCCTCGACCTTCGTGGCGCTGGCGCGCGCCTGGGCCTGTGGCGCGCGGGGGGCCGGCGGGCCTTCGGGCACCGGCGGGCGATTGCGCCACCTGATCTATCTGATCGAGGCTGCCTATATCGCCCGGCGCTGCCAAGACTTGGGCATTGGCCATCTTCACGCCCATTTCGGCACCAATTCCGCCACCGTCGCGCTGTTGGCCCACAGCCTTGCCGGACCGCAATTCAGCTTTACCGTGCATGGGCCTGAAGAATTCGACGCCCCTCTCGCCCTGTCACTGCGGCAAAAGATCGAAGGCGCGGCCTTTGTCGTGGCAATTTCTTCCTTTGGCCGCAGCCAGCTTTGCCGCTGGGTTGCGCCCGCTGACTGGGACAAGATCAAGGTGGTGCATTGCGGCATTGAACCAGACCGTTTCCCGCTGCCGGTGGCGCTGCCCGGCGGGGGGCCGCATCTGGTCGCCGTCGGGCGGTTTTCGGCGCAAAAGGGTTTTGGTCTTTTGATCGAGGCGATGGCCATTGCCGCCCCTTCGCTGCCGAATCTGCATCTGACGCTGGTTGGCGACGGAGAGTTGCGCAAACAGATCAAAGGCTTGATTGAGAAATTCGGGCTTAGCCCCCGCATCACGCTGACCGGCTGGCAGGATGAGGCGGGCGTCAGAAAGGCGCTGGACTCTGCGCAGGCCCTGATCCTGCCCTCCTTCGCCGAAGGGCTTCCGATGGTTCTGATGGAGGCGATGGCCAACGGCCGCCCGGTGATCGCCACGGCCATTGCGGGTGTGCCGGAACTGGTGAATCGCGACGCAGGCTGGACGGTGCCCGCAGGCGATGCCATGGCCTTGGCAACAGCCATTCATGCCTTGTCACAAATGCCGCCCGAACGTCTGGTCGAAATGGGACGCGCCGCCCGCGCCCGCGTGTTCGAACGCCACGATATCGACCCTCTCGCCAGCACGCTGGCCAACCATTTCCGCGAGGCCGGCGCATGAGTGATTTCACCCTTGCCTGCGCCAGCCATTCCGAGGCGATCCTGTCGGCCAATCTGGCCCGCTCCCCGCTTTTGGCAGCGATCCCCCTGCATGTGGAAAAAGACGCGCCGTCGGCTGCCGTCGCCTATAACCGGGCGCTTGACGCAACCACCGCGCCTGTTGTGATCTTTGCCCATCACGATGTCTATCTGCCGCCCGGATGGGACCGGCTTTTGGCCGCACGCCTGGCCGAACTGCCGCCCGATTGGGCCGTTTTTGGCAGCTTTGGCATCGGATTGGATGGAACGCATGTCGGCCCCGTGTGGTCCTCCTCCCTCGGGTCGATCGTTGGCCGGGTGCCGATGGCATCCGTTCCGGTGCAGGCCTTTGATGAGTTGCTGATCGTTCTCAACCGCAGCGCAGGCCTGCGCTTTGATGAAACGCTGCCCGGCTGGCATCTTTATGGCACCGATATTGTGCAAACCGCCCGCGCGGCGGGGTTTGGGGCCTATGCCGGTGCCCTGCCCTGCATCCACAATGACCGCTACCATGGCGCACTTGGCACCGATTTTGATGAGGCCTACCGCTTCATGCAGCGCAAATGGGCCGCCGCCCTGCCCATTCGCACCCCAATCACCAAGATCAGCCGCACCGGCCTGCATCTGCGGCGCGACCGCTGGCGCAATCGGCAATCCACCGACATCCGCGAGAGCATGGCCATCGGCACCGATCACCCGGTTGAAACACTGGCCGCGCGCTGTGGCTGGTCAAGCCTGCACCCTTAGGGCCGCCGCGACCGCTGTCGCCAAAAGCGCATGGTTTTCCGCATCGAAATGCACGCCATCTTGCGGGCTGACCTGCATCACTTGACCCGCATCCAGAAAATGCACCCCGCGCGAGGCCGCCAAGGCGCGGTAATGGCCGGGCAATTCCACGCCACGCCGATGCGCGCCGTAAAACTGATTGGCAATCGGGCCAACGCCCTCCATCACCGGCGGCGGGCAAACCAGCAGCACGCCAAACCCGTTGTGGCGGGTCTGCATCTCGGGCGATTGGGCGATATCCAACAGCGCGGCAATCCCGCCGGTGATCAGCTCGGGGCTGGCGCCAAACCGGGCCTTGGCGTCATTGGTTCCCAGCATGAGAACCAGCCAGTCAATCGGCCCATGGCTTTGCAGCGCAATCTTCAGCCCGTCGATCCCGTTCATGATCGGGCCCATCACGGCGTCGCCCCATTGCGCGGTGCGCCCCGGCAGACCTTCCTCCACCAGATCCCAGCCCAAGGCGCGCGCCATCCGGGTCGGCCAGCGCACCTCTGCACCAAAGCGGCGATACTCACCTTCTGCCTGCATCGGCGGGGTGCCATGCGTGTTGCTGTCACCAAAACACAGAACCAAGGTCATCGAGCATCTCCGTTTTCGGCAAGCTATCCGGCCCCCCGCAGCCGGTAAAGCCTGCCCCTTCAAATCCGGCCCAAGCCGTCGCATATAGGGCCAAGCAATTTCGTATGAGGACATGACATGTTCGGCGCATCCGACAAACCCGCGGCTACTGACCTTATCAAGGACGGCTCTGAGGCCAGCTTCATGGCCGATGTGATCGAACCGTCGCAAACCGTGCCCGTCATTGTCGATTTCTGGGCGCCGTGGTGTGGTCCGTGCAAAACGCTTGGCCCGGCCCTGGAAGCCGCCGTCACCGCCGCCAAAGGGGCGGTGCGGATGGTCAAGATCAACGTCGATGAGAATCAGGCGCTGGCGGGCCAGTTGCGCATCCAGTCGATCCCGACGGTTTACGCCTTTTTCAACGGCCAGCCGGTTGATGGCTTTCAAGGGGCCATCCCCGGTTCGGAAATCAAGAAATTCGTCGAAACCCTGTCGAAGATGGGTGGCGGGGCGGATAACGGTCTGGCCGATGCGCTGGCCGCCGCCGAGGAAATGCTGACCGAAGGGGCTGCCGCCGATGCCGCCGAAACCTTTGCAGCCATTTTGGAAGAAGAGCCTGAAAACGCCACCGCCTATGGCGGTTTGATCCGCGCCCATGTGGCGCTTGGCGATCTGGATCAGGCCGAGACGCTGCTGGCCAATGCCCCCGCCGCCCTTGCCAAGTCGAAAGAGGTCGAGGCCGCCCGCGCCCAGATTGAATTGGCGCGCCAAGCCGCCAAGGCTGGCCCGGTGGATGATTTGCGGGCCGCGCTGGCCAAAGACCCGGCCAACCGGCAGGTGATGTTCGATCTGGCCTCAGCCCAGCACGCCTCGGGCGATGTCGAGGGTGCGGTGACCACGCTCTTGGATCTGTTCAAGCTGGACCGCGAATGGAACGACGGCGCCGCCAAGACCCAACTTTTCACCATATTCGACGCCTTGAAACCGCAAGACCCGATTGTCTTGGCGGGCCGCCGTCGGCTGTCGTCATTGATCTTTGCCTGATCGAAAACTGCGCTATGTTTCGGGCATGACCCCAGACCTGCCCGAGATCATCCCGCTCTTTCCACTGCCCGGTGCGCTTTTGCTGCCGCGCACCCGGTTGCCGCTGCATATTTTCGAACCGCGCTATCTGGCGATGCTGGAAGATTGCCTGAAAACGCCATCACGGCTGATCGGCATGATCCAGCCACGGCTGGGGCCGGGCGGTGAAAAGCTGCTTTCCGCGATTGGCTGTGCCGGCCGGGTCACGGCGTTTTCGGAAACCGAGGATGGCCGCTATATGATCACCCTGTCGGGCATCAGCCGCTTTCGCCTGCGCGAGGAGGTGCAAGGCTTCCCCCCCTATCGCCGGGCGCTGGTCGATTGGTCGCCCTTTGCCCGGGATACCGGCGCGGCCGAAGAAGACCCCGGCCTTGACCGCCCAACCCTGCTGGAACAACTGGGCCGGTTTTTTGCGCATCACAAACTGGGCACCGATTGGGAAAGCCTGAAAGGCGCCGAGCCGGAATTGCTGATCAACGCCCTGTCCATGCTGTTGCCGCTGTCTCCCGAAGACAAGCAGGCCCTGCTGGAAGCCCCGTCTTTGGTCACCCGGCGCGAAACCTTGGTGACCTTGATGGAATTTTCGCTCCGGTCGGGCGGTAGCGATGAGGTGCTGCAATGAACGACAACGGAACCGAAACCGACCGCCGCATGCTGGAGGCCTTGGTCTGCCCCTTGACACAGGCCATGCTGACCTATGATGCCGAGGCACATGAGTTGATTTCCAAGGCCGCGCATCTCGCCTATCCGATCCGCGACGGCATCCCGGTGATGCTGGTGTCCGAGGCGCGCAACATCGACTGAACCCGCACAGCCCGCCCGCACAGCCCGTTCGCACGGGCCAGCCGATCAGATCGGCTGACCGGCCAAAAGCTTCGGCAATTCCCCTTGCAGCCCTGCCGCTTGCCGCATGAAGCCGCGCCGCAGACCGGGCAGTGCATTGACCAGCCCCAGCCCCAAGTCCCGCCCGGCGCGCAGCAAGGGATTGTCATTGGAAAACAGCCGGTTGACGCCATCCATTCCCAAGGCAAGCGTCGTGCTGTCAAACCGCCGCCAGCGCTCATACCGCTCCAGTACGTCCACGGCGCCAATATCCTCGCCCCGCCGCGCGGCCATGATAAGCACCTCTGCCAAGGCACCCACATCGCGGAAGCCAAGGTTCAGACCCTGCCCCGCAATCGGATGCACCCCATGCGCCGCATCACCGACAAGCGCGATCCGCGGCCGCACAAAGGCTTCGGCCAAGGTCAGATTCAAGGGATAGGTGAACCGCGCGCCCGCCAAGGCAATCTCGCCCAGAAAGTCGCCAAAGCGCGGCCGCAGCGCCTGCAAATAGCTGTCATCCTCCAAGGCCTGAATGGCGGCCGCAGCCGCGTCCGTCTCGCTCCACACGATCGAGGAATGGTGCCCGCCCGGCAGCGGCAGAATGGCCAAGGGGCCAGAGGGCATGAAATACTGATGCGCCGTGCCGTCGTGGTTCCGTTCGTGCCGCACCGCCGTCACCAGCGCCGTCTGGCCATAACCCCAGCCCTGCCGCTTGATCCCGGCGCGCTGCGCCACACCCGAGGCGCGACCGTCACAACCCACCAGAACCCGCCCGCGCAAGGCCCGGCCCGAGGCCAGCGTCACCGACACATCTTGCGGCGTAACCTCTTGCGAAACAACGGTTTCACCAGAAATCAACGTGACGCCCGGCGTGTTCCGCATCGCCGCGAGAAAGGCCGCATAAAGGTGCCGATCTTCGACCATGAAGCCCATCGGGCCTTCTTCCAACTCGGCCGCGTCGAAGGTCAGAAAAAACGGCGCTGGCCCTTGGCCGGGCCGCCCATCGCTCGCCTTAATCTTCAGGATGGGTTGAACCTTGTCTTCAAGGCCCTGCCAAACGCCAATCGCGGCCAAAAGCCGTTTTGAGGCAATCGCCAAGGCATAGGCGCGGCCGTCGAACCCCGCCTCGGCACGGGTTGGCGCGGGACGCGCGTCAATGACCGTCACGCGAAGCCCGCGTTGCGCCAAGGCCAGTCCCAAAGCCGGGCCATTCAGCCCGCCCCCCACAATCAGAATATCGGCGTCATGTTCCATACCGTTCAATATGGTCTGTCGTGCGGGATTGTCCATGCGCCGCCTTGCCGCTAGCCTTTGGGCAAATGGAGGCTCGCAATGTCGAAAACCTGGACCAACATGACCGCGTCAGACTTGGGTCGTGCCATCGGCAAGGGCACCATCAACCCGGTGGAACTGACCGAATTCTTCCTCGACAGGATCGACACGCACCCGCTTGCCCCCCGCATCTATGCCCGCGCCACCGCCGCCCGCGCACGGGGCGAGGCGATGGGGGCCGCCACCCGGGCCAAGTCGGGGATGCGCAAGGGGCTTTTGGATGGCGTGCCGCTGAGCTGGAAGGATTTGTTCGACACAGCAGGCATTGGAACCGAGGCAGGCTCCGCGCTTTTGAAGGGCCGCGTGCCGCAGGCCGATGCCGCGGTCTTGACGGCGGCCACCGGCGACGGGCTGGTCTGTCTGGGCAAGACCCATATGTCGGAACTGGCGTTCTCGGGGTTGGGATTGAACCCCGTGACGGCGACAAGCCCTTGCATCAATGATGAAAATGCGGTTCCGGGCGGGTCGTCCTCAGGGGCGGCGGCCTCGGTCGCCTATGGGCTGGCGCCCGCAGCCATCGGGTCGGATACCGGCGGCTCCGTGCGCATTCCGGCGGCTTGGAATGATCTTGTCGGATTGAAAACCACCGCCGGGCGGTTGCCGCTAACCGGGGTTGTGCCGCTGTGCGAAACCTTCGACACGGTTGGCCCCTTGGCTCATTCGGTCGAGGATTGCGCCCATATTCTCGCCGCCCTTGAGAACCGCCGCGCGCCCGATCTTGAAGGCACCGGCCTGACAGGTGCGCGGCTTTTGGTCTTGGAAACCGTGGCATTGGATGATCTGCGGGATCGCCCGGCGCAAGGTTTTGAGGATGCGCTGGCCCGGTTGGCCCGCGCAGGCGCCCGCATCGAACGGGGCCGTTTCCCCGATCTGACCGAGGCGATGGGCCTGACCGCGATCCTGATGACCTCCGAGGCCTATGGCATCTGGGGCCCAACGATTGAAACCGCGCCGGAGAAGATGTTCCCGCGGATTCTGGAGCGGTTCCGCGCGGGCGCCGCGTTCAAGGCAACCGATTATGTCGCGGCATGGCGGCGTTTGCATGTCATCCGCGCGGCTTGGGCGCAGGCGATGGCGGGCTATGACGCGGTTCTGGTGCCAACCTCGCCCATCCTGCCGCCCAATGCGGAGCGGCTGATGCACGACCATGATTATTACGTCAGCGAGAACCTTCTGTCGCTGCGCAACACCCGCATCGGCAATCTGATGGGCCTGTGCGCCCTGACCCTGCCAACGGCGCAACCCTCCTGTGGGCTTAGCCTGATGGCCGCACCGATGCAGGAGGATCGTCTCCTCAGGCTGGGCATGGCGGCCGAGCGCGCCTTGGCCTGAGGCGCGCCGCGTCCCGAAAACGGGACGAAAAAGCAACAACTTGTGGGTCGCAGGCCGCAAACCGCAAGGGTTTTTCTGGACCCGCGCGCAAGGCCCGGCTAATCTTGGATCAAACGGGGCGATACGACCCCGAGCATGAGGCACGGTATGGCGTTTCCTGAGCGGTTTTCGAACCTGCCAGATTATGCGTTTCCGCGGTTGCGGAAGCTGTTGGATGCGCACGCCCCCGGCGGCGAACCCATTGCCATGACCATCGGCGAACCGCGCCACCCGATGCCGGAGTTCGTCGGTCCGATCCTGAATGCCAATCTTGCGGGCTTTGGCGTTTATCCACCCAACGACGGCACGCCCGAACTGCTGTCGGCCATCACCGGCTGGATCCAGCGGCGTTATGGCGCGCGCCTTGCTGAAGATCAGGTCATGGTGCTGAACGGCACGCGCGAAGGGCTTTACAATGCTCTGATCGCCACCTGCCCTGAAACCAAGAACGGCGCGCAACCCATCGTCCTGATGCCGAACCCGTTTTATCAGGTCTATGCCGTGGCCGCGCTGACCGTGGGGGCAGAACCGCGCTATGTGCCCGCCACAGCCGCCACCGGCTTTCTGCCCGATTACGCCAGCCTGCCTGCGGAAACGCTCGACCGGGTGGCAGTGGCCTACATCTGTTCCCCCGCAAACCCGCAAGGGGCCGTGGCAAGCCGCGATTACTGGAAAACCCTGCTGGCCTTGGCCGAAAAGCATGATTTCCTGATCTTCGCCGACGAATGTTATTCAGAAATCTGGCGTTCTGCGCCGCCGCCCGGTGCTTTGGAGGTCGCGGCAGAGATTGGCGCGAACCCTGAACGGGTGTTTTCGTTCCATTCCCTGTCCAAACGCTCCAACCTGCCCGGCCTGCGCTCTGGCTTTGTGGCGGGCGGGCGGGCAGGCATTGCCCGGATGCGCAAGCTGCGCAGCTTTGCCGGCGCGCCTTTGCCGCTGCCGATCCAGCGCGTGTCTGAGGCGGCTTGGGCCGATGAAACCCATGTCCGCGAAAACCGGGCGCTTTATCAGGACAAGTTCCGCATGGCGGATCAGGTCTTCAAGGGGTTGCAAGGGTTTCAATGCCCGGTAGGCGGTTTTTTCCTGTGGTTGCCGGTCGATGATGGCGAGGCCGCCGCGTTGAAATTGTGGCGCGATACCGGCGTGCGGGTTTTGCCCGGCGCCTATCTGTCGCGCGATGTTGGCGGCGAAAACCCCGGCAAGACGTATATTCGGGTCGCCCTTGTGGCCCCCAAACAAGAAATGCAGCGCGGGCTGGAGACACTCCGCGACTGTCTCTATGGACGAGGCTAAGACATGGCATCCTATCAGATCCGCCAACGCGACCCGCTTCTCGATCAAGGCACGCAAGCCATGCTTGAACGCCGGTCGCGCGAGTTGTTCGGTCTGGCGCAAATCGCGCTGGGGCTGGCCTTTATGGTGATGCTGTGGACCTATTCGCCGCAAGACCCCGGCTGGATGGTCGCCTCGGACAAGCCGATTTCCAATGCGCTTGGCGGCTTCGGTGCGGCCCTGGCCTCGACGCTGGTCATCATCGGCGGCAAGGGGGCTTGGGCCCTTCCGTTCATCCTGATCGCTTGGGGCGCGCGCTTCGTCACCCATCGCGGGGCCGAACGCGTGCTGTCGCGCATGGTTTTCGCCGTCATCGCCATTGCCGTTGCGGCGGTCTATTGCGCCACACTGGTTCCCGGCGCGGACTGGACCCACTCCTTTGGTCTGGGCGGCCTGTTCGGCGATACGGTTGTGGGGGCGCTTTTGGGCCTGCTGCCCGTCGGCGCTGGTTTTGCGTTGAAATTGCTGTCGCTGGCCACGGGGGCGACCCTGATCGTCCTCATGGCTTTTGTGATGGGCTTTAGCGTCCCGGAAATCCGCAGCCTTGCCCGCTTCCTTTTGACCAGCCTTGTGCTGACCTATTCGGGCCTTCTGGGTGCCGCGAACAAGGGCGCGCAGGGCACCGCCCGCGCCGCCGCCGCCCTGCAAGATCGCCGCAAGGCGCAAGCTGCGGCCCCCGTCATGGCCGAAGCGGCCCGCGGCGTTGTGCGGCGCAGCCCGCCGCCGGTGGTTCAGGATGAAAGCCCCGCCACCTTTGGCCGTCCCGACAGCTTGCGCGCCGATGCGCGCTATGCCGAACCCTTGGCCGAGGCCCCGCAATATGCCCCGCCGCGCGAAAAGGTGGGGTTGCTGGCCCGTATGCCCGCCCTCTTGCGTCGTGCGATCGACCCCGAGCCTGAACTGGTCGAACCGGTACTGGCCCATGACCACGATTTTGACGATCTGCCCTCGGATGATCGCATCAAGGCCCGCATAACCAATGCCGTCGCCGCCCGCACCCGCGCGCCCGAGGCTTCGCTATCGCCGATTGCCGCCGCCATTCAGCGCCGCGAACCGGGCATGACGCGCCCGCGCGGTCCGCAACCCCTGATCGCCGACACCCGCCCGCCGGGCCTGCGCGCCGAACCACCGCTGACGGCAACCCTTGCCCCCACAGCACCGAAGGTCGCCACGCCGAACGCTTTCGCGCAGGATGATTTCATCGAAACCGCCTATCCCGAAGCCGCGGAAGACGACGACGATTTGGCCGAAACCGATTGGCAGCCCGAAGCCTATGTCGATCCCGCCCCCGCTGCATCGCGCGTGACGCCGATCACGCTCGACCGTCGCCCGGTGGTGCAACATGCGGTGAAAAAGCCCGTTGCCCCGTCAACCCGCGCCATGGCGGAATCCCAACCGCATCTGCGGTTTGACGATGCCGCACCGGAATATGAATTGCCGCCGCTGTCGCTGTTGACCAACCCGACCTCAATCCAGCGCCACACGCTTTCGGACGAGTCCCTGGAAGAAAACGCCCGCATGCTGGAAACCGTGCTGGACGATTACGGCGTCAAGGGTGAGATCGTCTCGGTCCGCCCCGGTCCGGTCGTGACGATGTATGAACTGGAACCGGCCCCCGGTCTGAAAGCGTCCCGCGTGATCGGTCTGGCCGATGACATCGCGCGGTCGATGTCGGCGCTGTCGGCCCGGGTTTCCACCGTTCCGGGCCGCACGGTGATCGGGATCGAACTGCCGAACTCGCACCGCGAAAAGGTGGTCTTGCGCGAAATTTTGGCCGCCCGCGATTTTGGCGACAGCAACCTGCGCCTGCCGCTGGCCTTGGGCAAAGATATCGGCGGCGATCCCATTGTCGCCAACCTTGCCAAGATGCCCCACCTTCTGATTGCCGGGACCACGGGGTCGGGCAAATCGGTGGCGATCAACACGATGATCCTGTCGCTCCTCTACAAGCTGACGCCGGACGAATGTCGTCTCATCATGATCGACCCGAAGATGCTGGAACTTTCCGTCTATGACGGCATCCCGCACCTTTTGTCGCCGGTTGTGACCGACCCGAAAAAGGCCGTCGTCGCCCTGAAATGGGTCGTGGGCGAGATGGAAGAGCGTTACCGCAAGATGTCCAAGATGGGCGTGCGCAATATCGAGGGGTATAACGGTCGGGTGAAAGAAGCCATCTCGCAAGGCGAGATGTTCAAGCGCACCATCCAGACCGGCTTTGATGAAGAAACCGGCGATCCCGTCTTTGAAACCGAAGAATTCGCCCCGGTCTCCCTGCCCTATATCGTGGTGGTCGTGGACGAAATGGCCGACCTGATGATGGTCGCGGGCAAAGAGATTGAAGCCTGCATCCAGCGTCTGGCGCAGATGGCGCGGGCAAGCGGCATCCATCTCATCATGGCCACGCAGCGGCCCTCGGTCGATGTGATCACCGGCACGATCAAGGCAAACTTCCCCACCCGGATTTCCTTCCAGGTGACATCAAAGATCGACAGCCGCACAATCTTGGGCGAACAAGGGGCCGAACAGCTTCTGGGCATGGGGGACATGCTCTACATGGCGGGGGGCGGGCGGATTTCCCGTATCCACGGGCCCTTCGTGTCGGATGAAGAAGTCGAGGAGGTGGTGAACCACCTCAAATCCTTCGGCCCGCCCTCCTATATGTCGGGCGTGGTGGAAGGCCCCGAGGATGACGCGGCCTCCGACATCGACATGGTGCTGGGCCTTGGCGGCGGCGAGTCGTCGGACGACGCGCTTTACGATCAGGCGGTGGCGATCGTGGCCAAGGACCGCAAATGCTCCACCTCTTACATCCAGCGCAAACTGGGCATCGGCTATAACAAGGCCGCGCGTCTGGTGGAGCAGATGGAAGAAGAAGGCGTCGTCACCCAGGCGAACCATGTCGGCAAGCGCGAGATTCTGGTGCCGGAGCGGTGACTTGACGCGCTCGGCACCTCTCCGCCAGTTGATCGGTCGGGGGGTGCCAGACGTCTTGCGATGGCCTATATGACGCTTATGAAACCGCTGTCCGCCCTTGTCACCTCGCTGGCCCTGATGGCCCTGCCCTTGCCCGCACTGGCGGATAAGATCGGGCTTTCGGAACTGTCGGCCTATCTCAACCAGATCTCCACCGTGCAATCGGATTTCACGCAGGTGAACGGGGATGGCTCGGTTTCCTTGGGCAAGATCTATATCAAACGCCCCGGCCGCGTGCGGTTTGAATATGCCCCACCGGACAAAAGCCTTGTCCTTGCCTCGGCCGAAACGGTGGCGATCTTTGACGGCAAGTCGAACCAGCCCGCCGAAGAATACCCGCTGAGGCGCACGCCGCTGAACCTGATCCTCGCCCCGAAGATCGACCTTGGCCGTGCGAAAATGGTGGTGGGCCACAAGGAGGTGGAGAACACCACCCGCATCGTGGCGCAAGACCCTGAACATCCCGAATACGGCACCATTGAACTGGTGTTCACGGCCAACCCCGTCACCTTGCGGCAATGGATCATCACCGATGATCTGGGTCAGCAAACCACGGTGATCTTGGGTGAATTGCAGCCCGTCGGCGATTTGAAGTCCTCTCTCTTCAACATTGTCGAAGAAAAAAGCCGCCGGAAGGTCAAGAACTAAGCCTTTGATCCTGTCAGGTTTTCTTTGAAACAAGTGGTATCGAAAAGCGCGTCGCGCCTATGCGAGAGGCCGCACTTTCCGATTCCCTTCAAACCTGACGCGCTTTAGCGGCAATAGTTCAACTGGCCCTCATACAAGACCGCCCGCGCCCCAACCGCCGCCGCAACCTCGACCAGCCAGGGCTTGTCGAGATAGCTTTGGTTGACATAGCCGGTGCGGCCCTCGTGATAGGCCAGATACTGCGCCTCGGCATCGGATTTGGAAATGCCCAGCTTCTCGGTGGAGTTGTGCATATACCAGCCCATGAAGTCGGTTGCATCCTCGATGCGGTCACGCCGCGCGCGGCGCCCGCCTTCTTCGTGCTGATACTCCTCCCATGTGCCGTCCAGGGCTTGGCTATAGCCATAGGCCGAAGACTGACGGCCCATCGGAATGACCCCCAGCGCAAAGCGATGCGGGGTGCGCGCATTGCCGATAAACTTTGATTCCTGATAGATCGCCGCCATCTGGACCGACACCGGCACACCCCATTTGCGTTCGGTCTTTTTCATGGCGCGCCAATAGGTCGGCCGTTGCGACAGGATCGCACATGCATCATCCAGATTGCGCGGCGCCTTGTAATTGCCCCCACCGCAAGAGGCGAGGAGAAGGACAAGGATCGACGCACGGAGAGTTCTGCTCATTTGCCCCTCACGTTTTTCTTTTGCCGGAAGGATAGGCCAAAAGGCCGGCAAGGGAAATGGGCTGTCACACCTTGGCAGATCAGTTTTCTGTTAGCTGTTGCCATCGCCTCGGCCAAATCCCGCCGCAATTTCGGCCCGTACCGCCACAGACTGTTTCTTTTGAGGCGCGCCGCAAGCATGGACAACCCCGGCCTTGAGGGATTAGTAACCAAACAAGGAGAGCGCACGCCCATGCTGAAGACCGACGCCAAATACCATATCGGGCAGGTCCTGCGTCACCGGAAGCATCCGTTCCGGGGCGTGGTGTTTGATGTGGATGCGATTTTCTCCAACACCGACGCTTGGTATGACGCCATGCCCGAAGATGCCCGGCCCAACAAGGACCAGCCATTCTATCATCTGTTGGCCGAAAATGACCAAAGCTACTATGTGGCCTATGTGTCGGAACAAAACCTTGTCCCGGACGAAACCGGTGAGCCTGTCGATCATCCCGATCTGCCCGACCTGTTCGGTGACTTCGAGGATGGTCGCTATCCGCTTCAGTTTCAATTGAACTGATTTTCCCAGCACAGACTTACACTTCGGTAACATCTCGATCCTAGCCTGAGCCGGACCAGCCGGTATGAAAGGGCATTTGAGATGGAGTTATTGGCGAAGGAACGCGGTGAGATGCTTGTGATCCGCACGACGCAGGACAGGATCGACGCGGCCAGCGCCATTCAGTTCAAAGACCGGATGCGGGATATCACCGGGGCCAGCACAGCCCCGCGCGTGGTTCTCGACATGTCGAACGTCGCCTTTCTGGACAGCTCCGGTCTGGGGGCCGTCGTCGCCGTGCTAAAGGCCCTCGCACCCGATCGCACGCTGGAGCTTTCCGGCCTGACCCCGACCGTGCAAAAGGTTTTCCGGCTGACACGGATGGACACCATCTTCACCATCCATGACGCTGTGCCGGATGGCCTGCGGAATGTGGGGTAAATCCGGGTCAGCGGTGGAGCCCAAGGATCCACAAGACAGCGCGGTTACGCCATGGCGACCTGCCCTTGTGCCGCAGGTGCCCGCCATGACCTTACGGCGCGACCTGATCCGCCCGCCCGCGCTTCAGGTGGCGTTACCGGGCACGGCCGATGCGGTCCGCTGCGCCCTTCTGAGCATCCTGACCAGCGACCTGCTCGCAGGGTTTTCGGCCAATCTGCTGTCATCGGCCGAAATCGTCTTGGCAGAAGTGCTGAATAACATCGTGGAGCACGCCTACGCCGACCGGGCGGGCGATATCCGGGTCATCCTGTCCCACATCGAAACCGGCCTTGATTGCAAGGTGATAGACTGCGGGGCGGCGATGCCCGGCCTGTGCTTGCCGAAGGGCGATTTTCAACCTTTGGGGCCAACTGCCGATCTTCCCGAAGGGGGCTTTGGCTGGTTCTTGATTCGCAGCCTCGTCACAGAGTTGCGCTATCACCGCGCCGATGGGGAAAACCGGTTGTCTTTTGTGCTGCCTGACGAACAATCCTGAACAGAAGGCCGCACTGTTTCAGCATCACATGTGCTGACGCGGAAACGTCATATTTTCCCCCTGAAACCGCCGTGCAGCAGCAGCATATATGTCCCTGTAGCTGCATAAAGCTTCCCTCGGCGCGGTGGACGAAAGCCCCCACCCAGTTCACCGCGCCGGGGCACTTGCCAGTCCGGCCCGTTTGAGGCGGCCTTGGCAAATCTGCACCGCCCTCCTAGGCTGATAACCTTCGGAGGGCTTCTTCATGCGCGATTTTCACCTGCCCGGCCGCTCTGCGGTCTATGCAACCAATGGCGTCTGCGCCACCTCGCACCCTTTGGCGGCCAAGGTCGCCATCGATACGCTTCAGGCTGGCGGCAATGCGGTGGACGCCGCCCTCGCCGGGGCTTTTGTGCTGGGCATTGCCGAGCCGCAGATGTGCGGCATTGGCGGTGATTGCTTTGTCTTGCTGAAACCTGCCGGGACCGAGGACATCTTGGCGCTGAACGGCTCGGGCCGCTCACCTGCCGGATACGATGCGCAGGCATTGCGCGATCAAGGGCATAAAACCGTTCCGCTGCGCGGGATCGCCCCTGTCACCCTGCCCGGCGCAATGGCGGCCTTTTGCCGCCTGTCGGACGATCACGGCAAACTTGGGCTGGACCGGATCACCGCCCCCGCCATTCGCTATGCCGAAGATGGCATCCCCGTCGCCCCCCGCGTGGCATTTGATTGGGCGGACGACGCCCCCGCCCTGCAAGGGGCCGCGCGCGATCACTATCTTGTTGGCGGCAGGGTGCCGACGGTGGGGCAGATCTTCCGCGCGCCGGGACAGGCGCAGGTGCTGCGTTCCCTCGCCCGCCATGGGCGCAAAGGCTTTTACGAAGGCGAGGTGGCCGAGGATATGGTCGCCTCGCTGCGTGCCATGGGGGGCAGCCATACGCTTGAGGATTTCGCGGGCGTGACCAGCGATTACACCACCCCCATTCATGGCGCCTACAAGGGCACCGATCTTTACGAACACCCGCCAAACGGCCAAGGCGCGACAGCCATTTTGATGCTGAACATCCTGTCGCATTTCGATCTGCCCGCGATGGACCCCTTCGGCACTGAGCGCGCCCATATTGAGGCAGAGGCCGCGAAACTGGCCTATGATGCGCGCGACCGCTTTATCGCCGATCCGACCCTGCGGCTGGATCACATGCTGGCCCCCGAAACCGCGGCGAAACTGGCCGCCCTGATCAACCCCAAACGCGCGATGGCGGCGGCAAAACCCCTGACCGAGGCGGTGCATAAGGACACGATCTATATCACGGTGGTGGACCGTGACCGCATGGCGGTCAGCCTGATCTATTCGATCTTCTGGGGCTTTGGCTCTGGCCTTGCCTCCTCCAAATTCGGGATCAATTTCCAAAACCGCGGCGCGGGGTTCACGCTGGAACCCGGCCACCCGAATGAGGCAGGCCCCAACAAACGCCCGATGCACACGATCATTCCCGGCATGCTGAAACAAAATGGCCGCGTCACCATGCCCTTTGGCGTCATGGGCGGGGCCTATCAGCCCTGCGGCCATGCGCGCTATGTCACCAATATGGTGGATTTCGGGCTTGATCCGCAGGAAGCCATCGACGCGCCGCGATGCTTCTCTGGCCGTGAGGGATTTCAGATCGAACGCGGTTATGCGCCAAAGGTGCGGGAGGAACTGGCGGCAATGGGCCATGAGATGTCGGTCGCGCATGAACCGATTGGCGGCGGGCAAGCCATTCTGATCGGACAAGATGGCGTGTTGATCGGGGCGTCTGATCCACGCAAAGACGGCTGCGCCTTGGGATACTGATCGGGGGGTATTGAAATGGATTACACCGAAATCACCGCCAGCATCCACGCGCTATGCCACGGCGAAACCGATACCGTCGCCCTGATGGCCACGCTGGTATGCGAAATTCACCATGGCCACCCCCTGTCGGATTGGACCGGGTTTTACCGGGTCGTCGGGCCAGAGCTTTTGAAGATCGGCCCCTATCAGGGCGGGCATGGCTGCCTTGTCATCCCGTTTTCGCGCGGGGTTTGCGGGGCCGCGGCACGCAGCGGAAAGGTCTTGAACATCCCCGATGTCGATGCCTTCCCCGACCATATCGCCTGTTCTTCAACCACCCGGTCCGAACTGGTCCTGCCGGTCTGGAACGGGGCAGGCAAGCTCTTGGGCGTGCTGGACCTCGACAGCAACACGCCAGCCGCCTTTACCAAGGTCGATGAAGATTGGTTGGTGCCGCTTCTGGCGGAAATCTTTGAAAAGGCAGAATGATGCGCGGGTCCTGCCTTTGCGGCCAAGTGGTGTTCGAAGCCACCCCCGACCGCCACGTCATCGCCTGCCACTGCACGCAATGCCGCAAACAGTCGGGCCATTTCTGGGCCGCGACCTTCGCATGGCACAAGGATTTCCGGCTGATCCGGGACGAAGGCCTGCGCTGGTATGACGCCTCCCCGCAGGCGCGTCGCGGGTTTTGTGGCGGCTGCGGGGCGTTTCTGTTCTGGCAACCCACCGGCGAGGCCCGCATCTCCATCGCGGCAGGCGCCTTTGACGGGCCAACGGGGCTGACCATCGGGGAAAGCTGGTTCCATGAGGATGCGGGCGACTATTATGACCCGGCGGGCGGGCCTGCGCCCGAACCGTCAAGTGCCGAAACCCTGCAAGGAAGCTGCCTTTGCGGTGCCAACCATTTCACCCTGCCCGGCCCGATGGGCGCGGTTTGGGCCTGCCATTGCACCCAATGCCGCAAGACTTCGGGGCACTACTCCGCCAGTTTTGATGCGGACGAATCCGCCGTGGCCTGGCAATCCCGCCATGTGGCCGAACACACCAGCCCCGGCGGCGGCACGCGCGGCTTTTGCCCGACCTGTGCTTCGGGCCTGTATTTCCGCGCCAAGGATGACAGTTTTTCGATCGAGGCGGGGTGCATCGACAACCCGACCGGGGGCCAGCTTTCAAGCCACATCTTCACTGCCGACAAGGGTGATTATTACCAAATCACCGATGGCCAATTGCAATTCCCCGCCTATCCAAACGATCATTCGGAAAACTGATCGCGGGCATAGCCTTGCAGGTAAAGAAGCGCCGTCAGATCGCCGTGATTGACGCGAATCTGACATTCCGCCTGCACGCTCGGCTTGGCATGCAGCGCCACGCCCATACCCGCAAGTCCCAACATCCCCAGATCATTCGCTCCGTCCCCCACCGCAATCGCCTCATGCGGGGTAAAGCCCAACCGGGCGGAAATATCTTCCAGCGCCTGCACCTTCGCAGCTTTGCCCAAGATCGGGTCCGCCACTTGGCCCGTCAACTTGCCACCCTCCGCCAAAAGCGTGTTGGCGCGGTTTTCATCAAACCCAAGCACCCCGGCAATCGCCCCGGTAAAGGCGGTGAACCCCCCCGATACCAGCGCCGCATAGGCCCCGTTTGCCCGCATCGTGGCGACCAGCGCACGCCCCCCCGGCATCAGGGTGATGCGGTCACGGATGACACGGGCAATCACCGCCTCATCCAACCCTTTCAAAAGCCCCACCCGCTCGCGCAGGGCCGCCTCGAAATCCAACTCGCCATTCATGGCGCGGGCCGTGATCGACGCGACATAGGCCCCAACCCCCGCCTCGTCCGCCAATTCATCAATGCACTCTTGCTGGATCATGGTGCTGTCCATATCGGCAATCAAAAGGCGTTTCTTGCGCCCCTCGGCGGCCTGCACGGCAAGGTCAATTCCCATCGCCTGAAAACCCTGCCAGACCTCCCACAGATTTGCCGGAACCTCCTCAACAGGAAACTCGGCCGCAACGCCCGGATCCAGCCAGATCGCATCCCCGCCCCCCCAAGCATTGCGCAAGGATTCCACCGCAACACGGTCAAGCTTCGGCGTTTCAGGGTTGGTCAGCAGGGTGGCAATGAGCATCAGAAGTTTCCGATAGTGGAGATTTGCGTCGTTTTTTGCAGATGATGCGGCGCTTTAACGCGATTTTTGCGCTTGTGCCACCCCGAAAGCCCCGATACCCACGGTCTTGGGAAACCCCTCCCCACCGAGGGGCGTTTATCTGGAAGGATAGCATGACTGACCTGACCGCACCGGCACAGCGCCCGGCAAATCCGCGCTTTTCCTCTGGCCCCTGCGCCAAAATCCCCGGCTATACGCTTGATCTGCTTGGCGATGCGCCTCTTGGCCGCTCGCACCGTGCCGCTGTCGGCAAGGCCAAGCTGAAAGAAGCGATCGACCTGACCCGTGAAATTCTGGGCGTCCCCGCCGATTACCGTATCGGCATCGTCCCCGGCTCCGACACCGGCGCTGTCGAGATGGCGATGTGGTCGCTTTTGGGCGCCCGCCCTGTGGAAATGCTGGCGTGGGAGAGCTTTGGCGAAGGCTGGGTGACCGATGTGGTCAAGCAACTCAAGCTGGATGCCACCGTGAAAAAAGCCCCCTATGGCCAGATCGTCGATCTTGCCACCGTCGATTTCGACAAGGATGTGGTTTTCACATGGAACGGCACCACCTCGGGCTGCCGCGTTCCGAACGCCGATGCCATTCCGGCAGATCGCCAAGGCCTGACCATCTGCGACGCCACCTCCTCGGCCTTCGCGATGGAGATGGATTGGGCGAAACTTGATGTCGTGACCTTCTCTTGGCAAAAGGTGCTGGGCGGCGAAGGCGCACATGGGATGCTGATCCTGTCCCCCCGCGCCGTTGAACGGCTGGAAACCTATACCCCCGCATGGCCGCTGCCCAAGATCTTCCGCCTGACCTCGAAGGGCAAAATC
The DNA here is from genome assembly GCA_964393035.1 of uncultured Tabrizicola sp. GTDB lineage: Bacteria > Pseudomonadota > Alphaproteobacteria > Rhodobacterales > Rhodobacteraceae > Tabrizicola_A. Next base: position 86,586 of record CAYMRX010000003.1, read on the forward strand.
ACCGAAGGCATCTTCGTGGGCGAAACCATCAACACGCCCTCGATGCTGGCGGTCGAAGATTACCTCGTGTCACTGAAATGGGCGAAATCGGTGGGTGGTCTGACCGGCCTTGTGAACCGCGCCCGTGCGAATGCACAGGTCGTCTGGGATTTCTGCGCCGCCAACCCGTGGCTGCAAAATCTGGCGGAAGCGCCCGAGATCGCCTCGACCACCAGCGTCTGCCTGAAATTCGCTGACCCCCGCATCAAGGACGGCGAGGCTTTTGCCAAAGCCGTGGCCAAGCGGCTGGAAAAGGCAGGTGTCGCTTATGACATCGGCGCTTACCGCGACGCGCCCTCGGGCCTGCGCATCTGGTGCGGTTCCACCGTGGAAACCGCCGATGTCGCCGCCCTGATGCCGTGGATCGCCCACGCCTTCGAGGTCGAGATCGCAGCACAAGCGCAAGCCGCCTGAGAGAGTCGGGGTAAACCCCGACCTACGCAAAACTTGTAGGCCGGGGTTCACCCCGGCACCTCCCCAAAATCAAATGGAGTCCTTCATGGCCCCCCGCGTTCTCGTTTCCGACGAACTCTCCGAAACCGCCGTTCAAATCTTCCGCGACCGTGGCGTCGAGGTCGACTACATGCCCAAGCTTGGCAAAGACAAAGAAACGCTGGCCGAGATCATCGCCCAATATGACGGCCTTGCGATCCGCTCGGCCACCAAGGTGACCGACAAGCTTCTGGCCAATGCCACCAACCTCAAGGTCGTGGGCCGCGCCGGGATTGGCGTTGATAATGTCGACATTCCGGCCGCCTCGAAAAAGGGCGTGATCGTGATGAACACACCCTTCGGCAACTCGGTCACCACGGCCGAACATGCCATTGCGATGATGTTCGCCGTGGCGCGTCAATTGCCCGAGGCGAATGCCTCAACCCACGCTGGCAAATGGGAAAAATCGCGTTTCATGGGGGTGGAACTCTTTAACAAGACCCTCGGCGTGATCGGGGCGGGCAATATCGGCGGCATCGTTTGCGACCGTGCGGTTGGTCTGAAGATGAAGGTCATCGCCTATGATCCCTTCCTGTCGGAAGAACGCGCCAAGGCCCTTGGCGTCACCAAGGTGGAGCTGGATGACCTCCTGCACCGCTCCGATTTCATCACCCTGCATGTGCCGCTGACCGACAAGACCCGCAACATCCTTGGCCGCGAGAATCTGGCGAAAACCAAGAAAGGCGTGCGCATCATCAACTGCGCCCGTGGCGGATTGATCGACGAAGCCGCGCTGAAAGACGCGCTGGATGCGGGCCAGGTCGCCGGGGCAGCTTTGGATGTGTTCGAAACCGAACCTGCGAATGAAAACGCGCTGTTCAATCATCCGAACGTGGTCTGCACGCCGCACCTTGGCGCCTCCACCACCGAAGCGCAGGAAAACGTCGCCCTGCAAGTGGCCGAACAGATGTCAGACTACCTGCTGACCGGGGCCGTGCAAAACGCGCTGAACATGCCGAATGTTACGGCCGAAGAAGCCGCCGTCATGGGCCCATGGATCAAACTCGCCGCCCATCTTGGTGCCTTCATCGGTCAGATGACAGAGGAGCCGATCAAGGCGATCAACATCCTTTACGACGGCACCGTTGCCGGCATGAACCTGGCCGCCCTGAACCAAGCGGTCATCGCGGGTGTACTGAAACAGCAGAACCCCGATGTGAATCTGGTCTCCGCCCCCGTGGTGGCCAAGGACAAGGGCATTCAAATCTCGACCACCCGGCAGGAAAAAACCGGGGTGTTCGACGCCTATGTCAAGGTCACCATGGTCACCGACAAGCGCGAACGCTCGGTCGCGGGCACCTGTTTTTCTGATGGAAAACCGCGCTTCATCCAGATCAAGGGCATCAACATCGACGCCGAAATCGGCGCCCACATGCTCTATACCGCGAACGAGGATGTCCCCGGCATCATCGGCCTGCTCGGCATGACCATGGGCAAGAACGGTGTCAACATTGCGAACTTCACCCTTGGCCGCTCTGGCGTGGGGCAGGATGCCATCGCCATTCTCTATCTCGATCAGGCAATTGATCCCAAAGTTCTGGAAACGCTGCAATCCACCGGCATGTTCAATCAGGTGAAAGCGTTGCAATTCGAGGTGTAACAGGAACAGGCGCAGATCCCCTCTTTCGGATTTTCGCCTTTCGAAATACTCCACGGGGGAAGTTGCAGTTTTCCTGAAAACTGCAACGCCGGGGGTGTGAAACCCCCGACTCCCCGGTTTCCAACAGCGAGTCCCCATGCGAACCTACGCCATCGGCGACATTCACGGTCAGTTCGACCTGCTTCTCGCCGCCCATTCCCGGATCAAGGCGGATCAGGCCATGCATGGCCCCGGCACCATCGTCCACATCGGCGATCTGGTGGACCGTGGCCCTGACAGCCCCGGTGTCATTGACTATCTGATCGCAGGACATGCGCGGGGTGAGGATTGGGTGACGCTTCTGGGCAATCACGACCGCATGTTCGCCGGCTATCTGCGCGATCTCAACTGGCACGACCCGCGCCTGCGGGTGGATGCCAGCTATCTGCACCCCCGCATCGGCGGCGCGGTCACGCTGTCAAATTATGGCGTCAAACACCCCGCCGACCGCCCCTTGGCCCCGGTTCACGCCGAGGCCGTCGCCGCCGTGCCGCAAGCGCATCGCGATTTCATTGAACGCCTGCCCACCAGCTTTGCACAGGGCGAGGCGTTCTTCGCCCATGCCGGTATCCGCCCCGGCGTGCCTTTGGATCAGCAGAGCGAGGATGACCTGTGCTGGATCCGCGACGGCTTTCTGGATGATCGTCGTGACCATGGCCCGCTGATCGTGCATGGCCATACCCATATCCCGCAGGTCACCCATTACGGCAATCGGGTGAATCTCGACAGCGGCGCGGCCTATGGTGGCCCCCTCTCGGCTGTGGCGATCGAAGGCCGTGATGTTTTTCTTCTGACCGATCAAGGCCGCGAACGTCTGCCCATCACGCCCGACGCGGCAATTCGTTAGGCCCCTTCGTCAAACCCCGTCGCGTGCCAAGGCCAAAGCAGCCTCCAAGACATCCGCATCGCCGACATGATTGGACAAGATCAGCACCAGCCGCGCGTTCAGCGCGTGGCTTTGCGCCTCTGAAAGACCGCGATGGGTGGCCAGCAGTTTGGCATAATAGCCATCGGCATCCGCGATATTCGGTTTTGTCGTCAAAGCCATATCACGCTCCCCATGCGGTCTGCATCGCTGCGGCAATCTCGCCGCCGCTGGCCGAAAGCCAGCGGGCGGCCACGACCTGATCGGGACGGATCAGGTAGATCGCGCTGTTCGCCTGACCCAGATAGCGGTTTTGCAAATGATCGTTCATTTTTGGCACGAGGCTTCGTGCCCCCGGCACTGCGGGGGCATCGGTCCCCAGCGCCAGCACCACGAATTCCCCACCCAAAGCGTTCAGAAGCCAGCCGTCCGCGACCGGCGCATCCGGCGCGACGGCTCCCGGTCTTGCCCCTTTGGGAAGGTCGGCATCCGGCGCGATCAGCGGATAGACGCAGGGCCGCGACAACCGGCCCGAATTCACCATCGGGCGGGCGAAATCCACCCGGCTGGCCAGATGCAGCACGGCATCGCGGAAAAGCCTTTCAACGCCATCTTCAGGCGACATGAAGCGGGTAGAGCGCGAGGAGTTCAACAGGTTCTCATCGGCCCCAAACACCCGCTCCCGATCATATCCGGCAAGGATATCAGCCCCTTGCGCGCCCTTGACCACGGCCGCCAAACGCCAGCCAAGCGCATCGACATCCTGCAACCCGCCATTGCCGCCCCGCGCGCCGAAGGGGCTGACGATATGGGCAGAATCGCCCACAAACAGCACCGGCCCATGCACGAACCTGCGCAAGCGGCGACACTGGAACGTGTAGATCGACGTCCAGTCCAGCGTGAAATTCTTATGCCCAACGACCCGCTCAATACGCGGAATGATGCGTTCGGGCTGCTTTTCCACCTCGGGATCAGTGCCCCATCCCAGTTGCAGGTCAATCCGATAGATGTTGTCGGGCTGCTTGTGCAACAGCGCCGACTGCCCCGCGTGGAACTCGGGTTCGAACCAGAACCAGCGCTCACTTGGGAAATCGGCCTCCATCTGGATATCGGCAATCAGGAAGCGTTCTTCGAAAAGCTCGCCTTCAAAATCCAGCCCCAACATCCCCCGCACCGGGCTGCGTGCGCCATCACAGGCGATGACCCAATCCGCTTCCAACAGATACGCGCCATCGGGAGTGTCAACAGTCAGAACGGCATGATCGGCTTGGGAGTTGACCGCCACAACCTTGTTTTTCCAGCGCAAATCAATGCCCAAGGCGCGGGCGCGTTCAACGAGATATTCTTCGACGTAATATTGCTGAAGGTTCACAAAGGCCGGCATCTTGTGACCGTCTTCGGGCAGAAGGTCAAAGTTGAACACCTCAGCCGCGCGGTGGAAGGTGCGGCCGACCTTCCATGTCACGCCTTTTGTGACCGATTGTTCACCAACTCCCAAACGATCCAGAATCTCAAGACTGCGCTTGGACCAGCAGATCGCCCGGCTCCCCACGGACACCACGTTGTTGTCGTCCAGCACCACGGCGGGAACACCGTGGTTGGCCAGCTCAATCGCCATGGCCAGACCAATCGGCCCGGCCCCGATGATCGCCACCTTGTGCCGCGGCTCGGGTCCGTTCAGACCGGGCGGCGGCACATAGTCAAACGGCTGATAGTCATAGGCCATGCTGCCCTCCACCCGGCATCAATCCTTAACCCTGAAGCGCTTCCCACATCTCGCGGTCGCGTTCTGCGGTCCAGATGCGCGGGTGATCAATGCCGCGCGCCTCGTCATAGGCACGGGCGACATTGAAGGGCAGGCAGTGTTCGTAGATGGCATAATCCTTGAACTTCGGGTCGCAGGAGGCGCGAACAGCATCCCAAGCCTCTTTCAGGCTACCCCCCCGGGCGGCGACCTTTGCCACCGGGCGATAGGTGCTTTCAACGAAATCGGCCGTGGCGGCCAAAGCCTTTGCCACCATGTCACGCCCCACCAGCGCATCCCCGCGACCGGGCGCAATCGCCACCGGGTCAAAGCTGGCGATATTGTCCAGCGTGTCGGCCCAATCGCTGAAATGCCCGTCACCGCAATAGCAGGCCGAGTGATATTCCACGATGTCGCCTGTGAACATCACCTCGGCATCGGGCACCCAGACCACCGCATCGCCCGCCGTATGCGCGCGGCCAAGGTGCATGATCTCCACCTTGCGCTTGCCGAGGTAAACCGTCATCGCCTCGGAGAATGTCGTGGTGGGCCAGGTCAGGCCCGGAATTTCCTCATGCCCCTGAAACAGGCGCGGAAAGCGGCCAAACTCGGACGCCCAATCCTCTGCCCCGCGTTCTTCGACCATGCCGCGAGCGGCCTCCGACATGATGACCTCGCCCGCACCATAGGCGCTGGCGCCCAGCACGCGCACCGCGTGGTAATGGGTCAGGACGAGATGGCTGATCGGCTTGTCCGTGACGGAGCGGATACACTCGATCACCTTGCGGGCAAGGCGCGGGGTGGCCTGTGCCTCGACCACCATGACGCTTTCATCGCCGATGATGACGCCGGTGTTCGGATCGCCCTCGGCGGTAAAGGCGTAAAGGCCCGGGCCGACCTCGGTGAAGGAGGTTTTCTTTTCCGAAAGATCGCCCTGCGATGCAAAAGCCTTGGCCATGTCAGTTCCTTTCATAGGGGTTCGCCAGCGCAGGCACGACCTTGCCCACGCAATCGCCAAACCCGATCCGGTATCCATCCCCCCGTGCCGCGCCGCGCAAACTCAGGGTGTCATTGTCTTCGATAAAGCTGCGGGTGCCACCCTTGATGTCAAAGGGTTCCTTGCCACCCCATGACAGCTCCAACAGGCTGCCGCGGCTGTCCTTCACCGGCCCCGAGATGGTCCCGGAGCCCAAAAGATCGCCCACATTCATCGCACAACCCGAGGTCGTGTGATGCGCCAGTTGCTGCGGGGCCGAATAATACATCTCGGCATAGTTCGTCCGCGCGATGATGGTTTCCTCACCGCCCTCGGGGGTCAAACCAACCTCCAACGCGATGTCGTAAAGCATCGGCCTCGGCTCGGCCAAATAGGGCAGAAGCGGCTTTTCACGGGCAGGGGTCGAGGTGCGGAACGGCTCCAGCGCCGCCCGCATCACCACCCAAGGGGAAATCGTCGTCGCCGTCGCCTTGGCCTGAAACGGACCGAGCGGCTGGTATTCCCACGCCTGAATGTCGCGCGCCGACCAGTCATTCAGCAATACATAGCCGAAGATCATCTCATCGGCCTCGGCCACCGTCACCGGATAACCGTGCCGCGACCCCGTTCCAACAACCGCCCCCATCTCCAACTCAATGTCGAAGCGGCGCGAAGGTTGAAAGGCCGGAACCTCATGCTCAGGCGATTTCACCTGCCCCCAAGGGCGCCGCACATCTGTGCCCGAAACAACAACCGACGAGGCCCGGCCATTATAGCCAATCGGGATATGCAGCCAATTCGGAGGCAAGGCATTCTCCGCCCCACGAAACATGGTGCCGACATTGAAGGCATGGTTCCGGCCGGCATAAAAGTCGGTGTACTCCGCCACCAAGAAGGGCATGTGCAGAACCGCCCCGGCGCGCGGCACCAAATGCGGCTCCACCTGTACCCGCGCCTTGGCGTCTTCGGCCAAAAGCGCCGTGACCTTGACACGCAGATCGGCCCAGACGGCGGGCCCAGCCTCCATCACCTCGTTCCAGAACGGCACATCGAACAGCGGGCCTTCAGCAAAGCCCAATAGCCCTTCTTCCTCCAGCGCCGCCAGATCAAGGATGAAATCGCCGATCGCCATCCCGCAGCGCGGCTCTTGATCGCCCACCGAGAACACCCCGCATGGCAGGTTGTTCAGCGGAAAGTCGGTATCGCCATTGGCCGAGCTGACCCAGCTACGAAGAAGCCCCATCGGCATGTCCTTTATCTTGGTTCAAATATCCCACGGGGGCGCGGGGGTGTGAAACCCCCGCTGCTCACTTCACGCCGGGCGTGCCGTCGAACTTCTTCTCCAGCGACCCCCAGCAGTCAATGTAGTCTTCCTGCATATGGCCCGCCGTCGCGGCCCAAGGGGTCAGGTGCTGCGGGAAGCGGGTTTCGAACATGAAGCTCATGGTCTCATCCAGCTTTTCCGCCTTCAAAGCGGCGTTCGACGCCCCTTCAAAGGCGTTCTTGTCCGGCCCATGCGGCAGCATGCAATTGTGCAAGGACATGCCGCCGGGCACAAAGCCCTTGGGCTTGGCGTCATAGATGCCATAGATATTGCCCATCAGTTCCGACATGACGTTCTTGTGGTACCATGGCGGACGGAAGGTGTTTTCCGCCACCATCCAGCGTTCGCGGAACAGCACAAAGTCGATATTCGCGGTGCCTTCGATCCCGCTTGGCGCGGTCAGCACGGTGAAGATGCTGGGATCGGGGTGATCGAACAGGATCGCGCCCACCGGGCAATAGGTGCGCAGATCGTATTTCACCGGGGCATAGTTGCCGTGCCATGCCACCACATCCAAGGGGCTGTGGCCGATCTTCGTCTCATGGAACTGGCCGCACCATTTGACGGTGACGGTGGAGGGCACTTCACGATCTTCAAAGGCGGCGACCGGAGTCTTGAAATCGCGCGGGTTCGCCATGCAGTTCGCGCCGATTGGCCCGCGTCCCGGCAGCACGAATTTCTGACCGTAGTTTTCACAGACAAAGCCGCGCGCCGGGCCTTCCAGCACCTCAACCCTGTAGACCAGCCCACGCGGCAGGATGGCAATCTCGCGCGGCTCCAGATCAATGATGCCCAGCTCGGTGCAGAAGCGCAGGCGGCCTTCCTGCGGCACGACCAAAAGCTCGCCATCGGCCGAGAAGAAGTATTCATCCTGCATCGACTGGTTGACCAAATACATATGGCTCGCCATGCCGGTCTGGGTGTTCACATCGCCCGCCGTGGTCATGGTGCGCATGCCGGTGATCCAGGTCAGCGGCTGATCCGGCACGCCGACCGGATCCCAGCGGTACTGGCCCAAGGACACGATCTCGGGGTCGATCAGCGGCGCTGATTTCCAATGCGGCACGTCGATTTTCTTGAACCGATGCGTATGCTTGACCGAGGGCCGGATGCGATAGCACCAGGTGCGTTCGTTCTGATGCGACGGCGCGGTAAAGGCGGTGCCGGAAAGCTGTTCGCCATAAAGCCCATAGTTGCACTTTTGCGGGCTGTTCATGCCCTGCGGCAGCGCCCCCGGCAGCGCCTCGGTTTCAAAATCATTGCCGAAGCCGGGCATATAGAATTCATGCGTGCCGACAGGCGATACCGCCCGCACCATGCCAGAGGGGGAATTCTGCGTGTTCATCGGGGCCTCGCGGAATCGCTACATATTTGATGAGTCTTCAACCCATCAAATATCGTTGCAATCGCAACGAAGTCAAGCCCGCATTGCGCCGCGCCCTTCGTCTTTGGTCAGGCGGCGCAGGTTCAGTGCCGCCAGAACCGACAAGGCAAGGGCAAGGCCAAGGATGATCTGGAAAAAGCCTTTCGGCCCCAACCCGCCCAGCACTTGGGTGATAAGCAACGGCTGCACGATGGCGCCCAGCATCCCGGCCGCCAGCAAAAGCGCCGAGATCCGCGTGGTGCCCCCCATCCGTCGCAGGCCGGTCAAGTATTCACCGTGGAAGATGTAACCACAGGCGAATCCCATGAACGGGAACCAGAATCCCGTATCGCCCCAAATCGCCGCACCGACCAACATGGCCAATAGCGTTACTGTCCCGGCATAGATCGCAAAGGCCGGGATGCGATGGGCAATCGCAATCAGCGACAGCCGCGCCACCAGATAGGTGATGAAGAACAGCGACAGCAGCCGCGCGGCCTGTTCCGGGCTTTCCCCCGCCTGCACCAGACCGGTCGGCCCAAGGCCGACAAGGCTGGATTCCAACCCGATGCCCATAAAGGCAAAGCCCAGGATCGACCAGTCAAGCCGCCCCTCTCCGGCGGCCACAGACGGGGCGGTGCGGGTATCCCCCATCGCCAGCGTCGCCACCGCGACCAGCGCCGCAAAGCCGGTAAAGGCCCAAAACACCGCAGCCGGATCTTGATGCAATCCCAGGAACACCTGCGGCGCGGCAATCGCGCCCAGCGTAAACAACGCATTCATCAGGCTCATCATTGCCGGACCACGCGGGCCGAATGCCGCCAGCACGCGAGGGTTCCAGACGGCGGCAATCACGCCATAGCCAAAGCCGAACAGGCAGGCCCCGACCAGAACCATGGCCCAATTGGCCATCAGGGCCAGCAGCGCACATCCCGCCGCGGCGGAAAGAAGCCCGGTCTTCGGACCAAGCCCTGTGGGCAACAGGTAAACCGACCCGACGGCTGTCAGGCTGCCAATCCAGAACACCGACAAGACCCAGCCGACCGTTGAAATCTCCAGCCCAAAATGGCGGGCATAGACCGGCAGAACCGGCCCGAAAATCGCCTGTGCCAGCCCCAGAATGATGAACCCCGCGATCCCCGTCGCCAGCAGCAGAAATCTTGTCCGACCCGTCATCACACGACCCCCATCACGATAGCGGTCGCCTACCCTGCGTCTTGGTCACGGTCAATCCGGCCCATCATCGGGCCTTGCACGCTCGCCCGCTTGCAGGCAGGCTTTCCACAATCTTTGCAGGTGCCACCATGAGCTTCGACCTTTCCGCCTTTCTGCCCTATCAGCTCGCCGTAGCCTCCAGCCGCATTTCGCGTGAGTTTTCCGAACGCTACAAGGCCGAGTTCGGGCTGACCATTCCCGAATGGCGGGTGCTGGCGCATCTGGCGCAATCCGATGCCGTCTCGGTGCGCGAGATTCACGAGCGGGTGGATATGGACAAATCCAAGGTCAGCCGGGCCGCTGCCCGGCTGGAGGCGCAAGGCATGATCGAAAAACGTGAAAATCTGGGCGACCGGCGGCTTTTGGACATGCGGCTGACCCCCAAGGGGCGCGACCTGATCGCCCGCATCATGCCGATTGCCGATACCTATCAGGCCGAAATCATCGCGCAGCTTGGCGCCCTCTCCCCCGAATTTCGCGCAGGCCTGCAAAAACTTTACGAGGACAAATGACACGGCTTTACGACTATTGGCGCTCCTCTGCGTCTTATCGGGTGCGCATGGCGCTGAACCTGTTGGGCGAAGCGTTTGAGATTGCCCCGGTTGATCTGTTGAAGGCCGAACAGGTGGGAGCCGAAAACCTTGCCCGCAATCCGCAGGGCCTTGTGCCGACCTTGGAAATTGACGGGCTGTCGCTGACCCAATCCTTGGCGATCATCGAATATCTGAACGACACGCGGGCGGCGGGGTTCCTCCCGGACGATCCGGCGGGCCGCGCGCGGGTGCGGGCCCTGTCCTATGCCGTGGCAATGGAAATCCATCCGGTCTGCAATCTGCGGGTGGGGCGGTTTGCCGAATCCGCCTCGGGCGGGGCGATCACCATGCAGGCCTGGCAGCAGAAATTCATCACGGAAGGCCTGGCCGCTTTGGAAACGATGTTGGATCACCCCTCTACGGGGCTGTTTTGCCATGGCGACCGGGTGACCATGGCCGACCTCTGCCTTGTGCCGCAGGTCTATAACGCCCAGCGTTGGGGGGTGGACGTAACGTCTTTCTCGCAAATTTCGCGCATCGTGGCAGAGTTGCAGGCGATCCCGGCCATAGCCGCCGCCCATCCTGACAAAGTGAAACCCGCATGACTGATGTGTTCATCCTTTCTGCCGCACGCACGCCGATTGGCAGCTTTGGCGGCAGCCTCTCGGGCCTCGGACCGATTGATCTGGCGACCCATGTGGCCAAGGCGGCAATTGCGCGGGCCGGGGTGGAGGCGGGGCAGATCGGCACATCGGTTTTCGGGCATGTCCTGAACACCGAACCTCGCGACATGTATCTGAGCCGTGTTGCCGCGATCAATGCCGGGATGGCCGAAGCCGCAGTGGCCATGAACGTCAACCGACTTTGCGGATCAGGGGCACAGGCCCTTGTTTCGGCGGCGCAGATGCTGATGCTGGGCGACGCGGACATGGCGTTGGCGGGCGGGGCCGAATGCATGAGCCGTGCGCCCTATATCCTGCAAACCGCGCGCTTTGGGCAAAAGATGGGGGATACGAAGGCGCTGGACATGATGACAGGCGCTTTGACCTGTCCTTTTGGCACGGGCCACATGGGCATTACCGCCGAGAATGTCGCCGCCGAAGGCACAATTTCCCGCGAAGATCAGGACGCCTTTGCGCTGGAAAGCCAAAGCCGCGCCGCACGGGCGATTGCCGAGGGGCGCTTTGTCGATCAGATCGCCCCGGTAGAATTGATGGGCCGCAAAGGCACGGTGTCTTTCGCGGTGGACGAACATCCCAAAGCCACCACCGCCGAGGCGCTGGCAGGCTTGCGTCCGGCGTTTCAAAAGGATGGCACGGTCACGGCGGGCAATGCCAGCGGCATCAATGACGGGGCGGCGGCCTTGGTCTTGGCGCGCGGCGATGCTCTGGGCGGCCTGACGCCGCTGGCGCGGATTATGGGCTATGCCGTGGCAGGCGTTGCGCCGCGGGTGATGGGGCTGGGGCCGATCCCTGCGGTTCAGAAGCTTTGCGACCGGCTGGGAATGAAACCGACCGATTTCGATGTGGTGGAATCGAACGAGGCTTTCGCCGCGCAGGCCATTGCCGTGCAGCGCGGCCTTGGGCTGGACCCGGCCCGCGTGAACCCCAATGGCGGCGCGGTGGCACTTGGCCATCCGGTGGGGGCGACGGGCGCGATCATCACCACAAAGGCGCTTTACGAACTGGCGCGCACCGGCGGCAAGACGGCGTTGGTGACAATGTGCATCGGTGGCGGTCAGGGCATTGCCTTGGCCATCGAACGGGTCTGACCCTAACGCAGCCTTACCGTCGTGCGGGCCGACCGGCCTGCCGCGTCAATCACCGACAGGGTCACAAACCCCCGCCCCAGTTCTGGCAGCATCACTGCACGATCCCGCAGGGCAACGGCAACAGGGCTGCCATTGGCGAGCCAGGTGAAGGGCGCCGTGCCGCCCTCGACCTTGGCCATCAACCCGCCCGGCAAAAGCTCCACCTCTGACCCATCGGGCGGAAAGGTGACGGCGGGCGCGTCGGCGGCCTCCTCGAACGCGGCAGAGCGGCTGCGAAAGCGTTGCAAGGGCTGCGGCAGTTGGGCATTGGCGACAAGCAGCGCGGCCGCAGGCGCGGGGGGCTGCGGGTCAAGATCCGGCTTCAACCGCGCAAAGGCCTGAAACAGCACCGGTGCCGCCAGATCGGCCCCGAACACCCCCGGAACCGGCGTGCCATCCGGTCTGCCCATCCAGACCCCGATCACATGCCGCCCATCATAGCCAATCGCCCAAGCATCCCGGTGGCCGTAAGAGGTGCCGGTCTTATAGGCCAACCGATTTTGCGGCGCGCCCGGCGGCGGGGCAAGGCCCGCGAGGATATCGCCGACAAACCAGGCGCTGGTGGTGGCCAGCAGGCGCTGGCCCTCCTCACTTGACGCATCCATCCGCCAGCGCAGGGGCAGTGCCACCCCGCCCCGCGCAATCCCGGCGTAAAGCTGCACCATGTCTTGCAGCGTCACACCAATGCCGCCCAAGGCAATCGCCAGCCCTGGCTGACCCTGCGGCATGTCATAGGCCACCCCCGCCTTGTCCAAGGCGGTCAACAGCCGCGCCGGGCCAAGCGCCTCGGTCAGGGCCACAACGGGGATATTCCGCGATTGCTGCAAAGCCTCGCGCACGCGCAGGGTGCCGCGATATTGCCGGTCAAAGTTCTGCGGGCGGTAGCCCGAGAAATCAGTGGGCCGGTCTTCAAGCAGGGTTTCGGGGTGGGCCAAGCCCTCGTCGAAAGCCAGCCCGTAGACCAAGGGTTTCAACGTGGAACCGGGGCTGCGCAAGGCTTGGGTCATATCGACAAACCCGGCACGGGCATCGTCGACAAAGGCGGAAGATCCGACCGAGGCGAGAATTTCGCCGGTCTGGTGATCGGCCACGACCAGCGCAATCTGCAACCGGTCGCCCTGCCCGGCGACGACTTCGGCGGCGAGCGTTTCCAAGGCGGCTTGCAGGTCGCGCGAAAGCGTCAGGCGATGGGTTTGCGCGGCGGGGTCCGCGGCGCGGGCGCGATCCGCCATATGCGGGGCAAGGGCCGGAAAGGGCTTGCGGCTGGCAGGCACAAGTTCGGTCCGCGCGGCGCGGGCCTGATCGGGGTCGATCAGGCGGTCCCGTTCGGCCCGCGCCAGAACCCGGTCGCGCGCGGCCGTGGCGCGGGCAAGGTGCCGATCAGGGCGGCGATTTTCCGGGCTTTGCGGAATGGCCACCAGAAGTGCGATTTCAGCGGGCGTCAGGCGTTTCGGCTCCTTGCCAAAATAGGCCAGCGTCGCAGCCCGGATGCCTTCCAGATTGCCACCATAGGGCGCCAGCATCAGGTAAAGCCCAAGGATTTCGTCCTTGGAAAGCCGCCGCTCCAGCGCCCAAGCCACACGCATCTGGCGCAACTTGCCCGACACCTGCCCCGTGGTGCCTTCCTCCAACAGCCGCGCGACCTGCATCGTCAGGGTCGAGCCGCCCGAGACGATGCGGCCGTTCCACGCGGCCTGCCCCACGGCGCGGGCCATGGCGGGCAGGTCAACGCCCGAATGGCCCAGAAACCGCTTGTCCTCATAGGCCATCAGCGCGGCGGCAAAGCCTGCGTCCACCTGATCGGGGGGCACCGCCAGCCGCCAGCGGCCATCGGCCACCGTATAGGCCCTGAGCAGCGCCCCATCCCGGTCCAGCACCTGCACAGAGGACGCGAGGGCCAGCGGCGGCAGGCGCGTATCGTCAACCCAGATGTCAAACCGGTCCCGTGCAAAAGCGCCGAGGGAAAGCCCCGCCGCCAGTGCAAGGATGATCCGCGCCCGCATCATTCGGCGATGGTCAGGCGTCCGGTGTCAGACCGGCCCGCAAGATCGGGGCGATACATGTCTTCAACCGAAGCGGCCGGATGGTGGAAATTGCCGGGCGACACCGCGCGCACCACATAGGCCAGCTTGAAGGGCTGGTCGGAATAGCGGTCGATGGCGGTCAGGAAGCGATCTTGCCGGAATTCGGAATGGGCAACCTCGCTTTCAAGGCCCAACCAATCCAACGCCTCCAGCGATCCCGCCGTGATGAGGTTCGGATTGTCGATCTCAAAGCCCGCAGGCAAGGGATCGGCCACCATCAACCGCGCCTCGCCCCGGCCGAAGGGCGTCACATCCAGCACCGTCACGAACCGGTCGCCCACCTTGATCGACGCCATATCGGCAGGCTCACCTTGCAGCGTGTAATAGCTGCGGGTGATGGCATAGCCATTGCCGCCTGCGGGTTCGGGTTCGGACGGCACGCCATAGGTGGTCAGCGTCAGCGTGGTATCGCCCTCGCTGTCATTCTTCACCTTTACCGGCGCGGCCGAGGCCGTATCCAGCACCTTGACCAAAGGCCCTTCCACCGGGGCGCCGTCGAGTGTGATCCCTTCGGCCCCCGCGCGGTCGATCAACGCGTTCGCCGCCAAAAGCGCCCATGTCGCCTCTTGCGTCGAAAGGCTGCGATCGGTGGTCAGCCGTGTCGTCAGCGCCTCTTGATCCACCACGGCAGAGCCTGCCTCGGCCGCCAGCGCCAGAACCGCGGCGGCGTCTCGGAAGGTGGTGCCATAGTCGGCGCGGAAGATCTGTTCGTTCTCCGGGCCTTGCAGCGCCTCCATCGCCTTGGCGGCACGGGCAAACATCGCGTCCGCCCGCGGCTGGTCGCCATAGCTGGCCAAGCCCGCCCCAAGCTGCGCCATGGCGGTGGGTGTCGCAAAGGCATCGCCCTTGACGTCGGCATAGTAGCGCAGATCGCCCACGGCAGCGGCGCCTTCCCGCGCCAGCACCATCAGCGCATAGGCCAGCGGCTCACCCCCCTTGTCGAAGTCGGGATAGTAATTGACCTGATTGCGCAGGTTGTCCAAGGCCCGACGCAGGGCCAGATCCGGCACGGCAAAACCGCGGGCCTTGGCCCGCGACAGGAAGTCGGTGACAAACGCATCCAGCCACATGTCGCCATCCGCCGGCCCCCAAAGGCCAAAGCCCCCGTTGGAGGATTGGTTCATCAGGATCGCGGTGATCGTCTCCTCCACCCGGCCCTTGATATTGTCGGCCTGCGGCAGGTCCAACGCGCTGGCCACCTGATCGAAATACAGCAGCGGCAGCGCCTTGGACGTCATCTGTTCGGTGCAGCCATAGGGATAGCGGTCCAGCGCGGCGAGGATTCCCGGCGCGTTGATCCGCGCGATAGGGCCGACAGCCATGGTCGCCTTGCCCGAACCGGGGATCAGCCCGGCAAAGACATTTTGATCAAAGGTAAACTCTTGTCCCTTGGCCAAGGTCAACCGGCTGATGCGCACGATTTGCGCGTCATTGACCTGCACCGGAACCGACAGGGTTTTCTTCAATTGTTTGCCGTCTGGGGTGGTCAGCGCGATGCTGATGCTCTGCGTGCCAATCTCGCCTGCCGTGATCGGAATGGCGAAAACCGCCTTCTCCTTACCCCCCAGATCAAAGCCCGACGGCACTTGACCAAGCGTCAGACCCTGCGAGGAGACGTCCAGCCCCATCCGGCCCACAGGACCGGTGGCATGGACAATTTCAAGAAGCAGACGGGTTTCATCGCCCGGCGACAGGAAGCGTGGGACCGAGGCCGTCACCACCACCGGGTCACGCACCAGCACCTCTTTGCTGGCCTGCCCCACGCCAGTTTTCGACCAGACCACGGCCATCAGCTTTACCGTGCCGTTGAAAGACGGCAGGTCAAAGGAAACGCGGGCATAGCCATCAGCACCTACTGCGACAGGCCCCGAGAAATAGGCCACCAATTCCTCGGTGGGCGGTGGCGATTGCAGCCGCGCCTGTGCGCCTGCATCCCCGCCCGAGCGCACCTGCCCTTCGGCGCCGTTCAGCCCGTCGATCAGGCGCCCGTAAACGTCGCGGATACCCACGCCCAGTTTGCGCTGGCCGAAATAATGGCCCTGCGGATCGGGGGGTTCAAAACCCGTCAGGTTCAGGATGCCGACATCGACGGCAGCCAGCGTGACATAGGCGGTCTCGCCCGCCGCAACGCCGTCGACCTTGACGTCCACCTCCAAGGGGCCGCGCGGGGCAGCTTCATCCGGGGCCTCGATGCTGGCGTTCAGCGCCGCCGTACCGGGATCAATCGCGGCATGGGTCAGGCCCAAGGCACGGGTCGGGTTGCGACCCGCCGCCACATCCATCGGACGCAGGACCGAGGCGGTGACATAGACCCCGGCCCCCCATTCATCGGTGACGGGAAGCTGGATCAGGTTCTCGCCTTCCCTCACCTCGACCGCCTGCATGGCGACCAGACGGTTTGACAAGACCGTGACCAAGGCCGTCCCCGCCGCACGCGGCACCACACGCAAGGTTGCGGTGTCGCCGGGCTTGTAAGCGGGTTTGTCGAGCGACAGTTCCAGCATATCGGGCGTGACCGAGGCATCTGCGCCGCCATACCACCCGGCATAGAAGGGGGCAGAGGTCACAGCCTGCACGCCGCCCAGCGCCTCCACCACAATCTCGTATTCGCCCCATTCCACCGGCACCGCGATTTCCACCGGCTGACCGGCCAGCGCAACCTCGCCCTCCCCCGCTTTCTGACGCGAGGTGACCGGCTCCCAGTTCCAATTGCCGCCTTGCTGATACCACTGATAATCCGTCTGAATCCGGTTGATGCTATAGCGGGCCTTCATCGCCATCGGCTTCAGATCCGCCCCGATGGCCACCAGGGAAAACCGCGCTTCGGCGCCTTCGGCCGCCACATCTTCAAACAGCGGTTTCACCCCGATCATCGGGGCGGATGGTGCCAGCAATTTGGTGATCTGCCGCTCCACCGGGCGGCCCGAACCTTCGGCGACGCGAAGGGTGGCCCGCATCTCGACCGGGCGGCCGGGGTCTTCGACAACGGGCAGACGCAGGGCAAGGGTTGCCGCACCTTCGCTGTCGGTGCGGAGCGGATCAATGGGTTCCATCACCGCATCAAAGGGCTGGTCGTGGCGGCCGAATCTATAGTCTGCAAAGCCGTCCAGTTCTTTTGCGGCGCGCAACAGCACTTCGCCCTCCACCGCCAGATCGGCCCCCGGCGCACCAAAAAGATACTTTGCGGCAAGGGTCAGATCGGGCGTATCGCCCAGCCGGATTTCGGCAGCGGCGAGATCGAGTTTGAAGTCGATGCGTTCGGGCAAGAAATCTTCGACAAGAAAGGTCTTGGCGGTCAGCGCATCCGCCTCAAGATCGGCAAAGACTTCCAGCCGCCAGACGCCACGCGGCGCCGTTCCCGCGATGGGCAGCTGGAACACATGCCCGCCCGCACCGGCGTCTTCCACCAGCGCCCGCGCATATTCCACCCCATCGGGGCGTTTCAGAATGGCGGTCAGCGGCAGGCCCTCCACCGCTTGCGCCTGCGGATCACGCGCCAAGGCCGTGGCAAAAACGGTTTCCCCGGCGCGATAGGCCCCCCGATCGGTCGTCAGATACACATCCACCGGCGGCGCAGCCTCGCGCCCGTCCACCCCGCGATCGGACAGATCAAACTCCGGGTCGGTCAGCGACAAAAAGGCCATGTCGCCCGCGCCATCCTTGACCACTACCATCGCCGGCGCGGAAGCCCCCTTGCCCAGCGCCAGACCCGCGTCCAAGCGGGCATAGCCCATGGCATCGGTGCTGGCCGTGGCCAATACCTCATTCGCCTGTGACAGCAATTCGACCGTCGCGCTGCCTTTCGCCTCTGCCGTGCCAAGGCTGCGGACAAAGACATGCAAGCCATCCACGCCCGACAGCGTGGTCAGCCCCAGATCCGACACCACGAACCACTGCCAGCTTGCCGGCACCACATAGGGATCAACCCCCGGCACTTTGGCGCGCAAGGCATAGACCCCCGCGGGCTGGCCCGCCAAGGCCTCGGTCAACGGCAGGTGCGTGGTCAGGTCTTTGTTGACCTCTTGCGGCACCCCGGCCGCGCCAGTCCAGATTTCCGTGCCGATCTGGGTGCCGAAATCATATTCCTGATATTCCATCATCGGCTGGCCGAGATACCCGTTCTGCACCGAGCGCAGCAGGTTGCGGTCGGTCACGCGGTAAAGCGCCAGTTCCAGTTTGTCGGTGTTCACCGTCTCCACCGGAATGGTCACCGCATCGCTGCGCGGCAAGACATAGCCGCGGCCGGGAAACCGGACGCCCGGATTGCGGTCGCGGACATAGGCCGTGATTGCGATGGACTTGGCGAGCGTTTGCCCATCCGCCGCCGGAAGCCCTTCGCGGAAGGTCACGGTCTGGCGGCTGCCATGCGCCACGCCTTCCACGCAAAGCTGCCGCCAGCCGTCAAAGCTGACAGTCAGATCAGGCGCCGGAAGCTGCACGAAGGTGGTGTAATCCACCCCGGACTTCACCAGATCTTCCGAAAAATTCGCGCAGATGCGGGGGCGGGCAGAATCGGCCTGCACCTCGTGGTCGGCCACACGGAACCCATATTTGCCGATGGCCCCCTCCAGCGCCACCGCCGTATCGTCGCGCTGCTGCAAGGACTGCGCCAGCCGCAACGCCTGCACCGTATCGCGCCCACGGTCGATCGCCTCCAGCGCCTGGCCCATCTGCACCAGAATGCTGTGCTGCAAGGCCGGGTTATCAGCCCGCAAATAGGCGTTCACCGCGGCGGAATAGGCCTGTTCGTGATAAGAACGGCGGTTGTTCTGATCCTGCGCCCCCGCCTCATAGAGCAGGCGCGCATATTCTGCCCAATCGGCAGCGGCATCGGTCAGGTTCAACCCCGCGCCGACAAAACGGCTGGCCGTTGCGGCATCACCATTTGCCTCGGCATCGGCGGCCGAGGCAAACAGCTCCTCGGCGCTGAAGGGTCCGGTGACATGGGCATTGGCCAGCGTATCCGCCTGCTGAAAGGCGCCCGGCAGCTCATAGGGCAAAACGAATTTCAACTCGGCCGCACGGGCTTTGGCGCGCGTCTCCACTCCGTCGGCGGCGGGCATGACAAAGCCCGACAAGGCCCCGGCAAACTCCTGCGCCTCACCCGGTTGCGATTTCGGGAAACACGAGCCGTTCTTGGTGTTGAAGGTAAAGGCGGTGCATGTCGGGTTGGCAAGGCAGGCCCGTTCGCAGGCCTCAATCGTCGTGTCGAAGATCGACTGCAAATCGCCGCCCGGCAGGTCGGTATTTTCCGTCAGCACAAATCGGCGCGCCGGGATCAATTCCTGCGCCGCGACAGGGGCGACGCTGGAGAAAAGCAATGCAGAAAAAACCCCGGCAAGGGCGGTAAAGCGAAATGCGGGCATGGAAAAATCTCCGAGACTCAAGTTCTTCGACTGTCGCATGGGGTCCATATTCAGGCAAGCAAAGTTCCTGCAACAAAAGCGACTGGCATTAAGCGCGTCTTCATAATGTTCCGCCAATTTGGCCGGGCGCGGGGCGGCAAGTCCGGCGTTTTCGTGCAGGATGGGCGGAATGGACAGCACAGAAAGGCTGGCGCGGGAAAGGCGGGCAAGATTGGCCGCCGAACGCCTGCTGGACCAAAAAAGCCGCGAGCTTTTTGCTGCCAACGAAAAGCTGGCGCTGCACGCCCGCGCGCTGTCGGATCAGATCGTCGAACAGCGGCAGGTGGTGAAATCCGCCCTGACAGAGGCGGAGATTCTGAAAGGCCAGAACAGCCGGGTTCTGGGCGATCTTGACCGCGCGCAAAGTGCGGCCGTGATGGCGGAACGGCGGCTGTGGGATTCGATTGACACCATCCCCGATGGCTTTGCCGTGTTTGATGCCGATCAGCGGTTGGTGGCCGCCAACACCGCCTATCTGGCCGCCTTTCGTGGCAGCGACATCGCCCTTGGCGCAACCTATGCCGAAATCCTGCACGCCGCCACCGCTGCCCGGCTGATCGAACTGGGCGAGGAACAGGCCGCGGACTGGTGTGCCCGCATGCTCGCGCGCATCTCGCAAGATGACATCACCCCGGTCGAGATCCAGTTTCGCGGCGGCCAATGGGTCCGCCTGATCGACCGACGCGCGCGCGATGGCGACATGGTCAGCCTCGCGCTCAACATCACAGAAGAAATGCGCATCTGGGCTGCAATCGAAGCGATCCCGGATGGTTTTGTCCTATTCGACAGGGAGGAACGTCTCTTGGCCTTCAATCAACAATATCGCGACATGTTCCCCGACAGCGCCGAGGCAATGGTGCCCGGCACCCGCTTTGAAGACCTGCTGCGCCACGGGCTGCGCAAGGGGCACGTTCCCGACGCCATGGGTCGAGAGGAGGACTGGCTGGCCGAACGTCTGGACCAGATGCGCAAAGCCGATGGCATGACCGAGTGCCAGCTGTCAGATGGCCGCTGGATCGAGGAACACGACCACCGCACCCCCGATGGCGGTCGCGTGGGCCTGCGTCGCGACATCAGCCTGCAACGCGAACAACAGGCCGCCTTGGAAACCGCCCGCGCCGAGGCCGAGGCGGCGAACCGGGCAAAATCCGCATTCCTTGCAAATATGTCCCATGAAATCCGCACACCCATGAATGGGGTTGTCGGCATGGCCGAACTCTTGTGCGACACCGCTTTGACCGAGGAGCAACGGCTTTTCGCCGAAACCATCCGCTCCTCGGGGGAATCCTTGCTGGTCATCATCAATGACATTCTGGATTATTCGAAACTCGAAGCCGAACGGATGACGCTTTATCCCGAACCCTTTGATCTGGAGCGCACGATCCACGAGGTCACGATGCTTTTGCAGCCGCGCGCGCAGGGAAAGGGCATTGATCTGATGATCGACTTCGACATGTTCCTGCCCACCCGCTATGTCGGTGACCCCGGCCGGCTGCGGCAGGTCTTGACCAACCTGATCGGCAATGCGGTGAAGTTCACCGAAAAGGGTCATGTGCTGGTGCGGGTTGTGGGCCTTGAGGTGCAGCCCGGTCGCCAGCAACTGCATGTGACGGTGGAAGACACGGGCATCGGCATCGCGCCGGACAACCTTGACCACATCTTTGGCGAATTCAATCAGGTGGAAAGCCAGTCGAACCGCAAGTTCGAAGGCACCGGTCTGGGTCTGGCCATCACTCAACGCCTGATCGAACGGATGGAGGGCGCGGTCTGGGTTGACAGCGAATTGGGCAAGGGCAGTTGCTTTGGCTTTCGCCTGTCGCTGCCCGTTGCCGAGGAGGCCGCCGCACCGCGCCGGCCAATCCATATCAAACGCGCGCTGGTGGTCGATGACCAGTTCATCAACCGCACCATTCTGGAGCGCCAACTGGTGCCTTGCGGCATTGAGGTCACGCTGTGCCGCTCGGGTGCCGAGGCAATGGCCGCGCTGGAAACCGGCGCTTTCGATGTGGTGATCACCGACCACGACATGCCCGACATGGACGGCCTGCAACTGGCCGAGGCGGTGCGCGGCAAGGGCAATCCGGTGCCTGTGGTTCTGCTCTCCTCCAGCCTCGCGACCGTGCGCGACAGCGCGAGCGCGGCGCATCTGGCGGCTATTTTGCAAAAGCCCATCCTGCGGGCCGAGCTTTACCGCCACCTGCAAGCCATTTCCGGCGAGGTCGAGGAGATCAACGCAGAGGTCGCACCTCCGGCCGCATGCGGCACGCTGCGCCGCATGCGGGTGCTGACGGCGGAAGACAACCGCACCAACCAGTTGGTCTTTCAGAAAATGGTGCGCGAACTGGATATCGAACTGGTTTTCGCAGGCAATGGCCGCGAAGCGGTGGCGCTTTGGCAAAGCTTCAAACCCGACATGATCTTCATGGATATCTCCATGCCCGAGATGGATGGCCGCGAAGCCACCCGCGCCATCCGCGCCGCCGAAGGGACCGCCCATGTGCCAATCGTGGCCCTGACAGCCCATGCGATGGAGGGCGATGCCGAGGCCATCCTTGCGGCGGGGGTTGATCGCTATATGACCAAGCCGCTGCGCAAACAGGAACTCATCTCGACGCTGGCAGATTTTTGCCCTGCCGAGGCGTTGCCGATTGTTTTGGCAACGAATACAGCGGCCTGAACCCCATCAGGCCGCTTCCGCCTCGGGCACCGGACGCCGGAAGATCAGGCGTTGGTCGTCGGACTGGCTTTGGTCAAAGGCATAGCCGCCAACAGCAAACCCCCGCAGATCGGCGGGGTCCGTCAGGTGGTTTTCGGCAATATGGCGGGCCATCGCGCCCCGCGCCTTCTTGGCCCAGAAGGACACGATCTTGGCTTCACCCGCCTTTTCTTCAAGAAAGACCGGGGTGATGATCGGAAGCCCCAAGGCCTTTTGGTCCACCGCGCCAAAATATTCGGTCGAGGCACAGTTGACCAAGGCCTTGGCCCCGACCTCTGCCGCAAGGGCCTTCAAGGCAAGGGCGGGTTTCTTGCCCCACCAGTGGTACAGATCGGCCCCCTTGGGATTTGCCAGCCGCGCGCCCATTTCCAACCGATAGGGCTGGATACCGTCCAGCGGGCGCAACAGCCCATAAAGCCCGGACAGTATCCGCAGATGCCCTTGCGCCCAGCGCAGGGTGTCAGGCTCCATCCGCCGCGCCTCAAGCCCGGCATAGGTATCACCATCAAACAGGAAGGCCGCAGGCTGGCCCGGCGCCTTGGGGTTGAAGGCAGCAAAACGGCTGCGGTTCAATTCGCCAAGTTTGGGCGAGATGTCCATCAAGCCGCAAAGATCCTCGGCCGACAGCCCGCGCGCCAGCTTCGCCAGCTTTGTCGCATCAGCCATGAAGTCCGGCACGCTTTGCGCAAACCCCGGCGGCAAAGGATGAGGCTTTTCGTTCAGCCGCTTGGCGGGGGAAATCACGGTCAGCATCGGCAGTCTCCTTTGGGCGCAACCTAGGCCAGCTTACGCGTCATGCAAGACCGCAAGAAAGGCGTCGCCAAAACGTTCGATCTTTTGGTCACCCATGCCCGGCACACCCTGCAATTCCGACAGGGTTGAAGGCCGCCGCTCGGCGATATGGCGCAGGGTGGATTGGGTGCAGGTCATGTATTTTCCGGTGCCATCAGGACCGCGCGCCAGATCAAGCTGCACCTCGGCCAGCCGGTCATAAATCGCCCCGGCCCCGCGCCCCACCAAGGCCTTGCGCGCCGGGTGCAGCGCGGCGGCCGCATCCCCGGTGATGACCGACAGAAACACCGCGCCGTAGCTTTCCAGCTTTTTCGCGCCGACCCCAGTGATGCCCATCATCTGATCCAGCGTCGCGGGGCGCTTTTCAGCCATTTCGATCAAGGTGCGGTCGGTGAAAATCACATAGGCCGGCACGCCCGCCGCCTCGGCCAAGGCCCGCCGCTTGGCCTTCAGGGCGGACAAGAGGCTTGCATCCTCCTCCGCCACAAGGGTTTTCACCGCATAGGCGGGGCGGGCCTTTTCCACCGTATCGCTGCGCAGCGTGATCGTCGCCTCGCCGCGCAGAATGGGGCGGGCGGCCTCGGTCATGCGCAGCGCGCCAAAGCGTTCGCCATCCGGGCGCACCAGATCGCGCCCCATGATCTGACGGAACACCGCGCCCCAAGCCGGTTTGGACAACTCACGCCCGACACCAAAGGTCGGCAGGGCGTCATGTCCCTTTTCGCGCACCTTGGCGGTGGCATTGCCGGTCAGAATATCAATCAGATGCCCCGCGCCGAACCATTCCCCGGTGCGCAAGATGGCCGACAGGGCCTTGCGCACCGCATCGGTGGCATCAAACAACGCAGCCGGTTGATCGCACAGATCGCAATTGCCGCAAGGCTCCGACGCTTCCCCGAAATAACCCAACAAGACCTGACGGCGGCAGGCGGTGGCCTCGGCCAGACCCAAAAGCGCGTTCAGCCGGGCATGGTCGGCCTCTTTGCGGTCTGGTGGCGCCAATCCTTCGTCAATCTGGGTACGGCGCAGGCGGATATCGTCGGGGCCGTAAAGTGTCAGCGTCTCGGCCGCCGCGCCATCACGGCCCGCGCGGCCGATTTCCTGATAATAGCCCTCGACCGATTTCGGCAGATCCGCATGGGCGACCCAGCGGATATCGGGTTTGTCGATGCCCATCCCGAAAGCGATGGTCGCCACCACGATCAGCCCGTCTTCCTGCTGAAAGCGGATTTCCACCCGGCGGCGGTCGTCCGCCTCCATCCCGCCGTGATAAAAGGCGGTGGCATGACCTTCGGCGCGCAGGGCGGCGGCAAGGGTTTCGGTCTTGGCGCGCGTGGCGCAATAGACAATGCCCGATTGCCCCCGCCGGGCAGCGGCAAAGCCAAGGATCTGCTCGCGCGGCTTATCTTTGACGGCAAAGGCAAGGTGAATATTCGGCCTGTCGAATCCGCGCAGAAAGGTATCGGGGGCCGTGCCACCGAACAGACGCGTGACGATCTCGGCACGCGTTTCCTCATCGGCCGTCGCGGTAAAGGCGGCCAAAGGCACCCCCAGCGCCTGACGCAGATCGCCAATGCGCAGGTAATCCGGGCGGAAGTCATGGCCCCATTGCGACACGCAATGCGCCTCGTCCACCGCGATCAACGTGCAACCGATGCGGCGCAGCATGGCAACCGTGGCGGTCGAAGCAAGCCGTTCCGGCGCCATATACAAGAGCTTCAACCGGCCCTCATCCAAGGCGGTGAACACCTGTTCGGTTTCTTCATCCGTATTGCCCGAGGTCAGCGCTCCGGCCTCGACCCCCGCCTCGCGCAGGCCCCGCACCTGATCGCGCATCAGCGCGATGAGGGGCGAGATCACCACCGTCACCCCGTCGCGGCAAAGCGCCGGCAATTGGAAGCACAGGGATTTTCCGCCGCCCGTCGGCATGATGGCCAGCGTGTTGCGACCGGCCAGAACCGCCTGAACGATCTCGCTCTGACCGGGGCGGAATTCAGGGAAACCGAAAACGGAATGTAAAAGGGAATGGGCGTCAGCAGGCATTGGCCGGGGTTCACCCGAAGCTGTAAAGATTGTTTCTGACCACGATCTCGGCCGCCAAAATGGCCAGCAGCACCGCCAACGGCGCAAAGTCGATACCCGCCGCCGAAGGCAGGATGCGCCGGATGCGGCTGTAGACGGGCTCCAACACCCGGTTCAACCCGTTCCACAACTGCCAAACCAGCGGTTGTCGCAGGTTCAGCACGTTGAAGTTGATGAGCCAGCTCATGATGATATGAGCAATCACGATCCATTGTGCGACCTGGATCAGCATCAGGACAATTTGAAGAAGCGAGGTCATGCGGGGCCACCTACCATCTGTTGTGGTATGGGTAATGCGTGGCCCCCAGAAGTGCAAGCATTGCCCTGCCGCAGCGTTCCGCTTGACCATAGGCATCAAGCCGGGCAGGCAAGGGAAAACGAGGTGCCGCATGTATCCCTATATCCGCATGGCCAAGGAAATGTGGAAGTTCCGCAACGCCCCACGCCTGTCCATCCTGGAGCCGCATGTCAGCACCCACCGCATCTGGCCTTGGGATCTGGATCCGTGGCGCGAGTTGAACAACGGCCGCACCCTGACGCTGTTCGATCTGGGGCGGATCCCGATGTCGGTGCGGATGGGCTTTGGCCGGGTGGCAAAGGCCAAGGGCTGGGGCATCACGGTGGCGGGCAATTCGACCCGCTATCGCCGCCGGGTGACGCTGTTCCAACGCCTGACACAGGTCAGCCGCGTCTTGGGCTGGGACGAGCGTTTTGTCTATCTGGAGCAAAGTTTTTGGCGCGACGGCGATTGCACCGGGTCGATGCTGCTGCGTTCGGCCTTTATCCGCAAGGGTGGCATGGTGCCCCCGTCTGAGGTGCTGGTCGCACTTGGCCAGCCTGTGACAAGCCCGGAACTGCCGGGCTGGGTGCAAGCCTGGATTGCCGGGGACGCAGATCGGCAATGGCCACCAACCATTCCCCCAACCGTTCGGCTGTAAGCCTGCCCTTGCCAGCCTCTCCGGTTTCGGGCCTTATCCGCCTTAATGGCCAAGCATCGGCCTGGGAGGGGACATCATGGTATCGCCGCAAAAGCGCATCTGGGGATGGTGGTTTTTTGATTGGGCCAGCCAGCCGGTAAACACGCTGTTACTGACCTTCATCTTCGGCCCCTACTTCGGTGAGATTGCCCGCGGCTATTTCATGGGCGCCGGCATGGAAGAAGAAGCCGCAAAGGCCGCCGCGCAAAGCTATTGGGCCTTTGGGCTGTTCCTCGCCTCGCTGGTCATTCTGGTCATGGCGCCGATCCTTGGCGCGATTGCCGACGGCACCGGCAAGCGGCTGATCTGGGTCTGGTTTTTCTCGGCAGTCTATGTCGTGTCGGCTTGGGCGCTTTGGTACGTCGCACCGGGCGGCGAGATCGGCACCCTGCGCTGGGCGATGTTCTTCTTCGGCCTAGCCTTTCTGTCGATGGAATTTGCCACCATTTTCACCAATGCCCTGATGCCCAGCCTGTCCGAGGGCGATGACATGGGCAAGATTTCAGGCTCGGGTTTTGCTTTTGGCTATCTGGGTGGCTTGATCGCGCTGTTCATCATGCTGTTGTTCTTTGCCGAGGGCGGCAATGGCACCACCCTCTTGGGACACGAGCCGCTTTTGGGCCTTGACCCGGAAGCGCGGGAAGGAACACGGTTCGTCGGGCCTTTTTCGGCGCTGTGGTATCTGGTGTTCATGCTGCCATTCGTCTTGTGGGTGAAGGAACCCAAAGTTGCAGCGGGTCGGATACATTTGGGCGCGGCGATGGCCAGCGTGGCCGAATTCATCCGCGGCCTTCGGTTCCGCAAAAGCCTTGCGGCCTATCTCGGCTCGTCGCTGTTTTACCGCGATGCGCTGAACGGGCTTTATACCTTTGGCGGCATCTATGCCTCGAACGTCCTGGACTGGGAAGTGACGCAGATCGGGGTTTTCGGCATCGTCGGCGGGGCAACCGCCGTGCTGACAAGCTGGATCGCAGGCAAGATGGACAGCAACCGCGGTCCGAAGCCAGTGATCGTCTGGTCGATTGTCGTTCTGCTGGTGGTCTGCACCATCGTTGTCGGCATGGACCGCGAACAGATCTGGGGTGTTCCGCTGGACCCGGCCTCCTCGACGCCCGACATCATCTTTTTCCTTTGCGGTGCGCTGATTGGCGGCGCGGGCGGCCCCTTGCAATCGTCCAGCCGCACCATGCTTTTGCGCCACACCACGCCAGACCGCGCGACCGAGGCCTTCGGCATGTTCGCGCTTTCCGGCAAGGTTGCCAGCTTTCTGACGCCAGGTCTGGTTGCTGTCGTCACCTGGTTCAGCCAGTCGGCAAGAATAGGTATTGCACCGGTCATCCTGCTTTTCCTGATCGCGTTGATCCTGCTACTTTGGGTCAACCCGAAAGGTGAGCGTGGATGATTGGTCGATTCTTTTTGATGGCCCTGCTTGCAGCTCCCCTGCCGGCAGGGGCTGAAGCCTTGGCAAACAAGTTATTCGGCGCCACCAGCGCCCCCAGCCAGCAAGACAGCATGCCCGTCGGCTCTTATGCCCGCGGCTGCGCGGCAGGTTCGGTGGAACTGCCAGAATCCGGGGCAACCTGGCAGGCGATGCGGCTGTCGCGCGGTCGAAATTTCGGCCAGCCGATGATGGTGCAATACCTGATGGACCTTTCGGCACAGGCGGTGTCCATCGGCTGGGGCCGGGGGTTGTATATCGGCGACATCAGCCAGCCGCGCGGCGGGCCGATGACCAGCGGTCATGCCAGCCATCAAATCGGGCTTGATGCAGACATCTGGTGGCTTGCGCCCAAACGGCTGAACCTGAGCATGGAGGAGCGCGAAAACCTGTCGTCGATCCCGATGCGATCCGCCGACCAGCGCTCGGTGACGGAAAGCTGGGGGCCAAAGGCGCGCGCCTTGCTGGAACTTGCGGCCAGCGATCCGCGGGTGGACCGGATTTTTGTCGCCGCCGCCATCAAGGTTGAGATTTGCAAGACCGCCAAGCCGCGCGACAAAAAGTGGTTGCAGAAAATTCGCCCCATCGCGGGCCATGACACGCATTTTCACGTTCGGCTGAAATGCCCCAAGGGCGCGCGCTTGTGCGAAACCCAGAAACCCTCGGTTGCCGAATTGTCCAAAGGCGGCAATGGCTGCGACGACACGCTGATGTGGTGGGTGACGGATTATTTGAACCCGCCGAAAACCCAGAATAAGAAGCCGAAAGACGACGACGCGCCGAAGAAGAAAGGCCCGCGTCAATTCACCATGGCCGATCTGCCCAAGCAATGCCAAAACGTTCTCGCCTCGCCTTAGGTCTGCTGCTGGCCCTGCTTTCGGGCTTTCAGGGCAGCGCAGAATCGACCCCGCCAGAGGGATATCTTGGCAAATTCATCTGGCGGATGAAGAACCCCGCTTTCGGCGGTTTTTCCGGCATCGAGATCTTGGACGGCGGCCAGAGTTTCGTTGCGCTCAGCGACAAGGCGACCTTTGTCACCGGCCAGATCACGCGGAACCCCGAGGGACGGGTGACCGCCATGACCGCCAACCCGATCCATCGGCTCTTGGACGGCAAGACCGGCAAACCGCTGATCGGGTGGCGGACCGACAGCGAAGGCCTTGCCATTGGCCAGAACGGACATGCTTTTGTTTCGTTTGAAAATCGCCCCAGCGTCGCACGGCTTGATCTGGAAACCGGCGCCACGCAAGATTTGAAGCGCCACCCGGATTTTGCCAAATTGTCGCGCAATGGCGCATTGGAGGCTTTGGCGATTGGCGACGACCAAACGCTGTACACGCTGCCCGAAAGGCCAGGTTCGAAAAGCGTTCCCGTTTACCGCTGGAAAAACGGGGTTTGGGACAAAAAGCTCCACCTGCCCCGGCGTGGCGGTTTTGCGGCGGTTGCTGCGGACATTCTGGATGGCAAGCTTTACCTGCTGGAACGCGAATTTCAGGTGATAGGAGGTTTTGCCAACCGCCTGCGCCGTTTTGACATTACAGACTCCGGTCTGGTTGCAGAAATCACTTTGCTTGAAACGCCGATGGGCATGTTCGACAATCTTGAAGGCTTGTCGGTTTGGCGGGATGCAACTGGTGCTGCGCGCGCCACGATGATCTCGGACGACAATTTCTTTGTACTGCAACAAACCCATATCATCGAGTTCCGCCTGCCCGATTGACCTGTGCCGGTTTTGGCGCTACTGCGCCGCGTCCTGAACGGGATCACCAAGTCTCCGCGACCTTGTAAAAAACGGATCAAATATGACAAAACTTCTGCCCGGCATCCTTGCCATGGCCGCTATCGTTGTGGCCTCTAACATCCTTGTGCAGTATCCGATCGGCCAATGGCTTACCTGGGGGGCGTTCAGCTATCCTCTGGCCTTCCTTGTTTCCGATCTTGTGAACCGCTTCCAAGGCGTCGTGGCTGCGCGCCGTGTCGTCTATGCCGGATTTGTCGTCGGGCTGGCCTGTTCGGCCATCGGCACGCAAATCATCGGCGAGTTTGGGCCACTTGTGACCATGCGGATCGCTGTCGGCTCCGGCCTTGCGTTTCTGGTCGGCCAACTGTTGGATGTGGCCTTGTTTGATCGCCTGCGCCGCGCGGCGTGGTGGCGTGCGCCGTTCTTGTCGACCCTGCTCGGCTCGACCTTTGACACGGTGCTGTTCTTCTCCATCGCCTTCTCCTCGGCGCTGATCTGGCTGGAACCTTCCAATGATGTCTCATGGGCGGCGGAAAGCGTGCCGCTGTTGGGGTTTGGCCCGGTGGTGCCCCTGTGGGTGTCTTTGGGCATGGCCGACTGGATGGTTAAAGTGTTGGTCGACCTTCTGGCACTGTTGCCATTTCGTCTGGCCATTGCCCGCTATGCAGCACGCCTTGCGTAAAAGTTGTTGACGAACACAAAATCTGTGTCAGGCTTGGCCTATCGGCAACTTTTTGAAAGGAGGTGATCCAGTGTCTAGAGTGATATTGGAGAGACGTGTCGGGACAGTCATGGGGGGTGTTTTCTAAGGGCAATCCCTTGGGATACAGACCACAAGATTGGATGATGCTCCTAACTGGCTCATCTCCTTGGATCTCGGAAAGGGTTGCCGCGCGTCGGCAACCCTTTCTCTTTTGCGTATGACGAGATGATCGTTGCACTTAATATGATCGTGAGATAAATCTTTGCCATGCTGTGGGTCACAGAAACCCTTCACATTGCCGACTGGGAGTTGTCGGAAAGCTTCGTGCGGTCCTCGGGGCCGGGCGGGCAGAATGTGAACAAAGTCTCCACCGCCGTCGAATTGCGGTTCGAGGCTGAACGTTCACCGCATCTTTCGCAGGCGGTGAAGACGCGCCTGAAAAAGATCGCCGGGCGGAAATGGACGCTGGAAGGGGCTTTGATCGTGCAGGTCGAAGACACGCGCAGCCAAGCGCGCAATCGCGAGATTGCCCGCGAAAGGCTGGTCGAAATGATCCGCGCCGCGTTGGTTGCGCCCAAACGGCGGATCGCGACCAAGCCGACACTGGGCAGTCAGCGCAGGCGTTTGGCGGCCAAAGGGCAGCGCGGCGAGGTGAAATCCTTGCGCGGCAAGGTAGGAGACGAAGAATGACAGAAACCATGCTGGAACGCCGCGCCCGGTTGATGGGGCCGAATGTGCCGACTTTTTACCGAACGCCTGTTCACCTTGTGAAAGGTCAAGGCGTGTGGGTCTGGGATGCCGCCGGGAACCGCTATCTGGATTGCTACAACAACGTGCCGCATGTCGGTCATTGCCACCCCCGCGTGGTGCAGGCGATCTGCGCGCAGGCCGGCACCTTGAACACCCATACCCGCTATTTGCATGATGGTGTGCTGGATTACATCGAGCGGCTGACCGCGACTTTTGGCCATGGGATTTCGCAGGCCATCATGACCTGCACCGGATCTGAGGCCAATGACATTGCGCTGCGCATGGCGCAGGCGGCGACGGGCAAGACCGGGATCATCGCGACCGACGCCACCTATCACGGCAACACCATGGCGGTGAGCCAGCTTTCCACCCGCAAACCGCCAATCGGCGGGCGTTGGCCGAACATTCGTTTGGTTCCCGCGCCCGACAGCCTCAATCGGCCCGATCCCGACGGGTCAATCTTTGCAGCCCATGTTGCGCAAGCCATCAGGGAGCTGGAGGCGGCGGGATTCGGCTGCTCGGGCATCCTGCTGTGCCCGATGTTTGCGAACGAAGGTTTACCAGCCCTGCCGCGCGGCTGGCTTGACAAGACGGTGGCGGCAATCCGCGCCGCAGGCGGGATTGTGATCGCCGATGAGGTGCAACCGGGCTTTGGCAGGGCGGGCAGCCATTTCTGGGGCCATGCCAAGTTGGGCTTTGCGCCGGATGTCGTGGTGATGGGCAAGCCGATGGCGAATGGCCACCCGGTTGGCGCCGTCGCAACGCGGCCCGATGTGATGGCGGCCTTTCGCAATGCGTTTTCCTATTTCAACACCTTTGGCGGCAATCCGGTATCGGCGGCGGCGGCGCTGGCGGTGCTGGATGTGATCCGCGACGAAGGCTTGCAGGAAAATGCCGCCCACGTTTCAACCCATGTGGCGACGCGCATGCAGGCGCTGCGCCATCCCCTCTTGCGCGACACCCGGTCGAACGGACTGTTCTTCGGGGTGGAATTTCAAACCGATGCTGGCCTGCCCGCGACACAATTCTGCGCCGATCTGGTGGACTCCATGGTGGCACGCGGCGTCTTGATGAATGTCATCGGCGCGGGCCGCAACATCCTGAAGATCCGCCCGCCGTTGCCCTTCTCGGTTGAAAATGCAGACTTTCTGATGGACCGGCTGGAAGCAGCCCTGCGCGAAGCCAAGGTGCCCGCATGATTGAAACCCTCGCCCTTGAGGCCGCCCACCATTGGGGGGGCCATTCGCCCCGCCTGATCCGCAACCGTGAAAACGCAGTGTTTGAAATCACCTTGCCCAAGGGTCGGGCGGCCTTGCGCCTGCACCGGATGGGCTATCAATCGGACGCCGCGATCTGGTCGGAACTCTGGTGGTGCGCGGCCTTGGCGGCCGAAGGGGTGGCCGTGCCCGCCGCTCTGCCCAGCCGTGACGGCGCGCTTCTGGTGACCCTATCCAATGGCCGCAAGGCCAGCGTCATCGATTGGGTGACAGGCGAGGCGATGGGCATCGCCGGGCAGCCCTATGACCTGCCGCGCCCCGTGCTGCTGGAGCGTCATCGCGCGCTGGGTCGGCTGGTCGCCGATTTTCACACCGCCACTGCCAGCCTGACCCTGCCGCCGGAATTCTCGCGCCCGCGCTGGGATATTCCCGGCCTTGTTGGCGAAACTCCGTTCTGGGGTCGGTTCTGGGAACATCCTGAAGCCACGCCCGAACAGCGCGCCACGCTGCAAAACGCCCGCGCCTTTCTGCGTGAGCGGTTGGAGGACCACGCCCGCACCGCCCCCATTGTGCCGATCCACGCCGATGTGCTGCGCGAGAATGTATTAGTGAATGATCATTCTCTATCATTGATCGACTTTGACGATTCAGGCTGGGGTTTTGCACTGTATGATCTGGGCACCGTGCTGTCGCAGAACCTGTATGAACCCGCATACTCCGATATCCGCGACGCGCTGATGGCAGGATATGGCACCACCGACATTCAAACCGTCGAAATGTTCACATTGGCCCGCACCTGTGCCAGCGTGGGGTGGACCATGCCGCGCCTTGCCCCCGGCGATCCGGTGCATCCGCGCCATATCGCGCGGGCCTGCATGTGGGCAGAGCGCCTGATCGGCCAAAGGTAACAGATTTACAAAACCTATATGAACGGATAGTCGGAAGACCGAAACGCGGAGGCCTCAATGGCCGTTGCCGCCATCGAAATCCGGGGGACATCATGTTCAAGCTCATCAAGGCAATCATGCCGCGGTCGGACAATTTCTTTGACCTGTTCGAAGCGCAGGCCAAGAAGGCCCAAGAAGCCGCCGCCACGCTGCGCGCGATTCTTGAAGGGGGTGACAAGACCGTCGATCTTTGCACCCGGCTGTCGAGCCAGGAGGAGGAGGCCGACCACATCTCGTACGAAGTGATGCAGTCGATCCGCCGCAGCTTCATCACGCCGTTTGACCGTTCGGACATCAAGGCGCTGTCTTCGGCCCTAGATGATGCCATCGACCAGATGAACAAGACCGGCAAGACCGTGATGCTTTATGATGTTGCCGCCTTTGAGCCGAACATGCGCGCCATGGCCGACCGCATCATCCTGCTGGCCAATATCGTGGCCGAAGCCCTGCCCCTGATGCGCGACATCGGGGCAAATTCGTCGAAGCTGCACACCCTGATCGGCGAGGTTTCGAAGATCGAAGAACAGTCCGACCAGATGTATGACGCGGGCCTGCGCGAATTGTTCAAGGGCAAGGCACAGGAAAACCCGCTGGCCTTCATCGTCGGCTCCGAGCTGTATGACCGGCTGGAAAAAGTCTGCGACCGCTTTGAAGACGTGGCTCATGTGATGAGCGATATCGTCATCGAACACGTCTGATCGGGGCACCATCATGGACCCCACCTCGGTCACGTTCCTTCTGGTTTTCCTGATTGCCGTCGCGCTGTTCTTTGACCTTTTGAACGGCATGCATGATGCGGCGAACTCCATCGCCACCATCGTCTCGACGCGCGTTCTGTCGCCGTTTTACGCCGTACTTTGGGCTGCCTTCTTCAACTTTGCGGCCTATTTCATCGGCACCCATTTCGGGTTTGAGGCCAAGGTGGCGTCAACCATCGGCAAGGGGTTGATCGCCCCGGAAATGGTAAACAACGCGGTGATTTTCGGCGCGCTGATGGGGGCGATTGTCTGGAACGTCCTGACATGGCGGCTGGGCATCCCTTCCTCGTCGTCCCATGCGCTGGTCGGCGGCATCATCGGGGCGGGGGTGGCCAAGGCAGGCTTTGGCGCCATCGTCTGGGGCGGCCTGTCAAAGACGCTGATCGCCATCGTGCTGTCGCCGGTTACGGGGTTCGTGCTGGGCATCCTTCTGGTCGTGCTGGTCAGCTGGCTTTTTGTGCGCGCCAACCCGGCCCGCACCGACAGCCTGTTCCGCAAGTTGCAACTCGTCTCCTCGGCACTTTACTCCATCGGCCACGGTTCAAATGACGCGCAAAAGACCGCCGGGATCATTGCGGTTCTGCTGTTCGCAAATGGCTACTACAAAGAATTCACCGTGCCGACCTGGGTGGTGCTGAGCTGCTTTAGCGTCATGGGCATCGGCACCATGCTGGGCGGCTGGCGGATCGTGCATACCATGGGATCGAAGATCACCAAGCTGACGCCGATGCAGGGCGCTTGCGCCGAAACCGCGGGGGCGATCACGCTCTTTGGTGCGACCTATCTGGGGATTCCGGTATCGACCACCCACACCATCACCTCGTCCATCGTTGGGGTCGGCTCGGCCCGCCGGGTCCATGCGGTACGCTGGGGGATTGCCGGGCGGATCGTTTGGGCTTGGGTCATCACCATCCCGGCTTCGGCGGTGATGGGGGCGGTGTTCTACCTGATCGGCCACCAGTTCATGTAAGGCGGTGCGGGCCAGAGTCTCACCTCTAGACCCGCACCTCTTGCACCACCTGATCGCCCACGCCGAAGACGCGCTTGTACCGCGCGATTTCTTCGGCCGGCCCCATGGCTTTCGCCGGGTTGTCCGACAGTTTGACGGTCGGGCGACCATTGGCCGAAACCGCCTTGCAGACCAGACTGAACGGCGCCAGACCATCGCCCGGCACCAACCCGCGGAAGTCATTGGTCAGCATTGTGCCCCAGCCGAACGACACTTTCACCCGCCCATGGAATTGGGCGTAAAGCCGTTCAATTTCCTCGACATCCAGCCCATCTGAGAAGATCACCAGCTTCTTCGTCGGATCCTCGCCGCGCTCTTTCCACCAGCGGATGGCAATTTCCGCTCCCTTGGCCGGTTCGCCGCTGTCAATGCGCATACCTGTCCAAGAGGCCAGCCAATCCGGGGCGTTTTTCAAGAAGCCTTCGGTGCCAAAGGTATCCGGCAGGATGATGCGCAGATTGCCGTCATGTTCCTCATGCCAGTCCGCCAGCACCTGATACGGTGCCTGCGCCAATTCGGCATCTGAATTGGCCAAAGCGGCATAGACCATCGGCAATTCGTGGGCATTGGTGCCAATCGCTTCGATGTCGCGGCGCATCGCGATCCGGCAGTTCGAGGTGCCGGTAAACTTGTCGCCCAACCCCTCCTGCATGGCCTGCACGCACCAATCCTGCCACAAAAAGCCGTGCCGCCGCCGGGTGCCGAAATCGGCAATCTTCAGGTCCGGAATCGCCCGCAACCGTTCGATCTTTTCCCATATCCGGGTCATGGCGCGGGCATAAAGCACCTGCAATTCGAACTTGCCCATGCTTTTCAAGACCGCGCGGCTGCGCAGCTCCATCAACACCGCCAGCGCCGGGATTTCCCACAGCATCACCTCGGGCCAACTGCCTTCGAAGGTCAGCTCAAACTGGCCATCGCGCTTTTCAAGATGATAGGCGGGCAGACGCAGCCCTTCGAACCACTCCATGAAATCGGGGCGGAACATCTGGCGCTTGCCGTAAAAGGTATTGCCGCGCAGCCAAGTGCTTTCCCCCCGCGTCAGCGACAAGGACCGCACATGGTCAAGCTGTTCGCGCAACTCACCTTCGTCGATCAGATCGGCAAGCCGCACCTTGTTGCTGCGATTGATCAGGCTGAATTCAACATTGGTTTCCGGCTTGTTGCGGAAAATCGACTGGCACATCAGCAGCTTGTAAAAGTCGGTATCAATCAGCGACCGGACGATCGGGTCGATCTTCCAGTTGTGGTTATGCACGCGGCTGGCGATATCGACCATGGCAGAACTCCCTTTCAGCCCTCTTAGGCCATCAGCGGGGCCGGGGTCAAAGCCTTAGGCCGCCCAAATGACACCGGCCGCTTCGGTCTGGGCACGGGCGCGGGCAAGGCTGCCGTCCAGATCAATGGCCCGGCAGGCGCCTTCAAGAAGCGTGACCTCATAGCCCAGCCCCGCCGCATCCAGCGCCGAAAAGCCGACGCAAAAATCGGTGGCGAGGCCAACAAGCGTGACCGATTTGATGCCACGTTCGGTCAGATAGCCGTGCAGGCCGGTGGCGGTGGTCTTGTCATTTTCAAAGAAGGCCGAATAGCTGTCGATCGCGGCGCGAAACCCTTTGCGGATCACCAGTTGCGCGGGATCGGTGTTCAGATCGGGGTGAAAAGCCGCGCCCATCGTGCCTTCTACGCAATGGGTGGGCCACAGAACCTGCGGACCATAGGGCATTTCGGTCAGGCTGAAGGGGGCAGCGCCGGGATGGTTGGCGGCGAAAGAAGAATGGTTCGCCGGGTGCCAATCCTGCGTCAGCACGACGGTCTGGAACTCTGTCATCAACGCGTTGACGCGGGCAATGATCTCATCCCCGCCCACCACGGCCAAAGCGCCACAGGGGCAGAAATCATTTTGCACATCGATGACAATCAGGGCTTCATCGGGTCTGCGCATCGGGGCCTCCGTTTCAATCGCCCAAGGGGTAAGGGGGGCGGGGGGCCTGGTCAAGCTGCGGCAGTTGCGCATCTTGCCGGAAAGCCGCGGTTGGCGTAATGCCGTCCCATGCTGACCATCGCCGCGCTTTACCACTTCACCCGCTTTGACGATCCGGCCGCTCTGCGCGCGCCGCTTTTGGACATATGCCTTGCACAGGGCGTCAAAGGTTCCCTTCTTCTGGCCCGCGAAGGGGTGAACGGCACTATCGCCGGCCCGCGCGAAGGCATCAATGCCGTGCTGGCGCATCTGCGTGCCCTGCCCGGCTGTGCGGGGCTGGAGCATAAGGAAAGCTGGTCAGAAACCATGCCTTTTGGCCGCATGAAGGTGAAGCTGAAACGCGAGATCGTCACCATGGGCCAGCCCGATGTGGACCCGACCGCGCGGGTGGGCAGCTATCTGAACCCGGCGGAATGGAACGCGCTGATTGCCTCGGACGATGTGGCCCTGATCGACACCCGCAACGATTACGAAGTGGCGATTGGCACCTTCCGCGGCGCGGTTGACCCCGACATTCGCACCTTCCGCGACTTTCCGCGCTGGTGGGAAGAAAACCGCGCCAAGTTTCAGGGCAAGCGCATCGCGATGTTCTGCACCGGCGGTATTCGTTGCGAAAAGTCGACGAATTATCTTCTGGGTCTGGGCGAGAACAAAGTGTTCCACCTGAAGGGCGGCATCCTGAAATATCTGGAAGACATGCCCGCCGAACAGTCCCTGTGGGATGGCGAATGTTATGTCTTCGATGGCCGGGTGTCGGTCGGTCACGGGCTGGTTCCCGGTGCCTATGACAGTTGCCACGCCTGCCGCCGCCCGCTGTCGCCCGAGGACAAAGCCCGCCCGGAATATGAGCGCGGCTGCCAGTGCCACCATTGCGCCAGCGAATACACTGACGCCGACCGTGCCCGGTTCCGGGAACGCCAGCGCCAGATGGACATGGCCGAAGCGCGCGGCGAACCTCACCTGGGCGCTTAGCCCCATCCTCTCTGCCCAAATATCCTGCGGGGGTGCGGGGGTGCAAAACCCCCGCTCCGCCAGTCAGACCGGGAAGATCACATTGGCCTGCCCCGTGCCCGAGGACGGGAAATATTCGCCGATCAACTCACCCTTGCCTTCATATTTGTCCCAGCCCAGCGCGCCGAACAGCATGAAGGTGTCATGCATCGTGCCTTCGCCAGAACAGTGGATGGCATAGTCCGGCAGCATCTTCAGGAAGGTCGCAATCTCGCCCTTCTGCCACAGCTCCAACACCCGCAGGTCGCATTGGCGGTTGAATTCGCGGCTGATGGTGAAGGTGCCGTTGTTCGCCTCGTAAAGCTCGTTTTCCCAGATCTTGTGCGACAGCGAGCCAGAGGCGACCAGAAGCACTTTGGCATCGCTGGCCTCCACCGCCTCACGGATGGCTTCGCCCAGCTGGCGTGACGATTCGAAAGAATGGACCGTGCAATAGGCGGAAACGGAGACGACCTTCAGATCGCCCTCGGGGTTCATGTAATGCATCGGCACCAAGGTGCCGTATTCCAGATCCAGCGTCTCTACATGGTGCGACAGGGTATAGACGCCGCGTGCCTGGGCCTTTTCGGCAATCAGATCACCCAAAACGGGATTGCCGGGCAGGTCATAGGTCAGCCCTTGAATGAACTGCGGAAACTCATGGCTGGTGTAGACGCCCTTGTATCGCGCGTTCGAATTGACATGATAGCCTGCGTTCACCATCCAATGGGTGTCCAGAACCACAATGGTATCGGCCCCCAGCGCCCGCGCGCGGCGCCCAATTTCACGATGACCTTCAATCGCTTGCGCCCGTGTGCCGAAAAGCCGGCCCGGACGCTCCGACAAGAGCATCGTCGGCACATGCGTGACCTTGGCGGTCAGAACGATTTCACCCATGGTATCCTCCCGTTTCACCTGCGCGTTTCCTGCGTGCCGGCTTGGCGAGACCCTATTGCTTCACATGTTAAGCAATTTTTCACGCCTGTCAAGCTGCGACCGGACATGCCCTTGTCCGGCAGGCAAAAACCGGGCAAGAGGGGACATGGCCAGCCAAGACACCCCCCTGCGCCGCACAAGGCGGTCCTTGCCCATCGCGCTGTTGCGCGCGCGGGAAACCGTCATGGGCCCGATCCGCGAAATGCTGTCGCAATCCGACATCAACGAACAGAAATGGCGCGTGCTGCGAGTGCTGGATGAACGCGGACCGACCGAGCTTACTCTGGTCGCCAAAGAAGCCTGTCTCTTGCTGCCCAGCCTGACCCGGATCATCCGCGCGATGGAAGATGAAGGACTGGCGACGCGGGCAACCGACCCGGATGATCGCCGCAAGTCCATCGCCACGATCACCACGGCGGGGCAGGCGCTGATTGTGGCACATATGGCCGAAAGCAACGCCATCTTTGCCAGGCTGGAGCAGGATTTCGGTCATGACAAGCTGGAGCAACTGCTCGACCTTCTGGACGAGTTGCAGCGGCTGGACCTTTACAAACCCTAAGCCTTATCTGTCGTGGACCGTCACCAAGGTCACGCAATCACGGTTGGACAGGCGAAAGCGCGCGAGATGGCTTTGGCCATCCAGCGTCAAAGCCATCTGGCCCGGCTGTAACCCGGTCAGCGTGACCTCGCGGAAATCGGGGATACGGGAAAGCCGTGACGAAAGCGCCTTGTAAAGCGCCTCTTTGGCCGAAAACACCAGCGTAAAGAAACTGGCAAAGGGCAGCACCTCGGGGCGCAGACGCGACTCGGCTTCGGAAAAGATCGCGGCCGCAAGCTGCAAGGCGCGGTCGGGGGCGACCAAGGCCTCACAATCCAGACCCAGCGCATCGTAATGGGTCGATACCGCGGCCATGGCCCGGTCGCGGCTGTGGGTGATCGACCCGGCAATACCCGCAGGCCAGACCGGGGCGCGATCTTGGCGCGGCACATCTTCCGCCTGCCCCGCCTGCCGCAGCGCCAAAGCCGCACAGGCCCGCCCCGCCAGAAATTCACTGCGCCGTTTTGGCACCGCGCCCCGCAGATCATCGGGCACAGCGATGGTCAGCGGCCCCAACGCGCCCAGATGCGTCAGCCCCTGAACATCGGCCACCGCAAAACCCGCCTCGCACCAGATCAGATGCGGATCGGCAAAGGGATTTTCAGTCGAAATCGGACCAAGGATCATGGCCCCGCCGCCCATCATCAGGTGAATGTATTGTCGCGCGGGAAACCGCGCGGGGCCATGCGGCCGGCACTGGCGCGGGCGGCTTGCCATTCGGACAGGTCTGTCTCGGTACGGGTGCGCCCAGCCGGGTCTTTCCACGACAGCCCATCGGCCAGCGTGAAGGTGGTGGCATCGGAAAGCCCACCATCCTTGTATTTCTGCAATCGCACACCCTTGCCCTTGGCCATCTCGGGCAATTCGGACAGCGAGAAGACCAGCATCTTGCGGTTATCGCCCACAACGGCCACGGCATCACCAACGGCGCGGCGGCACAGCACGGTCTTCACCCCTGCCCCCAGGCTTTGCACCTGCTTGCCGGCCTTGGTCTGCGCCACAACCTCATCCGAAGGCAGGATGAACCCATCGCCCGCAGAGGAGGCGATCAACCATTTCTCGCCCGCGCGGTGAATGACCAGATCGACAATCTCGGTATCGTTCGGCAGGTCGACCATCAGCCGCACCGGTTCGCCCATGCCCCGTCCGCCGGGCAGGTTCACGCCCAAAAGCGTGAAGAAACGGCCATTGGCGGCGATGAGGATGATCTTGTCGGTCGTCTCGGCGTGGAAGGCGAAACGCGGACCGTCGCCGTCTTTGAACTTCTGTTCGGCGGCAAGATCGACATGGCCCTTCATGGCGCGAATCCAGCCCATCTGGCTGCACAGCACCGTGATCGGCTCGCGCTCGATCATCGCCTCATAGCTGACTTCCTCCATCTCACCCGCATCCGCGAAATGGGTGCGGCGGGCGCCAAGGGTGGTGTGCTGGCCAAACTGCTTGCGGATGGCGTCAAGTTCGGCTCCGACCTGCTTCCACTGGCGGCGATCGGATTCCAGAAGATCCGCCAAATCGGCGCGTTCCTTCATCAGGGCATCGCGCTCGGCGATCAGCTCCATCTCCTCCAGACGGCGCAAGCTGCGCAGACGCATGTTGAGGATGGCCTCGGCCTGCACCTCGGACAACTCGCCCTCGCCGGGTGGCGGCGAGACGTAATCCTTTTCCGAGGTGGCGCGGACATGCGACTTGCCCCAGTCTTCGGCCATCAGCGCGCGTTTGGGATCGGCATCATAGCGAATGATGTCGATGACGCGGTCAAGGTTCAGGAAGGTGATGATGAAGCCTTCCAGCACCTCCAACCGCGCGTCGATCTTTTCGACACGGTGTTCGGACCGGCGACGCAACACCTCGCGGCGATGGTCGAGGAAGGCGCGCAGAACCTCTTTCAGGCTGCACACCTTCGGCACCTTGCCGTCGATCAGCACGTTCATGTTCAGGCTGAACCGGCTTTCCAGATCGGAATTGCGGAACAGCGCCGCCATCAGAACCTCAGGCTCCACCGTGCGGGCGCGGGGCTCCAGCACGATGCGAATATCATCGGCGGATTCGTCGCGCACATCAGCCAGAAGCGGCACTTTCTTCAGGTTCACCAGTTCGGCCAGCTTTTCGATCAGCTTGGACTTTTGCACCTGATACGGGATTTCGGTGACGATGATCTGCCATGTGCCGCGGCCCAGATCTTCGACATGCCATTTCGCCCGCGTGCGGAACGACCCGCGCCCGGTGCGATAGGCGTCCAGAATGGCCGCGCGGCTTTCGACGATCACACCGCCCGTCGGAAAATCGGGGCCGGGGATCAGGGCGACAAGCGCCTCGTCACTGGTTTCGGGGTCTTTCAAGAGCGCATGACACCCTTGGATCAATTCATCCAGATTGTGCGGCGGGATGTTGGTGGCCATGCCCACGGCAATACCCGACGAGCCATTGGCCAAAAGATTCGGGAAGGCGGCGGGCATCACCACCGGTTCTTCCAAGGTGCCGTCGTAGTTCGGGCGGAAGTCGACCGCGTTTTCCGCCAGCCCTTCCATCAGGGTTTCGGCAATCGCGGTCAGCCGCGCCTCGGTGTAACGGCTGGCGGCGGGGTTATCGCCGTCGATGTTGCCAAAGTTGCCCTGCCCATCCACCAGCGGGTAGCGCACGTTGAAATCCTGCGCGAGACGGGCCATGGCATCATAGATCGCGCTATCGCCATGCGGGTGATAGTTGCCCATCACATCGCCCGAGATTTTCGCCGATTTGCGGAAGGCGCTGGTGGCCGAAAGCCGCAGCTCGCGCATGGCGAACAGGATGCGGCGATGCACGGGTTTCAGACCATCGCGCGCATCGGGCAGCGCCCGGTGCATGATGGTCGACAGCGCATAGGTCAGATACCGCTCGCCAATGGCACGGGAGAGCGGTTCCGAGACCGTCATCGGCTGGATATTGTCGTCATCATCAAGCGTGGACATGGATGTTGTGTATTCATCTGAGGCCCGGCGGTCCAGACGGAAAAATGTGACGATAATGCGGCAGGGGGAAAGTTTGCGGAACTTACCCTCACAGATTTTGACCGAATCGTGATAGATTATTGGGAATTCATTTTTATGAGACGATCATGTTTCGACCATTGGTTTTCCTGTGTGTGGGTATTTATGCCACGATGCTTGTCCTGGGGCAGGATCATGGCCAGTTAAGGCTCGGCCTGATGCAAGCCAGGGCTGAAAAAGCTGCTCAAATGGTCGCAACCACCAGACCCACGCCGGTTCCGGTCAAGGCCCCTGTCGTGGTCGCTGCCGCCTTCGTACCGGAAAAGCCGCTCATGACGGCACCAGAGCCGGTCGAGGCACCGCAGGGCAAGCTGCTCTATGTTGCCGCGCAAAGCGCCAATGTCCGGGAAGGCCCCGGCAAAGATCATGCCGTCATTGACCGCCTGCCCAAAGGAGAGGCCGTATTGGTCTTGGAACAAGGCGAAGGCCCGGACGGCTGGTCCTTGATCCGCATCGAAGGTGATGGGATGCAGGGTTATATCGCGGCACGGCTTTTGACCGAGTGAGTGCAGCCACCCCGTCGCACC
The DNA here is from genome assembly GCA_964393035.1 of uncultured Tabrizicola sp. Taxonomy (GTDB): domain Bacteria; phylum Pseudomonadota; class Alphaproteobacteria; order Rhodobacterales; family Rhodobacteraceae; genus Tabrizicola_A. The sequence goes on from CAYMRX010000003.1 coordinate 129,263, forward strand.
GCTTTCCTTGGCGGCCGATCCCGCCTACACCCTGCCCCGTAGATGCGGAGGCATGATGCAGCGGTCCATACTTATCACCGGGTGTTCATCGGGTATCGGCTATGACGCGGCCCATGCCTTGGCAAAGCGCGGCTGGCGGGTCTTTGCGACCTGCCGACAAGAGGGCGATTGTGCCCGGCTGCGGGGCGAGGGACTGGAAAGTTTCGTGCTGGATTACGCCGATGAGGCCAGCATCGCCGCCGCCGTGACCGAAACCCTGTCGCGCACTGGCGGCACCCTGGATGCGCTTTACAACAATGGTGCCTTTGCCTGCCCCGGCGCGGTGGAAGACCTGCCCCGCGGGGCGCTGCGCGAGATATTCGAGACGAACCTCTTTGGCTATCACGACCTGACGCGCCTGGTGATTCCGGTGATGCGCCGCCAAGGCCATGGGCGGATCGTCAATTGCTCCTCGGTTCTGGGGATTGTCGGGGCGAAATGGCGGGGCGCCTATGTCTCGACCAAATTCGCCATGGAGGGGCTGTCAGATGTGCTGCGGTTCGAGATGGCGGGCACGGGGATTGACGTCATCCTGATCGAACCCGGCCCCATCGGCACCGAAATCCGCGCCAAGGCGATCCCGCATTTTGAAAAATGGATCGACTGGGAAAACTCGGCCCGCCGCGAGGAATATGCGGCGCTGCGCGGGCGGCTTTACGGGGTGAAAACCAAACCTGATGCCTTTGAACTGCCCCCCTCAGCGGTCACGAAAAAGCTGATCCACGCGGTTGAGGCGCGCCGCCCACGGGCACGCTATTATGTCACCGTGCCAACCTATATCGCGGGGCTTGCGCGCCGCTTGCTGCCGACCCGCGCCTTGGATTGGCTGGTCGGGCGCGGCTGACGTTGCCCCTTGCCGCCCGGGGCGCTAGAAGCAGGGACCAAAGCGAGAGGCGGTCAGATGAGCGCGCATAAACCCGTTGTTCTGTGTATTTTGGATGGCTGGGGCATTGGCCCCGATCCGGCGACCTCGGCACCCGCGCAAGCCCATGTGCCAAACTTCAACCGGCTCTGGGACAACTGCCCGCATGCGACACTGACCACCTTTGGCCCCGATGTCGGCCTGCCCACCGGACAGATGGGCAATTCCGAGGTGGGCCACACCAATATCGGCGCCGGCCGGGTGGTGGCGATGGATCTGGGGGCGATTGATCTGGCGGTTGAAGATGGGTCTTTTGCCCTGAACGAGGCCCTGCTTTCCTTTGCGGCATCTGTAAAGGCGGCGGGCGGCACAGCGCATCTGATGGGTGTGGTGTCGGATGGCGGGGTGCATGGCCATATCACCCATGTGATTGCGGCCTGCCGCGCGCTGACGGCTCTCGGCCTGTCGGTGGCGCTGCATGCCATCACCGATGGGCGCGATGTGGCGCCATCTTCCGCCGTCACCTTTGTGGCCGACCTTGAGGCCGCCCTGCCTGCGGGCGCAAAACTGGCCACCGTCATCGGCCGCTATTGGGCGATGGACCGCGACAATCGCTGGGAGCGGGTGTCGCGCGCCTATGAGGCCATGGTGAATGCCCGTTCGGAAACCCATGCCGCGACGGCATCGGAGGCGGTGCGCCTGTCCTATGCCAAAGGGGAAACCGATGAATTCCTCGCCCCCACGGTGATCGGTGATTATGCCGGGGCCAAGGATGGTGACGGGGTGTTCTGCCTGAACTTCCGCGCCGACCGGGCGCGGGAGATTCTGGCGGCCCTAGGCCAGCCCGGCTTTGACGGGTTCGCGACGGGCAAGCGTCCGGCATGGTCGGCGATGCTGGGGATGGTGGAATATTCCACCGGCCACAACGCCTATATGGCCACGGCCTTTCCAAAGCGGGTGATCGTGAATTGCCTTGGCGAATGGGTGGCCAAACAGGGGCTGACCCAATTCCGGCTGGCAGAAACGGAAAAATACCCACATGTCACCTTTTTCCTGAACGGCGGCCGCGAGGTGCCATTTGACGGTGAAGAACGCGCCATGCCCGCCTCGCCCAAGGTCGCGACCTATGATTTACAGCCGGAAATGAGCGCGGGCGAGGTTGCCGACCATCTGGTTTCGGCCATCGAGCGCGGCTTTGACCTGATCGTGGTGAACTTCGCCAACCCCGATATGGTGGGCCACACCGGCAGCTTGCCCGCCGCCATCAAGGCTTGCGAGGCGGTGGATGTGGGCCTTGGGCGGGCGCTTCTGGCGCTGAAGGCCAAGGGGGGCGCGATGATCGTGACGGCGGATCATGGCAATTGTGAAATGATGGTCGATCCGGTCACGGGCGGGCCGCACACCGCCCATACGGTCAACCCGGTTCCGGTCATTCTGGTTGGCGGTCCGACGGGAGCGACCCTGCGTCAGGGGGGGCGCTTGGCCGATCTTGCGCCGACCGTGTTGCACCTGATGGGCCTGCCGCAGCCGCCTGAAATGACCGGAGAAAGCCTGATCGCATGATCCGCACCGCCGCCTTTGGCCTGATGCTTGCCCTGACCGCCCCGGCGGCATGGGCGGGCGTAGCCGAGGATGCGGCATCGGCCAGCGCGGCCTTGCAGGCTTCGGTACAAGCCTTGGAGGAGGCGCAGGGCGCGAAAGACCGGGTTGCGGCCCTGACCGAAACGATCCGCGCCTATGAAGATGGCCTTGGCGCGCTGCGCGAGGCGCTGCGGCAGGCCGAGTTGCGCGAAGACGCGCTGACGATGCAATTTCAGACCAAGCGCGACCGCATCGCGCAGCTTCTGGGCGTGCTGTCGACCATCGAGGCCGAACCGGGGCCGCTTTTGCTGATGCATCCGACCGGGCCTTTGGGCACCGTGCGGTCCGGCATGATGCTGGCCGACATCACCCCCGCCCTGCAAGTCGAGGCGGAGGCCCTGCGCAGCGATCTGACCGAATTGCGCGATCTGCGCGCCTTGCAGATCGCGGCGGGCGAAACCTTGGGCAAAGGGCTTGCGACAGCGCAGGAGGCGCGGTCCGCCTTGAGCCAAGCGATGTCGGAGCGCACCGAATTGCCACGCCGCTTTACCGAAGATCCCGAGGTTCTGATGGGTCTTTTGGAAAGCGCCGACACGCTGGAGGCCTTTGCTGCCGGCCTTGCGCTGGATGATACCGGCAACGCCACCTTTGCCGAGGCGAAGGGCAAACTTGTGCTGCCCGCACTGGGCACGCTGCTGCTTGCCCCGAATGAAACCGACGCCCGCGGTGTCACCCGGCCCGGTCTGACGCTGGCCACACGACCCGGCGCTTTGGTCACCAATCCCTGGCCCGCAACCATTCGCTACACCGGCCCGCTTCTCGACTACGGAAACGTGATGATCCTGGAGCCGGGCAGCGGCTATCTTCTTATACTCGCGGGCTTCGAACAGGTGTATGGCGAGGTCGGCGAAGTGGTGGCGCGGGGCGCACCGCTTGGATTGATGGGCGGGACAGAGACGGCGGGGACAGAGTTTCTGGTATCCGCCTCAGAAGGCAGTGGCGTCCGGGGCACGGAAACGCTTTACTTGGAATTGAGGCAGGGCGCAGACGCGGTGAACCCGATGGAATGGTTTGCCGGTCTGGCCAAAGCAGAGGAATGAAGCTTTGTTGAAAAAGTTCGCATTGGCGGCCGTGGGCGGCACGCTGGCCGGGGTGGTTCTGACAACGCAGGTGGCAGGCCCCTTGCTGGCGCAAGAGGCAGAAAAGACCACATCGGTCTATGAACAGCTTGATCTGTTCGGCGACATTTTTGAACGCATCCGCGCGCAATATGTGGAAGAAGTTGACACCGAAAAGCTGGTCGAAGCCGCGATCAACGGCATGCTGACCTCGCTTGACCCGCACTCCAGCTATCTGTCGGCCAAGGATTTCGACGATATGCAAGAGCAGACCCGGGGTGAGTTCGGGGGCCTGGGCATCGAGGTGACGCAGGAAGACGGCTTTATCAAAGTCGTCGCGCCGATGGACGGAACCCCGGCTGATCTGGCGGGCATCAAGGCGGGCGATTTCATCACCCACGTGAACACGGAATCGGTTCTGGGCCTGACCCTGGACGAAGCCGTGGACAAGATGCGCGGCCCGGTCGGGTCGGAAATCATCATTACCGTGGTGCGTGAAGGCACCGATGAGCCCTTCGATGTGTCGATCATCCGTGACACCATCAAGATGGTGGCGGTAAAGCCGCGTCTGGTGGGCAATACCGTCGTCTTGCGCATCTCGACCTTCAACGATCAGACCTATCCGGGCGTCGAGGAAGGCGTGAATAAGATGGTCGAAGACGCCGGTGGCATCGACAATGTCAGCGGCTTTGTCATCGACCTGCGCAACAACCCCGGCGGGCTTTTGACCCAGGCAATCAAGGTTTCCGATGCGTTCCTTGAAAAGGGCGAGATCGTCTCGACCCGTGGGCGCAACCCCGAGGATGGCGAGCGTTTCAATGCGGAACCCGGCGATCTGGCGCAGGGCAAACCGGTTGTGGTGCTGATCAATAGCGGCTCGGCCTCGGCTTCGGAAATCGTCACCGGGGCGCTGCAAGACCATCGCCGGGCCATCGTTGTGGGCACCAAGAGCTTTGGCAAAGGCTCGGTCCAGACGCTGATCCCGCTGAAGGGCGACGGCGCGATGCGGCTGACCACGGCGCGCTATTACACGCCTTCGGGCCGGTCCATTCAGGCGCTTGGGGTGATGCCCGATATCGTGGTCAACCAGCCCGTGGTCGAACCCGAGACGGAGGAGCAGAAGAAGGCCCGCGAGGAGGAGGAGGCCAAGTTCGAGCGCTCTGAAGCGGATCTGCGCGGCGCCATCACCAATGATTCAATGTCGGAAGACGAAAAGAAGCAACTGGAAGAAGAACGCGCCCGCACTGAAGAAGCAGCCAAGCTGCGCGATGAGGATTACCAACTGGCCTATGCCGTGGACATCCTGCGCGGTCTTGCGGCCGTTGCGCCGAAACCCTGACCCGAAAAGGGGGCCGCACCTGTCAGGGGGCGGCCCGACATGCCATGATTGACCCCGAAACGCTGCCCTATCGTCCCTGTGTGGGGATCATGCTCATCAACGCCGAAGGCTTGGTCTTTGGCGGTCAGCGGTTGGACAACCCGGTGGCCGCCTGGCAAATGCCGCAAGGGGGCATTGATGAGGATGAAAAACCCCGCGCGGCGGCCCTGCGCGAGCTGTGGGAAGAAACCGGCATCACGGCCGATCTGGTCGAGTTCATCGGCAAGACGCATGGCTGGGTCACCTATGACCTGCCGCCCGAGCTTTTGGGCCGTGTTTGGGGCGGCAAATATCGCGGACAAAAGCAAAAGTGGTTTCTGTACCGCTTTCTTGGCCGCGACGACCAGGTGAAGATCGACACCGAACACCCCGAGTTCAGCCAGTGGCGGTGGCTGAAAGCCGATGAGATGGTGGCCAGCATCGTACCATTCAAACGCGCGGTCTATGACGAGGTGGTGCGCAGTTTCCGGGCCTATCTGGCAGATTAAGCCGGATCGCTTGCGTCATGCCCCGGCAGCGGGCGACGAAAGGTAAGGGTCGTGGGCCGCACATAGCCGGGATGGGCGGAGCGCCCCGTTTCCACAAAGCCCAAGGCGGCAAAGGTGGCGTGATTTGCGGTCAACTCGATCCGGGTCTGCAACTCAACGCCCCGCAGGCCAAGCACCTTTGCCCGTAGCATCGCCTGATCCACAAGCCTGCGCGCATGGCCTTTGCCCCGCTGATCGGGCGCGACAGCCAGCTTGCCAAGATAAAGCCAATCGTCTTTCACCGTCAGAAACATGCAGGCCACGGGCGGGGTTCCCCAAACCCAAACCTCCCCCTCTCTGGCCTGTCTGGCGACATCGCTTTCCGTCAGCCGATGCATCGACGACGGCGGATCAATCACCCCGTCCATATAGGCAAACGCCGCGCGGATCAGCACCAGAACACTTGCCCAATCATACGGGGCGACAACACGGATCGGCGTCACTTGCGGATCAGCCCATCTGAAAGATGCACCCAAGGAAGCTGCTCGTCGGTATGCACATGCGCCGTTGGGGCATAGGTTTCGGGGGCGGCCAGCGTCGCGGCGTAAAAGTGAATCTCACCCGGAAAGCGGGTTGACCGGTAAGACATTTGCGCCCCGCAGCGCGGACAAAAATCGCGCCAGACATCGGTTGAGGACTTATAGGTCGCAGGGGGTTTCCCGGTCCAAGACCAAAAGCCATCCTTGATGCCAAAGAACGACGCAAAACCCGCAGATGTGGCCCGACGGCAGCTTTCACAGTGGCAATGCGCCTGCCAAAGCGGCAGCGCCTCGGCCCGGTACGTTACGTCGCCGCAAAGACAGCGGCCAGTGATCGGCAGGTGCATGGCCCCTCCTCCCTTTCCCGCAGGGTGCGGCGCTGGCCGCCCGCGGTCAAGCACCGTGTTCGCAGGTGTGCCTTCAAGATGTTGGGGATAAGACGGCTGGTTTCTCCATATCCTGCGGGGATCAGTTGACTAACGATCCTTCCCGCCCGACCATGAGGCGTTAGAGGAATCACGAAAGTCTCCGCGTGCGCTTTACCAAGCTTCGGCTCAATGGCTTCAAAAGCTTTGTGGATCCCACTGATCTGGTGATCCATGACGGACTGACCGGTGTCGTCGGCCCGAACGGCTGCGGCAAGTCGAACCTGCTGGAGGCTTTGCGTTGGGTCATGGGCGAAAACCGCCCCACGGCAATGCGCGGCGGCGGGATGGAGGATGTGATCTTCAACGGTGCCGCCACGCGTGGCGCGCGGCATTTTGCCGAAGTGGCCTTGGTGATGGACAACTCTGATCGGTTGGCGCCCAGCGGGTTCAATGACAGCGACCAGATTGAAATCGTTCGCCGCATCACCCGCGATGCCGGGTCGGCCTATAAGCTGAACACCAAGGATGTCCGCGCCCGCGATGTGCAGATGCTGTTCGCCGATGCCTCAACCGGGGCGCATAGCCCGGCTTTGGTGCGGCAGGGGCAGATTTCGGAACTCATCAACGCCAAACCAAAGGCCCGCCGCCGCGTGCTGGAGGAGGCCGCCGGCATTTCGGGGCTTTACGCGCGCCGCCATGAGGCGGAGCTGAAACTCTCTGCCGCCGAGGCGAATCTGCTGCGTGTGGATGATGTGCTGGAGCAACTCGCCCAACAGCTTTCCACCCTGACCCGGCAGGCCAAACAGGCCGCACGCTATCGGGAAATCGGCGAAGACTTGCGCCGGACCGAGGGTCAACTGCTGTTCCGCCGCTGGCGCGAGGCCGATCTGGCGCGGTCAGAAGCCGATGGCACCCTGCGCCAGCGGGTTATTGAAGCAAGCCAAGCCGAGGCCAATGCCCGCAATGCGGCCAAGCTGCGCGAAGTGGCCGAAGACGCCCTGCCGCCAAAGCGTGAGGAAGAAGCGATTGCGGCCGCGATCTTGCAGCGCCTGATCGTGCAGCGCGACCAGTTGGGTGAGCAGGAGGCCCGCGCCCGCACCCAGATCGAGGCGCTGAAATCCCGCATCACAGAACTTGCCCGCGACGCCGACCGCGAGGCGGGCCTGAACCGCGATGCGGGCGAGGTGATTGAGCGGCTGGAATGGGAAGTCGAGCAGTTGCAACGCGCCCACGAAGGGCATGAAGAACGGCTGGCTGAAGCCGCCGAAGTCGCGCGTGAGGCCGCGGCGATTTTGGGCGACCGCGAGCAGGTGCTGAGCGCAACCACCGAAGACGCTGCCCGTCTGGCTGCCCGCCACCAATCCGCACAGCGTTTTTTGGCAGACAGCCGTACAGCCGTTGAAAAAGCTGAATTGGAGGCCACCCGCGCGGCCGACGCGGTGCGCAGCGCCGAAGAAACGCTGGTGGCGGCAACCGAAGCGATGGGTCTGGCCGAAGACGGCAAAGCCGAAGCCGTGGCCTTGGCCGAAGCCGCCGATGAAGCTTTGGCCTCTGCCGAAGATGCCCGCGCCATGGTGCAAGACCGCGAATCCGAAGCCCGCGCGGCGCGATCCTCTGCGGAAGGTGAGGCAGCGGCCATTCGGGCAGAAGTGGCCGCGCTGGCAAAACTCGTGCAGCGCGAGGCGACGGCGGGCAGCCAACTTTTGGACCAGTTGACCGTTGAGCCGGGGCTGGAAAAGGCGCTTGGCGCAGCTTTGGCCGATGATCTGCGCGCGCCCGTGGTCGCAGATGACCGCCCGTCGGGCTGGGTTGGCCTGCCGGATTACTCTGCGCCGCAGGCTCTGCCCGCAGGCGCGACATCGCTCGCAGGTTTTGTCGTGGGGCCTGCCGTTCTGGCGCGGCGACTGGGCCAGATCGGTCTTGTGGATCGCGAGGTCGGGCCGCGCTTGCAACCGCTTTTGCAGCCCGGTCAACGCCTTGTCAGCCGCGAGGGCGACCTTTGGCGCTGGGACGGGTTCCGTGCCGGGGCCGAAGACGCGCCTTCGGCCGCTGCGCTGCGCTTGCAGCAATTGAACAAGTTGACCCAGTTGAAACGCGATCTGGAGGAGATTGCCGCCAAGGCCGAAGGGGCCGCACAGGCCCATGCCGCGCTGCAATCCCGCCTTGCCGAACTGGCCCGCGCCGACCAGATGGCCCGCGACGCCCGGCGCGCGGCCGATGCCCGCGTGGCCGAAGCCAACCGCACCGCTGCCCGCGCCGAGGCGGACCGTTCGCTGGCGGAAGGCCGTCTTGAAACCGCCCGCATCTCGGTCAGGCGCTATCAGGAAGAAACCGCCGAGGCGCGCGAGCGTTTGGAAGGCGCGCAGGCCTCGGTCGAGGAATTGGGCGATCTGGATGCCGCGCGCGAAAGCGTGGAAACCGCGAAAGTCGCGGTGGAGGCTGCCCGCATCACCATGATGTCGCGCCGGTCGTCCCATGACGAGGTGCGCCGCGAGGGCGAAGCGCGGGTGCGCCGCCGTCAGGAAGCCACCAAGGAACTTTCGGGTTGGAAGCATCGTCTGGAAACCGCCTCCAAGCGGATTGCGGAACTGGATGCCCGCAAGCATGAAACCGAAGACGAACTTGCCGAAGCCTCGGCCGCGCCGGAAGAAATCGCCATCAAACGCGAGGAGCTGGCCGAGGCGATTGCCGAGGCCGAGGCCCGACGCCAAGGCGCTGCCGATGTGCTTTCCGAAGCGGAAGGCCGCTTGCGTGAAACCCGCGATATGGAGCGCGATGCCGAACGTCTCGCCTCGGAATCCCGCGAAATCCGCGCCCGCGCCGAAGCGCGGTCCGAGGCCGCGCACGCCACCGTGCAACTGGCGACGGAGCGCATCGCGGAAGAAGCTGGCGCCACCCCGGCGGAGCTTCTGGATACGCTGAAGGTCGACCCCGACCGCATGGCCGATGCCGAGACGCTGGACACCGAAGTGCAGCGCCTGAAGCGCCAGCGTGAGGCGCTGGGGGCGGTGAACCTACGCGCCGAGGAAGACGCCAAAGCGGTGGACAGCGAATATCAGGGGCTGGCTTCCGAAAAGATCGACCTTGAAGAAGCCATCAAGAAACTGCGCGCCGGGATTGCGGGCCTGAACCGTGAAGGGCGCGAGCGGCTGTTGACCGCCTTTGAGCAGGTGAACGCCAATTTTGGCCAGTTGTTCACCCACCTTTTCGGTGGTGGCGAGGCGCGGCTGGTGCTGGTCGAATCCGATGACCCGCTGGAAGCGGGGCTGGAAATCATGGCGCAACCGCCGGGCAAGCGGCTTTCGACGCTGTCGCTCTTGTCAGGCGGCGAGCAGACGCTGACCGCCTTGGCGCTGATCTTTGGCGTCTTCCTTGCCAATCCCGCGCCGATCTGCGTGCTGGACGAGGTGGACGCGCCCTTGGACGATGCCAACGTGACGCGCTTTTGCGACATGATGGACGAGATGACCCGCCGCACCGAAACCCGGTTTCTGGTCATCACCCACCATGCCGTCACCATGGCCCGGATGGACCGGCTGTTCGGTGTCACCATGCAGGAGCAGGGCGTCAGCCAGTTGGTCAGCGTCGATCTGAAACGGGCCGAGGCGCTGGTGGCCTGAAGGCTACCAAAGCGCGGTCGCCAAAACCGCCAACCCGAACATCCCCGCCCAAGCCCGCCACAGCGTTCGGATGGTGCGGTCGATGTCCTCCGGGCCAAGATCGCGGCGGCCTTCAGGATAGACCCAAGGGTAGTCTACCATCTTCCCGTGATAGCTGCGCGGACCGGACAGAGAGACCCCCTGCACACAGGCCACCGCAGCCTCGGGCCAGCCGGCGTTTGGGCTGCGGTGTAACGGGGCATCGCGCAGGATCGGCGCCGGGTCCGTCCAACCATTGGTCAAGGCAATCAGCAGCGCGGTCAGCCGCGCCGGAACGAGGTTCAGCAGATCGTCAAAGCGCGCGGCGGCCCAGCCGAATTCCTGATGCCGCGGGGTCATATGGCCAATCATGCTGTCGGCGGTGTTGGTGATCTTGTACAGCATCAGCCCCGGCAAACCGCCGATCAGAAACCAGAAGGCGGGTGCAATCACGCCATCCGACAGGTTTTCAGCCGCACTTTCAATGGCAGAGCGCGCCACACCGGAGCGGTCCAGCACAGCAGTGTCCCGCCCGACAATCATTGCCACCGCGCTCTGGCCGTCTTTCAGCGATGTCCGCAAACCCGCCGCCACCGCGCCAACATGCTGCACCAAAGATCGCTGCGCCAAAAGAATTGCGGCAAGCAGGATCTCGATGACGCCGAAATCCGGCAAAAGATGGATCATCCAACCAAGGACCAGCGCAGCAGCAGCCAGCCCTGCCATCACCGCCGCGCCCTTTAGCCGCTTGTTCGACCCGACGTTGAAACGCGCATCGCACCAGCCGACCAACCGCCCCATCAGCACCGCCGGATGCGGATAGCGATCCCAGATCCATTTGGGCTCGCCCAAGGCCGCATCCAGAATCAGGGCAGGAATCAACAAGGCTGCGGACATCTGGCTCTCCATGGCGGCCCGGCGGGGTAAATGCAGTCCTATCCGAACCGCGCAGGCAAGCAACCGTGGCACATTAGCCGCAACATCGCGACAATTTCGCAACGCATGTGCAAAACTGGCGATAATCCGCCGATTGTCATATTGTTAAAACATTGCGCCCCCATACTCTTTTCAGAACGGGAGGCAAAGATGCTTGAATTTCTGCCACAAGACATCGTTGAAGGGCTGAACATGGCCCGCAATCGCAACGCCGCACGCAAATCACGCCTGCGCATCCAGATTGGCGAGGCGGTCTTTCCGATCTTGCGGTTCTGGCACGATGGTTTTGCGCTGGAAGCAGCACTTGCTCCGAAACTGCGCGGGTTGGTCGATGTCTATGACGGCAGCCGCCATGTGTTTCAGTGCCTGATCATGGCCTCGTCGGAAGAAAATGGCCAACGGATCTATGAATTCAAACGCAACACGGCCGTGCGGGACAGTGCCCCTTTGGACTATTGGCGCGATGATGACGCGCCGGTTGGCTATCTGCCGCGTTCCTAAGGGTGGTTCTGCGCCTTGCGGCACAAAACCATTGCCGCAAGGACGAACAGCGCGAGAATAAGGGCCAGCCCGGCAACCCGCCTATTGCAGATCGGCAAAGGCCTTTTGCAGCCGCTCCACCGCCTCGGCGACCACAGCGCGCGGTGTCGCCAGATTGAAGCGCAGGAAGTTTTCGCCACCCAGACCAAAACTGCCGCCGTGATTGGCCGCGACATGCGCGCCTTTTTCAACCCGCCCCGTAAACTCGGCAGGGGTCATCCCGGTGCCGGTGAAATCAACCCAAGCAAGATAGGTCGCCTCCAGCGCCATCGAACGCAGGCCCGGAATCGCATTGATCCCGGCATCAAAGATCTTGCGATTACCGTCGATATAGGCGGTCACCTCATCCACCCAAGCCGCACCTTCGGGCGAATAGGCCGCCGTCGCCATAAACAGCCCGAAAGAGTTCGGTGAGACGCCCATCGCGCCCATCCGATCGGCAAAACGCTTGCGAAGTTTCTCATCGGCAATGATGACATTGCCGGAATGGGCGCCCGCAATGTTGAACGTCTTCGTGGTCGCCGTCATCATGACAAGACGGTCGGCAATCTCCGGCGCGGCCTTAGCCATCACATGGTGTTTTTGCCCCGGCATCACCAGATCATGATGAATTTCGTCGGATACCAACAACAGATTGTGGCGCTTGCAGAACTCTGCAACGCTGCGCAATTCATCCAGCGTCCAGACCCGCCCGCCCGGATTATGCGGCGAACACAGGATCATCATGGTTTCGCGCCCCGTCAGCATCGTGTCCCAACGGGCAAAGTCCATTTCATAACGGCCATTCACATTGGCCAGCGGGCATTCCGTGACATGGCGGCCCGCGGCTTTGATGACACGGGCAAACGCATGATAAACCGGGGTGGTCAACACCACATGATCGCCAGCTTGGGTAAAGGCATCGACGCACATTGCGGTGCCGTTGACCAGCCCGTGGGTGGTGAAAATCTGGTTCCGCTCCACATCCCACCCGTGGCGGGTTTTCATCCACCAGCGGATGGCATCAAGATATTCTCCATCTTCGCCATAATAGCCGTAGACGCCATGGGACAGCATCCCTTCCAGGGCCCGCTGCACAGAACTGGGCGGGCGGAAATCCATATCGGCCACCCACATCGCGATCCCGTCCTTTGCGGGAACCCCGAAAATGCCTTCCATTGAATCCCACTTCACGGAATGGGTGCCGAAACGATTAATGGGGCTGTCAAAGTCGGTCATGGCCTGCCTGTCGAAAGTTGCCTTCCCTACTTGCACCATTCGCCCCCGCGCCGTAAATCCGAAACATGATCCGCCCCATCCTGATCCACCCCGACCCGCGCCTGAAAAAGCCTTGTGAGGCCGTGACCGAGATCACGCCCGAACTTCGCACACTTGCCGCCGACATGCTGGAAACCATGTATGACGCACCCGGCGTCGGTCTTGCCGCACCCCAAATTGGCGTGATGCTGCGCATTATCACGATGGATTGCATCAAGGACGGCCCGGCCGAACCAATGGTGCTGCTGAACCCAAAGGTAACCTGGTCCTCGGAAGATGTGAGTGTTTACGAGGAAGGCTGCCTGTCGATCCCCGACCAATATGCCGAGGTCAAACGTCCCGCCTCGGTCACGGTGGAATGGTTGGACCTTGACGGCACCACCCAAGAGCGCACCTTTGTCGGCCTTTGGGCAACCTGTGTGCAGCATGAAATCGACCATCTCGATGGGAAGCTTTTCATTGATTACCTTGGCCCGCTGAAGCGCCAGATGATCACCCGCAAGATGGAAAAGCTGAAGCGTGAACGCGCACGGATGGCATAAATGACCGCGCGTCGCTGCCTGCCGTGGCCGAATATCTGTTTGAAAACACCTGCAGCAGATGTGACTGCCATCACCGATGAAGTGCGGGCGATCTGGGTGGATATGGTCGACACCATGGATGCGATGCCGGGCTATGGTCTTGCCGCTGTGCAGATCGGCATCCCCTTGCGGCTTGCCGTGGTCGATTGTTCGGAAAGCCGCGGGCAGGCCATTCTGATGGCCAATCCCGAGGTGCTGCACGCTTCCGTCCAGCCGCGCGAGCATGATGAAGCCAGCCCGAACCTGCCCGGCGTCTCTGCTGTCATCTCGCGTCCGCGCGCGGTAACGGTGCGTTTTCTGAACGCCGACGGAGAGATTGAGGATCGCGATTTCGTGAATCTTTGGGCCACCTCGGTGCAGCACCAGATCGACCATCTGGCAGGCAAAATGTATTTCGACCACCTCTCACCGCTGAAGCGGAAAATGCTGCTCGCCAAGGCGGAAAAGCTTAGGAAGCGGGCATGAAGATTGTCTTCATGGGGACACCGGATTTCTCGGTTCCGGTTTTGAACGCCTTGCATCAAGCCCATGAAATCGTGGCGGTTTACTGCCAACCGCCACGGCCAGCCGGGCGCGGCAAGGCCGACCGCCCCACCCCGGTTCACGCCCGCGCGCTTGAACTTGGCCTGACGGTTCGGCACCCCATTTCGCTGCGCAGCGAAGAGGCCACGAAAGACTTTGCCAGCTTGGGCGCCGATGTGGCTGTCGTTGTCGCCTATGGCCTGATACTGCCACAACAGATTCTTGATGCCCCTCGGTTTGGCTGCCTGAATATCCACGCCTCGCTCTTGCCACGCTGGCGCGGTGCGGCGCCCATTCATCGCGCCATCATGAGCGGAGATGCCGAAACCGGCATCTGTATCATGCAGATGGAGGCAGGGCTGGATACCGGCCCGGTTCTGCTGCGTGAAAGCACGCCAATCCAAGCGGATGAAACCACATCAGACCTGCACGACAGGTTGTCAACGATGGGTTCCAGAATGATCGTTCAGGCTTTGGCGCATCTGCCTCTGCCGGCTGTGCCGCAATCCGAACAGAGCGTGACTTATGCCGCCAAGATCGACAAATCCGAAGCCCGGATAAACTGGGCGCGCCCTGCCATTGAGGTGGATCGCCTGATCCGCGGCCTGTCGCCCTTCCCCGGCGCCTGGTGCGATGCGGGTGGAGAGCGCGTCAAACTTCTGCGTTCCCGAATTGCATCAGGGCAGGGCAAGCCTGGTGAAGTGTTGACGGGCCTGACAATCGCCTGCGGCGACGGCGCAATCGAGGTCACACTGGCCCAAAGGGAAGGCAAAAGACCAATGCCGCCAGAAGAATTCCTGCGGGGGTTTTCGCTGCCCGCAATCTTGGGCTGACCGCGCTTACAAATCCTTGGGGTGACAGAGTAAGCATTTTACAATCAAGGCATTACCTTCATGAGATCGGACAGGCGAAAACTCTTTCCGCCCGCCATTTCCCAGAGGGTGCGGCCTTGCCACGCGGCAAAGATCAACGCGGCCGCGTCGCGCCCCTTTGCACCACCCCCCCGCCGTTTCGCCAAAGCGGCCTCCACCGCAGCGCGCCATGCCTCAGCGGCCTTGGTCAATTCCACATCGCGCAACGACAAGGCAAGCAGTTGTGCCCCCGGCACCGGCAAATGTTTCAGCAGCGCCTGCACGCCTTTTGCCGAAGCAAGCGCATCATCTTCGGCCTGTTGCAGTGCAACCGACAGACGCGCCCATTCCGCGCGGCCAGCCGCCCGGATCATCCCTTCCACCGAACCAAATCGTTGTGAGAGTGTTGCTGGCGCCAAACCACAGCGCTGCGAAATCGCACCAAAAGTCAGCGCCTTTTCACCGGATTCAGCAAGCGCCTCCATAAGATACGCGAAAATCTTGTTGTCGTCTTGAAGCTTGGGTCGTGCCATTCTTTCAACATGAACGAGTGTTAGGAAAATTCAAGAACAATCAGTCATGCTCTTGGGTTGAACTATCCGAAACCTTGTTAATCTGGTCAATCCGCCGCACGCCAGCCTGTTTTTCCAACATTCGTTTGCCTTGGCGTGCCAGCCCGACCTCTTTCAGAATTTCCCATTTGCGATAATGCACGGTGAAAATCTCGCGTCCTTCGGGTAGGGGCTCCCCTCGCAGGCTACCCCCGAGAATAAAGTGTTGCTCCTCTGGCAGGATGTTCCAGCTCAAGCCTGATTTCTGTATCGCCAACGGCAAACTGATTTGGTCAAGATATGGGCGGCGCCCTGGTATTTCTTCATTTTTGTCAATAACTTGCGCAACATCCATCCAAACTTGCGGGAAAGACTTGCCCTCGTTGTTTTTGTGGCCTTCTGGAAAGCTGAACAGACCTGACGAGAAGTATGGAATGCGCCCCCGCGCGCCCTTTTGGCGCATCAAACGTATCCGTTCTTCGGGTACGGCCATACCGCAAGTGTCATAAATCAGCCCCCAGGTCTTGCCTGTACCCCAAATCATCGAAGCGGCGGGCGTCAGCGAAACATGGCCCGCCCTGACAAGGTTTTCGACCTTGTTGGGCCGCAGGCACAGCACATCGCTGTCAAAAAACGCAGAAAACTCCGTCTCACGCGGCTCTAAAGTTGCAAGGATTTTATTGCCATGGGGGTATTCGGGGGCAAACCGGCCCTCAACCTGAAAGGGCCGCACCTCGCAACCCAGTTTTGCGAGAACGGCAAGCACATTCTTGGACAGCGTGTCGAACTTGGTGTCCGGGCAATAGCCGACCAGAGCCACGGTCTGACCGAACTGCTGGCGCAACGAACCTGCAAGATAACAGGCCATCAACTCATATTTCGGCGGTTCAACAATGAAATAGACAGTCAGACGAGGGGACATGGCAGTCTCTTGGTCGCGGCCCAAATTGGCACAAGCCAGACTATGCCGAAGTGGTTCTCGCTTGTCACCCCGGCGGAGCAGCGCAATTCCCCAAATTGTTGCTAAATTCGCAACAGTTTACGGGCGCAGGGGCGTCATAGGGTCGGCCCGCCGCCTTGCCGGTTTACAGAGTTCTCGGTTATGTTCAGCCAAGAACAAAAGACCTTAGCAACTGGTCTGCCGAATAAGGCGGTCGTGGTGAATTTGAAAGTCGGAAATGTATTGCAGGACGATCAGGCCCGCCCCCGTGGCGCGGGCAATCAATGGGGCATTTCACCCTTCAGCCTGAAACGCCGCATCAGCCCGCATGGGCAACTGACCGCTGTCTCGATGATGAAAGACGAAGGCCCCTTTGTCATCGAATGGGTTGCGCATCATCTCGCGATTGGGTTCACAGATCTGGTCGTCTATACGAATGATTGTTCGGATGGCACCGACGACATGCTGATCCGCCTGGAAGAACTCGGGCTTTGCCACCACCGCCGCAATATCATCCCAGAAGGAATCCGCCCGCAACCCTCGGCCCTGAACTATGCGCAGGACGAGCCTGTGGTCGGGCAGTCAGACTGGGTGATGGTGTTTGATGCGGATGAATTTCTGGCGATCAAATATGGCGACGGCACCATTGATGACCTGATCGGCGCCGCGAAAGCGCAGGGTGCCAACGGCATTGTAGTGACATGGCGGATCTTCGGATCGGGCGGGGTTGTGGATTGGAGCCGCGTCCCCGTGACCGAACAATATCTCATGGCCGCGCCGCAGACATGGAACAAGGGCTGGGGCGTGAAAACATTTTTCACCTTCGACCCTGAGTATTGGAAGCTGGGCATCCATCGGCCCAAGATGAAAACCCGCCACATCAAAACCGAGTTTCCCGATCGGGTGAAGTGGCTGAACGGGTCCGGCCGCGAAATGGAAGATTACTTCAAGTTTCGCGGCTGGCGGTCGATTACCCGGACCGTCGGCTATGATTGGGTGCAGTTGAACCACTATGCCGTGAAATCGGTCGACAGCTATGCCATCCGCAAAATGCGCGGCAATGTGAACAACAAGGCAGATAAATATAACAGCGATTACTGGAGCTTGCAGGATCGTAACGAGGTGCGCGACGAAACGATGCTGCGTTATACCAAGGCCCGGAACCGCATCATTGACCAGCTTTTGGAAGACCCCGAACTGAACCGGCTGCACCACGCAGCGGTGGCGCGGGCGGAAGGCCGCCTTGCAGAATTGAAGCAGACGGAAGCCTATCACCAACTGGTTGCAGACCTTGCCGCCGCCTCCGCCGTGCCGATCACTCAGATCGTGGCCAAGCCTCCGCAAGCGCGCGACAAGGCGAAGATCGCCGCGCTCATGTCAGACGTCGAAAGGCAACGCGGGGAGAAAGCCAAGGCTGATCGCAAAGCCGGCCCCAAAGAGCCCGCGGCGGAAGCCGCCCCGATGGGGTCGTACAACCCCGGCCCGATTGATCTTTCAAGCGACCTTTCGGTTGCGGTTCATGCCAACCATAGCATGAAGCTGCCGCTGGACCCAAGGGTGTTTGCAGCGCATGTGTTGCCACAGATTCAGGCGGGCAAGTTTGAACGCGGACTGGCACGCAAGATGCCCGCGGTCTTGCCGAAGCAGGCGCGCGTGCTGGAAATCGGATCGGCTGTGGGCTTTTTGGCAGGGCATTGCGCAAATATCCGAACGGATATTCACTTTACCTTGCAGGAAGATGATCCAAACCTGCGGCAGATGATGCAGGTAGTTTACCACCTCTCCAATCGGGCCTTCAATGACCGCTTTGTTCTGTCACCGACAACGCTGCAAGACCTTTGCGCCGACACATTGGAATTGATTGCATCGGTTCAGCCAACCAGCCTTTTGTTGGCAGATGCACGACTCTCGCCCCAGATCCTTTGCGCCGTGTTTTCGGCCCTAAAGCAGCCTGCGCCGATGCAAATCTTTCTTTACGGCAGGTTGCTTGAGGCGTGGCATAGCGAAATTGAAACGATTTCGACCCATCTTCAGACGCTGGGTTACCAGCCGACCGACAGCTTTGATCCCTATATCTGCCGCGGGTTTGCCCTGATCGATACGCCCGCTTGACGAACTGGACTTGCCGCCAGAGCTACGGCAATGTTTCGAAAACACAAACAAATATGAGGCCCGAGTATTATGTCCATCCCTGTGCGCCGCCCTGTTGCCTCACTTTGGATCGGTGAAAAGCTGCATTATCTGAACCAGCTTTGCCTGCGCAGCCATGTGCGGCAAGGCCACCCCACAACGCTTTACTGCACCGACACGGTGTTGAATGTACCCGAAGGCGTGATCGTGAAACCGGCAACCGATATCATGGCGATCGACATGGATATCGTGCGGCAAACCTCGGAATCTTTCCTGTCCAATGTGTTCCGCTACAAGATGATCCAGAAAACCGATGCGGTCTGGATCGACTGCGACGCCTATTGCCACAAGCCGTTTCCCGATGAGATGACCCATATTTTTGCCGGCCACGGGTTTCGCGGCGCGCTGAATTGCGGCGTGGTCTACATTCCGCAAAAAGGCGCGCTGATGGATCAGCTTCTGGACTATTACGACCACCTTCCTGCCGCACCGGCCTGGTTCAACAAGCAGCAGCGCAAGCGGATCGACAAGCAGGATCCATCGCTGCCGCAGGCGGTACGGATATATAACGCCGAACGCACGGCCTTTGGCCCACAGGCGTTCACCTATTTCGCGCAGCAGACCGGAGATTATGAACGGGCGCTCACTTATGACGTGCTGTACCCGGTGCCCTTCCAGTTGAACGATGTGTTTTACGACCCGCATTGCAACGTCGAGGGCCATTTCACCGAGGCCACGTTATCGGTGCATCTTTACACCAACGGCACCCGCCCGTGGTGGCGCAAGAACCCGCCGCTGCCGGGGTCTTATGCCGACCGGATGTGCAAGATTGAAGGCGTGACCCCGGCGGAGGCGCTGGAAGAATAGGTGCCCGCCTTAGCTTTTCGTGCGGAAAAACCCAAAGCCGTTTGGCCCAAGGGCAACAGCATTACCGGTCAGGATGCAATCCTGCATCGGGCCGATTGCATCCCCGACATTGGGAAGATCAACCGTCATAGGTTCTGGCAACAGATTGAAAACACAAATCAATGCAGTTTCACCCTGCCCTCGCCGGAAAGCCAGGATCGGCTCGGGTGTTTCCAGAAACTGGCAATCGCCCAACCGCAACGCTGCGCTCTCCTTGCGAAAGGTAATCATCGCCCGATAATGCTCCAGAACGGAGTCTGACCGACCCGCCTGCGCCGCCGCATGCCGCGCGGCCTGCGCAGGCTTCACCGGCAGCCAAGGCGTTCCGAGGGTAAAGCCGCCATGGTCCGAGCCATCCCAGACCATTGGCGTGCGGGTATTGTCGCGGCCGACCGGCGCGGGCCAAAAGGCGATCCCTTGCGGGTCTGTCAATTCGGTGAACGACAGTTCGGTATCGGTTTGGCCAAGCTCCTCTCCCTGCCAAAGACAGATTGATCCGGGGAAGGACAGCAAAAGCGCCCCCGCCTGCTTCGCCAATGCCTCGGGGCTGGCCCCATAGGCCGCCCAGCGCGTCACATGCCGCCGCACATCGTGGTTGGAAAACGCCCACATTGGCCAACCATTTGGCGCGCCAGTAAAAAATTCTTCGATCTTGCGGCGGAAAAAGCCTGCGGAATAGTCATCCCCGAACATCTCGAAGCTGTAACACTGATGCAATCGCCCCGGCGCGGTATAGGCGCCCATCATGGCGATGGCGTGATGTGTCTCGCCCACCTCACCCACCGAGGTGCGGTCGGGGTAAGCATCCAGGACCCGGCGGATGCGCCCCAGCCAGCCGATATTCTCGGGCTGGTTCTTGGAGAACAGATGATACTGCATGTTATAGGGGTTGGCCTCTGGCTGCGGTTTTACCCGGTAGTCGGCGGCATCGTCACGCAGTTGGCGGTCGTGGTAGAAGTAGTTGACCGTATCAAAACGGAAGCCATCCAGCCCACGATCGAGCCAAAAGCGCAGCGTCTCCTCATGCCACGCCACCACCTCGGGATTGTGAAAGTTGAAATCCGGCTGGCTGGCGAGAAAATTGTGGAAGTAATACTGCCGCCGCCGCGCATCCCAAGTCCAAGCCGGGCCCCCAAAGACCGAAAGCCAGTTGTTCGGCGGGCTGCCATCGGGGCGGGGGTCAGCCCAGACATACCAATCGGCCTTGGGTCCGCTGCGGCCTTGCCGGCTTTCCTGAAAGGCCGGGTGTTGATCAGACGAATGTGACATCACCTGATCGACGATCACCTTCAAACCAAGCGCGTGCGCCTGCGCGATCAGGGTATCGAAATCGGCCAAGGTGCCAAACACCGGATCAATGTTGCGATAGTCCGAAACATCATAGCCCATATCGGCCATGGGTGAGGTGAACACCGGCGAAAGCCAGACCACATCCACGCCCAGATCGGCAAGATATGGCAATCTGCGCGTGATGCCGGCCAAGTCGCCCACCCCGTCGCCGTTGTCATCCTGAAAAGACCGCGGATAGACCTGATAGGTTACCGCGCCGCGCCACCAATCGCTCATACCGCCGCCCCATGTTGATCGCTCCACCCTGCCAAGCGCCGGATGGCGCGGCAAGGGGGGAAGCAGCGTGGCGATGGCGGCCAGCCGCTGCGGCAGGCTTGTAGCCGTCACAAAATTCCGTTTGACGGCGCCACCCCGTCGGCGCAGGTTCCGGGGCCGAACAACGGGACATGCGCCATGACTGACACCACGACCAAAACACCCTTGATAACGCCTGTCCTGATGGCCGGATGTGTCATTCTGATGCTGTCTTTCGCCGTGCGCGCCAGTTTCGGCGTATTCCAGATCCCCATCGCCACCGAGTTCGGCTGGCCGCGGGCCGAGTTTTCCTTGGCCATCGCCATTCAGAATCTGGCCTGGGGGATCGGGCAGCCGATGTTCGGGGCGATTGCGGAACGTTTCGGCGACCGCAAGGCGATCATTTCGGGTGCGGTTCTTTATGCGCTGGGGTTGGTGTTGTCGGCCTATGCCACCGGGCCGGGACAGCATCAGCTTTTGAACATCATGATCGGCTTTGGCATCGCGGGCACCGGCTTTGGCGTGGTGCTGGCCGTTGTGGGCCGTGCCACCAGCGCCGAAAACCGGTCGATGGCCTTGGGGATCGCGACTGCGGCAGGTTCGGCCGGGCAGGTCTTCGGCGCCCCGCTGGCAGAGATCCTGCTGCAAAGCCATCCTTGGCAGACCGTGTTCATGATCTTCGCCGTAATCATCCTGTCAACACTGGCGGCGCTGCCGTTTTTGTCCACCGGCAAGGTTGCCACAAAGGCCGAGTTGGAAGACAGCCTTGGCACGGTGTTGAAGCGCGCCTTCAAGGACCCGTCTTACACGCTGATCTTCCTTGGATTTTTCTCTTGTGGCTATCAACTGGCCTTTATCACCGCGCATTTTCCGGCCTTCATCACCGATTTCTGCGGCGCGATTGAAAGCAACAGCATGCTGGCGGGTCTGGGGATCAAGACCACATCGGCCTTGGGCGCGGTGTCGATTTCGATCATTGGGCTTTTCAACATCGTCGGCACGTTGACGGCGGGCTGGCTGGGCAAGCGCTATACCAAGAAATACTTGCTGGCCGGCGTCTACACAGGCCGCACCATCGCCGCTGCCGTGTTCATTCTGATGCCGATCACCCCTGCATCGGTTCTGATCTTTTCTGCCGTCATGGGGGCCTTGTGGCTTGCCACCGTGCCGCTGACCTCGGGGCTTGTCGCGCATATCTACGGCATCCGCTATATGGGCACGCTTTACGGCTTCATCTTCCTTTCCCACCAGATCGGCGGCTTCCTTGGGGTCTGGCTGGGCGGCAAGATGTTCGACATCACTGGCGATTACACCTTGGTCTGGTGGATTGGCGTCGGCGTCGGGGCGTTTTCGGCCATCGTGCATCTGCCCGTGCGCGAGCGCCCCTTGCAGGCGGCTGCGGCCTAATTCACCGGGCTTGGCGTCGCGACCGAAAACTCTAGATCGCGGTCCGGGGTGTAATCGGTTTTCTCGACCACAAAACTGGTCGGGCGGGCCTTCTTCACACCGTCGGCGCACGGCGAAAGGGCAGCGGCTGGGTTGGCCGCTTACCTTTTGTCGCGTGACCCGCGGGATTGAGCGCATTTGGCCGCAAACGCCGCGTGGTCAAACCCGGTTTCAGCAAAGCGCGGATAGTATCTGGCATCCAGCCAAGACATAAACCCATCACGCAAGTCTTGGTCAAAGCCTTGCGGGCGCGAAAAGGCCGCATTGGTCTGATCCTGATCGCCGCAGGCCGCCACCAGTTCCGGCAGCGCAAAAAAGGCGCGACCAAGGGTGATGACGGGCTTGTCGTAGAAAAACGACTGCAATCCCATGGAGGAATTCAAGGTCACGACGCCTTGCGAGGCGGCGACTTGCGCAAAACTGTCCGTCGCATTGTCCAGAACCGCGCGGCCCGTGGCCAAAAGCGAAGCCAAGAGCGGGGCAAGGCTTTCCTTCGCGCTGGGATGCTCTTTCAGCCGCAAATGCCAGCCGGATGGCAAATGCGCCACCGCTTCGGTCAGGGCCGCTATGAACCCGGCGTAATCGCGGCACCAGCCCGCGAAAAGCCGAACCTGACTGTCATCAGGCACCTGCAAGGGGCAGAACAGAAACGGCGTATCGGGCAAAGCCCCCCCCGTTTGCTGCACATCGGCCCGCCGCGACGGCCGGGCAGTCAGCGACGCCCCCATAGCGCGCCAATCGGTCAGCGGCTGGTCGCGGAAAACACGCGCATCGCGTGGGATGCTGCTTTCTGCATTCACGCCTTCGGGGTCCAGTGTGATGCGGCCCGGCAAGGGGGCCAGTTCGGCATGCAACACGGCGGCCCCCGCGTCGCGGGCGGCATCCAGAAACAGCTTACGACCACCAGTCAACCCGTTCCACGCCACCGCCAATCGGTCAGGGTGGCGGGTAAAATAGTGCCGCGCCCAATTGTATTGCCCGGTCAACAATGCGCGCTTTGCCCAGCGCGCCAAAGCCGTTCGTCCCGGCTTTTTCGCGCGGGCAAGGGTAGCATCAACCCGCGCGCAGGTTTCAGGCCAGCCAAAAGGGGACAAAGGCACCAGCCACAACCGCCGCGCCCCGCCTTCCACCTCGGCCAAGGCACGGAAAACGGCCGTCTTCTTGGCGTTGAACTCTTCGGGGTAAACGATCATGCTGCGGCTTCCCTTCGGGCTTGCCCCTTTGTAACCCGACTGACCTGCCCGCGAAAGCCGCCCTGCCCCAATGATCCTGTCCCGCCTTCTCCGCCCGATCACCCGCATTGCGATCGCCCCGCCCTCCGCTTTGCCGGACCGCGGCGGGTTGGCCATCGTGCTGATCGTGCGGAATGAGGCGCGCTACATCGCGGAATGGGCGCAGTTTCATCATGCCGCAGGGGTGTCTCGGTTTTTCGTCTATGACAATGGGTCAACGGATGGCACGGTCGAGGTGATCCGCCGGGCGCTGCCCGAGACGGCCCTTACGGTTATCCCCTGGGCGCAGCGACGGTTCCGCACGGTGACGGGCCGCGAGATTCACAATCAGGTGCTGGCCTATGCCCATGCGCTGATGAACTTCGGTGCTGCCTTCCGCTGGATGGCCTTCATCGACGTCGATGAATTTCTGGTGCCTGTGACCGCGCACTCAATCCCCGAGGCGATGGATGGGCTGGACGGGGCCGCGCATGTCTCGTTGCCATGGCAGATGTTCGGCAGAGGGGGCAATGCGACCCCACCCGAAGGTGGCGTGGTGGCAAATTACCTGCACCGCGCCCGCGACAGCTTTGCGCTGAGCCATGGGTTGAATTTCAAATGTCTGGTTGACCCGTCCCGCGTGACCGAAGCGGGCGTGCATGGCTTTGGCATCGACGGTCGCGCGGAAGGGGTGAACGACGCGGGCCAGCACGCGGCCCATAAAGACCGGATAAAACCCAGTTTCGCCAGCCGCGCGCGGCTGCAACTCAATCACTATTACACCCGCTCCGACGCCGAATTGCAGGCCAAGATCGGGCGTGGTTCCAACAAGGATGTGCAGGCTGACAAGCACATCCGCCGCGTCATGCGCATCGTCAACGCCATTGAGGCGGACACGATTGAGGACCGCACCGCGATTGATTTCGTGGCCCGTCTGCAAGCCCCGAAGCCCTGATATCCCCCGGCGGCATTTCCTGCTTTCCCCCAAGTGATTCCTGCGCTAACAGGCCCCGTCCTTGAACGGTCTTGGACGAATAATTGGAGATACCCAAGATGGGCTATAAAGTCGTCGTCGCGGGTGCCACGGGTAACGTGGGCCGCGAAATGCTGAACATCCTCGCCGAGCGCGAGTTCCCCGTTGATGAGATTGCCGCGCTGGCGTCGCGCAAATCTCTCGGCACTGAAGTCAGCTTTGGCGACAAGACTATCAAGACCAAGGATCTGGACACTTTCGATTTCACCGGCTGGGACATCGCTTTGTTCGCCGTCGGCTCCGAGGCGACCAAAGTCTACGCACCCAAGGCCGCTGCGGCGGGCTGCGTGGTGATCGACAACTCCTCGCTCTACCGTTACGACCCGCAGATCCCGCTGGTCGTGCCGGAAGTGAACGCGGCGGCGGTCGACAATTACAAGAACAAGATGATCATCGCCAACCCCAACTGCTCCACCGCGCAGATGGTGGTGGCGCTGAAACCCCTGCACGACCGCGCGAAGATCAAGCGGGTTGTCGTGGCGACCTATCAGTCGGTCTCGGGGGCCGGCAAAGAGGGTATGGACGAGCTTTGGAACCAGACCAAGGCCGTCTACAACCCGGTTGACGATGTGCCGCCGAAAAAGTTCTCGAAACAGATCGCCTTCAACGTCATCCCGCATATCGACGTCTTCCTGGACGATGGTTCGACCAAGGAAGAATGGAAGATGGTCGCTGAAACCAAGAAGATCCTTGATCCGTCGATCAAGGTGACCGCAACCTGCGTGCGCGTGCCGGTGTTCGTCGGCCATTCCGAGGCACTGAACATCGAGTTCGAAGAGCCCTTGGATTGGCAGGAAGCCCAAGACATCCTGCGCGAGGCGCCCGGCGTCATGCTGGTCGACAAGCGTGAGGCTGGCGGCTACGTCACGCCGATCGAATGTGTGGGCGAATACGCGACCTATATCAGCCGCGTGCGCGAAGACAGCACCATCGAGAATGGTCTGAACCTGTGGTGCGTCAGCGATAACCTTCGCAAGGGTGCCGCCCTGAACGCGGTGCAGATTGCCGAGGTTCTGGGCCAACGCTGCCTGAAGAAAGGCTGACGACCTGCAACATTTCGGAAAGGCCCTGCCCTCGCGCGGGGCTTTTTCTTTTGCGATTCGGTAATTTTGTTTCGGCAGGCTTGCGGCATGACACATCATGCCCCCTTCCCCTGCGATCCCCAGCTTTGGCAGCGTTTCCTGTCCGCCTGCCACAGCCGTGATGAAACTCCCGGTGCCGTGCTGCGCGATCTGGTGCGGCTGGAAGTGCAGCGCGTCGAACGCCGCGCCGCGAGGAGTGACAACGTCATCGACGAGCAACTCCTCGGGCGCCTTCGGCTTCTCGTCGCAGAGGCGCTGTTCGCATCGAAAAGCTGGGTCAGATGCAGGCGGCACTTCGGGCGCGCGGCTTGCAATACGTTGCCGCCGGGGGCGGGTTGAATGTCATCGACCCCGAAACCGGCGAGATCCTGTGCAAAGGCTCGCAGGTGGGCCCCGGCTATCAGGATCTCGTGCGCCGCTTTGGCGCGGGCTTTCCCGGCCATCCAAGACCGGGCCTTGCCGCGCTCGCCATGGCGGCTGTTCAGCCCAGACCTTCCGCCCGCAGCACCTGACGCACCGAGCGCGCGGTTTTATCGACGATCTCGGTCAATTCGGCATCCGGGCAATTATAGGGCGGCGCAAGGATCACGATATCGCCGCTGACCCCATCGACATTGCCACCGACCGGATAGCAGATCAGCCCATTCTCCATCGCCTGCGCGCGGATTTTCATGAACAGCTTGCGGTCTTTATCGAATGGTTGCTTGGAAACCCGGTCCGCCACCAGTTCCAGCGCGATGAAATGGCCGCGGCCGCGAATGTCGCCCACGGCCTCCACCCCGGCAAAGGCATCGGCAAGCCATCCCTTCAGACGCGGGCCATTGGCAGCAACCTTGGCCAGCAGCCCGTCACGCTCGACAATCTTCTGCACCGCCACCCCGGCGGCACAGGCGGCGGTATGGCCGGTGAAGGTATGGCCGGTGCCAAAGGCCCCATCGACGGCGCGGATCGCGTCCCAAACCTTCGTCGTGCAGATCGCCGCGCCCAAGGGTTGATAACCCGCAGCCAACCCCTTGGCGACCGACATGATGTCAGGCTCCACCCCGTTATGCGCCAAAGCCCGCCACGTGCCGCAGCGGCCCGCCCCCGACATCACCTCATCCGAGATCATCAAGACCCCATAGCGGCTGCAAATCTCACGCACCGCCACCGCATAGCCTTCGGGCGCGGGCACGCAGCCCCCCGCCGCACCGACCACGGGTTCAAACACAAAACCCGCCACGGTTTCCGGGCCTTCACGCAGGATCGCAGCCTCCAGCTCAGCGGCACAGGCGGCCCCTGCGGTTTCCGCCGTGGCCCCGGCGATCGGGCGATAGATATTGGCGGGCGAAAGTTTCACCGACGGTATAAAGGCCCCCTCATAGGCCGCCGTCCGCTCGGCAAAGCCTGACAGGCCCAGCGCGCCGAGCGTGTTGCCATGCCAGGACCGCTGGCGCGAAATGAATTTGCGCCGCGTCTTTTGACCAATAGCGGTTTGATATTGCAGCGCAATCTTCAGACAACTTTCCACCGCTTCGGACCCGCCCGTGACGAAGACCATCTCGCGCAAGCTGCCACCGCAACGGGCGCGGATGATCTCGGTCAACTCCTCCAGCGCGTCGGTGGTAAAGTTGTAGCGGTAGCCATGCGCGATCTGGCCAAGCTGGTCACAAATCGCGCGGTTCACTTCCTCATTGGCATGGCCCAGACAATAGACCGCAGGCCCGCCCGAACCGTCGATATATTGCTTGCCGCCTGCGTCCCATAGGTAACTGCCCTTGGCCCGCACCACTTTGGGCAGGGCGTTGGTGTCTTTCAGATTGGCGGCTTGGCTGGACATGCGACGGCTCCTCGGGTTGGCCCGAGACTGTCAGCGCCGCTTGTCGCCTGCAAGGGGGGTCAGGCGCGTTTGCCGACCGTGGCAACGCCCAGAACCTCCAGCACCTTGGCCTCGATTTCCGGTGCATTCATGCCTGCATCGCGATACATCGCCTCGGGTGATGCGTGGTCAATGAAGGTGTCAGGCAAGACCATCGAGCGGAACTTGAGCCCCCGGTCAAACACGCCCTCATCGGCCAAAAGCTGCGCGACATGGCTGCCGAAACCGCCGATCGCGCCTTCTTCGATGGTGATGAGCGCCTCGTGGTCACGCGCAAGCCGCAGGATCATCTCGCGGTCCAAGGGCTTGGCAAAGCGGGCGTCAGCGATGGTCGGGGCCAAGCCGCGGGCAGAAAGGCTTTCAGCGGCCTTCAAAACCTCGGCCAAGCGCGTTCCAAAGGACAGGATCGCCACGCGTGACCCGGTGCGGATCATCCGGCCCTTGCCGATTTCAAGCGGCACGCCCTTGCGCGGCAGATCCACCCCCATGCCTTCACCGCGCGGATAACGGAACGCGATGGGGCCGTCGTCATGGGCGGCGGCGGTGGCAACCATATGCATCAACTCAGCCTCATCGGCGGCGGCCATCACCACCATGCCGGGCAAGTTAGACAGGAAAGCCACATCGAAAGACCCGGCATGGGTGGCCCCATCGGCACCCACAAGACCCGCCCGGTCAATCGCGAAACGCACAGGCAGGCGCTGGATCGCCACATCATGCACAACCTGATCATAGCCCCGTTGCAGGAAGGTGGAATAAATCGCGCAAAACGGCTTCATCCCCCCCGCAGCCAAGCCTGCCGAAAAGGTCACCGCATGCTGTTCGGCAATGCCCACATCAAAGGTGCGCTTCGGAAAGCGGGTGCCGAACAGATCAAGGCCAGTGCCATCGGGCATGGCTGCGGTGATGGCAACGATTTTGGGGTCAGCTTCAGCCTCGGCGATCAAGGCTTCGGCGAAGACTTTGGTGTAAGATGGCGCGTTCGACGGGGCTTTCTTCTGCTCTCCTGTCACCACATCGAATTTTGCGCGCGCATGCCCGCGATCCGGCGAATTTTCAGCAGGCGCATAGCCTTTGCCCTTGCAGGTCAGCACATGGATCAGCGTCGGCCCGCTGGCGCGGGCGTGCGCCGTGCGCAGCACCGGCAGAAGCTGGTCAAGGTCATGACCATCAATCGGCCCGACATAGGAAAAGCCCAGTTCTTCGAACAGGGTGCCGCCAACGGCCAGACCTTTCAGCATCTCTTTTGCCCGGCGCGCACCTTCGGCAAAGGGTTCGGGCAAAAGACCCGCAAGCCCCTTGGCTGCCGACTTCAGATCCTGAAACGGCTCACCGGCATAAAGACGCGAGAGATAGCTGGACAGCGCCCCAACCGGCGGTGCGATCGACATTTCATTGTCGTTCAAAATGACGAACATGCGCTTTTTCAGATGGCCCGCGTTGTTCATCGCCTCGAAAGCCATACCGGCGGACATAGACCCATCACCAATGATCGCCACCGCATCGCCCGGGTCGCCACCCAGATCGGCCGCCATGGTGAAGCCCAGCGCGGCAGAGATCGAGGTCGATGAATGCGCCGCGCCGAACGGATCATAGGGCGACTCGGAGCGTTTGGTAAAACCCGACAGCCCGCCTTCGGTGCGCAGCGTGCGAATGCGGTCGCGCCGACCGGTCAATATTTTGTGCGGATAGCACTGATGCCCGACGTCCCAGATGATCTTGTCGCGCGGGGCGTTGAAAACCGCGTGAAGCGCCACGGTGAGTTCGACCACGCCCAGACCGGCGCCCAGATGCCCTCCCGTCACCGAGACCGCCGAAATCGTCTCGGCCCGCAGTTCGTCCGCAAGTTGGCGCAACTCTCGGTCAGACAGACCTTTCAGGTCGGCGGGCAGATTTACGCGGTCAAGCACGGGGGTATGGGGGCGGTCTGCCATGGCTTTTCCTAAATCAGCTTTGGCGCGCAATAACGAAACGAGCGCAATCGATCAAGTTCTGTGCCACTGGCCCATAAGGCGCAAGGGCAATTTCTGCCTGTTCCACCAGAGAGGTCGCGCGGGCGCATGCCTCATCCAGCCCCAAAAGCGACACAAACGTCGCCTTTCCGGCCGCCGCGTCCTTGCCCACAGCCTTGCCGGTCAGGGCCGCATCGCCCGTCACATCCAGAACATCGTCCCAGATCTGAAAGGCCAGCCCCAAGGCGGCTGCGTAGGCGCTGAGCGGCGCAGGATCGGCACCAGCAAGAATTGCCCCCGCCTCGGCAGAAAAGCGGATCAGCGCGCCGGTCTTGCCTGCCTGCAATTCGGTGATCTTGTCCAAGGTCAGCGGTTGGGCGGCGGTTTCGGCGGCAATATCCAAAGCCTGCCCCAGCACCATCCCCTCGGCCCCACTGGCGCGGGCCAACCCTGCCACCAGCGCAATGCGGATTCCCGCGGAGCCAAGGGCCGGATCGGCCATCAACTCAAAGGCCAGCGACTGCAAGGCGTCGCCTGCCAGCACCGCCGTTGCCTCATCCCATTTCACATGCACGGTGGGCAGGCCGCGCCGCAACGCATCATCATCCATGCAAGGCATGTCGTCATGCACCAGCGAATAGGCATGCAGCGCCTCGACCGCAGCGGCGGCGCTGATGGCGCGCGCCTGCGGAACGCCCAGCATGCGCGCGGCCTCCAGCACCAGAAAACCGCGCAGACGTTTGCCGCCCTGCACGGCATAGCGCATGGCCTGAACAACTGGCGCGTCAGAAAAACCGGCCATGGCCGCATCAAGACGCGCCTGAATGGCGGCAGCGTCCAACGCAAGTTGCGTGGGAAAGCTCACAGCCCCTGCACCGGGGCCGTGCCAATCGCCTTGCCCTCCGCAGCGCGGATCAGTTCGACCTTTTCCTCGGCGGATTTGAGCTTCGCGGCGCAATGCGCCTTCAGGACCGCGCCCTTTTCATAAAGGGCGATCGACTGTTCCAGCGCAACCTCACCGCGCTCCAACTGGGAGACGACCTGTTCCAAAGCGGCCATCGCCTCCTCGAAGCTCATCTCGCTCACGGCTTTGTCGGTCATCTTCCCTGCCTACTCTGTCTATGCTGTCAATACGCCCACATGCGCGGCAACGGATTCCGTCAACGCCCCCAAATCATAACCGCCCTCAAGACAGGATACCACCCGCCCGCCCGCGCAATCCGCAGCAATCTCGCAGATGCGGCTGGTGAGCCAAGCGTAATCCTCGGCCTGCCATTCCAGCCCCGCAAGAGGATCATTGGCATGGGCATCGAACCCTGCCGAAATCAGGATCAGCTCTGGCCGCCAATCGGTCAGGCGCGGGAAGATCACCGTTTCATAGACCCGCCGCATATGCGCCCCATCCGACCCGCCCGACAAAGACGCATTGACGATCTGCCCGTGCGCGCCCTGCTCCCGCACCGAGCCTGTGCCGGGATAAAGGGGCATCTGGTGGCTGGAGGCGAACAGGCAGCGGCCTCATCCCAGAGCAGATCCTGCGTGCCATTGCCGTGATGCACATCGAAATCAACGATGGCGACACGCGACAGCCCGTGCCAATCCAGCGCCCGCTTGGCAGCGATGGCCACGGTGCCAAACAGGCAAAACCCCATGGCGGTGGCGGTTTCGGCATGATGCCCCGGCGGGCGGCAAGCGACAAAGGCGCGGCCTGCCTCTCCGGCCAAAACCGCATCCACCGCCGCACCCGCCCCGCCCACGGCGCGCAAGGCGGCGTCAAGACTGCCGGGAGAAAGCCAGGTGTCGCCGTCCAATTGCGCCCAGCCCGCCGACGGAACCGCCGCGGCCACCCGATCAGCGTAGGCGCGGGGGTGGCAGCGCGCAACCTCGGCAAGACCTGCAAGCGGCACCTCACGCCGCGCCAGAGAAAGCCCGGCAAGCCCCGCCTCGACCGCGCGCAGCCGGTCTACCCGTTCGGGATGGCCCGGAGGTGTCACATGGCCCGCAAAGCCGGGATGGGAAAATACCAGCGCCATCAGTCTGGCTGCAACATATAGCCTTCGCCGCGCACGGTTTGCAGATAGCGCGGCAGCTTCGGGTCATCCTCGATCTTGCGGCGCAGGCGGGTGATCTGCACATCGACAGCACGCTCCTGCCCGCCGCTGTCTTCGGCAGGCGCATCGCCCGCAAGCCTCTCCCGGCTGATCGGATGCCCCGGCTGCGCGGCAAAGGCCCGCATCAACTGCGCCTCGGTTGCGGTCAGCTTGACGGGATCGGCACCACGCCACAACTCACCCCGATCAATGTCATAGCGCACCGCGCCCATTTGCAGAACCTTTGGCACCTGCTGCGCCGCCTTGACCTGTGGAACACGGCGCAAAATGGCATTGATCCGCAGCAAAAGCTCTTTCGGCTCAAAGGGTTTGACGAGGTAATCATCCGCCCCGGCCTCCAGCCCCTCAATCCGGTTCTGGGTTTCGCCCTTGGCGGTCAAAAGCAGGATCGGCACCGCCATCTGGCCGCGCAAATCACGGGTCAGCGCGATACCGTCCTCGCCCGGCATCATCACATCGAGAATGAGCATATCAAAATCCAGCCCCGCAAGCAGCCGCCGCGCATGGGCCGCATCGCGGGCAATCGTGACCAGAAAACCGTTGCGGATCAGGAACTTTTGCAAAAGCCCCCGGATCCGTTCATCATCATCCACCACCAGAAGATGGGCCTGTGGCTCACTCATGCACCGGTCTCCTTCAGGCCTTGATACTGCCGCCGCATTTCGGGGTCCATCATCGCCTCCAACACGGTGCGAAAGCCCTGCACCGCCTGCGGCCCCGCGGCCCGATAGGCGGCCCGCATCCGCGCGCGTTGGGCGTCAGACAGGGCGCGCTCCAACTCGCGGCCCTTTTCGGTCAGATGCAAATGCCGCTCGCGCTTGTCCTTTTTGCCAACCCGCGCTTCGACCAAACCATCTTCGAAAAGCGTGCGCAGGATGCGGTTCAGCGATTGCTTGGTGACCCCCAGAATGGACAGCAGATTGCCGACCGTCGTGCCGGGGCTGCGATGGATGAAATGCACGGCGCGGTGATGCGCCCGGCCATAATCCATTGTCTCCAGAATACGGTCGGGGTCAGCGGTAAAACCGCGATAGGCAAAAAACATCGCCTCAATGCCCTTTCTGACCTGATCATCGGTCAGAAACAGCAGGCTCTCACTTTGGGTAATCGGTTCGGCCATAGGATCCCCCTCGGCACCGATTTTACGTCAGCCTTGTTGACATTCCAAGTCACAAACGCTAGCGATTCGCCGATTTGGCGCAACATTATGTCCGATACGGACCATTTCAGCGCAACATTCGCAAATGGAGACTGACATGACTGGATATGACGACCGCGACGGATTCATCTGGATGGATGGCAAGCTGGTGGAATGGCGTTCGGCGCAGGTTCATATCCTGACCCATGCGCTGCACTATGCCTCCTCGGTGTTCGAGGGCGAGCGCTGCTACAATGGCAAGATCTTCAAAAGCCGCGAACATTCGGAGCGCCTGCGCAAATCGGGCGAACTTCTGGACATGCCGCTGCCCTATTCGGTGGACGAGATCGAAGCCGCGAAAGAGGCCGTGCTGAAAGCCAATGGCCTGACCGACGCCTATGTACGCGCGCTGGCTTGGCGCGGCGCGGGCGAAGACATGGGCGTTGCCTCCAAGCGCAACCCGATCCGCTTGGCGGTGGCCTGCTGGTCTTGGGGCAATTACTATGGTGACGCCAAGATGAAAGGCGCCAAGCTGGATATCGCCAAGTGGCGCCGCCCCGACCCGGCCACCATTCCGCATGCGGCCAAAGCCGCCGGTCTTTACATGATCTGCACCATGTCAAAACATGCCGCCGAAGCGAAGGGCTGCTCGGATGCCATGATGTTCGACTATCGCGGCTATGTGGCAGAGGCGACCGGGGCCAATATCTTCTTCGTCAAGGATGGCGAAGTGCATACCCCGAAACCCGATTGCATCCTGAATGGCATCACCCGGCAAACCGTGATCGGCATGCTGAAAGCCATGGGCGTGACCGTGCATGAACGCCACATCCTGCCCGAGGAACTTGCCAGCTTTGAACAGTGCTGGCTGACCGGCACCGCCGCCGAAGTGACACCGGTGGGCCAGATCGGCGATTACCATTTCACCGTGGGCGAACTGACCCAACGCATCGCGGCCGATTACGAGAAACTGGTGCGCGCCTGAATTTCCCGGGGCACCTCTGACATCGTGTCGGAGGTGCCCTTACGCCTCGCGTCCCTTTTCGATGCGAACGTATTGCACAAGGCGCTGATTGGAGGAGGCCCGGTCAAACGGACGCTGCCACAGCCCGCGCCACGCCGTTTCGCTGCGATCCCGCGCGATGGTCAGAAAGGCCTTGATCCGCCCCCCGTTGGGCGCGGTGCGATGGTCGGCCAGATGTTTGGTCATGGCGATCTCCCTCATGTGCCTGCACCCAATCTAGGGCAGAATCAGCCAAACCCAACAGGAAGTTTTCCTAAAGGTTGAAAGACCGCCGACAGGCTTAACGCCGCAGGCAATCAACCGCCCATCGCGCGGCATCGGCGACCGCCGGATCAGGATCGTCGCACAGGGCGCGCGCCGCATCTGCCAAGGCCGGAATCCCCGAATTTCCAATGGCATAAAGCACATTGCGCACCATGCGATCCCGCCCGATCCGCTTGATCGGGCTGCCCGCAAACCGCACCCGAAACGCCGCGTCATCCAAAGCCACCAGCTCCGCCAGTTCCGGCAAACCCACCTTCGGCTGATAGCCAATATCCTTTGCCGCAGCGGCAAACTTGTTCCACGGACAGGCCGCCAGACAATCATCGCAGCCATAGATCCGGTTGCCCAGCAAGCCCCGCAGATCCGCATCCACCGGACCTTTATGCTCGATGGTCAGATAGGAAATGCAGCGCCGCGCATCCAGTTGATAGGGGGCCGGAAAGGCGCCGGTCGGGCAGGCGTCCAGACAGGCGGTGCAACTGCCGCAATGGCTGATTTCAGGGGCGTCTTTGGGCAGATCCAGCGTCGTGAAAATCGCCCCCAGAAAGAACCAGCTTCCCAGATCGCGCGCCAGAAGGTTGGTGTGCTTGCCCTGCCAGCCCAGGCCCGCAGCCTGCGCCAACGGCTTTTCCATCACCGGCGCAGTATCGACGAAAACCTTGATCTCCCCCCCGGCCTGATCCAAGAGCCACCGCCCCAAGCGCTTCAATCGCCGCTTCACAAGGTCATGGTAATCCTTGCCTTGGGCATAGACCGACACCAGACCGCGGTCACGCATGGCCAAACCCGCCATCGGGTCACCTTCAGGCGTATAAACCTCTGCCACCATGATAACCGACCGCGCCTCGGGCCACAGGGCGGCCGGATCGCCACGCCACGCCTCACGCTCGGCCATCCAGCCCATCTGCCCATGCCGATCCGCTTCCAGAAACGCCCGCAACCGCCCCGCAGCCTCAGGCACGGCATCGGGGGCGCAGATGCGCATCTTGGAAAACCCTTCGGCCAGGGCCTGTTCCAGCAAACGCGCTTTCATCTTGGCCAAAATACCCCGGGGTCCGGGGCAGCGCCCCGGAGGGTGGGGTCAGAAATCAAGATCGGCATAATGGGCGGGCGGCGGAAAGCCCGGAATCTGATCGGCCAAAAGCGTGCGGAACGACGGGCGCGACTTGATCTTGGCGTACCAGTCCTTGACCGTCGCGTTGCGGTTCCAGTCCACGTCCGAGATGTAATCCAGGCAGGAAAGATGCGCCGCTGCGGTGAAATCGGCCAAACTCATCTCATTGCCCGCCAGCCACCGGCGCTGATCCAGAAGCCAGGCCATATAGTCCAGATGATACTTGATCCGCCCGGCACCGAATTTCACGTTCTTCGAATCCGGATAGCCGTGACCCATCACCTTCTTGTTCACCCGTTCATACAAAAGCTTCGACGTCACC
The DNA here is from genome assembly GCA_964393035.1 of uncultured Tabrizicola sp. Taxonomy (GTDB): domain Bacteria; phylum Pseudomonadota; class Alphaproteobacteria; order Rhodobacterales; family Rhodobacteraceae; genus Tabrizicola_A. The sequence goes on from CAYMRX010000003.1 coordinate 164,606, forward strand.
TCGGCATGGAACTTGTCATCAAACCAGGCACAGATCCGCCGCACCTCATAGCGGACATCAACATCGCGCGGCATCAGGGCCGGCGTCGGAATGGCCTCCTCCAGATATTCGCAGATCGCCTGGCTCTCGCTCATCACCTTTTGATCCACGCGCAGGACCGGCACCTTGCCCGCCGGGTTGCGGCGCAGAAAATCGGGCGAAGGCTCCCAATAGCGCTCCTCGATCAGCTCGACCTCCAGCTTCTTTTCGGCCAGCGTCAGGCGCACCTTGCGGCAAAAGGGGGAGAGCGGGAAATGGTAAAGGCGGATCATCGCGGGCTGGCCTGAAAGATGGATTGCCTCTCAATAGCGCCCTTGGCGGCAGTTGCAACTGCGCTATTGGAAGCAGCCCGCCCGGCCGTCCGCCGCAATCGTCTCAGCCCCTGCCAGAATGGCACGCGTGCGCTTTCTGACAAAGCCTGACGGATTGCTGGCCGAACGGCCCTTGGGATCGGGCAGCACAGCTGCAAGGCGCGCCGCCTGCAACGCGGTCAGATCCCGCGCATCAACGCCGAAATGATGCTGCGCGGCCGCCTGCACCCCAAAGACACCTTCGGCAAATTCCGCCGTGTTCAGATAAACATGCACGATACGCCGCTTGGTCCAGAGCAGTTCCATCGCCGGCGTGATCGCAGCCTCCAATGCTTTGCGGACATAGCTGCGCCCATGCCAAAGGAAGGTGTTCTTCACCACCTGCTGCGACAGGGTCGAGGCCCCGCGCGCGCCGCCATCCTCGATCGCATCGCGGATCGCGGCCATGTCAAAGCCCCAGTGCAGGCAGAAATTTGCGTCCTCGGCCGCCACGACCGACCGCGCCATCACCGGTGCGATGTCGTCCCAGCCCACCCAATCCTTTGAAATTCCGCCCAGTCGCCAGCTTTCCTGCACCTGATAGATGTTGATAACAGGCGGCAGGAAGGCGAACAGCACCAGCAAAACGGCATAGAATCCAGCCACCCCGGCCAAGCCCCGCAGCACCAAAAACCGCAAGCGCCGCAAAAGCGGGCGGGGTTCCGGCAAAAGCTCGGGAAGCGGTTGAGGTTTCTTGCGCGCGGCCATCGGACACATAGGCCAGATGTGCGCGAAACGGTCAAGAAAGGACCGCTTGCACTTCGTCTGATCCAAGACGAACATCTTTTGAGCAAAAGGAGAACACCGATGGATTTTCGCGCGCTGGTGGTGACAAGGGATGAAGCCGGGACCACCCATGCGGGGGTGCAGGCGATCGGCCTTGCCGACCTGCCTGCGGGCGATGTCACTGTGGCGGTCGACTATTCCACGGTAAATTACAAGGACGGGCTTTGCCTTGGCACCGGCGGCGGGCTGGTGCGCAACTACCCGCATGTGCCGGGCATCGACTTTGCCGGTACGGTCGAGGCGTCGGACGATTCGCGCTACAAGCCCGGTGACAAGGTGGTGCTGACCGGCTGGCGCGTGGGCGAAACCCATTGGGGCGGCTATGCGCAGAAGGCCCGGATCAAGGCCGATTGGCTGGTGCCATTGCCCGCCGGTTTGACGACAAAGCAGGCGATGGCCATCGGAACCGCAGGGCTTACGGCCATGTTGGCCATTCTGGCGTTGGAGGATCACGGGCTGAAGCCCGGCAACGGCCCCGTTCTGGTCACCGGCGCTGCCGGTGGTGTCGGCTCAGTCGCCGTCGCCCTGCTGGCCGCGGCGGGCTATGAGGTGGCGGCTGTCACCGGGCGACCTGAAACCGAAACCTATCTGCGCGACCTTGGTGCAACCCAGATCGTCGCGCGCGAGGCGATCAACGAAACCGTCAAGCGCCCTCTGGAATCCGAGACTTGGGCAGGCTGCATTGATGCTGTGGGGGGGCCCATGATGGCGCGGGTTCTGGGCCAGTTGAAATATGGCGGTTCCATCGCTTCGGTCGGGCTGGCAGGGGGCACGAACCTGCCAGCCTCTGTCGTGCCCTTCCTGCTGCGCGGGATAAACATTCTTGGCATCGACTCGGTGCTGCAACCCTATGCCCGCCGCGTGGCGGCTTGGGACCGCATTGCGCATGACATGCCAAAAGACAAGCTGGAGGCAATGATTTCACTTTTCGGCTTGGCCGACCTGCCGCAGCTTGGGCGCGATATCCTTGCCGGCAAGATCAAGGGGCGTGCCGTGATCGACGTCAACGCCTGAAGGCTATTCCAGCCCTTCGACGATCACCACATGCGCCGTGGCCGCACCCTCACGGCGGGCGCGGGCAGCTTGGTATTCCGGTGAGGCGTAGCAGGATTTTGCCGCTTGCAGGCTGGGAAATTCGATCACCACATGACGGTCCAGCTCTGGGCCTTCCATCACCGCATGCGCGCCCCCGCGGACCAGAAACCGGGCGCCATGGGCCGCAAAGGCGGCAGGCGCCAAGGCCTGATAGCCTGCATAGGCCTCGGGGTCGGTGACGGTGACATGCGCGATCCAATAGGCTTTCATGGGATTTCCAACAGCTTGCGGGCAATCTCGGCGGCATCTTTCAGATGCTCACGCACCGCCTTGGCCGCTGCGGCAGGATCATTGGCACAAATCGCGTCAGCAATCCGTGCCATATGGGCGGGGCCAGAGGTGCGGCGGTCTTTCGTGGCCAGCGTCATCGCACGAAGCCGCGAGATACGACCGTTCAACCGCTGCACGATCTCCCAAGCGACATCATGCCCGGCGGCGGTGAAGATTACCTCATAAAACATGGTTGTTGCGGCATAAAGCGCCTGCGGCGTCGCGTCGGCAAAGGCCCTGTCCAGCGCGGCCAATGCGGCGTGCAGGCGGTCTTTCACCGCCGTATCCGCCAAAAGCGCGCAACCTGCGGCCGCCTCGGCCTCGAGCAGCCTGCGAATGTCATAGATTTGCGCCGCCTGCCGCCAATCCAGCCGCGCCACCACGGGGCCAGAGCGGGCCAGCGTTTCCACCAACCCTTCGGCCTCCAGCGTGCGGATCACCTCACGCACGACGGAACGAGAGACGCCCAACTGATCGCACAACGTGCGTTCCACCAGCCGATCCCCACCTTGAAACCGTCCGGCAATGATCGCGCCGCGCAAACGGTCTACCGCAAGCGCCCGCAGCGTGGCGGGGGCTTCATGGATGCGAAGATCATCGGTGGGGCGCGTCATGGGCAAAACCTAAGCGTGGAGCGCAGCACATGCAATAGGTTCTTGACAGATTGTATGTTGGTATACCATCTTACATGCAACTTGTCTTAGGAGCCCAACATGCCCGCCCAGATTCGCAAGACGCTGCTGAATATCGAAACCACGCTGATCGAAGGCGGCCGCGCCGCGGCGACGCCGCTGAAGTTCATCACGGCAGCGGCCGTTCTGAAAAACCCTTGGGCCGGCATGGGCTTTGTCGAAGACCTGAAGCCGAAAATCCACGAAATCGCCCCGATCCTGGGCGAACTTCTGACCAGCATGATCATTGACGCTGCTGGCGGCGGCGACAAGGTGGAAGGCTATGGCAAGGCCGCCGTTGTGGGCCTTGACGGCGAGGTGGAGCATGCCAGCGCCCTGATCCACACCCTGCGTTTTGGCAACCATTTCCGCACCGCCGTTGGCGCCAAGACCTATCTGGCCTTCACCAATACCCGCGGTCCGGCCAACTGCCCGATCATGATCCCCCTGATGGACAAGAATGACGAAGGCCGCCGCAGCCACTATCTGACCATTCAGTTCGCCATTCCCGATGCCCCCGCCGCCGATGAAATCGTCGTGGCGCTTGGGGCCTCCATCGGGGGGCGTCCGCATCACCGCATCGGCGACCGCTATCAGGATCTGAAAGACCTTGGCCATGACGTCAAGAACCCTGCGGCTGTCTGACGGCAGCACCGTAAGGGTGCTGGAAGCCGGGGCGGGCGAGCCGCTCCTTCTGATCCACGGCGTCGGCCTTCGGGCCGAGGTCTGGGGGCCGCAGATGCGGCTTGAAGCGCATGTTTTTGCCGTGGACATGCCCGGTCACGGCGAAAGCAGCCCGCTGCCCGAAGGGGCCCGTCTGCCGGAATATGTGGCTTGGGCCGCCCGCGTGATCGAAGCAATCGGCATCGGCCCGATGAGCGTGGCGGGCCATTCCATGGGCTCACTGATTGCAGGCGGTCTGGCCATTGAACGCCCCGATCTTGTCAAACGCGTCGCCCTTCTGAACGGCGTTCATCGCCGCACGGCCGAGGCGCGCGCCGCCGTTCTGGGCCGCGCTGCCGAAATCGCCGCCGGGGGTGGCAGCATCGAGGCCCCCTTGGCCCGTTGGTTCACCCCGGATGAGGCCGAAACCCGCGCGCAAGTTGCAAGCTGGCTCAATGCCGTCAGCCAAAAGGGATATGCCATGGCCTATCGCGCCTTTGCCGAAGGCGACATGGTTTATGCCGACCGCATCGGTGAGATTGCCTGCCCCACCTTGGTTCTCACCGCCGATGGCGATGCAAATTCGACACCCGCGATGACCTACGCCATGGCGGGCATGGTGCAACATGGGCAAGCGGTTGTGATCGAAGGCCACCGGCATATGGTGAACCTGACCGCCCCGCGCGCGGTTTCCGCCGCGCTGCGCGATTGGCTGGCTGAGGAGGTAACCCGATGACCGTTGATCCCCGTGCCCTGCGTGATGCCTTTGGCTGTTTCATGACTGGGGTGACCGTTGTCACCACCATCGACACCGATGGCAAACCGCAAGGCTTTACCGCCAACTCCTTCTCCTCCGTCTCGCTGGACCCGCCGCTCTTGCTGGTGTCGCTGGCCAATTCCTCGCGCAACCTTGACACCTTCTCCAAAGGCGCGGGCTTTGCCGTGAACATCCTCGCCGAAGGCCAGAAAGACATCTCCGGCACCTTCGCCCGGCCTTCGGACGACCGGTTCGCCAATGTCTACTGGAAGAAAGGCCCTGTCGGCAGCCCGGTGATCGCAAGCGTTTCAGCGTGGTTCGACTGCACCTTGGAACAGGCCATTCCGGCAGGCGATCACACCATCCTGATCGGTCGCATCGGCGGGTTTGAGGCCACGCCTGCCGCAGGTCTTGGCTATTACCGGGGCGCCTATATCACTCCGGCGCAAACCGCCGCCCAGCTTCCCGCTGGCCCCGATGTGGTGATTACCGCCATTCTGGAGGCCGAAGGCAAGGTGCTGCTGATCGACGACGGGCGCGGCGGGGTCACCCTGCCGATGGCCAAGGCGGGCCGCGATGGGGTGCAGGCCGCCCTTGCCCGGCTGATCGCCGCCTCGGGGCTGCAAGCCCAGCCCGGTGCGGTTTATTCCGTTTATGACGATGTAGGCCAAGGCGCGCAGCATATCGCGTTCCTTTGCCCGACCAGCCCCGGCAAACCCCGGCACGGCGCGCTTGTGGATCTCAGCCGCGATGGCGTGGCCGATGTCTCGGACCCCGCCGCGCGGATCATGCTGGAGCGGCTGGCAGATGAGGCGCCGACCGGGCGCTACGGCATCTACTTCGGCACCAATGAACAGGGACGCGTCCACCGAACCGACGAAAGGGATACCCCATGAAATTCTCGCTTTTCATCCACATGGAGCGGGTGAACGCGGCCGACAAGGAACCGCAGCTTTATCAGGAAATGCTCGATCTGTGTCAGATCGCCGACGAGGGCGGCATGTGCGCCATCTGGACGGGCGAACACCACGGGATGAGTTTTACCATCGCGCCGAATCCGTTCCTGAACCTTGTTGACCTTGCCCGGCGGACGAAAAACGTGCGGCTTGGCACCGGCACGGTGATTGCCCCCTTCTGGCACCCGATCAAGCTGGCCGGCGAGGCGGCGATGGCCGATATCATCATGGATGGCCGGTTGGAGCTGGGCATTGCCCGTGGCGCCTATTCCTTTGAATATGAACGCGTCATGCCGGGGCTTGATGCTTGGGGCGCGGGCGGGCGGATGCGCGAGTTGATCCCGGCGATCAAGGGGCTTTGGGCCGGTGATTACACCCATGATGGCGAATACTGGCAGTTCCCGAAAACCACCTCGGCCCCGAAACCGCTGCAACAGCCAACCCCGCCGATCTGGGTGGCGGCACGCGACCCGAACAGCCATGACTTCGCCGTCTCGCAAGGCTGCAACGTGCAGGTGACGCCCCTACACCAGCCGCATGACGAGGTCGTCAGCCTGATGGACCGCTTCAACACCGCCTGCGCCGCCCATCCCGAGGTGGCACGCCCCAAGATCATGATCTTGCAGCATGGTTATGTGGCCAAAGACGCCGCCGATGCCGAAAAGGCCGCCGAGGAGTTGAACGCCTTCTACTGCTACTTTGGCGCTTGGTTCCTGAACAAACGCCCGATCAACCAAGGTCTGATCGAACCGCTGACGGCCGAAGAAATCGCGGCGCATCCGTTCTATACGCCAAAGGCAATGCGGGAAAATCTGCTGATCGGTGACGCGGCCGAAGTCATTGAAAAACTGAAGAAGATCGAAGCCTTGGGCTATGACGAATTCTCGCTCTGGATCGATTCCGGCATGTCGTTCGAACGCAAGCGCGACAGCCTGAAACGCTTTATCGAAGACGTCATGCCCGCTTTCGCCTGAGGATAAAATGGACCGCTTCCAGCACTATATCGACGGCCAGTTCGAAACCGGCACCGCGCATTTCCCCAGCCTTGACCCGGCCACCGGGCAGGCTTGGGCCGAAATGCCCGATGCCTCGGCCGCCGATGTGAACCGTGCCGTGGAAGCGGCCCATCGCGCCTTTCTGGGCCGCGCATGGTCGGGGCTGACCGCCTCGGCCCGTGGCAAACTTCTCTACAAACTTGCCGATCTGGTGCAGGCCGCTGCCCCGCGGCTGGCGGCACTGGAAACCCGCGACACCGGCAAGATCATCCGCGAAACCTCGGCCCAGATCGCCTATGTTGCCGAATATTACCGCTATTACGCGGGCCTTGCCGACAAGATCGAAGGCGCGCATCTGCCGATCGACAAGCCCGATATGGAGGTCTGGCTGCGCCGCGAACCCGTGGGCGTGGTGGCAGCCATCGTGCCGTGGAACAGCCAGCTTTTCCTGTCCGCCGTCAAAGTCGGCCCGGCGCTTGCCGCGGGCTGCACCGTGGTTCTGAAGGCCAGCGAGGACGGCCCCGCGCCGCTGTTGGAATTTGCCAAACTGGTGCATGAGGCGGGCTTTCCGCCCGGCGTTGTCAACGTGCTGACCGGCGGGCCAGAGGCGGGCAAGGCCCTGACCACCCACCCCAAGGTCGCCCATATCGCCTTTACCGGCGGGCCAGAAACCGCCCGGCATATCGTGCGGGCCAGCGCGGAAAACCTGTCGAAAACCTCGCTGGAACTGGGCGGCAAATCGCCCTTCATCGTGTTTGAGGATGCCGACCTTGAAAGCGCCGCCAATGCGCAGGTTGCCGGCATTTTTGCCGCCACCGGGCAAAGCTGTGTCGCCGGTTCCCGCCATCTGGTGCAGCGCAGCGTCAAGGACCAGATGCTGGCCAGCCTGAAAGCCAAGGCAGAGGCCGTCGCCATCGGCCTGCCTGATCAGATGACCACCGAAGTCGGCCCGCTCTGTACCAACCGCCAGCGGATGCGGATTCAGGCGCTGGTCGATGCGTCGGTTGCAGCCGGGGCGCGGCTTGTCACGGGCGGCGTCACGCCGCAGGGGCCCGGCTTTTACTATCCCCCGACCATCCTTGATTGCACCGACGCCCCTCAGGCGCCCTGCGTCACCGAGGAGTGTTTTGGCCCGGTTTTGTCGGTTGTCGCTTTCGATACAGAGGAGGAGGCGCTGCACCTCGCCAATGACACCTCTTATGGTTTGGCCTCTGGGGTCTTCACCCGGTCACTGACTCGCGCCCACCGGATGATTCGCGGAATACGCGCGGGAATCGTCTGGGTGAACACCTATCGGGCGGTTTCGCCCATCGCGCCCTTTGGTGGACACGGCCTCTCCGGTCACGGCCGCGAGGGCGGTATGGCCGCGGCACTGGATTACACCACGGTCAAGACCGTCTGGCTGCGCACATCGGATGACCCGATTCCCGATCCCTTCGTGATGCGCTAAACGTAGGCCCGCAGACCGAAGATCGCAGAGCCGACACGCACATGGGTCGCCCCGTGGGCGATGGCCATCTCGAAATCGCTGCTCATGCCCATCGAAAGGCCCGTCAGCCCATTCTGCGCCGCCATTTTGGCCAGCATCGCGAAATGCGGGGCCGGATCCTCGCCTTCGGGCGGGATGCACATCAGGCCGCGGATGGGCACATCCATAGCGCGGGCCGATGCGATGAACGGGTCCAGAGCGGCTGGCAGGACCCCGGCCTTCTGCGGCTCCTCTCCGGTATTGACCTGAACGTAGAGATCGGGGCAGCGGCCCCGTTCTTGCGCCAACCGGGCCAGCTTTTCGGTCAGGGACGGGCGATCCACCGAATGGATGGCGTCAAATAGCTCAACCGCCAGCTTGGCCTTGTTGGTCTGCAAGGGGCCGATCATATGCACGGACACCCCGGAAAACCGCTCCCGCAGGTCGGGCCACTTGGCTCCCGCCTCTTGCACGTAATTCTCACCAAACAGCCGGTGCCCCGCCTCCAGCACCACCACCACCCGCTCCAAGGGCTGCACCTTTGACACGGCAATCAACTGCACAGAGCCGGGCGCGCGACCGTTCGCGGCCTCTGCATCACGGATGCGGTGGGTGATTTCGGCAAGCGACATGGCGATCCTCCTGCCCAAATCAGGACCATATTGGCGCAAGAAAGGAAAGAGGCAGCGGTTTGCGGCAACAGGCGCGGAATTTCCCTTGTTTTGTTAGGAATTTTTGCATCAAACGGCCTTGAGCAGGAGTAGCAACTTGCCGTTTGCGCTGAAATCAAAGTCTTCTCGCGACTACTGCCCTGGCTCTGTCGGCTGGCGTCGCTGCCGCTGACGTTGCTGTTTCGGGCAACGCTCGCATGGGTCTACAATACGACAGCGCGACGGACGACGCCACGATCGAAAAGCGCATGACGGTTGATATCGTCGGCACCACCGAATCGTCGTCGGGCATCACTTTCGGTGCCAAACTGCGCATTCGCTCGAACGAAGACGCTGCTTCTACGTTGAACGGCGCTCGTGTCTTCCTGCAAACCAATGGCTTCGAACTGGCCATGGGCAATATCAACGGCGCGATCGACTCGATGCCGGGCATCTACAACTCGGAAGTCGGTCTGACCGCTCTGGCTGACGCTGGCGTTGTCGTCAACACCGTTGCGCACGGTTTCGTCTACGACGGCTACTCGTCGGGCGGCATTGGTGCCGAAGGCATTGAAGCCATCTACGCCGCTGGTGCCTTCACCGGCCACGTGTCCTACTCGGAACCGACCCTGTCGGGTGGCGCTTCGGCCCAGAAGCGTGCGGCTGCCTACGGCGCTTACACCTTCAACGACTGGACCGTTGCGATCGGCGCCCAGAAGTCGTCGGTCTCGACCGAAGATCTGGTCGTTCTGACCGTCGGCGGCAAAGTTGGTGACTATGGCGTTGGCTTCGCGGCTGCTGACAATGACGGCACCACCAAAATCGCCCTGAACGGCTCGGCCACTTTCGGCGCGACCACCGTGAACGGCTTCGTTGCTGACGACGAGTCGGGCACCGACACCGCTCTGGGTCTGGGCGTGTCCTACGACCTCGGCGGCGCTGCTGTCGTCGGCGGCATCGAGCATGATGCGCTTGGTGTGAACCGCGCTGACCTCGGCGTGTCGTTCTCGTTCTAATCCGAACGAAACCACATAAGGAAAAGGCGGCCCTCGGGCCGCCTTTTTCTTTTGGTCAGATTGAATGTTGAGAAAGCAAAGACGGGTTATTTACCTTGCCGTCCTTGCTTTCCCGTTTGCTGATCAATCAACCAGCCCGGCGATGATTTCCACGCGATCCGCCAGGGTGTTTGGCATCAAATGGGCATAACGCTCGGTCATTGAGATATGGAAATGCCCCAGAAGCTTTTGCACCTCATAAAGGCTTGCACCTTTATTGATGAGGATGCTGGCATAGGTGTGGCGAAGATCATGGATGCGCACATTGGGCAGCCCGGCGTGCTGCCGAATTCGCTCCCAAGACGAGAAGAAGCAATTATAGGGCCTGCGGAAGCGCGGGTTTTGGAAGATGTAGTCGTCCTGCTTTGTGCCGATATGGAACATTTCATTCCGCGGGCGAATCTCATGCAGCAGATCGACGGCCGCGCCGCTTAAAACAATCCGACGCGCACGGCCGTTCTTACTGACAGGCACCGTCCAGATCCTTGTATGCAGGTCAATGTCACGCCAACGCGCCAGCCGCGCCTCTCCGCTGCGTGCGCCGGTCAGAATCAGCAGTTTCAGGATGTGGAACATGAAGGGATGTTGATCCTGCTCGGCCGATTTTAAGACAGAGGCAATCTCATTTACTGATAAAAACCGCTGCTTATAATCACCAAGCGGCAATCTTTTTATCGAAAGATTTTCAAATGCGCGCTGATCGATATAACCCCAGCGACGTGCGAGATTTAATAATCTGTTGATAAGGAAGATGTGCTTATTGATTGTGCCGGCTTTATAGCCAAGTTTGATCTGTTCGCGCACCCAACCGTCCAGAACAGCGTTGTCGATCTCGTCAAAATGATACTTGCCGAGAGAGCGGCGCATGTGCTTGTCAAACGTCTGCTTGACGGTTTTTGGCCGTTTTCGCGTGGATTCTGCGTGTGGGTAGTAGTTTTCGTCGAAAAACTGGCCAAAATTGAGGTTTTGCTTGCTGACAAGGACATTGGAAACAGCCCTGTCCATGCCCGGATTCATAAGCTTTGAAAGCAGCCCCATGTTGGTATCCCAAACCCTTTCTCGCGATTTTAAGGGGGGAAAATACCTTTAAGCCCTTAAAACGCAATAAATTGATTAAGTTGCAAATTGTCCGGCCGCCCTTTAAAATATCGGCCCTTTGCCGAAAGGCGTTATGCGAAAAGAGCGGGCTGGCCCGCTCTTTCCAGTTGTCTCAAACCGTCTCGCTCAGATTAGAACGAGAAGGACACGCCCAGGTCGGCACGGTTGTTTCCGGTATCGGTCCGAGCAACACCGCCGACGAGCGAAGCGCCGCCGAGATCGTGGCTCACACCCAGACCCATCGGGTTATCGGTGGCACCAGTGCTTTCGTCATCAGCCACATAGACAGAAACGCTGGTAGCACCGAAGGTTGCCGAGCCGCTCAGAGCGATCTTCGTCACACCATCGTTATCAGCAGCAGCGATGCCGACGCCGAAGTCACCCACTTTACCGCTGACGGTAACGATGGTTTTGTCGTTGGTGTTAACCGACGCGTCCTGCGCACCAAGAGCAACGGTCCAGTCGCCCATGGTGTAGGCAATGTAGCCCGCGGTCTTTTTAGCGGTGGTCGTCAAGCCCGAAAGCTGATCCGAGCTGTAGGACAAGTGACCCGAGAACGCACCAGCGGAGTAGGTCGCCTCGACGCCTTCAACGCCGTTGCCCGAGGACGTGTAGGAGTCCCAAGCCCAGTCGCCTTTGGTCACGGTGTTCGTGACCAGACCGTCCCAGCCGAGACCGGTCAGACCGGCGGAAGCCGAATAGAGGCCAGGCATCGAGTCGATCGCGCCATAGATGTTACCGGCGGCAACTTCAATGTTGCCCGACTTCAAAAAGACGCGAGCGCCCGAGTTGACAGTGCTGGCAGTGGTGCTTTCGTTATCACGCAGGTTCATCGCGGCACCGAGGGCGATACCCGACGACGTTTCAGTGCTGCCAGAAATGTTGAGCGTGAAACGCTTTTCAAGCGTCGTCTTGTCAACACCAGTGGACGGCGCCGAGTTATACTGCAGGCCCATACGGGCGTTACCCGAGAGGCTTACTTCAGCGGAAGCGACGCCAGCCGACAGAGCCAGGGCAGTAGTCGCGAGAAGAACCTTTTTCATCGTTTTCCCTCTTTTGTCAAAGGTGCGGCCCAACTCGGGAGAGTCCAAATTGGGTATGAAGCATATCTCGCCGCTTGGGGCCGCGATTGCAATGCGGACGAACTGTTGACTGGGAAGAACCAGAATGATGGTGCAGCAATGTCACAGTCTGCTCTGCCGCAGGTTTTGCCATCCCCTGTCTGCGACCTCCTGCTTCTCTTATAGCAAGTTGCGGTGCCTGCCTTGCGCTCGCGGTGAAAAGCCTTGTTCCACCCCGTCCCCTCGGCTAGACAACAAGGCAAGATCGTCACCGGGGGTCCGAATGACCGTGCAACGCCTTGTCCGCAACGCTTTTCTTGTCCTCATGCTGGCAAGCCTGTCGGCCTGCGGCGGCTTTGGCAGCGGCATCTTCGGCAAGGGCGGCAAGGCCAATGTCCAGAACGAAGACGCTTTCTTGTCCAGTGAACAGCGCCGCAACAAGGCGCGCTCCACCAGCCTGCGCAGCCTTCTTAGTGGTGGGGCCGATGCCAACACCACGCTGGAGGTCAACCGTTACATCTGGGCGGCCAGCCTTGAGGTGCTGAACTTCCTGCCCATCGAATCGGTCGACCCGTTTTCCGGCGTAATCGTCACGGGTTACGGCACACCGCCCGGTGGCGGCCGCGCCTATCGCGCTACGGTGCTGGTGCAAGACCCCGCACTGGACGCCCGCAGCCTGAAGCTGTCGCTGCAATCCAAAGGTGGCGCGGTTGACCCGGCCACGGTGCGCGCGGTGGAAGATGCGATCCTGACCCGCGCACGCCAGTTGCGCGTGCAAGACGGCAAGCTTTAACCGCACTGGACCTTTGGCCCCCCGGCGGTGTAATCCCGCCGGGCACAGCCAAGAGGTCCATGATGTCGCGCTACGAACCCAGCACCATTGAACAGAAGTGGCAAAAGGCCTGGGATGAGGCCGGAGCCTTCACCGCGCGGCGCGATCCGGCAAAGCCCAAGTATTATGTGCTGGAGATGTTCCCCTATCCGTCGGGGCGCATCCACATGGGCCATGTGCGCAATTACACCATGGGCGATGTGGTGGCGCGCTACAAGATAGCACAGGGATATTCGGTGCTGCACCCGATGGGCTGGGACGCTTTCGGCATGCCCGCCGAGAATGCCGCGATGGAGCGGGGGGGCCATCCGAAAGAATGGACCTACGGCAATATCGCCGACATGCGGGCGCAGATGAAACCGCTGGGCCTGTCGATTGACTGGTCCCGTGAATTCGCCACTTGTGACCCGGAATATTATGGCCAGCAGCAGGCGATGTTCATCGACATGATGGAGGCCGGGCTGGTCTATCGCAAGGCCGCCGTGGTGAACTGGGACCCGGTCGACATGACCGTTCTGGCCAATGAACAGGTGATCGACGGCAAGGGCTGGCGGTCGGGCGCGGCGGTGGAGCGGCGCGAGTTGACCCAGTGGTTCTTCAAGATCTCGGATTATTCCGAGGAGCTTCTGACCGCTTTGGACGGGCTGAAGGACTGGCCGGAAAAGGTGCGGCTGATGCAGGCCAACTGGATTGGCCAATCGCGCGGTCTGCAATTTGCCTTCGAAACCGTCGGCGCGCCTGCGGGCTTTGACAAGATCGAGGTTTACACCACCCGCCCCGATACGCTGATGGGCGCCTCCTTCGCCGCCATCTCGCCCGATCACCCCTTGGCCAAATCTTTGGAGGCTGACCCGAAGGTTGCGGCCTTCCTCGCCCAGTGCCGCATGGGCGGCACCACGGCCGAAGCTTTGGAAACCGCTGAGAAGATCGGCATGGATACCGGCATCCGCGTCAAACATCCGCTGGACCCGAACTGGGAACTCCCGGTCTGGATCGCCAACTTCATCCTGATGGATTACGGCACCGGCGCGATTTTCGGCTGCCCCGCGCATGACCAACGCGATTTCGACTTTGCGACGAAATACGCGCTGCCGATCAAACCGGTGTTCAGCACCGACGGTTCTGATATCGCCTTGACCGAGGCCTTCACTCCGATGAAGTCGGAAAAGGTCACCTATATCCGCGGCTTCGCGGGCAATGCCCAACAGACGGGCGACGAAGGCGTCGCCTCCGCCATCGCCCATGCCGAAGCGCAGGGTTATGGCCAAGGCGTCACCAAATACCGCCTGCGCGATTGGGGCATCAGTCGTCAGCGCTATTGGGGCTGCCCGATTCCGGTGATCCATTGCGCGGCTTGCGGCGTGGTGCCAGAGGCCAAGGCCAACCTGCCCGTTCAGTTGCCCGATGATGTGACCTTCGACATTCCCGGCAATCCGTTGGACCGTCACCCGACATGGCGCGATTGCACTTGCCCGAAATGCGGAGCCAAGGCTCGGCGCGAGACGGACACGATGGATACCTTCGTGGATTCAAGCTGGTATTATGCCCGCTTCACCGCCCCCCGCGCCACGACGCCCACTGTCGCGGAAGACGCCGACTACTGGATGAATGTCGACCAATATATCGGCGGCATCGAACATGCGATTTTGCACCTGCTCTACAGCCGCTTCTTCGCCCGCGCCATGCAGAAGACGGGCCACCTGCCCGCCAAAGCGATTGAGCCGTTCAATGCGCTGTTCACCCAAGGCATGGTGACGCATGAGATTTACAAGACCACCGACGCCAACGGCCGCCCGGTTTACCATCTGCCCGAAGACATCATCCGCTCGGAATCCGGCGCGACACTGAAAGACGGCAGCAAGGTAGAGGTCATCCCCTCGGCCAAGATGTCGAAGTCGAAGAAAAACGTCGTCGATCCGATGAACATCATCGCCAGTTTCGGCGCCGATACCGCGCGGTGGTTTGTCATGTCCGACAGCCCGCCGGAACGCGACGTGGAATGGACGGCATCGGGGGCCGAGGCCACCTACAAACACCTGTCCCGCGTCTGGGCGACCTGCGCCCGCATCGGTGAAATGCCCGAAGGCCACAAGGGCGAAGGCGACGACGACCTGGCCCGCAGCGTCGCAAAGGCCATCGACGAGGTCACGCGCGCCATCGAATCCTTTGCCTTCAACAAGGCCATCGCCACGCTTTACGGCCTGACCAACACCATTGCCCGCGCCAATGCCTCGACGCCCGCGATGAAAGAGGCCATCCGCACATTGGCCAAACTGATGTCGCCGATGACCCCGCATATCGCGGAATCGATCTGGTCCTATCAGGGCGGTGCGGGGCTTTGCGCGCAATCACCTTGGCCAAAGGCGGACCCGGCCCTTTTGGTCGATGACAACGTCACCCTGCCGATTCAGATCAACGGCAAGCGCCGGGCGGAAATCAGCGTGCCGAAAGACATGCCCGCGCCGCAGGTTGAAAAGATCGCGCTGACGAACGAAGATGTGGTCAAATTCCTTGCCGGCCAGCCGGTGAAGAAGATCATCGTCGTGCCGGGGCGCATCATCAATGTCGTCGTGTAACCGCCGAACCTTCCTGCTGATGCCGCTGGCGCTTGGCGCCTGCGGCTTCACCCCGGCCTATGGCCCGAATGGCCCGGCACAGGGCCTGCAAGGCCGCATCCGGCCGACTTCGCCTTCGGACAAGAACGGGTTTGATTTTGTCACCGCGATCCAGGCCCGCTTTGGCCGCGCCAAAGACGCCCGCTATGCGCTCGCCTATACGATCACCACCGAGGCGGTCGGGGTCGGCTATGCCACCGACACCTCGATCACCCGCTACAATCTGAAGGGCAAGGTTGACTGGACGCTGACCGATCTGGAAACCGACAGCCGCATGACCGGCGGCACGGTGGAAAATTTCACCTCATGGTCCGCCACCAGCGC
The DNA here is from genome assembly GCA_964393035.1 of uncultured Tabrizicola sp. Lineage (GTDB taxonomy): Bacteria > Pseudomonadota > Alphaproteobacteria > Rhodobacterales > Rhodobacteraceae > Tabrizicola_A. The sequence goes on from CAYMRX010000003.1 coordinate 180,291, forward strand.
CACAGTCGCGGGCCTCTCCGCCGAAGAAGACGCAGCCGAGCGGCTGATGGTCATCCTCGCCGATCAGATCGCCTTGCAGATCATCGCCGCCTCCACCCGCTTCGCCCCATGATCCTCAAGGGGTTAGAGGCCAGCCGCTATTGCCAGAAGCCGAACCCGGCCCACGCCGGGCTGTTGATCTTTGGCGCCGATCCGATGCGCGTTGCCCTGAAACGACAAGAGGCCATCGCCGCGCTGATCGGCCCCGAGGGCGAGGCGGAAATGCGGCTGACCCGCATCGCCGCAGCGGACCTGCGCAAGGATGCAAGCCTGCTTGCAGATGCCATAAAATCCGTGGGCTTCTTTCCCGGCCCGCGGGTGGCCTTTGTCGAAGATGCCACCGACGGGCTGTTGGACACCATCGCCGCCGCCCTGAAAGACTGGCAACCGGGGGACGCGCAAATCACCGTCACGGCGGGCAACCTTACCGCCAAATCCACGCTGAAGACGCATTTCGAAAAGCATCCCAATGCCGTCTGCATCGGCCTTTACGATGACCCGCCCAGCCGCGAGGAAATCGAGGATGCGTTGAAGAAATCCGGCCTCACGCAGATCGACCCCAGCGCCATGGCCGATCTCTCCGCCCTCGCCCGCGCGCTGGACCCCGGCGATTTCCGCCAGACGCTGGAAAAGATCGCGCTTTACAAATGGGGCGACAGCACCCCCCTGACCCCGGCCGAGGTTGCCGCCATGGCGCCCGCCACCATCGAGGCCGAGGTCGACGATCTCATCATTGCCACCGCCGAGGGCCGTGCGCCCACCATCGGCCCGCTGCTGCGCCGGCTCGAAGGGCAAGGCACCGCCCCCGTCACCATCTGCATCGCCGCCCTGCGCCATTTCCGCACCCTGCATCTGGTCGCCGCCGATCCAAACGGCATCAACAAGGCGCGGGTGATTTTCAAACTGCGTGAGGCCGTACAGCGGCAGGCAGGACAATGGGGCCAACACAGGCTCGAACAGGCGCTCACCCTGCTTGTCGAAACCGACATGGTGCTGCGCTCCTCCACCAAAGCCCCCGCGATGGCGCTGATGGAACGCGCCCTGATCCGCCTTGCGATGATGAAACGCTAGACCGATAAACCTTCTAAAATTTACCTTATCTTGGCACAATCCCGCTTGGGGGTGTGAAACCCCCATTCTGGCCCACCATCGGCCGCAGACTTGATCCAAGCCCCGCGCTCTGCCATGCCATGCCATGACAAAAGGAGCCCGCCCATGTCCACCCCGCATCAAACCTTCCTCGCACCGCTGGCCAAACTCGCCCTACGTCACCCCTTGGTCGAAGGTCAGGCGATCTGGTGGGAGGAGGGCGACTGGCAGGCGCAAGACGATGAGGAGGCGATGATCGACGGCGAGGAAATCGCCTATTACGCCGAGGGCCTTCTGGCCGAAGGCTTCGGCCTGCACTGGCAGGTTCTGGCCGAGGCCGATGCGCCGAAAGAGCCGGTGCTGGTCTTGCTGTTCCTTTGGCAAACGGATGAGACGCCTGACCTGCCCGATCCGGGCCCCGATTGGGTGGTGCTGGCCCAAGCGGAAACCCCTGCGGCATGAACATCTGGCGCGCCCTTGGCCCCGCGGTCCCACACCCGAAATGGACCGAGGCGCTGCGCGCCGCCGTCGGGGCCGGCTTGGGCCTTGCCCTTGCCGCCTACGTGCTTTGGGCGCTTGCCCCGCAGGGCAGCCCCCTAATCAACCATCCGCTCATCATCGCACCCTTCGGGGCCAGCGCCTTTCTGATCTTTTCGGTGCCGAACAGCCCCTTGGCGCAACCCTGGGCGGTGGTCATCGGCAACACGCTTTCCGCATTGGCCGCGCTCATTGTCCTGCAAGTCAAAATGACTGCCCTTGTCAGCGCCCCCCTTGCGGTGACGCTTGCCATCCTTGCGATGGCCATTGCCCGCGCCATGCACCCGCCGGGCGGCGCGGTTGCCCTGTTCACTGCCCTGACCGCGCCCGCAGATTGGAGTTTTGCCGCCTCGCCCGTGCTGGCGGGCAGCGCCGCGCTGGTGCTGTTCGGTGTGGTCTGGGCGCATGCCACCGGCCGCGCCTACCCCTTCCGCCAGCCCGCCCCCTCGCCGCATGGCACGGCTGACCAGACGCCGACACGCCGCCACCTGCCACCCCCCGGTGCGCTGGCGGAACTCTTGTCCCGCCTGCGGCTTGAAGCCAACATCGGCGTCGAAGACCTGACCCGTCTCATCACCGCCGCCGAGGCCGAAGCGGCCACCCGCCCACTGGCAGGCCTTACCGCCCGGCACCTGATGTCACATGATCTGGTGACGGTTGCCCCCGCGGTATCGCTGCCCGAACTTGCCGCGACCTTCCACCATCACCACTTCAAGACCCTGCCGATGGTGGATGCCGGCCACTATCTGGGCCTTGTGTCGGAAGAAGCACTGGTCGGTGTTTCTGACCCCGCGCTTACGGCGGCGGATCTGGCACATCCGGCCCCGGCGGCTGGTCCCGACACGCCAGCCGCCGAACTGGTTCAACGGCTGGCCGATGGCAAAGAACAGGCCTTGCCCATCGTCGAGAACGGCCATCTGATCGGCCTTGTCACCCGCTCGGATCTGATCAGCCTCTTGGCCCGGCCCTTGCCCGGCTGAGGTTCAGCCACCCTTGCGCCGCGCGTCTCCCCGTGGTCGGATGCATCCATTGAACGGAGCGTCGACATGCCCAGCGCCTATGAGATCCTGCACACCGCCTGCGCCGCCCATGGCACCAGATTGTTCACCATCACCACGCAGGATGAGGCGGCCGGGCTGGCCCGCCGCGCCTATACCTCGCATCCGGTGGAATATCTGGTTTCAGGCACCAAACCCCTGACCCGTGACGGCTGGTATGACCATTGCATTACCGGCCAGCAGGTGTTTGTCGCCAATACCACACCCGAATTTGCCAAGTATTTCTTCGACCACGCGCTGATCACCTCGCTGGGGCTGGGATCTTGCATCAACATCCCCGTGATCGACGGCGGCAGGGTTCTTGGCACCCTCAACCTTTTGGCAGAGGAATTCCACTTCACGCCCGAAAAACTTGCCACCTATCAATCGCTTGCGGCCACCCATCATGCGGCCTTGGTCGCAGAAATGGCAAAAGGCTGACCCTTGGCCTTCACCCTGCGCCAGTTGCAATTCTTTATCGCCGCCGCGCAATCCGGCTCGGTCACGGGGGCCGCGCGGGAATTGTCGATCTCGCAATCTTCGGTCACCGTGGCCATTCAGGCGCTGGAAGATGACCTCGGGGTTCAGCTTTTTGATCGACAGGCGCGCGGTCTTCTCATCACCCACAAGGGCAGTGCATTTCTGCGTCATGCCCGCCAGATCCTTGCCGATGTCGCCACGACCCGCACCGCCTTTGCCGAGGAAACCGGCCCGCTGACCGGACGCCTGTCGTTGGGCGTGACCAGCCTTGTCGCGGGCTATGTGCTGTCGGATATCCTTCAGCGCTATCGCCGCGCCTTCCCGCAGGTCGAGTTGAACGTCATCGAAGACAATGGCGATTACCTGCAACACCTGCTGATCGGCGGAGAGTTGGACGTCGCCGTGCTCCTGACCTCCTCGGTCAAGGATCGCATGGCGCTGAATGTCGAAACCCTGCTCGTGTCGCCCTACCGGCTTTGGCTGCCGCTTGGGCATCCCTTGTCGGATCAGGAAACCATTGCGCTGGATGATCTCGCGGGTCAGCCGCTGATTCAGCTGATGGTGGACGAGATCGAGGAATCCACCCGCAAACTCATGGGATCTCTGGCCGTCAAACCGCAGATCGCCTTCCGCACCCGCTCGGTCGAGGCGGTGCGCAGCCTTGTCGCCACCGGGGCGGGGCTGGCCATTCTGCCCAGCCTTGTCTACCGGCCCTGGTCCTTGGAAGGCGACCGGATCGGCATCCGCGACATCTCGGGCGACCTGCCTTCGGTGCAGGTTGGCCTTGCCTGGCGGCGCGGCGCGCCGGTGCAGGCCCCCGCGCATCACTTCATCCGCTCCGCACAAGACGCCATGCCAAGCCGTTAAGCCAGCCATCGGAAAATCCGAACGATCCTTTCTACGTTTTGATATTGCGAAAATTCTGACCCACGCTCACCCTGACGGCATGACCGGGAATCCGGCGGCAACCCATGCCTGCCCCAAAGGGCGGCCAAGCTTCAGGGAGTTACGCATGAAGACCATCAAATTGCTGGGCACCACCGCCCTTGCCCTTGTGACCGGCCTTTCGCCTGTCATGGCACAGGTCACGGCCATCGGGGAGGGCGAAGGGGAAGTGTCGATCGTCGCCTGGGCTGGCTATGTCGAACGCGGCGAAACCGACAAGAGCTTTGACTGGGTAACAAAATTCGAGGCCGACACCGGCTGCAAGGTTTCGGTGAAAACCGCCAACACCTCGGATGAAATGGTTGCCCTGATGAACGAAGGCGGGTTTGACCTCGTCACCGCCTCGGGCGACGCCTCCTTGCGCCTGATCGCGGGCGGGCGTGTGCAGCCCGTCAATATCGACCTGATCCCCTCATGGTCGACCGTCGATGACCGGCTGAAGGATGCGTCCTGGCACACGGTTGACGGCGTGCATTACGGCGTTCCCTATATGTGGGGGCCGAACGTACTGATGTATAACACCGATGTCTTCAAAGAGGCCCCCACCTCGTGGAACGTGGTGTTCGAAAAGATGGACCTGCCTGACGGCAAGTCGAACGAAGGCCGGGTGCAGGCCTATGATGGCCCGATCCATATCGCCGATGCCGCGCAATATCTGATGTTCCACAAGCCGGAACTGAAGATCACCTCGCCCTATGAACTGAACGAAGACCAGTACAAGGCTGCACTGGACCTTTTGCGCGGGCAGCGCGCGCTGGTCGGCCGCTATTGGCACGATGCCTTCATCCAGATGGATGACTTCAAGAACGAAGGTGTGGTGGCCTCGGGGTCCTGGCCGTTCCAGGTCGGTCTTTTGCAATCTGAAAAGCTGCCGATTGCCTCGGTGATCCCGCAGGAAGGGGCGACCGGCTGGGCCGACACCACCATGATGCATGTCGACAGCAAACATCCGAACTGCGCCTACAAGTGGATGGAGCATTCGCTGGCCTCGAACCTGCAATCTGACCTCTCGGTCTGGTTCGGCGCCAACCCCTCGGTTCCGGCCGCCTGCACCGATGGCCGTGGCATGCAAACCGCCGAAGGCTGCACCAAGAACGGGCTGGATGACTTTGAAAAGATCCGCTTCTGGACGACGCCCACCGCCAACTGCGCGCAAGGCGAAGGCGCCTGCGTGCCCTATTACCGCTGGGTGTCCGACTATATCGGCGTGATCGGCGGACGGTAAGGGCGGCCCATCCCTCCCACCCGCACAAGGGGGGAGGGTGCCGCAAACGCTGATCTTCCGCCCATTGAAAGCAGGCTCAACACCTCCCCTCCCCTTCATGGGGAGGGGCTGGAGGTGGGGGGCATCCTTAACGAAAGCCCCACCATGACCGCTGCCGTCACCTTCCAATCCGTCTCGCGCCATTTCGGCAGCGGCCCCACTGCGGTCAAAGCTGTCGATGCGGTTGACCTGACCATTGCCGAGGGCAGCTTTTTCGCCATGCTCGGCCCTTCCGGCTCGGGCAAAACCACCTGCCTGCGGCTGATCTCGGGTTTTGAACAACCCACCTCCGGCGCGATCCATATCTTTGGCCAAGACGTTTCGGCCATCCCGCCGAACAGGCGCAACGTGAACACCGTCTTTCAGGATTACGCGCTGTTCCCGCATATGAACGTGCGCGATAACGTCGCCTATGGCCTGATGGTCAAAGGCATCCCCCGCAGCCAGCGCTATGCCAAGGCCGATGAAATGCTGCACCTCGTCCAGCTTGGCGGCTATGGTGACCGCAAACCGGGCCAGCTTTCCGGCGGCCAGCGCCAGCGCGTTGCCCTCGCCCGCGCTCTGGTCAACGAACCCCGCGTGCTGCTGCTGGATGAACCCTTGGGCGCGCTGGATCTGAAACTGCGTGAAGACATGCAGGACGAGCTGAAATCCCTGCAACAGCGCCTCGGCATCACCTTCGTCTTTGTCACCCACGACCAGCATGAAGCCCTGTCGATGGCCGACAGCCTCGCCGTCTTCAACCAGGGCAAGATTGCCCAGATCGGTACGCCATCTGAAATCTACGCCCGCCCCCGCACCCGTTTCGTCGCCGATTTCGTCGGCTCCTCCAATGTCCTTCCGCCCTCCCTGACCAAGGCCCTTGGCGGCCCGGCCAGATGGTCGTCCTTGCGCCCCGAAAACACGCGCCTTGCACCACAAGGCCCGATCACCGGCACCGTAACCGCGCTGCGCTACCTTGGCGCGGCAACCCGTGTTGTCATGAAAACCGGCGAAACCGAAATCGCCGCCCTTGTGCCGGCGGGCCACCCCCTGCCCGAACCCGGCACCGAAACCTCCATCGCCTTTGACCCCAAAGACCTCCACCTGATGGAGGAGAAATGATGGCCCTTTATCTTGGCAAAAATATCCCCGCCGGAGGCATCCCCCGCCTGACCCAATTGCATCTCCCCAAAATCGGGTGCGGGCAAAATTCTTCCTGCAAGAATTTTCCTGCCAGAAAGCGTGCCGCATGACCGCGCCCGCCATCCTGCCCGAACGCGGGGCCGCTGACAGGCTCACCGCCTTTTTCTGGCGCCGCCCCAAAACCTTCCTCGCGCTTCTCTTGGCCCCGCCCCTTCTTTGGCTGGGGTTGGTCTATCTCGGCTCCCTCGCCACGCTTCTGTGGCAAAGCTTCTACTCGATTGACGAATTTTCCGGGATGGTGAAACCCGAATTCACCTTGAAAACCTATGCCGAACTGCTGCGCCCGGCGAATTTCGACATCATCCTGCGCACGCTTTTGATGTCGACCGCCGTGACCCTTGGCTGCGCCATCCTTGCCTTCCCGATCGCCTATTACGCCGCCCGTTTTGCCAAGGGCCGCTGGAAGGCGGTGTTCTATCTGGGCATCATGCTGCCCTTGTGGTCGTCCTATCTGGTCAAGGTCTACGCCTGGAAACTGATCCTTGCGAAAGAGGGCATCATCACCTGGGCGACCGAGGCAACCCACACCTCTGGCATCCTGAACGCGCTTCTCGCGCTGCCGGTGATTGGCGGCAACTCGCTTTCCACCAGCTACATCGGCATGTTCATCGTCTTCGTCTATGTCTGGATTCCCTACATGATCCTGCCGATGCAGGCCGCGTTGGAGCGGGTTCCCACCTCGATGCTGGAAGCCTCCCAAGACCTTGGCGCCACCCGCGCCCAGACCTTCCGCACGGTGATCCTGCCCTTGGCCCTGCCCGGCGTCATTGCCGGGTCGATCTTCACCTTTTCGCTGACCATGGGCGATTACATCATCCCGCAGATCGTTGGAAACTCGGCCAATTTCATCGGCATGGCAGTCTACCAGTTGCAAGGCACCGCCGGGAACATCCCCTTGGCCGCGGCCTTCTCGATGGTGCCCATCATCATCATGCTGGTCTATCTCACGCTGGCTAAACGCGCGGGGGCTTTCGATGCGCTCTGACGCCAATCTGAATCGGGCCTCATTGCCCCTGAAACTTGCCGCCATCGGCGGGCTTTTGTTCCTGCACCTGCCGATCCTGTTGATCTTCCTTTACGCCTTCACCACCGAAGAACGCACCTATGCCTTCCCGCCCCCCGGCCTGACGACCCAGTGGTTCGCCGCCGCCTGGAACCGCCCCGACATCTGGGAGGCGCTGGCGCTGTCGCTCAAGGTGGCAACCGTCGCGACCTTTCTGGCGATGATCCTTGGCACGCTGGTTTCCGCCGCCATGGCCCAAGCCCGGTTCTTTGGCCGCGAACAGATCAGCCTGCTGATCGTGCTGCCCATTGCCCTGCCCGGCGTCATCACCGGCATGAGCCTGCGCTCGGCCTTCGGGATGATGGACATCCCGTTCTCCACCTGGACCATCATCCTTGGCCACGCCACCTTTTGCATCGTCATCGTCTACAACAATGCCGTCGCCCGCTTCCGCCGTCTGTCGGGCGGGGTCATGGAGGCCAGCGCCGATCTTGGCGCCAATGCCTTCCAGACCTTCTGGCACATTCTGTTGCCCAACCTTGGCACCGCCCTGCTGGCGGGCGGCATGCTGGCCTTTGCCCTGTCCTTCGACGAGGTGATCGTCACCACCTTCACCGCCGGTCAACAGGCCACCCTGCCCATCTGGATGCTGGAAGAACTGATCCGCCCACGCCAGCGCCCGGTCACCAATGTCGTCGCCATGATCGTTTTTGCCGCCACCTTCCTGCCCATCCTCGCCGCCTACACGCTCACCCGCAACGGGTCCGAGACGGCAGGCGGGGGCAAATGAAAGGCTCCCCAATGACCATTCAGACCCAACTTCTCATCGGCAACAGCTTTGAACCCGGCCAGGAGGCCAAAGAGCAAATTCTGAACCCGCGCACCGGCGGGCTGATTTTGGACGTCGCCGAGGCTTCGACCGCGCAGGTCGACCGGGCTGTCGCTGCCGCCCGCAAGGCTTTTGACACATGGTCCCGCACCACCCCCGGCGAACGCTCCGCAGCACTTTTGCGCATTGCGGACCGGATCGAGGCCGAGGCCGAGGCCTTTGCCGCCCTTGAGGCCCTGAATTGCGGCAAGCCGATCAATTGCGCCCGCAATGACGAAATCCCGGCGATTGTCGATTGCTACCGCTTCTTCGCCGGGGCCGTGCGCTGCCAACATGGGGCGGTGGCCGGGGAATATCTGTCGGGCCATACCTCGATGATCCGGCGTGATCCGATTGGCGTCATCGCCTCTATCGCGCCGTGGAATTATCCCCTGATGATGATGGCGTGGAAACTTGGTCCCGCCATTGGCGGCGGCAACACCGTTGTGTTCAAACCCTCCGAGCAAACCCCGCTGACCGCGCTGAAGATGGCGCATATTCTGGCCGAAGAATTGCCCGAAGGCGTGGTGTCGGTGATTGCCGGACGCGGGCAGACGGTGGGGAACTACCTTATCAACCACCCCGGCATTGATATGATCAGCCTGACCGGCGATGTGGCGACCGGCAAGAAGATGCTGGATGCCGCCGCCAAAACGGTCAAGCGCACCCATCTGGAATTGGGCGGCAAGGCCCCGGTTCTGGTCTTTGATGACGCCGATATTTCGGCGGTGGTCGAAGGGCTGCGTGCGTTTTCCTTCTACAACGCAGGCCAGGATTGCACCGCCGCCTGTCGGGTCTATGCAGGCAAGAAGGTGTACGAAAACCTTGTGGCCGACCTGACCGCGGCCGCCGCCTCGATCACCCTTGGCGCTGCGGATGACAGCAGCAATGAAATCGGCCCGCTCATCAGTCAGCGCCAGCGCGACCGGGTGGCCAGTTTTGTGAACCGCGCCCGCGAGGTGAACCATATCAGCGTGACCACCGGCGGCGAAGCGATGGAACAGGGGTTTTACTACAAGCCCACCGTGGTGGCGGGGGCCTTGCAAAATGACGAGATCGTACGACGCGAGGTTTTTGGCCCGGTGGTGTCCATCACGCCGTTTTCCGATGCGGATCAGGCGGTGGATTGGGCCAATGACAACGACTATGGTCTCGCCTCCTCGGTCTGGACCCGCGATGTCGGCCGCGCCATGGCGACGGCGGCGCGGCTGCGCTATGGCTGCACATGGATCAACACGCATTTCATGCTGACCAATGAAATGCCCCATGGCGGGCTGAAGCAATCTGGCTATGGCAAGGACATGTCAGCCTATGCGCTGGAAGATTACACCGTGGTGCGGCACATCATGGTGAAACACGGCTGACCTGCCCGCCAGGTTCGTCCTTTCACGCGATCACCGCGCAGCGGCCTTGCCTGCCCAAGCGCCGGTGGCCAAACAGGCGGTCAATAGGTAGCCGCCGGTTGGCGCCTCCCAATCCAGCATTTCCCCGGCGACGAAAACGCCGGGAAGCGTCTTCAACTCCAACCCATCGGTGACGGCCTGCCATGCCACACCGCCGGCAACCGAAATCGCCTCGTCCAAGGGGCGCGACCCGGCCAGACGCGCGGGCAAGGCTTTGACCGCTTGCGCCAGATCCTGCCCCCGCCCCCATTCCATGACCAGCGCAGCAGCGGCGGGCGGCAACCCCAGCTTGCGCAGTCGATTGGACGCGCTTTCACTGGATTTCATGCGGGCAAGCCGCGCCGCGACATCGGACAGCGCCACATCCGGCATCAGGTCGATCACCAGCCCCACGCCCTGCCGCAGGGCACGGGACACGGCGTAAATTCCCCCACCTTCCAGCCCGCGGGCCGATAGGACGAACTCGCCACGCTCGCGCTGGCCATCCACAACCAGCGCCGCGCCCTTTACCGCCTGCCCGAAATGCCGCGTCATATGCGGTGACCAATCCACAGCGAAGCCCATATTGGCAGGCTGCCACGGCGCAATTTGCACTCCCTTCTCGGCCAGCCACGGCACCCACGCCGCATCCGACCCCAACCGTGCCCAACTGGCCCCGCCCAGTGCCAGCACGGTGACACGCGGGCGCAGCACTTGCCGGCCTTCCGGCGCGTCAAAGACGAAACCGTCGCCATCAAATCCGACCCAGCGCCAGCGCGTGCGCAGATCCACCCCCAACCCAGCCAACCGCGCCAGCCAAGCCCGAAGCAAGGGCGAGCCTTTCATCACCAGCGGAAACACCCGCCCCGATGATCCGGTAAACACTTCTTGCCCCAATCCTTGGCAAAAGCCTTTCACCTCGATCGGGCCAAAAGCCTCAAGCATCGGGCGCAGATGGTCGGGGCAGTCATAGGCGGCAAGAAAAGCCTCGAACGGCTGATCCTTGGTGATGTTCAGCCCTGACTTGCCCGCCATCAAAAACTTGCGCGCAGGTGAGGGTTTGGCTTCCACCACCAGCACGCGACGTCCGGCGCGCGCCAATTCCTCGGCCGCCATCAACCCGGCAGGCCCGGCCCCGATGACCAATGCATCAAGCAAGCGCGCCGCCTTTCACTTCGATCACCCGATGCGGATAGGGCATCCCGATCCCGGCGGACTTCAGCGCGTTCCAGATCGCGAAGTTCACCTGACTGGCGTATTTTTTCTTGCCGTCATCAATCCCCGCGACCCAATATTCCACCGCGAAATCGACACTGCTTTCGCCAAAGCCGCGCAATTCGCAATCCGGGCCATCGGGGTCTTTCAACACAAAGGGCAAGGCCGCCACGGCAGTCTCGATGATCTCGGGCACGCGGTTGATATCGGTGTCGTAGCTGACCGAGAACGGCGCGTCATAGCGGTTGGCGCTGCCTTGGTCCGAGTAATTCACCACCCGCGTCGTGATGAAATGGTCGTTAGGCACCGCGATCCATTTGCCGTCAAAGGTTTCCAGCACACAGGCGCGCGCGGTCATCTTCACGATGGTGCCCTTCTCGCCGCCATCCAGTTCGACGTAATCGCCGACCGTGGTCTGCCCTTCGATCAGCAGAATAACACCGGAGACGAAGTTCGCGGCGATCTGTTGCAGCCCCAGACCAATGCCCACACCCAAAGCACCGCCCAGAACGGCAACGGCCGTCAGGTCGATCCCCATGATGGACAGCAACAAGAGAAAGGCCGCGCCAAAGATCGCCACTTCCACCGCCTTGACCGCCAACTCGCGGGTGGCGGGGCGCAACTCCTCCTGAGACTTGATGTAGCTGGCACTTTGCCGGTTGGACCAAGACCCGAGCCAGAACAGCACCGACCCGGCAATCACCCCGCGCAGCAGTGCCATCACCGAAAAACGGATATTGCCCAGCGTGACGATGGTTTCTTCAAGACGCAGCGTGATGTCGTCCCATATGCCCAATGCGTAAAGCCCGGCCACCGGCACCAGCACATATTTTCCCAAAAGCCGCAGAAAGCTGTCGGTCACCACCTCACGCACAAAGATGCGGGCGGCAAGGAAGATGAAAACCCGCTTGCCAAAGGCGATCACTTCGCCCGAGCCAAAGGCGGCGCGGGTGGCTTCCTCGCCCAAGGCCGTCAGGCCATAGGCAAAAAGTGGCAAGAACAGCGGCAGAAAGCGCAGGGCAAAGCGGCGCAGGCCGGCAAGGTGGCCGGTCTTCTCTCCGGGATCAAGAAAGCGTGTGGCGATCGGCAAGACGCGGGCCGTCGCAAGCCGGGACAGGATCACCGCAACGGCCAAAAGCCCGAACTGCGACCAGGCGGCAGGCGACAGCAGCCAGCCCATGGCGATATCCCCCGCCTGCCCGATCCAACTTGTTACCTTGGCGGCGAAATCACCCGTCCCATTCATCATGAAATCCCTTGCCCAACCCGGCGCCCCCCATCCTGTGCCACCGCGCCGGTTCCATGGCAAGCGCGGCAACCGGTTATGGTTACTTTAGGGGCAGGGCACGACCTTTGTGTCAGCCGCCCCCGATCAAGGCGCCCGCCGCAAAGACCAGCGCGCCCCCCAAGACCACCTGCAAAGCCGCGCGCAGGAAGGGGGTTTCCATGAACTTGTTCTGGATCCACGCGATGGCCCACAACTCTACAAAGACCACGATCATCGCAAGGATGGTGGCGGTCCAGAAATCGGGGATCAGATAGGGCAACGCATGGCCAAGCCCCCCCACGGCCGTCATCACCCCCGAGGCAAGCCCACGTTTCCACGGCGAACCGCGCCCCGACAGCACCCCGTCGTCATGGGCGGCTTCCGTAAAGCCCATGGAAATCCCCGCCCCGACCGAGGCCGCAGCTCCCACAAGGAAGGTGGTCCATGTGTCTTGCGTGGCAAAGGCCGTGGCGAAGATCGGCGCGAGTGTGGAGACAGAGCCATCCATCAACCCGGCCAGACCCGGCTGCACCCAAGTCAGAATGAATTGCCGTTTTGCACCCGCATCTTCGCTGGCCTTTTCATCCATCGTCAGATGGGTTTCGGTCAAGACGCCCGCATGTTCCGCATGAACGGATTCCGCCGCCGCCAAATCCCCCAAAAGCTTGCGCGTCGCCGCATCCGATGTCTGCCCGGCGGCACGGGTGTAAAAGGCCGCCGCCTGCATCTCCATCGCGCGGGCTTCGGCGCGCATGGCGTCAAGGCCCAGCGTCTCGTTCAGCCAAACGGGTTTTCGGGCATAAAACCCCGCCACATGTTCGCGCCGGATCAGCGGAATGACTTGACCGAACCGCGCCTGATGCAACGCGATCAATTGGCGGCGGTGTTCGTCCTCCTCGCTTGCCACGCCGTCGAAAATCGCCGCTGAGGCCGGATATTCGGCCCGCAGGCGTTCGGCATAAAGGCGATAGATGCGGGCGTCATCCTCCTCCGAGGAAATCGCCAGCGCCAAAACCTCTTGCTCCGTAAGCTCGGCAAATCGGCGACGCGAGGATATGGCGGACAGCATGGCAAAACTCCGAAACGGCTTTGCCATAGTAAAGGCCCGCGACCCCGGAATGAAAAGGGCCGCAGCGCCGCAGCGCATCAGCCTGCGCTTAAATGGCCCGGATCAGGCCGCGCCGCGCAGGTATTCGGCCAGCACATGCGCCGTGCCGTCACGCCAAAGCCGGGTCAGCGCATCGGCAAAGGCGGCGGCAAAGCGGGCGTCATCGGCCACCTCGCCATAGATCGTGCGCTGCGTGAGCCAGACCTTCGGATCGGTCTTCGCGGCGCGGGCCAAGAGTTGCAAGGCATCCCAGTTCGGATCATTCGGCGGAATGTGGGTGCCGCTGTCTGTCTCACCCGCGCAGTAGCGGCACCACAGCGCCGAAACCAGCGCCAGCCCCGCCACCGGCCCCCCTGCGGCAAGCGCATCGCGGATCGAGGGCACAATGAATTTCGGCTGACGGTTTGATCCATCCAAGCAAAGCCGCCGCTCGGTATCGGCCACCTCGGGGTTGGAAAACCGTTCGACGATCAGATCGAAATAGGCGTCGATGTCGGTCGCGGGAACCGGCGGAACATAGGGGATGATCTCCTCCCGCTCCACCTTTTCCAGAAAGCCCTTGATCAAGGGATGCGCCATCGCCTCATGCACGAATTCGATGTCCATCAACCCGCCGGGATAGGCGATCGTGGCATGGCCGCCGTTCAGGATGCGGATCTTCATCATCTCAAAAGCGTGGACATGCGGGGTAAAGGTGACGCCCACCTTTTCCAAGGCCGGGCGACCGGCGGGGAAATTGTCCTCCACCACCCATTGCCGGAAGGGTTCGCAGGTCACGGGGACCGGATCATCGCCAAGGCCGAACTTCGCCGCCATCGCGCGCTCGCGCGAGCCGGTTGCCGGGGTGATGCGATCGACCATGCCATTCGGGAAGGCGACATTGGCGGCAATCCAGTCGGCCAATGATGGATTGGACAGACGGGCAAGACCGACAACCGCCGCTTTCGTCACATGGCCATTGCCGGGCAGGTTGTCGCAAGACATCACGGTAAAGGGCTGCACCCCTGCCGCCCGCCGCGCCTTCAAGGCCGCAACAATCGCGCCAAAGGCGGTGGCAGGGCGGTCAGGATTGGTGCCGTCGGCGACGATTTCAGGCAAAGACGGGTCAAATTGCCCGGTCGAGGCATTGATGAAATACCCCCCCTCGGTCACGGTCAGCGAGACAATGCGGATTTCAGGCCGGGTCATGGCGGCAATCAGGCTGGCATTGTCGGCCTCGACCGGCAGAAAGTCGATCATCGCCCCGACCCGCCGCGCGGTCTGCCCCTTGGGGTCCAGCTCGATCACGGTGGACAGGCAATCCTGTGCTTTCAGGGCATCGCGCATCGCCGCATCGGGCGCGCGGACGCCCGCGCCAAGGATGGCCCAGTCATGGCCCTCGCCACCCGCAAACAGATCGTCCAGATAAACGGCCATATGCGCCCGGTGAAAATTGCCAAGGCCAATATGCACAATGCCGGGGGTCAGGCGGTTGCGGTCATAGGCGGGGGTTGCATAGGTCATGTCAGGCCATCCAGTTGCCGCCGTCCACGCCGAAGCATTGGGCGACGATGTATTTCGCTTCATCTGTTGCAAGGAACACGGCCATGCCGGTCAGATCGGCGGCCGTGCCCATCCGGCCAAAGGGCACGGCGGCACCCACCTCGCGCTTCTTCTGCCCCGGCGCCTTGCCTTCGTATTTGGCAAAGAAGGCGTCCACCCCGTCCCAATGCTCGCCGTCCACCACACCGGGCGCGATGGCATTCACATTGATGCCGTGCTGGATCAGGTTCAGGCCCGCCGATTGCGTCAGGCTGATGACGGCGGCTTTGGTGGCGCAATAGACCGCGACAAGGCTTTCGCCGCGACGGCCCGCCTGAGACGCCATGTTGATGATCGCGCCCGTGCCGCGCGGGATCATGTGTCTTGCCGCCGCCTGCATGCAAAAGAGCGTGCCTGCGACGTTCACAGCGAACAGCTTGTCATAATCGGCGCGGGTGATTTCGGCGATGGGGGCGGCCGAAAACAGTGCGGCGTTGTTGATGAGGATATCGAGCTGCCCCATCTCGGCCACGGCCCTGTCGAACCCGGCATCAATGCTGTCCTGCCGCGTCACATCCATCTGAATGGCCACGGCCTGCGGACCAAGAGATGCCGCCGCCGCCTGCACCGCCGCCGCGTTGATGTCAGCCAAGGCGACCCGCGCCCCTTCGGCGATATAGGCACGGGCGAATTCCAGCCCGATGCCCCGCGCAGCCCCGGTGATAAGGGCGGTTTTGACGGAAAGCCTCATTTCAGCGCCAGCCCTTCGCCGTCAAAGCGGTGCAATTTGTCCATGTCTGGTGACAGCTTGATCCGGTCGCCGTGATGCACACCAATCTCGCCCGAGGCCCGCACATTGATGGTGCCGATACCGTCCACCTCCACCTTGATGAAACTGTCCGACCCCAGATGCTCCGACAGACCCACCACGCCCTGCCACGGGCCATCACCCACGCGGATATGCTCGGGCCGCACGCCCAAGGTGGCGCAATTGTGTTTGGCCGCCTCGGCCCCGGTGATGAAGTTCATCTTCGGGCTGCCGATGAAGCCCGCGACGAACAGGTTACGGGGGGAATGATACAGCTCCAGCGGGCTGCCGACCTGTTCCACGCGACCTGCGTTCAGGACCACGATCTTGTCGGCCATGGTCATGGCCTCCACCTGATCGTGGGTGACATAGATCATCGTCGTCTTCAGGCTTTGATGCAGTTCGGAAATTTCCTGCCGCATGGTCACGCGCAGCGCCGCATCAAGGTTCGACAACGGCTCGTCAAACAGGAACGCCGCCGGTTCGCGCACAATCGCGCGGCCAATGGCGACACGCTGGCGCTGGCCGCCCGACAGTTGCCCCGGACGACGGTCAAGGTAATTCGTCAGGTTCAGGATCTTCGCGGCGTGCTGAACCTTGGCCTCTTGCTCGGCCGCGCTCATTCCCGCCATTTTCAACGGGAAGGCAATGTTTTTGCGCACCGTCATATGCGGATAAAGCGCATAGGACTGGAACACCATCGCCAACCCGCGCTGCGCCGGGGGCAAATGTGTCGCCTCGCGCCCGTCGATCTGCATGGTGCCCGCCGTAGTATCCTCCAACCCCGCGATCAGTCGCAGCAGCGTGGACTTGCCGCAGCCCGAAGGGCCGACAAAAACGACAAACTCGCCGTCTTCGATGGTCAGGTCGATGCCCGGAATGACATCCACGTCCCCAAAGGACTTGCGAACCTGATGAAGCGTGATCTTACCCATATTTCCTCACTTCACCGCGCCAAAGGTCAGGCCGCGGACGAGTTGTTTTTGGCTGAACCAGCCCATGATCAGGATCGGCGCGATGGCCATGGTGCTGGCCGCCGAGAGTTTCGCGTAGAAAAGCCCCTGCGGGCTGGAAAAACCCGAGATGAACTTGGTCAGGGGGGCGGCGTCGGTGACGGTCAGGTTGATCGTCCAGAACGCCTCATTCCAGGCCAGAATGATGTTCAAAAGCACGGTCGAGGCGATGCCTGGAATGGCCATCGGCGTCAGGACATAAAGGATTTCCGATTTCAGGCTGGCACCGTCCATCCGCGCGGCTTCCAGAATTTCGCCCGGAATTTCCTTGAAATAGGTGTAAAGCATCCAGACGATGATCGGCAGGTTCATCAGCGCCAGCACGACCACCAGCCCGACGCGGGTGTCCAAAAGCCCCAGCGTCTTGAACAACAGGTAGATCGGCACCAGGACGCCCACGGCGGGCATCATCTTGGTCGACAGCATCCACATCAGCAGGTCTTTGGTCTTGCGCCCCGGCACAAAGGCCATCGACCACGCCGCCGGGATGGCCAGCGCCAAGCCCAACGCGGTGGAGCCAAGCGCAATGATGACCGAGTTGACGAAGTAGCGGAAATAGTCGCGCTGTTCGTTCACATCGACATAGTTCTGCAACGTCCAGTCAAAGCCGAGAAAGATCGGCGGCGAGGCGACGGCCTGCGCCTCGGGTTTGAAGCTGGTCAGCACGGTCCACAGGATCGGGAAGAACAGGATCAGCGCAACCGTCCATGCGGCGGCAGAGTTGATCGCGCGGCGTTGGGTTGTAACGTGACGGGCCATATTCATTCCTCACGCATCAAGGTTCTTGCCGATGGCGCGCATCAGGAAGAAGGCAACAATATTGGCAAGGATCACCGCGACGACCCCGCCGGCGGCTGCGGTGCCGACGTCGAAATCCAAAAGGGCTTCCTTGTAGATCAGATAGGGCAGCGTGGTGGATGAGGTGCCGGGGCCGCCATTGGTGGTCACAAGGATTTCGCCGAAGATGCCCAGCAGGAAGATGGTCTGGATCAGCACCACGACGGTGATCGCGCGGGCCAGATGCGGCAGCATGATGTACCAAAACCGCGATACCGGACCGGCGCCGTCCATCTCGGCGGCCTCCAGTTCTTCGGACGACAGCGATTGCAGCGCGGTCAGCAGGATCAGCGTGGCGAAGGGCAACCACTGCCACGCAACGATCAGGATGATCGAGGCCAGAGGCGCATTGCCCAGAAAATCATAAGGCGACAGGCCAATGAACTTTGCCGCCTCGGCAAACAGCCCATTGGTCGGGTTCATGAACATGTTCTTCCAGATCAGCGCCGCGACGGGCGGCATGATGAAGAAGGGCGAGATCACCAAGATCCGCACAATGCCCTGACCCCAGATCGGCTGGTCAATGAGAAGCGCAATCAGGATGCCCAGAATCACGGTGATGGCCAGCACGCCCACCACCAAAATCAGCGTGTTCACCACCGCGCCGCCAAACGCAGGCGACAGCACAAAACGGGTGTAATTGCCAAAGTCGTTAAAACCGGTCCGGTCTGGGTAAAGCAGGTTGTAGCGTTGCAGCGAAAACCAGATTGTCATGGCCAAGGGCACGATCATCCAGACCAAAAGCAGGATAACGGTTGGCGACAGCATGGCACGGGCAGCTTTGCGCGAGGATTGCGTGGCCATGGGGGAACTCCGTTTTGGAACGGCCGACATCTTGGCAGGCGGCGGCAGACAGGAAAGGCACAGCGACCGCGGCGGTTGAGAGTGTCACGGTCGCTGTCAGGTGGGCCCCTCCCCATGGGGAAGGGCCGGTATCCCTGGGAGGATTACT
Source organism: uncultured Tabrizicola sp. (assembly GCA_964393035.1). Classification (GTDB taxonomy): domain Bacteria; phylum Pseudomonadota; class Alphaproteobacteria; order Rhodobacterales; family Rhodobacteraceae; genus Tabrizicola_A. The sequence continues at coordinate 198,841 of CAYMRX010000003.1, forward strand.
TGATATAGCCTGCGGCCGTCATCTCGTCGGTGACCAAGGCCTGTGCCGCAGCCAAAGCCTCATCCACCGACTTCTGCCCGGCAAGGGCAGCCGAGAATTCCTGGCCGACACTGGTGCCAAGGCCCTGGAATTCCGGGATCGCCACGAACTGCACACCGACGTAAGGAACCGGCTTCACAGTCGGAGCATTCGGGTCAGCGGCGTTGATCGAGTCGATCGTCATCTTGGCGAAGGGGATCGACGCATATTCCGGGTTGGAATACAGCGAGGTGCGGGTGCCCGGAGGCACGTTCGCCCAGCCTTCTTTGGACGCGACAAGGGCCAGATAGTCCTTGTTGGTCGCCCAGTTGATGAAGGCCTTGGCCGCATCCTGCTTCTGGCTGGAAGCCGGGATCGCCAGCGACCAGGCCCAGAGCCAGTTGCCGCGCTTGCCCAGACCATTGTCAGGCGCCAAAGCGAAGCCAACCTTGTCGGCCACGGTCGAATCCTTGCCGGTCACGAACGAAGCCGCAACCGTGGCGTCGATCCACATGCCGCACTTGCCCTGTTGGAACAGCGTCAGGTTTTCGTTGAAGCCGTTGTTCGACGCGCCGGGCGGGCCGTATTCGGTCATCACGCGCAGATAGGTTTCCAGCGTGGCTTTCCATTCCGGCTGGTCAAACTGCGGCACCCAAGCCTCATCGAACCAGCGCGCGCCGAACGAGTTCGACATGGCGGTCAGGAAGGCCATGTTTTCACCCCAGCCGGCCTTGCCGCGCAGGCAGATGCCATACTGTTCTTTCGACTTGTCGGTCATCGCCTTGGCGGCGGCCTCAATGTCGGCCCAGGTCGGCGCATCGGCCATGGTCAGGCCGGCGGCCTCCATCAGGTCCTTGCGATACATGACCATCGAGCTTTCGCCATAGAAGGGCGAAGCCATCAGGTTGCCGTCAACGGTCAGACCGCCCCGGATCGCGGGCAGAAGATCGTCCACGTCGTAATCGGCGGGCAGATCGTTCAGGCTGGCAAGCCAACCCTGCTTGCCCCAGATCGGAACTTCATAGGTGCCGATGGTCAAGACGTCATACTGGCCGCCATTGGTGGCGATGTCGGTGGTGACGTTCTGGCGCAGCACGTTTTCTTCCAGCGTCACCCATTCGACCTTGATGTCGGGGTTCTTGGCATAGAAATCGTCCATCAGACCCTGCATGCGGATCATGTCGCCGTTGTTCACGGTCGCCACGGTGATGGTGGTTTCGGCCATGGCCGCGCCGGTCAGCGCAACGAAAGCCGTCGCGCCGAGAAGCGCGCGAAGCGAAACAGTCATGGTATCCTCCCTCGGAAGCGATGTGAGCATTTAATCGCTGAATGAGAAAATGCCCACTACATGAGCAAATCGTCAAGCCTGTTTTTCAGGCGGCGTGAGAAATTCGTTGCCGCACTGCGGCGCGGCGGTGGAAGTCGTTGATTTTGCTTTGCAGGAGTAGATGGCCCGATCAGGCCAAGAGCGCCCTTGCGGTCAGTTCATCCGTCACCAACCCGTTGACGATTCGCGCCAGAAGCGCGCCGCGAATGGCCGGAACCTTGGTTTCACCTGCGGCGATACCGATAGACGGACGGTCCAGCCCCGGTTCAACCCGCACCCCGCCGGTGCGACGGTTGGTGCCAAGATCGAGATAGCGACCTTCAGTGTTAAAGACCCAACCCGCCACTTCGCCCACGGCACCCGCAGCCTGCATCTCGTCCAGTTCGGCCCGGCTGACAAAGCCATCCTTCAGAAGGGGTGCATCGTTTGACATCTGGCCAATACCGACGAAAATCACATCCGCCGCGCGTGCCAGATCGACCACCTTGCGCACCGGGGGCAAGGCATGGAAGGCCGCATTCTCCTCGGGCGTGGGAGAGATCACCGGCACGGGCATAGGGTAATGCGGCGCATGCACCTTGTCGGCCAGCCGCATGACCACATCGAAAAATGACGCGGACCCATCCGGCGCGATGTTCCCGATCAACGAAACCAACCGGTGCTGCCCCGCCACAATGCCGTCTTCCATGGCATCGACCATGCCCCGCAAGGCCCGTCCGGTTCCCACCGCGACAACCGAGGGCTCCTCCATCCGCAGGAACCGCTCCAACTCGCCCGCCGCGGCCGAGGCAATCGCCCGAACCCCATCTCCCGTGGCCCCAAGCCCCGGCGCAACCCGGCACCGTGTCAGGTTGAACCGTTCGCTCAGCGCCTGTTCCAGATCAAGGCAAACACCGATCCGGTGGTTCAGCCGCACATGGATCAACCCTTCGGCCACCGCCCGGCTGACAAGCCGCTGCGCCCTTTGCCGCGAAACGCCCAACTCTTTCGCGATCTGGTCCTGCGTCAATCCGCCGACATAATACAGCCAACCCGCCCGGGCGGCCTCGTCATGCAAGGAAGGTTCAGGATCGGCGCGAAGGGTCATGCGGGGCGGGGTCTTTCCGGGCCTGTGGTTTCGGGATCAATCTGCAAGAACTGCGCAAAGGAATCAAACATGCGCTTGGCCCTAGCATCTTCCGGGGCATCAATCACCATCCCCTTTAGATGACTTCCCCCGGTGAAACGCCACACTTCCATCCCCGCAGCAAGCGCCGCGCGGACCCCGGTCAAACTGTCCTCGACAACCAGACACCGCGCAGGGTCCACCCCCATCCGCGCCGCCGCATGCAGAAAGAGATCGGGCGCAGGCTTGCCCCGCGCCACCTCGGATGCGGTGAAAACCCGCCCCTCCACCAGCCGATCCAACCCGACCAGCTTTAATGACATCGCCGCACGGCGCGGGCTGGAGGACGTCGCCACACAAAACGGCAGGCGCAGCGCCTGCAACACCTCTGCCACATGGGGCATCACCTGCAACTCGCGTTCAAAGGCCGCCAAGAGCCGCGTGCGATAGGCGTCTTCAAAGCTGTCCGGCAGGTCCAGCCCGAAATCCTTGCGGATCGTCGCCATCACCGTCGGATAGCTGCGCCCCAGAAAATGCCGGGCGACATAGGCCATATCGACCACCACCCCCAACCCGGCAAGTTCGGCGATCAGCATCCGGGCCGAAATGACCTCTGAATCGATCAGCACCCCATCGCAATCAAAGATCACCAGATCTGCCATCATCCCCCCTCAAGCCGCCGCCGGTATTCGCTGCACGACATGCCCATGCCGCGCCGGAATGCCCGCGCGAAATAGGCCGGATCGTCAAACCCCAGCGCAAAACCCACCTCTTGCGCCCGCATCCGGGTATAGGCGAGCAATCGGCAGGCTTCGCGCAGCCGTGTCGTCTCTAAAAAGCCCTGTGCCGAAAGACCGGTGGCGGCAAGACAGAGACGGCGCAAATGGCGTTCTGATACCGCCAAGGCCATTGCGTAATCCGCCATTTGCCAGCCATCCGCAAGATGCGCGCGGATCAGCTCCTCGAACCGGATCATCCTTGCATCCCCTTCCGAATGTTCCGGGCGCTCACCGCCGGCTTCGGCCACGGCACAGCAGAGCATCAAAGCTGCGGCCCTGAGTTTCAGCCGCCTGAACGGATCGGGGGTCGCGTGCAGGCGGGCAAGGTTTTGAAACAAGTGTTCCGTATTGCCTGCACCTGTCACAAAAGGCGCCTCCAGCGCGGCGCGCGTTGTGGCATCGGGGCCGAAAAGTTCCGGGAAATCGGTGGCGGGCAGGGTCAGCACAAAGCCCTGCGTTCCTGCGGCAAAGCCAAAGCCATGCACATGACCGCGCGGTATGTTCATCAAGAAAGGAGAATGTCCGTGCATCGCCCGGCCGTCGATCGACAATCGTGCCTCTCCGGAAAGGATCAAGAAGATCTGATGCAAATGCAAATGCCGATGTGGCGCGATCTGCCACTCCAGCCCCGCCGCGCGATCGGTGATGGTTTCAATATGAACAAGGTCGGGAAACGGGCTTTGTTCGCCGTATAGCTGCCAAGAGGGTATTTTCACCGTTGCCATGGCCGGATAATGCCAGTTTTTTGACATATCGTCCATTCGGCTTTTCCCAGACCTCCGCCATGGTCGGCAAAAAGGGGAAAGAACCATGCGCACACAAGTGGCCATCATCGGGGGTGGGCCTTCGGGGCTGTTGCTGTCACAGCTTTTGAACAAGGCAGGCATCGCGACGGTGGTGCTGGAGCGCAAGACCCGTGACTATGTGCTGTCCCGCATCCGCGCCGGGGTGCTGGAAACCGGCGCCGTCGATCTGATCCGCGCGGCCGGGGCTGGCGCGCGGATGGATCGCGAGGGGCATTTGCATGACGGCTGCCATCTCGCGTCCAATGGCCGGATGTTTCATGTCGATTTCAAGGAGAGCTGCGGCAAACAGGTGATGGTCTACGGCCAGACCGAGGTGACAAAAGACCTGTATGACGCGCAGGATGCCATCGGCGCCACGGTCATTCATGAAGCGGATGACGTTGCATTGCACGATCTGACGAGTGAAGCCCCCCATGTCACCTATCGCCTGAATGACCAACCGCAGCGGTTGGACTGTGATTTTGTCGCAGGCTGCGATGGCTTTCATGGTGTCAGCCGCCAAAGCATACCGGCCGATGTGCGGCGTGAATTTGAGAAGGTCTATCCCTTTGGTTGGCTTGGCGTTTTGTCGCGCACCCCTCCTGTTGAGCAGGAACTCATCTACGCCGCGCACGACCGCGGCTTTGCCCTCGCCTCGATGCGCAACCCGCTGTTGTCGCGCTATTACATTCAGGTTCCGCTGACGGACACGGTCGAGGATTGGTCGGATGATGCCTTCTGGGCTGAATTCAAACGTCGCATGCCGGCCCATATTGCCGCCCGGCTTGTCAAGGGGCCCTCCATCGAAAAATCCATCGCGCCGCTGCGGTCTTTCGTGACGGAGCCCATGCGTTGGGGTCGGCTGTTTCTCTGTGGGGATGCCGCGCATATCGTGCCCCCCACCGGGGCTAAGGGTCTGAATCTTGCCGCCTCGGATGTGCATTACCTGTTCGAAGGGCTGGTGCAGCATTACCGGCAAGGCCAAAGCGCCGGGATCGACGCCTATTCGCAGCGTGCCTTGGCCCGCATCTGGCAGGCGATGCGGTTTTCATGGTCGCTGACCACCATGATGCACCGCTTTCCCGGTGCCTCCGACTATGAACGGCGCATGCAGGACAGCGAGTTGGCGCAACTGGAAACCAATCCGACTGCACGCAGGTTGATGGCCGAAAATTACACGGGCCTGCCCTACTAGGCCCGCAAGATCCGCATCGCGTTTTCTTTCAGGATCAAGGGCCGCACCTCCTCCTTGAAAGCGGCCTTGTCAAAGGCATCGAGCCATTTTTCCGGCGCGATCATCGGCCAGTCGCTGCCGAACAGCATCTTGTGCTTCAAGAGGCTGTTGGCATAGCGGATCAGGTTTTCGGGAAAATATTTCGGCGACCAGCCAGACAGGTCGATGTAAACATTGGGCTTGTGTTGCGCCACGGCCAAGGCCTCGTCCTGCCATGGGAAAGACGGATGCGCCATGATGATGGTCATGTCGGGAAAATCTACCGCAACGTCATCCAGATAAAGCGGGTTTGAATACTTCAACCGCATCCCGTTGCCGCCCCGCATCCCCGATCCCACCCCGGTCTGCCCGGTGTGAAACAGCGCAATTCCGCCTTCCCCGGCAATCGCCTCATAAAGCCCATAAGCCGAACGATCGTTCGGATAGAATCCCATTTGGGTCGGATGAAACTTGAACCCCTTGATGCCAAAATCACGCATGAGACGCCGCGCCTCTCGCGCCCCAAGCTTGCCCTTCGCGGGGTCGATGCTGGCAAAGGGGATCAGAATGTCTGAATTTTCAGCCGCAATTCGAGCAACTTCTTCGTTGGCATAGCGGCGATAGCCCGTCTCACGCTCGGCATCGACGGGGAAGATTACGGCGGCAATGTTCTGCGCCCGATAATGCGCGGCCGTTTCCTCTATGGTCGGCGGATGCGCCCAAGCTGCGCCGAAATATTTCGCCATCGCCGCCTGCAAATCGTCATAGCCATCATCGGCATGGCAACCGCAGGGTTCTTCAGCATGGGTGTGAAAATCTATCGCCCGGACTGATGCGAAGTCTACCATTTCGCGCTCCTTTGCCCTGACGCTGGCCATGGGTGCGCCATCTGGCCACGACAAGGCTTGCCATGCAAAGCCCGATGCGCCACCGTTTCACCAAGTGAAATCAGGGGCGCCATGCAAGTCAAATCCATCAATGCGCTGGCGCGGGGGTTGGAGGTGCTGCAAATCCTGCAATCCTCAGGCGCCCTGACGCTGGCCGACCTATACCGGCTGACCGGCATCCCCAAGGCATCCTTGTTGCGCATCCTGAAAACGCTGATGCAAAGCGGCTTCATCTGGCAGCGCATGGTTGATGACGCCTGGGTGCCGTCGTTTTCGCTGGCCGAACTTGCCGGGCGGATGGACCGGGAAAGCCAATTGGTCGAGGTTGCCTCGCCGGTGCTGGCCGCCCTGACCGCCGAAATCGAATGGCCAAGCGTGCTGGCCGTGCCGCGCCTGACCCATATGGAAGTTCTGGAAACCAACGCCACGCGGGCCTATTTCGACCATATCGCGCTTGGTCCGGTTGGGTTTCAGGTCAATATGCTGCGCTCTGCCTCGGGCCGCGCCTTCATCGCCTTTTGCGAAGCGCCGCTGCGCGAGGCCATTCTGGAAACCCTGCGGCGGTCTGATCGCCCCGGCAATCGCATGGCCCGCAGCGTCGATCATGTGGCGCAACTGCTGGCCGAAACCCGCGCTTTGGGCTTTGGCCTGCGTGACCCGGACTTTGGCGGTGATTTCGACCGGGGCAGGGCGCTGACGGACGACGGCCGTGACTCGCTTGGCGTGCCGATCCGGCTTGGCAACCATGTGCCGGGCACGCTGAACATCACATGGACGCGCCGAGTAATGAAGCGCGACCGCGCGATAGAGCTGCTTGCCCCGCCCGCCCAGCGCGCAGCCGAAGAAATCGCCCGCCGCCTTATTCGCCCCGCCGTTTCACCCAGTGAAATCTCCAGCAAAGCTGATTGAACCGATCTACCCCACCGCCCTAGCCTTCACCCCAAGGGCAGGAGGGTGACCATGCTGACGCGTGCCGAGATTGACGACATCCTGAGACTGATCGACGGATCAGACTTCACCGAGTTGAAGCTGGAAATGGGCGATCTGAAGCTGGAGCTTCGCAAGGGCGGTGCGTCCCAGCCCTTTCATCTTGGCCCAAATACCCAAAACGGGATGACTGCATCCCGCGAAGCCGGAGGCAGCCCAACGCCCCAGCCCGCAACCGTTGCAGCGCCCGTCATCGGCTCGGGCGGCGGGTCCGAGATTCCCGCGCCGCTTCTGGGCACCTTCTGGCATGCCCCCCGCCCCGGTGCTGACCCTTTCGTCAAACCCGGCGACATTGTGACGGCCGATACGATCATCGGCATCATCGAGGTGATGAAGCTGATGAACTCGGTCCCGGCCGGAATCGCCGGAACCGTGCTGGACATCACCGCTCCGAATGGCGAGTTGGTCGAGCATGGCCAATGCCTGATCCGCATCCAGCCGCATTGACATGACCCCGATCCGCCGCATCTTCATCGCCAACCGGGGCGAAATTGCCGTGCGCATCATTCGCACCGCGCGGGCGCTCGGCATCGAAACCGTGCTGGGCGTGTCACAGGCGGACCGTGAGTCCTTGGGCGCAAGGCTGGCCACCCGTGCCGTTTGCCTTGGTCCCGGCCCCTCCCGCGACAGCTATCTGAAGGTGGATACCCTGGTGCAGGCCGCGCTTGGCACGGGCTGCGACGCGCTGCATCCGGGCTATGGCTTTCTGTCGGAAAACCGCGATCTGGCACTGGCATGTGAAAAGGCCGGGATCATCTTCATCGGCCCAAGCCCCGCCAATCTGGAGGCGGTGGGCGACAAACTGACCGCCCGTGGCCATGCCCTTGCCGCAGGCGTGCCACTGGTTCCCGGCGGCAATGCGGCGACTTTGGCCGAAGCCGAGGCGGTTGCGGCACGCATTGGCTATCCCCTGCTCATCAAGGCCGTGGCGGGGGGCGGCGGCAAAGGGATGAAGCGGGTGAATGACCCCGCCGAGTTGGCCCCTCAGCTTGACCTCGCCATGTCCGAGGCCGCCGCCGCTTTTGGCGATGAGCGGGTCTATCTGGAGCGTTTCATCACCTCTGGCCGCCACATCGAGGTGCAGATCATCTCGGATGGCGCAACCATCCTTCATGCGGGCGAGCGCGATTGTTCGGTGCAGCGCCGCTATCAGAAAGTGGTGGAGGAGGCCCCCGCGCCGGGGCTTTCCCCTGCCTTGCGCGAGGGCCTCTTGCAGGCCGCCACGGACTACGCCCGCCACATCGGCTATCGCTCTCTCGGGACGGTGGAGTTCATGGTCGATGTGGGCCGGGCGGCCTTTTATTTCCTGGAGATGAACGCGCGGATTCAAGTCGAACATCCGGTGACCGAGGCGATAACGGGTCTTGATCTGATCGCCATCCAGATCGCGATCGCCGAGGGGCGGCAACTGGCCCTGTCGCAAGCCGATATCACCCTGTCCGGCCATACCATCGAATGTCGCCTGAATGCCGAAGACATCACCCATGATTTCCGGCCCTCGCCCGGCCGCGTGACACTGGCTTGGTTTCCTGCCCTGCCGGGGCTGCGAGTGGACACCCACATGGAAAGCGGCGCGATGATCCCGCCGCATTACGACGGCATGGTCGCCAAGCTGATCGCCCATGGCCCAACTCGAACCGATGCGATTGCCACGATGCAGCAGGCCCTAAAGATCCTGCGGCTGGAAGGCATCGCGACCAACGCCCCCCTGCATGCCGCCATCATGGCCGACGCGGAGTTTGCCAAGGGCGGCGTTGACACCAATTACCTCGCGGGGCTTCTGCCCCGTATTGCCGGAGATTGCCCATGACCCGCATTTCCCTGATCGACACCACGCTGCGCGATGGCAACCAGTCGAACTGGGGCGCGACGGGGCTGGATACCGCGATGATGCTGGGCATCGCGCCCGCGATGGACCGGGTGGGGTTTGAGGCGATTGACTTCACCACCTCCACCCATATGGCCGTGGCGGTGCGGTTTTCCAAGCAAGATCCGTGGGAACGCCTGCGGCTGTTCCGCGCCGCCGCGCCGAAGACCAAGCTTTCTTTCCTGACCACCGGGATGCGCTTTATCTCATGGGAAACCGCCAGCCATGAGCTGATGGAATTTGCCTTCCGCCTGCTGGTGAACAACGGGATTGACCGCTTTGCGGTGATGGACCCGATGAACAATGTGGCCGCCATGCGCACCATGGCCGACCTCACGCGCAAGGCAGGCGGCAGCGATATTGTCGCGGCGCTGACCTTTACCCTGTCGCCCTTGCATGACGACGCCCATTTCGCCGAGGCCGCCCGAAAGCTGACCGAAACCGGGCAATTCGACCGGCTTTACCTGAAAGACCCCGGTGGGCTGGTGACGCCCGAACGCGCCCGAACGCTGATCCCGGCGATCAAGGCGGCGATCACGGTTCCGCTGGAGTTCCATTCGCATTGCACCATCGGCCTTGCGCCCTTCAGCTACCCCGAGGCCGCGCAATCGGGCGCGACCTGCCTGCATACCTCGTCCTCTGCCGCCGCCAATGGCACCGGCCAACCCGCCATGACCCCCACCATCGCCAATCTGCGTGATCTGGGCCTGACGGTGGATGTGGACGATGAGGCCATTGCCGAAATGGACGCATGGTTCACCACACTGGCCCGCGCCGAAGGGCTGGCTCATGGCGTGCCGGGAGAGTTTGACCGCAGCTATTTCCGCCACCAGATGCCCGGCGGCATGATGGGCACAATGAAACGCCAGCTTGCCGAAATGAACCGCTTGCACCTGTTGCCGCACGTTCTGGAGGAGGTGGAGCGGGTGCGTGCCGACCTTGGCTATCCGATCATGGTCACGCCGTTTTCGCAGCTTGTCGGCTCGCAGGCGCTGATGAACGTCTTGTCGGGGACGCGCTATCAGAACGTGCCGGATGAGGTGACGCGCTATGTGCTGGGCCGGTTTGGCGCCCCCGCCATGCCGTTGAACGCGCAGGTCAAGGACCGGATCATATCGTCGAAACGGGCGAAAGAACTGGACGAAGAATCCCGCATGGGGTCGCTGGATGAACTTCGCGCCAAGCTGGGCCGCGGCTATTCCGACGAAGAATTCCTGCTGCGGGCCGTGATGCCCGCCGATCAGGTCGACGCAATGAAGGCCGCTGGCCCCGCCCCGCGCGACTACAATCCGCAGACACGGGTCTTGAAATATCTGGTTCATGAGTTGACAAAACGGCCCAAGCTGTCGGGCATCAAAATCACCAAGCCCGACTTTTCCCTGACCCTGAACGGAGGCCGCTGATGCATCCCCACCCAATCCGCGCTGCGGTGTTCGACATTGATGGCACGCTGGCCATGATGGACAAAGACAGCGGCACCTATGCCGCCCTGCCCGGCGCGGTCGAAGCTCTCGCGGGGCTGCAAGCGCGCGGCATGCCGGTCGTGGCCTATACCAATGGCACCTTCTTTCCGCCCGCGCATTACTATCCCCTGCTGGCCGATGCCGGGCTGGTGCTGGAGCCGGGCCATATTCTGACACCAGCCACGGTGGCCGCGCGGCAATTGGCCCGCATGGGGATCAAACGCCTTTTGACCATCGCCGCCGATGGCACCCGCGTTCCCCTGCGCGATGCCGGGATCGAGGTTGCCCTGACCGGCGACGGTGGTGAGGTCGACGGCGTGATCCTCGGCTGGACCAAGGATTTCGGCGCGGCCGACCTTGAGGAAGCCGCACAGCTTTTGTGGGCGGGCAAGCCCTTGTATGCCACCTCCATCGCGCCGCATTTTGCCGGGGCCAAGGGGCGTCTCTTGGGGATTTCGGGGGCCGTGGCGGCGGCCCTGCACAATGCCACCGGGGTGAAGGCCAAGGTGTTCGGCAAGCCGGAAACCATTGGCCTTGAAGACATTTCCGCCATGCTGGGGATCCCTGCGCAGGAAATGGTCGTGATCGGCGACGACCCCAAGCTGGAAATTGCCATGGCCCGCAAGGCGGGGGCCTTTGCCGTCGGCGTCACCACCGGCACGGTGGATGCGGCGGGCTTTGCCGCGGCCGACCCTGCCCTGCGCGCCAATATCGTGTTGCCGGGGCTGGACAGCCTGATGACGCAAGAGTGGTGGTGATGGTCAGCGAGGGCCAGCTTCTGTGGACCGCGTCCGAGGCCCGCAAGTCCGGGCTGAACCTGACGCGGTTCATCGACTGGCTGAACGCGCGAGGCCATGATTTCGGCGGCTATGCCGACCTTCAGACATGGTCCATCGCCGATCTTTCCGGCTTCTGGGGTGCGGTGCGCGATTATTTTGGCCTGATCCTTGAGGGAAACGCGGATCCGGTTCTGACCGACGCCCCCATGCCACGCACCCGCTGGCTGCCCGGCGCGCGGCTGAACTATGCCGAACATGTGCTGCGGCATGAGATGTCGGGCGATCCCTGCCGCCCGATGCTGCATCACATCTCAGAACTCCGCCCGATGGCCGCGATGAGTTGGACCGAGGTTGGCGCACAGGTTCGCAAACTGGCAACCCGGCTGCGCGCCATGGGGCTAGGACCGGGTGATCGGGTCGTTGCCTATATGCCGAACCTGCCAGAAACGGTGATTGCCATGTTGGCGACAACCGCCATCGGGGCCGTCTGGTCCTCTGCCGCGCCCGAGTTTGGCGCGCAAACGGTGATCGACCGCTTTTCGCAAATCGCCCCGAAGCTGGTCTTTGCGGTCAATGGCTATCGCTATGGCGGCAAGGATTTTGACCGCTCTGCTGATCTGACGCGCATCCTCGCGGCGCTGCCGACCGTCGAAACCGTGGTGATGCTGGACTATCTGCCCGGCACAGGGATGTGCGGCGGCGCGACCCCATGGGAGGCGCTTTTCACCGGGCCAGAGGTGCCACGCGACAGCTTTGCCTATACCCGCGTCGATACCGACCATCCGCTTTGGGTGCTGTTCACCTCCGGCACCACCGGCCTGCCAAAGCCCATCACGCATGGCCACCACGGCATCGTGCTGGAACATCTGAAAACCGCCGCTTTTCATTATGAATTGAAACAGGGGCAGGCCCTGCTGTGCTATTCCACCACCGGCTGGATGGTGTGGAACACGCTGATGATGGCCCCCCTGATGAACGGCCGCGCCGTGCTTTATGACGGGCACCCGAGCCACCCTGACGCCCGCCGTATGTGGCAGATTGCCGAGGAAACCCGCGCGTCGGTCTTTGCCACCTCACCGACCTTCATTCAAATGCTGCGCGGGCAAGGCATTGATCCGGCAAAGGCGTTTTCCCTGCCTGCGCTGGAAACGCTGCTTCTTGTCGGCTCACCCGCGACACCGGAAACCTTCGCGTGGGCGCAAGAAGCGGTGAAGCCCGACCTTTGGGTCACCTCGCATTCCGGCGGAACGGAGTTCTGTTCCGGCACGCTCGCCGGCTCTCCCTTGTTGCCGACGCGGGCGGGTGAAATTCAGGCCCCGGCGCTGGGGGTGGATGTGCGCGCGCTGGCCGAAAATGGGGAAAGCCTGATTGATGCCGAAGGCGAATTGGCCATCCTGAAACCCATGCCCTCAATGCCGCTCTATCTTTGGGGCGATACCGATTTTGTCCGCTATACCGACAGCTATTTCGACACCTGGCCCGGCATCTGGCGGCATGGCGACCGGCTGCGCATGCTGGCCCATGGCGGCAGTTTCGTGCTGGGCCGGTCAGACGCCACACTGAACCGCTTTGGCGTGCGGATCGGATCGGCCGAGATTTACCGGACCATGGAAGGGATTGCGGGCGTGGCCGACAGCCTGATCCTGTGCGTCGAAGACGGCAAGGGTGGCTATTGGATGCCCCTGTTCGTGCAGATGGCCAAGGGCACCGCCTTGGACGACGCCAAGCGAACCGAAATCATCCGCCGCCTGCGCACCGAGCGATCCCCCCGCCATGTACCGGACGAAATCATCGAAACACCGGAAATCCCGGTCACCTTGACCGGCAAGAAGATGGAGGTTCCCCTGCGCAAACTGATGCTGGGCCTGCCACTTGCGAAAGCCGCCAGCCGCGATGCGGCGCGCAACCCCGCCGCGCTGGATTGGTTTGCAGATCTGGCAAAGGCGCGGCAGGGATGAACGCCGCCGAGATCTTCTCGGTTCAGGGCAAGGTGGCCTTCATCACCGGCGCGGCGCAGGGGCTGGGGCGGGCGATGGCCGAGGCGCTGGCCGAAAATGGCGCATCCGTCGCGCTGTTTGATCGCGATGCGAAGCGGCTTGGTGAAACGGCACAAAATCTGCGCTCACAGGGTGGGCAGGTTCTGGCCCTGACGGGGGATGTGGCCGATGATACCGCCCTTACCGCAGCCCTTGCGGAAACCACCGCCCGGCTTGGCCCGCTTGAGATTTGTATCGCCAATGCAGGCATCTCTGACACCCAGCCCGGCGCCTTGCACCTGACCACCGATGCCGACTGGCAAAAGGTGATGGACGTCAATCTGAACGGGCTGTTCTACACCTGCCGCGCCGCACTGGCCGCGATGGTGCCACAAGGCCGGGGCAAGCTCATCACCGTTGCCTCGATGTGGGGCCTTGCCGCGCCCGCCGGGGTATTTCCCCGTCCGGCCTATGCCGCATCAAAAGGTGCGGTCGTCAACCTGACCCGCGAAATGGCGCTGCACTATGCCGACAAGGGGATTCAGGTGAACGCGCTTTGCCCCGGCATTTTTCAGACCGACACCCGTCCGCGTGACCCCGCAGCGGCGATTGCCTATACCCCGATGGGCCGCCTTGGCCGCCCCGATGAGATCAAGGGGGCGACGCTGTTCCTCGCCTCGTCCGCGTCAGATTTCGTCACCGGCACGACACTTGTGATCGACGGCGGCGTGCTGGCGCGCTGATGGCGCACAACATCCCACCTTCAATGTGGCGCAAATATCCTCGGGGGGAAGCGCCCCCGTCTCACCGAATGCTGCACTTTCGCTGCGCAGCGAAACGTGCCGGGGCGCCCGGCTCGATGGGTTGCCTCAGCGCCCCGTAGCCACTTGAAAGACGGCGCCATCCAGCGCCTCTGTGACGATGATCTGGCAGGTCAGGCGACTGTTCTCGCGCGGCTCATGCGCGTTGAATTCAACCGTATCCGCCTCATCCTGCTTCTGTGCTGACAAAGCGCCATCGGCGGCCGAAATCACATAGCAATGGCAGGTCGCGCACATCGCTGATCCGCCGCATTCCGCGATGATGCCCCTGACCCCGGCATTGCGCGCCGGATACATCAATGGTTCGCCCACCGGGGCCTCGATTGCCCGCCGCGTGCCGTCAGCCTCGATGAATGTGACCTGAACCATTCCGTCCCCCTCAGATGAACTGCCGCCCGCCGTCGATCACCAGCGTCTGGCCGGTCATATAGCCTGACAGCGGCGAGGCGAGCATCAGCGCACCCCCAACGATATCTTCAACCTCTGCCGCCCGCTTCAGCGCGGCGCGGTCGACACCATAGCTGCGGGCGTTTTCCATCAGGCCAAGGCTGGCTTCCGTCATAGTAAAACCCGGTGCCAGCACATTCACCCGCACCTCATCCGCCCCCATTTCCTTGGCCATGGTGCGGCTAAGACCAATGACCGCACCCTTCGAGGCGACATAGTGCATCCACAGCGGCGAGCCAGAAAACACGGTGGACGAGGCGATGTTCACAATCGCGCCCTTGGCAGCACGCAACTGGGGCGAAAAGGCCCGGCACATCTGCCAGACGCCCTTGACGTTGACCGCCATGACCCCGTCCCAGACATCTTCGTCAAGGTCTTCAAAGTTGCGCCGCTCCAACCCGCCATACATCGCGGCATTGTTCACCAGCACATCCACCCCGCCCATCTGCGCCTGCGCCAGATCGGCCAAGGCACGGCAACTTGCGGTATTGGTCACATCGACCTGCGCGGCAATCGCGCCTGTCAGGGCGGCGGTTTCCTTGCAGCCCGCGAGGTTGACATCACAGGCCATGACCTGTGCGCCCGCCTTGACAAACGCCAGCACAAAGGCCCGGCCAAGCCCCCCGGCCGCGCCAGAGATCACCACCCGTTTGCCCGCAAGCCCCAGATCGGTCGTCATGCGCCCGCCCCCATGTAGTTCGTCAATTCCAATTCTGCCCGCAAACTGGCGGTGAAGCCTTCGGCCATCGCCTTGCCCGGCGCCGTCAGCAGGCGCGGGTTTGACACCACCGAAACCATGTCGATGTATTCGGCGAGTGACCAATCATACCAGCCGCGAATGATCCGCATGCCATGCGGCGTGGTGCGCCAGCCCTTGTCGGCATCTTTCATCACCGCGTCATTCAGGGATCGCGCCTCGTTCGTGGTGTCATGGCCGTCGATGATGGCCAAAATCTCCTCCACCCGGCCCACGCCATGGTGGTTCAAGATGTCGCGCGCGATCACGACCGAGTGGCGTTCATGCTCAAAGACCAGATCACGCCGCGTCGGGTTGCGACCGATGGCGGCCAACAGCAACTCTGGCGGAATGCGTTTCCAGCCGACGTCATGAAGCAGGATCGCGGGCAGGACGACATCGGCCTCGGCCTCGGGCAGTTGCGACAAGAGCGCCTTGGCGACGCCATAGGCGACCTGCGTGTGTTCGTCATTGTTGCGCACATCAAGATAGGGCCTTGCCTCGGCCCAAAGTGGTTCATCCTCGGGGCGAAGCAGGCTCATCGCGGAACCTCGTAGCTTAGATACATGGTCTTGTATTCCAGATAGCTTTCCACGCCGTAGCGCCCCTTTTCGCGGCCAAGCCCGCTTTCCTTGACGCCACCGAAGGGTTCATAATGCGAGGAGCGCTGAATGTCATTCAGCCAGACCGACCCGGCCTCCATCCCCTCGCACAGGGTCAGGCCACGGGCGAGATCGCGGGTAAAGACAAAGCCCGCAAGGCCATAGCGGTTGTCATTGGCAAAGGCCAAGGCTTGCCACGGGTCGCCCACCGGGCAAATGCCCAAGACCGGACCAAAGGTTTCTTCCGTCAGCACCAGCATGTCATGTGTGGCATCGGCCACCAGCGTCGGCTGATAATAGAACCCGCCGTCAAACCCCGGCCCCGTCTGCCGTTGCCCGCCACAGAGGATGCGCGCGCCCTTGGTACGGGCGTCGTCGACCTGGATGGCGGAGTTGGCGTAGATCTTTTCATTGACCAAGGGGCCAAGATCACCCTCACCGCCTACCGGCGCGAGGGTGAATGTCTGCACCCTTGCCAACAGCTTTTGCAGGAAGCGGTCATAGACCGGGCGCTCGACGTAAATGCGGTTGACCCGATAGCAGAACTGGCCGGAATTGGCGAAACCGTGGCGGGCAATCGCCTCGGCGGCCTTGTCGATATCGGCATCGGCGCAGACGATGGCGGCAGATTGGCCGCCCAGCTCCAGCGTCACGCGCTTCATGGTTTGAACGGCGGCGGCGGCGATGGCCTTGCCTGCGCTGGTGCCGCCGGTGAAGGCTATCTTGCGGGGGACCGGGTGGTTGACCAGCGCATCGCCAATCGCCCGACCTGCACCGGTGACGACGTTGAACACACCGGCAGGCAGGCCCGCCTTGTAGAAAATCTCGGCCAGAAGCAGCGTTGAAGTCGGCGTGTCAGCGGAAGGTTTGGCGACCACGGTGCAACCGGCGACCAGCGCGGCCCCGAGTTTGAACATCAAAAGGTTCAGCGGATAGTTGAACGGCGTGATCGCCACCACGACACCCACCGGATCGCGCGTCACGATGGTCTTTTCGCCAACCCCTCCGCTTGTCATATGCGCTTGCAGCCGCAGGCCTTCTTCGGCGTAGATGTCCAGCAGATCCGCAGCGCGCGCCACTTCTTGCAAGCAGGCAGGCAAAGGGCGGCCAAGTTCCTTGTGCAGTGCACCGCCCACCAGATCGGCGGCCTCGCGCATCGCCTGCGCCAGCCGCTTTTGCAGCCTCACGCGGTCGGCCATCGGCACCTGCCGCCAGCTTGCAAAGGCGCGTTGCGCAGAACGGATGGCGATATCAGCATCTTCGGCACCGCCCTGCGGCACGGTGTCAAAGACGGCACCAGAGCGCGGATCAGTCACGGGTTGCGTGGCACCGCTGACAGCGGGCGCCCAGCGCCCTTCGATGAACATTTCCATGGTCAGCGCCCCTTAAAGCACATGCACTTTCAAAGCCTTGCGCGTTTGCGCCAAGGCTGCCGTCGCCATCGTCCGGCCCGGCTCAGTTTCAAACTTGGTCAGGATTTTCTCATTCCGCGTGCAATTCTGCGCGGGCGTCTCGCCGAACCAATCACAGCCCACGGCCGTGCCCGTCACCTCATAGCGCCACAGCTTGTCGCTATCCCGCACGATGCGATCATTGAGGTGGCGCGGGTCAATCCGCGTATCATGGCCGTCGATGATCTCGCAGACCTGCGCGATAACGGCCTCGTTCCACCCCGTTTCGCGCAGCACGGCCGTCGCCAGTTTCACGCCCTCGGCCTCGTGGCGATAGCGCACATCGGATTGCAGGATATTCTCGCCCCGGAACCCGTCCGAAATGATCGTCTCCATGTCGATCGCCCACCAGCCGATATCATGCAGAAGGATCGCCAGCAGGCAGACATCGCGGTCGGCCTGCGGAAAATGCTCCAACAGCCGCGCGCACCAGTCGAAGGACAGGGGGATATGCACATCGTTCTTGCGCGCCCGCATATAGGGTTCTGCGGCGCGCCAGACCGGGTCATAGCGCGAAAGGTCGTGCGTCATCGGTTTGGTCCGTTTTGGGCAGGGGTGGGGGGGCATTGCTGCCCCCCAATGCATTCAATCAAGGATCGTCACGGTGCCGGTGTTGCCATCCACCCGCAGCCGCATGCCGGTCTTGATCTTGGCCGTCGCGGTGCCGGTGCCGGTCACGGCGGGCAGGCCGTATTCGCGGCAGACGATGGCGGCGTGGCTCATCATGCCGCCGATGTCGGTGACGGCTGCGGCGATCTTGCCAAAGACCGGGGCCCAGGACGGCGCGGTGACGGGCGTGACCAGAATCTCGCCCTTTTGCAATTCGCCCAACTGGTCGGGGCTGCGCAGAACCCGGGCGATGCCTTCGACAGCCCCCGGCGCTGCTGCCATCCCCTTCAGGCCACCGGACTCATCCCCCTTGCCCGTCCAGCGGTCAATGGCGTCCGAGGTGATGCCCCAGAGCATGATGGTGAAGGGTTCGGTGATGACCTCGGGCGGATCGTTCAACGCGGGCAGCGGCGGCTGGCTGGCCAAGGCCGACACCAAGACACGGCGTCGGGCAACCTCGGCCGGCCAGATGGCCGAACCGACATTCGGCGTGCCAATCGCCCAAGCCGCGCCGTAATCCCACAGCACATCGCGCACCTCGTTGCGGTTGAGGTAGAACATGCCGTCCTCATCCGGCCAGAAGCCCGCCTCAGACAGCATCTTCGACAATTCCCGCATCTTGCGCCAGAACACGCCCAGCGCCCAATGTTCGATATAGAAGTTGTGGTCTTCCACGTAAGGGAACACGGTGCGCGCCAGGCCCAGCTTGCCGTCAAACACGGCCTGCGCCTCCTCATCCATCATGTCGCGGTATTCTTCGGTGATCCGGTCACGCTCTTTCAACAACCGCTCGGTCGGGCGCTCGATCTGCTCGCCCGCCTTGGCGCGCGGGATATAGTCGCGCAGATACCCCAGCGGAATATCGAGATGGTCGATCCAGTATTTGTCGGTCGAATAGAAGCCGTTGCCGGAGGTAAAATTGAACCACGGATCCTGCGCGGCCTTCCACGCGGCCAGCCACTTGGCCCCGTTCGGTGCTTTGCCGACAGCGGCCAAAGCCTCATCCACCGAACCGGTCATCAGCGCGCCATCCACGCCAAGTTCCACCGCCAGACGGGCCAGTTTCTTGATCTCGTCATCGGGGCGGAACAGCTCGCTGTCCACACCCTGCACCATCTTGGCAATCGCCTGATCTGGAATGGTGGGGAATTGCGATTTCACGAAACCGAAGAAATCCAGATAGGCCGCATAGCCCAGATTCAGGAATTCGAAGTGGTATTGCCAAGTCTTGTAGCTGAGTTCGATCAGCTTGTCGTAGGCCTCGAAAATCGCGTTGGTGTTGTCCAGCCCGACGCCACCCTTGACCCAATCCACCGGCACGACATCCGGCAATTCGGTGAAGGAAATCGCGCTCATCTGCGCGATCATGTCCATGACCTTGGTCTTCCAGTTGGCCAGAAGATCGTTCCAGTTCATGAAGTAATGCCCGGCGCGGTCCAGAAACTGCGGGATGCGGGCCTCGATGTTTTCGGGGGCCACGGCCACCGGGCTGAAATAGACGAACCCGTTCAGGATGCGGTAGTCGATGCCGTTGGCGGGCGGCACCAGAAGATGGCGGCTATTGTATTGGCCAAGGCATTTGATCGCGAAATCAAGGAAGATCACATCGAACGGGCGCAGCGGCGTCGGCCAGTGCTGGCTGTTGCAGAACCAGAACTTTTCGTCGTCCTCCTTGCGGCGCGAGGGCTGGAACTGGGTGTAATAGGGGTAAAGCCCCTCCCAGCCTTCCGCCCCCTTCGGTGCCTTCACATCAAAGGCACTGGGGAACATCGGGGTCTTGGCGTCCATTTGCGTTTCCTCCCTGAAACGGACTTTTGGTTGGACCGTGCGTCAGCGCTTCACGGTCAAGGCTGAATTCAGCGTGCCGACGATCCCCATCATGCCGGTTGCATAGGTCTTTTTCGGGGTTTCGGTCTTTTTCTGGCTCCAGATCGTCTCGGGCCGCGATTGCAGCGCGAGAAGGTTTTCACCCTCGGGCAGATCGGCGTCGATCGCCCATTCCACGTCCTGCGGGCATTTGTTCTGCCGCTCCAGCCGCTTGGCCAAGGCGGCCACGGCGACCACCTCGGCATCGGTCAGGCATTGGCGGTGGCGACGGTCAGCGGACACCTCGCGCTCCACCGCCTCACCGGCCTCGGCGTCGCCCACAAGTTCGACATGCTTGTCTGAAATCTTGCGGTCGATGATTTCCATCAGCACTTTTTCAACGGTGAAATTGTCAGGCGTCACCACGCCCGAGACCACCATTTCGCCCAGGCCCCAGGAGGCATCGATCACGATCTTGGTCCGGTCGCCGTTCACCGGGTCCAGCGACATCACCACACCGGCGGCGCGGGCGTTGACCATCTTCTGCACGCCGACACTCATCAAAACGTCGATATGCGGGATGCGGTTCTTCTCGCGGTAGGCCACGGCGCGGGTGGTATAAAGCGAGGCCCAGCAATCGCGGACCTTCTCCACCACCTGATCGGCCCCGCGCACCCAAAGGTAGGTGTCTTGCTGGCCGGCAAAGGACGCGTCCGGCAGGTCTTCCGCCGTAGCAGACGACCGCACGGCCACGGGCATATCATCGCCCATCGCGGCATAGGCGGCGCGGATATCAGCCTCAACCTGCGGCGGCAGTTTGTGGCTGCGGATACGGATGCGGATGGCTTGGGCGGCGCGGTCGATCTGATCGATGTCGAAGGGGTCCACGCCCGCCAGATGGCGTTCGATTTCAGCTTTCATGCCGTGGTGATCCAGCATCGCCTGATAGGCTTCGGTGGTCACCGCAAAGCCCGGCGGCACCGCCACCCCGGCCTGTGTCATTTCGCCCAAACTGGCGCATTTGCCGCCGACGCGGGCGAAATCGGCATGGCTGATGCGGCTGAAATCCAGCGTGTAAAGGTCGCTCATTTGCCCGCCCCTGTTTTCCCCGTCTCCACCATCACCGATTGCGGCACGCGGAAGCCAAGGTTGCGGTGGTATTGCGCCTCGAACCCGTCCACCAACTTCATGTCAGGGAAGCGTGCGGGGAGTTGTTTGAACAGTTCCGTGGCCTCCATCTTGGCAAGCTGGAAGCCAAGGCAGTAGTGGATGCCATAGCCAAAGGACAAATGGGTGCGGGCATTGCTGCGCGTCAGGTTCAGCTTTTCGCCATCGGGGAATTGCGCCTCATCCCGGTTGGCAGACCCTGTAATCATCAGGATTTCCGCGCCCTCCGGCAGGTCCACCCCGCCGACCGTGGTGGCGTGGCGGGCCTTGCGGCGCCAGCCGATGACCGAAGGGGTAAAGCGCAGCATTTCCTCCACCGCATTGGGGATCAGCGCCGGATCGGCCTTCAACTGCTCCCAGGCGTCGCGGTGCTGCATGATGGTCAGCACATAATTGCCCATGAAGGTCGAAGTTGTCTCGTGCCCCGCGAATAGCGTGGAATAAAGCACGCCCGCAATTTCCTCATCGCTGATCTCGGCGCCCTCGGCCTGCAAGCGCAAAAGGTCGGACGGAAAGTCATCGCCCGGCGTCTTGCGGCGCATGTCCAGCAGATCGTGGATGTATTTCCAATAGGCCACCATGTCATGGGCCACCTCGACCTGTTCGTCGTCGGTCAGCTCGCCCCATGTCATCTTGCCCCGGCTGGCGCCGTATTGCTTGATCTTCGGTACATCCTCGTCCGGGATGCCCATCAGGGTGAACAGCACATAGGCCGGCACCGGATAGGCGACCACTTCCCAAAAATTCACCGGGCCGCCTGCGCCCTGCGCCTCCAACTGGTCGAGATGGCGGCGCACGATGCCTTCGATCTGCGGCTGGATCGACTTGAACCGGCGCGGGCCAAAGCAGGACTGCGCCACCTTGCGGATACGGGTATGATCGGGGGGGACGCGGGCGGTCAGGCCGGAATAGGCGGTGAAGCCGCCATCCGTCAGAACCTTGCGCCCCGCTTCGCACATCGCCCGCACGGGCTTTTGCGCGTTTTCGGAACTGAAGGTCTTGTAGTCGTCGAAAATCGCCTTGATGTCGTCATAGCGCGTCACCACCCAATAATTGGTGGCTTCGTGAAAGAAGATCGGTTCTTCGCGGCGAAGCTCGGCCCATTTGGCATGGGGTTTGTTCAGATCGAACGGGTCAAAGCCGTCGGCCGGCGTGGCGCCTGCGTGGTCCTTCATCGCGGTATCCTCCCTATGATGTCCGGCCGCTCTCTCCCAAAAGCTGAGCCTGACATGTTGAGAATCAGCCTAAGTCCGCTGGCTTTGGTTTTTCTTTGGCGGTTTTCACGGCAGGCGAAAAACCGTCACCCCACCTTGGAGAGATCTCGATAAAGTGATTTGATTTCAATACCTTCTCTGGCACCTATCGCCTCCAACGCGGCGCGGTATTGCCGATACTGTCGATGCATGGCGTCCAACCGGCCTTGGGCGACGAAGATTTTCATGGCCTCGGCATTGGCCCCTTCGCTGGCCGGGTCAATCGCCAGCGCCTTTTGGCAATGGGCCAGCGCCTCGCGGGTGCGCCCCGAGGACATGCAAACCTTGGCAAAGTCATACTGCAATTTCACCGCCATTTCGCGCAGCCAGATCCGGCGCGGCATGCACCAATCGTCGGTTTCCGAGCGCACATATTCCAGCGGCAAATCTTCAAACAATTCACCGCCGTAAAGCTGGTCGGCGGCGGCATAGACGCGCAAGGCCGCGTTCAACTCGCCGCGCTTGTAAAGCGACAGGCCCCGGCGGCAAAGCTGCTCGAACGTGTCAATGTCGATCCAGCTTCCGGGCGGGGCTTTCAGCCGGTAGGTCTCGCCCACCCGCTCCACAGCCGCCGCGTCGCCCAGCGTCTTGCGCAGCATGGCAACCGTGTGGTGCAGACGGGTGCGCTTCAAATCCTCTGATTCGCCCTCGGGCCAGAGAAGTTCGCCCAACTGGTCGGCATGCGCCCCCTTGTCGCCGCTTTGCAAAAGATAGGCAAAGAGCGTGCGGGTCTTTTTCGGCGCGCCACCGGGAAGCTGCCAGTTCACCTCTTGCCCGCCGATCAATACCTTGAGCCGCCCAAGGCAATGCACATGCCAGCGCAAGCCCCCCACCGGGTTGCCAAGCCCCGCGCGTGGCGGCGCGAGCCATGACGGCGTGGCCCCGCGCGCAAACATCTGCCCCTGCTGGCGGCGTGCCAAAAGCCCGGCATAATCGGGAACCACCCGGCCCAGCATGAACGAAAGCTGTTCATCCAAAGCACCCCCTTCCAAGAGGCTGGCCGGAATCCAATACGGGTTTTCATAAAGGCCAGAGGGCGCCAGAAACTGCCGGTGCGCCCGCAGCGCCGCCTGAATCTGCTCCTCGATCGTCAGATCCTGATTGTAGAGCGACACCACCGGCAGGTTGAAATGCGCCGCCAGCCGGTCGGCCACCCCGCCCCAGTTTTCCAGCCCCGCAACGCCCTGCATATTACCAACGACCCAGCCCATATCGACCACCAGCGCCGCGATACCCTTGGCGGTGCCCAGCTCTTGTCGCAGCCGCACGAAGGCTTCCTCGGGGTCCATCGGCGCATGATCCAGCCCCACCTCGGCAAAGCCGATCCGCCGCGCGGCGGGCATATCCGGCAAAAGGCGTAAATCGTCACTGACCAGCCAGGTCTTTGCCGGGGTCGCCAATTGGCCCAGCGCCTTGGCCACAAAACCCGGCACCGCGAAATCGGCAATCAAGGCGGCATTGATGCGTTCTGCGGCTTTGGGTTTGCGCGGCATGGGCCCTCCGATTTCTTTGGGAAATCTATAATAAGTGCGCCTTAAAAGTCCAAAGAAAATCCAAAGGTAACTTGTTAAGCTGATTCGGAGAAGACCTTGGAAAACCAAGGCTGGGAGGTTCTGACGGAAATCATGGGTCCGGCGTTTTGCCGGGGCGGTGGCGCTTTGCGGCCAGTGCAATCATGCCCCATGCCGGATGGCCCCCACGAGAGGGGAGAGAACGCGGCGCATGTCCGATTTGGGTCAGTTCGATTACGTCATCGTCGGCGCCGGATCTTCCGGGGCGGTCTTGGCCAATCGTCTCTCCGCCGATCCGCGCCTGACCGTCTGCCTGATCGAGGCGGGGCCTGCCGACCGCAGCCCTTTCATCACCGTGCCTTTGGGGGTGATGAAGCTGTCGAAGGATGCGCGGCACAACTGGCTTTACACAACCGCGCCGCAAACCGGATTGGAAGGCCGCGAAATCTCGGTGCCGCGCGGCAAGGTGCTGGGCGGGTCTTCGGCGATCAACGGCATGATCTACATCCGCGGCCATCGGGCGGATTACGACGCTTGGGCCGCGGCGGGTTGCACCGGCTGGGGGTATGAGGATGTTCTGCCGCATTTCCGCCGGTCAGAGAACAACCGCCGGGCGGGGATCGACACCCACCACCACGGCACAAGCGGGGAATTGGCGGTCGCAGACCTGCGCGATGTGAATCCGGTCGATCACGACTTCATCGCGGCGGCGGCTGAATTGCAACTTCGCCCCTGCCCCGATTTCAACATGGCCGAACCCGAGGGCATGGGCATCTATCAGGTCACGCAAAAGGACGGAAAACGCCATTCGACGGGCCGCGCCTTTCTGACGGCGGCGGTCAAGGCACGGCCGAACCTGCATATCCTGACCGGGGCCGAGGTGCTGGGCCTGACACTGGCCGACAGGCGCGCGACGGGCGTTGCCCTGCGCCGCGCCGGGCGGGTGGAGACGGTTCGCTCTCGGGGCGAGGTGATCTTGTCGGCGGGTGCCATCGGTTCGCCCGATATCCTTCTGCGCTCAGGGATAGGGGCCGGGCTGGCGCATCACCTGCCCGGCGTCGGGCAGAACCTGCAAGACCATGTCGATTGCATGGTGATCTGCCAAAGCCGTTCGCGCACGCCTTATGGCATTTCCATTCCCGCCCTGCCGCGTCTGGCGCTGGAGGGGGCGAAGTGGCTCATCGGCAATCGCGGCATGCTGTCGTCGAACATGGTGGAGGCGGGGGGCTTTGTGCGCAGCTCACCGGCCGAGGATCGCCCCGACATCCAGTTCCACATCATTCCGGGGCGCAAGAGCCACCGGGGGCGGATGGTGGAATATGGCCACGGGGTTTCGGTGCATACTTGCGTCTTGCGCCCCGAAAGCCGGGGATCCGTCAGCCGCACCACCCCAACCGGCGCTCCGGTGATCGACCTTGGCCTTTTGACCGATGACCGCGACATGGTTCGGCTGCTGAAAGGTGTCAAACTCGCCCGCCAAATTCTGCGGCAAGGCCCGATGGCCCGGCATGGCCTGACCGAAATCATCCCCGGCAACGGCGTGGAAAGTGACGAATCCCTGCGCGCCTATGTCCGCGCCAATGCCCGCACCGTCTATCACCCGGTCGGCACCTGCGCGATGGGAACCGGACCTTTGGCCGTGGTTGACCCGCGCCTGCGTGTCCATGGCCTCCGGGGCCTGCGCGTGGTCGATGCCTCGATCATGCCGACCATCGTAAGCGGGAACACCAATGCCCCCGCCATCATGATCGCCGAGAAAGCCGCCGAGATGATCCTTGAGGACCGCAAGTCGGCCTGACCAAAGCCGGGCCATGGGAGGGCCCGGAAAACCGAAACCAAACGGGAGGAAACGCTGATGAACCTGAAGAACGGATTGGCCGGGGCCGTCGCCCTCGCCTTCACTTGCATCGCGGGGGCCGCCTTTGCCGCGCCCTCATGCGGGGCGAACACGGGGCAGGCCGCAACCGGCGCCCCGATCATTGTGGGCGGGATCTACTCCAACGGCGCGCCGGGCGACTGGTCTTCGTCCACCGACGCGGCGGCGGCCTATTTTGCCTGCGTGAACGCCAATGGCGGCATCAACGGCCGACCGATTGAATACCATGTCGAGGATGACCAATGGAACCCCGAGGCCGCAGCGGCGGCAGCGGCCAAGCTGGTGAATGACCAAAAGGCCGTCGCCATGGTCGGCAACGGCTCTTTCACCGAAATGGCCGTCAACGCGCAAACCTATGTTGACCAAGGCATCATGGCGATGGCCAGCGCCTGCGCGATTTCGGAATGCTTTGAAACGCCGAACCTTGTGTCCACCAACCAAGGCCCGCTCGCCTCGAACCTTGGTGCCGCGCAATATGCGCAGGAGGAACTTGGGTCCAAGAACGTCGCCTGCATCGGGCTGAACATTCCGAACAACGGCATCTGGTCGTGTCAGGCGGTCATCGACTACATGACGTCGAAAGGCGGCACCGGCAGCATGGCCATGCTGAACCCCGGCGCGCCGGATGTGAACTCGGCCCTGCTGGAGGCCGTGGCTTCGGGCGCGGATACGATCCTGATGAACCTGCCCGCTGGCCTTGCGCTGGCTGTGCTGAAGGCCGCCCAGGAACAGGACCTGCGCGACAGCTACACCTGGATCGCGCCGACGCCGCTTTATGACCTGTCGGTGCCGGATGCGGTGGGCGACTACTGGCACGGCAAGATCTGGGTCAACGCCGAGCTTGCGCCGATCAATCAGGGCGGGCCGGACGGGCAGAACTGGCTGGCGGTTCTGGACACCTTCGGCAAGGCCGACGATCCGCGCGACACCTTCAGCCAGGCCGGTTACCTTTCGGCGCAGTTCTTCGTGAAGGCGCTGCTGGAGATGGACCCGGCGGGCCTTGATGACCGCGCCGCCGTGACGGCGGCGATCAAAGGGATCAAGGGCTACACCTCGGATCTGATGTGCGGCCCCTATTATGTCGGCGACGCCGCCTTCCACCAGCCGAACCACGCGGGCCAGATGGTCAAGGTCGTGGCCGGTGGCTTCGAGGTTGTGCGCCCCTGCTATGAATATGACAGCGCCTATTTCGACCGCCACAAGGACGTCGAAAAATCCTTGGGCATGAACTGAGCAATCCTAGCCCCCGGCCTGACCTTGGCTGGGGGTTTTCCCCTATCGCGGAGCCAGCATGACGCGCAGCGCAATATTGAACGGGGTGATCTATGCCGTCCTGATGGTCGGCATTTGGGTCACGCTGGCGGGCGGCATGCCGTTCAAGGTGACGGGCATGTTCCTTGCCTCGGGCCTTGCCATCGGTTCGCTTTACGCCTTGGGCGGGATTGGCATGGTGGTGCTGTATCGCGCCTCGGGTGTCTTGAATTTCTCGGCCGGGGCCGCCGGGGCGGCAGGCGCAATGACCGCGTGGCAATGCGTGCAATGGGGTCTTTGGCCCCCCTTGGGTTGGGCCGCCTGTATCGCCGTCGCCCTTGCGCTGACTTTGGCCTATGGCCGATACCTTGCGCCCCTTCTGGCGTGGCGCGAAACCGTGGTGAAAGCGGTCGCCACCCTTGGCTTTGCCCTTATCATTCTGGGTCTTGTCTCTTTCATCTGGATCGACGACCCTCGAAGTCTTGAATTGCCCACCGATCAAACCGGCGTGGTGCTGTTCGGCTTGCGCGTCACCGCCACCCGACTGATTGCCTTTGCCGCCGCCATCGCCATTGTCATCGCCATCTGGGCCTTCCTTGGTCGCACCGAAGTGGGCTTGCAGATGCGCGCCGTCGCCAATTCGCGCGACCTGTCGGCGCTGCTTGGCATCCCCATTCGGCGGGTGGAAACCATCGCCTGGGGCATCTCGGGCCTCTTGGCAGGCTTCACCGGGCTGATGTTCGCCAACCTGATCCGGCTTGAACCTGTGGTCATCACCTTCATGGTCATCCCCTCCATCGCAGCGGCCCTCGCGGGCAGGCTGAACTCGCTGGCGCTTGTGCTGGTCGGAGGCCTGTCGATGGGCGTCATCGAGAGTCTGCTGACGCTCTCGCCCACCCTGAAAGGGGTCCGCCCCATCGCGCCCTTCGTCATCGCCGCCCTTGTCCTGCTGTGGAGCCAGCGCGGCACCAAACTCACCTTCGGAGGGCGCGACTGATGGACCGTTCGCTCATCCGCCTTACCCCGTCCGGCGTCTCTGGCCTGATCTTTGCGGGCCTGTGCTTTGTCTTCCTGCCCCTGCTGGCAGGGTCATACTGGCTGTCGGTCTTCACCTCGGCGGCGATCTTTGCCATGGCGATTTCCGGCGTCGCTTTCATGTATGCCCGGCTTGGCATGGTCAGCCTGACCCAAGTCGGCCTGATGGGCATCGGCGGCTGGGTGACGCTGCGGCTGAACCATCTGTGGAACTGGCCGTTCGAGGTGAACATGGTGCTGGCCGCCCTTGCCACCATGATCTGCGGCTGGGTCCTTGCCCTGCCTGCGCTCAGGATGCGCGGGCTTTACCTCGCCCTTGTCACGCTGATGGCCGCAGGGGGGCTGGAGATCCTGTTTGCCACCTATCAATTCCCCAATGGCGGCGCAGGGTTCTGGGGCGTCAAGATCGGCTCGACCGAGCCGTTCCGCCGCCCGGTTCTGGCGCAATCGCCCGAGGCTTATCTGCGCTACTGCATCGGCATTGCCACGCTTGGCTTTCTGTTCATCGAAGGCCACCGCCGCCTGTTTCCCGGCCGGGCCTGGGCACTGATCCGGCGCAGTGAGGCCGCCGCCATGGCCGCGGGCGTCAATGTCACGCTGTACAAAACCTGGGCCTTTGGCATCGCCGGCGCGATTGCCGGGGCGGCGGGTGCGCTGCTTGCAGGATCGCTTGGGCTTTTGGATGACGGCACCTTCCGGTCGTCAGAATCCATCATGCTGTTTGCCCTTGCCGTGGTTGGCGGGGCGCGGTTCTGGCTGGGCGCGGTGATCGCGGCGTTCCTGTTCCGCATCCTGCCGGGCCTGCTGAACACATGGGGCGTCGATACCGATCTGGCCTTTGTGATCTTCGGTGCGGGATTGTTGCACGCGCTTATCACCGCGCCAAACGGGATCGCCGGGCAGGTCCATGACCTGATCGCCAAACTGCGGGGGGCCAAACCATGATCGAAATCAACGCCGTCACCGTGCGCTTTGGCGGGCTGGTCGCCCTGAACGAGGTGTCAGCCAGCCTGACCGCCCCTGTCGCCGGGATCATCGGACCGAATGGTGCGGGCAAGACCACGCTGATGAATGTGGTTTCGGGTTTCATCACCGCGCGGTCGGGCCGGGTGATGGTGGACGGGCAGGATTTCCTGCCGCTCGCCCCGCACAAACGCGCGCACAGAGGGCTTCGGCGGTCGTTCCAGAAAGAACAGATCGCCGATGATCTGACGGTGCTGGAAAACGTGCTGGTGCAAACCGACTGGTCGCTGACGGGCGCGCGCACCAAGCGGGCCGAGGCGATGGAGATGCTGGCGCTGGTGGGCCTTGCCGATCGCGCCGGCACGCTGGGGGCGGCGCTGTCGGGGTTCGAACGCCGCCTGACCGATGTCGCCCGCTGCATGGTCGGGCAACCCCGGCTTATCATGTTCGACGAACCGGCAGGCGGGATGAGCGTTGAGGAAACCTCCCGGCTGGGCGATCTGATCGTGCAAATCCACGACCACACCGGCGCGCAGACGGTCATCATCGACCATGATGTCGAATTGATCCGCCGCATCTGCGCCGAAACGCTGGTTCTGGACTTTGGCCGCCGCATCGCCTTTGGGCCGACGGCAGCAGTGCTGGCCGACCCCAAGGTCAAGGCCGCCTATCTTGGAACCGAGGAGATCGCCCCATGACATTGCAGGTTCAGGGGCTGACGGTTCAGGATGGAAACCGAACGGCCGTTCAGAATGTCGATCTGACGGTGGAGCCGGGCAAGGTGACGGCGGTCATTGGCGCCAATGGTGCGGGGAAATCCGAACTGGTGCTGGCGCTGGCCGGCATGTTGCCAATCACGGCTGGCAGCGTGCTTCTGGATGGCAAGCCACTGGTCGCCAAATCCCCCGAGGCACTGCGCCGCGCGGGCATTGCAGCCGTGCCGGAAGGCCACCGGGTGCTGACCGATCTTTCCATCGACGACAATCTGCGCGCCGCCGGCAGCCTTGTCAAAGGCGGGCTGGAGGCACGGCTGGCGGAAACCTACGCCATCTTCCCCGAACTTGCCGAACGCAAACCCCAGCTTGCAGGCACGCTTTCTGGCGGGCAGCAGCAGATGGTGGCGCTGGCCCATGCCCTGATGAGCCGCCCGCGCTATCTGCTGATTGACGAAATGTCGCTGGGTCTTGCCCCCCTGATCGTCAAGCGGCTTTTGGGCGTGGTGACGGATCTGAAGACGCGCGGCACCGGGATTTTGCTGATCGAGCAATTCACCGATCTGGCGG
This sequence comes from uncultured Tabrizicola sp., assembly GCA_964393035.1. GTDB lineage: Bacteria > Pseudomonadota > Alphaproteobacteria > Rhodobacterales > Rhodobacteraceae > Tabrizicola_A. Next base: position 228,838 of record CAYMRX010000003.1, read on the forward strand.
TTGGCATCGCCGAAAGCGCCGTCGTGCTGCGCGGCGGCAAGATGCGCTACAACGGCCCGGCACAGGTGCTGACCGAAGACGCCAAACGCCTGCATGAGGCCTATTTTGGCACCTGAGGACATCTTCGGCCTCAGGGGCAAGACCTGCCTTGTCACCGGCGGGGCGGGGAGTATAGGGCTCGCTTCTGCCACGCTGTTGCAACGCCACGGGGCAAGGATTGCGCTGGTGGACCGCGTGCGGGCGCGCTGGCCAAGGCCGCCGCCACGCTTGGCCCCGACACCCTGATCCTTGCCGCCGATGTGGCCAATGGCTTTCAGGCCCGGGTCGAAAGCGATCTGACCCCGCTTCTGGGCCGCAACGCCACGCAGTTCTTCGATGACAATATCCCCATGGGTCGACACGCCACCCCGCAGGAAATCGCGGCTTCGGTGCTGTATCTGGCATCCGGCCAGTCGGCCTATACCACCGGGCTGATTCTATCCGTCGATGGCGGGATGAGCGTTTAACCCCCAGTCCGCCCCCTGCATTTCACGCAAGCGGCTGGCCGTGCGTTCAAATTCAAAAGCACCCGACCCTTCGAGATACAGCCGCTCCGGCACATCGGCAGCGGAACAGATCAGCCGCACCTTCGCCTCGTATAGCGCGTCAAGCAGCGTGACGAAGCGTTTGGCCTCGTTGTAATTTTCGGCCGAAAGCTGCGGGATGTCCTCAAGGATCAGGACACGGACCGCCTGTGCGATCGCCAGATAATCGCCGGGGCCAAGCGGGCGGGAACACAGATCCCAGAAGGTCGCGCGCCCGATACCATTGGCAAAGCGCGGCAGGTCAATCGTGCGGCCATTCACCGGCAAAACCAGCGCCATGCCCTGCGCCCCGCCGGTCAGGTCATTCCAGATATTCTGGATCTCTCCCTTCACCCTGCCCGAGGGGTGGAAATAGACCTGCGCGCCCGCCAGCCGGTGCTGGCGATAGTCATGCGGGCTTTCCAGTTCCACCACCTGCAATTTTTCGCGCAGCATGGTGATGAAGGGCAGGAAAAGCTGGCGGTTGAGGCCGTTCTTATACAGCTCCTCCGGCGCGCGGTTCGAGGTGGTAACAATAACCACCCCCGCCGCCATCAGCTTTTCAAACAGGCGCCCGACGATCATCGCATCCGTGATGTCGGTGATCTGCATCTCGTCAAAGGCCAAAAGCCGGATGTCGCGCGACACAGCCTCGGCCACGGGGGCCAGCGCATCCTCGACGCCTTGCTTGCGGGCCTCGTGCATGCCCTTGTGGATTTCCTGCATGAAGGCATGAAAATGCACCCGACGCTTTTGCGTGATGGCGGTGTTTTCTACAAACAGGTCCATCACCATGGACTTGCCGCGCCCCACCCCACCCCATAGGTAAAGCCCCGGCGGCGGTGTCAGCGGCTTGGCAAACAGCCCGGCAAAGAGGCCGACTTTGCGGGTCGCATTGGCCTCCAGCCAAATGCGCAAGTCTTGCAGGATCGGTAAAACCGCGTGCTGTGCGGGATCAGGGCGCAGGGCGCCGCTGGCCACTTTGGCATCATAGATTTCGGTCAGGGTTATCTGCATACGATTGTATACCGCACCCTGTTCTGACGGGAAAGCCCGACCGCCGCGATCAGCTCTGCTTCAGCGCTGCCGTCAGCGCGTCCACATCGCCCTTTTGCTTGTCCAGCATGGCACCAATCTCGGCCCGCTCGCTGGCCAGCATGTTCACCCCCTCGATGATGAGGTTGAAGAACCTGAGCGACCCCGATTTGTCCGACACATGCCAACGCAGGTCAAACGGCGCTTCGCCCTTCAGCCTGGCGATCGAGATCACCTCATAATAGCTTTTCACCGGCTTGGCGTCCGTCACCTCGATGGTGCCGCCGATGAACTCGCGGAAGCGGCGACCGTATTTGCGGCTGATGTAGCCCTGAAACGCCTTAGTAAAGACCGACATCTGCGCCTTGGAAGCCTGTTTTGCGGCCGGACCAAGAGCCGAACGGGCGATAACCGGCACATCGGCGTATTTCGCGAAGATCCGCTCGAAATCACGGATCATCGCGCCTTCGGACTTGCCCGAACTGATGACGGCGTTGATGTCGTTCACGGCCTTGTCGATCAACGCGCGCGCCTGATCCACCGTCAGCGCGGCGGCCCGCATCGGCAGGGCAAAAGCCACGGTCCCCAAGGCAAGCCCGGCGGCAAAACGGCGGCGCGAAAGAAGCGAGGTGTCATTCAGCATAGGGGTCCTCGTAGGGGTCGACGAAGTCGGCTTCGTCCTCAGTCTGGCCTAGCTGGTGCCGACGGTTCTGCAAATACAGAAGCCGCGCCTGCGCATAGCTGTCTGCACTCTCATATAGAATGGAATCAACCAATTCGGAATAGCGTCCGCGGTCACCAATTTTTGAAGCCAGCTTGACACCGGCCACGCCCATCACCTGCGTGCGGTTCAAGTGGTTCAAGGGGTCGATGGCCAGATCAACCACCGATCCGGCCAGATCGCGGGTGGTCGAAGGCCCCATGAAGGGCACCTCAAGATAGGCACCCTCGCCAAAGCCCCAGACATGCAGGGTTTCCCCGAAATCGGTATCATTTTCGGGCATACCGGCCGCGGTTGCCACATCGAAGAACCCGCCAAGCCCGAAGATCGTGTTCATGCCAAAGCGCAGGGTGTTTTCGCTGGCTTTGACCAAGCGCAGTTGCAGCAGGTTGTTGACGATATCCGCCGGCTTGCCAAGGTTCGCAGAGAAATCGCTGATCCGCGTCGCCACATCGCCATTGCCACGGGTCGACAGCGCGACAGGCCGCAACGCATGCCGGTCAATCCCCCGGTTGAACAGGTGAATTTGCCGGTTGAACGGCTCGATCGGGTCACGGGTCACCGTCGGCTCACCGGTCGGGGCACAGGCGGAAACCGTCGCCCCAACAAAGCCGCAAACGAGTGCAAAAGATCGGATGGTCCGGGTCATGGATATCAAAAGAGATGGAATCACAGGCTGCATAGGTCTAGGGTCTGCCCGAGCCAACCTTGCACAGGCTGACACCGGGAATGGCAATGGATAAGCGCAGGTCAAGGGCAAGACAACGGCCAAAAGTGACCAACAGGTGACGCAAGACATTTTACGCCGACGCCCTTGTGGCGGATGCGACATTTAGTCAGGGGGACTTATGTCTCAAAGTGAATTCGCTCGGGGTTATGCCGAGCTGCGGGCCGCACGGTCCGACCAGATCAAGTTGTTCTGGGCCGTTGGCATGTTTTCCGTGCTGGTCAACATCCTGATGCTGACCGGCCCGCTCTATATGCTGCAAGTCTATGACAGGATATTGGGCAGCCGGTCCGAGGCGACGCTGGTCGCGCTGTCGCTTTTGGTGACATTCCTGTTCCTTGCGATGGGGCTTTTGGACCATGCCCGCAGCCGCATCATGGCGCGCATCGGCGCCGCCATGCAGGACAGGTTGGACCATCGCGTCTTTGCCGCCGCGATGAAGCGGCTGGCCCTTGCCCCGACCGACCCGGTGGGCCTTGCCGCGCAGCGCGATCTGGAAGCCGTGCAGCGGCTCTGGGCCTCGCCGGTGTTGATGTCGATTTTCGATATCCCCTTCACCCCGTTCTTCATTGCCGCCATCTTTGTCTTTCACCCGCTCTTGGGCTGGCTCGCCGTTAGCGGCGGGGTGTTTCTCATTGTTATCACCGTGCTGAACCAGCGCCTGACGCAAGCCCCGATCAACCGCACCAATGGCCTTGCGCTGCAAGCAGAACGCATGTCCGATCTCATCAAGACCGAGGCCGAGGCCGTGCAGGCCCTTGGCATGACGGGGGCCGCCTTTCAGCGCTGGCAAAAGGCGCGGGGTGCCGCCTTGGCCGAAGGGCTGAAGGCCGGAGATGTTGGGGGGCGTTTCGGCTCCATTTCCAAGACATTCCGCATCTTCCTGCAATCTGCGATGCTGGGCCTTGGCGCTTGGCTGGTGTTGAAAGGACAGTTGTCCTCTGGCGCCATGATCGCAGGGTCCATCCTGATGGGACGGGCGCTGCAACCCATCGAACAGGCGGTTGGCCAATGGGCCGTGGTCACCCGCGCCCAGGAAGGCACCGCACGGCTGGCCGAACTGCTGTCGCGCGTGCCACCTGAACCCCCACGCACCGCCCTGCCGCGCCCGCGCGCCATTCTGGATGTGCAATCGCTGTCGGTCGTGCCCCCCGGTGAGACGCAGGCCGTGCTGCGCGGCGTCACCTTCCAATTGGGCGAGGGGCAGGCCTTGGGCATCATCGGTCCCTCGGGGGCAGGCAAATCCACGCTGGCACGGGCGATCATCGGGGTCTGGCGCCCTGCGGCGGGCAAGATCCGGCTGGATGGTGCTGCCCTTGACCAATACGACCCGGACGTTCTGGGCGGCTACATCGGCTATCTGCCGCAACGCGTGACTCTGTTTGAGGGCACCATCGCCGAAAACATCGCCCGCCTGCAACCAAGGGCCGACAGCGCCAAGATTGTCGAGGCGGCCCAAAAAGCCGCCGCGCATGACATGATCCTGCGGCTTCCCGATGGCTATGACACGCGGGTTTCCACCCTTGGCGGGCGGCTCTCGGGTGGGCAGATCCAGCGCATCGGGTTGGCCCGCGCCCTTTATGACAACCCGGTGCTGCTGGTTCTGGACGAGCCGAACTCGAACCTCGACAATGATGGCACCATGGCGCTGAACATTGCCATCCGCAGCATCAAGGCTGCAGGGGGTTCGGTCATCATCATGGCCCACCGCCCGGCTGCCATTCAGGAATGCGACCTCTTGTTGGTGGTGGAGGAAGGGATGCGCCGCGCCTTTGGCCCGCGCGATCAGGTGTTGAAGGAAATGGTCAAGAACCACACGGATATTGTCCGCTCCGCCGGGCCGGGGGGCGTGTCATGAGCTTGTTGCGCAAAAAACCTGATGCCGCGACCGCGACGCCAAAAACCGCCCATCTTCCGGCAAAAGCGGGCGGGGACGCCCCGCCCCGCCCCCCGACCGAGGCCGAAGTGGCCCGCCTTTTGTCGGCCCGCCCCTCGGTGCTGATGGGCAGCATCACCGCCGCCGTTCTGGTTTTCGGCTTTGGCCTGTGGTCGGTGCTGACCGAAATCTCGGGCGCGATCGTTGCCTCGGGCCAGTTGGAGGTGTCGCAAAACCGTCAGATCGTGCAGCACCCGGATGGCGGCGTGGTGGCCGAGATTGCTGTGAAAGAGGCGCAAACCGTCAAGGCGGGCGACCTTTTGATCCGGCTGGATGGCGCGCTTGTGAAATCCGAATTGGCCATCGTTGAGGGCCAGTTGTTTGAAGTCATGGCGCGCTCTGCCCGGCTGGAGGCCGAACGTGACGATGCCGCCGCGCCGGTATTTTCCGGCGAAATCGCCGACCTTGCCAAAACCAACCCCGAGGTGGCCGGCCTGATCAAAGGCCAGCACAGCCTGTTCATCGCCCGCCGTGACACGGTTTTGAAACAATCGGAACAGTTGCAAAAACGCTCTGCCCAGATCGCCGCCCAGATCGAGGGGGTCGATGCCCAAGTGAAATCGCTCAGCGAACAACTTGCCCTGATCGAACAAGAGCTGAAAGACCAGCGCACCCTGCTGGAAAAGGGTCTTGCGCAATCGTCGCGCGTTTTGGCGCTGGAACGCGAGGCCTCGCGCCTGCAAGGCTCGGTTGGGGAATTGCAATCCTCGCGCGCGCAGGCCGAGGGGCGGGCAACGGAGGTGGAACTGGAAGTGCTGCGCCTTGCGGCAGTCCGCCGTGAGGAGGCCAACACACAATTGCGCGACATCGGGGCCAAGATGTTGGAACTGGCCGAACGCCGCCGCGCCCTGACCGAACAAATCAACCGGCTGGAGATTCGCGCGCCCGTCTCGGGCACCGTGCTTGGCCTTGCGGTGACGACGCCGCGGTCGGTGATCCGCCCGGCCGATCCCTTGTTGTATCTCATCCCGCAGGACCGGCCTTTGGTCATCAATGCGCAGGTGCAAACCATCCATATCGACGAGGTTCACGTCGGCCAGAAAGTGCGCCTGATGTTCCCGGCCTTCTCTGCCCGGACCACACCGGAAACCTTTGGCCATGTGGTGTCGATCTCGGCGGATGCCTTGGTGGATGAACGCACCCAGATCGCATATTACAAGGCCGAAATCGTGCTGGACGCCGGCGAGTTGGAACGGCTGCAAGGGCTGACGCTGGTACCCGGCATGCCGGTGGAAGCCTTTATCGAAACCGGTGCGCGCAGCCCGATGGCCTATCTCCTCAAGCCCTTCACCGATTACTTCAGCGCCGCATTCCGCGAAAGCTGAACGGGGCGGGCACAGCGCAAAAGAAGGCGGGGCTATACAGGCCCCGCCTTTTCCTTTATGGGCCGCGGATCGGCGCAAGCATCCTATGGCGCAGCGACGGGCAGGGAGGCCCGGCTGCCATATAAGGGGAAAGGTGCCGGACTGGTATCTCGGGCAACTGAACGCCCCCCTTTTGGAAAAGAACATGCAAGATCTGAATATCGCCGCGCCCCTCGCGGCGGCCCTGTCCGCCCGTGGCTATGCCTCGCTGACCCCCGTGCAAGAGGCCGTTCTGGCCGATGGCGTCGCGGGCCGTGATGCGCTGGTGTCGGCCCAGACCGGCTCGGGCAAAACCGTCGCCTTTGGTCTGGCCATTGCGCCGGAAATCCTGAACGGCGCGGATCAACTGCTGTATGCCGATGTGCCCGCAGCCCTCATCATCGCCCCCACCCGCGAACTGGCCCAACAGGTCGCGCGCGAGTTGGAATGGCTCTATGGTCCCGCCGGGGCCAAGCTGGCCACCTGCGTCGGCGGCATGGATTACCGCACCGAAAAGCGCGCGCTGGATCGTGGCGCGCATATCGTTGTCGGCACGCCCGGCCGTCTGCGTGATCATATTGAACGCGGCAGTCTTGATCTGTCGGGCATTCAGGCCGTGGTGCTGGATGAGGCGGATGAGATGCTCGACCTCGGCTTTGCCGAAGATCTGGAATTCATCCTCGCCGCCGCGCCGGAAACCCGCCGCACGCTGATGTTCTCGGCCACAGTGCCGCAGGAAATCGCCAAGCTGGCGCAGACCTTCCAGAAAGACGCGCTGCGGATCGTGGCGCAGGGCGAGGCCAAGCAGCACTCCGACATCGAATATCGCGGCATCTCGGTGGCCGTGCGCGACCGCGAACATGCGATCTTCAACATCCTGCGCTTTTACGAGGCCCGCACGGCGATTGTGTTCTGCAAGACCCGTGCCAATGTGAACCACCTTCTGGCGCGCATGGGCAACCGCGGTTTTCAGGTTGTGGCGCTGTCGGGCGAGCTTTCCCAGACCGAACGCATGCACGCCCTGCAAGCCCTGCGCGATGGCCGTGCACGGGTCTGTATTGCCACCGACGTTGCCGCGCGCGGGATTGACCTGCCGGGGCTGGAACTGGTGATCCACGCCGATCTGCCGCAAAATTCCGAAACGCTGCTGCACCGCTCGGGCCGCACCGGGCGCGCAGGCAAAAAGGGCGTCTCGGCCCTGATCGCAGCACCTTCGGAATTCCGCAAGGCACAGCGCCTGTTGCAAGGCGCCAAGGTTGTCGCCGAATGGGGCCCCGCCCCCAGCGCCGACGATGTGCAGGCCAAGGACGATTTGCGGATTCTCGAACACCCCGCGCTTGGCACTGCCCCCGGCGACGAAGCAACGATGGCCGAAACCCTGTTGACCCGCTTTGGTGCCGAACAGGTCGCCGCCGCCTTTGTGCGGATGTGGCGCGAAGGCCGCTCGGCCCCCGAGGTGCTGTCCGACGCCCTGCCGCCGTCGGAACCCCGCGCACCGCGCGAACGTGGCGAGTTCGGCCCCTCCACCTGGTTCAAGCTCTCGGTCGGCCATACCGGTCGCGCCGAAGCCCGCTGGCTTTTGCCGAAAATCTGCGAGGCAGGCGGGATTGCCCGCGACAGCATCGGCGCAATCCGCGTGCAGCAGGATGAAACCTTTGTGCAGATCGCACAGGCGGTTGCCGGGCGTTTCCCGGATGCGCAGGAATTGGAATCCGGCCTGAGCATGGAAAAGATCGCCGGAGAGCCGAACCTTGAGCGCCCCGAGCGCGCGCCCCGTGGAGACTCTCGTGGCGCCCCGGCCGCGCGCCCACCGCGTGCGCCGCGCGCTGAAAAGCCGGTCTATACGCCCAAACCCTCGCGCTTTGTCGAGGACGAGGCCGACAGCCCCGCCCGCCCGCCGCGCGCCCCGCGTGAGGAAAGCGAGCGCAAGCCCTACGCCCCGCGTGAAGCGGCCGAACGCAAGCCTTATGCCAAACGCGAAGATGGCCCGCGCAAGCCTTACACCCCGCGCGAAGACAGTGACCGCAAGCCCTATGCCAAACGCGATGACGCCGCCCCGCGCCCCTATGCCAAGCGCAGCGACGACGGGGCCAAGCCCTATGCCAAGCGTGAGGATGGCCCGCGCAAACCTTATGCCCCGCGTGAGGATGGCGAGCGCAAGCCGCGTTGGGGGGCTGGCGACAAGCCCGCGCCGAAATCGGCAGGCTACAAATCACATGGCGGTTCTGCCGACCGCCCGGCCCGTGCCGAAGGCTTCAAAAGCCACCGCTCTGATGCCCCGTCCAAGCCGCGCGGCGACAGCTTTGGCGAAGAAAAGCGCCCCTACGCCCCCCGCAAGGATGGCGCGGATGCCCGGCCCTTTGCCAAGAAATCCGGCCCGGTAAAGGCCGCAGGTTTCAAAAGCCACGGCGCCGAGGGCAAAAAACCCTTTGCCAAGGCCAAACCTGCCGCACCCAGAACCGATGCGCGCGATACCTCCAAGCGGTTCGTGCCGCCGAAGAAGAAGTAAGCAAGAACCGCTGCCCCCCTGTCACCCCCCTCCGTGGGGAGGGGCTGGGGGGGCCGCCTGTCAGGGTCTGAACTCTGCCAGAATGCCGCGATGAACGCCCGGCGGCGCGACCAGAACACCCGCCGTCTTTGCACCGCGTGAATTGAACCGCAACGGCCCGCCATTGCGGTCACTGACCGCCGCCCCGGCCCGCGCAGCAATCAGGCTGCCCGCCGCAATATCCCATTCCCAGGCGTCGCGGGTCGAGATCATGCCGTCAAAGGCCCCTTCGGCCACCAGACACAACCGATACGCGATCGAGGACCGGAAGCTGCGCTTCAGGTCCGGCGGCGGTTGCCGCCAATGCTCCGGTGCCAGAAAGCTTTTGGACATCAAGAGGTTCGCCCCATCAAGCTGAGCGCGATCTCCACACGTGATGACTTCTCCGTTGCACAGTGCTGGGCCATCATCACTGGCGCTGTAAAGCCGATCCAGCGCGGGCAAATAGATCGCACCGGCAATGACCCTACCCCTGTCGGCCACAGCAATCGACACGGCAAAGTGTTTTTCACCCGCGATAAAGGCCCGTGTGCCGTCGATAGGGTCCAGAATAAACACGCGTTCACAGTCAAGACGCGCCGGGTCATCCGGGGTTTCTTCGGACAGCCAGCCATAGCCCGGTCGCGCCGCCTGTAGCCGCGTGGTGAGCATTTCGTTCACCGCCAGATCGGCTTCGGTCACCGGGCCAAGGCCCGGTTTTTCCCAGACCTGCGGGTCTGCCCGCCAATAGCGCAGTGTGATCGCGCCAGCCGCACGGGCCGCCTCGGCGATCAGGGCAAGGTCAGGCCCCGGCAAGGGTCAAACTCTCGACCAGAAGGCTTGGCACCCGCGTTGACAGATGCGCCCGCGCGTCATTTGCTGCAATCATGCTGCGCAGCATGTCCTTGAGATTGCCCGCAATTGTGCATTCATTGACCGGGAATTTCACCTGCCCGCCTTCAACCCAGAAGCCCGAGGCGCCGCGCGAATAATCGCCCGTCGTCGGGTTGATGGTGGATCCGATAAGCGACGTTACAAGCAGCCCGGTGCCCATCTGCGCAATCAGATCGTCGCGGCTGAACACCCCCGGCGTCACCTCGATGTTCGAGGTGGCAGGCGACGGCGGCGAGGAGGTGCCGCGCGCGGCATTGGCCGTGCTGGCCATCCCCAGCTTGCGCCCTGTGGCCAGATCCAGCGTCCAGCCCATCAGCACACCATCCTGAACGATCATTCGCTTTGCCGTCGGCAACCCTTCGCCATCAAAGGGGCGAGAGCCAGAAATACGCGGGCGCAACGGGTCTTCGATGATCGACATGCCTTTGGGCAGCACTTGCGTGCCCAAAGCATCAAGCAGCCAGCTTGCGCCCCGCGCAATCGAGGTGCCGTTCACTGCCGACAGCAAATGCCCAATCAGGGAGGCCGCGATGCGTTCGTCAAACAGCACAGGAAAGTGGCCGGTCTTGGGTTTCACCGCCCCCGCGCGGGCCAAGGCGCGTTCGGCGGCCAAGGCCCCAATCCCAATTGCATCCGGCAGATCGGCCTGAAACACCCGGCCTTCGCCCGCAAAATCCCGCTCCATCCCGGTGCCTGTGCCGGTAAAGGCCACGGCGGACACCGACCGCGAGGTACGGGCATAATGGCCAGAAAATCCATTGGTTGCCGCAAGATAGACCTGCCGTGCCGAATAGCCTGCGCTGGCCTGAACCTGGGTGATACCCTTGGCGGCCATTGCGCCCGCCTCTGCCGCGCGGGCGTCTTGCTCCAAGGCCGCGGCCGAAGGTTCGCCCGCAGGATCGGCCAGCTCCAGCCCTGCCAGATCCCAATGCTGCGCAATCTGCGAAGGGTCGGCCAACCCGGCCGTTGGATCCTCAGGCGCCTCGCGCGCCATGGCGACGGCCCGCTCGGCCAGCGCCGCAATCGTTGCCGCCGACGTATCGGACGCGGAAACACACGCCTGCCGCCCGCCGATCAACACCCTGAGGCCGATCTCCACCGCCTCCGACCGTTCGGCCTGTTCCAGCGCGCCCGCCCGAATGTCGATCGAGGTCGAACTGCCATCCAGCGCCATGGCATCGGCGCTTTCGGCACCCGCCTTGCGGGCAGCGTCCAAAAGGGCATGGGTCAAGCGTTGAAGCGTGTCGGACATGAGAGCCTCCTATTTCCGGGGCTTTGGGCCACAAGCGTGACCAAGCTGCAAGGCCAAAGCAAGGGGGCGACCAAGACGGGCCGCCCCAAACCGCATTGGTTACTGCAACTGCTGGCCGTTGGCGTAGAAATGCTTGTCCTTGAATTCCAGCGTCGAGGTCAGCACATCTTCGCCCTCGCCCGCCTTGGCAAACATCGCGAGCATCATCCGCGCGCCCATGGCCTGATCCTCGGTCACCAGCCCCATGCTGACCAGCTTGTCCAAAAGCCCGTTGCCGCCCGTCAGCTTCATTTCAAGGGTGCCCGTCGGCACCGGCGCGCCGCCATAAGTCGTCAGATCGGTGTTGTCGAAGGTGAACGCCCCTTTTCCGGTCAGTTCCGCCCCGGCCATGCGCGCGGTGATGTCGTTGACATTCAATGACAAAAGCTCTGCGTCGGGTGGGGTGCCTTCCGGTGTGGCCAGCAGATCGGACTTCAGCCGCGCCTGACCTGTGGCATCAATCACCAGCGTTGCGGGATCATGCGGCAAGACGCCTGTCGGGTCGAACAGGCCCCAGATCTCATCCGACACCTGCAAATCGACGATCTTGTAAAGCAGGGCAAAATCCTGCCCGGCCTCGGCTTTCGACAGGGGCACCGTCAAGTTGAACGCGCTTTCGGCATAGCTCAGCTTGACCTCTGGAAAGGGCAGGTCGGCACTTGAAAAGGTTGCCTCTACCGCATTGCCGCTGCCTGACAACGCCATCCGGGACGCATCCACTGCCAGTTGGAACGCTCCCCCCTGCGAACCACCGACCAGTTTGGACGGACCCGTCGCATCGGTGATGTCAAAATCATAGTTGAGAGCGCCCAAGGACAGACCCATATCCAACGCAAAGCCCTTGGCCAGCGCATTGGAAAACTCCGGCTCCTCCATCCCTGCGGAATTGCTCTTGATCGTGCCGGCAAGATCGGCGGCGCTCAGCGTGCCTGCAAAATTGGTTTCTCCCTCCGCGCCCTCCAGCGACAGGGCCGCCGAACTAGCCGCAAAAGAGCCATCCAGCAGCTTGGCCGTCGCCGGGCCGGACAGATGATATGACGAACTCGCCCCGCTGAGCAGCACCCCGATCTTGCCTGCCGGTTTGCCATCCTCGGTCGGCGTCAGCGCAAGATCGACGCTTGGCATGTCAAAGGCATAGGCCATGTCGCCGACCGAGCCGGACACCGTGCCGACCAGACCCGGCATCTTCATCGTGCCGGTGGCGCCAAAGGGCTTGCCCCCGTCAACGCCGGGGGAGGCAGAGGTAAAGCTGGCCTCCTCGGCCATGGTCACTTCAACCGTGCCATCGCCCTTGTCCCGCAGACGAATTTCGGAGATTGCGGTTTCGCCCTTGCCCTCGGCCCCGTCGAAGGCCGCCTTGACATCCGTCACAATCAGGGTGTCCCCATCGCGCGCCACCGAGCCGGTGGTCACGGTGCTGCCCATGGTGGCCATGACATCTTGCCAGCTTTGCCAGACGTCTTCCGGGGTCACATCGGCCAGTACGGGATTCGCGGCGATCAGGGCCAAAACAGCAGCACTTCCGGCCAGCTTCCACGTCTTCATGTTAAACCCCTTGTCGAATTGATTGCCCCAAAACATCCGCCCCCGACTGGCCAGCGTCAAGAGCGCAAATCGGCGGTTTCAATTGGGTCGCCGGATGGGCTAACACTTTCGCAGGTCAGGCAAAAGGTGTGTCATGCAGGGTAAAGTGGTCGCGATAACCGGGGCAAGCCGGGGGATCGGCGCGGCAGCGGCGCGCGTCTTTGCACAGGCCGGGGCAAAGGTTGCGCTTCTGGCACGAAACCGGGGAGAGATTGAGGCGCTGGCCGCTGAAATCGGTCCGGCGGCACTGGCCCTGCGCTGCGATGTGGCAGACTGGACCTCGGTCCAGCGGGTGGTGGCAACCACGGTGCAGCATTTTGGTCGTCTGGATGTGTTTATCAACAATGCAGGCACGATTGAGCCGATCGCCCGTCTGGCCGAGGCGGAACCCAGCACTTGGGGCCGCGGCATTGATGTGAACCTGAAAGGTGTTTTTCACGGGATGCGTGCCGCCATCCCGGTGATGCGGGCGCAAGGTGGCGGCACGATCATCACGGTATCATCAGGCGCGGCCCGCAATGCGTATGAAGGCTGGTCCAGCTATTGCGCGGGCAAGGCTGGGGCCTTGATGCTGACGCAAGCCGCGCATCTGGAAGAAGGGCCGCATGGAATCCGCGTGCTTGACCTGTCGCCCGGCACGGTGGCGACCGATATGCAGGTCAAGATCAAGGCCAGCGGTCTGAACCCGGTCAGTCAGCTTGATCCGTCGGTGCATATTCCGGCCAGTTGGCCCGCACGGGCGCTGTTGTGGATGTGTGGAGCCGAGGCCGATCCGTGGCTTGGCACGGACATCTCGTTGCGCGATGCAGCGGTGCGCAAGGCAGTGGGGCTATATGCATGATCGAGATTTCACGCGAAACCGGGCTGTGGGTGCTGACGCTCAACCGTCCTGACAAGGCCAATTCGGTGACGAAGGCGATGCTGACCACACTTGCCGACGCGGTGGACGAAGCCCGCGCCGCGGGCGTGGCCGCGCTGATCCTGACCGGGGTGGGCAAGGTGTTTTCTGCCGGGGCCGATCTGGAGGATGCCCGCGCCGGGCTGGCCACCGATCCGGTCTGGGAACGGCTTTCTTCGGCGATTGCCGCCTTTCCCGGCCTGACCATTGCCGCGCTGAATGGCACGCTGGCGGGCGGGTCGATGGGCATGGCGCTGGCTTGCGATCTGCGGCTGGCGGTGCCGGGGGCCAAGTTCTTTTACCCGGTGATGAAGTTGGGCTTTCTGCCGCAACCGTCAGACCCGGCCCGTCTGGTGGCGCTGGTCGGCGCGGCACGGGCCAAGATGATCCTGATGGCCGGGCAAAAGATCGAAGCCGACGAAGCCTTGGCCTGGGGCCTGATCGACCGCATCCTGCCGGGCGAGGCCTTGATGGACACCGCCCGGACGCTGGCCACCGATGTGCTGGCGGCCAAGCCCGGTCATGCGGCGGCGATCAAGGCGATGATCGTTTAGGCCGCCACCCGCGGCCCGAACAGCCACCACTTGCGGCGCGGTTTTTTCACATCGTCATGCGACACCAGCATCAGCATCGACGGCGTCACCACCAGCGTCAGAATCGTGGCAAAGGCCAGGCCATAGACGATGGCCGATGACAGCGAGATCCACCATTGCGTCGAAGGCGCGCCGATGGTGGTTTCGTGGTTCAGAAGTTCCAGATTCAACCCGAAGGCAATCGGCAGCACCCCGAAAATCGCGGTCAATGCGGTCAGCACCACCGGGCGCGCCCGCTCGCGGCAGGTTTCCAGAATGGCCTCGATCTTCGACATGCCATGGTGGCGCAACTCATCATAGGTGGCGATCAGCACGATGTTGTTGTTCACAACCACACCGGCCAGCGCGATCACCCCGATGCCGGTCATCACCACGCCGAACGGCTGGCCCATGATCATCAGGCCAAGGAAAACCCCTATGGTCGACATGATCACCGCCGACAGCACCAGACCGACCGAGATGAACTTGTTGAACTGCGCCAACAGGACGCCAAAGATCAGGAAGATCGCCGCCCCAAAGGCCTTGCCCAGAAACGCCCCGGCCTCGGCCTGTTCTTCATCCTCGCCCGCCATGGTCCAGCGATAGCCCGCGTCGGTCAGCTTCTTGTCGCGGAACTCTGCCTCGACCAGTTTTGCGACGGCATCGCGCACCGGCTGTTCCTGCACGCCCGCGGCAATCCCCGCCTGAATGGTGATGGTGCGCGCGCCGTCGATGCGGGTCAGCGTGCCCACCGTCGGCGCGGGCTGGCGGGTGACAAAGTTGGATATCGGCACCGGCCCATCGGGAGTTTCGATCCGAAGCTGATCCAGCGCCGCAATGTTGCGCTGCGCCGAGGGCAGGCGCAGCACGATGTCCACCGCATCATCGCTGCCTGCCGGGCGATATTCCGTCAGCCGCAAACCGCCGGTGACCATCTGCACCACAGCCCCCACCGCCCCCGGCGACGCGCCATAACGTGCCGCCTCGGCGCGGTTCACCCGCAACTCCCAGTCGATACCCGGCAACGGCAAACCATTCGACACATCAATCACATGCGCAACGCCTGCCACCTTTTCCGCCAGATCTCGGGCGGCCTCATTCAGACCATTCGGATCATCGGCGGAAAGCCGAAGCTGAATGGCCTTGCCGGTCGGTGGCCCAGCCTGCGGCACCGACACTTCGATATCCACACCCGGAATCCCCACCATCACCGCGCGCAGATCGCTGAGGATTTCGTTTGCGTTCTTGCGCTCGCGCCAGTCGACGAATTCATATTGCAGAACGCCGATGGCGTCGGCAGGGCCTTCGCCCATGGATTGCCCGGCGCTGCCAACACGGGTGTAAATGGTCTTGACCCCCGGCCAGCCCAGAAGCCGCGCCTCTGCCTGTTTGACCAGCGCGTCCTTTTCGTGGATCGACAGGTTGCCCCGTGCCTTCACATACAAAAGACCATAATCCGGCTCGACGTTCGGGAAGAACTCCACCCCCTTGCCGATCTTGCCATAGACCACGGGCACGGCGACCAGACTGCCAACCGCCAGCATCAGCACAATCCACGGATGCCGGATGGCACGGCCGACCAGCGCCATATAGGCCCCGTCCTTGTGGTGGGGCGGCACCTTGAAGGGCCGGGCAATCAGCGCACCCAGAACCGGCACGAAGATCAGCGCATAGGCCATGGAGGCCGACAGCGTGGCGATCAGGGTGATCGGCATGTATTTCATGAACTCGCCCACCACGCCGGGCCAGAACAGCAAGGGCGAGAAGGCGGCGATCCGCGTCATGGTTGACGCGATGACCGGACCTGCCATGCGATGGCTTGCTTCGGCAAAGGCTTGGCGGCGGTCCTGCCCTTCGGCCATGCGGCGTTCGGCATATTCCACCACGATGATGGCATCATCCACCAGCATGCCGACAGCCAGGATCAGGCTGAACAGCACCACAAGGTTCACGGTGAGCCCCGCCATTTGCAGGCCCAGAATCCCCATCAGGAAACTGGCCGGAATGGCCAGACCGATCAGGATCGACGACCGCACCGTCAGCGCATAAAGGATGACGATGAACACCAGCACCACCGCCGTCAGGACCGAGTTTTGCAGGTCCGACAGCAACTGGCGAATGGTGGTGGATTTGTCCTGACTGAAGGAAACGACCACGCCCTCCGGCAGGTCTTTTTGCAGCGCCTCGGTTGTGGCTTTCACCGCATCGACCGTCTCGATCAGATTTGCCCCGACCCGTTTTGACACCTCAATCGCAACGGCGGCCTTGCCATCCAGCCGGGTGATGGTTTCGGGGTCTTTCAGGGTGGGGCGGATCTCGGCGATGTCCATGGCGCGGACCACAGCGGTATCCGACGCGACCACGGGCAGACGGGCCACATCTTCGACGGTTTCCAGAAGCGAGGGCACCTTGATGGCATAACGGCCCTCGGCCCCTTCCATCGCGCCTGCGGCAATCAACTGGTTGTTGGCCATGACACCCGCGATCATGGCGTCGGGGCGCAGACCATAGGAC
The DNA here is from genome assembly GCA_964393035.1 of uncultured Tabrizicola sp. GTDB lineage: Bacteria > Pseudomonadota > Alphaproteobacteria > Rhodobacterales > Rhodobacteraceae > Tabrizicola_A. Next base: position 245,443 of record CAYMRX010000003.1, read on the forward strand.
GACAGCTTGGCCGGGTCGATGATGACCTCGACCAGATCATCGCGCGTGCCGCGCAGACCCGCTTCCAGCACACCGGGAATTTCTTCGATCCGGTCGCGCAAGGTGCGCCCTGCCGCCGTCAGCACCCGCTCCGGCACATCGCCCGACAGCGTGACCACCAAGACCGGGAATTCCGAGATATTGACCTCGTTCACCGTCGGCTCGTCGGCTTCGGACGGCAAATCGCGCCGCGCGTCATCCACCTTGTTGCGCACATCTGTCAGCGCCTTATCAAGGTCGGCACCGGCCTGAAACTCCATCAGCACGTTGCCACCGCCCTGATAGGCGGTCGCGGTCATCTTCTTGATACCCTGAATGGATTTCAGCGCGGTTTCCATCGGGCGCAACAGCAGACGCTCGCTGTCTTCGGGCGAGATGCCTTCGTATCCCATCGAGACATAGATGATCGGAATCTGGATGTCCGGCTCGGCCTCTTTCGGGATGGTCATGTAAGCCATGGTCCCCGACAGGATCAGAAAGACCAGAATCGACAGGGTCAGCCGCGTGTTGCGGATGGCAAACTCGACAAGGTTCATGGCTGATCCGCCTTTTGGGCGGCCGCTTGCGCCGCCTCGGCCTCGGCGCGGGTCAGTTCCTTGACGACAACCATGTCGCCGTCGCGCACCAGATCCTGCCCGGCCACAATCACCCGTGCGCCCTGCGGCACGCCCGTCACCATGAAGCCCTGCTCGGTGTCATCAATCAATTGCACCGGCAAAAAGGCTGCCACATCGCCGTCTCCCGCCACGCGCACGCCCACCTGCCCGGCCTCGTTCAAGGTCAGGACCGACCGGGGCACCAGCAGCGCCGGTTGCGCCGCCGCGGTCAGCCGCACCTCGGCGGTCATGCCAGACGGAATTGCCCCATCCGGGTTCGGCAGAGCAACCTCCAGCGCAAAGGTGCGGGTCTTGTCGCTGGCCTTGCGGGCCAGATGCCGGACCGTGCCTTCCAACTCGGCCCCCGACACCAGCCGCACCTTGGCCTTGGCTCCAACAGCCACATGCGCCACATCCTGTTCGCTGACCTCTGCCTTGACCACGATCGGGTCCAGCGAGATCAGCGTCGCAATCGGCGTGCCGGCCTGCACCCACTCTCCGATTTCCACATTCACCGCATCAACCGTTCCAGCAAAAGGCGCGGTCAGCGACAGACGATCCGCGGCGGCCTGCGCCTGTGCCAAAGCGCCCTCGGCCGCGGTTTTGGCGGCACGGCGGGCGGTCACTTCGGTTTCGGGCAGGCTACCCTTGGCCTTCAGCGCCTCACCCACCGCAAGCTGTTCCGCCGCTTGGGCAAGCTGGTCTTCCGCCGCCTTGACGGCGGCACGCACATCTTCACCTTCCAGCAAAAGCACGGTCGCACCCGCCGCCACACCATCGCCCGCCGCAGCCCCCAGCTCCTGCACGACGCCATTCGAGCGCGCCGCAAGAACGGCCAGCTTGTCGGCCTCGGTCACGCCGGAAATGCGGATCAGACGGGCGTAATCGGCCAGATCAGCCCTGACCACGGCCACGGTGCGCTTGGGCGTCTCGGCCACGGGTTCCGCTGCTCTGGTCTCGGTGGCCTCGGCCTCCTCGCTCCCCACGGCGGCAAAATGCCCGGTCAGCACCCAAAGGGCAGCCAGAACAAGAACCACCAGAGCCAGAAGCCGATGCCGGGGAAGACGGAAGACCATGCCAAATGCCTTTGCGATAACCGTCACCCACCACGGGATGCCCCGCAGCCGTGACACATGAGCGGAAAGATCATGCCTTTTCAGCAAAGGTCAATGGCGCATGCAGGTTTTCTTGCCGGCGCGCGCCTGCTTTCCCTTACGTCAAATCATCTTCAAGGCATCCTTGCCCACCGCCAGCACATAACCGCGCCGGGCGATGGTCTTGACCAGAAGTTCACTGACCAATTGATTGCCCAGCGCATCGCGCAGCCGCTTGACCCGCGTGGCACCGGCGGCCTCATCGCAATCCGCCTCATTGCGACCTGAAATCACCGCTTCGATCTGCGCGCCGGTCAGCACCTCATCATCCATCCGCGCCTCGGCCAGAACGGCAAGGGTTTCCAGCGCGGCTTCGGTCAGGGCAAATTCCATGTCATTGATATAGACCGCCCGCGCCTCGCGGCTGATAAGCATGGTCGCCACCTGAATACCCGCACGTTGAATCGCCGAAATCCGGCGGTTCAGGGCAACGATGGTGACAAGAAACACCAAGGACGCAATCAAAAGCGCGGTGGCAAACACCAACAGCACGAAGATCACCGAGCGATAGCTGGTCAACACCTCGGAAAACGAGGTGCCAGACTGCGCGAGTATTTCCAGAAGCTTGATCTCGGCCCCGGTGGTCAGGTTGTCGTTTTCGATGAACAACCGTTCCACCCGCGCATTGAAGGCGTTGGCGTCCGGCAGGTTCAGGAACAAAAACACCGCCGCGCCCAGAAGGATCAGGACAATGGCGGAAATCCCAAAGGCAACCACCCGGTTGCCCGCGCGCAAACTGTCAGAAGCGGAGGAAGTATTCGGCTGCACTGGCTTTCCTTTCCTCCAGCCCTTCGGGACCAAAAACACTCAATACATTCAACAATGTCCATCCCGCGGCGGCAAGCCGATCCGCGAGTTCGGCCATGGCAACAGCCTTGTCACAGGCGGAGACCTGCGCCACACCATAATGCAGCCGCAGGGGGTCATCCTGCTTGGCCTTGTAATCGGCAAAACACTCAGCCTGAACTGGCAGGGCAAGGGCGACAAGCAGGCCAAAGGCAAGGGATAGGTGGCGCATGGAAACGCACTCCTGATGGGTCTGGTTCCATCCTGCACATTCTCTGGCGGGCTATACAATATCTAAACAGGTTTATGGCTTTGCTATCGCCTAACAGGGCGGCGTTATTGCTTGGCTTTGGCCCAGGGGGTCACGGTTTGCCCATCAGATGCGATCCCCCGCAGCGGGCAAACAAAAACGAGGCAGCCATGGCAAAGACGATCCACTCCCCCACTTTGGCCGAAACCGCTTACGGACAAACGGCGCAGACCCCGATGGCCCGCATGATCGCCGGTTTCACAGGCTTTGCCGTTGCCCTTCTGATGATCCTTGCCACCGCGATCCCGGTTGAAGCGCATCGCAGCGTCTACGCCAAACCTGTCGAAGGCACGGCAAGCTGTTCGCAATAGGTGTCAGACCCCCCTGACATCGGAGAGAGGGCGGAGGGGTGAGCAGCCTCTGCCCTCTTTTTCTTTTCTTCTATTCCCGCTAGGCCAGTGCCATGGCCCCCACACCGCCAGATTTCAGCTTTGAAACTGCCGCCCTTGCGCGCGGCCTGTCACCGGTTTGTGGCGTTGATGAGGTTGGCCGCGGCCCCTTGGCTGGCCCCGTCACCGCCGCCGCCGTGATCCTTGATGCGGCCCGCATCCCGGCGGGTTTGGGCGACAGCAAAGCCCTGTCATCCGCAAAGCGGGAACGGCTTTTCGCTGAAATCATGGCGACAGCGCAGGTGTCGGTTGCCCATGCAACGGTCGAGGAGATCGACAGCCTGAACATCCTGCGCGCCAGCCATCTTGCGATGGAGCGGGCCGTGGCGGGTCTGCCCATGCCCCCGGCCCATGCGCTGATCGACGGCAATCTCATTCCCGCCGGGTTGAAGGGCCGGGCCGAAGCCATTGTGAAGGGGGATGCCAAATCACTCTCAATTGCCGCCGCCTCCATCATCGCCAAAGTCACGCGCGACCGCCTCATGGTGGATTTGGCGCAACAGCACCCCGGTTATGGCTGGGAAGGGAACGCCGGCTATCCGACCAAAGAGCATTTGGCGGCGCTCCTAAATCTTGGTGTAACCCCTTGGCATAGACGTTCGTTCAAGCCTGTCCACAATATCTTGTATCAAGAACTTTCTATAAGTGGTTGATTCAAAAAAGAATTTGACGGCGAATCGCTCCTGACTCATCTTTAGGGCAACCACCGGCACACAAGATGCCGGGGTAGATGAGGCAGAAATGGCGACGAAACTGAAGACCGAGCAGGGTTCCCCCCTGCCGTTGAACCAGATTGTTCCGGGCGACTGTATCGAGGTAATGAACAGCCTGCCCGCCGGGTCGGTTGACCTGATTTTCGCGGACCCCCCCTATAACTTGCAGTTGAAGGGCGAATTGCACCGGCCCGACAACAGCCGCGTCGACGCGGTGGACGACCACTGGGACCAGTTTTCCAGCTTTGCCGCCTATGACCGCTTTACCCATGAATGGTTGGCCGCCGCCAAGCGGCTGTTGAAGCCGAACGGCGCGATCTGGGTGATCGGCAGCTATCACAACGTGTTCCGTCTGGGCACCGCCTTGCAGGATCAGGGCTATTGGCTCTTGAATGATGTGGTCTGGCGCAAGTCGAACCCGATGCCGAACTTCCGCGGCAAACGCCTGACCAACGCGCATGAAACCCTGATCTGGGCTTCGCGCGATGAAAACGCCAAATACACCTTCAACTATGAAGCCCTGAAAGAGCTGAATGACGGCGTGCAGATGCGTTCTGACTGGGTGCTGCCGATCTGCACCGGGCATGAGCGGCTGAAGGACGAACACGGCGACAAGGCGCATCCGACGCAAAAGCCGGAAAGCCTGCTGCACCGCGTTCTTTTGGCCACCACCAACCCCGGCGATGTCGTGCTGGACCCGTTCTTTGGCACCGGCACCACCGGCGCTGTGGCCAAGATGCTGGGCCGCGACTTCATCGGGATCGAGCGCGAGGAAAGCTATCGCAAGGCCGCGCAGGCCCGCATCGACCGTGTGCGCAAGTTTGACGCCTCCGCCTTGGAAATCACCGGCTCGAAGCGCGCCGAACCCCGCGTGCCTTTTGGGCAGGTGGTGGAACGCGGCATGCTGCGCCCCGGTGAGGAACTCTTTTCCATCGGCAATCGCTTCAAGGCCAAGGTGCGCGCCGATGGCACGCTGATCGGCAATGATGTGAAGGGCAGCATCCATCAGGTCGGCGCCGCGCTGGAAGGCGCGCCCTCCTGCAATGGCTGGACCTATTGGCACTACAAGCGCGACGGCAAGATGGTGCCGATCGACCTTCTGCGCCAACAGATCCGCTCAGAAATGGAAGCCGACGGGCGGCGCCCCAACTGACCTGTTCAGGGTGGGCAACCTGCCCCCCTCTTTCCCCCACATAAAGTTTACGCCTGTGCCGTGGTCCGCCTGCGGCACAACTAGCCCCGGCATGATCTTTTTCATGCCGGGGCCTTTTCAGTGCAGATCTTTCCACTCGGTCACGGCGGGATAAAACTGCCGCCGCCACGCCCTGACCCGCGGGTTCATCCGCCGCCGCCACAGGGGTGGCAACATCGCCATGGTCGCCATCGCCGGATAGCCGAACGGCAGCATCGGCGCCTCACTTTCCGGATAGGTTTGCAGCAAGGGAAACCGCCGATCCGGTTTGTAGTGATGATCCGAATGGCGTTGCAGGTTGATCAAGAGCCAATTCGACACCCGCTGCGGCGCGTTCCAACTGTGATGCGGGCGAACCGGCTCATACTTGCCATTCGGCAACTTCTGCCGCACCAGCCCGTAATGCTCGACGTAATTGGTCAGCTCCAACTGCCAAACGGCAAAAAAGGCCTGCAAGACAAACAGCCCAACGCCATAGCTGCCCCCCACCGCAAAGGCCGCCAGAAGGGCCAGAGCCTGCAAGGCACCATAGCGCCAGAACGGGTTGGAGCGATGCCACACCGGGCGGCCCACCTTGGCCAGCTTTTCCGCCTCGGCGCGCCATGCCGACCGCGGGCAGGCAAACAGCACCCGCCAGAAAAAGCGATGGAACCCCTCGTTATAGCGTGCCGATACGGCGTCGCGCGGCGTGCCGACATGGATGTGATGCACCAGCAAATGTTCCGTGCGGAAATGGCTGTAAAGCACGGTCGCCAGCAATAAGTCACCCAGCCAACGCTCGCCACGATTGCCCTGATGCAAAAGCTCGTGGGCATAGACAATGCCGATGGTGCCCGAGGCAACCCCCACGCCGAACATCAGCGCACCGACCTCCAGCCAGCCCATATCGGCCCGCACCACCCACCAGATGGCCCCATAGATGATTGCCGCCTGCACCGGAAACCAGATCAGCGTGATCAGCCGATACCAGAACAACTCACGCTCATCCGTCCGCGGGTCGGGGTTTTCTTCGTTCAACCCCAAGAGAAGATCCAGCACCGTGACCAGCGCCCAAGCGTAAAGTGGCATCAACACCACCGTCCAACCGCCAAGGGTCACCCCGATCACCGCCAAAGGCACCAGCCCAAGCGAGAGCCAGAACGGCATGGCAGCGCGAAACGTCTTGGACATAGGGAAACTCCACTTTCTCACCAGCTTAGGCCGGGATGGGGCGTCACTCAACCGCGCGAAGGGTCGCAGCATCCCAAGCCTTGCGCATCAGCGTTGGCAGATCATCGGCGCGAAAATCGGCCATAAACCCGCCGCGCTGTGGATTGCCCGCGCCTGTCGCCGCCTTTACTTGCAAGATCAGATGAAAGTGCGTGAAGGTGTGCCGCACCTCGCCCATATCGCGCCACTCTGCCGCCAAGGGGGCCTCACCGCCCGCGCCATCCCAAGCGTCACCGGGAAAGCCGAGCATGCCGCCCAAAAGCCCCCGCTCGGGCCGCCGCTCCAGCAGCACCGCCCCATCTGGCCGCCGCAAGACCCAGACCACACCTTGCCGCACCGGCTTTGCCGACTTTGGAAGTTTTCGCGGCAACGCCGCCGCAATCCCCACGCTTTGCCCGGCGCAAAGCCCGATCAAGGGGCAAATCGCACAAGCCGGACTGCGCGGCGTGCAAATCGTCGCCCCCAGATCCATCATCGCCTGCGCATGATCGCCGGGCCGCAACTGGGGCGTCAAAAGCCCCGCCAGCCGCACCAGATCGGGCTTTGCCGCGGGCAGCGGGGTTTCCACCGCGAAAAGCCGGGCGCAGACCCGCTCGACATTGCCATCAACCACCACAGCCGGTTCATCAAAGGCAATCGAAGCCACCGCCGCCGCCGTATAGGGCCCCACCCCCGGCAAGCTGCGCAACCCCTCGGCCGTTTGGGGGAACCTCCCGCCGTGATCGCGCACGACCGCCCGCGCACAGGCAAGCAAATTTCGCGCCCGCGCGTAATAACCAAGCCCGGCCCATTCCCCCATGACCTCGGCATCTTCTGCCGCCGCCAAATCCTCGACCCGCGGCCAACGGGTCAGAAACCGCCGGAAATAGTCCCGCACCGTAGCCACGGTGGTCTGCTGCAACATCACCTCGGAAAGCCAGACATGATAAGGCTCAGGCCGCACCCCCGCCGCCCGCTCCGCAGGGCCGACACGCCACGGCATCAGGCGGGCATGGGTGTCATACCAGCGCAAAAGCCGCCGGCCAGCCTCCTCACAATCCATCTCACGCAAGATTTACCCCGGTCCTTCCCAGCCCACTTTCGTTCTTAAAACTCATAACCATTTGACTAAAATTGCCTTTCATCTTGGCAATAAATACCCCACGGGGGTCCGGGGGGAGGAGCCCCCCGGCGGCCAGACCCATGCAACAGGCTTCCCTTTCCGCCCGCCGCCCGTAGAATAGCGCCAATTCCGGACAGGACCAGATGGCCCGTACACCCGCCCCTCCGCCAACCCGCCGCCAGCGCGGCTTTGAACCCACCGGTGGGCTATTAAAACAGCAGATCCGCAGCGCCGGGGAATCGCGGGGCTTTGCCGTGGCGCGGCTTCTGACCCATTGGGCAGAAGTGGCCGGTGAAGACCTTGCGCACGTCACCCGACCCGTCAAGGTCGGTTACGGGCGCGAGGGCATGGGGGCGACGCTGACCCTTCTGACCACCGGCGCCATGGCCCCGATGGTCGAGATGCAAAAGGAACGTCTGCGCGAACGGGTGAACGCCGTCTATGGCTATGCCGCCATCTCGCACATCCGCTTGACCCAAACCGCCGCCACCGGCTTTGCCGAGGGCCAGGCCGAATTCATCCCGGCCCCCAAGGCTGCGCCGAAACCCGACCCGCAGGTTCTGGCCAAGGCCGCCGAAACCACCGCCCCGGTGCAAGATCCCGCCCTGCGCGCCGCCCTTGAGGCCATGGCGCAAAATATTCTGACCCGACGCACTCCAAAAAAAGGCGCATGACCATGAAAACCACCCTTGCCTCCGGCCTGATGGCCCTCACGCTGGCCTTTGGCCTTGGCGGCGGCGCCGTCGCACAGGAAACCGCCCCGGCGGCGGCGGTCGAACTCAAGGATTTCTCGATCGGCGCGCCGGATGCCAAGGTGCAAATGACCGAATACGCCTCGTTCACCTGCCCGCATTGCGCCAATTTCCATGACACCGTGTTCAAGGCGTTGAAGGCCGATTACATCGACACCGGCAAGGTGCATTTCACCTATCGCGAAGTGTATTTCGACCGCCCCGGCCTTTGGGCCGCAATGATCGCCCGCTGCGGCGGTGACATGCGCTATTTCGGGATTTCCGACATCCTGTTCGATACCCAAAAAGAATGGTCAGCCTCGGATGATCCGGCTGTCATCATGGGAAACCTGAAAAAGATTGGCCGCACCGCAGGCATGAATGACGCCGCGATGGACACCTGCATGACAGACGCAGCCACCGCGCAGGCGATGATCGACCGGTCCGAGGCAAACATGAAGGCCGACGCTGTCAATGGCACCCCGACCTTGATGATTAACGGCGTGCAACATTCCAACATGTCTTACGACGAGCTGAAAACAATCCTCGATACAGAGCTGGCCAAGTAAATGAACACCCCACTTGCCGGCATCAAGGTTGTCGAACTCGCCCGTATTCTGGCTGGCCCCTGGGCCGGTCAGACCCTTGCCGATCTCGGTGCGGACGTCATCAAGGTAGAAGCCCCCGAAGGCGACGACACCCGCCGCTGGGGCCCGCCCTTCATTGATCGCGACGGCGAGAAATCGGCGGCCTATTTCCACGCCACCAACCGCGGCAAGCGCGGCATCACCTGCGATTTTCGCACGCCCGAGGGGCAGGAAACCGTGCGCCGTCTGGTCGCCGATGCCGATGTTCTGATCGAGAATTTCAAGGTCGGCGGCCTGACGAAATACGGGCTGGACTATGAAAGCCTGAAAAAGGTGAACCCCCGGCTGATCTATTGCTCGATCACCGGGTTCGGCCAGACCGGCCCCTATGCCCACCGCGCGGGCTATGACTTCATCATTCAGGGCATGGCCGGATTGATGAGCGTCACCGGCGAACCGGATGGCCAGCCGCAAAAGGTCGGCGTGGCGGTGACGGATGTGTTCACCGGCGTTTATGGCGCGACGGCCATTCTCGCCGCCCTCGTGCAGCGCGGCCGCACGGGCGAAGGCCAGCATATCGACATGGCGCTTTTGGATGTGGCGATCAGCATCATGGCCAATCAGGCGATGAACTTCCTTGTGTCGGGCAAGCCGCCCACCATGATGGGCAATGCGCACCCGAACCTTGCCCCCTATGCGGTCTTTGATTGCGCCGATGGCTGGATCATCCTTGCGACCGGCAATGACGCGCAATACCAGCGGCTTTGCGCCATTCTGGGCTTGGACGACATGGCAAAGGCCTCGGACTTCCTGACCAACGCCGACCGCATCGCCAACCGGACGGAAATGACTGCCCGGATCACCGAGGCGACCAAGCGTTGGGCCAAGGCCGATCTTTTACAGGCCTGCGAAGATCAGGGCGTGCCGGCCGGGCCGATCAACAATCTGGCCGAGGTGTTTGACGACCCGCAGGTGCAGGCCCGCGGGATGAAGATCACCCCCGGCGGCCTGCCCGGCGTGCGCAGCCCGATGACTTTTTCGGGCGCCGATTTGTCGCTGGATCGTCCCGCACCAAAACTGGGGCAGCATCAGGACGAGATCTTGGGCTAACGGAACAGCCGCACCACCAGAACCTGACCGTCGATGTGCAAGGCGTCTTCGGTCAGGATCAGATCCTGCGTAGCCATGGTGTGGCCATTCACCTGCGAGACGGCCAACGCATATACGGCCAGCATCCCGCCTGCGGGAATTTGCGCGGCCCCTGTAACCACCGCCACTTCCGGGCGTGGCAAGGCGCGATCCGTCATCACGTTGAAATCATCCGACGGGGCGGTAACGCCGCCGGCCCGCACCGGCACATCCCCGGCAAAAGCCACGGGGATCAGCGGGCGGGCAGGCAGATGCAGCCCGTCGCCGACCAGATCAAACCCCGGCCCGGTCAAGACGGTCAGGTTCCGCTCCACCCCCGGAAAGATCGAGAAATCGCCGTTCTCCACCACCGAAGCGCGCGAAAGCCGCCATTCCAGCCGCCCGCCTTCCACGGTTTTCAGCATTTCAATCGTCGTGCCCTTGCCATTGGCCCAAGGCATCACGGTGTAATCAACAGGGGTCAGATGGCGCATCATTCGGCGACTTGCGGTCCTAGGAGGGGGGAAGGGTCGGTCGGCTTCAGTTCTTCGAAGTCGAAATTGTCCAACCGCGCAGCCCGTTTGCCCGCGCGTTCGGCGGCGGTGGAAATCCCGTCAAGGTCTTGGCGGGCCTGATTGAAATGGGTGTTCAGCTTGTCCACCCGCTCCACCACGATCTCCACATCGCGGTGCAACTGGCGCAGCGCGGTGCGAATGGCCCCGGCTTGTTCGCGCATCCGGGCATCTTTCAAAACCGCGCGCATGGTGTTCAGCGTCGCCATGCAGGTGGTGGGCGAGACGATCCAGACGCGGGCCGCGAAGCCTTCGCGCACCACTTCGGGGAAATTCGCGTGCAACTCGGCATAGACGGCTTCCGAGGGCAGAAACATCAGCGCGCCATCGGCGGTTTCGCCCTCAAGGATATATTTCTCGGCGATCGCCTTGATATGCGCCCGCACCGCACCGCGCAAAAGGGTCTGGGCTTCCTGCACCATGCGCGGATTGTCAGCCCGGCGCAGGGCCTCATAGGCCTCCAGCGGAAATTTCGCGTCGATCACAATGGGACCGGGCGGGTTGGGCAGGTGGATCAGACAATCGGCCCGCTTGCCGTTCGAAAGCGTTGCCTGCATCGTATAGGCGTCAGCGGGCAGCGCCTTTTGTACGATGTCATTCAACTGGATTTCACCAAAAGCCCCGCGCGCCTGTTTATTGGCCAGAATATCCTGCAAGTTCAGTACATTGCCGGACAGCTTCTCGATATTGGTCTGCGCCTTGTCGATGGTTTCCAGCCGCTGCTGCAACTCGCCCAAAGACCGCGCCGTGCGCGTTGCCGTGCCTTGCAGGCTTTCCCCCATCTGCCGCGTGACCTCAGCCAGACGTTGCTCCATCACCTTCAGCATCGCGGTCTGGCTGACCGCCTGATTTTCCGACACATGATGCAGCCCGCCCGCAAGCCGCTCCTGCCCTTCGGACAGGGACTGCACCCGTTGCGACATCCAGGACATTTCGCGCAGCAACGGTTCGGCGGATCGCGCCGACCGCCCGGCGCTGCGCAGCGTCAGCAACAGCAACCCGACAAGCAGCACAAGCAGCCCGCCGACCAGCAAAACCTCGGGAGAGTTCCACGCATAGCTCTGGCCAAACAGCGTCATCATCTGCGGCCGAACAACCGTTCAATATCGTGAAGCTGCAACTCCACATAGGTCGGGCGCCCATGGTTGCACTGGCCGGAATGCGGCGTCGCCTCCATCTCGCGCAGCAGAGCGTTCATCTCATCAGGGCGAAGCGCGCGGCCCGAACGGACCGAGCCATGGCAGGCCATGCGGGACAGGATCGCCTCGATCTTGGCCTGCACCGTATCGCTACGGCCAAGATCGACGAGTTCGTCCAGCACGTCGCGGATAAGTGCCGCGGCGGAAACCGTGCCCAGAATGGCCGGGGTTTCGCGCAGGGCCACGGCAGAACCGCCAAAGGGTTCGATGGTCAAGCCAAGGTTGGAAAGGGCGGACGCATGCGACAGAAGAAGCGCCGCATCGCCGGCAGAAAGCTCCACGATTTCCGGGATCAACAGCGCCTGCGCCTTGACCCCGGTTTCCGCCATCTGCCGTTTCAGCCGTTCATAAACCAACCGCTCATGCGCGGCGTGCTGGTCGACGATCACCATGCCACGCGCGGTTTGGGCCACGATATAGTTGCCATGCAACTGCGCCTTGGCCGCGCCCAAGGGATAGGTCGCGTCGTCGGCCTGAGGCTGCGTTTCGGCGGGTTCCATTCTGGCTTGCGGCATTTCGGCAAAACCACAGGCCTCGCCCGTGGCTTCGGGGGCTTGCCATGTCGCGGCGCGGGCAAAGCTGGCCTGTGAAGGACGGTCCATCTGATAGATGCGCGGGGCCTCGGGGCGCATGGCGGCCAGCGTCGCATCGGCCACAGTGGTCGACGCCCGATGCCCCGCCCCCGAAAGCGCGGTGCGAAGGCCCGTAATGATCAGGCTGCGGGCGGCTTCGGGTTCGCGAAAGCGCACCTCGGATTTCGCCGGATGCACGTTCACATCGACCCGTTCGGGGTCGCAGATCAGATTCAGCACGGCAGCGGGGTGGCGGTCGCGCGACAGGAAGTCAAAATAAGCCACCCTGAGCGCGCCCAAGAGCATCCGGTCCAAAACCGGACGGCCGTTCACAAACACGAATTGCTGCACTGACGAGCCGCGCGAATAGGTTGGCAAGGCAGCGTAGCCGGTCAGATGCAGGCCATCACGCTCGATGTCGATCTTCAGCGCATTGGCGGTGAATTCAGCACCCAAAACCCCCGTCAGCCGCCCATGCAGCGCGTCAAAGAAATCCCCTGACTGCGGATCGGCGCGGAAGATCACCCGTGGCGCCTCCCCCTCTGCCACCTCGGACAAGGTAAAGCCGACAGAAGGCTCGGCCATCGCCAGACGGCGGACCACCTCGGCAATCGCCTGCGCCTCGGCCCGGTCGGAGCGCAGGAACTTCAGCCGTGCGGGCGTGGCATAAAACAGATCGCGCAGTTCAATGACGGTGCCCTTTTGCGCCGCTGCCGGGCGGGGGCCAGACAGACGCCCCCCGGCCACGGTGATCTGCGCGCCATCGCCACCCTCAATCCGGCTGGTGATGGTCAACCGACCGACCGATCCGAGCGAGGCGAGCGCCTCACCGCGAAAGCCGAAGGAGCGGATGTTGAGAAGATCAGAACCATCAATCTTTGATGTCGCATGGCGAGCGACGGCCAAGGGCAAATCATCCGCCGTCATGCCGCAGCCGTCATCCGTCACCCGGATCAACACCTTGCCGCCCGCCGCATAGTCCACGGCGATCCGGCGCGCGCCTGCATCCAGCGCGTTTTCCACCAGCTCCTTGACGGCAGAGGCGGGACGTTCCACCACCTCACCCGCCGCGATGCGGTTGATCGCCGCCTCGTCCAAGGGGCGGATCACAGGGCGCGAAGCACCAGATATATTGGGGGCGTGCAGCGTCATACCCCCAAGTCTAGCAGCAAGGTCAGGCCAAGGCCACAGATTCGCGGCTCACTCGGTCGCCTCGACACCCACAGGTTCGCCCACCACCACAAAGGACAGGTTTTCGGGCTTCAACAGCCCTTTGGCGACGCGCGAGATATCGTCCATCGTCACAGCGTTCACCTTGTCATTGCGGGTTTTCGGATAATCCGCGGGCAGGCCCAGCATCTGCATCCCGACCAGAATACTGGCAATCTGGCCATTGCCATCAAAGCGCAGGGGATAAGCGCCGGTCATATAGGTCTTGGCGGTGGCCAGTTCTTCCTCGGTCACGCCCTCGGCCGCCATCTTGGCCCATTCCTCGCGCACGACCTTGATCGCCTCGACCACCTTGTCGTTGGACGCCTGAAACTGCCCGACCCATTCAGCCGACAGGTCACGGCTGGCTAGCCCCGTGCCGATACCATAGGTCAGCCCGCGCTTTTCACGCACCTCTTGCATCAGCCGGGCCGAAAAACGCCCACCACCCAGAATGTCGTTCAAGAGGCTGGCGGCAAAGAAATCCGGGTCGTCAAAGGCGATACCGCCATGGCCGAACAGCACCACAGATTGCGGGCCGGGGAAAGATTGCAGCAGAACGCCGGGCTTTTCATTCAGCACCGCCTTGGACGGCATCGGCCAACCAGCATCGGGCAGGCCCGCCAAAAGCTGATCCAGCAACAGCCCCAATTCTTCGGCCGAAATATCGCCCGCCGCCGCAACATAGATGCGGTCCCGCGCCATCGCCCCTTGCCATGCCGCCACCACATCATCGCGCGTCAGGGCGGTGACACTGTCAATCGTGCCATCACCGGATGACCCATAGGGATGCGCCCCATAGGCCCGCACGCGGGACAGCTTGGCGGCAATGGCCGACGGGTCTTGCTCCTCGGCGCGCAGGCCCGCCAGAACCTGCCCCTTGACCCGCTCTACCGCGTCCTGATCGAAGCGCGGGGCGGTCAGGGCAAGGTGCAAAAGATCCACCGCAGCATCGCGGTTTTCGGTCAGCGTCTGCATCGAGACGGAAATCTCATCCGCCCCCGCACCAAAGCCGATCTGTGCCGCAAGCCCGTCACGCGCCATGGCAAAGCCCTGCGCGTCCATCTCGCCCGCGCCTTCCTCCAGCGTGGCGGCCATCAGGTTGATCGCACCGCGCTTGCCGGGCTGGTCCAGCGATGTGCCGCCGCGAAAGCGCAACTCCAGCGCCATGAAAGGGATGTTGTGATCTTCGACCAGCCAAGCCTTGATGCCACCGGGCGAGGTGACCTCCTGAATGGCAATCTCTGCCCGCAAGGGGGTGGCCATCGCCAGCAGGAAAAGCGCGATACGCAGGATCATTCCTTGGCCTCCTTCTCGGGGACGGGGGCTTGCAGCCAGCCGGTGACAGCGCGTTTGCGGTCAAAAACCTCGGTCGCGGCGGCCATGACGTCTTCGGCGGTGACGGCTTGCAGAATATCCGGCCAATCCTGCACATCCTTGACCGTCAATCCGATGGCCAGCGCCTGCCCATACATGTTCGCCATCCCTTCGGCATTGTCGCGGCCATAGATGGTCGAGGCGCGGACCTGCGTCTTGATGCGCGCCAGTTCCTCGGCGTTCACCCCGTCTTTCAGAAAACCCGCAATCACCTCATCCAAGGCGGCTTCGGCATCGGCCAAGGCCACGCCCGGCACCGGCATGACATAGACGCCAAAGGTATCAGGATCGACCGAGGTGCCATCATAAAAGGCCGCCGACCATGTCGCCACACCGCGCTTGAACTGCAATTCGCGGGCAAAGACAGAGGTTGTCGGATTGCCCCCCAAAAGCTCTGCCAGCAGGGTCAGGGCGGCGGCTTTGCGCTGGTCGCCGGGGTTGCGCTCGGCGGCCAGATAGCTGCGGATGACATAGGGCTCCGACACACGGCTGTCTTCCAGCACGATGCGGCGCTCGGCCAGTTGCGGCGGCTCCACCGGGCGGATACGGGGCAGGATATCGGCGGAGGGTTCCAGCGGCCCATAATGGGTTTCCGCCAGTTTCAGCGCCTGATCGGGCGTCACATCGCCCGCAACCACGACAATCGCGTTGTTGGGCGCATAATTGGCCTTGTAAAAGGCCAACGCATCTTCGCGGGTCAGCGCCTTGATCTCGTGCAGCCAGCCGATCACCGGGCGGCCATAGGGATGGTTCATGTATTGCGCCGCCGCCATCTGCTCATTGAGCAAGGCGCCGGGGTCGCTGTCGGTGCGCTGACCGCGTTCCTCGACAATGACCTGCCGTTCGGTCACCACATCGTCTTCCGAAAGCGTCAGATCACGCATGCGGTCGGCTTCCATCTGCATCATCAGACCCAGACGATCCGAGGCAACCCTTTGGAAATAGGCGGTATAATCCAAACTGGTAAAGGCGTTGTCATTGCCGCCCTGCGCCTCGACCGTGGCGGAAAACTCCCCCGGCGCCAGATCATCGGTGCCTTGAAACATCAGATGTTCAAAGAAATGCGCAATGCCGGAATGGCCCGGCGCCTCATCCGCCGCGCCGATGCGATACCAGACCATCTGCGTCACCACCGGCGCGCGGTGATCTTCGATCACCACCAGTTCCATCCCGTTTTTCAGCGCAAAGGTCGTGACATCATCCGCATAAAGCGGCGCGGCCGCTGCCAGTCCAAAGGACAACGCCATCAGGGGCAGACGCATCGGGAAAACTCCGGCAAGGGCATGTGGCAAAGATTTAGGCGAGGCAGGTCATCTGCGAAAGCCCGCTTGCGAGAATGTGATGCGGTGTCAGCGCCTTAGCGCTCGCTCGCCTTGCGGGGTGGGGCCGAAGGCGTGCCTGCGCCCACCGCGCGCCAGCGTTCAAGCTCGGCCTGCTGGTCCAGCGATTGCTTGCGATAGGCGCGATAATAGACGTTCACACCGAACAGACGTTCCAACAAACGGCCATTGTTCTTGCGGCGGTATTTGATGTCTTCTTCTGCCAACGTCGGACGGATATCGGCCGCAACACCGCCGCGTCCGGCATAGGCCAACAGCGCGCCATCGGATGCCGGCACGGCCGCACTGGCCACGCGCGCAGTACCGCCCAAGGCGATCGCAGCGTCATCCTTGGGCCGCTGATCGGTGCGATTTTCGCCACCCGGTGTCGGTTCAGGCAACAGCGCCAGATCTTCCGGCATTTCCAGCGGTTTGGGCGGAACGATCGAAAATTCATCCGGCCCGTTGGTTGACGATCGCAGGTTCATCAACTGCGGCGGCTTGTCCCGCCAGCCGCCACATCCGGCCAACACCAGCAGCGAAGCGCCCGCAAACGCGAGAACCAAACGTGCTGCCGTCATGCCTGCCTCCTTTTTCCCCTGCGGGAGTTTCCACCTTCTAACCCAAAGCACATGGCGCGTCACGGGGTCATATCACCCCTTGGGCGCCGCCTTGCCACTTTGACCCCTCCCGGTAAAGAGAACAAGTCCAACGGCCCCGACAAAGATGAAAACATCGGCGATATTGAAGGCATAGGGGTTTTCAATGCCACAACAGGACATGTTCAGAAAATCGGCGACATAGCCATAGGCCAGCCGGTCAATCACATTGCCCGCCGCTCCGCCAACCAAAAGCCCCGCCGAGATCATCGCCCAGCGGCCAAACTGTTCCTTCCGCGCCCAACGGATCACCCAAGCCGAAATGGCAACCGCCAACAGGATCAAAAGCCAGCGTGTCAGCTCGGAATCGCCCGACATGAGGCCAAAGTTCACACCCCGGTTTTCCGCCCAGCGAAAGTTCAGCACCGGGTCGATCACATCAATCTCAACCCGGTTCGGCAGGTCCAACAGATGAATCATGGCCAGCTTGGAGGCCTGATCGCCCCCCAAGGCGGCAAGCGCGGTCAGGGCAAGCGCACGCATCGGATCAGTGCCGGAAATGCCGCTGGCCGGTAAAGACCATCGCCAGCCCCGCCTTGTCGGCGGCCTCGATCACGGCGGCATCGTTCATGCTGCCGCCGGGCTGGATCAACGCGGTCGCCCCCGCTTCGGCTGCGGTCAACAGGCCGTCGGCAAAGGGAAAGAAGGCATCCGACGCCACGACCGAGCCAATGGTGGGTGACGCCGCCAGCCCCAGCACCTCGGCCATGTCCTGCGCCTTGCGCGCGGCAATCCGGGTTGAATCCACACGGCTCATCTGGCCCGCCCCCACACCCACGGTCGCGCCATCCTTGACATAAACGATGGCGTTCGACTTCACATGCTTGGCAACTTTCCACGCAAACAGCAGATCCGCAAGTTCGGCTTCGGTCGGTGCGCGCTTTGTCACCACTTTCAGATCGGCGGCGGTGATGCTGTCCACATCGCCGTCTTGCACCAAAAATCCGCCCGCCACCTGACGGAACGACAGCCCGCCCTTTTTCGCATCGGGCAAACCAGCGGTGGTCAGCAGGCGCAGGTTCTTCTTGGCAGCAAAGATCGCCCTGGCCTCATCACTCGCCCCCGGCGCAATCACAACCTCGGTGAAGATCTTGACGATCTCCTCCGCCGTCGCCGCGTCCAAAGGCTGGTTCAACGCCACGATCCCGCCAAAGGCCGAGGTCTGATCGCACTGATAAGCGCGCTGATATGCCTCGATTAGGCTTGCGCCCTTGCCCACCCCACAGGGGTTGGCGTGCTTGATGATGGCGCAGGCCGGACCTTGGCCTGCAAACTCGGCCACCAGTTCAAAAGCCGCGTCGGTGTCGTTGATGTTGTTGTAGGAGAGTTCCTTACCCTGCCACTGCCTGGCGGTCGAAACCCCCTCGCGCTTCGTCCCATCGGTGTAGAACGCCGCCCCCTGATGCGGGTTTTCGCCATAACGCAGGGGTTGGGCCAGCTTGCCCGCGAAAGACCGATAGCGCGGCGCGGTGTCTTTCAACTCGCCCGCCAACCAAGTGGACACGGCGGTGTCATAGGCGGCGGTGCGGGAATAGGCGGTCAGCGCCAGTTTCTGCCGGAAGGCGAGCGTCGTCGCGCCATCATTGGCCTTCATCTGGTCGATCAACTGCGCGTAATCGCAAGGGTCGGTCACGACCGTGACAAACTTGTGGTTCTTGGCCGCCGCGCGGATCATCGCCGGACCGCCGATATCAATATTCTCGATGCAAGTGGCGTGATCGGCGCCCTTGGCCACGGTTTCTTCAAACGGGTAAAGGTTGACGATCAACAGGTCGATCGGGTCAATCCCATGCGCGGCCATGGCCAACAGGTGTTCGTCATCATCTCGCAGCGCCAAAAGCCCGCCATGCACATTCGGGTGCAGCGTCTTGACGCGACCATCCATCATCTCGGGAAAACCCGTGATCTCTGACACATCGCGCACCGCCAGCCCTGCGGTCCGCAGCATGTTCGACGTGCCCCCGGTGGACACCAACTCCACCCCCATGGCCGACAACACGCGGGCAAGGTCCAAAAGCCCGGTCTTGTCGGAAACGGAAATCAATGCGCGTCCGACATAGACATGATCGGTGGCGACGGGATGGGTCATGGCAGCCTCACCTCTTGGGGGACATCACAGGGGAACAGGCATCTCCCCAAGGTCCAGATCGCGGATGGCCAGCGGAGTATCCTGTGCCTTGGCCAAGGTCCAGCCCAGAGGCGTTTCAATCTCCATCGCGCGCCCCGAAAGCACGATCTGAAGCGCCGGTCGCGGCCGCAGGCGGCCCTTTTGCAGATAGACCGATGGTTCCAACGACAGGCTTGCCTCCGAATTGTGCCGAAACACCCAGATCTCGCCACTTTTCAAGACAATCGAAACCGCCGTGCCGCCCATGTCCAGCGTGGCATCCGCATCAGGATGCAGATGAAAGCGCAAGGCATAGCCGACACCCGACAGACGGCCTTCGGTCATCAACCGCTCGAATCGGGCCTTTTGGGCCGGGGTGGCGGCGATCAGATTATCCTGCCCGCTCAGACGACGGCCATCGGTCGACAGGGTCAAGGTGCGCAGATGCGACAGGCCATGCGTGCGCGCCCAACCGTCATGGCTGGCCGAAAAGAACGGCCCCCCCTCGCCCGCGCCAAGCCGCAGATGATGCACTTCGGCCAGATCTGACAGGGCATCTGACCCCGGCTTGAATCGCGATGAGGAAAACCCATCCACCGCCAGCGTCGAATGGCTGGGGGTGGCACGGCCGGCCAGCCGCCATTCCGGCCCAAACGGCGCACCCGATCCGCAGGACACGATCAACGGCCGTCGCCCCGAGGTCAGCTCGAATGCCAGCGTCGAGGCATGGGCCGATATTCCCGCCCGCCCCTCCGGCGGCGCTGCCGCATCGATGACAACACTGGTACGCCCGCCTTGCAAACGGGCAAAACCCATCGCCAGACCCTGCCCGCCGGTTGCGCCCGGCTTCACCCCCGCCGCAGCCAGCGCCTGCTCCAGCCGCCCTTCGGCCCCGCGACCGCCCGCGTGAAACCGGGCCAGACCGCCATCGGCATGGCGCAACACCCGCAAGGTCGGGGCAATTTTCTCGATCGCATGAACCAGCGCTTCCGGCGCGATTTGCCCCGCCTCGGACAGCGCGCGCTCGGCCCAGATCAACAAGGTAAAGACGTCCAGCAACTCCTCGGGATTGCGCGTTGGAATCCCCCCGCGTCGATCCACCTCACGCCCACATTCCGCCGCCAGCGCCGCAACCGCCGGCGCGACCAGCTTTTCCATCCCGGTCAGCGCCAGCCCGGCCACCACCAACCCGGACAGGGCCTCAAACCGCGGTCGGCCGGGGGCCGCCTGCTTCCAGCGCCAGGATAAAAACACCGTCTGCGCCGTGACTTGCGCGAAATAGGTCTCTGATTGCGCCTTGTCGCATCCATTGAGCAAAAACAGCGCGTGGTTGATCCAGCGGATCAACCGTCGCCCGGTCAGATCGGGCGACCATCCCGGCCCGCGCCCGACACCATAGCGCGCGATCCAGTCCCAAACCCAATCCTGCGCCCGCTTTCGCGCTGGCCCGTCGCCCACCGCCGCCAGATCATCCAGCCAGACAAAGCCATGCACATCATCCGCCTGCCCCGGGTCCGGCTGCGCAATCTCCCACAGGCTTTGGCCCTTCAACTCCACCAATTGCCCGCCGAACAACACATTCCCGGCAATCAACTGCCGCCCGCGCGCATAAAGCCCCATCGAGCGTGGCTCGGGCTGCGATACGAACCCGCTTGCCGCCTGCGCCTTCAACGCACGCGCCACGGTCCAGCGATTGCCAAAACTGCCTTTCGCGGCCGGGATCGTCCAGAATGTCATGAAAATAAATGCTCTTGCCTGCCGCCCATGAACCAGAGCGCTTTCGGCACAGTCTAGCCAAATCGGCCCAACCTGTCACCCCAATGCCGGGCGCTTCGCAGCTTTACCTTGGTAAAAATATCCCCGCCGGAGGCATCCGTCCCCAGACCGGGGTGACCGGGAGAAAGCCTGTTCCCCCGGTCCCAGACGCCGTTTAGGCCAGATGGTCGACGCGGGCCATATATTGCGCCAGATGCGTCACCTGACCCAAGAACTTCGCGATCAGCTTCGGATTATGCGGGGCGGCATGAACCCCCGCCGCAAACTCGCGCGCCAGCACCGATTCGATGGCCATCGACACCGGCACCGACACCAGCCGACCCATGGCAGACCCGCGCGCATCGCCCCAGGCATCCATCGCCCAAGTCTGGTCAAAGACCGCGCGGCCGTCACGTTCCGCCTTCAGGCTGACAAACAGCACCACCCGGTCCGGCTCGCCCGGTGCGTAGGAGTTCTCGACCAAAAGCGCATCGGCCCGTGCGGTCAGCGCCGCGTTGATCTCGGCATCCGATTTGCCTTCCAGCCCCTCGATCTCTCGGAAGATCGGCGCCCAGGCCTCGGCCCAGCCGTTCAGACGGATCGTGCCGCGCACGAAATCACGCACCTTCCAGGCCTTATCGAACCGGTAATCCTCCATGAACGGATAGCTGTCGCGGTTCGGATAAACCTCAAAGCTTTCGGGCTGCGGCAAGGGCGCGTCATAGCGGGTGATCGCATCCCAAGGACGGTTCACGCGCAATTCGCTGAAATTCTTCAAGCTGCGTGAGGGCGAACGCAGCGCCTTCAAAACCCCCGCCGGCGCCCACGAGAATTTATAGCGGAACGGATTCGGGATCTTCGGCACGCCGCCGCAATAGGACACGAAGGACAGCACGTTATCAACGTGATAAGCGGGAGAGGCGCGGTAAGCGGCCACCAGATCATGCGCCATCAGGTGGTCGATCCCGGGGTCAAGGCCAACTTCATTGACCGAAACCAGACCCTTGGCGCGGAATTCATCGTCCAGCGCCCGCATTTCCGGCGCGATATAGGAAGACGAGACAAAGTTCGCGCCTTTGGCAAGGCAGGCCTTGGCAATCGACACATGCTGATCCGCCGGCAGCATCGACACGGCCACATCGCCCGGCTGCAAGGCAGCG
Organism: uncultured Tabrizicola sp.; assembly: GCA_964393035.1. Classification (GTDB taxonomy): domain Bacteria; phylum Pseudomonadota; class Alphaproteobacteria; order Rhodobacterales; family Rhodobacteraceae; genus Tabrizicola_A. The sequence continues at coordinate 267,308 of CAYMRX010000003.1, forward strand.
GTCAGGGCCTCAAGGCTGTAGGCGCGGATGTCGCTTGTCAGATCGCCCATCACTTCGCGGGCTTTCTCGACGGTGCGGTTCCACACCACCACCTGCTGGCCACCCTCCAGCAAGCGCCGCAGACCCGGACCCGACGACAGCCCCGTGCCGCACCAGTGAATCGTCATTTTCTCTCTCCCAGACTGAGCGACCCGGAGTTTTGCAAAACTCCGAACCGATTTCTTGCAAGAAATCGACCTAGAGGCCGGATGTATGTTTGTCGAAATCCGCCTTCGCCCGACCCCAGACACCCGATGCCAGATCGGTCAGGGTCAAAAGGCTGGGCAAAAGCTGCGCGGCATAGTCGATGCTCGATTCCACCGGCATCAGCGACGGCAGGTTGTCGATGGCCGTGACATCCAGCGCCGGGTTTTCCGCAACCCGCAGCGCGGGCGCATCCCAATCGGTGGCTTGGTCATAGACCTTGATCGGCGAGAAATCCGAGGTCGGGTCACAGGCGATATCGCCGATCACCGTCAGCCTGCGTGCGGGGTCGGTCTTGGCACTGGCCGGAACGAACACCGGACAGCCGGGACGGGCGAGGATGCAGTTCAGGAATATCTCGTGCTGCAAGACTTCGGGGAACGGCCCGCCGCTGGCGGTTTCGGCCATGTCCCATTTGGTCACTTGCACGCCCATCGCCTCACACAGATCGGCCGCCCCGGTGCCAACCCGGCCATTGGCGCCGATGATGATGGCGCGCGGGCGCGTCAGGCCCGACAAGTCGGCGCCAAGTTCGGCCAGAAGCGCGTCTTTCGAGCCAACCTTCTTCACCGCGCCCGCAATACCGCCGCGCTGTTGCGCCGCCCAGCATTTCAGCGAAACCGCCGCACCCGCATAGCCAGCCCAATAGCCAAAAGCCGCGACGCGCCGCCCGGTGGCATCCACCAGATATTCCAGATCATAAAGCGCGCCGCCGCCCGCTTTGAAGCGTTTCAGCAGCACCTGCCCCGCCGGTTGGCCCTTGAAGGCATGGCCGAACATGATGTGGCGATGGGTCAGGGGCGTGCCATCCTCGGGCAATTCCTTCAACCCGAAGATGATCGCATCCGACGGCGCCTTGGGCCACAGGTTTTCCTCGGCAATCTCGCAACCCGCCGCGACATAACCATCCAGCGCAGTCGCCCGGACCGACGATTTTTCCACCGTCACGCGGATACCCGCCTTGACCAGTGCCGCCGCACCTTCCGGGGTCAGGCCCACGCGTTCCTCGTTCGGGCGCTGTTCGGCCCTTACCCAGAGATGAGTCATTTTGTCCCCCGGCCTATGGTCATTTGCGCGGTGAGATACCAGATATGACAGCAATGAACAGAGGCGTTTTCAAGGGAAAGCCCGTGCAAAGGCGGATCATTTTGACCGGACTTGCCCTAGCGGCAAGCATCACGCTTTGGCGGCTCCTGCGCAGGCCCGCGCAAGGCGACACGCAAGCGGAGACGGCCTTTGGCCAAGCACTTGCCGCCCCCACCGGGCCGATGAAAACCTATCACCTTGGCCACAGCCTTGTCGGGCGCGACATGCCTGCGATGCTGGCCCAACTGGCGGGTCACACCCATCACAGCCAGCTTGGCTGGGGCGCCTCCTTGGGTGATCACTGGTCCGGGCAGGTGAACGGCTTTGCAACGGAAAACGCCCACCTCGCCCACCGCCCCGTGCGCAAGGCGCTGGCCAGCGGCGATTATGCCGCCGTGATTTTCACCGAGATGGTCGAATTGCGTGACGCCATACGCCACCACAACAGCGCCGCGCGGCTGGTCGATTGGGCCACTCTTGCCCGCAAGGCCCGCCCTGATGTGCGGCTCTATCTTTACGAAACCTGGCACCGCCTTGACGACCCTGCAGGCTGGCTGGAGCGGATCGACACCGATCTGCCCGCGCTGTGGCAGGCGCAGATCCTGCAACCGGCGATGCAAAAGGCTGGCGATATCTATCTGATCCCCGCAGGGCAGGTGATGGCCGCCGCCGTCCGCATGGCCGAGGCAGGACAGTTGCCGGGCCTTAGCACCCGGCGCGATTTCTTTGCAGATGACATTCATCCGAATGATCTGGGCAACTGGCTGGTCGCCATGACGCATTATGCCGTGATGTATCACCGCACGCCACTTGGCCTGCCGGCCCAACTGGCCCGCGCCGATGGCAGGCCTGCCACGCCACCTTTGCCCGATACCGCGCATTTTCTGCAAGAACTGGTCTGGAAGGTGGTGACAGGCTATCCTGCCAGCGGAGTTGCAAAGGTTTAACCATGTCGGTGTTTTCGGTTCTGGCGGATGTCCTGATGGTGGGCCACAGCCTGTTTGGTGGCGACACCGCGTTGCTGACCGAATCCGCCCTGCGCGCCATGACCGGGCCTTCGGTGGTCGAAACCCAGATCATCAATGGCGCAAGCCTTGCCTATAACTGGGACAATTCTGCCAATGCCGAAGGCGTGGATGCCCGTGCGCGCCTTGCCGCGCGCCCCGCCGATGTGCTGATCCTGACCGAAGCCATCCCGGTTGCCGGCCATGTCAAATGGTCAGACACCGCCGGAAACGTTGCGAAATTCACAAACCTTGCACGCGAGGCGAACCCCGACGTGCGGGTGTTCCTGTTCGAAGGCTGGCCCAGCCGCGATCCGCAGGCCTCCCCCAAAGATGACCCCAACGCCGCGCTGCCATGGCGCGAGCGGCTGGTGAAAGACCTGTCCCTCTGGCAAGGCGCAGCGGGCGAAGGGGTTCAGATCATCCCGGCGGGTCAGGCGCTGGCCCGGCTGGACGATGCGATTGCCGCAGGCAACGTGCCGGGGATCGACAGCCTTGACGCCATCTTTGCGGATGACATTCATCTGAATGGCAAAGGCCAGTATTTCGCCGCCATGGTAATCGCCGGGGCCGTGACTGGCGCCTCTCCCGAAGGGCTGCCCGCCAAGCTGACCCGCGTCTGGACCAGCCGCGATGCCCAATTGACCGATGCGCAGGCAACCGCCTTTCAACAGGTGGCATGGGCAGCCGTGTCAGAGGCGCGCGCGGCAACCCAAATGCCCAAGACCAGCGAGAAGGCCAAACCGCAGGCCCTGCCCGACTTCACCCCCATCACCAACCCCAACCTGTCGCTTGGGCTGGCGGGGGTAAATGACTGGTCGGTGCAGCAGCCCTTTCTTGATGTGATGAAAACCGCCCGGCCTTGGGTCGGCCATCTGCCCGGCCAATGGGGCGGCTGGGGGCATGATGACCTTGCCGCCAAGGGCTATCTTGACGCCAACGGCTGGCCCAAATCCCTGCCGCCCGAAGTGTCCGGTCTTTCAACCCTGATCCTGACCGATCTGCCCGCAGACGCAGGCGGCGTTGCCGGGCGTTATGTGCTGACATGGCAGGGCCAAGGCACGCTTGCCGTCGAAGGCCGGGCCAAGGTGGCCGAGGCGGTGCCGGGGCGCATCGAGTTTGACTATAGCCCCGGTGACGGCGCGGTGATGATAACGCTGACCGCCATCGCCCCCGCCGATCCGATCCGCAACATCGTGGTGGTGCGGCAAGACCGGGCCAAGGCACTGGCGGCAGGGCAGATTTTCAACCCCGACTGGCTGGCGCGGATAAAGGGGGTAAAGGCGATCCGCTTCATGGATTGGATGGCCACCAATGACAGCCTGCTCGCCAAAGCGTCGGATCGCCCGAAACCCGCCGATTACACTTGGGCGCGTCAGGGTGTGCCGATGGAAATCCTGATCGCCTTGGCCAATGCGCTGGATGCAGACCCTTGGTTCACGTTGCCGCACCTGTCCGAAGATGCTCTGGTGCGCGACTTCGCCAAGCTGGCCCATGCAGGGTTGAACCCCGGCCTTGTCGCGCATGTGGAATTTTCCAACGAGGTCTGGAACTGGCAATTCGCCCAAGCGCATTGGACCGAAGAACAGGGCAAGGCCCTGTGGCATCAGGAGGGCACATGGGTGCAATTCTACGCCCGCCGTGCCGCCGAAGTGGCCGATATCTGGGCCGATGTGTTCAAGGATGATCCGGCGCGGCTGGTGCGGGTGATCGCCGTGCAAACCGGCTGGCTGGGGCTGGAGGCACAAATCCTTGATGCCCCGCTTGTCGTGGCCGAAGGGCGCGCGCCCCCGGTTGACAGCTTTGATGCCTATGCCGTGACCGGCTATTTCTCCGCCCTTCTTGGTGCGGATGAAAAGGCGCTGACCGTCAAGAGCTGGCTTGTGCAATCGCGCGATGCCGACCCCGCGCAGCCCTATCAACTCGCCAATGAAATCGCCGCCGAGGAACTCCGCGATGGCTCCGTCACCGGCAATGCGGAAGACAGCCTGTCCCGGCTTTTGACCGAAGTTTTACCCTATCATGCCAGCATCACCGCCAAACGCGGGTTGAAGCTGCTGATGTATGAAGGCGGCACGCATGTCGTGGGGTTCGGCGCACAGATGGAGGATGGCGAACTGACCGCTTTCTTCGAACAGCTCAACTATTCTCCGGAAATGGGCATGCTTTATGCCGACCTGCTGGCCGGGTGGCAGGCGATTTCGGATCAGCCCTTCAATGCCTTTGTCGATGTTTATCGGCCCGGAAAATGGGGCGCTTGGGGGGCGTTGCGACATCTGGGCGATGACAATCCACGCTGGCAGGCTTTGGCGAAAGGATGCGACAGGTGCTAAGTGTTATCATCCCCGCCTCGAACGAAGCGGATTATATCGGCCCCTGCCTGACCGCCCTGTTTGCCAGCCACCCTATCCCCGGCGGGGCCGAGACGATTGTGGTGGCCAATGGCTGCCGCGATGAAACCGCAGACCGCGCCCGCGCCATGGCGGCCACGGCACATGCGGCGGGCTGGGGCTTTCAGGTGCTGGACCTTGCCCAAGGCGGCAAGCCCAATGCCCTGAACGCGGGCGACCGCGTGGCCTCCGGCGACCTGCGCGCCTATTTGGACGCCGATGTGATCGTGGCGCCCGCCGTCATGGCCGAACTTGCCCGTGCATTGACGGCTGATATGCCGCGCTATGCTGGTGCCACCCCGCACATCCCGCGCGCCCGCAGCGCCGTGACCCGCGCCTATGCAAGGTTCTGGCAGCGCCTGCCCTTTGCCCAAAGCGTGGCCCCCGGCTACGGTCTTTTCGCCGTCAATGCCGCGGGCCGCACCCGCTGGGGGGATTTTCCGGCCATCATCTCGGATGACACGTTCGTGCGCCTGCAATTCACCCCTGAGGAACGGGGGCAAGTGCCTGCCCCCTATGACTGGCCGATGATCGAAGGTTTTGCCGCCCTGACCCGCGTGCGCCGCCGTCAGGATGCGGGCGTGGCCGAGATTGACCGGCTTTACCCCGGCCTGTTGTCGCGCGAGGGCAAACCACGCCTGACCAAACCCGCCCTTGCCAAATTGGCGCTGCAAGACCCCATCGGCTTTGCCACCTATGCTGCCGTCTCGCTGGCCGTGCGCTTGGGCAAATCGGTGGGCTGGACGCGGGGGCGATAAACGGCGCGAAGTTTTCAGGGCTTCCTCGCATTACGGGGTTGCGCCGCAACAGGTTTCAAAGGCAATTCTGCCTGCAACGGCGCTTTGGCGGCTGACAGTCTCGGATGTGATGGCCCCTGATCGGGCCAAGGGTAGGAAAATGATGAAAACGATCTCGGAAAACCGGTGTTTCGACGGCGTGCAGGGGGTGTATAGCCATGCCTCGCAGGCGACAGGCGGCGATATGACCTTTGGCCTTTTCCTGCCGGAGGAGGCGGAAACCGGCGCGGTTCCGGTGATCTGGTATCTGTCGGGCCTGACCTGCACCCATGAAAACGCCATGACCAAGGCCGGCGCCCAGCGCTGGGCGGCAGAGATGGGCGTGGCGCTGGTGTTCCCCGATACCTCCCCCCGTGGCGAAGGTGTCGCCAATGACGCAGCCTATGATCTCGGCCAAGGCGCGGGGTTCTATGTGAACGCCACCCAAGCCCCTTGGGCGCCGCATTTCCGCATGTGGGATTATGTGACCGAGGAACTCCCCCGCGTGCTGTTCAACTCTTTCCCGCTGGCCGAAGAAGCCCAAGCCATCACGGGCCACTCGATGGGCGGTCATGGTGCGCTGACCATCGCGATGAGCTTTCCGGGCCGCTTCCGTTCGGTTTCCGCCTTCTCGCCGATCTGCAACCCGACCGCCTCTGATTGGGGCCGCAAACAGTTCACCGCCTATCTTGGCAGTGACGAATCCACCTGGGCCGCCCATGACGCGACTTTGTTGATGAAGAAGCGCGGCTTTGATGGGCCGATCCTGATCGACCAAGGCACTTCAGACCAGTTCATCGACCTTTTGAAGCCGGAAGCCCTGTCCGCCGCGATGGCCGAACGCCGTCAGGGTGGCATCTTCCGCATGCAAAAGGGCTATGACCACAGCTATTTCTTCGTCTCCAGCTTCATGGAAGAACACATCGCCTTCCACGCACAGGCGCTGCACGGCTGATGGTGATCTGGATCGACGCCGACGCCTGCCCCGTCAAGGACGAGGCCGAGCGGGTCGCCACCCGGCACCGGGTGCGGATGGTTCTGGTGTCGAATGGCGGCATCCGGCCCAGCGCCAACCCGCTGGTTGAAAGCGTCTATGTCACCGCTGGCCCTGATGAGGCCGACAAACACATCGCTGGCGCCTGCCAGCCCGGCGATGTGGTGGTGACGGGCGACATTCCCTTGGCCGCGAAATGCGTGGCGGCAGGGGCGCAGGTCATCAAGCCAAACGGCGAAGTGTTGACCACTGCCAACATCGGCATGGCTTTGGCTACCCGTGATCTGATGCAAGACCTGCGGTCGGCCGACCCGTTCCGCCAAGGCGGCGGCAGGCCATTTTCCAAGGCGGACAGATCACGCTTTCTTGACCAATTGGACCGGTTGGTCAAAGCCGCCACCTGATGTCGCGCCCAAGATAGATTCCCCCACCCGTCACGTTTTGACTAACCCCATGAACACACAACCGAAAAGCAATGCCTCGGGTATTCTTCTGGCCTTGGGTGGCGGGATAATCCTGTCGATGAACGATCTGGCGATCAAGGCGCTGTCAGGCGCCTATGCGCTGCACCAGATCATCCTGATCCGCGCCTTCATTGGCATTGCGCTGGTGCTGGCGCTGATGTGGATCTCCAAGGCCGGGTTCGGACAGATTCTGACCCGCCGACCCGGTGCACATCTGATCCGCACCTGCATCGTGATGGTGTCAAACATCACCTATTTCGTCGGCCTGTCGCTGATGCCCTTGGCCGATGCGGTGGCGGTGGCCTTCGTGTCCCCCCTGTTCGTCACCATGATGTCGGCGCTGATCTTGGGCGAACAGGTCGGCCCGCGGCGCTGGGCGGCGGTGGCGATGGGGCTTTTGGGCGTCGTCATCATGACACGGCCGGGCCAAGGCATGATCCAGCCCGCCGCGATCCTCGTCCTCATTTCCGCCTTTTGCTATGCCTCATCCCACATGATGACGCGGCAGATGCGCGATACGGAAAGTGCCGCAACCCTGTCGTTTTATGTGCAGGTGGGGTTCATCATCGTCTCGTCCACCTTCGGCATCCTGACCGGAGACGGCCATATGGCCCAAGCCCCCGGCAGCACATGGGAATTCCTGTTCCGCCCATGGGTCATGCCCCCCTTCGCCGATTGGTGGGCCTTTGTGGCCACCGGCATGGCCGTGGGCATCGGCGGGCTGATGATGAGCCAGGCCTACCGCACCACCGAAGCCGCCCTTGTCGCGCCCTTCGAATATATCGGCATGCCAATGGCGATCTTCTGGGGCGTGGTGGTCTTTGGCACATGGCCCGACCACACCGCCTGGGCAGGGATTGCGCTCATCTGCGGGGCGGGGCTTTATACGCTCTGGCGCGAAACCGTGCGCCGGAAGGTGCAGGATGTCGCAGCCCCAAGTGGAGATATGTGAGGATTAATTTTGAATGTGACGATTGGCGCGGCGCAAACCGCGAGCAAAGACTTTTTCAGAAAATACATGCCGTTAGGGCGCGCGCTCGATACCTTGAAGCAGGGAATGTATCTCGCCGACCCGGAAAAATGGGAAGATGGCAACGACAAGATTTGCATCCAGCGATATGCCGAGATTTTCAAGAAATCGGTTCGCGCCATCTGCGTGACCGAGGGCACAGAAAAGTATCATCACTGGCGCAGTTACAGTGAACCCGGCCTGATGGTTGCCCTGCTGCTTCCCAGGAAAGCCTTCATAGCGCAATAGGACGCCCTTGCCTCACCTGATTATCAAACCCGCCATGAGTCGATGAGCTATTTCCCAATTCGGCGGGCCGCCGAGATTGCCCCGGCAGATTTGGTATTCTCGAAGTTCAATGGATATGAAAGTGAACAGGAATATCGCTTTGTTGCCATGGCCGACAGATTAGAGAACCTTCCCCAGCGGCTCCCGCTTTCCGCAGATGCCGTCAAAGGGATTATCGTCAACCCTTGGGCGGACAACGATCTGGTCGAAGCCATTCGCATAGCGGTAAACGCCATTTCACCCTTCGCTTCGGTCAGTGTCACAAAATCAACTGTTCTTGGAAAAGACAAATGGATCGCGAAAATCAACGGCATCAGCCCCAAGCGGTGATCTTTGACATCGGCAATGTGCTGACCCGCTGGCAGCCCGAGGCTTTCTATGACCGGGTAATTGGTGAGGAGCGCCGCCGCGCGCTGTTTGCCGAGGTCGATCTGCACCACATGAATGATCTGGTGGATGCGGGCGGGTTGTTCAGGGAAACCATCTACGATTGGGCGGAACGCACCCCACATTGGCAGGACGAAATCCGCCTATGGTATGATCGCTGGATCGAACTGGCCTCGCCCCGCATCGAAGGCGCCATCGCCTTGCAACGCGCGCTTCGTGCCAAAGGCGTTCCGGTCTTTGCTCTGACCAATTTCGGCAAGTATTCCTTCGAGGAAGCCCTGCCGAAAATGGACTTTCTGGCCGATTTTGACCGGCTTTATGTCTCAGGCCGGATGGGCGTCATCAAACCCGACCCTCGGATTTATGAAATGGTGGAGGCCGATTGCGGCTTGCCCCCGCAAAGCCTGCTCTTTACCGATGACCGCGCCGATAACATCGTGGCAGCGGCCCGGCGCGGCTGGCGGACGCATCAGTTCGAAAGCTGGCAGGGTTGGGCGGCGCGGCTGGTGGCCGAAGGGCTTTTGACAATGAAAGAGGCGGGGATATGACCATGCAGATCGTGCCGAAAGAGGCGGAAAGCCTGCTGAGTTGGGCGGGGCTTCTGGATGCGTTTGAGGCAGGTCACCGCCTGCCGAAACCCGACATCAAGGATCTGTTCGTCTATCGCGGGCAAGACACCATTCTGGACCGCGCGACATGGATTGATGGCTTGGGCGCCCTGGTCAAAGCGGCCACCGTGGTGCCGGGCAATGCCGCGCGCGGCTTGCCGTCGATCCACGGTGTCGTCACGTTGTTTGACGACATCACCGGCGAGTTGACGCATCTGGTGGATTTCCATCTGGTGACCAAATGGAAAACCGCCGGCGACAGCCTCTTGTCAGCCCGCCGCCTCGCCCGCAAGGACGCCAAGAATATCCTGCTGGTCGGCGCTGGCGCCGTGGCGCGGTCGATGGTGGAGGCCTATTCCTCGATCATCCCGGATGCCAAATTCACCGTCTGGAACCGCAGCCGTGCCGGGGCCGAGGCAATGGGCCTGCCCGTGGCCGATGATCTGGAACGTGCCGTCAAAGCGGCCGACATCATCTGTTCGGCCACGATGGCGACCGAACCCTTGATCAAGGGCGACTGGCTGCAACCCGGTCAGCATGTCGACCTGATCGGCGCCTATCGCCCCGACATGCGCGAGATGGACGATACCGCCATGTCCCGTGCCCGGATTTTCGTCGACAGCCGCGAAACCACGGTCCACCACATCGGCGAGTTGATGAAACCCATCGCCTCCGGCGCCATCACCGAAGCCAGCATCATCGCGGATTTCTACGACGCCCCCGCAGTTTACACCCGCCACTCCGACGATGAAATCACCATCGCCAAGAACGGCGGCGGCGCGCATCTCGATCTGATGACCGCCAGCTACATCGCGGCCATCTGGTCACAACGCTAGGCCTTTATCTTGGCGCAAATATCCTCCGGGGGAAGCGGGTTTCCCTGAAACCCGCGCGGGGGTGGAAAACCCCCGTGCGCCCCTTCTCAGCCCGCGCCAAGGATCGGCGGTTGCGCGTTCAATATCGCCACTGAAAACCCCGACAACTGCTTGTATTTCTCGGCATGCGCGGCAAGTTCGGCGCGGGGAATGACGGTTTCGATATCCTCATAAACCCCGCCGGAACGATCTTCGACCATCTGCATCACCGCATCCGGCCCCTTGCCGCGATTGGCGCGCAAGATGGCTTCGGCGCGGGGTCGCATCTCGGCCTCATAGGCCAGAAGGGCGGCCCGGGTCACCCCATGGGTGCGGAACGCCGCCCCCAATTTGCGGGCGTCGATGATCGCCAAGGACGCCCCGTTCGACCCCACGGGATAGGTGGCATGGGCGGCGTCCCCGATCAGCGTCACCGCGCCGTCGATCCAACTGGGCAAGGGTTCGCGGTCCACCATCGGGTATTCATAAACAGTGCCGGACGCCCGGACCATTGCCGGGCAGTCGATCCAGTCAAACACCCAATCCTCAAAGGCGGGCAGAAAGCTCTCCTTGTCGGCGGGGCGGTTCCAGTCGCCCTTTGACAGCGCGCGCGCAGGGTCAACCCGCAACTCGGCAATCCAGTTGATCTCGGCCAGTCCGGTCACCGGATCTTCGGTGGAAATCGGATAGGCGACGAAACGCTGGCTGTCATGCCCTGCCAGCGCCATGGCATGGCCGCCCAGAAAATGCCGGGCCTGCGTGGTGCCGCGCCACATGATCGCACCGTTCCAGATCGGCTCGCCCTCAGCCGGCACCATTTGCTTGCGAATGGCGGAATGAATGCCATCGGCGGCAATCACCACATCGCCCGCAACACGGCGGCCATCCGTCAGGATCAGGCTTGCCCCGGTGTCAGAGCTTTCATAGCCGACGACGCCCGCGCCAGTGACAACACAGTCATGCCCGGCCCGTTCCCGCAGCACGCGCAACAGCATCATCTGGAACTGCCCGCGATGGATGGAATATTGCGGCCAATGATAGCCCGCATGAAGGCCCCGCGGCTCCACCCAGATCTCGCGGCCGGTTTTGGAATAAAACCCATATTGACGGGTGCGCACGCCGATGGCCTCCAACTCGGCCTCCAGCCCCAGATCGAACAACTCCCGGACCGAGTTTGGTTGCAGGTTGATGCCCACCCCCAAGGGGCGCGGCTCTGCCACGCGTTCAAACACCCGAAAGGGCAGCCCCAACTGATGCGCCGTCAGCCCCATCACCAGCCCCGCGATGCCGCCGCCTGCGATCAGGATCATCTGCGCCCTCTTGCGTTTTGCGCCGGTTACCCGGCACCATCATCCCGACCATAGGGAAAAAGCGATGACTGCAACAAGCCCCGACGCGATCACCTTGGGCGCGCTGACCAGCCCCGGAAAACCCGTGCTGCGCCAGATCTGCGCCATCCGCGCCGATCTGGGCGCGGCGTTGGAGTTTGAAACCGCGCAAGGCACGGTCCGGGCGATGTTTCCGATCATCGGCGGCCGCGTTGCGGGCGATGGCTGGGCGGGCGACATCCTGCCCGGTGGGGCGGATTTTGCGCTGCGCCGCCCTGATGGGGCCTATGACATCGAGGCCCGCTATTGCCTGCGGCTGACCGATGGCACCCCGCTGATGATAACCAATGCTGGCCGCATGCAGCCGATGCCCGATGGCAGCTATCACGGTCGTACCCGCGCGGTGATCGAGGCCCCGGCAGGCCCGCACGGCTGGCTGTCGGACGCGGTTCTGTTCGGCACCGCCTGGGCCGAAGCCGGCGATGAGGCGCGGGTCTTTATCGAGTTGTGGCAAGCGGTGATTTGAACCGCTTAATCGAACGCTTGCCCTTGACCCACCGGCCCTTGAGTGCCACTTCATGCCTGACAAATGCCGGAGGAATCCCCATGCCCGCCTATCGTTCCCGCACCACCACCCATGGCCGCAACATGGCCGGTGCCCGTGGCCTTTGGCGCGCCACCGGCATGAAGGATGGCGATTTCGGCAAGCCAATCATCGCCATCGTCAACAGCTTCACCCAGTTCGTTCCCGGCCACGTTCATCTGAAAGACCTTGGCCAGATGGTCGCGCGCGAGGTCGAAGCGGCGGGCGGTGTTGCGAAAGAGTTCAACACCATTGCCGTCGATGACGGTATCGCCATGGGCCATGACGGGATGCTCTATTCGCTGCCGTCGCGTGAAATCATCGCGGATTCGGTGGAATATATGGTCAACGCCCATTGCGCCGATGCGATGGTGTGCATTTCCAACTGCGACAAGATCACCCCCGGCATGCTGATGGCCGCCATGCGGTTGAACATTCCGGTGGTGTTTGTGTCGGGCGGGCCGATGGAAGCTGGCAAGGCGATTGTGAAGGGCAAAGAGCTGGCGCTGGATCTCGTCGATGCCATGGTTTCCGCCGCCGATGACAAATACACCGACGAGGAGGTCGAGGCGATCGAAAAGGCCTCGTGCCCGACTTGCGGCTCTTGCTCGGGCATGTTCACGGCCAATTCCATGAACTGCCTGACCGAAGCCTTGGGCCTGTCGCTGCCCGGCAACGGATCGACCCTTGCCACCCATTCCGACCGCCAGCGCCTGTTTGTCGAAGCGGGGCACCTGATCGTTGATCTGGCCAAGCGCTATTATGACCAGAACGACGACAGCATCCTGCCGCGCAATGTCGCCAACAAGGCGGCGTTCGAGAATGCCATGGCGCTGGATATCGCCATGGGTGGCTCGACCAACACCATCCTGCACATTCTGGCCGCCGCGCATGAAGGCGGGATCGACTTTGATCAAGATGACATCGACCAGCTTTCCCGCCGCGTGCCCTGTCTGTGCAAGGTGGCCCCGGCCAAGCAGGATGTGCATATGGAGGACGTTCACCGCGCGGGCGGGATCATGGCGATCCTTGGCCAGCTGGACAATGCGGGCCTTTTGAACCGCGATTGCGTCACCGTTCATTCGGCCACGATGGGGGCGGCACTGGATCATTGGGATATCAGCCGCACCAACCATGACAACGTGCGCGATTTCTTCAAGGCCGCGCCGGGGAATGTGCGCAGCGCCACCGCCTTCAGCCAGTCCAAACGCTATGCCGAGCTGGATCTTGACCGGGTAAATGGCGTGATCCGCTCGGCCGAACATGCGTTCTCGAAAGAGGGCGGGCTTGCGGTCTTGAAAGGCAATATCGCGCTGAATGGCTGCATCGTGAAAACCGCCGGCGTCGATGAATCGATCTTCGTGTTCTCGGGTCCGGCGCGGGTATTCGAAAGCCAGAACGCCGCCGTGGAAGCGATCTTGTCGAACAAGATCGTGGCGGGCGATGTGGTGGTGATCCGCTATGAAGGGCCGAAAGGCGGGCCGGGGATGCAGGAAATGCTTTACCCGACCAGCTATCTGAAGTCGAAGGGTCTGGGCAAAGTTTGTGCGCTTTTGACCGACGGGCGCTTCTCGGGCGGCACCTCGGGGCTTTCCATCGGCCATGCCAGCCCCGAAGCGGCGGCAGGTGGCGCGATTGGCCTCGTGCGCGAGGGCGACATGATCGACATCGACATTCCGGGCCGCACCATCAGCCTGCGGGTCAGCGATGCCGATCTGGCCAAACGCCGGGCCGAACAGGACGCCAAGGGCTGGAAACCCGAGAAAGCCCGCCCGCGCAAGGTGTCGGCGGCGCTCAAGGCCTATGCGCTGCTGGCCACCTCGGCTGACAAGGGCGCGGTGCGGGAATTGCCTGCCGATCTGTGATCCCTGTGATATGATGAAAAGGCCCGGCGTCAGCGCCGGGCTTTTTCATTTGCGCCCACCAATCCGCGCCATGACAGAGGACATCGCGGCCCGCAAAGCCTGCGGGCCGTCTTTCTCGCCGAACACCCGCCAGATCTGTTCGTTCAGGCCACCCTTGGTCGCATGGTCATGGCGCAATGTCTCAAGGCTGCGGGCCTTGTCGCGCACGGTCACGCCCAGATCAGCAAATAGCCCGCGCATATAGGTTTCCGCATCAGCCGGCGGGATGCCATTTTCCACCATCCAGCCCGCTGCGGTTTCGGCCACACCAAACCATGTAGCCATCACCGCGCTGCCGGTGGCATAGGCGTCAAAGGCGGGCAGATCATGCACGGCCAGCGCCTGACCCAAGGCGTCAAACATTCGCATGGCCAAGGGATCGGGCGGGAAGACCGGGGTCACGCAGGTGCGGGCCTCGACCGAAGGCAGGGGGATGGCGCGGCAAATCGCGCGCGCGCCGGTCCAAGCGGCAAGATCCTCCAGCGAGGTTGCCGCGATCAGGCTGATGATCGGGCGATCCGGGGCAAAGCGCAGCGGCTTCACCACCTCGGCGGCGACCTGCGGGCGCACGGCCAAAACCACAGCATCGGCGCTGTCGATCACGGCCTGATTGTCGGCCGCCACCGCAACACCGGGCAGCTTCGCCAGTTCGGTGGCAATTGCTGCGCTGCGGGGGGAAAGGATGACCTGCCAATCAGCCAAGGCCGAGGCCTTCAGCCCCCGCACGACATGCGCGGTGATGGTGCCTGTTCCGATAAACCCCAGCCGCATCTTTGCTCCTTAGGCCACAGCCTGCGCGCCGGTGATTTCCACCAAAGACCCGCACATGAAAGCGGCCTCGTCCGAGGCAAGGAAGGCCACCAGTGCCGCCACTTCCTCGGGTTTGCCGATGCGGCCATAGGGCACAAGTTTGTCCAGATCCGCAATGGTGCGGCCCGACCGTTTCACGCCGGCCTCCAGCATCGGGGTATGAATCTCGCCGGGGCAGACCGCGTTGACGCGGATCTTTTGCGGTGCGTAATCGCGGGCGAGGTTCTGGGTGAAACTCGCCACCGCGGCCTTGGTGACGTTATAGGCGATGTGGTTCGGCGCCGGGTAAAGCCCCCACTGGCTGGCCGTGTTCACAATCGCGGCCCCACCTTGGGCAATCATATGCGGCAATGCGGCTTGGCAAAGGTGGAACATCGCATCGAGGTTGACCGCGAAAGACAGATCCCAATCCTCGGCCGTCAGCGACAGAAGCGGGCCGCGACGGTTGATCCCGGCATTGTTGCACAGCACATCAATGCGGTCTTCATGGGCCATGACATCGGCGATGACAGCCTTGCAACCCTCAGCCTTGGAGATGTCGCTGGCAAATCCGCGGGCGCGGCCCCCGGTGGCGCGGATCGCTGCGGCAGTCGCCTCGACCCCGTCGGCGTTCACATCCGTCACGATGACCTGTGCGCCCTCATTGGCAAAGCGTTGGGCAATGGCCGTGCCGATGCCGCCTGCGGCCCCGGTGACGATAACGGTCTTGTCTTGAAAGCGCATGATGACTCCTTAGCGCAGATAGCTGCCGCCATTCACATCCAGAACCGCGCCATTGAGCGAGGCTTGGGTGGGGCGGAACGTGAAGGCGACCAGTTCGCCCACTTCATTCGGGGTGGCCATGCGGCCAATCGGTATGCCGTTCAGCGCGGCGGCCTCGCCATGTTGGGCGATGAAAGCCTCGGCCATTTCGGTGCGCACCCAGCCGGGGGCAAGGGCGACGGCGGTGATGCCCTCGGCCCCGTGGCTTTGGGCGACCGATTTCGTCAGGTTGATGAGCGCGGCTTTCGAGGCGCCATAGGCCATGGCGTTTGACGCATAGCCGCGCTGCCCCGCGCGGCTGGCCATGTTGA
Source organism: uncultured Tabrizicola sp. (assembly GCA_964393035.1). Taxonomy (GTDB): domain Bacteria; phylum Pseudomonadota; class Alphaproteobacteria; order Rhodobacterales; family Rhodobacteraceae; genus Tabrizicola_A. The sequence continues at coordinate 283,109 of CAYMRX010000003.1, forward strand.
TGATCCGCCCGCCGCCGTGGGTTCGAAAGTGCAAGATGGCCGCGCGGGTCAGATCCACCGCCGACAGGAAGTTCACCCGCATTTCGCGGTCCCATGTGGCCTGCCAATCCGCCAGATCGGCCGTCACAGGCACCTCACTGCGGATCCCCGCGTTGTTCACCAACCCGGTGATCTTGCCTTCGGCCTTTACGGCGGCCTCAAAAAGGGCAGTCGCAGCGGCAGGGTCGGAAAGATCGGCCGACAGACAGGTGCCCTTGCCGCCAATCGCTTCCAGCAGGGCCTCAGCGGCCACACGGTTGCGGCCATAATGGATCACCACGCGGGCGCCTTCGGCAGCAAGGCTGGCGCAGATCGCCTGCCCAATCGCCCCGGTTGCCCCGGTGACAAGGATGGTTTGGTTTTCGAGTGTATTCATGTCACGGCCTGCGCTCTTTCTATCATTTCAAACCCTGTTCGATGACAAAGCTCTCGGCATCGCGCACTGTACGCGCAAATGCCTTGAGCACCTCGGCGACCTGCCCTGAACTGGTAATCAGAGGGGGGCAGAACACCACCGCATCCCCCACGGCGCGCAGGATCAGGCCGTGTTCATGGGCGCGTTCAAAGAGAAAGCCGCCAAGTTTGCCAACGGGATCAAAACGCCGCTTGGCCGCCTTGTCAGCGACGAACTCAACAGCGGCCATAAAGCCTTCGCCCCTCACCTCTCCCACCAAGGGGTGGTCCGCGAATTCACGCAGGCCCGCTTGCAGTTCCTCTCCCCTGAGACGGGCATTTTCCACCAGACCATCACATTCAATGATGCGAATGGTCTCCAGCGCCACAGTTGCAGCAACAGGGTGGCCCGTGTTGGTAAAACCATGGGCGAAAGAACCAATTTTGATACTTTGCTGAACCAAAATGTCATTCAGCACATCAGAAACCAACAGCGCACCCAAGGGTTGGTAGGAAGACGTCAATTGTTTCGAAAGGATCATGATGTCGGGCGTAATGCCGAAATAATCCGCGCCGAACATGGTACCCATACGGCCAAAGCCAGTGATGATCTCGTCCAGCACAATCAGGATATCGTGCTTGCGACAGATGGCCTGCACCATCGGCCAATAGCCCTGTGGCGGCGGCAGTACACCGCCCGCGCCCATCTGAGGCTCGGCGATAAAGGCGGCGATGGTATCGGCACCCTCAACGGCGATCACCGCTTCCATCTCACGGCCAAGGCGGGCCACAAATTCAGCCTCGGATTCTCCCGGCAGACCTTCGCGATAGAAATGCGGGCAGGTCAGATGGCGAACGGGAATGGCAGGAAGGTCGAAATCGGCATGGATGCGCGGAATACCCGTCAAGCTTCCCGCAGCTACGGTTGCGCCGTGATAGCCAAGCTTGCGCGACAGGAAGGTCTTCTTCTTGGGTTTGCCGCGCGCGTTATTTGCATACCACACCAGCTTGATCGCCGTATCCACGCTTTCCGAGCCGGAGTTGGCAAAATGCACATGGTTCAGATGCGGCGGCGCCAGTTCGGCCAGCTTGGCGGCAAGGTCGATGGCCGGGGCATGGGTTTTGTGCGTGAAGCTGTGATAATAGGGCAATTTGCGAAACTGGGCTATGGCCGCGTCGGCAAGCCGTGTCTCGCTGAACCCAAGGGCGGCCGACCACAGGCCCGATACCGCCTCAAAGTAGCGCCGCCCTTCTGTATCAATCACATAAGGTCCATCACCCCGGTCGATGACAATCGGCCCGCGCTTGGCATGTGCCGCAAGATCGGTGAAGGGATGGATATGATGCGCTAAATCCTTTTCAATCAACGAATTCGAAACTGTCATGATTTCACCCTATGCCAAGATCGCCTGGCAGCGGACGAGTACGGTAGACCGGCGGTTCGTCAAACGGTGGAGGGCAGCATACCCCCCGAAGGTCTGCGGTGCGTCATGGCCCCGCCCAAATCGGTGTGGCCCTCTCAACTGCCCCATGTGTCTGAAAGCGTGAAACCCTGCGGGAAGGGATCGGTCGGGTCCAGTCCGATCTGGCTGATGCCATAAATCCAGGCCTGACCGGAAACCCGGTTCTGCGTGGCGGGATAGGGGCCGATGCTGGTTTCCGCGACGAATTCGGTCTGGAACTCACCGCCGATGATGGAGCGCGACACCACCACATCGCCGGGCTTCACCCGGCCCCGTGCTGCCCAAGCGGCCATGTTCGAATTCGATCCGGTGCCGCAGGGCGACCGGTCCGCCCGGCCGGGGCGCAAGGTGGTGCAGGTACGCAACGCGCCGTCGGGTTCCTCGGCGCGGAACATCACATAGGAAACGCCATTCAGCGCGGGCGTCGTCGGGTGCAGTGCAGGTTCCTGCGCCGCGATGCGGGCACGCAGATCAACCCCGGTCATCGCCAGTTCGCGCGCGTTTTCCGGGGCGATCTTCACGCCGATCTGATCGGCATCAATCAGCGCATAGAAGATACCACCAAAACATAGATCATAGCGCACCGGCCCCCATTCCGGCGTGTCGATCACCGCATCCTTGGCGACCACGAACGACGGCGGCATGTCCAGCGTCACCTTCACCACCTTGCCACCCTGACAAGTGGCGGTGGCCTTCACCAGCCCCGCCGCCGTATCAAAGGTCACCACGCTGACCGGCTCCACCATCGGGATCATGCCGGTTTCCAAAAGCGCGGTCGTCGCGCACATGGCGTTGGAGCCGGACATCGCATGCGCCTGATCCGGTTGCAGGATGAGAAGCCCGACATCCGCCGCCGGATCACAGGCCGGAACCAGCAAGCAAAATGACCCCGCCGGGCCGGACCGCGGTTCCGAACACAGCCAGCGGCGCAACTCGTCATTGCCGCTGTTCAGATGATGCAGCTTTTCCGCCATGGTCGCACCGGGGATGTTCAAAACCCCCCCGGTGATCACGCGGCCAATTTCGCCGGCGCAATGAACGTCAACGGTTTGAATGGTCCGGTTCCAACGCATAGAGGTGCCTCAGATGTGTTTGGTCACGCCGCCATCCACCCGCAGGCTTTGGCCGGTCACGTAAGAGCTGTCGTCCGTCAGCAGGAAGGCCGCCGCCTTGGCCTGTTCCTCAACCTTGCCAATGCGCTTCAACGCCGCCAACTCACCATATTTCGCCACATCAAGGCTGTCGGTGAAGCCCGGCATCAGGCAGTTCATCCGAATGTTTTCCGGGCCGTAGCGGTCGGCATATAGCTTGGCAAAGGCCGATACGCCTGCGCGGTAGACGCAAGAGGCCGGGAACCAGAGCGAGGGTTCAAAGGCCGCATAGGTGGTGACGTTCACGATCGACCCGCCGCCTTGGGCCTGCATGATCGGCGTCACCAGACGGGCCATGCGGACCACCGATTTGACGATCATGTCATTGGCCAGATCCCAATTCTCGTCGCTGATCGCCAGCAGATCACCCTTCGGCGGGTGGCCGGTGTGGTTCAGAACGGCATCAATCCGGCCATAGGCCTGCATCGCGGTGTCCACGATCCCCTTCAGATCAGCCTCGGACTGCGCAACCCCACGACGGGCAACGCCGCCCAGTTCGGCGGCCAGCGTCTCACAGCTTTCCGAGGGCGACATCAGCGCGAGCTTATAGCCCCGCGCCGCCATTTCACGGGCAACCGCGCCGCCAATGCCACGACCGCCGCCAGTGACGAGACATACCTTTTGCGTCATTTCCTGCTCCTTAAAACCTGTTGACCCGATAGGGGTGCAGATCGACCGAAGGCGTGGCCCCGGTCACCAATTCACCCATCAGCCGCGCGGTGGTGGCGGCATAGGTCAGGCCAAGGTGGCCATGTCCGGTGGCATAGTAAACCCCGCGCGTCTTGGCGCTGGCCGACAGGATCGGCACCGTATCGGGCAGGGCCGGGCGATGGCCCATCCATTCGCTGGTGTTGTCCGCCTTAAGGTTCGGCAGCGCGGTCATGGCCCGCTTCACCGTAACCTTGGCGCGGCGGTAATCCGGCGCGGCCTCCAGCCCCGCCATTTCCACCGTGCCGCCCACGCGAATCCCGCCAGCGGTGGGCGTCACCATGAAGGCGCGGGCGGGCCAGATGATCGAATGGCGCATCGAAATGCCGGGCGACATGATCTGGGTGTGATAGCCGCGTTCCGTCTCCAAGGGGATCGGTTCGCCCAACAGTTTGGAAAGCTGATGCGAAAACGCGCCAGCCGCCACCACCATCTCATCAGCGGGCAGACGGCCGCCGTCCTTCAACACCACCTCGCGGATGGCCTCACCGCGGGTAAAGCCCACCACCTCACCGCGTTCGATCCGGCCACCCATGGCCGTGAACCGTTCCGCCAGAGCCAGCACCAGCTTGTAGGGGTCTTTCATCGAACGGTTCTGCGGGAACAGCACCGCCAGACCGATGGTCTTTGACAGTTCCGGCTCCAGCTCGCGCGCCTGATCGCCGGTCAAGCGGGTATGGGCAAAACCGAAACGCTCCAGAATTTCGATGTGGTCGCTGTCGGCGCGGTATTCCGCCTCGTCGGTGTACAGCGAAAGGCAGCCCTCGGCGCTGATCTGATCCGACAATCCGGTTTCCGCCAAAAGCGCCAGCGTGTCATCCAAGGACCGGGCGCAAAGCGCCGCCCCCTCAGCCTCCAGCGCCCGCAATTTGGACGGGCGCGCGGCGGCAATAAAGCGCAGGAACCACGGCACAAGGCGCGGCATGTAACCGGGCCGCACCCGCACCGGGCCTTCGGGGTCCAGCATCCAGCCGGGGATCTGTTTCCAGACCTGCGGTCGTGAGGCGGGCATGAATTCGGTCACGGCAATCGACGCCATATTCCCGAACGAGGCCCCCATGCCGGGGGCCTCACGGTCCAGCAGAACCACCTGACGGCCACGCTTTTGCAAGTCATGGGCAATTGCGGTGCCGATGATCCCTGCCCCGACAACGACAGTCGTCATAGCCTGCCCCCTTCAACGACCGTGGCCATGGCTTACTTCCAGTTCAGGATCGGCTGCATCGCGGCCGAAAACTCGGCCTTTTCGGCATCGGTCAGCGGGCCGAAGGGCAGGCGGCATTCGCCCACCGGGTTACCCTGCAATTCGCAACCATATTTCAGCTTTTGCACGAACTTGCCGGATTCCAGCACGTTCATCGCGGGCCAGATCGCAGTCATGATTTCCTTGGCGCGGGCATGGTCGCCCTTGCGGAAAGCCGCGTCCATTTCGCAAACCGGCTTGGCCATGCAATTGGCCGGGCCGCAGATCCAGCTATCTGCGCCCCAATGCATGAAATCCCACGCAATGTCATCCGACCCCGACACCAGTTGAATCCGGCCTGCGTAGCGGGTCGAAATGCCGATGGCGCGCTGCATCACACCCGAGGATTCCTTGATGCCGATGATGCGCGGATTGTCGGCCAAAGCATCCAGCGCCTCATATTCAATCTCCACCCCGTCCTTGCCGGGATAGGAATAGAGGACGATATTCATATCGGTGGCGGCGATCACGGCGTTGAAATGCGCAATGATCTCGGCCTGCGTCGGCTTGGTGTAGAACGGCACGGCCAACAGAACGGCATCATAGCCCATTGCCTTGGCGCGCAGCGTGTTGGCAATCACACCTGCGGTCGAGGGCGCGTTGGTGCCGGCGATCAGGATCTCGCCGGGTTTGGCGAAATTCTTGACGAATTGCAGAACCTGATCCCGCTCCTCATCCGACATCAGGTTATATTCGCCCGAAGACCCGCAGGGCACCCAACCCGACACCCCGGCCGCGCGCAGGGCGGTCAGGTGTTTTTCAAAGGCGACAAAATCAATCGCGCCCTTGGTGTCGTAGGGGGTGACAAGCGCCGGCATCACGCCTTGCAGTTTCAGCATGGGAAAACCTTTCGGAACGGGCCGCGGCAGCCAGAGCGGGCGGCAATGGATTTGCCACAATCTTGCCGACACTGTGCCGACAAGTCAATTGAAGAATGTTCCGTGTCGACACGCTGCACCGCAATCGCTAACCATGCCGCAAAGCATCCGGGGGGCGTAGAACATGGACATGGAAAGCGACGTCAAACGCACCAAGGGAACGGGCGCGCGCTTTGCCTATGAAACGCTGCGCGATGAAATCCTGTCGCTGACGCTCGCCCCCGGTCAACTCTTGGATGAAACCACCTTTGCCGAGCGATTCGGCATGTCGCGCTCTCCGGTACGCGAGGCGTTTATCCGGCTGGCAGGCGACGGGCTGGTGGTGACGCTGGCCAACCGTTCGACCATCGTCGCGCCCATCGATGTGCAAAGCTTTCCGAAATATGTCGAGGCACTGGACATTGCCCAGCGCATGAACACCCGGCTGGCCGCCGAATTGCGCACCGAAGACGATCTGATCCGCATCGCCAAGGCGCAAGAGGTCTTTGTGCAGGCAGCCCATGGCGGCAATCATCTGGCCATGTCAGAGGCCAACAAGATGTTTCACATGGCCATCGCCGACGCGGGGCGGAACCCCTATATGGCCGGCTTCTACGAGCGACTGCTGGATCAGGGCCGCCGCATGTTGCATCTGCACTTCGACTATCTGGAGCGCACCCATGACGGCCATCTTTTGACCGACGATCACGTGGCAATGCTGGAAGCGATCCGCGCCCGCGATATCGAGCGCGCCGATGCCCTGGCCCATGCCCATACCCGGCAATTCCGCGACAACTTCATCCGCTTCATGCAGGAAAACTACGCCCAAGCCATGCCTTTGGGCGCGCCGACAAAGCTGCGCTAAGGGAAAGCAAGTAGGGGGTAAACTGGTCGGAGCGAGAGGATTCGAACCTCCGACCCCCTGCTCCCGAAGCAGGTGCGCTACCAGACTGCGCTACGCTCCGACCGTGGAGCGCGGGTTAAACCGTTCCGCCGGGATTGGCAAGCGGATTCCCGGTCAATCTGAACCTCGGCGAAGCAGAAGGCTGATGCGGGGCATCAAGCCGGTTTCCGCGCGGGACTTGTTCGACAGGACCGGGCTGTTTTTCGACACTGTCGGCGTGCCTTCGCGCAGAACGATATACACACCCGAAGCGACGATGACGGCGGTGCCGATCATGGTCCAACTGTCGATCCCTTCGTTGAAGAACAGCGTGCCGTAAATCGCGGCCCAGATGATCTGCGAATATTGCATCGGCGCCACGATGACCGCAGGCGCCGTGCGATAGGCGGCGATGGTCAGCATGGCGGCGACAAAGGCCAGCCCCGCAATCACGCCCGCCAGTGCCAGATGCTCCACCGGCATGGGGCGATAGACAAAGGGCAAGATCGCGCCCATCAGGATGACCGTCGCGATCATCGGGTAAAGCATCAGCACCGCCGAGCGTTCCGCCGTGCCAATCTTGCGCACGATGACCGAGTTCAAAGCCCCGGTGAAGGCCGCACAAAGCCCGACCAGATGGCCCAGTTGCATTTCGGCCTGACCGGGGCGCAGAACGATCATCACACCGATCAGGCCCACCAGCACCGCCAACCCGCGCCGGATACCCACATGTTCGCCCAGCATCGGGATCGACAGAATCGTGATGAGAAGCGGCATCGCAAAGAAAATCGCATAGGTCTGCGCCAGGGGCAGCACCGAAAAGGCATAAAACGCCGCCGCCCCGGTTGTCACGGTGGTCAAGGCGCGGATCAGCGACCACCAGGGATGGCGCGCGATCAGGTTGCCGTCGGTGCGGTCAGACAACAGCATGATCGTGACCAAGGGAAAGCCCAGAAGCGCCGAAAAGAACAGGATCTGGAACGGCGAATAATACCCGCCCAGCACTTTGATCACCACATCATGTGTGGCGTAAATGCCAAAGGCTGCAAGCGCCACAAGCGCGCCTTTCAGATTCGGTCCCATGGAAATGTCCTTCCGCGCCAACCGGGTTGTTTACGCTTGGTGCTTTTTGCAGATAGGCCCGGCAGGCTCAAGATCAATGCAAAAGGCCCGCGCCGCAGCACGGGCCTTTCCGCAAATTTCAGCGCCTTAGAGGCTGGCGTCCAGCGCCGCGATGATAGCGTCGCCCATGGCTGCCGTCGACACCGGGGTGCCGCCTTCGGGGCCCATCAGATCGGCGGTGCGGACACCATCGGCCAGCACCTTTTCCACGGCCTTTTCCACGCGGGTAGCCTCATCGCCCATGCTGAAGCTGTACCGCAGCGCCATGGCGAAGGAGAGGATGCAGGCGATCGGGTTCGCCTTGCCCTGACCCGCAATATCCGGGGCCGAGCCATGGACGGGTTCATACAACGCCTTCGGGCGGCCATTGGCCATCGGGCTGCCCAGCGAGGCCGAGGGCAACATGCCCAAGGAGCCGGTCAGCATCGCGGCCATATCCGACAGCACATCGCCAAACAGGTTGTCGGTGACGATCACATCAAACTGCTTGGGCCAGCGGCAAAGCTGCATCGCGCCATTGTCGGCATACATGTGGGTCAACTGCACATCCGGATATTCCCGGTCATGCACTTCCTGCACCACTTCGCGCCACAGGATACCCGATTCCATGACATTGGCCTTCTCCATCGAGCAGACCTTGTTGTTGCGCTTGCGCGCGAGTTCAAAGGCCGACCGCGCCACGCGGGCGATTTCGGATTCAGTGTAACGCTGGGTATTGATGCCCACGCGCTCATTGCCTTCTTTGAAGATGCCGCGCGGCTCGCCGAAATAGACGCCCGAGGTCAGTTCACGCACGATCACGATGTCCAGACCGGCCACGACATCTTTTTTCAGCGACGAGAAGTCAGCCAGCGCGTCAAAGCACTGGGCCGGGCGCAGGTTGGAATAAAGATCCATTTCCTTGCGCAGGCGGAGAAGGCCGCGCTCGGGCTTCACGCTGAAATCCAGCACATCATATTTCGGGCCGCCCACAGCACCCAAAAGCACGGCGTCAACGGACTGGGCTTTGGCCATGGTGTCATCGTGCAGCGGCGTGCCATGCTTGTCATAGGCGCAGCCGCCGACCAGATCTTCGCTGACGTCAAACTGGACGCCGCGCTTGGCCCCCATCCAGCCAATGATCTTTTTCACTTCGGCCATGACTTCGGGGCCGATGCCGTCACCGGCAAGGATAAGAAGGGAAGGGTTGGCCATCGGGCGCTCCTGCAAAATGGGTCGCCGTTGGCCTAGCCAAAGGGGCGCGCGGGGTCAAGCGGGGAAGGCTTAAGGCGGGGTCAGCTCGACCCAGATCGGGCGGTGGCGCGAGGCGGTGGCAAGGGTCGCGGCCAGCGGATCATTGTCCGGCGGCCAAAGCACCCCGGCCCGTTCCACCGTCAGATCTGCCGAGGGCAGGATCACCTCAACCCGCAACGCGCCCAAGCCATCATAAAGCGCGGTATCCAGCGCCGGATCGCCGTTTTGCCCCGGATCACTTCGGCCCGCATCCCCCTTGGGAGCGGGATCTTGCAGCGCCGGGTGGTGCAGCAGCGACCGGAGGGCCTCGGGCCGCCCTTCACCATCGGCGGGGTCAAGGCTGGTCTGGCCCAAAACAACAAAGGGCGGCGCGGGCGGATCATAGGGCAGATCGCCCGCCAGCAAATGCCGCCAGAACGCCGCCTCATCATGGTTGCGGCGGCCGTTGCGGTCTTCGGGGCCGTCAAAAACCGGGGGGCTGGCGTAAAAGGCCAGCAGCCGCAGGGTCTTGCCATCCGGCAACAGCACGGGAATCTCAAACGCGCCCGTGCTGTGCAGGCGTTGGATGTCACGCGCCGGGTCAGCATCGGGCATCAGATTGCCCGGCAGGTCCGCCCAAAGAAAACCCGAAAAATCCTGGCCATCCGTTCCCAGTGGCAGCCGTGACAGAATGGCCATGCCGCCTTCGCCGGGAAAGCGGCCCCAGCCTTGGGCATCGCGCGCCTCGCCCAATCGGCCGTTGCCATCGAGATCACGCCCCGTCGGCACCCCGGTATTGGGGCGCAACGGCATAAGATAGGGATAGCGCACGCCCGCTTCGGTAAGCTTGGCCGCCAGCGCAGCCAAAGCCTCACCCTTCAGGTCATAATCAATACCCGTCAGCAGGATGACATCCGCCTTCAGCGCCACAATCGCCTGCACGACGGCGGCGCGCTGCGGGGGCAGATCCGTTTTGCGCAAATCATGCAGCAAAAGACCCGGACCAGAGGCCGAGAGATCGGCATTATAGGTGGCAATCCGCAGACTGTCGGCCTTAGCCGCCCCGACCCAAAAGCAAGCGCAAATCAGGCCGTAGCCAAGCCCTCGCGCGCGACTTGCTGCGCGCGGTTGGCGTTGCGGCGCGCCAGAATCATGTCGGCGACTCGCCCCATGGCGATACCGCGCATGAACAGGCTTGCAGGTAAAAAGGCCCATGCCGTCATCGTCCAGATCAGGGTTTGCGACGAGGTCAGCGCCAATGGCTCGAACCCGTTCGAGGAAATCATCACCACCGCCGGGGTCAGGAAGGGCAATAGAAAACCCAAGGCGATGTTGACCCGGGCATCGCGCTGCAAACGTGCCACGACATCGCCGCCCGTGGTCGGATCAAAGGTCGGCAGATTGACCCAGACATTAAAAGCCCGCCCACGCGACGGCCAGTTGCCAGATTTCAGGGCCACGACAAAAACCGACAGGGAAATCAGCGATATAAGATAGGCCATCCCCGCCGCCGTGCGCACATGTGACACCTGTTCGACCGAGGCCCCATCGGCCATCATCAGCGTCGCCAGCCGCACCGGGCTATAGGGGAAATCCATCGACACACCGATCAGTGTGCCCACGGCCGTCGCAAGATCGGTCAGGGCCGAGGGGGCCAACTTGCCGCGTTCAATGGTCGCGATGAAGAAAACAGTCGCAAACAGCATCAAAAAGCGGATGCGGTTGAACGGCGGCGCATCCCGAAATTCGACAAGGCTGGGGTAATCGGAGTTGTATTCGATAAAGGTCAAGACGCCCAGAAACAGCGCAACAAGCGCCACCATCTGCTTGGCATCTGCGGAAATCTCTAAAAGAAGCATGGATGGTGTCGCCACCAGGACCATTACCAGCACCGCGCGCATCAGTGCGCCTGTCAGTTGCGAAACCACTGCCTTGCCACCCTCAGCCCGATCAGGGCCGGTGCTCTGCCAACCCCTTTTCCCGGTATTGTCCCGCACTTTGTGGCGGATTGCCTCAATCTTGCCCAATTTGTGCCTTCTTTCGACGAATCCCGCAATCGCTTCGTGAAAAATGAGCAAAGAGTAAGGCAATTTCAGGGAGGGGGTGTCGCCGGAATGCATCAAACTTGGGGTCAGAAAAAGGCCGCCCAGATTGTTTCCAATCGGGCGGCCCAAGATGTTGTGGTTATTTGACAATCACGCCCAAGGGCGCAGCGCGGCGTTCTTTGCCTCGAAACTGTCGATGGCAGATGCCTTTTCCAAAGTCAGACCGATGTCATCCAGACCATTCATCAGGCAATGCTTGCGATGCGGGTCCACCGCGAAGCCGAAGCTGACCCCGTCCGAGGTGGTGACAGTCTGCGCCTCAAGATCCACCGTCACGCGGGCGTTGGCCCCTTTGCGCGCATCGGCCATCAGAACATCGACCTGCTCTTGCGGCAGTACGATCGGCAGGATGCCGTTCTTGAAGCAGTTGTTGAAAAAGATATCTGCAAAGCTGGTGGAGATCACACAGCGGATGCCGAAATCCAACAGCGCCCAAGGCGCGTGTTCGCGCGACGAGCCACAGCCGAAGTTGTCGCCCGCCACAAGGATTTCCGCCTTGCGATAGGCCGGCTGGTTCAGCACGAAATCGGCAACCTCGTTACCAGCGCGATCGAACCGCATCTCATCAAACAGGTTCTTGCCCAGACCCGAGCGCTGAATCGTCTTCAGGAACTGCTTGGGGATGATCATGTCGGTGTCGATGTTGACCAGCGGCATGGGCGCCGCGATACCGGTCAGGGTGGTGAATTTTTCCATCTTGTCCGGTCCTTACACGGCTTCATTCATCATTTCGCGCACATCGGTCAGATGACCGGTGATTGCGGCGGCGGCGGCCATGGCCGGGCTCATCAGATGGGTGCGGCCCTTGTAGCCCTGACGCCCTTCGAAGTTGCGGTTCGAGGTGGAGGCGCAACGCTCGCCCGGGGCCAGTTGGTCGGGGTTCATCGCAAGGCACATCGAACACCCCGCCAGCCGCCATTCGAAACCAGCGTCGATGAAGATCTGCGCCAGACCTTCTTCTTCGGCCTGCGCGCGCACAAGGCCCGAACCCGGCACGACCATCGCCCGCATGCCGTCCTTGATCTTCTTGCCTTTCAGCACAGCCGCAGCAGCCCGAAGATCTTCGATCCGGCCATTGGTGCAAGAACCGATGAATACGGTGTCGATCGTGATATCCGTCAGCTTCTGACCCGCGGTCAGGCCCATATAGTCGATGGAACGCTGTGCCGCCTCGATCTTGCCGCCGGTGAAATCATTGGCATGCGGCACGGTGCCGGTGATCGGCAGCACGTCTTCGGGCGAGGTGCCCCAGGTCACGACCGGGGCAATGTCTTCGCCCTTGATGGTCACGACCTTGTCGAAATGCGCGCCTTCATCGGTAAACAGGGTCTTCCAATAGGCCAGAGCGGCCTCCCACTTTGCACCTTTCGGTGCGTGCGGGCGGCCCATGCAATAGGCAAAGGTCTTTTCATCCGGCGCAATCAGGCCAGCGCGGGCGCCGCCCTCGATGGCCATGTTGCAGACGGTCATCCGGCCTTCCATGGAAAGCTCGCGGATCGCCTGACCGCAATATTCGATGACATAGCCGGTGCCGCCAGCGGTGCCGGTCGCGCCGATCACCGACAACGTGATGTCCTTGGCGGTGACACCGGGGCGCAAAGACCCGGTGATCTCCACCTTCATGTTCTTGCCCTTGCGCTGGATCAGCGTCTGGGTGGCCAGAACATGTTCGACTTCCGAAGTGCCGATCCCGTGCGCCAGCGACCCGAAAGCGCCGTGGGTGGCGGTGTGGCTGTCGCCGCAAACCACGGTCATACCCGGCAGGGTCCAGCCCTGTTCGGGGCCGACGATGTGAACGATGCCCTGACGCACATCCGACACCGGATAGTAATTGATGCCGAAATCTTTGGCGTTCTTGTCAAGCGCGGCCACCTGAACGCGGCTGTCCTCGGTCATGGTCGAGGCATTGGCGCGATCGAGCGTCGTCGGCACGTTATGGTCCGGCACGGCGATGGTCTTTTCGGGGCTGCGCACCTTGCGGCCCGTCATCCGCAGCCCTTCAAAGGCTTGCGGGCTGGTGACTTCATGCACCAGATGGCGGTCGATATAGAGAAGGCAGGTGCCGTCTTCGGCCTGATGGACAACGTGATCGTCCCAGATCTTGTCGTAAAGCGTGCGCGGAGCCATGGCTCATCCTTTTTGGAGTTGGCTGTGATGGGGAAACGGGTCGCGGGCGCAGTTGCGCCGGATTACCGAAGTCGTGCCAGAACAGACCGATCCAAAGCGGTGAAACGCCAAGGCAGGCGTTCATGATCGGCCATGTCAAAAAAGCGGTTCATGGGCCCGTCATATACGCCCGAATCCCTGCGCAGGCAAGGATGCGAAGGGAAAAGGGCGGGGCACACGGCCCCGCCCTCCTCCGATTTCAACTCCGCCGTCAGTGGAGGCGAACAGCCGCCACGGGGCGCATACCCAAAAGCAGGGTTGCCGCGCCCAGAGTTGCGGCGACATAGGCGGCAGGCATCAGGTAGACAAAGGTCGCGGCCGGGCTTGCGGCCAGAACCTTGCTGACGCCCATGGCCAGGGCAAGCAGCCAACTGGCCGTCGAGATACCCCCGATCAGACTCAGCAGGGTGCGCGTTCGGGCTGGCAGTTCGGCGATGGAACGCCCGCGGGCCTTGTGCAAGATCGGCATCGCCACCCAGGCAATCGCACAGGCATTCACTGTCAGCACTGTGACGGTGACAACCTTGGCCATCAGCTTGGGTGTCATCAGCGCCGGGTCGAAGCCGGTGCGGATGCCGATCATGGCCACGCCCGTCACCCACATGCCGACCAGCGCGAGGATGACCACGCGGTGATACTGATGCAATGTGGACAAAAGCGCGTCATCTATCCGCTGGCCCATCCGCCTTGCGGCGTAATGGTCGGCCAGTATCGAGGTGCCGAGGCCCGCGCATACCGCAAGAATATGGGCGAAACGGACGCTGTCGGTAAAAATAAGTGGATCCATGGTTTCCTCATCTTTTATGGGTTGGGTTGTGCGGGAACACTCCAGCTTGGTTAAGGTGGTCGTGAAATGTGCGTCCACTTGTGCGATTTTGCAAATCAGCCCGGCACAACAGCGGTCGGTTTTCCGCCGATGCACATGCGGAAAGCCGCCGAAGCGCCCCGGCGGCGTTTTTTACGGGCATTTCACGGTGGTTTTGCGTCGTGGCAGGCGGCCCTTTGCCCATAGGCCGGCGGGACTGTGCCGAAAACGGACCGCAGGCCCGGACGATTGAGGTTGCCGGGCAACAGTGCTAGATTGCCCGCCACCCCGGCGCCGGGGCGTAGTCGGCGTGATTAACGGAGGACTAGGTCCTGTCACATTCTGACCCGTCGACCGGATTGCCGGTCGGACCCCGCGCAGATCGCACATCTGCCCCGGACTACACTTCCGAGCAGGTTCTGGCCGCAGTGCTGGCGTCGGTAGACGACGACAAAGCCGAAGACATCGTGCAGATTGATCTGCGCGGCCGGTCGGACGTTGCCGATTACATGGTGATCTGCTCGGGCCGGTCCTCGCGTCAGGTGGCGGCGATTTCCGAAAAGCTGGCGGATCGGCTGAAAGAGCAGTTCCGCATCCTTGCCAAGATGGAAGGCAAGGAAACCGGCGATTGGGTGTTGATCGATTCGGGCGATGTCATCGTCCATGTCTTCCGCCCCGAGGTCCGCGATTTCTACCAGCTTGAGAAAATGTGGATGCCGGGCAGCGCCCATCGCGGGGCCTGACCTTTGCGGGTGCATCTGTGCGCAGTGGGGCGGCTTAGAGCCGGCCCCGAGCGCGATTTGATTGCCGATTATGTGCAGCGCTTTGACCGGACCGGGCGGGCCTTGAGCCTTGGCCCGTTTTCCGAGCATGAGGTCGAAGACAAGAAAAACGCCGGTATGGCGGCCGAGGCAGAGCTTTTGGCCCGTGCCGTGCCTGCGGGCGCGGTTCTGGTCACACTGGATGAACGCGGGCGCGTGATTTCCAGCCCCGAATTTGCCGCCCAACTGGCGCGCTGGCGGGATGCCGGGCGGCAGGATGTGGCCTTTGTGATTGGCGGGGCGGACGGGATTGACCCTGCCCTGCGGGCGAAGGCCGATTTCTCAATCTCCTTCGGTGCGATGGTCTGGCCGCATATGCTGGTGCGGGTGATGCTGGCCGAACAATTGTATCGCGCAGCCACGATCCTGTCGGGTGGGCCGTATCACCGGGCCTGAGTTTCAGGTTTGGCTTCCGGCGGATCGGGGACATTCCATGGAAACGAACACAGGGCGGCGCCTGACCGCCGGGTGGGCGCAACACGGCTGGTTCCAGGCGCTTTATGGTCCAACATCTTCCCCCGAAGTTCTGCTGGCGACGGTGCAATAGCGCCCGCCCGAGGGGGCGGTCGGGCGCTGCCCGGCGGGCTTCGCCCTTGATTCCGGGCAAGTGAGTAAGGAATGTTCGCCCCGTTCGTCAAAGCGGACCGTCCGGGACCTCTGCCTACGATGCACAGGAAAATCGTTCGCTCAAACGGCAACACCAGATCATTGGTCTTGAACACTGACCCGCTGCATCAGCCGGGCCAGTTCCTCGCGCGGGCTGGGATCGCGCCAAGCCTGCAACCCCGCCACCGCCTCAGCCCTTTGCTCTGGCGTTTTGTTCTGGCCCAGCTTCCAAGTGCCATCCACCGTTTCAATCACCAGCCGGAACGGCAGGATCATCCGCAGCATCCGCTCCATGCTGCCGTCTGACATCTTGCCGCTGGTCCAAGGCGTTTTCGGCAAAAGCCGCGCCTCAAACAGGGCCGAAAGATCGTCCACCATCGGGCGCAGCGTTTCCGTCGGCAAGGCTTCCAACCGGCCCCGCAGATGCACGGCGACATAGTTCCATGTCGGCACCTGATCTTCGGCGCCATACCAATCGGGTGAGATATAGCTTTCCGGGCCGGTCACAGCGATGACGGCAGGGCCAGGCAGAGGCGCGCGGGCAATGGCGTTGGAGCGTGCCAGATGGACCAGCGCGGAAAGCCCGTCGGTTTCCGTTATCAAAAACGGCACATGCGCCAGAAGCGGGCCGCCCTCACCGTTGACGCAAAGCGTGCCAAAGCCGCGATGGCGGGCGAAGGCAAGACTTTCGGCGGCCGGGGTTTGGCGGAAGGCGGGGTTGGGGTGCATCGGCTTTCCCTTCTGGGCAAATGAAAAAGCCGCCATGGGTTTCCCCCGGCGGCCCTGTCATGCTTGCTGGCGTAACGATCAGCCCTGACGGGCCTTGTAGCGCTTTTGCGTCTTGTTGATCACATAGACGCGGCCCTTACGGCGCACAATCTGGCAATCGCGGTGACGCGTCTTCAGCGAGCGGAGCGAGTTCGCAACTTTCATCGGCCTTCTCCTGTTCGCGGCGCGTCTGCGCCGATTGAAAACAACGTGCCCCTTTGCAGGGGCGATGAATGGTGGGCGGTACTGGGATCGAACCAGTGGCCACTACGATGTCAACGTAGTGCTCTACCGCTGAGCTAACCGCCCACGTTCCAGCCTGGTTCCGCTTTGGTCCAAAGAAAAGGACGCGGGCGGAACCGCGTCGGATGAGGGGGGCTATAAACAGAGTCGCGGGCACGTTCAAGGGGGTATCGACAGGATAAAGGCTACCTTTCCATGCAGTTTTGCCCTTATATCAACAGTGTGAGCAACCGTGTTGTGACGTAACCGATGACCGCAGGGGTTTTTCGCCTTTCGCTTCCAGTCCGGCAGGAAACGCCGGTCATCTTCGCTTCGCCCCACAGCGGCGCGGCCTACATGCCGGATTTTCTGGCACAATCTGTACTGGATGCGCTGCAAATCCGGTCGTCCGAGGATGCGTTTGTCGACAGTCTTTTGGCCGATGCCCCAGCTCATGGTGCGGCCCTTTTGGTGGCCGAGGTGCCGCGCGCCTATCTTGATCTGAACCGCGCCCCGGATGAACTTGATCCGGCCGTGATCGAAGGCATCACCCGCGCGCCCCACAACCCGCGGATCTCCTCGGGCCTTGGGGTGATTCCTCGTGTGGTGTCGGGCGGGCGGGCGATCTATCGCGGCAAACTGAGCCGCACTGAGGCCGAAGCACGGATCAGCCGATTCTGGCACCCCTATCACCGGGCCTTGCGTGATCTGGTCGAGACAACTCATTCACAGTTTGGTCAAGCCATCCTGATTGATTGCCATTCCATGCCGCATGAGGCGCTGGAGCATCACAGCCGCCCCGGCCGTGATCTGCCCGAAGTGGTCTTGGGCGACAGATTCGGTGCCGCCGCCGCCCCTTGGGTGATGACCGCGGTCGAAGCCGCCTTTCAGGCCGAAGACTTTCGCGTGTCGCGCAACACCCCCTTTGCCGGGGCCTTTATCGCCCAAAGCTATGGCCGCCCTTCGGCCAACCGCCATGTGGTGCAGGTGGAAATTGACCGCGCGCTTTACATGGATGAAGGCGCGATCCATCCCTTGCCACAGTTTGAGGCTTTTGCCGCCCGCATGGGCTGCGTGGTGCGGCGTCTGGCCGGGATCGGGCGGCAGGATATGCCGCTGGCTGCCGAATAATCAGCGCCCAACCCGTTACCGCAAGGAGCGCCCCTTAACGATCGCATCGCGGCCAAATTTGGCGCGGATGGCATCGGTGGCGCGTTCAGCCTTGGCGCGCTTTGCGGCGTCCGGGTCCAAAAGGTCGCCCGCCAGATCGGCCTGATCTTCGGACGCAAGATCAGAAATCCCCACCCCGATCAACCGGAACGGCCCCCGCCCCGCCTCGGCCCGAAACATCTCTATCGCGGCGCGATAGATGCGGTCGGTCAACTGAGTCGGATCCGTCAATGCATGGCGGCGCGAGATCAGTTGAAAGTCACCCTTCTTCAGCTTCAACGTCACTGTGCGGCCAGCGAGAGCCTTGGCCTTCGCCCGGTCCGCCACCTGTTCGGCCAGCCGCCACAAATGACCATCCAGAATATCGGGGTCGGCGGTGTCTTCGGAAAACGTCGTTTCTTTCGAGATGGATTTCAGCTTTTCATCGCGACTGACCCGGCGATGATCCTCGCCCCGCGCCAGATGCCACAGCCGTTCGCCCATGCTGCCAAAGCGCGCCACCAGATCGGCCCGGTCCCAGCGCAACAGATCGGCAATGGTGCGGATGCCCGCCTTTTCCAAACTGGCCTGGGTCGCCGTTCCCACACCCCAGATGATCCGCACCGGCTTGGGGCGCAGGAAATCGGCTGTCTCCGCCCTGCCGATCACCGAAAAGCCGCGTGGCTTATCAAGGTCCGAGGCAATCTTGGCCAGAAACTTGTTGTGCGACAGGCCGATGGAACCGGACAGACCGAGTTCCGTCTCCATCCGCCGGACCAGACGCGCAAGAACCATCACCGGCGGCGCGCCATGCAGGCGTTCGGTGCCGGTCAGGTCAAGAAACGCCTCGTCCAGTGAAAGCGGCTCGATCGAAGGGGTCAGATCTTCCATCATCGCCCGGATCTCCTGGCTGACCTGCACATAGACCTGTATCCGCGGTTTCACGACAGTCGCCTGCGGGCACAGTTTCATCGCCTGAAACATCGGCATGGCCGAGCGCACACCATGGATGCGGGCGAGGTAACAGCAGGTCGAAACCACACCACGCTGCCCGCCACCAACGATCACCGGAACATCCCTAAGCGCCGGATTGTCACGTTTCTCAACCGAGGCATAGAAAGCATCGCAATCCATATGGGCGATGGACAGGCTGTTCAGTTCAGGATGCGACAGCACGCGCGGCGACCGGCAGGCGGGACAGCGCGCGCCGGTATCAAAGGGGGTCAGACAATCGCGGCACAGGCTGGGCATGGGGAATTATTCCCGGCTTGACCGCTTCTGTCCATGCCGGTTTCCCTTGCGCCCTGCCCCCATCGCGCCCATCTTGAGCGCAGATTTCAGGGAGGGTTTCATGCCGATTGATCAGATTGCCGGCACCGGTGCGGTTTACCTCGCCGTAGCACTTTTCATCATCATCGCGATTTTCAAGGCGGTGCGCATCGTGCCGCAATCGGAAAAGTTTGTGGTCGAACGCTTTGGCCGCCTGCGGTCGGTTCTGGGGCCGGGGATCAACTTTACCGTGCCGTTTCTGGACCGGGTGGCGCATAAGGTGTCGGTGCTGGAACGCCAGTTGCCCAACGCCCGGCAAGACGCGATCAGTGCCGACAACGTGCTTTTGCAGGTGGAAACCAGCGTCTTTTACCGGGTGACAGAGCCGGAAAAGACCGTCTACCGCATCCGCGATATTGATGCCGCGATTGCCACCACGGTGGCGGGGATCGTCCGCAGCGAGATCGGCAAGCTGGAACTGGATCAGGTGCAGTCGAACCGGGCGCAATTGATCGAGCGGGTGCGCGAACAGGTCGCGGCCATGGTCGACGAATGGGGCGTCGAGGTGACCCGCGCCGAGATTCTGGACGTGGCTTTGGACGAGGCCACCCGCAACGCCATGTTGCAGCAGTTGAACGCCGAACGGGCGCGGCGCGCGCAGGTGATGGAGGCCGAGGGCAAGAAACGCTCGGTCGAACTTGCCGCCGACGCGGATCTTTATTCTGCCGAGCAAGCCGCCAAGGCCCGCCGCGTCACCGCCGACGCCGAGGCCTATGCAACCGGGGTGATTGCGGTGGCGATCAAGGAAAACGGGCTGGAGGCCGCGCAGTTTCAGGTGGCGCTGAAACAGGTGGAGGCGCTGCAAGCGGTCGCCAGTGGTGCGGGCAAGCAGACCATCCTGATTCCCGCCAATGCGCTGGAGGCCTTTGGCGATGCCTTCAAGATGCTGAAAGGACGTGGATGATGTGGAACGTCTGGTGGGTCTGGATCGTTGCCGGTTTCGCGCTGGGGGTGCTGGAAATCCTCGCGCCCGGCTACATCTTCCTTGGCTTTGCCATGGGCGCGCTACTGACCGGGGTCTTGTTGGGCTTTGGCGTGCTGGGCGGGTCTTTGCCGCTTTTGTTGATGGTCTTTGCCGTTCTGTCGCTGGCCACATGGTTCATTCTGCGGCGGGTGGTCGGGGTCACCGACGGTCAGGCGAAGATCTGGCACAAGGACATCAATGACTGAGATTGTCGGGGCAAAGGCCGCGTTGATCTGCGACGGGCGCATCCTGACCTATCTGCGCGATGACACCCCCGGGCTGCCCTGGCCCGCGCATTGGGATTTGCCGGGCGGTGGGCTGGAACAGGGAGAAAACGCCGAACAGGGACTGTTTCGGGAGGTGTTGGAAGAATTCGGCCTGCGCCTGACACCCGCGCATCTGCACTGGCAGGCGGTGTTTCCGACAACCCACAGCCCCGGCAAACACGCCGCCTTCTTCGCCGGAAGCCTGAGCCCCGCCGAGATTGCCGCAATCCGCTTTGGCGATGAGGGGCAGCGCTGGCAGATGATGCCGCTGGACAAATGGCTTGCCCTTCCCAATGCCGTTCCCGCGTTGCAAACCCGCACGCGGGCGGCGCTTGCGTCGGGCGCGTTGGGACGTCATCCTCGGCCCAGCTGACGGGGGCATGATGACCGAAACAACCGAAAATGACCGCAAGCGCGGGTCGGGCGCGCGGCTGGTTTATGACACGTTGCGCGACGAAATCCTGAACCTGACCCTTGCCCCCGGCGAGACCATCGACGAGGCCGCGCTGGCCGACCGTCTGGCCATGTCGCGCACGCCGATCCGCGAGGCCCTGGTGCGGCTGGCCGCCGATGGGCTGGTGTCGATGCTGCCGAACCGGTCGACCATTGTCGCGCCGATTGATTTCCTGAACCTGCCGCAGTTTTTCGACGCGTTGACGCTGATGTATCGCGTCACAACGCGGCTCGCCGCGACAAACCACAAACCTGCTGATCTGGTGGCCATCCACGCCCGTCAGGCCACCTTTGCCGATGCCGTGACCAAGGGCGACAGCATGACGATGATCGCCGCCAACCGCGAGTTTCACCTGACCATCGCCGAGGCCGGGGGCAATTCCTATTACAGCCAACTCTTCGCGCGGCTGTTGGATGAGGGGCGGCGCATCCTGCTTTTGTATTACTACCCCAGCTTCGAATCGCGCCTGCCGCACCCCTATATTCTGGAGCATGAGGCGATTATCGCCGCCGTCATCGCCCGTGATGTGGGCGAATGTGACCGTCTGGCGCGGGATCATGCCGATCAGATTGTAGCGCAGATTCAGGCGCTTATTGCGCAGGATCGCAGGCAGCATCCGGCTTTGTAAATTCTAGTCGACTTGTTAAATACAAAGTCTATACTCCTGCCATGCCCGCAGCCCATAGGAGCGCCCCATGAATCCGAACATCTTTTCCGGCACCGTCCCCGCCCTGATGACCCCCTGCACCGCCGCCCGCAAACCCGACTTTGACAAGTTGGTAGAAAAGGCGAAGGAACTGGTGGGCCTTGGCATGTCGGCCGTGGTCTATTGCGGGTCGATGGGGGACTGGCCCTTGCTGACCACCGAGGAGCGGATGGAAGGCGTGGAGCGGCTGGTCAAGGCCGGGATCAAGGTGATCGTCGGCACGGGCGCGGTGAACACCGCCACCGCCGCCGCCATTGCGGCACATGCGCAAAAGGTCGGCGCGCATGGGTTGATGGTGATCCCGCGCCTGTTGTCGCGCGGCACGGTGGTGGCCGCCCAGCGCCTGCATTTCAAGACCGTGCTGGCCGCCGCGCCGAACCTGCCCGCCGTGATCTACAACAGCCCCTATTACGGCTATTCGACCAAGGCCGATCTGTTCAACCAGATCCGAGCCGAGCATCCGAACCTTGTCGGTTTCAAGGAATTCGGCGGCTTTGCTGACCTGTCTTATGCCGGTGAGGCGATCACCAGCGCGGGCGAGGATGTGAAGCTGATGATCGGCGTCGATACCGCCGTTTATCACGGCTACATCAACTGCAACGCCGATGGCGCGATTACCGGGATCGGCAACGTCTTTCCGCGTGAGGTTCTGCACCTGACCAAGCTGTGCAAGGCGGCCATGGCCGGGGACGCGACCGCGCGGCGGCTGGCGTTTGAATTGGACAGCGCCATGCAGGTTCTGTCCGAGGTGGATGCCGGGCCGGATCTGGTGCTGTTCTTCAAGCATATGTTGGTGCTGAAGGGGGAGGCGGCCTATAAGCTGCATTTCAACGAAGGCGATGCGCTGTCGGCCAGCCAGCAGGGTTTCATTGAAAAGCAATTCGCGCTGTTCAACGCCTGGTATGCCGATTGGTCCAAGTCTTTGGACAAGAAACACGCGGCGTAAATCATGGCTGGGGTGATCGTCATCGGTGCGGGCGTGGTGGGCTTGTCCGCCGCGCTTACACTTCAGGCGCGGGGGCTGGCGGTCACGGTGATTGACCGGGAAGGCCCGGCGGCGGGGGCTTCGGCAGGCAATGCCGGGGCCTTTGCCTTTACCGATATTTTGCCGCTCGCCTCGCCCGGGCTGATGAAGAAAGCCCCGAAATGGCTGTTGGACCCGCTTGGCCCTTTGTCCATTCCGCCCGCCTATGCGTTGAAAATCGCGCCGTGGATGTTCCGGTTCTGGCGGGCCTGCGCGCCGTCGCGGGTGGATGCCTCGACCGCCGCGCAAACCGCGCTGATGGATCTGTCTAAGGGCCAATTAGAGCCTTTTTTGGCCATGACTGGCACGGAAGGCATGCTGCGGAAAAAGGGCAACTTGCAGGTCTATGAAAGCGAGGCCGAGTTTCGCGCCTCGCTTCCCGGCTGGCAGGCGCGGGCGGATCACGGGATCGAATTTCAGCACATGACCGCGGGTGAGATGGCAACGCTGCAACCCGGCCTCTCACCGCGTTTCACCCATGGCACCTTTACCCCCGGCTGGTACTCCATCGCCGACCCCAAGCTTTACACCGAGGCGCTGGCCGAACGGTTTCAGGCCAATGGTGGGCGGCTGGAGATTGCCGAGGTGCAGGCCCTGCGGCCTGTTGAGGGTGGCGTAGAGGTGCAGGCCAAGGGCCAGACCTTCACCGCCGATCAGGTCGTGCTGGCGGCGGGGGCGTTTTCGCACCACATCGCGCGGAGCTTGGGCGAGAAGATTCCGCTGGAAACCGAGCGCGGTTATAACACCACCCTGCCGACAACCGCCTTTGATCTGCGCGTGCAGGTGACCTTTGGCGGGCATGGCTTTGTGGTCAGCCCGCTGTCCACCGGGGTTCGGGTGGGCGGCGCGGTGGAACTGGGCGGGCTGGAATTGCCGCCGAATTACAAACGCTCGGACGCGATGCTGAAAAAGGCGATGGGGTTCCTGCCGGGGTTGAACCCGACGGGCGGTGTGCAATGGATGGGGTTCCGCCCGTCCTTGCCCGACAGCCTTCCCGCCATTGGCCGCGCCCGCGCCACGAACCGGGTGACCTATGCCTTTGGCCACGGTCATCTGGGCCTGACCCAATCGGCGGGCACTGCCCGGCTGGTGGCCGATCTGGTGACGGGGCAGACCCCCGCCATCGACCTTTCCCCCTTCTCACCGCAGAGGTTCTGATATGGCCGTTTACACCTTTTCCTGCCTTGACGGCCATACCTGCGGCAACCCGGTGCGGCTGGTGTCAGGCGGCGGCCCGCGTCTGGAGGGGGCCACCATGCTGGAGCGCCGGGCGCATTTCCTGCGGGAATTTGACTGGGTGCGCACGGGGCTGATGTTTGAGCCGCGCGGGCATGACATGATGTCGGGATCGATCCTGTATCCCCCGACGCGCCCCGATTGCGATGTGGCGGTTTTGTTCATCGAAACCTCGGGCTGCCTGCCGATGTGCGGGCATGGCACCATCGGCACCATCACCATGGCGATTGAAAACGGGCTGATTGCTCCGCGCACGCCCGGAAAGCTGTCGATTGATGCGCCTGCGGGCAAGGTGGACATCACTTACCGGCAAGCGGGCCGCTTCGTTGAGGAGGTGCGGCTGACCAACGTGCCGTCATACCTCCACGCCGAAGGGCTGACCGCCCATGTCGAGGGCTTGGGTGAGGTGGTGGTCGATGTGGCCTATGGCGGCAATTTCTATGCCATTGTGGAGCCGCAGAAAGTGTTCCGCGATATGGCCGACCATACGGCGGGGCAGTTGGTGGGCTGGTCGCCCAAACTGCGCGCGGCCTTGAATGAAAAGTATGAGTTCATCCATCCCGAGCATCCGGCCATCAAGGGACTGAGCCATATCCAATGGACCGGAGCGCCCACCGTCAAAGGCGCGCATGCCCGCAATGCGGTGTTCTATGGCGACAAGGCGATTGACCGCAGCCCCTGCGGCACCGGCACTTCGGCCCGCATGGCGCAGCTGGCGGCAAAGGGGAAACTGGCCGTGGGCGATGAATTTGTCCATGAATCCATCATCGGCAGCCTCTTCAATGGCCGGGTTGAGGCGGCGGCAACGGTGGCAGGCAAGCCCGCCATCGTGCCGTCCATCGCCGGATGGGCGCGGCAGACCGGGATCAACACCATCTTCATCGATGATCGTGATCCCTTTGCCCATGGGTTCGTCGTGGTTTAGGCGTGTCAGGTTTTCATTGAAACCAATCTTGTCGAAAAGCGCGTTCGAGCGAATGCGAGAGGCAGCGTTTTTCGACTCAATTCAAACCTGACACGCTTAGGCGTAGATGTAACCGCCTGACACGATGATGTTTTCGCCAGTCATATAGGTGTTTTTCGGGCCACCGGCCATCAGCACCCATTCCGCCATTTCCTCAGGCTCGCCGCCGCGACCCAAGGGGCTGGCCTTGGCAAGTTCGCCAAGGAAGCCCAGCTCCCGCGCTTTTTCCGTCGCCATGCCCGCAGGCGCGACCGAGTTCACGAGGATTCCATCGGGGGCAACTGCATGGGCCATGGATTTCGTGAGCGACACCACAGCAGCCTTGGTGGCGGCATAATGGGCGTTCTGCGGATGGGCCTTGAAGGCGTCAACCGAGGTGATGTTGACGATGCGCCCGCGCACATAGCCCTTGGGCGCTTGCCCCTGCATCTGGCGAATGGCGGCGACCATCATGTGATAGGTGCCTTTGACGTTGATCGCGTTTGACGCATCCCAATCGGCATCGGAAATCTCAAGGATCGGTTTGCGGGGATAGATCGCGGCAGAGTTGATCAGCGTATCGACGCCACCAAGATCAGCGGCCACCTTGGCAAAGGCGGCATGGGCGGCCTCGGCGGTGCGGATGTCACAGGCGGCAAAGGCGGTTTTTACACCCGCCGCGCGGGCGGGGGCCAGAACAGCCTCGGCGGCCTCGGCGTTCAGGTCAATAATGCCAAGGCCCGTTGCCCCGCGCTCCACCGCCATCCGCGCCAGAAGCGCGCCAAGCCCGGCACCGCCGCCGACGATCACAACCGATAACCCCTGCATTTACTTGCCCTTTCCTTGGCCGCCCGTGGCGGTGGCCTGATGCGTTGGAAGAATGTCGAACCGTGCCACATCCACCGATTGCGGCAGGGCGAGGGTGGCCAGCACCATGTCGGCCAGATCTTTGGGCTGCACGGCGGAATTGCCCGCATACATTGCCGCCCGCGCCTCCGCCGACAGAAGATCCTTGTAAAGCCCGGTTTCCACCCGGCCCGCGACGATTTCGGTCACCCGCACACCATGCGGGGCCATGTCGAGCCGCAGCGCCTGGGCAAAGCCGCCAATCGCGGCCTTGGTGGCGCAATAGACCGCCAGATTGGCAAAGGGCGCATGGCCTGCGGTGGAGCCGGTGAAGAAGATATGCCCCTTGCCCGCCGCCCGCATTCCCGGCGCGACAACGCGCGTCAGATGGATCACGGCAGAAAGGTTCACGTTCAAAGCGCGGTCAATGTCCTCTTGCGTCTGATCGCAGAAATGGGCCATCGGCGGCATGATCCCTGCGTTCAGCACCAGAACATCCGGGGCCGTCTTGCCCAGACGGGCAGAGACGGCGGCGCGGTCGGTGACGTCCAGCGTCTCGGCCTGCAAGCCCTGTGCGCAAAGGTCAGCCAGCGCAGCGGCATCCCTGCCAAGCGCCAGCACCTGATAACCTGCGCCCTGCAAGCCCAGCGCAATCGCCCGGCCAATGCCGCTGGTGGCTCCGGTGACGATTGCCGTTTTCATCATTCCTCCCAGACCGGCTGCTGCCAGTTCTCGCCTTCGACCCAGGCGCAAAACGCCGCAATCGCCTTCACACGCCGATGCGCCTTGGGCAGCACCATGTAGAACCCCGGAATCAGATGCGCGGGCATGTCGTGCATCAGCCGGGTGCCGAAAGGGGCGACAAGCTTGCCCGTGGCCAGATCTTCCTGTGCGTCAATCTCGGACAAGAGGCCAACGCCCAGACCCGCCAAAGTGGCCCGCCGCATGGTGGCGGCGTCCTCGATGCGAATGTCGCCCTTGCCCGCCGTGGCGTTCACCCCGAAATGCGCCAGTACCGAAACCCAAAGCTGATCCGTCAACACCGGATGCAACAGCGGCAGGTTCGCAAGATCGGCAGGGGTCTTGATCCGCGCGGCCATCTCGGGCGTGCAGCACAGGATTTTCACGTCCTGCAAGAGCAGCACCTGATCCAGCCCCTTCCAGCCGCCAAAACCCCATTGGATCGCCACATCCACATCGTCGCGCACGAAATCCGGCAGATCGACGATGGTGGTCAGCCGCAGATCGGCGTCCGGCAGGGTTTCGCGGAACCGCGCCAGACGGTCGAGAAGGTAACGGGTGGCAAAATAGGGGCTGGCGTTGACGTTGATCCGGCTGCGCTGGCCCAGTTTGGTGACCCGGCGCACGCCCTCGGCCATTTCATCAAAGCCCGCCTGCACGAAATGCGCCAAAAGGATCGCCTGTTCGTTCGGCTCCACCGCGCGCCCCTTGCGGGCAAAAAGCTCCTGCCCCAGCGTGTCTTCCAGAAGCTTGATCTGCTGGCTGACGGCCTGCGGCGTGACCAACAATTCATCCGCCGCCGCCCGGAAACTGCGATGCCGCACGACCACCTGAAACACGCGCAGCGCGTTCAGCGGCGGCAGACGCGTGGGGCGGTCGGGCGGCGACATCTTAGATCACCGCTTTTTCAAGGAAGGGGCGGCCTTCGACGATGCGCTCATAACCTACCTCGGACATGTCCAGTGTCCGGAATCCGCCATAGGTGATAAGTTCCGACACCGCACGCCCGGCAGCGGGACCCTGTTGCAGCCCATGGCCGGAAAAGCCGTTGGCGTAGATGAAGTTCTGCACCTCAGGGTGGCGGCCGACGATCAGGTTGTGATCGAGTGTGTTGAAGTCGTAATGCCCGGCCCATTGATTGACGAGCTTGATCGCCTCGAACCCCGGGGAGCGGTTGGCAAGGTTCGGCCAGACGATCTCCTCAAACTCCTCCCAGCGGGGTTCAAAATCGTCCCAATCCACACCGGGGTCTTCCACCGGCGGGCAACCGGCCAGGAAATAGCGCCCCTCGGGGCGGCAGAAGGTGCCGGAGGTGTCGATCATCAGGGGCAGACGGCCCTGGTTGACAGTGGCCGAACCTTCCGGCGTCTTGGCGCAATCAAACACGAAAAGCGTGCGCTTGCGGGGTTCCACCGGGATATCCAGCCCCGCCATCCGCGCCGTCAGCGCGGCACGGGGGCCAGAGGCATTGACCACCGTGCCCGCCTGCACCACCGCGCCGGATTTCAGCGTGACCGAGGTGACGCGCGCGCCGTCGCGGGCAATCGCCACCACTTCATCGTGGATGTAATCGGCCCCGAGTTCGCGTGCCTTGGCGCGGAAACCGTTCATCAAACCGGTGTTGGAAAACCAGCCCTCGCCCGATTGGCCATAGCTGGCAAGGGTGATGTCATCCACGTTCAGGTGCGGGAAGGCGCGGGCAAGCTCCTCTTGGTTCCACAAGACCACATCGGCGCCGCAGGATTTCTGCACCGCATGGTTTTCGCGCAGGACCTGTTCCTGCTCGGGCGTGTTGGCCAGAAACAGATAGCCGCCGGAATGGAAATTCAACTCGGGCGCGGGTTCGCCTGCCACCTGCATCGTGGTGGCGAAATCACGGATGAAGGCCGAGCCGAACTGGCTGATCTTCACGTTGATCGCGTTGGAAAACTGGGTGCGGATCGACGCCGCCGACAGGCTGGTTGAGGCCTTGGCAAAGAACGGGTCACGCTCCACGATCAGCACCGAGCCTTTGAAATCCGGGTTCGCCATCAGGAAATAGGCCACGGCGGAACCGATGACGGCCCCGCCCACGATCACGACGTCATAGCTGGATTTCATTTCATAGCCTCATCATCAGGATGGCCCAGATCAACAAACCAGCCGCCCAGATGCTGAACGGCGGGGGCTTTGGGATCGGGGGGCGGGAACTTGGCCTCAAGGCCTTGGCGGAAGGGCTCACTGGTATCCTGCGGTTGCCAGCCCAGATGCCCGGACAACCGGTTATCGACCGGCTTCACCGCATTGTCCGACAGGCCATGCGCCACGGTAAAGCCCACACGCGGCGCGGTCAGGCTGGAGGCGACCAGCCGCACGCAATCATCAAACGACAGCCACGACCACAACATGCGGCGATCTGCGGGTTCGGGGAAGGACGAAAAGATACGCAGCGCGGCAGTCTCGATCCCGAACTTGTCCCAGTAAAGCCGGCCAAGGTCTTCGACAAAGCACTTCGACAACCCGTAAAGCCCATCGGGGCGATGCGGGGCATTGGCATCAATCTGGTCTTCCAGCCGATGATAGCCGATGGCGTGAACCGAACTGGCGTAGACCACCCGTTTGACGCCCGCCTTCCGCGCGCCTTCGTAGATATGATAGCTGCCGCGAATATTGGCGTTCAGAATGCTGTCCCAACTACGTTCCAGCGGCACGCCGCCGAAATGCACGATGGCCTCCACCCCTTGGCAAGCAGCATGCACCGCCGCCTCATCGGCCAGATCGAAGATCTGCGCTTCTTCGTTCGGCCCGAGATCGGCAATCGGGGCCGCATCCGCCAGCCGCAATTTGCGAGCCAGAGGCGCAAGGCCCCGACGCAATTGGGTGCCAAGCCGACCAGCAGCCCCGGTGATCAGGATCGTGTCGAAACGCGGGCTCATTTGGCGGGCCTCAAGGCAGCAACTGCGCGGGCAATGCGGGCCATTGCCTCGGTCAGGATGGTGTCCGACGTCGCGGTGGAAATGCGGAAGAAGGGTGACAGGCCATAGGCGGCACCGGGAACCGCGCTGACATGGGCCTCGTGCAGAAGATAGCCGACGACGGCGGTATCATCGGCCAGAACCTCGCCCTTGGGGGTCTGTTTGCCGATCAGGTCGGCACAACCGATATAGGCGTAAAAGGCGCCTTCGGGGGCAGGCAGGGTCAGGCCGGGGATGCCCGCCACCGCCGCCACCACCAGATCGCGGCGGCGTTCAAAGGCGGCGCGAAAGGTCGGGATGCAATCTTGCGGGCCGGTCAGCGCCGCCAGCGCCGCCGCCTGCATCGGCGCCGCAACCGAAGTAACGGACTGGCTTTGCACCGTGTTCATCGCCTTCAGCAAGGGCGCTGGCCCCGCCGCATAGCCGACGCGCCAGCCGGTCATGGCATAGGCCTTGGCCACGCCATTGACGATCAGCGTGCGGTCGCGCAGCTCGGGGCAGGCCTTGGCAAAGCTGACAAAGGTGCGACCGTCAAACAGGATGTGTTCATAGATTTCATCCGACAGGATCAGCACCTGCGGATGCCGCGCCAGAACCGCGCCCAAGGCCTGCAATTCAGCCAGCGAATAGACCGCGCCCGAAGGGTTACCTGGCATGTTCAAAAACAGCCATTTGCTGCGGGGCGTGATCGCCGCTTCCAGCACCGCCGGGGTCAGGCGAAAGCCGGTATCCGCGCCACAAACCGGCATGACCGGAACGCCGCCCAGAAGCTTGGCCATTTCGGGATAAGACACGAAATAGGGCGCGGGGGTGATGACCTCGTCGCCCTCATTCAGCGTGGCCATCAGCGCGTTGAAGATGATCTGCTTGGCGCCATTGGCGACCACGATGTCATCGGGACCATAGTCGAGGCCATTTTCCCGGCGGAACTTTTCGGCCACGGCAGCGCGCAGGGCGGGGGTTCCGGCGGCGGCGGTATACAGCGTCTCGCCTGCCAATGCGGCCTTATGTGCGGCCTCGGCCACATGAGCGGGGGTCGGGAAATCCGGCTCGCCCAGACCCAGATCGATCACATCCACCCCGGTTGCCCGCAGCGCCTTGGCGGCCATGGAGGCCGCCATCGACGCCGAAGGTTTCACCGCTGAAAGGCGGCTTGCGACGTAATTCATTTCCCGGCCCCTTTGACATAACCCCGGCGCATATCCAGCGCCCGCGCCTCGGCGTCCCGCTGTGCAGGATCGCCATATCCGCCCCCGCCCGGCAGATGCAACACCAGCCTGCGCCCGGCAGGCACATGCTGCCAGCCCTTTGGGTTCAAGGCCGTACCATCATCCAGCGCCACGATCCCCGCCGCGCCATCCTTGCCACCGTCCCGGCCCTTGGCCGCATGGTTCACCCGGTCGAACATTGCCGAGAAATCAAACTCATGCCCCGGCGCAGGTTCGATTTCGATGATCTGGCCCAGACCACCGCGATACTGCCCGTCGCCACCCGACCCCGGCCGCAATTCCTTGCGCCAGACAATCACCGGGCCGACCTGCTCGGTTGCCTCGATCGGCATGGTCATCACACCCGACGGAAAGGCCGTGGCAGACAGCCCGTCCAAGCCCGGACGCGCGCCCATGCCGCCCGAGTTGAACATCAGGATCTCGGCCCTCCGCCCCGGCCCGCCCGCCACCGGGCGCACCGACATGTGAATGTTCCACAGGGCCGCCGCACCTTCGGCCAGCACCGTGCCCGGCAACGCCTTGGCCAAGGCACCCAGCACCAGATCGGGCACCAGATGGCCGATGACATGGCGCACCGAAACCGGGGCCGGGCGCGGGGCGTTCAGGATGTTTTCGGGGGAGGTGACAGTGAACGCTTCCAAGGAGGCCCAGTTGTTCGGAATCTCGGGTGCCACCACGCATTTCAGCGCATAGCTGGCATAGGCCTTGGTATAGATGATCGGCACGTTGATGCCGCGCGGGTTGACGCCATCGGTGCCGGTGAAATCGACATTCACAACATCGCCCCTGATCTGCACCGTCGCGGCCAGCCGCACCGGCGCGTCATAACCATCGGTATCAAGGCTGTTCGACCATTCCCCCTGCGGCAGGGCGCGGACGCGCTCCAGCATGGCAGCCCGCGTGCGAGTGAAGATGAAGGCACCCAGATCGTCCAGCGTTTCAAGCCCGATCTCGGCCATCATGTCGATCAGGCGTCGGTGGCCAACCTCATTGCATGCGGCGAGCGAGTAGAAATCCCCCACCACCTGCCCCGGTTCGCGCACGTTTGACCTGAGGAAGGCCAGCAAGGTTTCATTCACCTCGCCGCGTTCGGCAAACTTCAGGATCGGAATCTGGATGCCTTCTTCATAGACCGACTTGCCATCCGCCCCAAAGCCACGCCCCCCCACATCGACCACATGCGCGGTGCAGGCGAAAAACCCCACCAGACGATCGCCCTTGAAGGAGGGCGAGACCATGGTGATGTCGTGCAAATGCCCGGTGCCAAGCCAAGGGTCGTTGGTCACATAGGTATCGCCCGGATACATCCGGTCGCGCGGAATGGCGGCGATGAAATGGCCCACGGCCTCGGCCATGGTGTTGACATGGCCCGGCGTGCCGGTGACAGCCTGGGCCAGCATCCGGCCTTGCGGGTCAAAGACGCCCGCCGACAGATCGCCCGCTTCGCGCACAGATGTCGAAAAGGCGGTGCGCAGCAGGGTCATTGCCTGTTCTTCGACCACCGAAATCAGCCGGTTCCACATGACCTGCATGCGGATTTCGCGTGTCTGATCGGTCATTTCGCGCTTCCTTTTCGCACCAGCAAAAGTGAGCCGTCGCTTTGCATCACCGCATCAAAGGGCGAGGTGACAACGGTCGAGGTTTCGCGTTCCACGATCACCGCCGGGCCTTGCACGCGCTGGCCGGTTGCAAGCTCCTCCCGCGGGACAATGGCGGTCGGCAGGGGCTTGCCCTCGGCAGGATCGAACACCGCGCGTGAGAGCGTCGCGGGGGTATCGGTTCCACCAAGGGCAAGGCTGTGACGGTCCGGCGCGGGCAGAATGTCCTCGGCGCGCACCGACCATGTGACGATTTCAATCTCCATCCCGTCCATGCCGTCGATGGCACGGCCAAAGTGGCGGGCATAGGCGGTGCGGAAAGCGTCCTTCAGCAGCGCAGGATCGTCGGCGGCAAAGGGACAATCCGGCAGCGGCACCGGAATTTCCCAGCCTTGGCCCACATAGCGCATGAACCCGGTGATCTCGCGCCGCATCGCGCCGCCCGATCCGGCGCGGACAAACCGTTCTGCCGTGGCACAAAGATCGGCCAGCATCGCGTTCACCGCCGCTGGGTCAAAGCCCGACAGCCGGGTGATTTTCGACGCCAGCGCCTCATAGCCAAAGGGCGCTTTCAGAAACCCGATGGCCGAGCCCACGCCTGCGCCGGGCGGGATCAGGCAAAGATCAATCCCCAGCTTTTCGCATAGCCGCGCGGCATGCAAAGGGGCCGCCCCGCCAAAGGCGATCATCACATTGTCCGAGATGTTCTTGCCGTTTTCCACCGCATGAACCCGGGCGGCATTGGCCATGTTCTCGTCCACCACCTCGCAGATGCCAAAGGCCGCTGCTTCGGCGCCAAGGCCAAGCTTGTCGCCCACATCACGCGACACGGCGGCAAGGGCATTGGCGGTGGAAAGCTTGATGGCACCTCCGGCAAAATTGTCGGGGTCAAGCTTGCCAAGCACCAGATCGGCGTCCGTAATCGCCGGACGCAAGCCGCCGCGCTGATAGCAGGCAGGCCCCGGCTCCGAGGCGGCAGACTCCGGACCGGTCTGGATGCGGCCCAAACTATCAACCCAAGCAATCGACCCACCGCCTGCACCGATTTCAATCATCTCGATCACCGGAATCGAAATCGGCATGCCCGAGCCTTTGGCAAAGCGCGTGCTGCGCGCCACCTCGAAGGTGCGTGCGGTTTTCGGGGCGAAATCTTCAATCAGGCAGATCTTGGCCGTGGTGCCGCCCATGTCATAGCTAACGACCTTGTCCAGCCCAAAGCGCCGCGCCACATCGGCGGCGAAAATCGCCCCGCCAGCGGGGCCGCTTTCCACCAGCCGCACCGGAAACTCCGACGCGGTTTCGACCGAGATCAACCCGCCACCGGAATGGATCATGAAGACCGGGCAACCCGCCCCGATTTCCTTCAGCCGCACCTGCAAACGGCCGAGATAATCGGCCATCTGCGGGCGCACATAGGCATTGGCGCAGACGGTGTTGAACCGCTCAAACTCGCGCATCTGCGGCGAAACCTCGGACGAGATCGACACCGGAACCGCGACCTTGGCGGCGATGATGTCACGCGCGCGGGCCTCATGTGTCGCGTTCATGTAGGAATGGATGAAGCCAATCGCCACCGCGCCATAGCCGCCCGCCGCGATCTGGTCGGCAATCGCCTGCAACCCGGCCTCGTCCAAGGGGGCCAGTTCCTGCCCCTGCGCGCCAATGCGGCCCCGCACGGTAAAGCGATCTTCGCGCGGCACCAAGGGCGTGGGCAGCACAAGATTCAGGTCATACTGGTCAAACCGGCTTTCCGTGCGCATTTCAATGACATCGCGGAAGCCGTCGGTGGTCACGAAAGCCGTCTTTGCCCCCCGCCGTTCGATCAGCGCGTTGGTGGCCAACGTGGTGCCGTGAATGACGATCTCCAAGTCGGCAGGGGTCAGCCCAGCCTCGGCCAGCACGATCTCCATCCCGTCAAGAATGGCTTGCTCGGGGGCGGCATAGTTGGTCAGCACCTTGGTCGAATGAAACCGGCCATTCACCTCAAGCGCGATGTCGGTGAAGGTGCCGCCAATATCGGCGCCGAGACGGATGGTCATTTCTTGGTCGCCAGCGCATTGGCCCGCATCTGGGACAGCGTGACGCGCGGGGTCAGTGCCTCGGCTGCAATGTTGAGATCCAGCACCGCCCCGGTTTTCGAGGAAAGCGCGCGGTCAAAAGCAGCGGCAAAATCGGCGGTGGTTTCGACCCGCTCGGCGTGGAAGCCATAGGCGCGGGCCAGCGCGGTGAAATCGGGGTTCTCCAGATCGGTTCCCGAAACGCGGGCCGGATAGTTGCGCTCCTGATGGGCGCGGATGGTGCCATAGGTGCCGTTGTTCAGGATCAGCACGATCGGCTGCGCGCCGGCCTGCATCGCCGTGCCAAGTTCCTGACAGTTCATCTGGAAATCGCCGTCCCCGGCAAAGCAGACCACGGTGCGTTTCGGGCAAGCGACCTTGGCCGCCACCGCGGCGGGCAGACCGTAACCCATGGCCCCCGATTGCGGGGCGAGAAGCCGGGCCTTGGGGCCGAATTTGAAGAACTTGTTCGGCCAGATGGTGAAATTGCCCGCCCCGTTGGTCAGGATCGCATCTTCCGGCAGCACCTTGTTCAGATGCGCCGTCACCTCGACCATATCGACCGGCGAGGGCTGAACCGGCAAATCGAAGGTCGCCTCGTAATCCGCCCGCGCACGGGCGCGCCACGCCGCCCAATCGCCCTTGACCGGGGTCAGGGCCGCGACAAAGGCGTTGGGGCCAGCCGGAATGCCGATGGTCGGCACATAGATCTTGCCAATCTCGGCCATGGAGCCATGCACATGGATGATCTTCTGCGCCGTGACCGGCACCTGAAACAGCGTGTAGCCCTCGGTCGAAATCTCGCCAAAGCGGGTGTTCAGGGCGAGGACCACATCCGCCTCGGCCATGGTCTTGCGCACACCGGCAGCCAGACCCAGACCCAGATCGCCCGCGTATGAGGGCGAGTGATTGTCGAACATGTCCTGATAGCGCAGGGCGGCGACAACCGGAATGTCGGAGGCCTCGGCAAAGGATTTCAGCGCGGCCTTGCCCGCCTCGGTCCAGTTGCACCCCCCCAGAAGGACCGCCGGACGCTTGGCGCTGGCCAGCATCGCCAAAGCATCGGCCAATGCGCCCGCTTCGGGGGCGGGTTCGGCAATGCGGGCCGGGCCGGTCAACGGCGCAACCTCGGTGTCGCTGGTCAGCATGTCTTCGGGCAGGGCCACGACCACCGGGCCGGGACGACCTGTCGTGGCGGTGATCCAGGCGCGCGACAGAATTTCCGGAATGCGGTCGACATCGTCAATCTCGACCACCCATTTCGCCATGGTGCCGAACACCGCGCGATAGTCGACTTCCTGAAACGCCTCGCGGCCCTTCATGTCGGTGCCGACCTGACCGACAAAGACCAGCATCGGCGCGGAATCCTGCATCGCGGTATGGATACCGATGGAGGAATTCGTCACCCCCGGGCCCCGCGTCACCATGCAGATGCCGGGCGAACCGGTCAGCTTGCCATAGGCCGCCGCCATGAAACCCGCCCCGCCCTCATTGCGGCACAGCACATAGTCAAGCTTGCCTTGAGTGTCGTGCAGCGCGTCCAGAACCGCCAGATAGCTTTCGCCCGGCACGCCAAAAGCCTTGGTCGCCCCAAGCGCCACAAGACTTTCCACCAGAACCTGACCGCCGTTTCGCATTGCCCAACCTCCCAAAGCACGGGGCAGCAGAAGGGCCGCCCATGCCGGGCCAAACATGCCCGGCCACCCTGCCGCAGGGAAGCAAGATTTCCGGCGATTGGACAAGAATTTCTTGTCAATCTGCCCGTAATTCCGGCAAAAAGAAAGGCCGCCCGTCTTGAGGCGGCCTTTCCATCATCTGTTATCAATGGATTGAATTACCATTGTTTTCTTTGCACAGACAGCAGCGCCCGCGCGTCACATCAAGGAAACGAAGGCCACAGAAGGCTGAGCTTTCAGCAGGTCACAAACCAAGTTCTGTCCGCACAGCGGCAAGCGCCTCGACCGAAAGCTCCCGGCCACCCGTCGCCTCGCTCAGCGCGGCATCTTCTGTCGCTGCTGCGGTTGTCAGCGCGACCGTGGCGTCGGCCAGCGCCACATTCGCCGCATCGATGGCTTGCTGTGCCTCCGCAATCGCCTGATCGCGCGCCGCAATTTCCTCATCGGTCGTGGCGGGCATGGCCTCGGCCGTTGCCATCAGATCATTGGCAGCCTGAAGATCGACATCGGCCTGCGCCACCGCCGCCGTTGCGCCCAGTGTTGCCACAGCGGCATCACGATAGACGGCGATGCGGCCCACCTGACTGTTCAGATCAGCATTTTCCAACGCCTTCGGATTGGCATGAATGGCGTTCATCCCCGCCAATTCTGAGGCAAGCGCCCCATTGCCATTGCTGCCGGCAGTCTCGCTTTTGCCTTGGTCGCCCGCCTTGCCCTGACTATTGCCGCCTGCATTGCCATTTCCGCCCGCATTGCCGTTGCCCTCACCGTTCCCATTGCCATTTCCACCGCCATTGCCTTGGCCTTGGGCAAAGGCCGCTCCAGCATCAGAGGACGGATTCAGCAACTCGGGAACCCCAGACAAGGACAGGGCCAAAAGGCCGAAAACTACGACTGAAGATTTAAGGTTTTTCAAGGTCTTATCCTTTCCCAGGATCAACCCGACAGGTGCGGAAAGCCGCCTTGATCGAGCGTCAGGTGGAATCAGGCTTGCATGAAGCCATGGCCAAAATGCGGCAAATGACAGGGCCGGACAACCCATGGCTGCCCGGCCCTGCAAAACCTCGCCGATGGGAAACCGCCGATCAGCCTTTTTTCGCCACGCGCGCATTGCGGCTGGCAATCAGGCGCAGGCGCAGCGCGTTCAGGGTGATAAAGCCCTGCGCGTCTTTCTGGTCGTAAGCGCCTGCGTCTTCCTCGAAGGTCACATGCTTTTCGGAATAAAGCGTATGGTCGGACCAGCGGGCAACGGTGCGCGCCGAACCTTTGTACAGCTTCACCCGCACGGTGCCGGTGACATGCTCCTGCGTCTTGTCGATCAGCGCCTGCAACGCCTCGCGTTCAGGCGAGAACCAGAAGCCGTTGTAGATCAGCTCGGCATAGCGCGGCATGATCGAATCTTTCAGATGGCCCGCGCCGGAATCCAGCGTGATCTGTTCGATGCCGCGGTGGGCTTCCAGCAGGATGGTGCCGCCGGGGGTTTCGTAAAGACCCCGCGATTTCATGCCGACAAAACGGTTTTCCACAAGGTCCAGCACGCCTACGCCATGCTTGCCGCCGATATCGTTCAGGCGGGCAAGAATGGTGGCAGGCGACAGGCGTTCGCCGTTGATCGACACCGCATCGCCGCGCTCGAAGCCGATTTCCACCATTTCGGCCTGATCGGGGGCTTGTTCCGCCGGAACCACGCGCTGATAGACAAACTCGGGCGCTTCCTCGGCCGGGTTCTCCAGCACCTTGCCCTCGGACGAGGTGTGCAACAGGTTCGCATCCACCGAGAAGGGCGCCTCGCCGCGCTTGTCCTTGGCAATCGGAATCTGGTTCGCCTCGGCAAATTCAAGGAGCTTGGTGCGCGAGGTCAGATCCCACAGCCGCCAAGGTGCAATCACCTTGATCGACGGGTCCAGAGCCGCGGCCGACAGTTCGAACCGCACCTGATCGTTGCCCTTGCCGGTCGCGCCATGGGCCACGGCATCGGCGCCATGTTCCTGCGCGATCTTGACCAGATGTTGCGAGATCAGCGGGCGGGCGATCGAGGTGCCGAGAAGATAAAGCCCCTCATAAAGCGCATTGGCGCGGAACATCGGGAACACGAAGTCGCGCACGAATTCTTCGCGCACATCGACGATGTGGATGTTTTCTTCCTTGATGCCCATCAAAAGGGCCTTCTGCCGCGCCGGTTCCAGTTCTTCGCCCTGGCCCAGATCGGCGGTGAAGGTGATGACTTCGCAGCCATATTCGGTCTGCAACCACTTGAGGATGATCGAGGTATCCAGCCCGCCGGAATAGGCGAGAACGACTTTCTTCGGCTTGAACATGGGGGGACTCCTGAGTTTCGCCCTGCGATTAGCGGGAAACGCCAGCTTAGGCAAGGGAAGGGCATTGGCCAGACCCTTGCGTCAAAGGGCGCAATCCGTCACATCTGCCTCATGATCCAGTTTGCCGATGCCGCCCGCCAAACCACCCGCGCCCTGCGCGATTTGTTCCCGCGCACGCCCTTGCAACGGAATGACTTTCTGTCGCGCAAATACGGCGCCGAAATCTGGCTGAAGCGCGAGGATCTTTCGCCGGTGCGCAGCTATAAACTGCGGGGCGCCTACAATGCGATGCGCAAAGTCCGCGCAGCCAACCCCGGCCAACGGCATTTCGTCTGCGCCAGTGCTGGCAATCACGCGCAGGGCGTGGCCTTTGCCAGCCAGCATTTCGGCGTGCAGGCCACGATCTTCATGCCGGTGACGACCCCGCAGCAGAAGATCGACAAGACCCGCGCCTTTGGCGGCGACAATGTGCGCATTCTCCTGACCGGCGACTATTTCGACCAGACGCTCGCCGCCTCGCAGAAATTCTGCACCGACGAAGGCGCGCATTTCCTGTCGCCGTTTGATGATGAGGATGTGATCGAAGGCCAAGCCTCGGTTGCCGTGGAAATGCTGGACCAGTTGGGCAGCGCCCCCGATCTGGTGATCCTGCCGGTCGGCGGGGGTGGGCTGTCTTCGGGCGTAACCCGCTATTTGCGGAGCGAAGCCCCCCAGACCGCCTTTCGCTTTGTGGAACCGAAAGGCGGGGCCAGCCTGACCGCCGCCTTGGCCGCCCGTGAACCCGTCACCCTGAAGCGGGTGGACAACTTCGTCGATGGCGCCGCCGTCGCCCGTATCGGCGACCGCACCTTTGCCGCTTTGTCTTGGGTCAACCCGGATGAGGTGCTGATCGCCCCCGAGGACCGCATCTGCACCACCATGCTGATGATGCTGAACACCGAAGGCATTGTGCTGGAGCCTGCGGGCGCCCTGTCGGTCGATGCCTTGGCCGATCTGGCGGGCGAGATTGCTGGCAAGACCGTGGTCTGTGTCACCTCTGGCGGCAATTTCGATTTTGAACGCCTGCCCGAAGTGAAAGAACGCGCCCAGCGCTATTCCGGGGTGAAGAAATATTTCATCCTGCGCATGCCCCAGCGCCCCGGCGCGCTGCGCGAGTTTCTGGCCATGCTTGGCCCGGATGATGACATCGCGCGCTTTGAATACCTGAAGAAATCGGCGCGCAACTTTGGCTCGGTGCTGATCGGGATTGAAACGAAGGATGCGGCGAATTTTCAAAAGCTGTTCGATCAGCTGGACGCCGCCGCCTTTCAATACCGCGACATCACGCAGGATGAGATTCTGTCGGAGTTTCTGATTTAAGGATCAGTCCTGATACCCCGTCCCCCGCGCCGCGCGCAAACTGTCGCGCGGGGAAAGGCCGTAGCGCGCCGCATAGGCCTGCGAAAACCGGCCAAAGTGCGAAAACCCCCATTTCAGCGCCACCTCGGTGACGGACCCCCACCCCGCCACCAGATCGCCATGGGCACGCGCCAGCCTTGCATCACGCCAGAACCCCAAGGGCGTCGTGTCGCGGTACTGCCGGAACACCATCTGCAACCCGCGCGGACTGATCCCTGCCGCCGCCGCGATGTCTTCCACCGTCAGGGGCTGATCCAGATGCGCCTCGATGAATGCCTCTGCCAGCCGCAAATGCCGGGGCCGGGGGGCCGCGCGCACCCGGCCCAGCCGGTCGCGATAGTCATGCCGATGCGCCTCCAAGAGGCCCGAGATCAGCATCCCCTCGACCTGTCGCCCCATCAGCCCCGCCCCCAAGGCAACCCGGCCCTGATCGGCCTCGGCCACCAGAAACATCACCATTTGCCGCAGCGTCGCGCCCGCGCCGGTGGTCATGTCCATCGGCCCCTGAAAAGCCAAGGTTTCTTCGGCCCGATGGCCAAGCTGGGCCGACAAATGCTCCATCAGCGCGCGGCGGTCGATCTGCACCAAGACCTGCTCTGTGCCTTCCTCCCAGATCATCGTGGTCGGCAGATGCGGGTTCAGCACGGCTGCCTGTCCCGGCCCGGTGACATAGCGATCTGTACCATTGGCAATCGCCGCCGCGCCGTGAAGCGGGATCTGCATCAGGTAGAACCGCTCCAGCGCCCCCGGAGCGATCAGGGTCTTGGCACCATATTCAATGTAATTCAGGCTGACACGTTCGCCGCGCAGGTGATGATGGCGGGCCGCCATCTTGGCCCCCCGTCCGATGGTGTCCAGCCGATGCGGGCAAAACACCGCCGCGACACGCTCGCGCGCCTCGTCAAGATCGTTGGACTGAAACAGCGCATGACCCGCCAAGGGCCGCTGCACCAAAGTCTCGCGCATTTCCATCCTCCCCGATGGACAAGCCAGCGTAGCATAATTCCACAAAACAGCAGCGCCCCTGCGCAGATTTTTTCGTTTTTCGGATAATCGCCCCGTTTGCCGGATAGCGCCGAGCCGCCTCTGGCCCAAAACTTCTTCAAATTCAAAAAATAGGGGGGTCCGATGAAAGGGCTGCAAGGAAAAGTCGCCATTGTTCCGGGCGGGGCCACGAAGATCGGTCAGGCCGTGGTGCAGGCGTTCACCGATGCGGGTGCGCGCGTGATGGTCGCCGACATCGCCGAAGACGCAGGACGCGCGATGGAGCGGGACGGGGTGGCCTTTCAGAAATGCGATCTTCGCAGCGATGCCGACATTGCCACGCTGGTGGAGGCGACCAAGAAGAAATTCGGCCGCATCGACTTTCTGGTGAACGTCGCCTGCTCCTACCTTGATAACGGTGCGGAAACGACGCGCGCCGATTGGCTGACCGCACTGGATACCAACATCGTCGGCTCTGTCATGCTGATGCAGGCCGCCCGGGCGGAACTGGCCAAGACCAAGGGGGCGATTGTCAATTTCGGCTCCATCTCGTCGCGCGTCGCACAAACCGGGCGCTGGGTGTACCCGGTGTCCAAGGCCGCCATCCTGCAACTGACCCGCAATCAGGCGATGGACCTTGCCCCCGACGGCATCCGCGTGAACGCGGTTTCGCCGGGCTGGACCTGGTCGAACATCATGGATCAGTTGACCGGGGGCAACCGCGCCAAGACCGATGCGGTTGCTGCGCCCTTCCACCTTTTGGGCCGCGTGGCCAACCCCGAAGAAGTGGCCTCGACCGTGCTATTCCTGTGTTCGGATGAGGCCAGCTTCATCACCGGCACCGATATCTGCGTTGACGGCGGCTATACCGCCATGGGGCCGGAGCAAGCCGTGCCCGCCATTCCGAAACTCATGTCCTGACGCTCTTCGTCGACTTCGTCGCTCATCGCGCGGGCCGCGAAGAGAAGCCGAAGGCGTCCGATGAGCAAACCACAAAGATAAAAGGGAGATCACCATGCGGAAATTCACCATCATCGGCGGCGGGCAATCGGGCCTCATGGTCGCCATCGGGCTTCTCAAGGCCGGGCATCAGGTGCGCGTTGTACAGAACCGCACAGCGGAGGAGATCGAAAAGGGCCGGGTTCTGTCCAGCCAGTGCATGTTTTCAAACGCCGTGCAGCACGAGCGCGATCTGGGGATCGACTTCTGGTCCGACGCCTGCCCGCCGGTGCAGGGCATCAATTTCATCGTGCCGAACCCGGATGGATCGGGCACGCGGTTGATTGATTGGGCCAGCCGATTGGACCAGAACGCCTATGCGGTTGACCAGCGCGTGAAAATGCCGCGTTGGCTGGCCGAATTTCAGAAACTGGGCGGGCAGTTGGTCATCAAGGATGCGGGCCTTGCCGACATTGACGATTATGCCCGGCAGGATGATCTGGTGATCGTCGCGAGCGGAAAAGGCGAAGTCGGCCAGATGTTCGCACGCGACGCCCAGAAATCAGCCTATGACAAGCCGATGCGCGCGCTGGCGCTGACCTATGTCAAAGGCATGACCCCGCGCGAACCCCATTCGGCGGTGGAGTTCAACCTGATCCCCGGCGTCGGCGAATATTTCGTCTTCCCGGCGCTGACCACCACCGGCCCGTGTGAAATCATGGTCTTTGAGGGCATCCCCGGCGGCCCGATGGATTGCTGGGCCGATGTGAAAACGCCCGAGGCCCATCTGGCGAAATCCTTGGAAATCCTGAAAACCTTCCTGCCTTGGGAATATGAGCGGTCAAAGAACTGCACATTGACCGACGACAACGGTATTCTGGCGGGCCGCTTTGCCCCGACGATCCGCCACCCGATCGGCACCCTGCCCTCGGGCCGCAAGGTGCTGGGTCTTGGCGATGCGGTTTGCCTGAACGACCCGATCACCGGGCAGGGGTCGAACAACGCCTCCAAGGCCGCCGCGATTTACCTGAAGCGCATCCTTGCCCATGGCGACAAGCCCTTTGACGAAGCCTTCATGCAAGGCACTTTCGACCAGTTCTGGGATTATGCCCAATGGGTTGTGCAGTGGACCAACATGCTGTTGATGCCGCCGCCGCCCTTCGTGCTGGACATCATGGGCAATGCCCAAGGCCTGCCGAAACTGGCGCATCGGATGGCGAATGGCTTTGACGATCCGCGCGATTTCTTCCCGTGGTTTGCCGATCCTAACGCTGCCGCCAATTATTTGTCCGAACTGAAGGCAGCCTGACCCCATGACCGCCCCGATCGAAGCCGCAACCTTTCGCGCCGCGATGGCCCGCTTCCCAGGGGCGGTCACCATTGTGACCACCGGACACGGCGCGGGTCGCCGTGGCATCACCGCGACCGCTGTCTGTTCTGTGACCGCGGATCCGCCAAGCCTTTTGGTCTGCCTGAACCAGAAAACCGGCACCTGTGCCGCTGTGTCAGAGAGCGGGCGCTTTACCGTCAATCTGTTGCCCGGCGATGGTGGCCCCTTGGCGCTGACCTTTGCCGGGGCCACGGGAGCCAGCGGGGCAGACAAGTTTCATGCTGGCGACTGGCAGGACGACGCCCTTGGCCTGCCCCGCCTGTCAACGGCGATTGCCAGCTTTTCGTGCGAAGTCACCGAAGCTGTGCAGGCCGGAACCCATACCCTGTTCATCGGCCGCGTCATTGCCATTGCCACGGCTGACGGGGCGCCGCTGCTTTATGAACAATCCCGCTTCCACCAGTTGCAGCCGCTTTGATCCGTGCTAGCCATGGGGAACCAACATGCGAAAGGTTCCCCATGCGCGCCCGTGATCTTGGCCTGCCCTTCCCCGGCACCCCCGGCCCCTTGAACGCCATTACCGACGTTGCGGGGGTAACCGTTGGCAGCAAAACCCTGCTGGACCCCGCCCGCCACATGCGCACCGGCGTCACCGCCATCATCCCCCGCATGGATGCGGGCAACCCCGAACCCGTTCGGGCAGGTCAAGCCACGCTGAATGGCAATGGGGAGATGACGGGTACGCATTGGATCAACGACGGCGGCTATTTCCTTGGCCCGGTTCTTATTACCAACACCCATGGCATCGGCGCCTGCCATACGGGTGCCACACGCTGGATGATCGACCGCTATGCCGCGCATTTCCGTGATACCATCGCATGGGCCATGCCAGTGGTAGCGGAAACCTATGATGGCATCCTGAACGACATCAACACGATGTTCGTGCAGCCTGAAGACGCGATTGAGGCGCTGAACAGTGCCACAGCCGGCCCCGTGGCCGAAGGGGCGGTGGGCGGTGGCACCGGCATGA
This sequence comes from uncultured Tabrizicola sp., assembly GCA_964393035.1. Taxonomy (GTDB): domain Bacteria; phylum Pseudomonadota; class Alphaproteobacteria; order Rhodobacterales; family Rhodobacteraceae; genus Tabrizicola_A. The sequence goes on from CAYMRX010000003.1 coordinate 326,844, forward strand.
TTGCCTATGAGTTCAAGGCAGGAACCGGAACCGCCTCGCGCCGGGTCGAATTGGGCGGCGAAACCTATACTGTCGGGGTCTTGGTGCAAGCCAACCATGGCAAGCGGCCTTGGTTCAACGTGCTGGGCCAGCCTGTGGGCAAACTGATGCCGTTTGAGGGGCTTGTTCCACGTGAAACCGGCTCGATCATTGTTGTCATCGCCACGGATGCGCCGCTGTCCACCATCTCCTTGCGCCATCTTGCCCGTCGCGCGGGGCTTGGCCTTGGCAGAGGCGGCACACCAGGGGGCAATTCCTCGGGCGATATCTTCCTTGGCTTTTCCACCGCGCCTTTTGGTCCCATGCCGCAACAGGCTGGGCCACTGATCCAGCGCAGCGAAATCAACGCCGAACTTTTGGACCCGATCTATCTGGCTGCCGTGGAAGCGGTGGAGGAATCCGTCGTCAACGCCATCGTGGCGGGCAGCGACACCCCCAGCTTCCGCTTCCCCGGCAAGACAATTCCCGGCATTGACCGCGCTGCGCTTGCCGCGCTTTTCGCCTAGCGCCGACCCTCAAAAAAGTGGGCGATCCGCTCGGCAATGGCGTCGCTATCCGCGCGCGCTGTCAAAGATTGCCTTGCATGTGTCACCACTTCGGGCGGCAAGTCTTCAGCATATTCTTCGACCAGATCGGTGATGAAACTGTGGCTCATCTCGGGGTGATACTGCGTTGTCATCACCCGGCCCGGAATGGCAAAACTGCCCACCGCACATTCTGCCGTGCCCCCAAGGATCACCGCGCCCGGCGGCAGGTTTACCACCTGCTCGACATGGCTGCCGTATAGCTTCATCGGCACGCCTTCGATGGCGGTTTCCACCAGCCCGAACACCCAACCGCCCGGATTTTTCGCCACCTGTCCTCCCAGCGCCATGGCAATCGCCTGATGCCCGAAACAGGCCCCAAAGATCGGCTGACCTTCTGCCACCAGACGGCGGATCAATGCGAACAGATCGGCCACCCACGCGTCGGAATCATGCACCGAGGCTGGGCTGCCCCCGATCATCCAGCCATCGAATCGCGCATTCTCTGGCGGAAAAATTCCGTCCTTGACCGGAAAAACCGTCACCTTCCAATCGGGGCGAACCGACTGGATCATTGTCGTGAATTTCTCGCCATCCTTCGGGCGGGCTTGAGCAAATTCGGATTCGTCCGTGTTGGTCATCAGCAGTGCGATATGCATGATCTTCCCACTTTACATATTTATGAACCTGTTTAGTATATTTTGAAATCAACATTGCGGCAAGGGAGAGCTAGCATGACCGTCTGGACACCGACCGATAACGGTCATGCCGATCTTGGCAGCCATGACACCTTTCTGTCCGGCCCGCCGCACAACACCTTCAAACGGCTGCGCGACGAAGACCCGATGCATTGGTCCGACTGGTCGGGCGGCAAGGGCTATTGGTCGGTCACCCGGCACGAGGATATCAGCTTCCTCAACGGCAAGCCCGAGCTGGTTTCCTCGGCCCGGGGTATCCGGATGGAGGATCAGACCTATGAGGAATACCTCGCCCGCCGCACTTTCCAGGAAACCGACGCGCCGGAGCATATGAAAACCCGGATCAAGGTTGCAAAAGCCTTTTCCAAACCGGTGATCGCCCAGTTCGAACCGATCATCCGCGAGCTTTGCGGCCCCATTCTGGACGAGGCGCTGGCCAAAGGCACCTTTGACGCGACGAAGGACATCGCCCGCCAACTGCCGATGCGGATGCTGGGCCGGATCCTTGGCACTCCGGACGAAGACCTGCCTTGGCTGGTGGAAAAGGGCGATACGCTGATCGCCAACACCGACCCCGACTTTACCCAGCATGTGCTGGACAAGATGACCACCGATGAATTCCGCATGATGCCCTTCAACTCTCCGGCTGGGGCGGAACTCTTTGTCTATGCAAAAGAATTGCTCGCCAAAAAGGAGGCGTCTGGCGACACCTCGGGCGTCTTGCACCTGATCCTGCAACCGGGGCCTGATGGCTCGGTCATTTCGGAAAACGAATTCCGCAACTTCTTCTGCCTTCTGGTCGCCGCAGGCAATGACACCACCCGCTATTCCATCGCCGCCGGCATTCAGGCGCTCGCCCATCAGCCCGAGCTTCTGGCCCAGATGCAGGCAGGCGGGGCGGTTTGGGAAACCGCAGCGGATGAGATCATCCGTTGGGGCACCGCCACCACCTATTTCCGCCGCACCGCCGCTCAGGATTTCGAATTCCATGGGCGTCAGGTCAAGGAAGGTGACAAGGTCATCCTCTGGTGGGCTTCGGGCAACCGCGATGAACGGGTGTTCGAAGACCCCTTCCGCGTCAATCTGTTCCGCAGCCCGAACCGCCACATGAGTTTCGGCCAAGGCGGCCCGCATGTCTGCCTTGGCATGTGGCTGGCGCGGCTGGAGGTGCGGGTGCTGTTCGAAGAACTTGCCAAACGCATCAAGGCCATCGAACCTGCCGGGAACCACAAGTTCCTGCGCTCCAACTTCATCGGCGGGATCAAGGAACTGCCGGTGAAAGTGACCATGAAATAAGCGGTGATAAACCGCATCACAGGGAGACTACCATGACGGACCGCCTCCGCGCGATGTTCTGCGATCATCTGTCGATCATGCGGGGCAAATACCTGCCCGCATCCAAGATGCGCGACGATGAAAGCCGCTTCGCCCGCCCGACCTTTTCGGTGCAATACGACAAGGATTTGCTGATCGAAGCGCCGGGCACCATGTGTCTTGAAGGCATCCCCGACATGGCGCTGCGCTGGAAGGGCGACGAAATCCGCCAAGGCTGGGAGCCGGAAACCCGCGTCGTGCTGGGCGATCTTTACAGCGGCGACGGCACCCCGGTGCCGATGTGCCCGCGCAGCGCGCTGAAACGGGCAGTTGCCGGATGGGAAAAGCACGGGCTGACCCCCAAGGTCGGGATCGAGCTGGAGGCCTATGCCTTTGTCCGCAACGAGGGTGGCCAGATCGTGCCCTATGACACCCCCGGCGGCGTGGTTTACGGCACCGGCAATTTCACCGACCCGCGCCGCTTTACCGATGCGATCTGGAACAAAGCGCAGGAAATCGGCCTGCCGCTGGACCTGATTACCGCCGAATATGACAGCCCGCAGTTTGAATTTACCCTGACCTTCGACACCGCGGTTGAACATGTCGATACCGTGGTGCTGTTCCGCCAAATGGCGCGCGAGATTGCCTTTGACCACGGCATCATCCTGACCTTCCTGCCAAAGCCGCATCTGAACAAGGGTGGGTCCGGCATGCATGTGAACTTCTCGTTGACCGATAAAAAGGACCACAACGCCATCGCCAATGGCCAGTGGGGCAACCCGGATGATCTGAACCCGGTGGCCAAAGGCTGCATCGCCGGCTGGATGCGCCATCACAAGGCGATGGCCGGCCTGATCGCCCCGAACGCGCTCAGTTATCTGCGCCTGCAACCAGCCAGCCTCTCGGGCTATTGGTGCAACTGGGGGGGCGACAACCGCAACGTCACGGCGCGGGTTTCGGCCGAAGGCGGCAAGAAGGCCCGGCTGGAACACCGCATGGCCGATGCGGCGGCAAACCCCTATACCGTGGTTGCGACCGTGCTTCAGGCCGCCCTTCTGGGCTATGAGGGCAAATATGACCTGCAACCCCGCGAAACCGGCGATGGTTTCACCGGCAATGACGCGGAATATGGCGTCGCCGCCAGCCTGTCCGAGGCCCTGAACGATCTTGAGGCCGACACCGCCCTGACCCAGGCCGTCGGCGCCGGTCTGGTAGAAAATCACCTTTATATGAAACGCGCCGAGGTTGAGAAAACCGCTGGTCTGGAGGGCGATGCGCTCCGCGACTGGTACATCTGGTATCTTTGAGGGAAGCCATGAAAGCCACCTGGATTCTGCCCGACGGGCAACACATCACCGCCGAAGTCCGCGAGGGCCAAAACCTGATGGAAGCCGCCGTCGCCCATAACATTCCCCGTGTCGTGGGCGAATGTGGTGGCTCGCTGTCTTGCGCCACCTGTCATGTGATTGTCGCACCAGAATGGGCCGCAAAGACCGGTGACATCGGCGAATTCGAAGACGCCATGCTGGACGTCGCCGAGGCCGAACGCCAACCCACCTCGCGCCTGTCCTGCCAGGTCAAGATGAGTGCCGGGCTAGACGGCATCATCCTGCACGTTCCGGTCTGACCTTAGCCGATCTGCCCGCGCTGCCCGCCGGTCTGGCCGCGATCCCGCAAGAGGTGGTCGGCCAGCACGCAGGCCATCATCGCCTCGCCCACCGGCACGGCGCGGATACCGACGCAAGGATCGTGGCGGCCCTTGGTAATCAGGTCCAGCTCCTCGCCCTTGGTGTTCACCGTCTGGCGGGGGGTCAGGATCGACGAGGTCGGCTTCACGGCAAAGCGCACCACCACCGGCTGACCCGAGGAAATCCCGCCCAAAATGCCGCCTGCGTGGTTCGACAGGAATTCTGGCCCGTTCGGCCCCATGCGGATTTCGTCGGCGTTCTCAACTCCGGTTAGACAGGCAGAGGCCATGCCGTCGCCAATCTCCACCGCCTTCACCGCGTTGATCGACATCATCGCGGCAGCGAGATCACCGTCCAGCTTGCCATAGAGCGGCGCGCCCAGACCGGCGGGAACGCCATTGGCCACCACCTCGATCACCGCGCCCACCGAATTGTGCGACAGGCGCAACTCGTCAAGGTAGGCGGCCCATTCGGAAGCCATGACCGGATCGGGGCACCAGAAGGGGTTCTGTGCAATCTGGTCCGCATCGAAGCGGGTCCGGTCGATCGCCTTTGGCCCCATCTGCACCATATAGCCGCTGACCGTCAGCCCCGGCACCAAGGCCGCCAGCACCGCCCGCGCCACGCCACCAGCAGCCACCCGCGCTGCGGTTTCGCGTGCGGACGACCGCCCGCCACCGCGATAATCCCGCACGCCGTATTTCTGGTGATAGGTGATGTCGGCATGTCCCGGCCGAAACGCCTGCGCAATGTCGCCGTAATCCTTTGACCGCTGGTCGGTGTTCTCGATCATCAACTGGATCGGCGTCCCGGTGGTCACCCCCTCAAAGACGCCCGACAGGATGCGCACCTGATCGGCCTCTTGCCGCTGGGTGGTGAATTTGGAGGTGCCGGGCTTGCGCGCGTCCAGCCAAGGTTGCAGATCCGCCTCGCTCAGGGCGATACCGGGGGGGCAACCATCCACCGTGCAACCAATCGCCGGCCCGTGGCTTTCGCCCCAGGTGGTGACACGGAACATGTGACCGAAGGTGTTGAAGCTCATCCCGGACCTCGTCGTTTTCCCCCGCATAGGCAAATCTGCCCTGCGGGGGAAGGGGGAACACGCGGTTTAAGGAGTAGCTTCAGCCTTATGCCCGCGGGTTTTCCACAAAGACACCGCCACACCGGCACCCAGAATGGCGCAGGTAATGCCGAGAGAGAGCGACGGCGGGAATTTGGCCCATCCCATCAGATCGGCCACGAAGACCTTGGAGCCGATAAAGACCAGCAGGATCGCAAGCGCATATTTCAGATAGGCAAAGCGGTGCAGGATCGCGGCCAGCGCAAAGTAAAGCGCCCGCAGGCCAAGGATGGCAAAGATGTTGGAGGTGTAGACGATGAAGGGATCGGTCGTGATCGTGAACACGGCAGGCACCGAATCCACTGCGAACACCAGATCCGCCACTTCGATCATTATCAGCGCCAGAAAGAGCGGCGTCACAAAGCGCACCATCTTGCCCGCCTTGTCCGGTTCGGTCACGAAAAACGCATTGCCGCGCAGCCCGTCGGTGACATTGAACATCCGGCGCAAGAGGCGGATCATGGCGTTCTCGCCGATGTCATGCTCCTTGTCGGCAATCAGCAGCATCTTGATGCCGGTGAAGATCAGGAAGGCGGCAAAGACGTAAAGCACCCAGCCATATTGCGCGACCAGCGTCGCCCCAAGGCCGATCATGATGCCGCGCAGCACGATCACGCCAAGGATGCCCCAGAACAGCACCCGGTGCTGATAGGCGCGGGGGATGGCGAAGAACCCAAAGATCAGGGCGATGACAAAGATGTTGTCCAAGGCCAGCGTCTTTTCCACCACAAAGGCGGTCAGGTAATTCGCCGTCGCGTCCCAACCCATCTGCCACCAGACAAAGCCCGAAAAGCCAAGGCCCAGCGCGATATACATGCTGGACAGTTTCAGGCTTTCACTGACGCCGATCTCTTGCGCACCATCTTTGTGCAGCACGCCCAGATCCAGCACCAGAAGGGCAATCACCAGCCCGATGAAGGTGAACCACATCCACAGCGGGGTTCCCAGAAACGCAATCGTCAGAAGTTCCACAGTCAGACCTTTCTCGCATGGGTGCGCCGAGAGGTCAGCCGAAAGGGTCCGGGCATGACATCGAGCGCGCTCGATGCGGTCCGACATCACGTTTGCACGTCAGAGGGGCCCGGTCCGCTCCCCCAACATGGATCACGATATCGGCATTTCAACCCCGGCCGCGCCGAATTCAACGGCGAAGATGGTTCATGGCGTGAACAAGGGCTTCGGATATGCCGGGCTCCGACAAGGCATGACCCGCCATCGGCACCATATGCAGCCGTGATTTCGGCAAGGCTTGGGCCAAGGTCCACGCCGATACGGGCGGGCAGATCATGTCGAACCGGCCCTGCACGATGGTTGCCGGAATATGGGCGATGCGGGCGGCGTTGGCGATGATCCAGCCGTCGCTTTCCAGAAAACCGCCGTTGACGAAATAATGGTTTTCCAGCCGGGCAAAGGCGCGGGCATATTCCGCTGGCCCTTCCCCCGCCGCCCCGTCACCCAAGACAGAGGCCAGCGCGTTTTCCCAGCCCGCCCAAGCGCGGGCGACGCGGGTTTCTTCGCCCAAGAGACCCGAAAACAACCGGGCATGATAGGCGGTCAGCAGATCATGGCGCTCCGCTTCGGGAATGACCGACAGGAAGCGCGCCCAGAGTTCCGGGTAAAACGCCCCGGCCCCGCCCCTGTAAAACCAATCGAGTTCCGATTGCGTCATCAGGAAGACGCCGCGCAGCACCATGGCCGCCACACGGTCGGGGTGGGTGATGGCGTAAACCAAGGCCAGCGTTGCCCCCCAACTGCCGCCGAACAGGATAAAACGATCAATCCCCAGATCGGTGCGGATGCGTTCAATATCCCGGATCAGGTGCCATGTCGTGTTCGCCTCGACGCTGGCATGCGGGCGTGACCGCCCGCAACCGCGCTGGTCAAACAGCACCACCCGGTAATGTGCCGGATCGAAATAGCGCCGCATCGCCGGGCTGCACCCGCCCCCCGGCCCGCCATGCAAGACCAAAACCGGCACGCCCAAGGGATTGCCGCATTGCTCGACAAACACGAGATGATCTTCACCCACCTCGATCACCCTTTGGTCGAAGGGCTCAATCGGCGGATAAAGATAATCGGTTGCGCGCTTTTGGCCTGATCTCTGGTCCATCATCGTCCTATATAGTGCGCATAAAGACTGCGCCGCATCGCGCCGCTGTGCAAGGAGTTCCAAATGACCAGCACCATCGACCCCGCCGAAGTGGCCAAGTTCGAAGCCATGGCGGCCGAATGGTGGGATCCGAACGGCAAGTTCAAGCCGCTGCATCTGATGAACCCCTGCCGGCTGGACTATATCACCACCCAGATCGCCGCCGAGTTTGATCGCAATCTGGCGGGCCCGCACCCTTTGGCTGGCCTGCGCATTTTGGACATTGGCTGCGGCGGTGGGTTGCTTTCCGAACCCATGGCGCGGCTGGGGGCCGATGTGGTGGGGGCGGATGCCGCCGCGCGCAATATTCCGGTGGCACAGGTCCATGCCGAACAATCGGGGCTGAAGATTGATTACCGCATCACCACGGCCGAAGACATGGCTGCGGCGGGCGAACAGTTCGATGTGGTTCTGAATATGGAAGTCGTCGAGCATGTCGCCGACCCGCTGGCCTATCTGACCGCCTGCCGCCAGCTTTTGAAGCCAGGCGGGCTGATGCTGTGTTCCACGCTGAACCGCAATCCGAAATCCTTCATGATGGCCATCATCGGCGCGGAATGGGTGATGCGCTGGTTGCCGAAAGGCACGCATGACTGGGCAAAATTCATCACCCCGGCCGAGCTTTATGATCTGATCCGCAAGGCGGGGCTTGATCCGGTGGACAAGAAGGGCATGGTCTTCAATCCGGTCAGTTGGCGCTGGTCTTTGTCAGATCGTGACCTATCGGTGAACTATGTCACCGCCAGCGTAAAACGCTAAGGCAAGATCCCGCCCCGCAGCGCAATCCGCTTTGGTTCTGCTTGCGCCTTGCCCGAAGGCTTGCGATGCTTGATCTCCATTCTTTGGGGGTTTTCATGGCTACCGCTTCGATCCGCTGTTTGGGTCGCGTGGGTGTTTTCGCGCTGGCCCTTGTTGCATCTGCCGCGCAGGCCCTGGATCAGGTTGAATTTCTTGTTGCCACATCAGACAAGGATCTGACCCGCGCGCTGCGCGACGCCTCAGTCGTGCTGGCCAGTGAGCGCGACAAGCGCACCAATGCGCAAGACGTTCTGACCGATAGCCGCGCCGAATATGCCGCGCTTTTGAATGCCCTTTATGCCCGCGGACATTATTCGGCGGTGATCCATGTCTATGCCGACGGGCGCGAGGTGGCCGCCATCCCGCCGCTGGATGCGCCGTCCCGCATTGATCACATCAAGATCACTGTCGATCCCGGCCCATTGTTTGCCCTGTCGCGCGCCACGGTGCAGCCGCTGCCCGCCCGACCCGAACTGCCCGAAGGGTTTCGCCCCGGTGCTCCTGCCGAAAGCGGCGTCATCCTTGGCGCGGCAACGGCGGCGGTGGAGGGGTGGCGGATGCAGGGCAATGCCAAGGCGAAGGTGGCCTCGCAAGATATCGTTGCCGACCATGCCCGCGCCACGCTCTCGGCCGACATCCGGCTGACCCCCGGCCCCGTGCTGCGCTTTGGACGGCTGGAGGTGATGGGCGAAACGCGCATGCGCGAAACCCGTATCCGCAAGATCGCGGGCCTGCCCGAAGGCGAACGCTTTGACCCCAAAGACCTTGACCGCGCCGCCGCGCGCCTGCGACGGACGGGTGTGTTCAAGTCGGTGTCGCTGAGCGAAGACGAGGCGATCACGCCACCTGATTATCTGGGCATCACCGCAACGGTGGTCGAGGAAAAACCGCGCCGCTACAGCTTTGGCGCCGAACTGGCCAGCGATGAGGGGCTGATGCTGTCGGCAAGCTGGTTGCACCGCAATCTGATGGGCGGCGGTGAGCGGCTGGAGCTTGGGGCCGAGATCAGCAACATCGGCACCCAATCCGGCGGGGCTGATTATACATTGGGTGCCAAGCTTGACCGCCCGGCAACCTTTACAGCCGACACCAATCTGGGTCTGGCCTTTGAAATCTCGCATCTGAACGAGGAAGATTACGACGCCAATATTGCCAGCACCGGCATCACCCTGACGCATGTGTTTTCCGACAGCCTGACCGGGCGGGCCGGGCTGGCCTATGAATATGCCGCCATTACCGATGCCTTGGGCGACACCACCTATCGGCATCTGGCCCTGCCCCTGGGCGCCACTTGGGACCGGCGCGACAGCAAGACCGATGCCAAGCGCGGCTTTTACATGGACGCCGAGGTGAAGCCCTTCCGCGGCTTTGGCATCACCGACAATGGGGTTCGCGCCAAGCTGGACCTGCGCGGTTACAAGGCACTGGGTGCCGAACAGAGGCTGGTTTTTGCCGCCCGCCTTCAGGCCGGGGCGATCTTTGGCGCATCGCTTCTGGGCACGCCGCGCGATGATCTGTTCTATTCCGGCGGGGCGGGAACCGTGCGCGGACAACCCTACCAATCGCTGGGGGTCAATATCTTGCGCGGGGGTGTCAGCACCTCGATCGGGGCAAATCATTTTGTCGGGGCATCCCTTGAGGCACGGGTGAAGGCAACCGAAACGCTGGGCGTGGTCGGCTTTGTCGATGTGGGGCGCATCGACATTGGCGGGTTCTTTACCGACACTGGCGATTGGCACGCGGGTGCTGGGCTGGGCGTGCGCTATGCAACCGGCGTTGGCCCCTTGCGGTTGGACATTGCGGCCCCGGTCGGGGGCGATACCGGCGATGGCGTGCAGATCTATCTGGGGTTGGGGCAATCTTTCTGATGAAACGCGCGCTCTTTCTTTGTTTGCTGCCGCTGCCTGCCTTGGCGCAGACCGATGATCGCGGCTATCTGACCACCTTTTTGGAGAACAATCTTTCGGGCGCGGGGCGGCAGGTTGTCATCACCGGTTTCGAAGGCGCGCTGTCCTCACAGGCGCGGATCGCAGAAATCACCATCGCCGACGGTGAAGGCATCTGGCTGACGCTGCATGATGTGGTGCTGGACTGGAACCGCAGCGCCTTGTTCGCCGGGAATGTCTCGGTGAACGAATTGTCGGCGGGCGAGATCATTCTGGCGCGCCGTCCGGTCGCAGAGGAGACAGAGGCCCAGCCAGAAGCGGGCAGTTTCAGCCTGCCGGAGCTGCCGGTTTCCATTGACATCGGACGCATCGCGGCAGAGCGGATCGTGCTTGGCCCTGATGTGCTGGGCCAACCGGTTGAGGGCAGGCTGGAGGCGGCGCTGACGCTTTCGGGCGGGATTGGCGATGCCGATCTGGTTCTGGAGCGCCGGGATGATGGGCCAGAGGGCCGCATCACTTTGACGGCCAGCTATTCCAACGAAACCCGGCTTCTGGCGCTGGATCTGTCCGCCGCGGAAGAAGCGGGCGGGCTGGTGGCCACCGCGCTTGACCTGCCCGGCCAACCCGCCGCGGCGTTGCAGGTGCATGGCAGCGGCCCTGCCAGCGACTTTATCGCCGATGTGTCCTTGGAAACCGATGGGCAGCCCCGGTTGAAGGGACGGATTGTCACCAAATCAGGTCTTGGTGAAACCGGCTTTGCCGCCAAACTGTCGGGCGATGTCGCGCCGCTCTTTCTGCCGGACTACGCCGAGTTTTTTGGCAATCGGGTAGAGATGCTAGGCTCTGGCACCGCCTATGCGGATGGGCGGCTGACCCTGTCGCAGGTGAAGGTGAAAGCCAAGGCGCTGGATCTGGCCGGATCGCTGTCACTTGCGGCAAATGGCAGCCCAAGTCGGTTCGACCTTCAGGGCAGGCTGGCGCAGGAAGACGGAACGCCGGTGCTTCTGCCCCTTTCGGCGTCGCAACCCTTGCGCATCCAAAGCGGTGATGTCTCTGTCAGCTATGACGCGCGCAAGGGTGAGGGCTGGACAGCCAAAATTGCGACCTATGGGCTGGATAGCGACAGATTTCGGGCCTCGGCGCTCAACCTCACGGCCTCGGGCCGCATTACGCCGGACCTGTTCGGCGCGACGGTGGCGTTCAATGGCGAAGGGCTGGAGCCACGCGACACCGCAACAGCCCGCGCGCTGGGGCCTTTCGTCACCGGGGATGCGGTGTTGTTCTACCGCAAAGGCGAAAGCGGCCTCGCCATCCCCAGGCTGCGGCTGCAAGGCGAAGATTACAGCGCCAGCATGACCGGCGCTCGGGTGGCCGGGCTGGCCGAAGCCCTGACACTGACCGGCAAGGTTTCGGCCGAGTTGCAAGATCTTTCACGGTTCGCACCCTTGGCAAAGATGCCACTGGGGGGCGCGGCACAGGCCGAGATCACCGGCAGTTTCTCGCCCTTGACCGGCGCATTTGACCTTCTGACGACCGCAATCGGGCAGGATCTGCGCAGCGGCAAACCCCTGCTGGACGGGCTGCTGAAAGACCAAACCGAAGTTTCAGGGCATTTGCGACGCGATCAGACCGGCACCCGGCTGACCAATGGCAAAATCCTTGGCAATGGGGTGGATGCCGGGATAGCGGGTGTGATTTCTTCGACCGCCAGCGACCTGACGGCACAGGTGCAGATGCGGGATCTGTCTGTGCTTGGGCCGGGGTTTGGCGGCGCGCTTCAGGCCAATGCGCAGATGAAAGGCCCGCTGAATGGTGCCGCGATCACCGCAACCGCGACAGGGCAGGGTTTGCGGGTCGGCAATGCCGAGATCAACAAGCTCTTGGCGGGGGAAAGCCGGATGAATGTTGATCTGACGCTGCGCGAGGGCGCGGTGCAGATTAACCGGGCGACGCTGAACAATCCCGAAATCAGCGCCGAAGTCTCTGGCCGGGTAGATGGGTCAGAGCAACGGCTGACACTTCAGGCCAAGCTGCGCAATCTGGGCGTTTTGGTGCCGGATTTTCCGGGCGCGCTGACGGCAAGCGGCACCGTGCAACGCGACAGCACCGGCGCGACCGTAGACATTGCGGGCAAGGGGCCGGGCGGCATTGATGCGACGGTCAAAGGTCGGCTTGGCCCGACGGGCAATGATCTGACAATTCGCGGCCGGGCGCAGGCCGCCTTGGCCAATGCCTTCATCGTGCCGCGTGCTATTGCAGGCCCACTGGCTTTCGACCTGAAGCTGACCGGCCCGCTGGCGCTTTCGTCACTCTCTGGCCCGATCACCTTGGAAGGGGGGCGGCTGTCTGACCCGTCGCTCGCCTTTGCCTTTGAGGGCATTTCGGCCCGCGCCAACCTGTCGGGGGGGCAGGCGCAGGTTGCGGCGACCTTGCCGCTGACGACCACGGGAAAGCTGGCCGTTGCAGGCACGGTCGGCCTTGCAGAGCCGTTTTCTGCCGCGCTTGGTATCACCGTGCAGGGCGTTACCATCAGCGATCCCGACCTCTTTGAAACGCTGATGAACGGAGAGCTGAAACTGACCGGGCCTCTGCTGGGCCAGCCGCTGCTCGCCGGTCAGATCACCTTGGTCGAAACCGAACTTCGCATTCCTTCAACCGGGTTCGGCGGGGCGGCGGGCCTGCCAGAGTTGCGCCACATCAACGAGCCCGCCGATGTGCGCGCCACCCGCGCCCGCGCTGGGCTTTTGGCCGGGGCAGCCGGGGCCGCACGCGCGGGCCGGGGTGACTTGGCGCTGGATGTCACGCTTTCGGCCCCCAATCGGGTCTTTGTGCGCGGGCGGGGTCTGGATGCTGAGCTGGGCGGTGAGGTTCGGCTTTTGGGAACGCTTTCGGCCCTTGCCCCGGCGGGCGCCTTCAATCTGATCCGGGGACGGCTGGATTTGCTTGGCAAACGCTTTGACCTGCAAGAGGCGCTGTTGCAGTTGGAGGGCGATCTGGTGCCCTTTTTGCGCATGGTGGCCAGCACGGAAAATGACGGCATCACCGCGAATGTGGTGATCGAAGGCCGGGCCGATGATCCGGATGTCAGCTTCACCTCGGTGCCGGACATGCCAGAGGAGGCGGTGTTGGCGCAGCTTTTGTTCGGACAGGACTTGCAGAACCTGTCGCCTGTGCAGGCGCTGCAACTGGCCAATGCCGTTGCCACTTTGGCCGGGCAGGGTGGGCAGGGCGTGATGGCCAAGCTGCGGCAAGGGATTGGCGTCGACAATCTCGACGTCAAAACCACCACCGAAGGCGGGGCCGAACTGACGGCCGGCAAATATATCGGCAAGAACGCCTATACCGAGGTGACGGTGGGTCAGGATGGCAAAAGCCAGATCAACCTGAACCTTGATCTGACCGACAGCATCACCCTTCGCGGCAGCGCGGGAAATGATGGGCAAACCGGGATCGGGGTGTTTTTGGAAAAGGATTATTAGGGCCTTTCGGGTTTAGCGTTTGCGCCGATGGCGCTCCGCATCCACCGCAGCCCCCAACAGCACGGCATAGGCAGAGACGTAAAGCCACATCATCAGGGCGGCGACCGCCCCGATGGAGCCATAAATCCTGTTGTAGCTTGGGAAATTCTCCAGATAGAGCATAAAGCCCCGCGTCGCGAGAACCCACAGCACAACCGCAACCAACAGACCCCATGACAAAAGCGGTGGCGGGTTCTGGCCATGGTTTGGCCCCAGCCGATAGGCCAGCGCCATGGCAAGAACGCCCAGACCAAGGCCCAGCGCCATGTTGGTGCCTTGCAGTGCTTTCAGCCCGTAGGTGCCCAGCGGCAAAAAGGCGACGACCAGCGGCAGCACCACCGCCAGCACCAAGGCCGCCAGAACCAGACCGACCAGCACAAAGGTCAGCGCCACCGCCCGCAACTGGTGCCGATGCCCAAAGCGGTTCGGTCTTTGGTGGATGGCGTTCAGCCCCCGGATCAACGCCGCCACGCCGGCGCGGGCAGACCACAGGGCAAAGGCGGTTGACAGCAGCGTCGTCAGGCCAAGGTTGGACGGGGTCGCCGACAAAAGCCCCTCGACCTGATCCGTAATCAGCACCAGCACATCGGGCGGCAGAACCGGGCGCAGCAAGTCCAACTCCTGCCGGATCACCGAAGGGTCCGAAACAAAGCCCCAGATCGCGATCACCGCTGCAGCCGCAGGGAAAATGGCAAGAAAGCCGTAAAACGCCACACCGGCGGCGATCAGGTCCAGCTCGGCCTGCTCGGTGCGGCGATAAAAGCGCCAGAGGGCAGCAAGAATATTCGGGGGGACATAGCGGCGCATGTGGGCAGGATGGGCCAAGCCACCCCATCGGGCAAGGGGTTAGAGCCGAAAACCCTCGGGGATGGCATCGCGGCCTTCCAGCACCAGATCCACCATGGTGACCGCAACTTTTGGCGCCATACCAAAGCCGATCTTGAAACCGCCATTTGCCACGAAATGACCGGGCTTGCCGGGCCATTGGCCCAAGATCGGCGCTTTGGTCTTGGCACGCGGGCGGATACCGGCCCAGCGCTCCAGCACCGGGGCGTCTGCCAGAATGGGAAGTGCGGCGATGGCGCGGGCATAAACCGTCTCTAACAGGCCATCTGTGGCGGTATCGTCCTGCCAATGCTGCTCACTGGTAGAGCCGATGGCAACCGTGCCGTCGGCATGGGGAATGATATGCAGGCTGTCGGCATAAAGCTGTGGCGCATCACCGGCATCGAATTTCAGACTGATCGCTTGGCCTTTGACGCCATCGCCGATCGGGCGCCCAAGATCGGCCGAGAGGTCGCGCAACCCCTGCAAACCCGTCGCCCAGATCACCGGGCCTTCATCGCGCCCCTCGCCTTCAATCACCTCGCCGCCTTTGGCGCGTATCGCAGCGACCAGTGCCGCTGCGGCCATCCGCGGGTGAAGCCGGGCCGAAAGCGTGTCATGCACCAACCACCCCGAGGGGGATTTCGGCGCCCAATCCGCCCCCGTGCTTGGGATCACCCGCCATTCTGCCTGGTCGCTCCACAGCCTATTAGCCGTTTCGTGACGCTTTCTGGCCAGTTCAACCGCCGCCGCATCAGCGAGAGGCTGCAACCGGCCCACTCTGCCATATCCGGTTTCCAGCCCCGAGATCTGCGCAACCTCGGCCCAAAAGGTGGCCGCCATCAGCAGGCTTTCCAGTTGAAACTGCTTTTTCGGGTTCCAGTTTTCAGGAACATGCGGCGACAGCGCGCCGACCAGCCCGCCCGAAGATCCCGCGCCGATCCGCGCCACTTCGATCAACCGCACACGGGCCCCGCGTCGGGCCGCTTCCCAAGCGATGCACAGGCCAAAGGCCCCGCCGCCGCGTACTGTCAGATCGACCCTTGCCATTCCCCGGTGCCTTCCCCATGGTCCGCGCATTCGGGAGATACGGCAGATGACGGGCAGCGAACAGGGGCATGGCCATGATCTTGGCGGGCTGGACTGGCGCGATGGCGTTATTCCCGTGTCCCGGCGGTTTGACGACCCGTATTTCTCATTGAACGACGGGCTGGCCGAGACGCGCCATGTGTTCTTGGCGGGAAATGACTTGCCCGCCCGCTTGCGCCCCGGCTTTCAGGTGGCGGAATTGGGGTTTGGCACCGGGTTGAACCTTTTGGCGCTGCATATCGCCAATCCGGGCATTCCGATCCGTTTCACCAGCTTTGAAGCCTTCCCCTTGACGGCCGAAGAAATCGCCCGCGCGCTTGAGCATTTTCCCGAAGCCCAAGCGGTGGCGGGCCCGTTTCTGGCGGCTTGGGCGACGGGGGCAAGGCAATTTGAAATCGGCTCTATCTCTGCGGAAATCATCGTTGGGGATGCGCGCCAGACCCTGCCCAACTGGCAAGGGCGCGCCGATGCCTGGTTTCTGGATGGGTTTTCCCCTGCCAAAAACCCTGAACTTTGGTCGCCGGACCTGATGGCCGAGGTGGCCCGCCACACCTTTCCGGGCGGCAGTTTCGCCACCTATACCGCTGCGGGCCATGTGCGCCGTGCATTAGGGGATGCGGGGTTTCACGTGAAACGCTGCCCCGGTCATGGCCGAAAGCGCCATATGACCGTTGGTGCGCTGGAGGAGGCCACCCCGCATGGCTGAACAAAGCAACCGCAAGGGAACCTTGTTCCTGATTGCCGCAATGTTGGTTTTTGCCGCGCAGGACGGCGTTTCCGGTCATTTGGGCCGATCTTACAACGTGTTTTCCATCGTCATGCTGCGGTATTGGATCTTTATCCTCTTTGGCATCTGGCTGATGCACCGCGCCTATGGTGGCATTGGTCCTGCGCTGGCAAGCTCGTTCAAGACGCTTCAGATCGCGCGCGGCCTTTTGCTGGTTGCCGAAATCTGCGTCATGCAACTGGCGTTCGTGAAACTGGGCCTGATCGAAACCCATGCCGTCTTTACCACCTCTCCCTTGATGGTGGCAGCACTCTCTGGCCCGGTTCTTGGCGAAAAGGTCGGCTGGCGGCGCTGGACCGCAATTGCGGTGGGTTGCCTTGGCGTTCTGGTCATTCTGAAGCCGGGCTCCGGTGTCTTTTCGCCTTGGTCGCTGGTGCCGCTCTTGGGCGCTTTCCTTTATGCGCTCTATGGTCTGTTGACCCGCTATGTCGGCCGCGCGGATTCCAGCCCGATCAGTTTCTTCTGGATGGGTCTTGTCGGGCTGGTTGCGCTTACCTTGCCGGGTATCTGGTTCTGGACACCGATGACGCCGATGGATTCCATTTGGATGGCCACCCTGTGTTGCACCGGGATTTTGGGCCATTATCTTTTGATCCGCTGCTATGAGGTCGCCGAGGCCAGCGCCGTGCAGCCCTTTGCCTATCTGCAACTGGTCTTCATCTCGATCTTCGGGATCACGATTTTCGGCGAAGTGCTGCGCTGGAACGTTGCGGCGGGGGCCGGAATTGTGGTGATGGCGGGGCTGTTCACCCTGTGGCGGCAAAGGGTGCGCGCCCGTGCAGCCGCTATTGGCCCGTCAACTCCGCCGTGATCCTGATCGGCCCGGCCTGCCCCTTCAACCGCTGGCGATAGATCACCAGACTTTCGGTGACCCGCATCACATAGGTCCGGGTTTCGGCGAAGGGGATCGTCTCCACCCAATCCACCGGATCGCCGGTCCGCGGATCGCCAAATTCAGCCAGCCACTTCCGCGGCCGCCCCGGCCCCGCGTTATACCCTGCGGCGACCATGGCAACCGAGGGGCCAAACTCCTCGATCATCTTTGCCAGATAGGCCGCCCCAAGCGTGGCGTTATGCGCCGGGTCTGCGGTCAGCAGCCGTGTCTCATGTGCCACCCCCAGCCCCTTGGCCATCCGCCCGGCGGTTTCGGGCAAAAGCTGCATCAGGCCCATCGCATTGGCATGGCTGCGGGCGTCCGGGTTGAATTCAGATTCCCGGCGGCTGATCGCCAAGGCCAAAGCCCGGCTGACCGACAGATTGTCCGGCACCATATCGGGCACCGGGTAATAGGCGCGCGGCAGGATCCAGCCCTTTTCTGCCGCCTGTTTTGCCACCACCAAGGCGATATGCGGCTCATTCAGCAAGAGCGCCAGATCGGAAAGCGCCTCCAGCCCGGCACGGTCTTGGCCCTCCGCAAGATGCAGGAAAAATCGCTTTGCCAAAGCCAGATCCCCGACATCTTCCGCAAGCCTTGCGGCGGCCAGAACCGAAGACCCCGCAAAAGCCGCGGTCTTGTATCCCCGCTGCGGTTCACCTACGGAAATCAGGGCAGGGTCAAGCGACAGCCCCAGCTTCTCGGCCGCCAATTGGCCGTAATAAGCGGTCTGCTGCTGGGTGGCAGATTGATAGGCCGCCGCCGCCCCGGCCTTGTCGCCCTTGGCCTCCAGCGCGCGGCCGGTCCAGTAATCGGCGCGCGACACGCTGATGGGGGTCTTCACCCCGGCCTTGAGATCGGCAAAATGGCGCAAGGCAGTATCCGGGTCACCAAGTTTGCGCAGGGCGATGAAGCCGGAAAGAAATTCCAGATCTGCCCGGTCGCTGCCCTCCTTCAGATGATGCGAGGACGCAAGCCGATAAGCGGCCGTCTCTTGCCCGTTTCGCATCAGCCAACGCGCCAGAAGCGCCCGCCGTTCGGCCCAGACCTCGGGCCGCCCCAGCCGCGCGGCGCTGTCAGAGCGATCCAGCAAAAGATCGGCCGCATCGGGGTAATTGTCGCGCCGCATTCGCCAAAGGAAACGTTCATAAGCCAGACCGGGGTCGTCTTTCAGCGCCGCCGGAACCGTTTCGATCAGCGCACTCGCACCCGCCTTGTCAGCGCGCAGTGCCATGCGCGCCTTGGCCAAGGTCTGCCAACCAGCGGAAACGCGCGGCAACATCCGAAGCGCCTCACCCGTGCGCTTGCCATCCCACAGAAGGTTGTCCAGCCGCACCTCATGCGCCACGGTCATCGCATCGCCCTGCATCCCCAGCAGGGCGGCCTCCTCGTCAGGCTCGAATTTCAGCACCGCCCAAGCGCGATAGGCCTCTGCCTCCGCTTCGCCGGGCCGTCCGGCCTGCATCAGCGCCCTGACCAAGGCGACAGCACCTTCCCCTGTCACAGGCTTGTCAGCACCGAAATAGGCGATCACGCGCGCCGGATCGGTGGATCGGGCCACCGCCACCTCACCCTTTTGCCGCAGCAGCCCCAAGCCCGGCCAATCAGGGTGTTTGGCAAGAAAGGCCTCGTAATCCCCCAGCCGGGCCGTCTCATCACCGCCACGCAGGCGATGCCATTCCACCAGATCGGCGGCAAGGCCTCCGGTTGCGGCGACGGCATTGGTGGCGCTTGCCCAATCCTTGCCCGACGCCAGCCGCAACCCTTCGCGCAGGGCGTCCTCGGCGGGTCCGGCATGGGTTTGCGAGGCAAGGCTGGCGATGAGGGGGATCACAAGGGCATAGCGTTTCATGGCATCGATTCTGCCAGACCCCCGCCGCCCCCACAAGCCAAAGCCCCGTGATCTTTGGATGATCGGCAATGCTTGGCATTTCGCCCTTGCCCGTTTATTGAGGCAGCGTTTGCAACCGGGCGCGAAAGCCCATCCCATATAGGAGACGTGTCATGATCAAAGGGTCCATTCCAGCCCTGGTGACGCCGTTCAAGAACGGCGAACTGGATCTTGATACGCTCAAACAGTTGGTCGAATGGCAGATTGCCGAAGGTTCGACCGGGTTGGTTCCGGTGGGGACCACCGGCGAAAGCCCGACGCTCAGCCATGACGAACACCAGACCGTCATCGAAGTGGTGGTGAAAACCGCCCGTGGCCGTGTGCCGGTCATTGCCGGGGCCGGGTCGAACAACACCGTTGAGGGCATCTCGCTGATCCGCTTTGCCGAAAAGGTGGGTGCCGATGCCGCGCTGGTGGTGACGCCCTATTACAACAAGCCGACCCAAGCGGGCATGATCGCGCATTACACCGCGCTACATGAGGCCTGCAATCTGCCGATCGTGATCTACAACATTCCCGGCCGATCGGTCGTCGATATGACGCCCGACACCATGGGCAGCCTTGCCAAACTGCCGCGCGTGATTGGGGTCAAGGACGCCACCGGCAAGATCGAGCGCGTCTCGATGCAGCGCGCGTCCTGCGGGGCCGATTTCATCCAACTGTCGGGTGAAGATGCCACGGCCCTCGGCTTCAACGCCCATGGCGGCGTGGGCTGCATCTCAGTCACCGCCAACGTCGCCCCGCGGCTTTGCGCCGAGTTTCAGGCGGCAACACTGGCAGGCGACTACAAGAAAGCCCTTGGCTATCAGGATCGCCTGATGCCCCTGCACGAGGCGATCTTCCTTGAGCCGGGTCTGGCCGGGGCCAAATATGGCCTGTCGCTCTTGGGCAAGTGCAGCGAAGATGTGCGCCTGCCCTTGGTCACCCTGACCGATGGCACCAAGGCCCGCATCAAGGCGGCCATGCAGCACGCCGGGCTGATCTAAACCCCTTACCCTCGGCGTTCCGGCGCTTGTCGGGCTTTCACGACGAGCGTCGAAGACGACGAGGAGTTTGCTGATGACCGACAACCAGCGCGGCAGCCTGTTCATGACCCTGTCCATGGCAGGCTTTGCCGTGGAGGACATGTTCCTCAAATCCGCGGCGCAAAGCCTGCCCGTTGGTCAGGCCTTGTTGGTCATGGGCCTGTGCGGCGCGCTGTGGTTTGCCCTCGCCTCCCGTCGCACCGGCGAAACGGCCTTGCCGCCTGCGCTTCTGTCGCGAACCATGGCGCTACGCTCGGCCTTTGAAATCGTCGGGCGGCTTTTCTACGCCCTGGCCATCGCGCTGACACCGCTTTCCGTCGCCTCCTCCATCTTGCAAGCAACGCCCTTGGTCGTGGTGCTTGGCGCGGCTGTGTTTTTTGGTGAAACCGTCGGGGCAAGGCGCTGGATTTTGACAGGTCTCGGCTTCGTCGGTGTTCTGGTGATCCTGCGGCCCGGCCTTGCAGGGTTTGATGCGCTGTCCCTGCTGGCGGTGATTGGTCTTCTTGGCTTTTCCGGACGCGATCTCGCCACCCGTGCAGCCCCGCCAGCCCTGTCAAACGCCCAACTTGGCACAGCGGGCTTTTTGGTGCTGGCCTTTTCCGGTGCGGTGATCCTTGGCTTCAGCCAGGTGCCAGAGATACCCACCGCGCCGGAAGCCGCCAAACTCCTTGGCGCCACGGTTTTTGGCGTCCTCGGCTACAGCTTCCTGACCCGCGCCATGCGGACAGGAGAGGTTTCTGCCGTCACACCCTTTCGCTACACGCGTCTGCTGTTCGCCATGGCGCTTGGCATGCTTGTCTTTGGCGAGCGCCCCGATGCCGCCACGCTGATTGGCGCGGCGATCATCGTTTTGTGCGGCGTGTTGATCCTGACCCGCCGTTAAAGGCTGGTCACCGTGGTGGTGAAGCCAGCGGGCAAGGTGGCCTCCAGCAATTCCAAATCCGCCGAACACTCCTTGTATTGCACTGCCAGTCCCGGCGGGATGACAAAGGCATCCCCCGCCGAAAGCGTGCGATCAGGTTCACCCTTGGCTTTCAGCGTCATGGTGCCTTCCAGAACGAAGGTGAAGTGAATGTCGGTGTCATGCATCGTCGCCGGTGGTGTGCCGCCGTCGAACCTTGCCACCTGAATATTCGCAACCCCCCTGGTCCCCGCCGCAATGCCGGTATCACGGGCGGTAAAGCCGGGGATGCGGAATGGCTGCCAGATCGCCTTATCCTTCACATGATGCACAAAGCGCTGGCCTTGCCATTCGCGGGCGGGGTCACCCTTGCCATTTGGCAGGGTCATGCTGTGGTCGATCGTGGTGATATGCTCAGCCGGAACCCCGATCTCGATCACCTCGATATTGGGCGAGGCGTGACAGACCCGATGACGGATTTCCGGCGGCTGGATCACGCAATCGCCCGCCGAGAGGCGCAGCATCTCATTGCCCTGATCTTCGTAAAGGACATCGACCCAACCCTTGTAGCAATAGATTAACTGAAAACCGACGGTGTGGTAATGCACCATGTCCGGCACCGGGCCGCCGTCGGGGATGCGGATATGGCTGGCGATGATCGACCCGCCAAGACGGCTGGGGATCAGATCGCGGTATTGCATGCCAGCCCGGCCAATGACCCAAGGCGCAGAGTCTTTCAGCCGCCGCACCCCGAATTCATGGGTAGTTTCCGGCTGCACCAAGCGGGGGGTCAGCGGCACGACCTCAATCTCGGTGCCATTCGGCGCGACCAGATGGGTTTGCCCGCCGGCAAACGTGGCCGGATCATCGGTCAGGATGCGAATTTTTCCGGGGCTGACCTTGGCCGATTTGTCGATCCGTACCCGCAGCCCATGACCGGAAAGCGAGGCAACCGATGGATTGTCGGCCGGAAAGATATTCTCAAGCCGCATGCCAAGCGTCTTGGTGTAGAACGGCAAATCGTTGCGCAACTCATGCGTTGGCAGCAGAATTTCGGCAAGAATAGCATCACTCATATGGCGCGTCCTTTGCAAGCGGATGGGGGGCGATGGCCGACGAGACAACAAGGAACACGGCCTCGGCCCCTTGATCGGTCAGATAGGCATGGGGGTCTGTGGCGTCGAAATACAGGCTGTCGCCGGTTTCCAGACGCAAGGGCGTGTAAGATTGCGACACCACGATCAGCGGGCCTTGCAGCACATGCAGGTATTCCTCACCCGCATGGGCCAACAGCCCGCCAACCTGTTCCAGATCATGCACGCGGGTGCGGTTGACGAAAGGGTGCATGGCCTTGTGGCGCAAATCCCCAGCCATAAGCCGCGCCTCCAGTCGGGGGGTGGTGAAGACCGCCCCCTCCCCTGCGCGGGTCAGGCTGCGGCGGCCGCGAAGTGGAGGATCTTCCCGGAAGAAATCCGCAATCTCCACGCCGAACATCTGCGCCAGCCCGTAAAGATGCGGGGCCGAGACCTGGCTATGGCCTGTTTCGATCCGGCTCATCGTGGCTTCGGACACGCCGGTGCCAGCCGCCACTTCGGCCAGGGAAAGCTGGCGTGCCAGACGCAGCGCGCGGATGCGGGGGCCAAGTTCGGAATCAGGTTTCATGACTCCATCATGCATGATTCTTGCAAAATTGCAAGACTACTGCGCTGGAAGCAAATCCGCCAACCCAGCGCGATAATCCGGGAAGCGCAGTTTCACGCCAAGCTCCGCCTTGATCCGGTCATTTCGTACCCGTTTGGACTCAGTATAAAAGCTGCGGGCCAGCGGGGTCATGTCCGCCTCATCATAGGGAATGGCGGGTGGTTCCGGCAGGCCAAGCAGATGGGCGGCATGGCTTAACACATCCTCTGCCGGGGCCGGATCGTCGTCGCAGACATTGTAGATCGTGCCGGGGTTCGGCCGGTGGATCGAGGCAAAGAGTGTCTCGGCAATATCCGCGACATGGATGCGGGAAAACACCTGACCGGGCTTGATGATCCGCCGCGCGCTGCCGTCCCGCACCTTTTCGAAAGGACCGCGACCGGGGCCGTAGATGCCCGCAAGCCGGAAAATATGAACCGGCAAACCTGTGGACAGCCATGCATCTTCGGCTTGCACCCGCTGCCGGGCGCGCAAGGATTGCGGGTTGATCGGCGTCGCCTCATCCACCCAAGCGCCTTGGTGGTCGCCATAAACCGCCGTTGTCGACAGATATCCCACCCAACGCGGATGGGCCGCCCGCAGCACGACGCCCGCCATCCGCAGGAACGGATCACCCTCCGCATCCGGTGCGGCCGAGGCAAGGATATGGCTTGCACGCGCCAGAGCGGGCGAGAGATCGGCGGGCAAAAGCAATGGCTCCACCCCGGCGGCGCGCAGAACATCCGCGCGCGCAGGGTCGCGGCAGGTGCCGATAACGGTCCAGCCCAGCGGGACAAGCCGGGCCGCAAGGGCGCTGGCCGTATAGCCATGGCCAAGGGAAAGCAACGTGGTCATGGCCGCACTATTGCGACAGGTCTGCCCGGCGGCAAGGCTTGATCGGCGGACAGCTTGTCCCAGCGTCAGATCCTGCACCGCTTCATGTCATCAAGACTTCACTTGCGGCGCTTGCCCGCTTTCGGTTTAGATGTGCGATCAAACGGAAGATAAGACAGATGCAAGACGATCCCACCCCGCTCCTGACACCCGATCAGGCCGCCCCGCAATTCTTTGACAACGCAGCACTGGCCGTTGAACGGCTGGAGGCACTTTACCAGGATGCCACAGGCTTTCTGGCACGCCATTTCAGCACGGCCGTTCTGGCCGGCAAACCGTCAACCCGGATCCGCGCCTTTTACCCCGAGATCCGCCTGACGGTGACCAGCCATGCCAAGGTCGACAGTCGTCTGTCCTTTGGTCATGTCGCCGGTCCCGGCACCTATTCAACAACGATCACCCGACCCGACCTGTTTCGCGCCTATCTGACACAACAAATCGCCCTTCTGATGGAAAACCACGGGGTGACGGTGCAGATCGGGCCATCGCAAACCCCGATCCCGGTGCATTTCGCGGTCGCCGGCAACCCGAATGTCGCCGTGCCGCAGGAAGGCGTGTTGGAGTTTTCCCTGCGAGATGTCTTTGATGTGCCCGATCTTGCCACCACCAATGATGACATCGTCAACGGCACCCGCACCTTCAACGACGATGGCTCGATGCCCTTGGCGCCCTTTACGGCGCAGCGCGTGGATTATTCGCTTGCGCGGCTGTCGCACTACACCGCAACCGATGCGGCGCATTTTCAGAACCATGTGCTGTTCACCAACTATCAGTTCTACGTCGACGAATTTGAATCCTATGCCCGCGCCATGCTGGCCGACAAATCACAGGGCTATGTCAGCTTTGTCGCCACCGGAAACCAAGAAATCTTCACCCCCGATGGCCCCATCGTCCTGCCGTCGAAAATGCCCCAGATGCCGACCTATCACCTGAAACGCGCCGATGGGCAGGGCATTACGCTGGTCAACATCGGCGTTGGCCCGTCGAACGCAAAAACCGCGACCGATCATATCGCCGTTTTGCGCCCGCATGCCTGGTTGATGGTGGGGCATTGCGCGGGCCTGCGAAATTCCCAGTCGCTGGGCGATTTCTGTCTGGCCCATGCCTACTTGCGCGAGGATCATGTGCTGGACGACGATCTGCCGGGCTGGGTGCCAATCCCCGCCTTGGCCGAAATCCAGATCGCACTGGAAGAAGCGGTCGCCGAGGTGACGCAGCTCAAGGGGTATGACCTGAAGCGCATCATGCGGACCGGCACGGTTGCCACCATCGACAACCGCAACTGGGAACTGCGCGACCAATCCGGCCCGGTGCGGCGCCTGTCACAATCGCGCGCCATCGCGCTGGATATGGAAAGCGCGACCATCGCTGCCAATGGGTTTCGGTTTCGGGTGCCTTACGGCACGCTGTTATGCGTCAGCGACAAGCCGTTGCATGGCGAACTGAAACTGCCGGGCATGGCCAGTGACTTTTACAAGACACAGGTCAGCCGCCATTTGCAGATCGGAATTCGCGCCATGGAACGGCTGCGCGAAACCCCGGTTGCGCGGATCCACAGTCGAAAATTGCGGAGTTTTGAGGAAACCGCTTTCCTTTGACGCTTCGCCAGCAGCGAAAAAGCCGCCAGACAAAAGAAAAACCCCTTGCGTTATGGGCTTGAAACATGGGAAGCCAAACCGTCGCCGCAAGGCAGGTTTTGACCGGGCAACTAAGCCGGCCCCAATCGAAGGACTACGTTATGACCAAACCGATGACCAAGACTCAGCTCGTGGCCGCAATTGCCGAAGCCATGGGCGCCGACAAGAAAACCGCGGGCGCTGCGCTGGACGCGATCGCCGAGGTCGTTTCCAAGGAAGTCGCCGCAGGCGGTGCCGTGACGCTGCCGGGTCTGGGCAAAGTCGTCTGCCGTGAGCGCGCCGAGCGTATGGTGCGCAACCCGGCCACCAACGAAATGGTGAAGAAGCCCGCTGACAAGCAGGTGAAATTCTCGATCGCGAAGGCGCTGAAGGACAGCGTCAACGCCTGATCGCTTGGCCAATCAAACGGCTGGAAAGGGTCGCCTTGGGCGGCCCTTTTTTATGGAACGATCTGGGGCATGACCGTGGATATCAAAGCCATTGCTTTGGGACTGATCTTTGCCGTGATGTGGTCATCGGCCTTTGCTTCGGCCCGCATCATCCTGCTGGACGCGCCGCCCCTGTGGTCGCTGGCGCTGCGCTTTCTGATTTCCGGCGGGTTCGCCGTGATCGTGGCCCGCCTGCTCGGTCAGGACTGGCGCCTGCCCCGCCCGCAGGCGCGGGCCGTCGTCATCTTCGGCCTGTGCCAAAACGCGCTTTATCTTGGCCTGTTTTTCATCGCCCTTCAGCGGATCGAAGCCTCGCTCACCTCGATCATCGCCTCCTCCATGCCGCTGATCGTGGCCAGCTTGGGCTGGGCCTTGCGTGGAGAGCGGTTGTCGCCCTTGGGCCTTGCCGGGATGCTCGCCGGATTTACCGGGGTCGCCTTGATCATGGGCAGCCGGATCGAGGCGGGCGCAGACCCGGTATCCGTCGCCCTGTGCGTGATCGGGGCAACCGCACTTGCGGTTGCGACCCTGACCGTGCGCGGAGCAAGTGCCGGAGGCAACCTGTTGATGGTGGTCGGGTTGCAAATGCTGGTCGGATCAGTCGCACTGGCGCTGGTGGCCATGGCGCTGGATCCGCTGCATGTCACCTTGACCGCAAGGCTTGCGGTGACTTTCGCCTATCAGATCATCGTACCGGGGCTGGCCGCCACATTGATCTGGTTCTCGCTGGTTGGGCGGATCGGGGCGGTAAAGGCCTCGGCCTTTCACTTTCTGAATCCGTTCTTTGGCGTCTTGATTGCCTCGCTGCTTCTGGGCGAAAAAATCAGCGCGCTGGACATGCTGGGCGTTGCCGTGGCGACTGCGGGAATTCTGGCAGTGCAGATGGCCCGGATGGGCCGTGCCATGATTTAACGCTGCTCCTCTTGCAGCTTTTCCAACAGACTCTTTTCTTCCTGTGTCAGCGGCTGCCCGCCCCCGCCCAGCGCCTCCTCCAGACTCTGGAAAAAGTTGCCTTGGCCTGAACCGGGTTCAACACCCTGCCCATAGCCTTGCACCGGAGGCTGGCGCGGGGTGGGCACGATCATCGGCAAATCCGTGACAGGCAGACCTTCATGCACCCGTGTCATCACCTCGTGCCAGATTTCGGCCGGAAGCCCGCCACCGGTGACACCCTTCAAAGGCGTGTTGTCGTCATAGCCCATCCAGACGCCTGCCACATAATCGGCGGTAAAGCCGACGAACCATGCATCGCGGCCCGCCGTGGTGGTGCCGGTCTTGCCCGCCGCCGGTCGATCTGCCAGCCGCGCCCGCGTGCCAGTGCCCGAATTCACCACCTGCGCCATCATGTAGACCAGTTGCTGCGCGGCTTGCTCTGATACCACACGTTCGCCGATGCCGGTTTCGGTGAACATGTTCAGCTCCTCATTGCCCGGCACCTCCAGAATGCGGATGCCATAGGGCTGCACCGACGAACCGCCATTCAGGATGCCCGCATAGGCCCCCGTCATGTCAATCAGCGTCGCTTCGCTGGCGCCCAGCGCCAAGGCTGGACCGGCGGCCATGTCAGATCCAATGCCAAAATCGGCGGCAATATTGCGAACATTCTCGCGCCCTGCGGCCTCAGACACGCGTACAGCGGGAATATTGCGGCTTTCCTCAAGAGCTTGGGTCAGGGTGATAAGGCCTTTGAACTCATCATCGTAATTCTTTGGGGTCCACGGACCAGAGCCGGGAATGTTGATGGTCAGGGGTGTATCCTCGACGAAATCCATCGGCGACCAACCCTGATCCAAGGCGGCAGCATAGACAAAGGGTTTGAAGGCGGACCCGGTTTGCCGCAGCGCTTGTGTCGCGCGGTTGAAACTGCCCGCGGCTTCCGTCTTGCGCCCACCGACCATGGCGCGCACGGCGCCATCCGCACTCATCACCACAATCGCAGCTTGGGCGTTGGAGCCATCCTTGATCTTGTTTTCAAAGACCGCCGCCAGCCCCTCCTCGGCCTTCTTTTGCAGATCGGTATCCAGCGTGGTGCGGATCACCACATCTTCCATCGTCTCCTTGGTCAGGAAAGAGGGGGCGGATTCCATCACCCAATCGGCAAAGAAGCCGCCGGATTTGGCCTGCGCCGCCTGCGACAGTTGGGCCGGGTGCGCGCGCGCCTCATCGGCCTCGGCGGCTGTCAGATAGCCCTGCTCCTCCATAAGCCCGACGATGATATTCGCCCGATCCTGCGCGCGTTGCAGGTTCGAGGTGGGGGCATATTTCGACGGGGCTTTCAGAAGGCCCGCCAGCATTGCCGCCTGTGCGGCATTCACCTCATTGGCGGAAATGCCGAAATAGCGCTGCGCGGCAGCTTCAAATCCGCGCGCGCCCGCGCCCAGATAGGCCCGGTTGAAATAGATCGTCAGGATTTCTTCCTTGGAGTATTTCACCTCCATCGCCACGGCGAAGGGCAGTTCCTTCAGCTTGCGATAGACACCGCCCGACCGGCAATCTTCTTCGTAATCGCCTTCGGATTTCCACTTGGCCTGATCGTAGACCACCCCCAGACACAGAAGCTTGGCCACCTGCTGGGTGATGGTCGACCCCCCGTTGCCCGACAGAGGCCCGCGACCTTCGGACAGGTTGATGCGCACGGCGCTGGCAATACCCCGGGGAGACACCCCGAAGTGGCGGTAAAATCGCTTGTCCTCGGTGGCCACCACGGCATTGTGCAGATAGGGCGAAACATTTTCCGCGGTGATCTGCCCGCCAAAGGTTTCGCCGCGCCATGCGAAGACCCGATCATTGCGATCCAACAGCGTGACGGATCCGCGCGCGCGCGCGTCCAGAAGATCGGTGACCGGGGGAAGTTGGGCGTAGAAGTAGAACACGATCCCGCCAAAGATCAGCGCGGTGACGACCGTAATCCGCCACACGATGCCGAAGGCCAACCGCCACAAAAAGCCAAGAAAGCGGGCAATCAACCCGGCCTGCGGTTTTTTTGCGGGTTTGCGCGGTTTGCGGGGCGGTGGCGGCGGAGGGGCGGCCTTGCGCGTGGTTTTCGGCGCGCCATAGCGCCGATCCGCCACCATCGGGCGTTGCCCGTTACCTTTTACTGCCATGCCTCTGCCCGATCCGTCTTTGCGTGATCTTGTTGTGCGTCACCTTAGCGGCTTTGGCACGGATTGCGAAGAGTCGTGGGCGATGATTCGCCTATGCGGGTCGCTCAATTTTCAGGCATTGCCGCAACTTTATGCAGCAGTTGGCGCCAAATCACCGCTGTGGCCCGCTTCTGCATTGCCGCAAACTTGTGCTGCATCTGCGAAAGCCGCCTGATTTCCCCATGCGGCCCGCCCATGGGCCCCAAGACGAAAAGGGGTGCGACATGAAGATGATCATTGCCGCCATCAAGCCTTACAAGCTGGACGAGGTGCGCGAGGCGCTGACCGCGATCGGTGTTCGGGGCATGATGGTGACCGAAATCAAGGGGTTTGGCACGCAATCTGGCCATACCGAGATTTATCGCGGCGCTGAATATGCGGTGAATTTTGTGCCGAAGATGCGGCTTGAGATCGTGGTGGCCGACAGCATGGCCGAAACCGTGGTCGACACGATCACCAAAACCGCCCGGACCGGCAAGATCGGCGACGGCAAGATTTTCGTCATGGATGTCGAGAAAGCCCTGCGCGTGCGCACCGGCGATACCGACGACGACGCGCTTTAAGGGGGCACGCGAGATGAAGAAACTGATGCTTTCCACGGCACCCTTGCTTGCGGCCCTGCCCGCATGGGCACAAGATGCCACGACCGACGTTGCCGCCCCTGTCATGGACAAGGGCGACGTAAGCTGGATGATGATTTCCACCGTCTTGGTGCTGTTCATGACCCTGCCGGGTCTGGCGCTGTTCTATGGCGGTTTGGTGCGCAGCAAGAACATGCTGTCGATCCTGATGCAGACGACGATCATCGCCTGCCTGATGATGGTGGTCTGGGTGGTCTATGGGTATTCCGCCACCTTCGGCGGATCCACCAACGCGATCTGGGGCGGCACGGCCAAGCTGTTCCTTGCCGGGGTCACGGCGGACAGCATGGCGGCGACCTTCAGCGCGGGTTACGTCATCCCGGAATACTTGTTCATCGTGTTTCAGATGACCTTTGCCGCGATTACCCCCGCCCTCATCATCGGTGCCTTTGCCGAACGGGTAAAGTTCAGCGCGGTGCTGGTCTTTTCGCTGATCTGGGTGACCTTTTCATATTTCCCGATTGCCCACATGGTCTGGGACGTCTCGGGCTATCTGTTTGCCAAAGGCGCCATCGACTTTGCGGGCGGCACCGTGGTGCATATCAACGCCGGGATCGCCGCGTTGGTGGGGTGTCTCGTGATCGGCAAGCGCATCGGCTATGGTCGCGAAAACATGGCACCGCATTCGATGGTGATGACCATGATCGGCGCATCCATGCTGTGGGTCGGCTGGTTCGGCTTCAACGTCGGGTCGAACCTTGAGGCCAATGGCGGTGCGACACTTGCCATGATCAACACCTTTATCGCCACGGCGGCGGCGACGCTGGTCTGGTCGGCACTGGAGGGCATCCAGCGTGGCAAGGCTTCCATGCTGGGCGCGGCTTCGGGCATGGTGGCGGGTTTGGTGGCCATCACGCCGGCTTGTGGCACGGTCGGCCCGATGGGTGGCATTGCCCTTGGCGCGATTGCGGCGGCGGTCTGCTATTTCTTCGTCACCGCGGTGAAGAACAGGCTGAAATATGACGACAGCCTTGATGTCTTCGGCATCCATGGTGTCGGCGGGATCGTCGGTGCGGTTCTGACGGGTGTCTTTTCGGCCGGCAGTTTGGGCGGTGTGAAGGGCGACGACTACGATATGGTCGCGCAACTGCTGATCCAGATCGAAGGTGTGGCGATTACCGTGGTGTGGTCTGCCGTTGTGTCCTTTGTCGCCTATAAGCTGGTGGATATGACCATCGGCCTGCGCGTGGACAATGACACCGAACGTCAGGGGCTTGACCTGACGGCCCATGGCGAACAGGCCTATCACGGCTGATCTTCGAAAAAGCCAAGGGAAACGGCCCGCGCAAGTCGCGGGCCTTTTTCATGCCGCCAGACTGATAAGCGCCGTGCCCAGCACCGCCAGCCCGGCCCCCACCCAAGCGGGCCAGCCGGGCGCGCGGCGGGTGGTGAACCAGACCATCGGCAAGATCAGAATGGGGGTGGTAGAGGTCAGGGTGGAAACGATCCCGACGTCACCCGATGCCAGTGCCGCCATCATCAGGCACATGCCCAAAAACATGCCGAAGAAGGCCGATAGGGACACATTGCGCAGATCGCGGCCCATCGGAAAACGGACGGCGCGCGCAAAGGGGAAAGCGGCCATCGCAACAAAGAACAGCCCGCCCAAGCCCGAGCGGATTGCCATGGCCGCAAAAGGATCAACCCCGGCCTCCATCGCCGGGCGGGCGAGAAGGCTTCCGGTCGCCTGCCCGATCGCGGTGATGACACCCAAGGTCACGCCAACCATCAGCGGCTTTGACGGCTTGTCATCGGGATGCGGGTCATTTTCAGCCAGAATGGCCAGCACGATGCCTAAAAGGATCAGCCCGATCCCGCCAAGCTGCGCGAAGTTCAGCGTCTCATTCAGAAAGAGCCAGCCTTCCAGCACCGCAAACGGTGCTGCGAGCGAGAACAAAAGTGCTGTCACCCGCGGCCCGGCCGCATGGATGGCTGCAAGATAGGTGGTGGTGGCCAGCATGATCCCTGTGGCGGCGGATGCAGCCAGAAGGCCAAATTGCCATGGCTGAACCGTGGCCCAGCCACCGACAAGGGTCGAAGATAGTGCGGTCAGAGCAAAGGCGATGCCCATCTGCCAGCGGCCAATCTGCCAGACTCCGACCCGACCGGCCACGGCGCTGACCGCCATGGCCGAAAGCGAAAAGACGATCGCCGCCCCAAGTGACAACAGGACGGCGAGCATGCTTTATCCGGCAACCTTTGCAATCGCCGCGGCAAGGACCGGCACGGTTTTGGTGTTCAGACCCGCGATATTGATCCGGCTGTCACCCACCATATAGATGCCATGTTCTTCGCGCAGCACGTTCACCTGTGCCTCGGTCAGGCCAAGGCGGCTGAACATGCCACGATGGTTTGCCACGAAATCAAAACGGTCCGAATTGGTGGACTTGCGCAGTTCGGCCGCAAGCTGCTGGCGCAGCGACAGCATGTTCAGCCGCACCTCCTCCAGCTCTGCTTTCCAGTCGGCGCGCAGGGCGTCATCCTCAAGGATCATCGTCACCAGACGTGCGCCGTGATCGGGCGGGAAGCTGTAGTTCTGACGGTTGAGGAAGTTCAGATTGCCCTGCACCACCGGCTTGCGGTCGGGGTTGGTCAACGCGATCAGAATACCCGTGCGTTCGCGGTAGATGCCGAAGTTCTTCGAGCATGAGGCCGCAATCAGCACCTCGGGGAATTTGGCGGCAACCAGACGGGTGGCGGCGGCGTCTTCTTCCAGCCCGTCGCCAAAGCCCTGATAGGCAAGGTCAACGAAAGGAACGGCCCCTTTGACTGCCAGAAGATCAACAACCTTGGCCCATTGGTCGAGCGTCAGGTTCGCCCCGGTCGGGTTGTGGCAGCAACCATGCAGCAGCACCGCATCCCCGGCCTTAACCTTGGCCAGATCTTCCATCAGCCCGTCGAAATCGACCCCACGGGTTGCGGCATCGAAATAGCGGTACTCGGCCATCGGCATGCCGAGGTATTTGATGATCGACGGATGGTTCGGCCAGGTGGGGTTCGACAGCCAGACCGTCGCGCCGGGGGCGGACATGCGGATCAGTTCCAAAGCTTGCCGAATGGCCCCGGTGCCGCCGGGGGTGGCCACCGATGCCGCGCGGTCAGCGAAACCCGCGCCAAGGATCATCTGAACCATGGCGGCGCTATAGGCAGGCTCTCCCGCAAGGCCGGTATAGGTCTTGGTCTTTTCGGCTTCCCACAGCTTTTTCTCGGCGGCCTTCACGGCACGCATCACCGGGGTCAGGCCGGTTGCGTCCTTGTAAACACCAACGCCCAGATCAATTTTATCGGTCCGGGGGTCATCGCGATACATGGCGATGAGTTGCAGGATCTTGTCCTGCGGCTGCGGGTTCAGGGTTTCGAGCATTCGTCTTCAGCCTTTCTCGACGGCGAGGTCTTCGTACATGCCCCATTCGGCCCAAGAGCCGTCATAGAGCGCGTGGTTCTTGTGGCCCAACCGCTCCAACGCGAGCGACAGAACAGCGGCAGTCACACCGGAGCCACAGGTGGTAATGGCGGGTTTCGACAGGTTCACGCCCGCCGCTTCAAACGTGGAGCGCAAGGCGTCCACCGATTTCATCGTGCCATCAGGGTTCAGAAGCGTGGCAAAAGGCACGTTCTTGGAGCCCGGAATATGGCCGGAACGCAGACCGGGCCGGGGTTCGGGCGCCTCGCCCTTGAAGCG
The DNA here is from genome assembly GCA_964393035.1 of uncultured Tabrizicola sp. Classification (GTDB taxonomy): domain Bacteria; phylum Pseudomonadota; class Alphaproteobacteria; order Rhodobacterales; family Rhodobacteraceae; genus Tabrizicola_A. The sequence continues at coordinate 360,075 of CAYMRX010000003.1, forward strand.
GGCGGCGCCACGGGCGTCGATGATTTCGGCCTCACCCAGTTTGGCGGCATGGGCGACCTGGGTCACATCCTTGACCAGATGGTTCTGGCGGCTGACCATCATGTGGCGGTCGCGCATGACGGGCGGCATGTCTTCCACCTCGCGCCCTTCGGCCTGCCATTTTGGGAAACCGCCATCCAGCACAGCGACGTCAGTCTTGCCCATCAGGCGGAATGTCCACCAGACACGCGCGGCGGAAAACAGCCCGGCGCCATCGTAAACCACCACCTGATGGCCGTCGCCAATGCCCATGGCCCGCATCCGGGCCACGAATTTTTCAGGCTGAGGGGCCATATGGGGCAGGCTGGATCGGTTGTCGGTAATCTCGTCAATGTCGAAAAACCGCGCACCGGGAACATGGGCGGTGGCATATTCCGCGCGGGGGTCGCGGCCTGCGTCGGGCAGATACCAACTGGCATCAATCACCCGCAGGTCGGGGTCTTTTAGGTGCGCAGCCAGCCAAGCGGTGGACACAAGCGTTTTTGGATCGTCGGTGAAGGCGGTCATCGGCGTCTCCTGTCAGGGATCAACCGGACCTAACCCGAAGGGGCCTTGCCCGCAAGGGGTGCGCGGGCGCGACACCAGACGCGCCCGCGCCAAAAACTCACTTCGACATCATGCCTTTCAGGATACCGACAATGGCCATCAACACCCCACCACCGACACCACCCGAGACAAGCGACCCGATGATCGCGCCCGCGTCGAGCGCGCCGCCCGTCGCCGCCCCATCGCCCAGCATGGCCAGGATCTGCCCGCCAAGGCCGCCGCCGATGATACCGGCAATCGAGTTGCCAAGCGTGCCGAGACTTTGATTTTTCAACACCGCGCCCGCAGCATTGCCGCCAATGGCTCCGGCGATCAGTTGGATGATAAGTTCCATGATACTCGTCCTTCCCTATAGCGCCCCGGCATTGATGCAAGGGCCTCCCACCGGGTTACGTGACCTGGCTGAGGTTCGGCCCGGATAAGGAGATTCTGCCTGATAGTTAACCTTCTGGCAAAGAAAACCAGCCTTAACGCCGTGTCAGTCGCGGCCGCCCTGCTTCAACAGCCGCGCTTTTTGCCGATCCCAATCGCGCTTGGCGCTGGTTTCGCGCTTGTCGGCAACTTTCTTGCCCTTGGCGACGCCCAGTTTGACCTTCACCATGCCGCGGTCGTTGAAATACCACTTCAACGGCACCAGCGTCATGCCTTCGCGGCCCACCGCATTCCAAAGCCGGCCCAATTCCTTGCGCGAAACCAGCAGCTTGCGGTGCCGGCGTTCTTCGTGCCCCCAGGTTTTGGCCTGCAAATAAGGCGCGACATAGCTGTTGATGAGCCACAGCTCACCGTTTTCGATGCTGGCATAGCTGTCGGCGATATTCGACCCGCCTTGCCGCAGACTTTTCACCTCGGATCCCAACAGTATGATGCCGGCTTCCAGATCGGATTCGATGTGGTAGTCGAACCGCGCGCGGCGGTTTTCGGCGATCAGTTTGTTGTTGGGGTCGGACATCTTGGCCATGATGGACCCGAGATAGGGGCTTTGCCGCCCCAAGTCCAGAAGGCGGTGCGCGGTTTCACCTCTGCGTGACCTCGCAGAAGGGTGAGTTGCCGATTGGCCCTGCCGCGTAGACCCTGAGTGCAGACAGGAAAGAGGAGGCGACCATGGGGATGCAAAGACGTCTTGTTGCGTTGCTGGCGGTGGTCTGGATTGGTTTTGGCACAGCGGTGGAGGCCAAGACCGAAAAGGCAATCGTTGCGGGGGGATGTTTTTGGTGCGTCGAGGCCGATTTTGAACAGGTTGCGGGCGTGCTGGATGTGGTTTCGGGATATAGCGGTGGCACATCTGAAAACCCGACCTATGACGATCACGAGGGCCATTTCGAAGTGGTGGAGATCACCTTTGACAATGCCCGGATCAGCTATGCAGAATTGATCGCCAAGTTCCTGCGCTCGGTCGATGTGACCGATGCGGGCGGGCAGTTTTGTGACCGGGGTAGCGCCTATCGGACTGCGATCTTTGTCCGCAATGCCGAACAGCGCGCCACGGCCAAGGCGGCGGTGGCCGAGGCGGAAGCGGTCTTGGGCCAAAGCATCGTGACACCCGTTCTTGACGCCCGACCCTTCTGGCGGGCCGAGGAGTATCATCAGGATTACTACAAGGGCAGCGGTTTTGTCCTGACCCGCAATGGGCCAAAACGGCAATCGAACGCCTACAAATTCTATCGCGAGGCTTGCGGCCGCGATGCCAGAGTCAAGGCCGTTTGGGGCGATCAAGCCTTTGTAAAGTAGCCACCCCGGCTAAAGCCGGGGCCGCGCCTCACCCAACCTTGCAAGCGGCCATGACGGCCATGTTCAGAATGTCATTCACCGTGGAGTTGGTGGAGCAAATCTGGATCGGCTTTGTCACCCCGGTCAAGATCGGGCCGATCACCGTTGCTCCGGCCATTTCCTGCATCAGCTTGACCGAGATCGAGGCCGAATGACGCGCAGGCACCACCAGAATATTGGCCGGGCCGGACAGGCGGCAGAACGGGTATTGCGCCATGACATCGGGGTTCAACGCCACATCCACGGTCATCTCGCCTTCGTATTCGAAATCGACCTTCATGCTGTCCAGCACCTTTGGCGCCTCGTGCATCTTGGTCGCCCGCTCCGACACCGGATAGCCGAAGGTCGAGAAGGAAACGAAGGCGACGCGAGGGTCGAGGCCAAGGTTGCGCGCGACGCCTGCGGCGCGGATGGCGATGGTGGCAAGGTCGGTGGGTTCGGGCCATTCCTGCACCAGCGTATCGCCGATCAGCACGATCTTGCCCTTGTGCAAAACCGCCGTCACCCCCACCGCGCCATCTGAAGCCTTGGCATCGAAGACATGGTTGATGAGCGACAGGATATGCGCCGACTTGCGCGTCGCCCCGGTCACCAGACCATCGCCATGGCCATGTTGCAGCATAAGGGCCGAGAACACATGCCGGTCGCGCGCAGCAAGGCGGTGAACGTCGTGGCGATCAAAGCCTTGGCGTTGCAGGCGCTGGTAAAGGAAATCCTTGTACTGGTCGAGGTGGCGGGAATTGGCGGCGTTGACGATCTCCAATTCGCGCACGGCGTCGGCAAGGCCTGACGCCTCCAGCTTTTCCTTCACATCGGCATCGCGACCGACGACCAGCGCCTTGCCAAGCCCGGCGCGCTGATAGGCGACGGCGGCGCGCAGCACACGGGGGTCATCGCCTTCGGCAAAGATCATCCGGGCTTGGGCCTGCTTGGCGCGGGCATGGATGCCTTGCAGGATCGAGGCGGTCGGGTCCATCCGTGCCTTGAGGTTCTGAGCGTAAGATTTCAGATCGACAATCGGACGGCGGGCAACGCCGGTATCCATGCCAGCCTTCGCCACGGCGGCCGGAATGACATAGATCAGGCGCGGGTCAAACGGCGTCGGGATGATGTAATCGCGGCCAAAGGACAGCTTGCGGCCATAGGCCATGGCCACCTCATCCGGCACATCCTCACGCGCCAGCGCGGCCAGCGCCTTGGCGCAGGCGATCTTCATCTCGTCATTGATGGCGCGGGCGTGAATGTCGAGCGCACCCCGGAAAAGATAGGGAAAGCCAAGGACGTTGTTGACCTGATTGGGGTAATCAGAGCGCCCCGTGGCGACAATGGCATCGGCGCGGACGGCGTGCGCTTCTTCGGGGGTGATTTCGGGGTCGGGGTTGGCCATGGCGAAGATCACCGGGTTGTCGGCCATCGAGGCAACCATTTCGGGCGTGACGGCCCCCTTGGCGGAAACCCCAAGGAAGACATCCGCGCCGACCATTGCCTCCTCCAGCGTGCGGGCGGGCGTGTTGGCGGCATGGGCCGACTTCCACTGGTTCATGCCCTCGGTGCGGCCCTGATAGATCACGCCCTTGGTGTCGCACATGATGCAATTGTCATGCTTGGCGCCCATGGCCTTGATGAGTTCAAGACAAGCAATGCCGGCGGCCCCGGCGCCATTCAGGACAATGCGGCAATCTTCAATCTTCTTGCCCGAGATTTCGAGTGCGTTGATAAGACCCGCCGCGCAGATCACCGCCGTGCCGTGCTGGTCGTCATGGAACACCGGAATGTCCATGATTTCCTTCAGGCGTTGTTCGATGATGAAGCACTCTGGCGCCTTGATGTCTTCAAGGTTGATGCCGCCGAAGGTTGGCCCCATCAGGGAAACGGCCTTGATGATTTCATCGGGATCTTCGGTATCGAGTTCGATGTCGATGGCGTTCACGTCGGCAAAGCGTTTGAACAGCACCGCCTTGCCCTCCATCACCGGCTTGGAGGCCAGCGCGCCGAGGTTGCCCATGCCCAGAATTGCGGTGCCGTTGGAGATGACCGCCACCATGTTGCCCTTGACCGTGTAGTCATAGGCCGTGGCCGGATTGTCGGCGATGGCCTGCACCGGAACCGCAACACCGGGGGAATAGGCCAGCGACAGATCACGCTGGGTTGCCATCGGGGTGGAGGCGACCACGTCATATTTGCCGGGGCGCGGTTCAAAGTGATAGGCAAGCGCCTCTTCCGGGGTGATCTTGGTCTTGGTCATCAGGGGGCCATCCTTCTGCAATCTTTTGGGTCTTAACGTCGCAAAAGGCCGCTGCCTAGTCGCTCTATTCGGGCTTTTCGCCACGCGGTGGCTTTTGTAGGGTCTTTCGACCGATGGAGAGGTGACCCGTGAGCGAAGACAGCGTCACGCCGATGATGGCGCAATATCTGGAGATCAAGGCGCGCAATCCGGGCGCGCTGTTGTTCTATCGGATGGGCGATTTCTACGAGATGTTCTTTGACGATGCCGTGGCCGCGGCTGAGGCGCTGGACATTGCCCTGACCAAGCGCGGGTTTCATCTGGGTGAGCCGATTGCGATGTGCGGCGTGCCGGTGCATGCGGCGGAAGGCTACCTCTTGGCGTTGATCCGCAAGGGATTCCGCGTGGCGATCGCCGAGCAGATGGAGGACCCCGCCGAGGCCAAGAAGCGCGGGTCGAAATCGGTGGTGAAGCGCGATGTGGTGCGGCTGGTGACACCGGGCACGCTGACCGAGGATTCGCTTCTGGAAGCGCGGCGGCACAACTTCCTTGCCGCCTGGGCCGAGGTTCGGGATGAGGCGGCACTTGCCTGGGCCGATATTTCTACGGGTGAGTTGCGGGTGATGGCTTGCCCGCAAGTGCGGCTGGCACCGGAACTGGCCCGACTGGCCCCGCGCGAGGTGCTGGTCAGCGAGGCGCGGGAGCGCGACCTTTATGCCCAGATCGAGGAGGCAGGGGCAGCGGTGACCGCGCTGGCGCGGGGGACGTTTGATTCCACGAGCGCCGAGAAGCGGCTTTGTGGGCTGTTTGAAGTGGCGTCGCTGGAGGCTTTTGGTGCCTTTGACCGGGCCGAGATTTCCGCGATGGGTGCGCTGGTGGAATATCTTGACCTGACGCAGCGCGGGAAACTGCCCCTGTTGCGCCCACCCCTGCGGGAAGCGGCGGGCGGTTTGGTGCAGATTGATGCGTCGACCCGGCGCAATCTGGAAATCACGCAGGCGCTTTCCGGCGGGCGGGAAGGCTCGCTTTTGGCGGCGGTGGACCGGACGGTGACAGCGGCAGGGGCGCGGCTGTTGGAGCGGCGGCTGTCGGGGCCATCGCGCGATTTGGCGGTGATTGGCGCGCGGTTGGAGGCGGTGCGGTTTTTGAAGGACAGCCCGTCCTTGCGCGAGGCGTTGCGCACCGAGTTGCGGCGGGTGCCGGATATGGACCGGGCCTTGTCGCGGCTGGCGCTGGACCGTGGCGGGCCGCGGGATTTGACCGCCATCCGCGCAGGGCTGGCAGGGGCACTGAAAATCTCCGGCATGCTCGTCGTCGGCGTGCCGCCGCTCCTCGCGACGGCCGTGCGGGCGCTGGTGGGGCATGAGCGACTGACCGCGCTGTTGGATGAAGCCTTGGTTGCGGAGCCGCCGCTGATGGTGCGCGATGGCGGCTTTGTGGCGGCGAGTTTTGATGCGGAGCTGGATGAGACGCGGCGGCTGCGCGATGAGGGGCGCGGTGTGGTTGCCGCGATGCAGGCGGATTACATCGCCCAGACCGGGGTGCAGAGCCTGAAGATCAAGCACAACAATGTGCTGGGTTATTTCATTGAGACGACGGCGACCCATGCCGAAAAGATGTTTGCCCCACCGCTGTCAGAAACCTTTATCCATCGCCAAACAACGGCCAATCAGGTGCGGTTCACCACCTTGCCGCTGAGTGAGATCGAGACGCGCATTCTGAACGCGGGCAACCATGCGATTGAGATCGAAAAGCGTCACTATGAGGCGTTCAGAGCCGCTGTTTTGGATCAGGCCGGGGCAATTGGGGCTGCGGCGCGGGCTTTGGCTGAGATTGATTTGGCGGGGGCTTTGGCCGATCTTGCCATTGCCGAGGATTGGGTGGAGCCGGTTGTAGACGCAAGCCATGCGTTTGAGGTGGTGGGTGGTCGGCATCCGGTGGTGGAGCGCGCGCTGCGCAGGCAGGGCGCGGGGCCATTTGTGGCCAATGACTGCGGTTTGACGACAGACAAGACCCCGGCAATCTGGCTTTTGACCGGGCCGAACATGGCCGGTAAATCGACCTTCCTGCGGCAGAACGCCTTGATCGCGCTTTTGGCGCAGGCGGGCAGTTTTGTGCCCGCACGACATGCGCATATCGGTCTGGTCAGCCAGTTGTTCAGCCGGGTCGGCGCAAGTGATGATCTGGCGCGGGGACGATCGACCTTCATGGTCGAAATGGTGGAGACGGCGGCGATCCTGAATCAGGCCGATGATCGGGCCTTGGTCATTCTGGACGAGATCGGGCGCGGCACGGCGACCTATGACGGGCTGTCGATTGCCTGGGCCACGCTGGAACATCTGCACGGGGTGAACCGCTGTCGGGCGCTTTTTGCCACGCATTACCATGAAATGACCTCTCTGGCCGGGAAACTGGAGGGGGTCGAGAATGCGACCGTGGCCGTGAAAGAGTGGGAAGGCGAATTGATCTTCCTGCATGAGGTGCGGCAGGGCGCGGCGGATCGCAGCTATGGGGTGCAGGTGGCGCGGCTGGCAGGGCTGCCCCCGGCCGTGATTGAGCGGGCAAAATCGGTGCTGGAGGCGCTGGAATCAGGCGAGCGCGAGGGTGGCGGGCGGCAAAAGGCGTTGATTGACGATCTGCCGCTGTTTCGGATGGTGGCGGCGGCCCCGGCTCCGAAGCCTGTGGCAAAGGTCTCCGCGGTGGAGGAGCGGCTGAAAACGCTGCATCCCGATGAATTGTCACCGAAAGACGCCTTGGGCCTGATCTATGAATTGCGAGATCTGCTTGGGCAAGCGGGCAGCTAAACCGCCCGCTTGCAAATAAGGCGATCAGGCGCCGGTGTTGGAGGACACACCCACCTGTGCCGGGCGCAGCAGGCGATCATGCAGCATAAAGCCAACGGTCATGACCTGAATGATCTGCCCGGCCTTGGTGCCGGGAACCGGGGCTTCGAACATCGCCTGATGCAATTGGGGATCGAAGCTGTCGCCAATGGCGGGTTCGATCGGGGCGACGTTATGCTTGGTCATCACGCTGGTGAGTTCGCGAAGGGTCAACTCGACACCTTCGATCAGGGCGGCGGCCTGCGTGCGGGTGTCATCGTTGGCGGCATCAAGGGCGCGCTTCAGGTTGTCGTAGACCGGCAGCAGATCACGGGCCAGCTTGGAGCCGCCGTATTGTTCAGCCTCACGCCGGTCACGCTCAGCCCTTTTGCGCGAGTTTTCAGCATCTGCAAGCGCCCGCATGAAGCGGTCGCGCAGATCGTCACGCTCGTTGCGCAGCGCCTCAAGCTCATCTTCCGCGATGAAAGTTTCCAGTTCTTCGAGGTTCAGATCCTCGGTGGGCGGGGTGTCCTGCGCCATGGTCGTCTTCCTTGCCTTTTCGTAACGCTTTAGCCCCTGCCACGTTCGGACAGAAGCTTACCAACCAGCTGCGCCGTGTAGTCAACGATGGGAACGATGCGGCCATAGTTGAGCCGCGTCGGTCCGATCACGCCGACGGCGCCGATGATCTGTCGATCAGCGTTCATATAGGGAGAGACCACCAGAGAGGAACCCGAAAGTGAAAAAAGCTTGTTCTCTGAACCAATAAAAATGCGCACACCGTCACCGCCCTCGGTCAGATCGAGAAATTCGGCGATGTCGCGCTTGCGTTCAAGGTCATCAAAAAGATGGCGGATTCGGTCGATGTCTTGCGCTTCGCGGCTGTCGGCAAGCAGATTGCCACGCCCGCGGACGATCAGGCGTTCGGGCTGGTCTTCCTGCGCCTGCCACAGCGCAAGGCCGCTTTCGACGAGATCGCGGGCCAGGGAATCAATTTCCTGACGGCGATTGGCAATCTCGGCCCCAACGCTGCGGCGAAGTTCAGAGAGGGTTTTGCCCTCGGCAAGGGCATTGAGGAAATTGGCCGCCTCGCGCATGGAGGAGGGAGTTTGACCGGGCGGTGGCGTGATCATGCGGTTTTCGACATGGCCATTGGCAAAAACCAAGACCACCAATGCGCGGTCGGCGGCCAGACTGACAAATTCGATGTGGCGGATTGCAGCGTCTTGCTTGGGAGACAGCACAAGGCTTGCGCCGTTGGTGATCGCAGAAAGGCTGGCGCTGACCGTGTCGAGCAGGGTCGCAACATCCTTTTCACCGGAGCCGAGCGCCGCATCCATGATTTCGCGATCTGCGGCAGCGACGGAGCCGACTTCAAGCAGGCCATCAACGAAAAGGCGAAGACCCTGCTGTGTGGGGATACGCCCGGCGGAAACATGTGGGCTGTTCAGCAGGCCCAGAAACTCCAGATCCTGCATGACATTGCGGACGGTCGCGGCGGACAGGCTTTCGGTCAGGCTGCGGGTGAGCGTGCGCGATCCCACAGGTTCGCCGGAGGAGAGATAGCTTTCCACCACGCGGCGAAAAACCTCGCGCGAGCGGTCGTTCAATTCTGACAGAAGGGTGGCACTTTCTTTCATGCCATAGAGATAGGGAAAGCTTGGGGGCAACGTCAATCAGACTTGCATCCAGAGGGGCGAGCAGCCTATTTGGCCCATGATATCCAGGGAGATTGAAATGCGCCCATCGGCCAGACAACTAGATCAAATGCGTGACGTTTCGATCGAACTGAACCCCATGAAACATGCGGAGGGGTCTTGCCTCATCAAGATCGGAGCGACCCATGTGCTGTGTTCGGCCTCGATCGAGGAAAAGACGCCGCCCTTTTTGAAGAACACCGGGTTGGGCTGGGTGACAGCCGAATATGGCATGCTGCCGCGCGCGACCAACAGCCGGACCAAGCGGGAAGCTGCAGCCGGAAAGCAATCTGGAAGAACACAAGAAATTCAAAGACTTATTGGAAGATCTCTGCGGGCTTGCATTGACAGGTCTGCATTGGGCGAGCGGCAGATCGTGATTGATTGCGACGTTTTGCAGGCCGACGGTGGGACGCGTTGTGCCTCGATCACCGGGGGCTGGGTTGCGCTGCGGCTGGCCGTCAATCGGTTGTTGAAAACCGGTGCCCTCGCTTCCGATCCGATCCTTGATCATGTCGGTGCTGTTTCCTGCGGCATTTATGCGGGCCAACCGGTTCTGGATTTGGATTACGCTGAAGATTCCAACGCGGGCACGGACGGGAATTTCGTCATGACAGGGCGCGGGCGGTTGATCGAGGTCCAGATGTCGGCGGAAGGCAGCAGTTTTTCCGAGGAGGAGATGCTGCAACTTCTGGCGCTGGCCCGGAGCGGGAACGCGGCCCTGGTTGCGGCACAGCGCAGCGCTATTGAGGCCGCTTTGGCATGAGCGTGCTGGGCGGGACGCTTGTTCTGGCGACGCATAACAAGGGCAAAGTAGATGAGATGCTGGCCTTGCTGGCGCCTTATGATGTGTCACTCAAGTCAGCTGCAGATTTCGGACTGGATGCGCCGGTGGAAACCGAAACGACTTTTGTCGGCAATGCGCGGGTGAAGGCACATTTTGTTGCAAAGGAAACTGGTCTGCCCGCTCTGGCCGATGATTCTGGCATTGAGGTCGATGCGTTAGATGGCGCGCCGGGGGTCTACACCGCCGATTGGGCGGAAACCGCGCAAGGCCGGGATTTTCTGGTTGCGATGGAAAAGACATGGAAACTGGTAGAGGTGTCCGGCTCTGCTGCGCCTCATTTGGCCAGATTTCGCTGTGCGCTGGTTCTCGCTTGGCCCGATGGGCGTGAGATGGTTTTCGAAGGCACGGTTGAGGGCTCACTCACATGGCCGCTTCGCGGTCGACTGGGTCATGGCTATGATCCGATGTTTGTTCCCGAAGGCCAGGCTTTAACCTTTGCAGAGATGCCGGAGTCGTCGAAGAACCAGATCAGCCACCGGGCGCGGGCGCTATCCTTGTTCTGTGTCTCTTGTTTCACGTGAAACATTTACCGGCATGGGATTTAGGCACGGAGGCATGACATGGCAAACTGGATAACGGGGGGATTTGGCCTTTATCTGCATTGGCCTTACTGCCAGTCGAAATGTCCTTATTGCGATTTCAATAGCCACGTTATGGGTGTTGTTGACCAAAACTTGTGGCGTGAGGCCTACCTCGCCGAGATTGCACGATATGCGGAAGAAACTGCGGGAAATCTCCTGCAAACCATCTACTTCGGTGGCGGCACCCCATCTTTGATGGAGCCTGACCTGGTTGCAGATATTATTACGGCCGTTCAGAAAGCCTGGCCGACAGCCAATGATCTGGAAATCACGCTGGAGGCCAATCCCGGCTCTGTTGAGGTCGGCAGATTCGAGGCCTATCGCGCCGCCGGCATCAACCGCGTGTCTCTGGGCCTGCAGGCGTTGAACGATGAAGCCCTGAAGGCGCTTGGCCGCGCCCACACAAAGAGGGAGGCGCTTGCCGCACTTGGCATCGCAAGATCAACCTTTGATCGCGTGAATTTTGATCTGATTTATGCGCGGCAGTTTCAGACGCTAGATGAATGGCGGGGCGAGTTGTCAGAAGCCTTGGGCATGGCGGGGGACCACCTGTCGCTTTACCAACTGACCGTCGAGGAAGGCACGGTCTTTCACAAACGCGCCACGTTCGGCAAACTTCCGGGTTTGCCGGAGGAAGATCTTGGCGCCGAAATGTATGAAATTACGCAGGAAATGACCGCTGCTGCTGGTCTGCCGGCCTATGAGGTTTCGAATCATGCCCGCAAAGGGTCAGAATCGCGTCACAACCTGATCTACTGGCGCGGTGGCGATTATGTGGGTATCGGCCCGGGCGCACATGGCCGCATTACCGGGCCTGGTGGTCGTGTTTCCACGGTTGCGCACAAAAGCCCTGCGAAGTGGCTTCAAAGCGTCAAGAAATCTGGACTTGGGGAATCGGAGAGAGAAATATTGCGGCCAGAGGACGCCGCAGTCGAATATCTCTTGATGGCAATGCGGACGAATGAGGGGATCAACCTCAATCGCTACCACGCCATACGCGGCGCGATGCTATCGCAAGACAAAATCCGCAACCTGTCAGAGCTTGGCCTGGTCGAAATCAAGGACGAACACCTCAAGACGACCGCCAAAGGCAGGCCGCTGCTGAATGGCATCCTGCGGGAACTTTGCGACTAAACCTGTAAGGGTGCTTCGCTAACGCCGATCAAGGCTGGTATGCAGCGCGGCCGCAGAAAGCGCCGAGCAAAGCACATCCAGTTGATCAAGCGACTGATATGTAATTGTAAGCCGTCCGCTGCCGGAATGATCGTGATCTATGCGGACCCCCATTCCAAGCCCCGCACCAAGATCGGCTTCAAGGGCGCGCGTGTCGGCATCTTTCTCAGCCCCGCGCCGCGCCTTCTTGGGCAAAAGCCCTTTCATTGCCGAGGTCCGCACCAACTCCTCGGTCGCACGAACCGAAAGACCGCCCCCCACAACCTTCAGCGCCAGCTCTGTCGGGTTCGGCGATGTGATCAGCGCGCGCGCATGGCCTGCTGAAAGCTTGCCCGCGGCCACCATGGATTGCACATCGTTCGGCAGATGAAGCAAACGCAAGATGTTCGCGATATGGCTGCGGCTGCGCGAAAGGGCTTCGGCCAGTTTTTCTTGTGTATGCCCGAACCTATCCATAAGTTGCTGATACGCTAGGGCTTCTTCGATAGAATTCAGCTCTGCGCGTTGAATGTTTTCGATAATGGCGATTTCGAGAACCTCGGAATCGCTGAACTCACGGACAATGACAGGCACCGCGTGCAGGCCAGCAATCTGCGCAGCACGCCAGCGCCGCTCGCCCGCGACGATTTCATGCTTTCTTGATTCCGGCAGCGCGCGGACGATCAAAGGCTGGATAATGCCCTTCTGACGAATGGAATCCGCAAGTTCATTCAACGGTCCCGGCTCAAAACTGCGTCGCGGCTGATCGGGATTGGGCACGACATTCTCAATGGGAAGCATCACATCCTGGCGCTTGCCGTCAGGTGCCTGCCCTTCCGCCTCTACGGGATTGATATCAGCCATCAATGCAGAAAGCCCGCGACCCAAGCCACGACGTTCGGATTTCTTTTCCATAGGATATCCCCTTATTTGGGCGTCAGTGGGTTGCGTTGCAGGATTTCCCAGGCGAAGGCGCGATAGGCCTCAGCCCCCTTTGAACTGCTGTCATAGCTTAGAACGGGCTGGGCAAACGATGGCGCCTCGCTAACCCGTACGTTCCGCGGGATGGTGGTGCGGAAAACCAGATCGCCCAGTGCCTCGCGGGCATCTGCCTCAACCTGTTGCGCCAACCGGTTGCGGGTATCGTGCATGGTTAGCAAGACCCCCTCAATACGCAGCGTGGGATTGGCAGTTTGGCGAATCTCGCGGATGGTCAGCATCAGTTGAGACAGCCCCTCCAATGCGAAAAACTCGGTTTGGAGGGGAACAAGAACCGAATGAGCCGAGACCAATCCATTCAAGGTGAGCAGGTTCAGCGATGGAGGGCAATCAATCAGGACGTAGTCCAAGTTGAATGCGCGAACCTCGGGCTGGCGCAGCGCATCATGCAGCAAAAAACTGCGCTTTTCTCTGGAAACGAGTTGAATATCCGCCGAGGACAAATCCGTAGAGGCAGGGCAGAGGAACAGGCCCTCTATTGCGGTTTGCCGGATCACCTGTGCCGGAGACACCTCCTCGACAAGCAAATCATAGGTCGACATGGACCTTTGCGACGGCGAAATGCCCAAACCGGTAGAGGCATTGCCCTGCGGATCAAGATCTACAACCAAAACACGTGCGCCCACCTCGACAAGGGCCGCCGCCAGATTTATCGCCGTCGTGGTTTTTCCCACGCCGCCTTTTTGGTTCACCACCGCAACTATCCGCGTGGTCGGCCCGCCGAGAAACTCAGACACGTTTCAGATCCTTCAAGAACAGCACAGATGCCCTGCTGTCGGTGATGCTGGCGACTTGGTCAATGTGGAAAGACCACGTCTTTCTGGCAGTTTCAATTTCTTCCTGTGCCGATGCCCCCTTGGGGAAGGCACAAACACCACCGGCGTTGAGATGCGGAGCGGCGTAACCACAAAGATCTTCAAGGGGGGCCAAAGCGCGGGCGGAAACCACGTCGGCCTGCTGTGGTTCGAGATCCTGAATCCGGCAGGCGTGGACCGTCAGCCTAAGGCCCAGCTGCCTCCCCGCCTCCGAAAGAAACACCGCTTTGCGCTTATCGCTTTCAACAAGGCGAACGCGCAGTTGAGGAAAGATTTCATCTGCAAGCACCGCAATCACGATGCCCGGAAAGCCGCCACCGCTGCCCAGATCAAGCCAAACCCGCTGACTTTGCGAGGCGCACTTGAAAATCTGTGCGGAATCAATGACGTGCCGCTCCCACATCTGGCGGGCAGTTGATCGAGCGACAAGATTTATGGCCGAGTTCCACTTCAGGGCCAACTCAATAAACTGCTCTACACGCGCAACAGAAACGCTACCGATCTTATGATCGGTGCCCAGTGCATGACCCAACTCCAATTCCCGACTCATTGGCCGGAAGCCCGTCTGGCTTTGCGCAAATGCGCCAAAATCAGGGCCAAGCCGGCAGGCGTCATACCCTCGATCTGTGCGGCTTGTGCAAGCGTTTCCGGTCGCCGGCGCTGCAGCTTGCCAGCCAGTTCTTTCGACAGCCCCGGCATATCGACATAGTGGAGTTCGGTCGGCAGAAGCGTATTCTCGTCTTTTCTCAGGGCCTCAACGTCGTTCTTTTGGCGATCCAGATACTGCTGATAAAGCGCATCATTCTCGAGCTGGCTGCGAACGGCCAAAGGGATTTCTGCCACTTCGGGCAGCAACTGATTGATATGATCTCTGGTCACCTCCGGCATGGACAGAAGCTTCCAAAGACTTCTCTTGCCGCTATCCGTATTGACCATCAAGCCAACGGCATTGAGATCTTTCGCGCTGTGCTGGCTATTTTCAAGCAAAGAGCGCCCTTTTTGCAATGCAGCAAGTTTTGTTTGGAAGATGTTGCTTCGCGCCTCTCTGACGCAGCCAATTTCCATACCGAGTGGTGTCAATCGCTGGTCAGCATTGTCCGCCCGCAGAGAAAGCCGGAACTCCGCGCGTGAGGTAAACATCCGATAGGGTTCGGTCACACCCCTGTGGATCAGATCATCCACCAAAACGCCAATATAACTGTCGGCCCGCCCAAACAGCACCGCAGACCGGCCTAAAACCGCTGCCGCAGCATTCAGGCCCGCAACCAGCCCCTGCGCTGCGGCCTCCTCATACCCCGTGGTCCCGTTGATCTGGCCGGCAAAATACAGCCCCTCAACACCCTGGGTCATCAGGGTTTGCGTCAGATTTCTGGGATCATAGAAGTCATATTCAATCGCATAGGCGGGCTGGAGGATAGTAACACCTTCCAAGCCTTCAATTGACCGAACATAGGCCTCTTGGATGTCCACAGGCAATGACGATGAAATCCCATTTGGATAGATCGTGTTATCGTCAAGCCCCTCCGGCTCCAGAAAAACCTGATGGGAGGATTTGTCGGCAAAACGGACGACTTTGTCTTCGATGGACGGGCAATAGCGTGGGCCTACCCCTTCGATATTGCCGCCATACATCGCCGACAGATGGAGGTGATCGCGCACAATTTGATGGGTGCGTTCGTTGGTATGCGTGATACCGCAAGGAATCTGCCTTGCTTGGGGTTTTTCATTTAGAAATGAGAACATAGACGGGTCCTCATCCCCATGTTGCAGTGCAATATTACTCCAATTGATGGTTCGCGAATCCAGACGCGGTGGCGTCCCGGTCTTAAGGCGACCACCCTTTATTCCGATTTCCGCAATTTGGGACGCCAATCTTACGGACGGCGGGTCACCCATTCGACCGGCGGGTGTTCGGCTATGCCCAATGTGGATTTCACCATTCAGAAAGGTACCAGCCGTCAAGATGGCAGCACCGCAAGTCAGGGTATCGCCATTCGCCAGATGAACGCCGCGAATCTTGCCGCCCGCCACATCAAGCCCGGCAACTTCCGCCTCAACGATGGTCAGCCCCGGTTCGTCCGCAAGGAGAGCCTGGATAGCGATTCGGTAAAGCTTCCGATCCGCCTGTGCGCGCGGCCCCTGAACCGCCGGGCCCTTACGGCGATTCAAAAGCCGAAACTGAATTCCCGCTGCATCAGCGGCTTTGCCCATGACACCGTCCAAGGCATCAATTTCACGTACAAGATGCCCCTTCCCCAACCCGCCGATGGCTGGATTACAGGACATCACGCCGATTTTTTCACGGCTCAGTGTGACAAGTGCCGTCTGTGCGCCCATTCTGGCCGCGGCAGCAGCAGCCTCGG
Source organism: uncultured Tabrizicola sp. (assembly GCA_964393035.1). Taxonomy (GTDB): domain Bacteria; phylum Pseudomonadota; class Alphaproteobacteria; order Rhodobacterales; family Rhodobacteraceae; genus Tabrizicola_A. The sequence continues at coordinate 375,927 of CAYMRX010000003.1, forward strand.
TGCCAGCATGCCCCCCGCCGATAACAATGACGTCAAAATGTTTCACGTGAAACATCCTCATTTTCCGATACAGAAACGGGAGAAAATCTCATCCAAGAGATCTTCAACACCGACCCGACCCACAAGACCAGCAAGCCCTGCAACAGCATTTCGCAAGTCTTCAGCCGCCAATTCAGCAACACCTTCTTCTACCACCAACTCAAGCGCGCGATCCAGCGCCGATATTGCGGTTTCAAGCCCACGCCTCTGCCGCTCGCGGATAACCAGACTGGACCCTGCGGTTTTCGCCTCAAGTATCTGACCAATCTTGAAAATAAGGGCATCAAGGCCCTCGCCCGTCAAACCTGAAACACCATCTTGGCTCTGCGGCTTCAAATCCGCCTTGGCCATAACAATGATATCATCACGTTCCGGCCCCAAGGGAAGCTGTTCCTCACCCTCCATCAGGAAAAGCCGCAAATCTGCATTCCGGGCGCGGCCCAGCGCAAGCTCAATGCCGCGCCCCTCTATCGTATCCGTCGTTTCCCTTAGTCCGGCCGTATCCAACAAGGTCACCGCCAGACCGGAAATTTCCATTCGAACCTCAATGACATCACGGGTCGTTCCCGCAATTTCAGAGGTAATAGCCGCCTCCCGCCCAGCCAGCGCGTTCAGAAGCGTGGATTTTCCGACATTGGGCGCACCGATGATTGCAATCTCAAACCCTTCCCGGATCCGCTCCGCCGATTTTGCGCCAGAAAGTTCCGACAGGATTTCCGCTCTCACCGATTTCAGAAGGCTCTGAACCTCGACTGAAACACTCTCCGGCACATCTTCTTCCGAAAAATCAATCGTCGCTTCCAGCAAGGACATCGCGCGAATCAACTTCAATCGCCAACCTTCGGCACGCTTCCCCAATGCCCCGCTCAAAAGCGCAACAGCCTGCCGTCTTTGCGCTTCGGTCTCCGCGTCAATCAGATCCGCAAGCCCTTCAATCTGGGTCAGATCCATTCTCCCAGACTCCAACGCGCGCCGACTGAACTCCCCCGGTTCGGCAATCCGCAGCCCAGACATTGACCCCAAAATGCGCAATATGGCAGCAACCGTGGCAACACCGCCATGCACATGAAATTCAACGATATCTTCGTTGGTAAAACTCGCCCCGGCCTCAAACCTCAGGACGAGCGCCTCATCAAGAATCTCCCCGCCAAAACGAAGAACGCGCAATGCCGCATGCCGAGGTTCCGGCAAGCGGCCGCACAGTTTTTCCGCTGCAACGTAGGCCTGATCCCCCGATATCCGGATCACAGACACACCAGCCCGGCCCCTCGCGCTGGCAAGGGCGAAGATCGTATCCATGTCTAACCCATTGATAAATATATATCAGGCGTTCATCGAGTCAAAGAACTCCGAGTTCGACTTGGTCTGCTTCAGCTTCCCAATCAAGAACTCGATTGCGTCCGTCGTCCCCATCGGGTTCAAAATCCGCCGCAGCACATAGGTCTTTTGCAGGTCGACCTTGTCGACAAGCAGATCTTCTTTCCGGGTTCCCGACTTCAGAATATCAATGGCCGGGAAGACCCGCTTATCGGCCACCTTGCGATCCAGAACGATCTCGCTGTTGCCCGTGCCCTTGAATTCTTCGAAAATGACCTCATCCATCCGGCTGCCGGTATCGATCAGCGCCGTCGCAATGATCGTCAGGGAGCCGCCTTCTTCAATATTCCGCGCCGCGCCAAAGAACCGCTTCGGCCGCTGCAACGCATTGGCATCCACGCCCCCGGTCAAAACCTTGCCCGAAGACGGCACAACCGTGTTGAACGCACGACCCAGACGCGTGATCGAATCCAGCAGAATCACAACATCGCGCTTGTGTTCGACCAACCGCTTTGCCTTTTCGATCACCATTTCTGCCACAGCCACATGCCGCGTTGCTGGTTCGTCGAATGTCGAAGACACAACCTCCCCCTTCACCGATCTCTGCATATCGGTAACTTCTTCGGGGCGCTCATCAATCAGCAATACGATGAGGTAACATTCTGGATGATTTGTCGCGATCGAATGGGCGATGTTTTGCAGCAAAACCGTCTTACCCGTGCGTGGCGGTGCCACGATCAGGGCGCGCTGGCCCTTTCCGATCGGGCAAACAAGATCAATGATCCGCGCCGAACGATCCTTGATCGTCGGATCTTCGATCTCCATCTTCAAACGTTCATCGGGATAAAGCGGCGTCAGGTTGTCAAAGTGAACCTTGTGACGGGCCTTTTCCGGGTCGTCAAAGTTGATCTTTGTCGCCTTGATCAGACTGAAATAACGCTCATTTTCCCGCGGTGCCTGAATGACACCCTCGATGGAATCCCCTGTCCGCAACGAAAACTGGCGGATCATCTCCGGCCCGACATAGATGTCATCCGGTCCCGGCAGATAATTGGCCGATGGGCTGCGCAGAAACCCGAAACCGTCCTGCAACACTTCCAGCACACCATCGCCGCCGATTTCCCAACCTTCTTCGGCATGTTCCTTCAAAAGCGAGAACATCATCTCGCCCTTGCGCATGCTCGGCGCGTTTTCAATCTCCCATTCTTCGGCCATCGCCAGCAGTTCAGCCGGCGTCTTGGCCTTCAGATCGGCAAGATTCAAATGCTCAACGGTCATGGGAAACCCTTCCAGCCACCCCATCCGGGGTCTTCAGTCAAAATCATCAGGAATGCGCGAGCGACCGGACGGTCAGCGCCTGTTTCGCACCTAAGCCCGCCCCTTTGACGAGTCAAGCCGTCACACCTTCAGAATCACCGCAAAGACGATGATCAGCATGAAAACCGTCGGTACTTCGTTCATCAGCCGATACTGCCGTCCGGTCAGTGCATTGTTCCCCTGCAGAAATGCTTTGCGGCACGATGCCAGCCACATATGAAATCCCGTCATTCCCAGCACTGCCAAGGCCTTTACCCAAGGCCAGACGGCACTCCACTCCACGATCCCCGGCGTCATGACCAGCGCCAGACCAAACACCCATGTCGCCACCATCGCCGGGTTCATGATCGCACGCAAAAGCAGCCTTTCCTGATGCTGAAACAACAGATCCATGTCGCTGCCAGCAACAACGCCCCGCTTGCCCAGCCCTTCAACGTGATAGACATAAAGCCGCGGCAAGTAGAACAGACCCGCCATCCAGGAAATCACCGCGATCACATGCAGTGCCTTGGTCCACAGATACCATTCCGCCAGAAAATCACCCATCGTCGCCTCTCAGCACATTCTTCTTAATAAAGAAGAAAGAAAGAAGAATGATGATGATGTAAGCCCTGTGGGTATCGGAATACAACCTTCTATGCACCAAGTTCTCCCCAGGGAAATCCCTGTGGAAAAATCTGTCCCATGACAAGATCATTCAATAAAAATAATATATAACAATGAGTTAATCAAAATCATCAGCCGAACGCGCTGCACAGAGCCTGTGGATCTCCTGTGATCCCCAAGCTGAAGGATGACTTATACCGATGTGGAAAACGGTGATCGCTTGCCTTGACAAGATTGGATAACCAGCCCCCTTTGAGACTCAGGTGCCAGATGTGCCCAGTTACCCAGATTTCGCCCCCGGACGCCTCAGCGACTTATCCACAGCCATGTCCCAAGCTCTCATCCTCGCCTCTACCTCTGCCATCCGCCTTGATCTTCTGCGCAACGCCGGTCTTGACGTCACCGCTCAGGCCGCCCGCATCGACGAAGACAGCATCCGCCAAAGCCTTGAGGCCGAGGCGGCCAAACCTCGTGACATTGCCGATACCCTGGCCGAGATGAAGGCCGCCCGAATTTCAAACCGGAACCCTCAGGCGCTGGTTCTCGGTTGCGATCAGGTTCTGGACTTCAAAGGTAAAGTTTTTGCTAAGGCCGAAAGTCTTGATCAGGCCCGCCAACAGCTTTTGACGCTGCGCGGAAACAGCCATTCCCTGCTTTCTGCCGCGGTGCTTTATGAAAACGGCAAGCCGGTCTGGCGGCACATTGGCGAGGCCCGCCTCGCGATGCGGGTTTTTTCGGACGCCTATCTCGATACCTATCTTGACCGCAACTGGCCTGCCATCAGCCATTCCGTAGGCGGCTACATGCTGGAATCCGAAGGGGTGCGGCTTTTCGATCGGATTGAGGGTGACTATTTTACAATCCTCGGCCTGCCCTTGCTTCCCCTCTTGTCCTATCTCTCTACTCGGGGTCATATTCCAGCATGACCGAGCTGCCCAAAATTCCGCTTGCCGGTGTGATCGGCCATCCGATCGCGCACAGCCGTTCTCCGGCGCTGCACGGCTTTTGGCTGCGCAAATATGGCATCAAAGGCCATTACATCCCGATGGATGTCGCTCCGGCCGATCTGGAAACGACCCTGCGCCTGTTGCCAAAGATCGGCTTTGTCGGGCTGAACGTGACCATTCCGCACAAGGAAGCGGTACTGAAGATCGCCGATGTGATCTCGGACCGCGCGGCGCTGATCGGGGCCGCCAATACGCTGATTTTCCGCAAGGATGGCAAAATCCACGCCGATAACACCGATGGTATCGGCTTTATCGCCAACCTGCGCCAACATGTGCCGCACTGGAAGCCCGCAGACGGTCCCGCGGCGGTTCTCGGTGCCGGGGGCGCTGCCCGTGCCGTCGTGGCTGCCCTGATCGAGTTTGGCGCGCCCGAAATCCGCATTGCCAACCGCACCTGCCCCCGCGCCGATGCGCTGCGCGCTGATTTTGGGGCAAAGGTCACGGTTTACGACTGGGTTCACGCCGGCAATATGCTGGAAAGCGCCACGACGGTTATCAACACCACCTCGCTGGGCATGGCGGGCAAGCCGGAGTTCCGGGTTCCGATGGACGCATTGGAACCGGGTGCGGTGGTCAATGATCTTGTCTATACGCCCCTGAAAACCCAGTTCCTGCTTGAGGCAGAAAAGCGCGGCGCAACCATTGTCGACGGTCTTGGGATGTTGCTGCATCAGGCCGCGCCGGGTTTCGAACGCTGGTTCGGTCCGACGCCGCAGGTCGATGATGAGGCCCGCCAAGCTGTGCTTGGGTCATGACCGCCTTTCGTCTGGGCCTGACCGGATCCATCGGGATGGGAAAATCCACCACCGCTGCGATGTTCGCAGCCGAAGGCCTGCCGGTCTGGGATGCCGATGCTGCCGTGCATCGGTTATATGGCCCTGACGGTGCCGCTGTTGCCCCTGTTGCCGCACTTTGCCCGGCCGCCAAAACCGCATTGGGCCTTGACCGTGCCACCCTGAAAGACTGGATCGCCAGCGACGCCACGGCACTGAACCAACTGGAATCCATCGTCCACCCGCTGGTTGCCGCAGATCGTGACACCTTCATTGCCCATGCAAAGGCCGATATCGTCGTTCTCGACATTCCGCTTCTGTTCGAAAAGGGAACCGAGGCGCAGATGGATGCCACCCTGCTTTGCACCGCCCCTGCGGCCTTGCAAAAGGCGCGGGTTCTGGCCCGTGGAACCATGACAAATGCCCAGTTAGAGACGATTTTGGCACGCCAGATGCCCGACGCTGAAAAGCGCGCCCGCGCCACCCATATCGTTGAAACCCTGTCCTTGGACAGCACCCGCGCCTATGTGCGCGCCCTTATCGCCCATATTCGCGAGACTGCGCATGCGTGAAATCGTCCTCGATACCGAAACCACGGGCTTTGAACCCAGCGAGGGCCACCGCATCGTCGAAATCGGCGCGGTGGAGCTGGAAAACCACATGCCCACCGGCAACACCTATCACCAATATATCAACCCCGAGCGCAAAATGCCGCGCGAGGCGTTCGAGGTGCATGGGTTAGGCGATGATTTTCTGAGCGACAAGCCGGTGTTCAAAGAGATCGGCCGATCCTTTCTTGATTTCATTGGCGATGCGAAACTGGTCATCCACAACGCGGCCTTCGACGTCAAATTCCTGAACTTTGAACTGAAACGGATGGGCCTGCCCACCATCGAGTGGTCGCGCGCCATCGACACGCTGGCCATCGCCCGGCAAAAGTTTCCCGGCTCGCCCGCCTCGCTTGATGCGCTGTGTCGGCGTTTTGGCGTCGATAACTCTGCCCGGGAAAAGCATGGCGCGCTTTTGGACAGCGAGATCTTGGCCGATGTCTATCTGGAGCTGATTGGCGGTCGGCAGCCAGACTTTGGGTTGGCAAGCCAGCCTACCAAATCGGCCTCTGACGCCGCACATCAAACCGATGATTGGCGGCCCAGACCCAGACCCGAACCACTGCCCTCGCGTCTGACCGAGGCTGAGGCCACAGCCCATGCGGCCTTTGTCGCAAAACTTGGCGACAGCGCGCTTTGGCTCAAGCGAACATGAAAAGACCGGCCAGAGGCCGGTCCGTCTTGTGTCAGTTTGCCGACGCCTGCGATTGTGATCGCCGCGCCATTTCCTGCCGATAAAGTGCAAGAAAATCAACGGTATCGACGTTCAGTGGCGGGAAGCCGCCATCGCGCGTCACATCCGAAATGATCCGGCGCACAAAGGGGAACAGCATGCGCGGGCATTCGATCAACAGGAACGGATGAAGCTGATCTTCCGGCACGCCTTCCACATGGAAAATGCCACCATAATCCAACTCCAGCAGGAACAGCGTGTCGCCATTGGCCTTGTTTTTCGAGGTCACCTTGAACTTGGTGACGATCTCGAACTGGTTGTCGGCTTGCCGCTTGCGCGCATCAAGGCTGACGGCCACCTGAATATCGGGCTGCACATCGGTTCCGCTGATGCCCTTTTGCGCCACCATGTTTTCGAAAGACATGTCGCGCACGAATTGCGCCAGAACCGACATCCGCACCTGCGGGGTCGCGCCGTTTTCTTCGGCCATTGCCATACTCCTGCTGAACCAGTCGGCACCGTTCCTAGCAGGTCAGAACCACCGCCTCAACCACGTGTCCATTTTGAAGGAGGCAACCTTTCGTCGCGCGGATCGGGAACCACCTCAAACTCGGCGTCGATGATGTCGTCACTTGGGTCCGCGCCTTTACGAAAGATGAATGCCGACGCCGCAAGCCGCTGTCCCAACAGCGCCAGCGCCAAGCGTTGGGTTGCCGGGATCAACAGCAACAGCCCCAGGGCGCTGGTGAAAAATCCCGGAACGATCAGCAGGATCGCGGCAAAAAGGGAAATCCCGCTGCCGGCCAGGTGCATCAAGGGGTTGGCGTTCGGGCTGCGGCCAATTCGTCCGCCGCGCCGCAAGATCGCAACCCCGATGGCTGTGGAGCAGAACACGAAAGCCAGCGTTCCCCAAACCCCGATTGCCGCTCCCAAAACCACGAAAAGCGCGATCTCAATCAACGGCACCGCCACAAGAGCCAAGAAAACCGGCATCGTCCCATCCTTTGACCGGGGCCCAGCTAGACTTGCACGCCCCCAGCCCCTACATAAGATATCATTCCCCCCGGCACCAACCCCGCCGGGCGCTTTTGTTCCGAGGTGTCCATGAACTCGTCGCTTCTTCAGATTTTGGTCCTGGCCGGGATCGCCGTTTTTCTTATCTTGAAGCTGCGCGCGGTTCTGGGCACGCGTGAGGGCTTTGAAAAGCCCCCCGTTCCGGTTGATCAACTGCGCCCGCGCAGCAATCGGAACTTTGAGGTGATCGAAGGTGGGCCCGATCGCGACATCACCGATCATGTCGCCGAAGGTTCGAGTGCCGCCCGCGCCTTGGCGCAGATGAAGCAGGCGGAACCGGGCTTTTCGGTGTCCGAATTCCTCAAGGGGGCCCGCGGGGCCTATGAGATGATCCTGATGGCCTTTGAGCGTGGCGATATCGACCCGATCCGCCCGTTCCTGAATGACGAGGTTGAGGCGAGCTTCGCGCAAGCCATCAATGCCCGTGAACGCGAAGGGCTTACGATCGAAGCAAATTTCGTTGGGCTGCGCGAGATGGCGCTGGAAGATGCCGACTATGACGCCACCACCCGGATGGCCGAAATCACCGTGCGCTTTACGGGCGAGCTGACCTCGGTCGTGAAAAATGCTGCCGGGGAAGTGGTCGATGGCCATCCGAGCAGCGTCAAGCGCCAGCGCGACGCCTGGATCTTCGCGCGACCGATGGGGGTGCAAGACCCGAACTGGCAACTGGTCGCGACCGGGGACTGATGCGTGCCGTCCTTGCCCTTTGCCTTGCGGCGCTGGCCATGACCGGGGCGACCAAGGCCGCGGCCCAGATGCTTGATTTCGAGGCTTTGGAGGGATGGGAAGACGACGATCATCGTGCTGGGCTGACGTCCTTTCTGGAAACCTGTGACAAGCTGACCGATCCGGATTGGCGCCCGATCTGCGCCTTTGCGGCGGATGCCGGGGCTTCGGATGCCTCGGCCAAAAGCTTCTTCGAGCTTTTCTTCAAACCCGTGCTTATCGGCACCCCGCCCGCGCTGTTCACAGGCTATTATGAGCCGGTTTTGAACGGCGCGTTGACCCCGACTGCGCGCTTTGCCCATCCGATCTACCGCAAACCGCCCGAGTTGGCCGAAGGCCAGACCTATCTGGACCGCTCTGCCATTGAGGCGGGGGCTTTGCAGGGCCGCGGGCTGGAACTGGCATGGCTTGAAGATCCGGTGGAGGTTTATTTCCTGCACATTCAAGGGTCTGGCCGAATTCGCCTGCCCGATGGCAGGATGATGCGGGTGGGTTATGCCGGCAAGAATGGCCAACCCTATCGCTCCATCGGTCAAGAGATGATCCGGCGCGGCAGCCATACCGTCGATCAACTTTCCGCGCAGGAAATCAAATCCTGGGTTCGGCGCAGTGGCAGCGCGGGCAGCGCCATGCTGAACCACAATCCTTCCTATGTGTTCTTTCGCAAGCTGGAAGATCTGCCCGATGACAAGGGACCAATCGGCGCGATGGGGCGGTCGATCACCGGCCTGCGGTCTGTCGCCATTGACCCCGATTATACCCCCTTGGGGGCGCCGGTCTGGGTCGAAAAGAACGGGGTCGATCCCTTGCGCCGTCTGATGGTTGCGCAAGACACCGGCGGGGCGATCAAGGGCATGCAGCGGGCCGATATCTTCTATGGCACCGGCGATGCGGCGGGTGAGGCGGCGGGAGCGGTAAAGGATGGCGGTCGTTTGATCGTGCTTTTGCCCATCGACCGCGCCTATGCGATGCTGCCGGAAGGTTGAGCCATGGCCCGCCGCCGTTCCCTGCGCCCGGAGGAGGCGGAAATCTGGGCTGCTGTGGCGCGCACCGCGCGGCCGATGCATCCGGGGCGGCAACTGTTCCTCAAAGAGGTTGAGGCACCGACCCATGCCGTGCCGGTTCACCCGGAAATGCCAGCCCCGCATGGTCATGCCCAGCCGCGCTTGCCGTTTTTCCAGCTTGGCGAAAAGGCAAAGACGGCCTCTCGCATTGATATGACACCAACCCCGGCACAGGCCCTTGCCGCCGCGCCCTTGCAGATGGATGCCAAGACCCACGGCAAGATGACGCGTGGCAAGCTGACGCCCGAGGCCCGGATCGACCTGCATGGCATGACCCTGTCCGAGGCGCACCCGGAGCTGATCCGCTTTGTCCTGAACGCGCAATCCGACGGCATGCGGCTGGTGCTGGTCATCACCGGCAAGGGCAAGCGCGGCGAAGACATTGGTCCCATTCCGCAGCGCATGGGCGTCTTGCGCCATCAGGTGCCGCAGTGGCTGCGCCTGCCTCCCTTGGGGCAGGCCGTGCAGCAGGTCGCCGAAGCGCACCTGCGCCATGGCGGGTCGGGCGCCTATTACGTCTATCTGCGCCGCCGCTGATTACTGGTTCACTTCCGCCGCAATGCCGGTCACCGGGGTCAGCACGATCTGCGTGGCGTTCTGCACCGTCATCACAACGCCCGACACCAGACCCACCCGCTTGGCGCGATCCGCCTCGAACGCGCCTTCGATCTGGCCGACACTGTCCATCAACCGGATCAGCGCCGGGCTATCCCCCAGCGTGAAATGCCCCGCCCCTTCGCTGAACTGCCCGACATCCATGAACGTCACCTTCAGATCGGCGACCTTTGATACGTCTGACAGCGACCCCAGGCGTTCCTTTTGCCCTGTCAATCGCGCCGAAAGGCCCAGCATCTTGTCGCGGTCCGAGCCGACAATCAGGAAGGGTTGCGGCAGCACCCCTATTGCATGGGCCTGCATGCGGAACAGATCGACGTCGATATCGGGCGAGATCAAAAGTACACCGGCAAGCCGATCCAGCGCCTTGCGGTCACCCCGGATCGCACTTTGGCGCAACGCCTCCATCGCCAGGTTTGACCCCATGGAATGGGCCACCAAAAGAATCCGCTGCGCCCCCGCGGCCGCCACCTCGTCCATCAACCGTTCCAACCCGTCGCGGGCGAACATTGCGGAGTCGCGATCATAGACATAGCCCAGTGGCCTTGCGGCCGAGGGCCAGGCGTAATGCACCACGGCGCCGGGCAGTTCCAGATCATGCGAGAACTGCGCGATGCGATACAGCCCTTCGGAAAAGTTGTTGTTGTAGCCGTGAATGAAGATGACCGCTTCGTTGCCATGGGCGGCAAGCTGGCGTTTCAGATCGGCCCGAAACGCCTTGTTTTCGGGGTAAAGCACTTCGTTTGTGGTCAGGAAATGCCGCTTGGGATTGGGCGACGCAAAGCGGGACGGCCAGTTGATCTCGCCCACCTCCCGCAGCGGGGGGATGGAGATGTCATAACGGGCAAAGTGCAGATCTTCCGACCGGTCAGGCCCAAATCCACCCGTTTCCAGTTGACGCGTTGTGGCGATGAAAACCGGCGTGACCTGCCCCACCGCTGCCGCCGCCGGGTCAAAGGTGATCGCCCCGCGCGGCGTGCAAGCGAGGAGGAGCGACAGACCAAGGGCAAGGGTGATGCGCAAGTTGCTGACCTTTTTACAGGACGTAGCGTGAAATATCGGCCGATCGAGACAGCGCGCCAAGATGGGTTTCGACAAAGCCCGCATCCACGGTCACGCTGTCGCCCGACCGATCCGGCGCAGTAAAGGAAAGCTCCTCGAACACCCGTTCCATCACCGTGTAAAGCCTGCGCGCGCCGATGTTTTCCACGCTGCGGTTCACCTCGGCGGCAATCCGCGCCAATGCGGCGATGCCATCGGCGGTGAAACTTACCGCGACGTCTTCGGTTGCCATCAGCGCCGAATACTGCCGGGTCAGGGCATTGTCGGTTTCGGTCAGGATGCGCACGAAATCTTCTTCGGTTAGCGGGGCCAGTTCCACACGGATCGGCAGACGGCCCTGCAATTCCGGCAAAAGATCCGAGGGTTTCGCGATGTGGAAAGCGCCTGAGGCGATGAACAGGATATGGTCGGTTTTCACCGGGCCGTATTTGGTGGAAACGGTCGTGCCCTCGATCAGGGGCAGCAGGTCCCGCTGCACGCCTTCGCGGCTGACATCGGCGCCACGCGCATCGGATCGGGCGCAGATCTTGTCGATTTCATCCAGAAAAACGATGCCGTTTTCCTGTACCGCCTCCAGCGCGGCGGCCTTCACCGCCTCGTCGTCCAAAAGCTTGTCGGCCTCTTGGCCAATCAGCAGGTCATAGCTGTCGGCCACCGTCACCCTTTTGCGGGTGCTGCGCCCGCCAAAGGCTTTGAACAGTTCATTCAACCCCTGCATCTGGTTTTCCATACCCTGCATCATGCCGAACATGCCTTGGGGTGCGGCGGTTTCCTGCACCTCGATCTCGATCATGGTGCTGTCAAGTTCGCCCCGTTTCAGCTTGCCGCGAAACATCTCGCGGGTCTGTTCGCGGGCGTCTTTGCCTGCCAAAGCCTCGATCACGCGGTCTTCGGCGGCCTTTTGGGCGCGGGCGCGCACATCGTCACGCATCCGGGCGCGGGTGTCGATCATCGCGGCATCCACCAGATCACGGATGATGCTGTCGACATCGCGACCGACATAGCCCACCTCGGTAAACTTGGTCGCCTCCACCTTCAGGAAGGGTGCTTTCGCCAGCTTGGCCAAGCGCCGGGAAATCTCGGTCTTGCCGACGCCGGTCGGGCCGATCATCAGGATATTCTTGGGGTAAACCTCGTCGCGCAGATCATCGGCCAGATGCTTGCGCCGCCAGCGGTTGCGCAGGGCCACCGCGACGGCGCGTTTGGCCTCGCGCTGGCCGATGATGTGGCGGTCGAGTTCCGAGACGATCTCGCGCGGGGTCAGGTTGGTCATTTGGTGATGGCCTCCACCGTCAGGTTGCCATTGGTGTAAACGCAGATGTCGGCGGCAATCGCCATGGCGCGGCGCGCGATGTCTTCGGCCGGCAGATCGCTGTGCATCAGCCCCCGCGCGGCGGCGAGCGCAAAGTTTCCGCCCGAGCCGATGGCGGCCACATCATGTTCGGGTTCCAGCACATCGCCCGCGCCGGTGATGACGTAAAGATCGGCCCCATCGGTGACGATCAGCATGGCCTCAAGGTTGCGCAGGTATTTGTCCATGCGCCAGTCTTTCGCCAGTTCGACACTGGCCCGCGCCAGTTGCCCCGGCGCGCCTTCCAGCTTTTTCTCCAGCCGTTCCAGCAGGGTAAAGGCATCCGCGGTGGATCCCGCAAAGCCGCACACCACATCATGCCCGCCCGGCGACAGGCGGCGCACCTTGCGAGCGGTACCTTTGATAACGGTATTGCCCAAGGAAACCTGCCCGTCGCCTGCCACCACCACCTGGCCACCGCGACGCACCGCCAGAATGGTCGTGCCGTGCCAGCCGGGAAATTTGTCATCCGCCATGGGGTTCTCCATCGTTTGGGGCAATATGGAAGCGGTCGCGGGAAAACAAAAGGGCGGCCACGCAGGACCGCCCTTGGAAAAACGCTGACCCGCCGATCAGATCGCGGCCCGATCGGGGCGAAGCCAGATCAGATCGCGGATTGAATCCACGTTGCCAGTGCGGCTTTCGGCGCGGCGCCGATCTTGTTCGACACAACCTGCCCGTCCTTGAACAGGAACAGCGCCGGGATACCGCGCACGCCCAAGACCGCCGGGCTGTCGGGGTTTTCATCCACGTTGACCTTCACGATCTTGACCTTGCCTGCATATTCGGCGGCAAGTTCCTCTAGCGCCGGGCCGATCTGGCGGCAGGGGCCGCACCATTCGGCCCAGAAATCGACCACAACGGGAATGTTCGACTTGCGAACTTCGGCGTCAAAAGTGGCATCGGTGACGGCGACGGTATTGGCACCCATAGCGGGACTCCTGAGGGAAAAGATCAGAGACTGAAGCTAGGGTTGTGGGGGCGGAACGTCAAGGGATAGCGGCGCGGTCCAGTGCCGCACTCACGATATCGGGGGCAAGCGGCATCAACAGTGCGTCTCTTGTCCACAGGATGAAGGGTTGCACGGGGCGGTCGGGATAGACCTGCCGCAGCGCCGCGACATAGGCGCCCATCTGGCGCAGGATCCCTTCGGGCACCAGATCGGCCGATTTCGGTACCACGGTATTGGATTTGAAATCGACGATGGTGATGCGGTCGGGGGCCACGATCAGCCGGTCGATGCTGCCGTGGATCAGGCTGCTGCCGATCCGCGCGCAGAAAGGCGCCTCGGCCAGGCTGTCGGGCGCAAAAAGCCATGCAAGGTCGGGCGTTTGCAGCAGTCTTTGCGCCTCATCCAGCGCGTCGCCGCACAGGGTGGCATCAGGGATAAGGTTGGCGGCGGCGCTGGGCCAATCCTGTGGGACAAAGGCAGGCAAATGTTCCAAAAGCAGGTGAACCGCCGTGCCGCGCGCCTTGGCCTGATCTTCGGTCAGGGAAAGGCTTTCGCCGGGCAGGGCCTTGGCGCCGCCAAGGTCCGACGGGGACAGGGGTTGTGCCGGGCGCGCTACCTCGGGGGCGGGTATCTTGGCCCATGCGGGCAGGGAAGCCTCGGTGTCTTTCGCCCCGGGCGACATCAGGATTGCAGCGGGCCAATCGCCATTGGCCAGGCGCAACACGCCGCCCGCAAGGGTTTCTGCCCCCCGCGCGCGCATGGCGCGTTCCACCAGCCGATACCACGCCCAATCTTGCACCGGTTTCGGGCCTTCCTTGCGGTCTGTCTTGGCATCGCCCGCGCCTGCCACGATCAACCAACTTCGCGACCGTGTCAGGGCGACATAAAGCAAGCGCGCGCTTTCGGCAGCCTGATCGGCCTTGCGCCGCGCGCGGGTGTCGCGGATCGCGGCAGGCGAAGCGTCGGCCGGGGTTTTCCAGACCGGCAGGCCATCGGGCAGGCGGTAGATTTCATCCAGATCGCGCGGGTTGCGGTCGGTTGTGTCGGGCAGAATGACGATGGGGGCTTCTAGCCCCTTGGCGCCATGCACCGTCATCACGCGGATCTTGTCGCCCGCGCCATCCATCTGACGTTTGACGGTGATGTCGTCGGTTTCCATCCAGATCAGAAAACCGGTCAGGCTGGGGACTTCGGATTGTTCATAAGCCAGCGCCTGAGACAGCAATTCGTCAATGCCGTCCTCGGCCTCATCGCCAAGCCGGGCGAGCATGCGCTGGCGCCCGTGATGCCGGGTCAGCACCCTGTCGAGAAGATCAAAGGGCCGCAGAAAATCCGCCTGATCGCGCAGGTCATGCAACATGCGCAAGGTGTGATCGTCAGCCGGATAGTTGCGCAGCGCCTCCCACAAATAGCCTTTGCGACCATGGGCCAGACGGAAAAGCTCATCCTCGCTCCAGCCACACAGCGGTGAGCGCAAGACGGCCGCGAGGGAAAGATCGTCTTCTGGCGTGGCGAGGAAGGACAAGAGCGCCGCAAGGTCTTTGACGGCGAGTTCGCCCCCGAGTTTCAGGCGGTCTGCCCCGGCAATCGGCAGGCCCTGTTGCTTGCAGGCCCGGATGATTTCGCTGAACAAGGCAGACCGGCGCTGCACAAGGATCAGGAAATCACCGGCATGAATGGCGCGCGGCTGGCCTTTCTCATCGGGAATTGCGGTTCCGGCGGCGATCAGCGCATGGATTTCTGCGGCGATCTTATTGGCAAGCTGGGCGGTATGGTGGGTTTCGCTGATAAGATCGACAGGGTCATCCCAATTCTCATCTTCTTCGGCTTTGACCGGTTCGATCAGGGGCCAAAGATCTACCCGCCCGGGCAATTGCGCGTGAAAGGCAAGATGGTTGGGCGCATCCCCCAAAGCCCGGCCAAAGCCTTCGCGGAAGGTTTCATCCACCAGATTCAAGATGGCCGAGGCGGAGCGGAAAGAGTGCAGCAGTTCCATATCCGCAAAGGTTTTGCTGACGGCGGCGAATTTGGTTTGAAACAGGGTGTGCTTGTCGTCAAAGGCGGCGACGTCTGCGCCCTGAAAGGAATAGATCGACTGCTTTTTGTCACCCACCACGAACAAGGTGCGCTCGCGGCCCGCTTGCGCGCCTTCGCCTGCGGTGAATTCTTCGGCCAGAAGTTCGATCACCTTCCACTGGTCGGGCGAGGTGTCTTGCGCCTCATCGACCAGAATGTGGTCAATGCCGCCGTCCAGCCGATACAGCACCCATTGGGCAACCGAACGGTCGGTCAAAAGGCCCTTTGCCCGCGCGATCAGGTCATCGAAATCGAGCCAGCCGCGCAGGGACTTGGCCTGTTCGTAGATCGGAAGAAACGCGGTGGCAAAGCGGTGGAGCGCAAGGGTCTTGGTGGCGGCGTCAAGCCCGATGCGGCGCGGTCGGGCCTGTTCGATGCGCCGCATCAGCGCGTTCAACTGATCCATCCGGTGCGCAAAGCTGATGCGGGCGTTCTTGGTTGGGAAGGCGTCGATCTTGGCGGTCAGGCGTTTGTCGACGTCTTTGACCTCGTCGCTGTGCAAAAGCAGCTTTTCCAGCCCGATCAATTCGGCAAAGCCCGGGGTGTCGAGGTTGAGCGCCGCAAGGCGGGTCGCCGCCTTTTGATCATTGGGGCCGCTTGCGTGCAGGATCGGCAAAAGCTCGGCGATCAGGGCGGCCTCATTGCCAAGAAAGCTGTCTGCCAGCAGCTTGGCCGCGCTATCGGCAGGATCAAGGCCAAAGGCCGCTTTCAGTCCGGCCTCGTCTGCGGTCTGGGTAAAGCCGTGGCGCGCGCCGGTGACTTGTTCCATCAGGGCGGTGAAATCCTCGCCCGTATAGATGCTGGCCACTTCCGCCATTATCTCTGGCGCAAGGCTTTCGGCCATTTCCTCGACGATCTGTGCCCGCAAAAGCTTTGCGGCCCGGTCATCCAGCTCGCGGAAGCCCGGCGAAATGCCCGCCTCCAGCGGAAAGCGGCGCAGAAGCGTGGCGCAAAAGCTGTGGATGGTCTGGATGCGCAGGCCGCCCGGCGTTTCCAGCGCGCGTGCAAACAGACGGCGGGCCTTGGCGATATCGGCTTTGCCCAACGCCGTGTCTTCGCCCAAATTGGCCAGATCGCTGCGCAATTTGTCATCCGCCAGCATCGCCCAATCGCCCAGCCGCTTGAACAGGCGGTTCTGCATCTCGGTCGCGGCGGCCTTGGTATAGGTCAGGCACAGGATGCGTTGCGGCTCGGTCCCGGCCAGCAGCAACCGGGCAACACGATCAATCAGGACACGGGTTTTGCCCGACCCGGCATTGGCGGCAACCCAAGAGCTTTGCGCCGGATGGGCGGCTTGAATCTGGCGTTCTGTGGCGTCGTCGCGCGGGGTCATACTGCCCCCTCCTCGCCCACTGGCTCAGGGTTGGCGCGGTCGGTCATCTGCCATTCGCCATAGCGGGCAAGGTGATCATAGTCGCCTTCGATACGGTCGGCGAAAACGGCCCGGCGCGCGGTATATCCGGTGCTGCGCAAGGCGTAGCGGCCGATCAGGCGCAGGAATCTTTCCCATTCGCGATCAAGGTCGATCTTGGCGCGGTCGGTTTCTTCCACCTTCTGCCCGCTTCCAAGGCCGATGTAGGAATAGCTCGCCACCTCACGCGGGCCAAGCGCCTCGAATCCACCCTGTTCGACCATCGCCGCCGTCAGTCGCAACTGCTTTTCGTAAACCTCTTGCTGTTTGTCGGTTGGCGGTGTGCCGGTCTTGTAATCAATCAAATGCACGCGGCCATCAGGCAGCGCATCAATGCGGTCGGGCTTGCCATGCAGCGTAAAGCCCGGCGGGTCTATCCGCAGGCTGCCGGGGGTTTCCAGCATGATGGCGGCGCCACCGTGCTTGCTGTCTTGCGTCAGGAAATGTTCGGCGGCGCGTTCCAGACGGGCCAGCCAGAGAATGCGGGCGGCGGGGAAAGGCGTGTTTTCCGCCAGCACCTCGGCGGCGGTCTGCAACAGCCGGGCGCGGGCGGCCTCGCGGGTTTCCTCGGCTGGGCGCGCGCGAACAAAGCGTTCCAGAATATCGTGCAGGGTTGATCCGCGGTCGCGGGGATCTGGGCTGGCGCGCAGGGGATCAAGCGGGCGCAGGCGCAGGCTGTGGCGCGCGTAGATCGCATAAGGATCGCGGATCAAGCGGGAGATTTCGGTCAAGGACAGCCGGTCGGGCCGGGCCGCGCGCGGCGGTTGCGGGGCGGGGCGTTTGGCGGGCTG
Source organism: uncultured Tabrizicola sp. (assembly GCA_964393035.1). Lineage (GTDB taxonomy): Bacteria > Pseudomonadota > Alphaproteobacteria > Rhodobacterales > Rhodobacteraceae > Tabrizicola_A. The sequence goes on from CAYMRX010000003.1 coordinate 393,392, forward strand.
AAAGCGCGGGTCTGCCAGCAGGTCGGACGAGGGGCGATCAATGGCTTGCGCCATCTTGACCCAGCGCGCGCCGTTCTCTCGCATGGCCGCAAGCGCCGTAGGCCCGTTGATCACCTGCAACCCCGCCATCAGATTTTCCAGCCGGTTCAGCCAGCGCGAGGGCACGGTTTGCGCTTCGGCGTCGCGGGTGGCGCGGGTCAGGATGACACGTGGGGCGGCAATGGCCTGCTGAAAGTCATGCGCCGACAGGCCGATCTGGCGCTCTGGCAAAAGAAGGCCCGCGTCCTTGCGCATCTTGCGGTTCAACCAAGGGTCGGGGTCGGGCGTTTTCGGCCAGATGCCATCGTTCAGCCCACCAAGGATGACCAGATCGGCACCCTGCACGCGTGCCTCCAGCGTGCCCCAGATCATGATGCGGGGATGGGCCTGAACCGCCTCGCGCACCTCACCTTTGGCAAAGATCGCCTCGAAAAGATTGGCGTATTCGGCGGGGGTGAACCTGCCACCATGGGCAGATTCGTCCTGCAAGGCCTGAAAGGCGTCTTGCGCGCTTTGGCCGGCCTCTTTCAGCCAAAGTTCACCTGCGCCATCGGCGGCAATGCCGCGGGCCAAGGCTTCGGCCAGGGTCCGGTGCAGGCAGACCAGATTTGTGAGGGCCGCGGTCGCGGCAGGTTCGAATTGGTCGATTACCGCGCCGATTGATGCGGCCCATGGCCCGGCGTGCGGGTCGTCGCGGCTTTCCGCCCAGCGCATCAGGTCAGCCCCGGTCGGGAAGATCGGGCCATGGCGGCGGATGGAAAGCTCCAGGTCGCGGGTCAGCCGCAGATGGGTGCCGCGGTCGCCGCCCGAGGCCGTCAGCGGGTGTTTCAACAGCGCCAAAAGCTGATCGGCGGTCAGCTTTTGCCCCAGTGCGCGGGCAATCTGGCGCAGGAAACGCCCCGGTGGCGAAAGGTTCAGCGGTCGGCCGGCGGAATCATCGGGTCGGATCGCCCAACGGTCCAAGGCCGCAGTCACCTGCCGGGTGAGATTGCGGTCGGGTGAGATTAGTGCTGCGGTCTGGTTGCTTTCCGCCGCCTCGCGCAGGGCCAGCGCGATGGCCAAAGCCTCGGTCCGGGTTGATGGCGCCTCGATCAGCGTGAGATCGGTGGTCGCCGTCAGAAGATCCGGCAGGTTTGGCCCATCGCTGAGCCATTGGTCCGTGACGGGGGCCGGGCGCAGCGCCAGCGAGATCAGCGCGTTTCGGGCCGGGCTGGGTGGGGCCACCGCGCGCCATGGCGTGATCGCTTGTGGGGTCAGGCCCAGACGGTCGGTCAGGCGACGAAAGCGGTATTGCGGATGATCTTCCGCGGTCAGCGCATCATCCATCCGATCCCAGACCTGTGCCGGGGTTTCAAAGTCAAACCCCGGCAGAACAAGGGCTCCTTGCGGCAGGCGGGCGACCAGTTCCATCAACCGCATTGTCGTGCCGCGCGATCCGGTGGAGCCTGCGATCAGGATCGGATGCGGGGGCGGATTGGCTTGCCAGCGCTGGGCCAGAAGATCTGTTGCCATGGCAAGACGGGCTTCGGTTTCCGGTGCGGTGGCTTGGTCAAAAAACTGGCTGACAATGCCCAAAAATGCCTGCGTGCGCGCCCAATGCGCGGCGTGGTTGGACACATCAAGGGCGGCAAGCTTGTCGGGGTGCAGGCCCTCGACATGCAACTCGGCCATCAGCTCTGCCAGACTGTCGGCAAGGTCGTAAAGGGCATGGCGCGGGGCAAGATCGGGTTGCACATCAAGCAGGGCCGAAATCAACTGCGCAAGTTCAAGCCTTCGGCGCAAGGCGGGCACCGCGGGCGGAAGGGCAAGGCCGGGCTGATCGGCCAGTTCGGTCAAGAGCCGCAGACGCGGCAAAAGCCGCGTGCCCTTGGCAAGGAAAAGCTCTGTCATCCGGCGGCGCATGCGGCTGGTGTTCAGATAGATTTCCACCCGCGCCATGGCCTCGGGCGGTTGGTCTGCCATCCGCTCAATCAGGCCGGTGACAAGTTCGGCGGGGAAATCGGCGCCACAAGGCAGCGCGAAAAGGCGCGGGCCAGAGGTGTCAAACATGATGGGATGCCAGCAGGGCCTCGGCCTGCAATATGCCCTCGGGTCGGCCGACATCGCACCACCCACCATTGTGGACAAGCCCGAAAGCGCGCCCCTTGGCGATCATGTCATCCCACAAGAGATTCAAGGAAAAGGAGGGTTTGTCGATGCTGGCCAAGCCTTCGGTCCGCAGGATTTGCGCCCCCAGATAGACAAGGCCGGGCCTGCCGGCGGCACGCGTGATCCGCCCGTCAGCCTCCAGCAGGAAATCGCCCGTACCAGAATGGCCCAAGGCCCGTTTTGCGGGCAACAACAACAAAAGCGCGTCCATTTGCGCCTCATCCCAGCGGGCCATGAGCTCGGCAAGCGGGTTTTCTCCCGTCCAGACGGCATCGCTGTTCAGGGTCATGACCGGGCCATTGCCCAGCATCGGAAGTGCTTTTTTCAGCCCGCCGCCGGTTTCGAGGATGGCATCGCTTTCATCCGAGATCGAGACAGGGCTGCCGTTCAGGTGCTGGGCAATCTGTGCCGAGAGGTAATGCGTGTTCACGACAACCGGCCCGGCCTGCGCCGTTGTGCCAAGCTCAAGCGCATGGTCCAAAAGCGGCCTTCCCGCCACTTCGATCAAAGGCTTGGGCCGATTTGCGGTCAAAGCCCCCATGCGGGTGCCGAAACCTGCGGCGAAGATCATCAGCGGGAGGGACATTTCGCGCCTATTCTGGCCAGAATTTCCGGGGAGGGGGCGGGCAACAGCGTGGTGCAAAGCTTTGCAAGCGGGGCATTGACCGGATGGGACAGGTTTTGCTGCAACTGGCGCCAGACCCTAGGCATCAGCCGCAGATAATCAGACTTGCCCGCCACAAGGCAGAGCCGCGTGAAAACTCCCAAAATCCGCAGTGCGCGCTGTGCCCCGAGAACGGCATAGCTGGCGTCAAAGCCTGCGTTCGCCCCCGTGGCCGTCTTGAAGCGGGCGATCATCTGCAATTCCGTTTCACGTGAAACGTCGCGCCGGGCGTCCTGCAAAAGCGAAACCAGATCATAGCCCGGCTGTCCAAGTTGGGCCAATTGGAAATCCAGAAGCCCAACCCGCTGCGCCCCGCTGCGTGTGGGCAGCCAAAGCAGGTTTTCGGCGTGATAGTCGCGCAGGATCATCACGCGCGGACCATCGGCATGGGCGGAAAGCAAGTCTTCCAATGTGGCGCGAAATCCGGCCCGGTCGCCCGGATCGCCAAGAATGGCGGCGCGGTACCAATCCAGCGCAAAGCAGGCGGCTTCTGCCCAATCCGCAGCGGAGAGGTTGGGCAGATTGCGCATCGGGGCATGGGCTTGCAGCGTCAAAAGCGCATCGGTCGCTGCCGCATAAAGGGCAGGCTCGGCGCTTGGGTCGGCCTCGATCAGGCGGGCAAAGACACCATCGCCGAAATCTTCCAGCAAGAGAAAGCCGTGGTCCAGATCCTGTGCCATGCAGCGTGGCGCTGACAGGCCGATGTCTTGAAGGTGCCGCGCAACTTGCAGAAAAATCGCCGGGTCGTCGCCTTTGCCCGGCGGAGCGTCCATCAGGACGGCGGTTTCGCCTTCAAGCCGCAGCCGATCATAGCTGCGATCCGAGGCATCCCCGGCCAGAAAGCGGCGTTCAGCTTTGCCCCAACCGGCCCTTTCAAGAAACTGCACCGACAGGTTCGCGCGATCATGCATCTGGAAAATCCTTTGCCAAAGCAGCGCGCAGATCTTCCCGACCGCCAAGATCAATCGTTACCCGACGGCCTTCGCCGTCCTGCTGAAGCCGCAGGCGAAGGGCATGGGCCGGGGCGTGCCGGCCCAGACGGTCGGGCCATTCGATAAGGCAGATGCCGGTGTCGAATGCGGCTTCAAGGCCCAGCTCCAGCACCTCATCCGGATGGCTTAGGCGATAAAGATCGGCATGCCAGATTTCGATATCCGCCTGATAGGTTTGCACCAGCGTGAAGGTGGGGGAGGGCACATCTTCGGCGCGACCGAGCCGGGCCTGAATAAGCGCCCGGCAGAAATGGCTTTTCCCCGCGCCAATCGACCCTTCCAGCAAAACGCAATCCCCGGCGTGCAGATGTGCGGCAAACCAATTGCCCAACCGGGCGGTTTCATCGGCATCGTGCAGGGTGAAAGACAGGGAGGGGGTGTCGGCAACCATGGTGCATCGACCTTACCCGCCCCGCCCGCAACCGCAAGCCTTCAGGCAAATTTCAATGCCTCGGCCTCGGTCAAAACGGGGCGGGCAGGTTCGGCCGGGTCATGGGTGCGAAACGCCGCCAAGGTCGCCCCGCCCGACAAGGGTGCAAAACGACAGCGCAACAACCGGCCATCCAAAAGCCGGGTTTCGGCCTTCCAGCTTACCCGGTTCCCGACGGTAGAGATGAACTCCTCTGCCTCGGACCACAGCCCGGCGGGCGCTGATCTGGCGCGCCAATGAGATGCGATGATGCGGATTGAATCGTTGCGGAAATCTTCTTCCGGATCATGGGCCCACAACACCGCGTAAGCCATGTTCGACATCACAAGCTGCCCCGAGGGCGAGAACACGGCAACTGCTTCTTCCATTTCATCAATGACGGCCTGCCCCAACTCCATATCCGAACGATAGCGACGGCTGCGCGACACCTCATGGGTGATGTCTTCGATCATCAGGGCCAGCGCGCCGTTTGGATGCGGACGCCCGACCACCTTGAAGATCTGACCATCCGGCAGATTCCAGGTTTCCTCATAAAGACCCGAGGCCGCCGCCTTTTCCATTTCCACCAGTTGCCGGCGCCAACTGCGGTAATCCTTGGGCTCGGGGATCATGTTGCGGTCGCGCAAAGCATCAAGGAAGGAAACGAAAGAGGGCCGCAAGGACAGCAAATCGACGGGAAGCCCGGTCAGGTCGACCATGGCCGGGTTAAAGAGTTGCAACTGTCGTTGCCGGTCAAAGATGGCAAGGCCTGTTGGCAATTGCGCAAAGGTTTTTGTCAGGGTCTGCATGAAATCGCGCAAGGCGCCCTCGGCATTCACCACAGCATCGGCCGGCAGTGCAAAATTCAGCCGTTCCACCCCGCTTTGCACGCCCTGAAGGTCATACCAGATGGCCGTTTCCCCCGGCACGGTAACCGAAGCCCGTTGCCCGCGCGGGGCCGTCTGGCTGGCCTGACGCTCAAACAGCCGTGGCAGCGGCCAGCCAAGTTCCTTGCCAGAGGGCAAAGTGGCGATCGCTTTCAGCAAATAGGCGCCATTGGCCCAGACCACATCCCCGGCTTCCGTCTCGCGCCAGATCAACATGGGGGCCTGCGCAAGAATTTCGCGCAGTTGTTCAACCTCTTGGATCAGGGCGCGATGCGCCAGCGCGTCGGTCATCAGGGGCTTGCCGTCTTGCGCAGGGTCGGTCAGCACAATGCGCGTCAAGCCACCGCGCAATTCGGCCGACAACAAGAGTGCGCGGCCCAAGGTGGATCGCCCTTCGAGCAGGATCTGCCCCTCCTCCTCCAGCCGACGCAGTTCAGATTCCACATCGGGGATATACAGGGTCAGATAGCCGATCAGCCGCAGCCAGTTGCTTCCCCTGCCACGGCTGGTCGCCAGAATTTGTCGTGCGCCCGGCGTGGCATCAACCAGCACTTCGCCATCAAACAAATAGACCGTGCCTGAACCACCATCCCCGGGGTGCACGATGTCGGAAAACACCGATGTTGTCTGCCGCTTCGGGGGCATCTGCAAGGCGTTTACCACCAGTAGACCCGCAACTGCGGCGACAAAGGCAATAAGCACAAGCACAAGGCCAAAAATCCAATCCAAGGCGACCCTCCGAAATTCGGAAATATTCCCAATCTTCTCAACTTATGGGGGAATAGTTAAGCGGATGTTAACGCCTAAGTTCAGGTGCCGTGTTGGAAATGCCGCTCAGGCAATGATCTGGTTCGCGCCCAAGGTCAGGCCCTTTTGCGCCGTGATGATCGCCAGCGGCCAAACGGCCTCGACAATTGCGCCAGACCGCTCTGGCCGCCCAGTCGTGCCCAGAAAGGGATCTGCGGCATTGGCGAAGCTTAATTCGGCCCCGGTTCTCTCCAGCAATGTCTTTGCGATGAAAAGACCAAGACCCATGCCTTCATATCCCGGTCTTTTGACCGTTGCGGCATCGTCCCGCCGTGAGCGCAAGAAGGGATCGCCGATACGACCAAGAACCTGCGGCGGGAACCCCTCTCCGTCGTCAATGATGCGCAACGTCAATCGGTCTGCCGTCCAGCTTGCATCCACCCAGATCTGGGTCTGCGCGAAATCGACGGCATTTTGGATAAGGTTTCGCAACCCGTGGACAAGCTCGGGCCGCCGCAGGATGACGGGTTCATCCTTTTGCCCGTTCCCCAAGGAGGCGAGGGTGAAATGCACGGGTTTGCCACGGCCGAGATGCGGTTCGGCCGCCTCATGCAGAACCGCGCTCAGCGGGGCCTGCCGCATGTGAAGGTCGTCTTTTCCGGCCTTGCCCATCGAGTGCAGAATATCCCGACAGCGATCGGCCTGTTCGCGGATCAGCCGGGCGTCCGCAGCCAGATCGGGCTGATCGGACAGCTCGTCCAACATCTCGGTACTGACCATCTTGATCGTTGCCAAGGGGGTGCCCAGCTCATGGGCGGCTGCGGCCACAACGCCACCCAGATCGGTCAGTTTTTGTTCCCGGGCAAGGGCCATCTGGGTTGCCAGAAGCGCCTCGGACATCGACCGCTTTTCGCTTGCCACCCGGTGCGAATACAGCCCCAGAAAGACGATCCCGATTACCAGCGACAGCCAGAAACCAAAACCGATCAGCGCGGGCATGCGGATTTGTTCGGTCTGTGCCTGCATCGGCAGATTGAACACCGCCAGAACGGTGACAAACAAGATCGCCAGCCCGGCAAGAAATACTGTTGACCGCAAGGGCAGCGTGCTTGCCGAAACCGTGACCGGCGCAAGGATCAGGATCGCGAAAGGGTTGGAAAGCCCGCCGGTCAGGAACAACAGGAAGGACAGTTGCGACAGGTCGAACAGCAGGGCGACCAGCGCCTCGATCTCATTCAGCCGCTTGTTGGCTGGATAGACCGAAATCAGCACAAGATTGGCAATGACCGCGGCCCCCACCGCCATGAAACAAAGGCCAAGCGGCAGCGAAATCTGCAACACCCGCGTTGCGGCGGCGATGGCGACCAACTGGCCACCGATGGCCATCCATCGCAGCAAAACAAGCGTCTGCAACCGCAGCCAGTCGCTGCGCTCGGGGCTGAATTCGGCCAAATTTGCTGTGTTGTCCATGGTTTCGATTGACAATAGGTCTAGATGGGCGTCCAGCGAATGTTAAGGCTGGGGCCATGCGGGTTCAACGCGAACCTTGGGCTAAGGAGATTGGAAGATGACAAAGCTGGTTGCCGGCATTGCGAGTTTGGCTGTTGTTGCCTTGCTTGGGGGGACATGGTTCGCGATCCAGTCGGCACAAAGCGAAGACCGCTTCGCCGAATGTCGGGCCGGGGCGATTGGCGGCGGAGCGATTGGCGGGCCGCTGTACTTGGTCAATGGCGAGGGCAAGACTGTGACCGACGCCGAGATTTTTACAAAGCCGACGCTGCTTTATTTCGGTTATACCTTCTGCCCCGATGTCTGCCCGATGGACAGCGCCCGCAACGCCGAGGCTGTCGATATTCTTGAGGAGCGGGGCTTTGATGTGCAGCCCGCTTTCATTTCCATTGATCCCGCCCGCGATACGCCCGAGGTGATGCGCGAGTTTTCTGCCAACCTGCATCCCAAGATGATCGGCCTGACCGGCAGCGAGGAACAGGTGAAGGCGGCCTCGCTTGCCTATAAGACCTATTACAAGAAACAGGACAGCCAGGACGAGTTCTATCTGATGGATCACTCGACCTTTTCTTATCTGGTGCTGCCGAAAATAGGCTTTGTAGATTTTTTCAAGCGGGATGAAACCGCCGAGGCCATGGCGGAACGCACCGCCTGTTTTCTTGAAAACGCCGATTCCTGAACCGCAGCCGTTTGACCATGGGCCGGGGACGCATTAGGTTCTGGATATCAAGTAAAAAGGACCCGCAGCATGGTGGATGAGCCCCAAGCCGAAATTGGCGCAGACCGCAGCCTGCTCTTGGTTGATGATGACGAGGCTTTTGTCAAACGACTGGCCAAAGCCATGGAAAAGCGCGGCTTTGTGCCCGAAACCGCTGGCAGCGTTTCAGAAGGCCGGGCCATTGCCGTAACGCGCCCGCCGGCTTATGCCGTTGTCGACCTGCGTCTGGAAGACGGCAATGGGCTTGATGTCGTCGAAGCCCTGCGCGAGCGGCGGCCCGATTGCCGCATCGTCGTGCTGACGGGCTATGGCGCCATTGCGACGGCGGTTGCGGCGGTGAAAATTGGTGCGACGGATTATCTTTCCAAGCCCGCCGATGCCAATGACATCACCAATGCGCTCTTGACCAAGGGTGAGGCAATGCCTGCCCCGCCAGAAAATCCGATGTCGGCTGATCGGGTGCGTTGGGAACACATCCAGCGGGTTTATGAAATGTGTGATCGCAACGTTTCAGAGACGGCGCGCAGACTTTCGATGCACCGCCGGACACTCCAGCGAATTCTTGCGAAACGCAGCCCGAAATAAATTGCAATTCTTGCCAATTCGAAATTACAGCCTTAAGAGGATATACCGATATGGGAAGGAATATTGATATGGCGATCAACCTCGATACTCTATCTCTTAAAGAGTTGAAAGATCTTGGGGCGCAAGTGGCAAAAGCAATCGCCTCTTTCGAAGACCGTAAAAAGAAGCAGGCTCTGGCAGAGCTTGAGGATAAGGCGCGCGAAATGGGCTTTTCGCTGGCCGAACTGACGGGTGGTACTGTCGTAAAAACGCGCAAGCGCTCTCCTGCCATGCCGAAGTATGCAAACCCGGCAGATAAATCAGACACTTGGTCAGGCCGTGGTCGCAAGCCGCGTTGGTTTGAAGCTGCGTTGAAGGCCGGCAAATCCCCGGAAGATCTTTCGATCTGAAGTCAGCAGGCTGCCAAAAGCACCTGATGTCGCGCAATGAAAGCCGCCCGCACTGTTGCGGGTGGTTCCAATTTGATCGACAGGCCGCGCATCACCACCTGATCCGGTTTTCCGAACAGTTTATCAGCTTCTTGTACTGAAAATCCGGCAATCTGCACCGCCTCTGCCCAAGCCGACAACTTGTCGGCCGCCTTGATCGCCTTTTTGATGGCCACGGGGAGTTGCGCGGGCAAGCCAAAGCGCAGATGCACGGCGGCGGTAAGCCGTGCGTCCAACTCTCCATATTCGGCGCCAATCGCTGCTTTGACCGGGCTTATCATGTCTCCGATCACATATTCCGGGGCATCGTGCAAAAGTGCTGCCAATTGCCAGCGTGGGGCAATCCCCGGATTCTGGCGGCGGAAAATCTCCTCCACCAACAGCGAATGTTCTGCCACCGAATAGGGCCAGTCGCCCTTGGTCTGACCATTCCACCGCGCGACAAAGGCCAGCCCATGGGCAATATCTTCGACCTCGATATCCATCGGTGTCGGGTCCAGCAGGTCCAGTCGGCGGCCCGATAACATACGCTGCCAAGCACGGGGGTGTTTCATCTTGCGGTCTCGGTTGTCGAAACACCCTGATAATGCTATTCGCCCCGCAATCAAAGGATCAAGGAGAGCGCCGCCATGGCCGCGGATTACATCGTCAAAGACATCGCCCTGGCCGAGTTCGGCCGCAAGGAACTGACCATTGCCGAAACCGAAATGCCCGGTCTGATGGCGTGCCGTGAAGAATTTGGCGCGGCACAGCCGCTGAAAGGCGCGCGGATTGTCGGCTCTTTGCACATGACAATCCAGACGGCGGCACTGATCGAGACGCTGGTGGCGCTTGGCGCCGATGTGCGCTGGGCCTCGTGCAACATCTTTTCGACCCAGGATCACGCGGCGGCTGCCATCGCGGCGCGCGGTATTCCGGTTTTCGCGATCAAGGGCCAGACCCTGACCGAGCATTGGGATTATCTCGACCGCTCGTTCATGTTCCCCGAAGGCGCGAACATGATCCTGGATGACGGTGGTGACGCCACGCTTTACGTGCTTCTGGGCGCCCGGATGGAGGCAGGCGAAGATGTTTTGGCTGTGCCGCAATCCGAAGAAGAAGAAGTGATCAAGGCGCAGATCCAAAAGCGGATGAAGGCTTCGCCCGGCTGGTTCGCCAAGACCAAGGCGGCGATCAAGGGGGTTTCGGAAGAAACCACGACCGGCGTGCATCGCCTGTACGAATTGCACAAGCAGGGCCAACTGCCGTTCCCGGCGATCAACGTCAATGACTCTGTCACCAAGTCGAAGTTCGACAACAAATACGGCTGCAAGGAATCGCTGGTTGATGGCATCCGCCGCGCCACCGACACCATGATGGCGGGCAAGGTTGCCGTCGTCTGCGGTTATGGCGATGTGGGCAAGGGCTCGGCCGCAAGCTTGCGCGGCGCTGGCGCGCGCGTGAAGGTGACCGAGGTTGACCCGATCTGCGCCCTGCAAGCCGCGATGGACGGTTTTGAGGTGACGCTTCTGGAAGATGAAGTCGCTTCGGCCGACATCTTCATCACCACCACCGGTAACCGCGACGTGATCCGCATCGAGCATATGCGCGAGATGAAGGACATGGCGATCGTCGGCAACATCGGCCATTTCGACAACGAAATTCAGGTGGCCTCGCTGCGCAATCACAAATGGACCAACATCAAAGAGCAGGTGGATATGGTCGAGATGCCTTCGGGCGCGCGGATCATCCTGCTGTCCGAAGGGCGGTTGCTGAACCTTGGCAATGCGACGGGCCATCCGTCCTTTGTGATGTCGGCAAGCTTCACCAATCAGGTTCTGGCGCAGATCGAGCTGTGGACCAGAGGTGGAGATTACGCCCCCGGCGTCTATATTCTGCCGAAATCGCTGGACGAAAAAGTGGCCCGTCTGCATTTGAAAAAGATCGGTGTGAAGCTGACCGAGCTTCGCAAGGAACAGGCCGACTATATCGGCGTCAAGGTTGAAGGGCCTTTCAAGGCAGAACACTATCGCTATTGATTTCAAGCAGTTCCACAAAAAGGGCCCGTTCGCGGGCCCTTTTCTTTTGGGGGGAACCTGCGACGACATTTCCCTTTGTACAGAATACATCCTCGCCTAACATTCGTGTCACAAATTCACCTGCAACGATTTTGATAAGGAATAATCATGGGCAAGAGAGACGATCTGATCGCGAAATATGCCGACGATCTGAAGAACAAGTGCAAAATTGCGCCGGACATGGCGCTGTTGACCAAAGTGACCATTGGTTGCGGCCCGTCGATCTATGACAATGACGCCCAGACGGTCGCGGCCAGCGACAAGGACGAATTGGAGCGGATCCAGAAGAATTTCCTCGTGAAGAAACTGGGGCTGGCTGATGGCGCCAAGCTGATGGAGGGCATCAACGCCGCCATCGACACCTATGGCAAGTCCGAGCGCAACAAGTTCCGTGCGGTGTTCTACTATCTTCTCGTCAAGCATTTCGGCAAGGAAGCCGTCTACAAGTAAGCCGCAACTGGCATTGAAGTTTCCCCGGCGGGCGGCCATGGTGCCGCCCGTCTGCATTTGGAAAGCCGCGATGTCCAACCAGCCCCAAACCCATTCTGCTGAAACAACTGTGATTCCGGTGATTTTTGCCGTCGCATTGGGCCATTTTCTGAATGACCTGATGCAGTCGCTGATCCCGGCGGGCTATCCGCTCTTGAAGGAAAACCTGCAGCTGTCTTTCACCCAGATCGGGTTGATTACCTTTGTGTTTCAGGGCACGGCGTCGATTTTGCAGCCCTTGGTCGGGCTTTACACCGACAAGCGCCCCATGCCCTATGCGCTGTCCGCCGGGATGGCCTCGACCGGGCTCGGGTTGATCCTGCTGGCCAACGCGTCAACCTTTGGTCTGGTCCTGTTGTCGGTGGCGCTGATCGGCCTTGGCTCCTCGATTTTCCACCCGGAATCCTCGCGCATTGTGCGGTTGGCGGCGGGCATGAAACCCGGTTTTGCCCAATCGGTGTTTCAGGTTGGCGGCAATGCCGGCTCGGCCCTTGGGCCTTTGGCCGCTGCCTTCATCGTGCTGGAACGCGGTCAGGCCTCGATTGAATGGTTCGCGGGCGTCGCTTTGGCGGGCATGGTGCTGCTTTATTTCATCGGCCGCTGGTATCAGGCGGCAGGCAAGGTGCGCGCCGCCCATCGCAAGGCCCGCGCGCTGGCCACGGCCCCCGCGCCCGAGGTTGCCCGCCGGGGCATGGGGTTGTTGATGGTGCTGATGTTTTCGAAATTCGTCTACACCGTCTCCTTCTCCAGCTATTACACCTTCTATCTGATCGAGCGTTTTGGCCTGACCAAGGCTGAAGCCAACCTGAGCCTTTTCGTATTCCTTGCCGCGGTTGCGGCGGGCACCATCATCGGTGGGCCGATTGGTGACCGGATCGGGCGTCGCCGTGTGATCCTGTGGTCGATCCTGGGTATCTTGCCGCTGGCGCTGGTGCTGCCCTATCTGCCGCTGATCCCAACCGTCCTTGTTGCGGCGGTCGCGGGGATGGTGCTGGCCTCGGCCTTCCCGGCGATGGTGGTTTATGCCCAAGATCTCATGCCGCAGCGCACCGGGATGGTGGCCGGGCTGTTGTTCGGTCTGGCCTTCGGAATTGCGGCGATTGGCGCGGCCATCTTGGGCGTCTTGGCCGATCACTGGGGCATCATCGCGGTTTACCGCATCTGTGCCTTCCTGCCGCTGTTCGGGTTGGCGGCCATTCTTCTGCCGGATACCCGGCATTAAGCCGGATTCGTATCAAACCTTAGACGCTTCGGCTTTGCCTGTGGGCGCGATTTGCGGCTATGGTCAGTTCAACAGGGCATCATGTCCGGGACCTTATTCAGAACACGTGCGGTGCTAGGGGAGCGCGTGGGGTGGTGAAGGGTCCCGTAGGGGTGCGGGGCCCTTCATTTTTTCACCGCACCATGATCTCGACTCCCAAGACCGTGGGCAGATGTCGTGCGATTTCGACCCAGTGATCGCCTTCGTTGGCACTGAAAAACACCGAGCCGGAATTGGTGCCAAAGGCCACGCCCGCTGGGTTCAGCCGATCCACCGCCATCGCCTGCCGCAAGACCGTAAAAAAGCAACCGGATTGCGGCAAACCATCGCGCAGATCCTGCCAGCTTTGCCCACCATCGCGTGACCGCCAGACGGCGGCCTTGGCGTCAAGCGGATAGCGTCCCGCCATGTCGCCGTTCAGCGGCAGGGTCCAGATCGTCTCGGGGTCGCGCGGATGGGCGGCAATCGGAAAGCCGAAGGTCGAGGGCAGCCCGGCCGTAATGTCATCCCAGCTGCGCCCGCCATCCGGGCTGCGGAACACGCCGTGGTGATTCTGCTGATACAGCACCTCGCCCGGTCCGGCGGCGCGGGCCATGTTATGCACGCAATGCCCGGTATCATGACCACATTGCGCGTTCTCGGCATGGGCATGGGCGTGCCCCGCCGCCGCGTTCGACAGCCGATTGCGCCGCTCCCATGTCTCGCCGCCGTCCTCGCTCTGAAAGACCCCTGCGGCGGAGATCGCAACCCAGAGTTTGCCGGGTTCTTGCGGGTCCGACAGGATGGTATGCAGCACCAGCCCCGCCCCGCCGGGTTGCCAATCTGGCGCCGATGGATGGTCGTTCAGCCCCGACAGACGCTGCCAGTTTTGCCCCATGTCATAGCTGGCAAACAACACTCCCGGTTTGCCCCCGGCATAAAGCCGACCATGGGCGAAATGCAGCACCCAGATTGATGAAACATCGCCGGTAAACGGCGCGGGAGGATCGGGCTGCACGCCAATCTCGGCGGCAAAGCCCGGATCATTCGCCAGCCATTCATCGAATTTTCCGTTCGACAGCTTGGCAAGCGTCCAAGTCGCCCCGCCATCTGTGCTGCGCCATACCCCGGCACCACTCCAGTCCGAGCCGCCTGCCGCCCAAAGCGTGCCTGTCGCCGGATCGCCCAGCACATGGTTGATGTTCCACCCGCCGCAATGCGGGCCAGACAAAGCCCAGTCCTTGCGGCTGTTGTCAGAAGACAGAACAAACGCCCCTTTGGTCGATCCGACCAGAACCGAAACAGCCATGGCAGCCTCCTTGTTCGCCTGTTCAGGCTAACATCGGTCGATCATCGGCCAAAGCGGATTTCAGGGCGCGATACCGCCCATGCCGCAGACGATGCGCCATTCTTCCGGGCTGACGGGCTGCACCGAAAGCCGGGCGCTGTTCACCAAGGCCATCTTTTCCAGACCCGGTTGAACCTTGCAATCGTCCAGCGTCACCGGGCGCAACAGGGGGCGAACGGCGCGAATTACCACACAATCCCAACGCGGATCATCGGTGGTGCTGTCGGGCGCGCTTTCGCGGATCACCTCGACAATGCCGACAATCTCTTTGCCGATGTTGGAGTGATAGAAGAACCCCAGATCTCCAACCTTCATCGCCCGCATGTTGTTGCGTGCCTGATAGTTGCGCACCCCATGCCATTCCTCGCCCAGATCGCCCTTGGCCACCTGATGCGGCCAGCCCCAGACGTCAGGTTCGGATTTGAAAAGCCAGTGGTTCATCCGATAACCTTCTTCCACTCCTCAATCCGCACCTTGGCGAACAGCCCGGCCTTGGCATAGGGGTCTGCCGCCGCCCAAGCCACGGCTTCGGCTTTTGACGCAACATCCAAGATCACCAAAGACCCTGACATTTCCCCCGCCTCGTTCAAGAACGGCCCCGCCATTTCCACCACGCCCGAGGTGCGGATATGGTCCAGATGGGCATCGCGGTTGGCCTTTCGCACCTCCAGATGGTCGGCCTTGTCGGTGCAAATCAGGGCATAGCGCATCGGATCACTCCTCTTTCAAAGGGCGGGTCATCAGGGCTTGAATGGCATCTGCAAGCTGGATCTTGCCATCCACCAACGCAGCAATCATCCGGGTGATCGGCATGTCAATCCCGTCATGGCTGGCCAAGGCGGCCACGGCACGGGCGGTCGCGGCCCCTTCGACTGTGATGGACGGATCAAAGCCAACGCCCTGCCCGATAGATTGCCCCAGCCGGAAGTTGCGTGATTGGGTTGAGGTGCAGGTCAGCACCAGATCGCCAAAGCCCGACAGGCCCGCCAGCGTTTCGGCCCGCGCGCCTTTGGCCAAGGCAAAGCGCTGCATTTCGGCAAAGCCGCGGGTCATCAGCGCCGCCCGCGCGCTGTCGCCAAGGCCCGCACCCATCACCACGCCTGCCGCAATGGCGATCACGTTTTTCAAGGCGCCGCCAAGCTCTGCGCCGATCACATCCGCGCTGCGATAAAGCCGCAGCGTGGGCGTCGAAAGCTGGGTCTGCAAGGCCTCATCGCCGCCAGCAAGCGTCAAGGCCGTGGGAAGCCCGCGGGCAATGTCGGTGGCAAAGCTGGGGCCGGTCAGCACCGAAACCGGGCTGTCCGGGCAGGCAGCGCGGATCACCCCGCTGGGGCCAACCCAAGTTTTCAGATCAATGCCCTTGCAGCAGGCCACCAGCGCGCGGCCGTTCAGCACAGCCGAATATTGCCCAAGAAACCCGCCCAGCGCCTGCATGGGAACGGCAAGAAGCACAACCTCGGCGCGGGTGAAAATGGCGCTCTCGGCGTTGATCGTGACAGATTTCGGCAAGGTGACGCCGGGCAGATGGCGCTCATTCTGGCGAGTTGCCGCCATGTTGCCAATATCGCGTGCCCAAAGCGACACCGCACGACCTTCGCGCGCCAAGGCAATGGCCAAAGCCGTTCCGAAAGCCCCTGCGCCCGCAACTGCGATCATGCCTTGGCCCCCTTTTTGCCCGAACCGATCATCGGTGCTGCGGTTTGGTCCAATGGCCAGCGCGGGCGTGCCGAAAGCGAGAAATCATCGCGGGCGCCTGCACGAAACCGCTCGATCCCGGCCCAAGCGATCATCGCGGCATTGTCGGTGCAAAGCGGCAGTGGCGGGGCAAGAAACTGCACCCCCATGCGATCACACAGCGCCGTCAGTTGCGCGCGGATCAAGGCGTTGGCGGCAACCCCGCCCGCAACCGCCAGCACGGGGGCCGCAGGTTTCAGCGCCAGATAGGTTTCCAGCGCGCGGCGGGATTTTTCGGCCAACACATCGGCCACGGCCGCCTGAAACCCCGCACAAAGGTCGCGCCGGTCTTGCATGGTCAGACCACCCTTTTCGGCAATCACCGCATCGCGGGCGCGCAGCAGCGCGGTTTTCAGACCCGAAAAAGACATGTCGCAGCCGGGGCGGTCCAAGAGCGGGCGGGGAAAGGCAAAGCGTTTGACATTACCCTGTGCGGCCTCGGCCTGCACGGCAGGCCCACCCGGTTGCGGCAGGCCCAAAAGCTTGGCGGTCTTGTCAAAGGCCTCGCCCGGGGCGTCATCAATCGTGCCACCAAGACGCTGAAAATCTTCAACGCCTTTGGCGATCAGGAACTGGCAATGTCCGCCCGAGACCAGCAGCATCAGATAGGGAAATGCCACCGCATCGGTCAGCCGTGGGGTCAGCGCATGGCCTGCCAGATGGTTCACCCCCACCATCGGCAGCCCGCTGGCCGCCGACAACCCCTTGGCCAGCATCACGCCCGACAACACCCCGCCGATCAGCCCCGGCCCGGCCGTGACTGCGATGCCATCAAGATCGCGAAGCCCCAGCCCGGCCTTGGCCAGCGCCCCCTCCACGCAAATGTCCAGCCGTTCGGCATGGGCGCGGGCGGCGATTTCCGGCACCACGCCGCCAAA
Organism: uncultured Tabrizicola sp.; assembly: GCA_964393035.1. GTDB lineage: Bacteria > Pseudomonadota > Alphaproteobacteria > Rhodobacterales > Rhodobacteraceae > Tabrizicola_A. The sequence goes on from CAYMRX010000003.1 coordinate 410,264, forward strand.
GGCCGCATGCAGCGCCGTCTGGCCTTCGACGACCGAGGACAGGATTTCCGGCGCGGCCCCCGGCATATGGAGCACCACAGCGGCGGCCGTATCGTCGCAGCTTGATTCAATGCCAAGAAAGGTCAGCGCCTGCGTCATCACGGTCTGTCGTTGCCTCAGGGGTCTTGCGCAGGTAACACCTTGGCCATGGCCAGACAATCCCGCGCCCCTACGCTTCTTTTGACCCGCCCCGCCGCGCAAAGCCAGCGTTTTGCGCAACAGTTACGCGCGCGTCTGGGGGATGTGGCGGTTGTGATCTCGCCCCTGATGCAGACCGAGTTTCTTCAGCCCGCCCTGCCTGCGCGAGATTTTCAAGCGGTGATCTTCACCTCTGAAACCGGGGTCGAGGCTGCGATGCGGCTTCAGATCAACCTTCCAACGCGCGCCTTTTGCGTCGGCAATCGGACGGCGGCGGTTGCCCGCGCGGAGGGCTTTGCCGCGCAGTCCGCCGAAGGCGAGGTCGAGGCCCTTGCCGCGATGATCCTTGCCTCCGGTATCAACGGCCCCATTTTGCATCTGCGCGGTGCGGACAGCGCAGGGGATTTGGCCGGGGTGCTGACAAAGGGCGGGTTAGAGACGGTTTCGCTGATCGTCTACCGCCAGAACCCCTTGGCTTTGTCGGCCGCCGCGATGGATTTGATGGAAAGCGCCCAGCCGATTCTGATCCCGGTCTTCTCGCCGCGCTCTGCCCGGCTCTTGGTGCAGGCGCTGCCCAAGGCCGTCGCGGGCCCGCTTTTGATTGTGGCCATCAGCAAGGCCGCCGCCACAGCGGCAGAGGCGCTTGGCACGGCGCATATCACAATTGCTGCCCACCCCGACGGCGAAAACATGCTTCACGCCGTCGCGGAGGCCTATATGTCGGCCGCCAGTGCTTGAACCCGGACGGGGCTAGGCATTAGCTTGGGTTGTGCTGCGGGCGCATGGGGGATGAACATGGCTGAGACTGACGAAATCACCACCCAGACCGAAGCGGGAATGGCGCCCATTGCTCCGGCAGAGCAAGCGCCACAGACGCCACCCAGTTCTCATTCGCCCGCCAAACGGCGCGGCGGCTTCTTTGCCCCGGTGATCGGTGGTGCGCTTGCGGCGGCGGCCGGCTATGGTCTGGCGCAATATGTGCCGAATGGCTGGCCGTTGCAGGATATTGCGCCGCTCGAACATCAACTCGCCACCCAGACCGAGGCGATCACCACACTTGAAGCGCGCCTTGCCACAGTTGAGGCGGCCAAGGTGCCAGATATTTCGCCCTTGATGGAAACGCTGGCCACCCTGAACGGGCGGATAGCAGCTTTGGAAACCGGCCCGGTGGAGCGGTCCGAGCAGACCGCCGCCTTGGCCGAAGCTGTGGCCGCGTTGCAAGCTGAGGTGAAAGCGCTGGGCGCGGCCCCGGCCGCAGGGCAGGCCGAAACGCCGGTTCCTGCCAATATTACCGCATTGGCCGCCGAGGCCGAGGCGCGGTTGAAAGAGGCAAAAGCACAGGCCGCTGCGCTGAAAGTCGAAACCGAGGCGCTGACCCGCGCCGCTGTGGCCCAAGCCGCCTTTGGCCGTTTGCAGGCCGCCGTGGATTCCGGCGCACCCTTTGCGGCCATTCTGTCTGATCTGGGGCAAGAGCCGCCCAAGGCCTTGCTGGACCATGCGGAAACCGGCCTGCCCAGCCTTGCCCAGTTGCAAGAAACCTTCCCCGAAGCGGCGCGCCTGGCACTTGAAGCTGCGCTGCGCGCCGATATGGGCGATAGCTGGACGGAACGGGCAACCAGCTTTTTCCGCAGCCAGACAGGCGCGCGTTCCCTGACCCCGCGTGAGGGCAGCGACCCCGACGCCATCCTGTCCCGGGCAGAGGCCGCGCTGCAAATCGGGGATCTGGCCGCTGCCTTGGCCGAGATTTCCGCACTGCCCGAGGCCGCCCAAGCCCCGATGGCCGAATGGCGCGCCAAGGCGCAAATCCGACAAGCGGCCCTGGCCGCGCTGGCCGAAATGGCTGGCAAGATCGGCGGATAAGGGGTCAGCGATGCTTTGGTCACTTCTGAAGGTTCTCTTGTTCGTTTTCGTCGTCGCCGGGCTGACCTGGGGGGCCGGCCTGCTGCTGGACACCGGGGGCGGCATCCGCATTGCGGCGGTGGGTTATGAATTCACCCTTGGCCCGTTGCAGGTGGTCATCGGCCTTTTGGTCCTGATGCTGGCGATGTGGCTTTTGATGAAGATCATCGGCTTCACCGTGGCCACGCTGCGTTTTTTGAACGGCGATGAAACCGCGATCTCGCGCTATTTCGACCGCGACCGGCAGCGTAAGGGCTATCAGGCGCTGGCGGATGGCTTTCTGGCGCTGGCCTCGGGCGAGGGGCGTCTGGCGCTCATACGCGCCCAGCGGGCCGAGAAATATCTTGGCAAACCCGAGTTGACGACGCTCTTGGTGGCGCAGGCGGCCGAGGCGGCGGGCGATAGCGCCCGTGCCGCAACAGCTTACAAAAGCCTGCTGGCCGATGAGACCACACGCTTTGTCGGCATCCGCGGTCTTTTGCAGCAAAAACTGGCCGAAGGTGATACCGACACCGCCCTGAAACTGGCGGAAAAGGCCTTTGCTTTGAAGCCAAAGCACCCCGAAACGCAGGATGTCTTGCTGAAACTGCAATCGGAAAAGGCCGACTGGAAAGGCGCGCGGGCGACACTTGGGGCCAAGCTGAAAGCGGGCGCCTTGCCGAAGGAAGTCTATCGCCGCCGCGATGCGGTGCTGGCCTTGCAAGAGGCCAAGGGCATCATGGACGACAGCGCCAGCGTCGAGGCGCGCGAGGCGGCGATTGAGGCAAACCGCAAGTCGCCCGACCTGATCCCGGCTGCCGTCATGGCGGCCCGTGGTCTGGTCGCCAAGGGCGACCACAAAGGGGCCGCTCGGGTCTTGAAAAAAGCTTGGGAGGGGGTGGCCCATCCCGATCTTGCCGCCGCCTTTGCCGAAATCGAACCCGATGAAACCCCCGCTGCCCGGCTAAAGCGGTTCAAACCGCTGATCGCCCAGCATCCCGATCATGACGAAACAAAGCTTCTTCAGGCCGAAATGCTGATCACGGCCGAAGATTTTCCCGCCGCGCGCCGCGCGCTGGGCGATCTGATCGACCGCCATCCAACGCAGCGCGCCTTGGCCATCATGGCGGCGATTGAACGCGGCGAGGGGGCCGATGAGGCCGTGGTGCGGGGCTGGCTGGCAAAGGCACTGGTCGCCCCGCGCGGGCCGCAGTGGTGCTGCGACAAATGTCAGGCGATTCACGCCGAATGGCACCCGATCTGCACCAATTGCGGCGGCTTTGACACGCTTTCCTGGCGCGAGCCACAGGAAAGCATCGCCCAAAGCGCCCGCGGAGCCGAGTTGCTGCCGTTGATGGTCCAGCCGCCGACCAAGGTTGAACCCGATCCTGAGGGGGCCGTGACCGAGCCTGAAATCATCGACCTAGCAGTCGTCGCAAGAAGTGCAGATTAGGACTACACAGCGGCTGGAAGGGGTGCTAATAGCCCGTCACCAAAGGCCGCTGTAGCTCAGCTGGTAGAGCACGTCATTCGTAATGATGGGGTCGGGGGTTCGAGTCCCTTCAGCGGCACCACGTTTTCTGCAAGAAAACCCCGTGACCATAATGGGTTGCGGGGTTTCTTGTTTAACTACCCCGCTTTCAGGCCCTCTTTGGGCATTTCTGACACGTTTAAAGTCTGTGTTGGCCGCACTCTGCGGCTTTCCCCATATTTTGCAACAAGTTGACGATTCGCAGGTGCTGTGTGTTTCCCCAGACCGCAAATGAAGACGGGGTCTGTCAGATGGCTTCGTAGATCTACGTCACGCACGATCAGGTCGAAGCGATGACCTTGGCCGATAAGATCGTCGTGCTGAAGGACGGGCAGGTGATGCAGATCGGCGCGCCGATGGGCCTGTATCACGACCCGGCGAACCTATTCGTCGCAGGGTTTCTGGGCGCACCGTCGATGAATTTCATCAAGGTCACGGTTCAGGCTGTGAACGGTGACAAGGTGCTGGTGTCGAACCAGGCGCTGGACCCGGTGGAAGTCTCGGGCAAGCGCGGCCCCTTCAAGCCAGGTGACACGGCGATCCTGGGGTTGCGGCCGCAATACCTGGATATTGCCGAGGGGTGGGGCCGTCTGCACGGCACCGTGGCGCTGACCGAGCGGCTGGGCGCCGAGACGGTGGTCGAGGTCACGCTGAAGGATGGCAGCGCATTGATCGCAGCCCTGCCGCATGATGCGGTTTTCGGCTTTGGCACGGCGGTCGATCTGACCTTCGATCCCGACAGGGCACATCTTTTTCCGGCGGACGAAACCGCCCCCGTTTGAATGCAATCGCAATGATGGGGCCGGGGGGCATGTGCCTTCCGCGGTGCCACTTCCCCATACGGGAAAGCGGCATCTTTGAAAATCAGCCCTCACGCACGCTGTTTGGGTATCAAAAGCTTTTTCGGCCGGATGGATTCGGCGGCTTTGAACAGGCCGAAGGTCTGGTTGACGTAGTTCACCACGCCGCCGATCTGTTCCAGATATTTGGTCAACTCAGGTGTCCGTTCGGCCTCGACCACCTGCACCGGGCGATCCGGGCCTTCACCTTCGAACTGGGCGTAAAACAGCGGCTCACCGCGTTTCAGGATGATGTCCTTTTCCGGCTCGTGCCACTCAAAGGCCCACATCAACGGGCGTGGCCAGACCGAAACCGGAAAGCGCCCGCCAAAGATCGTGCCGGGCAGTTGCTCCTTGCGGTAATGCATGAAGGCGGAAAGCTGGGTGATATAGACCAGCTCATCCGCGATAAAGCAGTAGGGCAGCATCAGTTGCACCGTGGGCCGGTCCGGGTAACGCCACTCTGCCTCGTTCACCAGCGTCATCACCTCGCCCAGTTTGTTGGCGCGAATGGGGCTGGCGCTGCCTGCGCGATTGATGAGAACGGCCTTGCCCTTCTCGTCGCGACCAAAGCCGATGTGGATGTCAAAGGGGCATTTGATCATGAAATAGCGGCTTTCCAACTGGATCACGCCGGGGCAGCGGCCTGCGCTTTTGGAGTGTTGCTTGTTGGTTTGCCGGAACGACACCCGTTCCGGCGGATCATACATCACCGCCCCTTTGTCCGACGTTAGAAACCAGCCGACCGTGATTGGGCCAGCATTGGGGTCATCTTCGGGCCGCTTGATCGAAATGTTGAATTCCATGAAATTGCGTTTCCTTTTAAAATCAAAATTGCCCGGCCTCAGCGCCTTGTCATTATGGCCTTCAAGGCGCGCACCTTTTCTGAGTCGGTCCGTCGCGCGTTGGGGCTGGCAAAGCCGAAAGCGATGGCCTTGGCATCGCCCAGAACCGGGGCGCTGCACGAGGCATGCAATTCTTCTATCTTCAAATCCATAAATGGCCCCGCCGTTTCCGCAGAAATTCCGGCACCCGGCAAAATTCCGATGCGGCCGGCGGCGTAATCGACAATCTCTGCCAGCCGCGCGATCCCGGCGGGGGCGGAAAGTGCCGCACCTGAGGTCAGGATGCGGTGAACACCCAAGGCCACCGCTTGATCCAGCGCACGGCGCCAATCCTCAATCAGGTCAAACGCCCGATGCAGGGTGATCTGCAACCCATCCGCCGCGGCGCAAAGCTGGCCCATTTTCGGCACATCCAGCGTCAGGTCTGTGGTCAAAGCGCCAAAGACCACACCCGCAAGGCCAGCCTGCCGGGCGGTGGAAATATCCGCCGACATTATCGCAAGGTCGGCATCATCAAGGCAAAATCCGCCGGGGCGCGGTCGGATCATCGCCATGACGGGCAGGCCGCAACCGGCCGCGTGCCGCATCAGCCCGGCGCTGGGCGTCAGGCCGCCAAGGTCCAGCGCGCTGCACAATTCGATGCGGTCAGCACCGCCTGCGACAGCGGCGGCCAAACCCAAGGGATCATCGACGGCGACTTCAAGGATCATGCGGTCTCCTTGCCAAAAGCGGCCAGCCCGGCTTCGGCCGCGCCGATCAACCCGGCATCGGCCCCGCATTGTGCGGGCACCACCAGCGGCGCGCCCGTCTTGCGCAGGATGCGCGCCCGCACGGCTTTATCCAGCATCGCGACCAGCGCAGCGTCGTTTCCAAGCCCGCCCCCCACCGGCACCACCGAGGCGCCAACGACATTCAGCACCATCGCCAAGGGCCCCGCGACGATATTCAGCCAATGTGCCATGGTTTCAGGCCGGCCTGACACGATCTGCCGGGCCTCCAGCCTTTCGCCCGTCAGGGCGTGATGCAGCCGTTCCAGACCTTTTGCCCCCCCCACCGTATCAAGGCAGCCGATCTGCCCGCAGCCGCAGGGCAGGGCCGGATGGGCGACAATCGGGCCATGTCCCCATTCACCGGCAAAACCGCCCACGCCCGAGACAAGCCGCCCGCCAATCACCAGCCCCCCGCCAACCCCGGTGCCCAAGATGATGCCAAAGACATTGCCATGCCCGCGCCCCGCGCCCCGCCGCGCTTCGGCCAGCGCAAAGCAATCGGCGTCGTTCAGCACCAGAACCGGGCGGCCGAGCATGGCTTGCAGCGTTTCAACAACCCGCGTTCCGTTCAGGCTAGGGATATTGGCCACGGTCGCCAAGCCGGTTTCCGGGTCGATCACCCCGGCGATCGAAATTGCCACGGCTTTTGCGTCGCCGGCCAGATTGGAAAGGGCCGTGGCAAAGGCAACAAGGTCATTGGCTGGCGTTTTCGCCTCGCCAATGCGGGTCATCTCGCTCGCCGCCACCCGCGCGGCCTTGATCCGCGAGCCACCAATGTCGAATGCTGCGATCATGCTGGTCCTGTTGTTCTTGGGGTTCAGAATAGCGGTGGCGCCGCTGTGGGCAATCCCGCGCTTGATACTGCGCTTGACACAGGGCGTCCCGCACCGCAAACCCCGCCAAACCTGACCGGAGCCCGAAATGTCTGATGACCGTCTGATCGTTGCCCTTGATGTGCCGAATGTCGTGCAGGGGTTGGAGCTTGCGTCGCGCCTTGGCGATGCGGTCAGCTTTTACAAGATTGGCCTCGGGATGCTGACGGGCGGTGGCTTTGCCTTGGCCAATGAGTTGAAGCAGGAACAGGGCAAGCGGGTGTTTCTGGACATGAAACTGTTTGACATCGGCGCCACGATCGAGGCGGCGGTGCGGGGGATTGCCCAATATGATCTGGATTTCCTGACCGTGCATGGCGATCCGCAGGTCGTGCGTGCGGCCTGCGAGGGCAAGCGCGGCACGGCGCTGAAAATCCTTGCCGTCACGGTGCTGACCTCTTTGGATCGCGCCGATCTGGATGCGAACCTGATAAAGCCGGGCGACATTCATGACATCACGCTGGAGCGGGCCGCACGGGCGCTGGAGGCGGGGGCCGATGGCGTCATTGCAAGCCCGCAAGAGGCCGCGATGATCCGCGCCTTGCCGCAGGCCAAGGGGCGGTTGATCGTGACGCCGGGCGTGCGCCCGGCAGGGGCCGCCGTGGGGGATCAAAAGCGCATTGCAACACCGGCGCAGGCGATTGCGGATGGAGCCAATCACATCGTGGTCGGGCGTCCGATCTGGCAGGCCGCGGATCCCGCCGCCGCCGCGCGCGCGATTGTGGCCGAGTTGGGCTGACCTGTCAGGCGGCAAGGCGCTCGCCAGCCCGCCAGACAGCGGCAAGCTGCAAATTTCCATCCAGATGCACCATGTCAGCCGACATCCCCGGCTGAAACTGGCCAATGTCTGACAATCGGCCCAAGAGTTTTGCAGGTGTCGTCGTGACCATGCGCAGGGCTTGATCCAAGGGCAGGCCAACCTCTTGCACCATCACTTGCACGGCGCGCGGCAAGGTCAGGTCGGCCCCGGCCAGCGTGCCATCTTCAAGTGTCAGCCGCCCGCCTTGCCGCAGGATGCGCCGCCCGCCCAGCATGAATTCGGTCAGATCGCTGCCTGCCGCCGCCATGCAATCCGAGACCAGAAACAGCCCTGATGGCCGCGCGGCAAGCGCGATGCGCAGCGTGGCAATGGCAACATGATGGCCGTCGGCAATCAGCCCCGCCGCCAGATCTGAGGTCAGAACCGCGCCGACCATGCCCGGATCACGGTTGCCAAGCTGGCTCATGGCGTTGAACAGATGGGTGGCGCAGGTCGCCCCGGCCTTGATCGCCGTTTGCGCCTCGGCAAAGCTGGCCTCGCTGTGGCCAAGGCTGACCACAACGCCCGCTGCGGCCAGTGCAGCCATCTGGTCGGCGGTGGCCGATGCGGGGGCCAGCGTCAGCATCAGCCCCGGCAACTGACGCGCGGCGTCAAGGTAAAGATCAAGATCGGCCGCCGTCATGGGCCGGATCAGACCGGGATCATGGGCGCCCTTGCGATGCGGATCCAGATGCGGGCCTTCCAGATGCAACCCGAGAAAACCCGGCACGCGAATACGGGCGGCCTCGATCCCGGCATGGATGACCTGACGGGTGGCCTCTGGCGTGTCGGTAATCAGGGTCGGAAGTATTCCGGTCGCGCCAAGCCTGCCATGCAATGCGCAAAGTCGGGCCAATGAGGCGGCCGTGGTCTGGCCATCCACCATGACCCCACCGCCCCCATTGACCTGAAGATCAAGGAAACCCGGTGCCAAGGTGCCCGCTTGCAGCCGAACCTCTTGCGCATTCGCAGGGACATCGGCCGTGATCCCAACGACCTTGCCATCTTCGGTCACAAGGCAGGCCCCACGGTGCAGCACCTGCCCGTCAAAGATATCCGCCCCGGTGAAGGCCTGCTTCATCAAACTGTCTCCGTCACTTTGCGCAGATGCGGGGGGGTATCTGGATCAAAACCCCGACGGCGCGCAAGGCCTTCGACGAAGCTGTAATAGCTGACGATCAGCACCAGCGGCGCCACAAGCGGATGCAGGCCGCTGACGGCGGGCAAACTGGTGCAACCCGGCGCGCTGGCCCCGGTCAGGAACACATCCGCCCCCTGCGCGGCCAGCCGTGCGGCGGTGGCGCAGACATGGGGCTGGGCCGCATCTTCGACCGCCAGCGCAAAGACCGGAAACTGTGCCTGAACGATGGCGGCCGGGCCATGCAGCACCTCGGCCGCGGAATAGCTTTCGGCATGCAGGCCCGAGGTTTCCTTGAATTTCAGCGCCACCTCGTTGGAAATCGCATAGGCGGGACCGCGCCCCAAGACATAAAGCGATTGCGCCCGAACCAGCCGTTGCGCCAAGGGTGACCAGTCCAGCGTCAAGGCGCTGGCAAAAGCCTCTGGCAAAGCTTGAACGGCGCGGCGCAGATCGGCGTTCTCTTGCCATTCTGCCAGCAAGGCAAGTCCCGCCAGAACCGAATTCACAAAGGTTTTCGTCGCCGCGACCGAGGTTTCCGGTCCCGCCAGCAGCGCCAAGGGATGCGCCACGGCCGCGGCCATCGGGCTGTCGGCCTGATTGGTCAGGGCCAGCGTCAAGGCCCCGGCGCTGCGGGCCGATTCCATCATGGCAACGATGTCGGGGCTTTTGCCGGATTGCGAGATGCCAACACAGGCCGCCCCCGCAAGCCGCAGATGCCGGCCATAGACCGAGGCAACCGAGGGGCCGACCGAGGCGACCGGCACCCCGGCGAGCAGTTCGATGGCATATTTCAGATAGGTTGCCGCATGGTCGGAAGACCCCCGGGCAATGGTGGCGATCAAGGTGGGGTCGGCCTGCCGCAGGGCTTGTGCGGCGGCCCGCACAGCCGCGTCAGAGCCATCCAGAAACCGCTGGGCGGCCTCGGGAATTTCGGCAACTTCGCGGGCCATTCGGGTTTGGGTGGGCTGGATCACGGTGCAGGCCTTTCGTCTTCGGGCGCAAGTTTCAGTTCAACGGCAAAGTCATAGGCATCGCCGCGATAAAGCGACCGGGTAAATTCCACGACCTGACCCGATGGCAGATAGCTGATCCGTTCAATCTTCAATCCCGGCGCGCCAAGCGTGACGCCAAGCAGCGCCGAATCCCGGGCGTCGATCGAGGTTGCCGAGATGCGCTGCACGGCGCGGGTCGGGCGCAGGCCGCGGGTTTGCAGCTCGGCATAAAGCGAAGATTCCACCGCATCGGGATCGGGCAGCAGGCTGGTGGACAGGGCGGCGCGTTCGATTGCCAGCGGCACCCCATCCGAACAGCGGACCCGCTCCAACCGGCTGACACGGTCCCCGGCACCAAGACCAAGCGCCATCACCTCCTCGGGGGCGGGCGCGTCGATCCGGCGTGAAATCCACCGGGTTTCCACGCTGCGCCCGCGCCGGGCCATGTCTTCGGTAAAGGAGGTCAGCAAGGAGAGCGCCTGTTCCAGCCTTTCGACCTTTTGCGCCACATAGGTTCCCGATCCGCGGCGCTGCACCAGTTGACCGGTGGCCACCAGTTCCTGAATGGCCTTGCGAACCGTGACGCGGGAAAGGCCGGTCATCTGGGCCATGTCGCGCTCGGCCGGAAGGCAATCGCCGGGGGCCAGTTCTCCGGCGGCCAGCGCGGCAGAGATATGCCGCTGCAATTGCAGATAAAGCGGGCCGGAAACGCCGCCATCGAAATTTCCAGCATTGAATAGCGTCATGCGGCGATCTCCATGGCAAGCATCAGGGCACCGTCCAACGCATTGCCCTTGGCGGGGCGTTGTGTCCAGCGGTTGATGCGTGCCGCATAGGTTGGCCCAAGACCGCCGACAAAGGTGACGGGCCGGGCGGGGTCAGGCTGGAGCGCTGCAAGGGTTGCCTCAACCTCTTGTGTGGCAGCTTGCAGGATGGCCTCGGCGGCCGGGTCGGTTGAGGTCAGCAGGCGCGGCGCCCATTGTGCGTAATCGGCGGGCCTTGCGGTCAGGCTATAGGCCACCAGCCGGTCGGGCGCCTCAAAATGTTCCAGCACCGCATGCAGAAGCGGGGTCATCTCATGCACCCCGTCCAGCGCCCGCAGGGCACGGGCCAACAGGCTGCGACCCAGGGCGGCCCCGCTGCCCTCATCCCCCAGCCAGAACCCCCAGCCCCCGATCTGGCGCATCTGCCCCGCATGTTGCCGCGCAAAGACCGATCCGGTCCCCATCGCGGCCACAACGCCGTCTTCGCCCCCAAGCGCCCCTTTTGCGGTGGTCAGCGCGTCTGTCTCGATCCGGCTGGCGGCAAAGGGCAGATGCGCGCCAAGCCATGCTGCCGCCCCGGCCGCATTGGCCCCGGCAAGCCCCAAGCCGGCGCGAATCTGTGACAGGGGGGCACTGGACCCCAAAGCCTGATGCGCGGCACTGGATGCGGCGCCAAGAATGTTTTGCAAAGCGAGATCACGGTTTGAAAAGATATTCGCTGGCCCCGCCTCGGCACGCGCGAGAATACGGCCTGTCGCGTCGGCCAAAGCCACGCGACACCCTGTCCCCCCGCCATCAACGCCCAAGAACATCTGCATCCGAATCTCCTGCCTGCACAATACAACATAGATACCACTTTGTAATCTGGTATTGTTTTACTGCCCATATTTTAGCGATATAGGCCAATTTTGACTGTTTGTCAGCTAATACTTTACAACTGGCATTAAAGTGGCATTATCTAGCGACAGGGGGAGATTCGTATGGTTGAGCGTCAGACCGAACAGGTGCATCCGTTGGGCAAGGGCCTTCACCGGCAACCTGCGCATGCCGTGCTGTCCGCGGTTCTGATCAGCCAAGAGCAGGCTTTGGCCAAGCTGCATGCCTGTCTGCCTGATCTTGAGCATGCAGCAGAGCTTGCGGCTGAGGCGCTTTTGGCCGGGGGCAAGCTGGCTTATGCGGGCGCGGGATCGTCCGGGTTGATGGCGCTTGCCGATTGTCTCGAACTCGCAGGAACCTTTGGTATCCCGCGGGCGCAAACCCCGATGCTCTTTGCCGGTGGTGCGGCGGCGCTTCTGGCCATGACGGGCGGGGTTGAGGATGACGCAGCCCAGGCCATGGCAGATGTTGGCCTTGCCGGGCTTGGGGCCGGGGATGTGGTGCTGTGCCTCGCGGCTTCGGGATCGACGCCCTATACATTGGCCGTGGCAACGGCAGCACGGGCCGCCGGGGCGAAGGTGGTCGGTCTGGCCAACACGGCCAATGCCGCCCTGTTCGATCTGAGCGATATCACGGTGTTGCTGGAAACCGGGCCGGAGTTGGTGGCGGGGTCAACCCGTCTGGGCGCGGCGACCGCACAGAAGGCGGCGCTGAACATGATCTCTGTCCTTGTCGGTGTCAGGCTTGGCGCTGTGCATGATGGGCAGATGGTCAACCTCATTGCCGACAACATCAAACTTGTCGATCGTGCCGCCCGCATTGTGGCGCGTATCGCAGGCACGGGCGAAGAAGCGGCGCGGATGGCGCTGCATCACACCCAAGGGGCGGTGAAACCGGCGATTTTGGTCGCGCGCGGCCAGTCCGCTGACGCGGCTTTACAAGCATTGGCGGCCAGCGGTGGAAAGCTGGCCCCATATTTGGACTGATTTTCATAACCGGGCCGAAGCGCCCGCCAATAGGGAGACTGCCATGAAATCCACGTTCCGCATTGCCCTTCTGACCAGCACGTTGATGGCTGGCGCGGCTTGGGCCGAAGATGTGACCCTGACGATTGAGTCTTGGCGCAATGATGACCTGTCGATCTGGCAAGAGCAGATCATTCCCGCATTCGAGGCGGCAAATCCCGGTATCAAGGTGGTCTTTGCCCCCACCGCACCGGCGGAATACAACGCCGCGCTGAACTCGAAGCTCGCGGCCGGTTCGGCGGGCGATCTCATCACCTGCCGCCCCTTCGATGCCAGCCTTGAACTTTACAATCAGGGCAATCTGGCCGACCTGTCGGGGCTTGCTTCGATGGCCAATTTCTCCTCGGTGGCGAAATCGGCCTGGCAGACCGACGATGGCGCGGCGACCTTCTGCGTGCCGATGGCCTCGGTGATCCACGGCTTTATTTACAACAAGGATGCATTTGACGCGCTGGGCATTGCCGTGCCGGCAACGCGGGACGAATTCTTTGCCGCGCTGGACAAGATCAAGGCGGATGGAACCTATATCCCGATGGCCATGGGCACCAATGACCAGTGGGAAGCGGCCACCATGGGCTATAACAACATCGGCCCGAACTATTGGAAGGGCGAGGAAGGCCGTCTGGCGCTGATCAAGGGCGAGCAGAAGCTGACCGATGAGGCATGGGTCGCGCCCTTTGCCGAACTGGCGCGCTGGAAGGACTATCTTGGTGACGGGTTCGAGGCGCAAACCTACCCCGACAGCCAGAACCTGTTCACCCTTGGCCGCGCGGCGGTCTATCCCGCCGGGTCGTGGGAAATCTCGGGCTTCAACGCGCAAGCGCAGTTCAAGATGGGGGCCTTCCCGCCGCCGGTCGGTGCCGCGGGCGACACCTGCTATATCTCGGATCACACTGACATTGCGATCGGGATGAACGCCAAGACCGCCCACCCGGAAGAAACCAAGAAGTTCCTGGAATGGGTCGGTTCGGCGGAGTTTGCAGCGATGTATGCCAATGCGCTGCCGGGCTTTTTCAGCCTGAACTCCACGGCGGTGGAAATGCAAGACCCGCTGGCGCAAGAGTTCGTCTCATGGCGCGGCAAGTGTCAGTCGACCATCCGCTCGACCTATCAGATCCTGTCGCGCGGCACCCCGAATCTGGAAAACGAGACCTGGAACGCCAGCGCCAATGTCATCAAGGGCACCGAGACGCCTGCCGATGCAGGCAAGCGGCTGCAAGACGGTCTGGCCGGCTGGTATGAGCCGCAAAAGTAAGCGCGGCTTGCGATGCGGGACTGGAGGGGCTGTCTGCCCCTCCAGACCACCCCGAGGATATTTTTGCCAAGATAAAGGGAGGCAGACATGGCTGTGAGAAAGCCGGTGCGCTGGCATATTGCCATGTTTCTGGCCCCGGCGGTGTTGGTTTACACCGCGATCATGATCATTCCACTGTTCGGCACGCTGAACCTGTCCTTGTTCAACGAGGAAGGGGATGTGCGGGTTTTTGTGGGGTTGAGGAACTTTGCGACCCTGTTCGGTGAACCTTTGTGGTCGGAGGCGTTCTGGAATGCTTTGGGCAATAACGCCTGGTTTTTCCTGATCCACATGCTGGTGCAAAACCCGATTGGCATTGCCTTGGCCGCGATCCTGTCGACGCCGCGTTTGCGCATGGCGGCGTTTTATCGGACTGCGATTTTCATTCCGACCATCCTGAGCTTTGTCATCGTCGGCTTTGTCTGGAAGCTGATCCTGTCGCCCATCTGGGGCATCGCGCCGGGGATGCTGGACATGGTGGGGCTGAAAAGCCTGTTCGTGCCATGGCTGGGCAAGGAGGCCTATGCCCTGACCACGCTTGCGCTGATTTCGGTCTGGCAGTTTGTCGGCATCCCGATGATGCTGATTTACGCCGCGCTGCTGAGTATTCCCGACGAGGTTCTGGAAGCCGCCGAGATGGATGGTATCACCGGGGCCAGCCAGTTCTGGAAGATCAAGCTGCCGCTGATCCTGCCTTCGATCGGCATCATCTCGATCCTGACCTTTGTCGGCAATTTCAATGCTTTTGACCTGATCTATGTGGCGCAGGGTGCCTTGGCCGGGCCGGATTATTCGACCGATATTCTGGGCACCTTCCTGTATCGCACCTTCTTTGGGTTCCAGTTGCAATTGGGCGATCCCTACATGGGCTCGGCCATTGCGGGGGCGATGTTTGCGATCATTCTGGTGGGGGTTTGCGTCTATCTGTTCGGTATCCAGACCCGGCTGCGGAGGTATCAGTTCTGATGTCGAAAGCGCGTCTTTCCACGGGCCGCACCATTGCCGCCCATGCGATCCTGATCACCTACACGCTGATTGCGCTGTTCCCGGTCTTTGTGGTGGTGATCAACAGTTTCAAAAGCCGGAAGGCGATCTTTGCTGACCCGCTGGCTTTGCCGGTGCCGGGCAATTTTGATCTCGTGGGCTATGAGACGGTGATGAAACAAGGCGATTTCTTCGCCTATTTCCAGAACAGCCTGATCGTTACGGTGGCCAGCCTGTTTTTCGTGCTGCTTTTTGGCGCGATGGCGGCCTTTGCGCTGTCGGAATATCGCTTTCGCGGCAATACGCTGATGGGGCTCTATCTGGCGCTGGGCATCATGATTCCCATCCGCTTGGGCACCGTGGCCATTCTGGAAATGATGGTGGCGGGCGGTTTGGTGAACACGCTGACGGCGCTGATTCTGGTGTACACAGCACAGGGGCTGCCCTTGGCGGTGTTCATCCTGTCGGAGTTCATGAAAACCGTCTCGGATGATCTGAAGAACGCAGGCCGGATTGATGGGCTTTCGGAATACGCCATCTTCTTCACGCTGGTCTTGCCTTTGGTGCGCCCTGCCATGGCGACGGTGGCGGTGTTTTCCATGATCCCGATCTGGAATGATCTGTGGTTCCCGCTGATCCTTGCGCCGGCGGAGGAGACGAAGACGGTGACGCTTGGGAGTCAAGTTTTCATCGGGCAGTTCGTGACCAACTGGAACGCGGTGCTGGCCGCACTTTCACTGGCGATCCTGCCGGTGCTGGTCTTGTATCTCATCTTCTCGCGGCAACTCATTCGCGGCATCACGGCGGGGGCGGTCAAATGATCCGGGTTCTTGTCGCAGGATTGGGGAACATGGGGCGCAGCCATGCGCTGGCCTATCACCGCGATCCGGCGTTTGATCTGGTGGGTTTGGTGAACCGGTCAGCCCCCACATTGGACCCGGCCTTGGCGGGCTATGAAGTGACGCCGGATTTTCATGAGGCCTTGGCGCGGCTGAAGCCCGATCTGGTCTGCGTGTCGACCTATTCGGACAGCCATGCCGACTATGCCATCGCCGCCATGGAGGCGGGTGCGCATGTCTTCGTTGAAAAGCCCTTGGCGACGACGGTGGCGGATGCGCGGCGCGTGGCGGATTGCGCTAGGCGGACGGGCAAAAAGGTGGTCGTCGGCTATATCCTGCGCCATCATCCCAGTTGGCAGCGGCTGATTGCCGAGGCGCGGGCCTTGGGCGGGCCTTATGTGTTCCGGCTGAACCTGAACCAGCAGTCATCGGG
The DNA here is from genome assembly GCA_964393035.1 of uncultured Tabrizicola sp. Lineage (GTDB taxonomy): Bacteria > Pseudomonadota > Alphaproteobacteria > Rhodobacterales > Rhodobacteraceae > Tabrizicola_A. The sequence goes on from CAYMRX010000003.1 coordinate 426,323, forward strand.
GCTGACCTGGGAGGTGCATAAGGCCTTGATGCAGACCACGCCGCCGATTGTGGATTGCGGCGTCCACTATGTTGATGTGATGTGCCAGATCACCGATGCCAAGCCCGTGGAGGTCCGCGGCATGGGGCTGCGCCTGTCCCATGAAATCGCGGTGAACATGTATAACTACGGCCATTTTCAGGTGTTGTTCGAAGATGGTTCGCTTGGTTGGTATGAGGCGGGCTGGGGTCCGATGATGTCGGACACCGCGTTTTTCGTGAAGGATGTGGTCAGCCCCAATGGCGCGGTGTCGATCCGCATGCCGGACACGGCGCGGTCGGATGATGTGGATACCCATACCAAGACCAGCCTGCTGCGGGTCCACAAGGTGGGCCAGCCCGATCAGGATATCTCGATGGCCGATGAACCGGGCCATCAGGAGTTGTGTGAGCGTGAGCAGGCGTTCATGGCGCGGGCGATCATCGAAAATCTCGACCTGACGCGGCATTTGCAGGATGCGGTGCAATCTTTGGCAATCTGTCTGGCGGCGGATGAAAGCGTCCGCTCGGGCCAGCCGGTGAAATTGTAAGGGGGCGGCCATGGGTGCGCTGGAACTGAAAGCTGTGTCGAAATCCTTTGGGGCGACCGAGGTGATTTCGGGCGTCGATCTGACGGTGAATGACGGCGAATTTTGCGTTTTTGTCGGGCCTTCGGGTTGCGGCAAGTCCACGCTGTTGCGCATCATTGCCGGGTTGGAGGATGCCAGCAGCGGTGAGATCTTGCTGGATGATGCGCGGATAAACGATGTGGCGCCCGCCAAGCGCGAGCTGGCCATGGTGTTTCAATCCTATGCGCTTTATCCGCACCTGACCGTGCGCGACAACATGGGGCTGGCCTTGAAACAGGCGGGCCGATCAAAGGCCGAGATCAAATCCGCAACCGACCGCGCCGCCGAGATGCTGGCGCTTGCCCCCTTGATGGAGCGGCGTCCGGCGGAACTTTCGGGCGGGCAGCGCCAGCGGGTGGCGATTGGCCGGGCCATCGTGCGGCGGCCGAAGCTGTTCCTGTTTGATGAGCCGCTGTCCAATCTGGACGCCGCCTTGCGTGTCGCCACCCGGATCGAGATTGCCCGCCTGCATCGCGAGTTGGGGGCCACGATGATTTATGTGACCCATGATCAGGTGGAAGCAATGACGTTGGCCGACAAGATCGTTGTTCTGCGCGCGGGCCGGGTGGAACAGGTTGGCGCCCCGATGGAGCTTTACAACGATCCGGCCAACACCTTTGTGGCGGGCTTTATCGGATCGCCGCAGATGAATTTCCTTGCTGCCACGGCGATGGGCCGGGGTGAGGGCAGCATCGGGATACGGCCCGAACATCTGATCCTGTCGCGCGAAACGGGGGCGTTTGCAGGCAAGGTCAGCCATGTCGAAAAGCTGGGCGGGGAAACGCTGGTCTATGTCCATACTGCCGACCATGGGCTTTTGACCGTCCGGCTGTTTGGCGAACATGAGTATGCGGTTGATGAGGCCGTGTTCTTAAGCCTGAACGCGGAAAAGACTTTCCGCTTTGACGCAGAGGGTCGGCGGCTGCGGTCATAAAGGATGCCGCCCCGACCTATGGGCCGGGGCGGCAAGCGATCAGATGTCTTTCATAAGGCGCAGGGCGTCGTAAATCGCAGCATGGGTGTTGCGGCTTTCGACGGCATCCCCGATGCGGAACAGCTTGAAACCTTTCGGCCCGCCGTTGACGGTTTGCGGTTGGCCCGCGATCAGCGCGTCATAATCCACCGCTCCAAGGTTTTCCGACTGCGGTTTCAGATCAAAGTAGATGTCGTCCAAGGGCGCGGTGCCATGGTTGACGATGATCTGGTCAAAGTTCCGCTCCTGACCAAGATCCATGTAATCGGAATCGATCACGGCGGTCAGTTGGTTGCCGGTTTTCTTCACGCCGGTCAGGCGATAGGTCACCGTGAAGGTCACCTTCTTGTCCTGCAAGGCACGCATGTAGGGCACAAGGTTCATCGCCATGACTTCGGGGGCAAAGGCGCGGTCAGGGGTCATCACCTCAACCGTCGAACCCGCCTCGGCCATAAGCTGTGCGGCCTGCAAGGCCGAATGGTCGCCCGCGTCGTCGAACAGCAGCACATTCTGGCCCGGCTTCACATCGCCTGACAGAATGTCCCAGGCGTTGACGGTCAGTTCATTGCCAAAGGCGAGGATGTCCTTTTGCGGCAGCCCTCCGGTGGCGACGATCACCACGTCGGGCTTTTCAGCCACCACATCGGCAGCTTCGGCAAAGGTGTTGAAGCGGAATTCAACATCGCGGGCCGCGCATTGGGCCATCCGCCAGTCGATGATGCCGATCATCTCGGCGCGCCGCTTGGTCAGCGAGGTCAGGCGGACCTGCCCGCCGGGCTGGTCGGCGGCCTCGAAAACCACAACCTGATGGCCGCGCTCGGCCGCGACACGGGCGGCTTCCAGACCGGCCGGGCCAGCGCCGATCACCACGACCTTTTTCAGCTCTTTGGCGGGCGTGATGGTGTGGGGCATGGTGGCTTCACGCCCCGTTGCCGGGTTGTGGATGCACAAGGCCATGCCGCCTTGATAGATGCGGTCAAGGCAATAGGTGGCGCCGACGCAGGGACGGATATCATCCTCGCGCTTTTCAACGATCTTTTGCACCAGATGCGGATCGGCCATATGGGCGCGCGTCATGCCGACCATGTCCAACTGACCCGAAGCCACCGCATAGCGCGCAGTTGCCACATCTGGGATGCGGGCGGCGTGGAAGGTGGGCATGCCCACCTCGGCCTTCAGGCGGCCCGCAAGATCAAGATGCGGAGCCGACTTCATGCCCTGAATCGGGATCATGTCGGTCATTGCCGGGTCGGTGTGGATGCGGCCGCGGTTGATGTTCATGTAATCAACCATGCCGCTGTCGCGCAGCATCTTGCCCAGTGCGATGCCTTCTTCGAGGGTCGTGCCACCGGCCTGCGCTTCTTCGCCGCCAAAGCGGACGCCAAGGATGAACTTGTCGCCCACCCGTTTGCGGCAGGCTGCGACCACTTCCATCAAAAGCCGCGCGCGGTTTTCCAAAGACCCGCCATAAGGCGCATCCATCTTGTTGGTCAGTGGTGAAATGAACTGGTCCAGAAGGTGGCCATGGGCTAGAAACTCAACGCCATCAAGGCCCGAGGCCTTCATCCGTTCGGCTGCATCGGCATAGTCACTGATGATGCGCGCAAGATCCCATTCCTCGGCCCGCTTGGGGAAGGCGCGGTGCGAGGGTTCGCGATCTGGCCCGGCGGCGACGACCGGCAGCCAATCGCCCTTGTCCCAGCGGGTGCGGCGGCCAAGGTGCGATAGCTGGATCATCACGGCGGCGCCCGCCTCGTGGCAGTCATCGGCCAGACGTTTCATCCATGGAACCACCTCATCCTTCCAGACCAGAAGGTTCGAGAACACCGGCGGGCTGTCACGGCTGACCGATGCCGAACCGGCGGTCATCACCATGGCGACGCCGGCCTTGGCGCGCTCCAGATGGTACAGCCGATAGCGGTCCTTCGGCATGCCATCCTCGCCATAGGCGGGTTCATGACTGGTGGTCATGATGCGGTTGCGAAGGGTCAGGTGTTTCAGCTGGTAAGGCTGCAAAAGCGGATCGTTGGACATGGCGCTACCTGTTTTGGGGGCTGGCACAAGATTATGGCACGCCGCCTGCAAGTCAATCCAAAAATCGACAGGTGTGTCGAGTTTTTGATCGGGTTGCGGCGCAAGGCCGAATTGCCTAGGGTCCAGACGATGAACACGCCTGCACCCAATGAACGCGGCTGGCGCGGCTCGGCCGATTTGTGGCTGGATGCCGCTTATCATCTGTTGGTCGAAGGGGGGGTCGAAGCGGTCAAAGTGATGCCGCTGGCGGAAAAGCTGGGCCTGTCACGCACCAGTTTTTATTGGCATTTCGCGGATCGTGAGGCGCTTTTGGATGGGCTGATTGCCCGCTGGGAGCATACGAACACCGCAAACCTGATCGCCCAGACCCAAAAGGCTGCGCAGACCATCACCGAGGCGGCGTTGAATCTGTGCGATTGCTGGTTCATGCCGGACATCTTTGACGATCGGCTGGAGTTTGCGATCCGCACCTGGGCGCTGACCGATCCGCAGTTGAAACAGACCTTGGTCGCCGCCGATGCGGCCCGAATCGCGGCGATCAAGGCGATGTTCCTGCGATTTGGCTATCCCGATGACGAGGCCGACATCCGGGCCTATACCGTCTATCTGACGCAGATCGGCTATATCTCGATGCGTTTTTCCGAGCCGCTTTTGTCGCGCCTTGACCGGGCGCCGAACTATGCGCTGACCTTTACAGGCAAACCCCCGACCCCGGCCGAGGTGGATGCCTTCCGCGCCCGCCATAGCCTGTCGGGCCGGTCCAAGGGCGGGCAAACCTAGATCCACGCTGCTATTTTGGGCGCTTAAGCGTCGCGCTGGGCGATCCAATCATGATCGGGGTCATTCTTGAACCGCCACTTGCGCAGCGGCCCGGCCATGACATTCAGGTAATACATCTCATAGCCATAGGGCGCGCCGCAGGGATGGTGGCCGCGTGGCACCAGCGTGACGTCATGGTTCTTGACGGCCATGGTTTCGTCCAGTGACCCGTCCTCGGTATAGACCCGCTGGATGCCAAAACCCTGCGCGGGGTTGAGGCGCATGTAATAGGTTTCTTCTAGATAGGTCATGTTCGGGAAGTCATCCTCATCATGCCGGTGGCTGGGATAGCTTGACCAATGGCCTGCGGGGGTGAAGACCTCGGTCACCAGAAGGCTGTCGGCCACCTCGCGCGCTTCCATGGCGATGTTGTTCACATAGCGGGTGTTGGTCCCCCTGCCGCGCGGGGTGAGGTCAATCCCCTCTGGCCCAAGACGCTGCGCCTTGTGCCCGCTTTTGCCCGGCGCGCGGCAGATGGCAAGGGTGCAGGCGGTGGTGGCCGTGGCTTCCCATGTGTCACCGTTCGGCACATAGAGGCAATGCGGCGGGGTTTTTTCGAACACATCCATCCGCTCGCCCATGACGCCCCAATCCTGCCCCGAGGCGGTGATCTGCGCCTTGCCTTCGACGATCACCAGAATCGCCTCATTGTCGCCGGTGGCTTCCGTGGCGGTATCGCCCGGTTCCAGCCGGTAAAGCGCAAAGCCGACATAGCCCCAGTTCGCACTGTCGGGCGTGATGTCATGCACCTTGCCTCGGGTGGCGGTGGGGCGACGCAGCAGGGTCATTTTCGGCCTCCGGGGTAAGCCATGAAAAGCGCGTTGAAGGCATATCCCGTCAGCGCGGTGAACCCGGCCCCGAAGGTGACGGAGCCGGTGGAGAAGAACCAGATCGCGGCGGCCATGGGGGCGGCCACGATGACAAGGCGGAGGGCGAGGGGCCAGTCAGGATTGAGCATGATGGCCACCTTGCGCGCCGTGTCAGGCCTTTACAAGCCCGGCCTCTTTGGCCAGCCGTTTCAGCGTGGCCAGACCAAGCGTTTGGTAAAGCAGCGGGTTGCGGACCGATGGGTCTTGCTCGGCCTCGATCACGATCCAGCCGTCGTAATTGTGCTGGCCAAGGATTTTCAACAGCGGGCCGAAATCAACGCCACCCTCTTGGTCGCCCGGAACCGTGAAGGCCCCGCCCACAACACCTTGCAGGAAGGACCAGCCTTCGGCGCGGACCCGTGCCGTGATCGCGGGGCGGATGTTCTTGGCGTGGAAATGGCGCACGCGGGGCGCGTGTTTGGTCAGCACCGCCACCGGATCGCCACCACCAAAGGCACAATGCCCGGCGTCGAACAGCAGATGGGTATGCGGGCCGGTGGCGGCCATCAGGGCGTCAATTTCCTCAGGGCTTTCCACGATGGTGCCCATGTGGTGGTGGTAAACCAGCGTCACACCTTCGGACGCCAGATAGGCGGCGAAAGCCTCCAGCTTCTTGCCGAACTCGACCATTTCGGCAGATGTCAGGCGCGCACGGTCATTCACCGGCTTTTTCGCGTCGCCATGAATGGCGTTCGAAGTTTCGCAGACGATCATGACCTTGCAGCCATTGTGCTTCAGCTTGGCAAGGTGGTGCTGGCAGTTCTTGATCTCATCCTCGACCGAGCGGGTCAGAAGTTCGGTCGAATACCAGCCGGAGATGAATTTCAGGCCATTGGCGGCCAACAGCGCCCGCAGCGCCTCCGGCTCATCCGGCCAGCGGTGGCCGTTCTCAATCCCGTCAAAGCCGATCTGGCGACCGGCCTCGTCCAGAATACGGGCGGTCGGGATATCGGCGCCGATGGTCTGGTCGTCGTCATTGGCCCAAGCGATGGGGTTGGTTCCGAATTGGATCATGGTTGTTTACCTTAATTCACCAGCCACTGACGGCGGGTCGCTTTCTTATAGCCCTCGCGGGCCTCATTCACTTCTTTGCGGGCGGAAACCTCTGGCACGGCCACATCCCACCACGTGCCGCCTGCGCCGGTGCCGGGCATCGGATCGGTGTCGATCACGATCACGGTGGGGATGCTGGCGGTCTTGGCCTTTTGCATTTCGGCTTCAAGCTGGGCAATGTCTGCCGCTTTCACAACCTTTGCGCCCATGCTGCGGGCATGGGAGACAAAGTCGATATTGGCGGCGTTCACATGATAGCTGTCGTCCAGCATATTGTTGAACGGCGCCCCACCCGTGCCCTTTTGCAGCCGGTTGATGCAGCCATAGCCGCGGTTGTCGGTCAGCACCACGGTGAAGGGAATCCCCATCATCACCGCTGTCGCCAGTTCCGAGTTTGCCATCATATAGCTGCCGTCGCCGACCATGCAGACCACATCCTTTTCTGGCGCGGCCATCTTGATGCCCATGGCCCCGGCAACCTCATAACCCATGCAGCTAAAGCCGTATTCCATATGGTAACCACCCGCCGCCGCGCGCCACAGCACATGCAGCGCGCCGGGCATGGTGCCAGCGGCACACATGACGACCGATTGTTTGCCGGTATTGCGCTGAACCGCGCCGATGACTTGTGCATCGGTGGGCAGGCCTGCGGCATTCGGAGCGGCCATCAGCGCGTCGGTGGTCTGGAACCACTGGCTCCGCGCGGCAAAGTCGGGGTCGGCAAAGCGGTGATCGCCAAGAGCGGCGCTGATTTTTTCCAGCGCGACCTTGGCGTCTGAAACAAGGGCCTGCGCCCCGCGCTTGGCCGCGTCATAGCCGTGGATATTGATCGACAGAAGCTTGCGGTTCGGGGCGGAAAACACTGTCCACGACCCCGTGGTGAAATCCTGAAACCGGGTGCCGACGCCGATCACCAGATCCGCCTCTGCCGCCAGTTTGTTGCCGCAGCCGGTGCCGGTGACGCCGGGGGAGCCGAAATGGAGCCGTTCCTCCCAATCCACCGCGCCCTTGCCGGCCTGGGTTTCGACCATGGGGATGTTGTGGCGCAGTGCAAAGTCGCGCAACGTCGCTTCGGCACCAGAATAGATCACCCCACCTCCGGTAACGATCAACGGCTTTTTCGCGGCCCTGATCGCCGCCACAGCCTCGGCCAGCTCGCGCTGATCGGGTTCGGGGCGGCGGATGTGCCAGACCTTTGGCGTGAAGAATTCGACCGGGTAATCATAGGCCTCGGCCTGGGTGTCCTGACAGAAGGCAAGGCACACCGGGCCGCAATTGGCCGGATCGGTCATCACCCGCAGGGCGCGGGGCAGGGCGGTCAGGATATGTTCGGGGCGGCTGATACGGTCGAAATATCGCACGACCGGGCGGAAGCAATCGTTCGCCGAAACCGTCGCGTCGTCGAAATCTTCGATCTGCTGCAACACCGGATCGGGCGCGCGATTGGCAAAAACGTCGCCGGGGATGAACAGCACGGGCAAGCGGTTCACATGCGCCAGTGCGGCTGCGGTGACCATGTTGGTCGCCCCCGGCCCGATGGAGGAGGTGACCGCCATGGCGCGCGTGCGCTTGTGGGTCTTGGCGAAAGCAATCGCGGCATGGGCCATGGTCTGTTCATTGTGGCCGCGCCATGTCGGCAGGATGTCCTTGATCCCATGCAGGGCCTCGCCCAGACCGGCCACGTTGCCATGGCCGAAGATGCCCCAGACGCCTTCGATAAAGCGGTTGCCGTCGGCGCTCATTTGCACGGACAGCCATTTCACCATGGCTTGGGCGGCGGTAAGTCTGATCGTGGTCATGCCTTTTCCCCTTTCGCTGCGCGGGCGGCATCCCAGATGCTGCAAAGGCGCGTGTATTTTGCGGCCATGTCCTGCACGGCTTGATCGTCGGTCAGTTTGCCAGCCAGCCAGCCCCGGGCGGCATCGCCAAAGATGGTGCGGCCAATGGCAAAGCCTTTGACCAGATCATGCCCTGCGGCAAGGGTCAGCGAAGCGGCGAGGCTTTCTTCCGATGCATCCAGCCCCAGAACGACAATGCCGCGCACATGGGGGTCGCGGGTGGTGATGGCGGTGCAGGCAGCCTCATAGGCGGCGTTGGTGGCAAAGGGTTCCAGCTTCCACCAATCGGGGTAGATGCCCAGATCATAGAAGCGCTGAATCACCTGCGCCGAGGTGGTGTCGTTCACCGGGGCAACCTTGGACGGGATGATTTCCAACAGCATTTCCAAGCGGTTGCGGCGGCAGGCGTGGAACAGGCGCAGGACAGTGTCTTCCTGCCTAGCCTTGGTTTCCGCGTCATCGTTCGGGTGGTAGAAGCACAGCACCTTGACCACATGTTCCAAGGGCCATTCCGAAAGACCACCGAAATCGGGGCCGATTTCAGGCTCCAGGGTCAGGGGGCGGGAGCCGGGCCATTCCACCGGATGGCCGATCCAAAGTCCGGTTCCGGCGGCGGCGTAAAGCGCATCGCGGCCAAGACGGCTGTCGCACAGGATGCCATAGCCGGGTTGACCACCGGACACTTGCAGGGCGGCTTTCAGGCACAGTTCCTTGAAGCTGCCGATTTTGGCCGGGGTTGCGCCCTCCATCGCCTCCAGCTGCATGCGGTGGTCAAAGGCAAAGACCCGCATGGTGGACCAATCCTTGTGACGGTTGGTCGCCCAATGCACCTTCTCCAAGGCGGCGTCTTTGCGTAGGGCCTTGGTGACGACGCCACGGTTCAGGAAGAATTGCAGTTCTTCCCATGAGGGATAGGCCGGGGTGCAGCCGTGGCGCGAGACGGCAAAGGCGCCGCAGGCATTGGCGTATTTCAGGGCAATGGGCCAAGGCTCACCATCGAGCCAGCCTTTCAGAAGGCCAGACATGAACCCATCCCCCGCGCCGAGGACATTGAACACTTCGATCGGGAAGCCAGGGCCAGCCTCGCCCTCATCAAGGCTGTCGGGGATGGGGCCGGTGAAGGCCGAGGCGCCCATCGGGCCGCGCTTGCACACAAGAGTGGCCTTCGACACCGCGCGAACGGCGCGCAGGGCGGCGATGGTGTCGGTGGTGCCGCCGGCGATGTGGAATTCCTCCTCGGTCCCGACGATCAGGTCGAAAAGGTGCAGGGTGGATTGCAGCTTGGCGGTGACGGCGGCCGATTCGATAAAGCGGCTTTCGCCGTCGCCATGGCCCGCAAGGCCCCAGAGATTCGGGCGATAGTCGATGTCCAAAGCGGTTTGCAGCCCATGCTTGCGCGCAAGGGTCAGGGCCTTCATCACCGCAGCTTCGGTGCGCAGGTGCGACAGGTGCGTGCCTGTGGCCACGACCGAGCGGGCCTGCGCGATGAAGCCTTCGTCAATGTCGTCTTCGCACAGCGCCATATCGGCGCAGTTTTCGCGGTAGAAGATCAGCGGGAATTGCTTTTCGTCGCGGATGCCCAAAAGCACCAGCGCCGTCAGGCGTTCCTTGTCGGTGATTACGCCATCCACGTTCACCCCTTCGCGCGCCAATTCTTCGCGAATGAAGCGGCCCATGTGTTCATCGCCCACACGGGTGATCAGTGCCGATTTGAGGCCCAGACGCGCGGTTCCGGCGGCCATGTTGCAAGGGCTGCCACCGATGTATTTCTGAAACGATCCCATGTCCTCCAGCCGCCCGCCGACCTGCGCGCCATATAGGTCAACCGAGGCGCGGCCGATGGTGATGACGTCGAGCGATTTCATGGGGGCCTCCGAAGCTGGGCGGGTTCGTGGAATAAATATTCCATTTCCGCGCAGAATGGAAGACTTCTTTCTATTGCAGTGGGCGTGGCGGCAAAGGGCGCAATACTAGGGGATCAGCCCAGATGGACACGTAAATCTCTGGCCCGTGGGGGCCGGACAGATGTTCCGGTGTCAGGCCGACGATTCGCACCCGCATCGGGGCACCGCTGCGAATGGCGGGGGCCAGGATCTTGGCAATGACCGGCCCAAGATGGCCCAGTGCCGCCTCTTGCCGATAGGGAAAAAGCCCAAGGTAGCGGCGCGTCACCACGGCTGTCAGGGTGACGTCTCCGGTTTCGGTCAGATGCAGGTGGGCAGGATCACCGATGCAAAGCCCCGATCTGCCGACATGGCAGCGCAACCCCAGAACGGGGGTTTTGGGCAAAACGGGATGCAAGGTTTCGATCATCGGCGCGCTCCTGTAACTTTTGTCGCGATCAGGCGCGGGCGGTGCCGCTTGTGCAACCGGGGGCGGCGGTGGGTTGCTGATGCAATCTGCAATTTGGGCGGATGTTCGACCGTGCAGCGCGATGGCCCGGCGATTCTTTGCCATGAGCGGAAAACCCCCGGCAAAATGCCGCGAAAGAATCCGGACCTGTCCATGATTCCTGACATTGCAAAAGGCAAAGTGTCTCCCCAGATTACGCCTGAGGCCATGGCGGCTGTGCTGGGGTTCCGGGCACCGCGAAGGCGCTTTGCAAAGGAGAATGACCGATGAATTTGGAGAAATTCACGGAGCGGTCGCGTGGTTTTATTCAAGCCGCCCAGACCATCGCGATGCGCGAAGATCACCAGCGCGTTTTGCCTGATCACCTGTTGAAGGCCCTGATGGATGACGATCAGGGGCTGGCCGCCAATCTGATCCGCAAGGCGGGTGGCGCGCCTGATCGGGTGATTGAGGCGATCAATGCGTCCATCGCCAAATTGCCCAAAGTGACAGGCGGCGAGGGGAACACCTATGTCGATCCCTCGCTTGTGCGGGTTCTGGACGAGGCGGAAGCCGTGGCCAAGAAAGCTGGTGACAGCTTTGTTCCGGTGGAGCGGTTGCTGACCGCGCTGGCATTGGTGAACACGAGGGCGCGGGATGCGCTGACGGCGGGGGCGGTGAACGCCAACGGGCTGAATGCGGCCATCAACGAGGTTCGCAAGGGGCGGACGGCGGATAGCGCGAGCGCCGAGGACACGATGGAGGCGCTGAAGAAATACGCCCGCGACCTGACCGAGGCGGCGGCACAGGGCAGGATTGACCCGATCATCGGGCGCGATGAGGAAATCCGCCGGGCGATGCAGGTGCTATCTCGCCGGACCAAGAACAACCCGGTGCTGATCGGCGAGCCGGGCGTGGGGAAAACGGCGATTGCAGAAGGTCTGGCGCTGCGCATCGTCAATGGCGATGTGCCGGAATCCCTGCGCAACAAGAAGCTGATGGCGCTGGACATGGGCGCCTTGATCGCCGGGGCCAAGTATCGCGGCGAGTTTGAAGAACGTCTGAAGGCCGTTCTGAACGAGGTGACGTCGGCCGAGGGCGAGATCATCCTGTTCATCGACGAGATGCACACGCTGGTGGGCGCGGGGAAATCCGATGGCGCGATGGATGCGGCGAACCTTATCAAGCCCGCCTTGGCGCGGGGCGAATTGCACTGCGTCGGCGCGACCACGCTGGATGAATACCGCAAATATGTGGAAAAGGATGCAGCTTTGGCCCGCCGGTTCCAGCCGGTGATGGTGTCTGAACCGACGGTCGAAGATTCGATCTCGATCCTGCGGGGGATCAAGGAAAAGTATGAACTGCACCACGGCGTGCGGATTGCCGACTCGGCTCTGGTCGCGGCGGCAACGCTGTCGCACCGTTATATCACCGACCGGTTCCTGCCCGATAAGGCCATCGACCTGATGGACGAGGCCGCCAGCCGGTTGCGGATGGAGGTGGACAGCAAGCCCGAAGAACTGGACGCGCTGGATCGTCAGATTCTGCAAGGCCAGATCGAGGCCGAGGCATTGAAGAAAGAGGATGACGCGGCGTCCAAGGACCGGCTGGAAAAGCTGGAAAAGGAACTGGCTGACCTGCAACAGAAATCGGCGGAGCTGACGGCGAAATGGCAGGCGGAACGCGACTCGCTTGAGGCCGCGCGTGATCTGAAAGAGCAGCTTGACCGTGCCCGTGCCGAGTTGGAGCAGGCCAAGCGCGAGGGTGATTTCGGCAAGGCTGGGGAATTGCAATACGGTCGCATCCCCGGGCTGGAGAAGTCTCTGGCCGAGGCGGAGGCCCGCGAAGGCGAGGCCCTGGTGGCCGAGGCCGTGCGGCCCGAGCAGATTGCCGAGGTTGTCGAACGCTGGACCGGGATTCCGGTGGCCAAGATGCTGGAAGGTGAACGTGAGAAACTCCTGCGGATGGAGGAGGGACTGGGCAAGCGCGTCATCGGCCAACACTCTGCCGTGGTCGCGGTGTCGAATGCCGTGCGCCGCGCGCGGGCGGGGCTGAACGACGAGGGGCGGCCTTTGGGCAGCTTCCTGTTCCTTGGCCCGACCGGGGTGGGTAAGACCGAACTGACCAAGGCTGTCGCCGCCTATCTTTTCGACGACGAAAACGCGATGGTCCGCATCGACATGTCGGAGTTCATGGAAAAGCACTCGGTCGCCCGTCTGATCGGCGCGCCTCCGGGCTATGTCGGCTATGACGAAGGCGGGGTGCTGACCGAAGCGGTGCGGCGGCGGCCCTATCAGGTCGTGCTGTTCGACGAGGTGGAAAAGGCCCACCCCGATGTGTTCAACGTGCTGTTGCAGGTGTTGGACGATGGCATCCTGACCGACGGTCAGGGCCGCACAGTCGATTTCAAACAGACGCTGATCATCCTGACCTCGAACCTTGGGGCGCGGGCCTTGTCGGAACTGCCCGAAGGCGCCGACCCGGCAGGCGCGCGGCATGAGGTGGAAGAGGCGGTGCGGCTGCATTTCCGGCCGGAATTCCTGAACCGTCTGGATGAGCAGATCATCTTCGATCGTCTGAACCGGGCGGATATGGACGGCATCGTCACCATCCAACTCAAGCGGTTGGAAAAGCGTCTGGCGGCCCGCAAGGTTGCGCTGGAGTTGGACGCTGACGCCCGTGCTTGGCTGGCGGACGAAGGCTATGATCCGGTTTTCGGGGCGCGGCCTTTGAAGCGGGTGATCCAGCGTCACCTGCAAGACCCACTGGCGGAAATGATCCTTGCCGGCGATGTGCTGGACGGGACGACCATCAAGATCAGCGCCGGGCCGGAAGGATTGTTGATCGGCGACCGGGTGTCAGCCTCGCGCCGGACAAGGCCCAGCGAAGCCGTGGTGCATTGAAACGAAGAAGGCCCCTGCACCACGCGGGGGCCTTTCCATTTCGGCGCGGGCTTGAAATTTGATCATATTTGCGCGTAGCCTCTGGCAAGACCTAATGCCAAAGGACAGAAAATGCGCTGGACCATGCCCTCTGAGACCGCCCCGCAGGACCGCATCTGGATGGCCTTTCCACGGGAAGGCACGACGCTGGGCGAAACCATGGCCGAGCGCGAGGCAGGTTATGCCACCTGGACCGCTGTCGCCCACGCGATTGCCGAGTTTGAGCCGGTGACGATGATCGTGGACCCTTCGGAAACCGCCCGCGCGCGGAAGATGCTGGGCGCGGGGATCGAGATCGTCGAACGGGTGATCGACGATTTCTGGATGCGCGATCCGGGACCGACCTTTGTGCAGGATGAAAAGGGCGGTCTGGCCGCTGTGGATTGGATCTTCAACGGCTGGGGCGGTGGGGAATGGACTTCGGCCACCCACGACCGAGGTCTGGCGCAGTTCATCGCGGGCATTGCGGGCGTGCCGGTGGTGTCGTCGCTTTTGGTGAACGAGGGCGGTGGGATTCACGTTGACGGCGAAGGCACGATCTTTCTGACCGAGACGGTGCAGCTGGACCCCGACCGCAACCCCCATGCCGACAAGGCCCGGGTGGAGGCCGAGATGGCGCGGACGCTGGGCACCGAAAAGGCGATCTGGCTGCCCAAGGGGCTGACGCGCGATTACGACACCTTTGGCACGCGCGGCCATGTTGATATCGTTGCGACCTTTGCCGCGCCGGGCAAGGTGCTGCTGCACGATCAGCAAAACCCGGATCATCCGGATCATGCGGTGATGGCCGCGATTCGCGCCCAGTTGCAGGGGGAAACCGATGCCAAGGGCCGCAAGCTGGAGATCATTGCGCTGCCCGCGCCAGAGACCCTGCGCGACGGGCATGGCTTTGTCGATTACAGCTATGTCAACCATCTGGTCATCAATGGTGCAGTCATCGCCTGCGCCTTTGGCGAGCCGCGCGCCGATGCCCGCGCCGCTGAGATTTTGGCAGCGGCCTATCCCGGTCGGCGCGTCGTTCCGGTGGATGCGCGCGAGTTGTTTGCCCGTGGCGGTGGGGTGCATTGCATCACCCAGCAACAGCCCAAACCGTTGGTGCGGTGATGCGGCTGGTCGAGGCCACGATTGCCGAACTTCGTGCGGCGTTGCAGACGGGTGAGATCACCTCGGTTGCGCTGGTCGCCGCCTATCTTGACCGGATCGCAGCCTATGATCGCAGCGGCATTCATCTGAATGCCGTGTCCGTGCTGAACCCGGCGATGTTTGATGAGGCCCGCGCGTCGGATTTGCGGCGTGCGCAGGGGCAGGCTTTGGGTCCGCTGGATGGCATCCCCTATACAGCGAAAGACAGCTATAAGGTGCGCGGGTTGACCGTGGCTGCCGGATCGCCCGCCTTTGCCGGGCTGGTGGCCAATGAAGACGCCTTTGCGATTGAGCGGTTGCGAGCTGCAGGGGCGGTGCTGATCGGGCTGACCAATATGCCACCGATGGCCAATGGCGGCATGCAGCGCGGGGTCTATGGTCGCGCCGAAAGCCCCTATTCGGCGGATTGGCTGACGGCGGCTTTCGGGTCGGGTTCATCGAACGGCTCTGGCACCGCAACGGCGGCGAGTTTCGCCGCCTTTGGTCTGGGCGAGGAAACCTGGTCCTCGGGCCGGGCACCTGCCGCCAACAACGGGCTTTGCGCCTATACCCCGTCGCGCGGGGTGATCTCGGTCCGGGGGAACTGGCCCTTGGTGCCGACCATGGATGTGGTGGTGCCGCATACCCGGACCATGGCCGACATGCTGGAGGTGCTGGAAGTCATCGTTGCCGAGGATGCCGAGACGCGGGGCGATCTCTGGCGGCGGCAGCCTTGGGTGGCGATCCCGAAACTGGCGGAGCATCGGCCTGAGGCTTACCCGGCGCTGAGGGGGTCATTGCAGGGCAAGCGGTTGGGCGTGCCGAAGATGTATATCAACGCAGACCCCTTGGCGGGAACGTCCGAGGGGCCGGGGATCGGCGGGCCGACCGGGCAGCGGATTGAAACCCGGGCCTCGATCATGGCGCTTTGGTCAAAGGCGCGCGCGGCGCTGGAAGCGGCGGGGGCCGAGGTGGTGGAGGTCGATTTCCCGCTGGTCACGAATTATGAAGGCGACCGCCCCGGCGCACCCAAGATCATGACGCGTGGGCTGGTCAGCCCGGACTATCTGCGGCGTGAAATCATCGACCTTTCGGTCTGGGCTTGGGATGATTTTCTGAAGGCCAATGGGCAGGCTGGACTGGGCAACCTCGCATCAGTCGATGGCGCGCAGATTTTCCCACGGCCCAGGGAGGCTTTGCCAGACCGCTACACTGGCTTTGACGATGATATTGCCGACTATCCGGCCCAAGCCCGCGCCCATCCGCCGGGGGATTTCCGCGACATTCCGCATCTGGCGGCAGGCTTTGCCGGGCTGGAGCAAACGCGCAAGGTCGATCTGGAAGACTGGATGGACCGCCTTGACCTTGACGCCGTGATCTTTCCGGCGGTGGCGGATATTGGCCCTGCGGATGCCGATGTGAACCCCGCTTCGGCCGATCTGGCGTGGCGCAACGGCACATGGGTGGCCAACGGCAATCTGACGATCCGTCATATGGGGGTGCCGACGGTCACGGTGCCGATGGGGCGAATGGCCGATACCGGCATGCCCGCCGGTTTGACCTTTGCCGGGCGCGGTTGGGAGGATGCCAAATTGCTGGCGCTGGCTGCTGCTTTTGAGGCCTTGGGTTCGTTCCGCAATGCCCCGCCCCGCACGCCTGATCTGGGGCCGGTGGCGGCCATGGACGTGCCAAAGGATGCGGAAAGTCCGCTCTTGCAGGTTACGGCAGTGACAGATGGTGGGGGTATGATTCGTCTGGACATCCGCACGGACCGACCCATCAACCTGCTTACCATCGACGGCAAGCCTGTCTCGGGCCAAAGCCACCTTTGGCCGCGCAACACCCGTGCTCACAGCGAATGGGAACCGCCGCGCGGGCCGCTGGTTATCGCCCGCTTTGCGGACGGGCATGCGGCCTTTGTCGCGTTGGGTCAGCCCTGAGGGGTGGGGCTGGCGTCCAGCCGCAATTCGGCGATAAAATCGTAGATGTCGGATCGGTATAGCCCGCGGGTGAACTCCACCGGGCGGCCCGAGGCGAGGTATCCGGTGCGGTCGATGCGCAGCACGGCTTGGCCTGCCTCCATATGCAAAAGCTGCGCCTCGGACACTTTCAGATTGGCGGCTGAGACCCGCTGCACGGCATGGGTCGGCACATGACCCAGCGCGCGGATGTGGTCGTAAAGTGAGCCCTTCACGGCCTCGGGGTCGGGCAATATGTCCGCGGGCCATGAGGAATATTCCAGCGCCATCGGTACGCCATCGGCAGAGCGCAGCCGTTCGATCCGCGCCACCCGGCCAGAGGCCATCAGGCCAAGTGCTTGTTGTTCCGCCGGTGTGGGGGCATGCAGCCCGGCGGACAGGATACGGCTGGTCGGCACCTTGCCGCGCTGGCGCATGTAATCGGTGAAAGACACCAGCATGGATTGCGAATTGTCCATCCGGGCGCGGGGGGCGCGGACAAAGGTTCCCGCGCCGCGCCGTTGTTCCAGCTGGCCGTCCTCGACCAGTTGGCCCACGGCCTTGCGCACCGTCACCCGGCTGACTTGCGCCAGTTCGGCCAGATCGCGTTCGGGCGGGATCTGGGTTTCCGGCCGCAGGGTGCCATCGGCGATCGAGGCCACCAAATGCCGGTAAAGCTGTTCATAGCGCGGACCATGGCCCTCGCGGAACCAGATCTCGGGGTGAAACAGGGCATCGTTGCGGGGCATGCGCAGGCCTTTTGCGGAACATTGCCCTATTGGGCCGCAAATCGCCGCTACGGCAAGCAGATTCAGCCCGCCTTCACGCCTGCGGCAAGGGCGGTGGCCGCCTTGGTCAGGATCGCCACATCGCCGCCGACACCAAGGAAAGTTACCCCCATCGCCTGATAGCGTGCGGCGGTTTTCGGATCAAAGGTCAGGATGCCCGCCGATTTGCCCGAAGCCATGATCGCCTTAAGCGTTGCATCAATGGTGTCCTGCACTTCGGGCGCGTTCATGTTGCCGGGATAGCCCATGTCGGCGGCAAGGTCGGCCGGACCAATGAACACCCCATCCACCCCGTCTAGTTTCAGGATCTCGGGCAGGGCCGCCAGCCCGGCGCGGCTTTCGATTTGCAGGATCAGGCAGGTATGGTCGTTGGCGGTGGCGATATAGTCAGTGATCCGGCCATAGTCCGATGCCCGCGCGACCGAGGCGCCGACGCCGCGGATGCCGTGCGGCGGGTAGAGCATGGCCTTGACCATCTGCGCGGCATGGTCTGCGGATTCGATCATCGGGATCAGCAGGGTTTGCACGCCAAGGTCCAGAAGCTGCTTGACCAGCCGCACGTCACCCACCGGGGGGCGCACGACGATGCTGGTGCGGCTGCCGATTGCCTGCACCTGTTGCAGGATCGTCGGGATGTCATTCGGCCCGTGTTCGCCGTCGATCAAGAGCCAGTCAAAGCCCACGCCCGCCAGCGCCTCGGCGGCGATGGGGCTGACCAGGTTCATCCAGATGCCGTGCTGCACGGTTTTGGCGGCAAGGGCGGCTTTCAGGGCATTCTTGGGTGCGGGCATGATGGGCCTTCAGGCAAAGGAGCAGGTGAGGTGGCCAAAGGGGCCGAAATCGGCATCGATATGGGCACCGGATGGGCATTCCATAGCACGGATAAAGCTGCCGGACAGGATGATCTGCCCCGGCTCAATGCGCTGGCCATACTGGCCCATCCGGCGGGAAAGCCAGATGATGCCGGTCACCGGATCATCCAGCACGCCTGCGCCAAGGCCGGTTTCCTCGACCACGCCATCGCGCTTCACAATCGCCCCGATCCAGCGCAGATCGCCCTTGGGATCGTGGCGCTGATCGCCCATGACGATGCCTGCGTTGGCGGCGTTGTCAGAGATGGTGTCGATGATGGTGCGGGTCTGGCCGTTTGCGGAACGGACAATGCGGGTGTCGAGAATCTCCAAGGCCGGGGCGACGTAATCGGTTGCGGCCAGCACTTGTTCGCGAGTTACCTCACCATGCAGCGGGGCCTTCATGACAAAGGCAATCTCGGCTTCGATCCGGGGGGCGATAAAGCGGTTTGCCGGGACGGTCGCGCCATTGGCAAAGGCCATGTCATCCAGAAGCACGCCCGAATCCGGCGTCGTGATGTTCAACTGCTGCTGCATGGCGCGTGAGGTGAGGCCGATCTTCCAGCCGATCACCTTTCGACCCTCGGCCAGTTTCCTGCCGATAAACGCCCTTTGCACGGCATAGGCGTCGTCCATCGTCGCGCTGGGGTGTTCGGCAGACAGAAGGCTGCGCTGGATGCGGCTCTGTTCGGCCCGATAGAGACTGTTTCCAGCCGCCTGAACCTGCTCGGGCGTCATGGCAGAACCTCATCCGCGATGGTGTTGCGCAGAGTGCCGATTCCCTCGGCCGTCACCTCCACCACATCGCCGGGCTTCAGCCAGATCGGCGGATCAAAGCGTGCACCTGCCCCGGTGGGGGTGCCGCAGAGGATCACATCGCCGGGCACCAGCGTGGTGAAGGTGGAGATGTATTCGACGATCCGGCGGAAGGGGAACAACATCCGCCCGGTGCGGTCTTGCTGGCGCAATTCCCCATTCACGCGGGTTTCCAGCGCGATGTCGTCCAGCTGCGATGCATCGGTAAAAGGAACCAGCCATGGCCCAATGGAGCCGGAGGCGTCAAAGTTCTTGCCTTGTGTGACGTTGAATTTCGCATGCCGCACCCAGTCGCGCAGGGTGCCTTCGTTGGCAATCGTCACCCCGGCGATATGGTCATAGGCTTCAGCCTGTGAAATCCGCCGCCCGCCCTTGCCGATGACGATCACCACTTCGCCTTCGTAATCCAGTTGAGGCGATTCCGGTGGACGAATCAGCGGTTGGTCATGCCCGGTAAAGCTGCGCGGAAAGCGGATGAACAGCGACATGTTCGGCGGGGCCTCTTGCCCGTCCTTATACTCCGCGTTGCGGTCGGGGTAGTTGACCCCGACGCAGAGGATTTTCTCCGGGTTGGTGACGGGAATGGTCAGCGTCACCTGATCCAGGGCCAGCTTCGGCCCGGCGGCCTGGGCGAGGGCGGCCAAAGCCCCGGCTTCAATCGCCGCACGCATACTGGGGTAATGCGCGGTCAGGTCGGTGATCGTGTCGTTATCCAGATGGCCCCAGCCTGCCTCGCGCCCGGTGTGATATGAGACAAAGCGGCTCATGGTGCGATGATCGGTTGCGCTTTCAGCACCGCCTCTTTCGGCTCCAACCCGGCGAACAGCGAGCCATGCTCAAACCAGCTGCGGGGCGCTGCGGCCCCCCACAGGGTTTGGCGCTGCGGGTCTTTCAGGTCCCATTTGATCGGCTCAAGGTCGGGGTCAACGGTTTGATAGTCGGAACAGTAAATCTCGATCCGGTGGCCATCGGGATCAAGGATGTAAAGGAAGAAGGCATTGGAAATGCCATGCCGCCCCGGCCCGCGTTCGATATTGGTGACATAGCCGGTGGTGGCCATCAGATCCAAGAGGTCGATGATGTTCAAAGGTGTCGGCACCCAGAACGCGGTGTGGTGCAGGCGGGGGCCAAGCCCATTGGTAAAGGCCATGTCATGCACACCGCCCTTGCGGTGCATCCATGCCGCCCAGAGTTTCCCCGATTCCTCATCCTCGGTGTATTCGGTGACGCGAAAGCCCATCTCGTTCCAGAAGGCGACCGACGCATCCACATCGGGGGTGAAGGTGTTGAAATGGTCGATCCGCAGGGGCTTCACACCTTTATAGAGGGCGTATTTCTGATGGATCGGCGGCAGGCGGTCCATCTTGGCGTAAAACTCCAAAGGCACGCCGAAGAGATCGGAGGTCAGCAGGGTGCGGCCTTGGTAGGGGCGTTCAACCCATGAGGTCGGGCGACCCTTGGCCTTGAACCATGCCTCGGCACGATCCAGATTCGTCTCATCCCAAACCTTGAAGCCCAGCACATTGGCGGTGGGCTTGTCGCCCTGCCGCAGCACGATGCAGTGATGCCCGCGCTCCTCCATCGCGCGCAGGTAAAGCGCGCCGGGTTCCTCACCCGAGATTTGCAGGCCCAGCGTATCGACCCAGAAGGCACGGGAAGCGCCAAGGTCTTTCACGGTGAACTCGACGTGGGAAAGCCGGACAGTGTTGAAATCGGGGTACAGGTTGGCGGATGGAACGGGCATGGTTATTTCCCCAGTTTCGGGATGGAATGGGCGGTGGTGGCGAAGCAGACGTTTTTCGTCTCCATATAGAAGTCGAAAGACCAATCCCCGCCGTCGCGGCCAATGCCGCTTTCTTTCGATCCACCAAACGGCGTCGGCAGGTGGCGGTTGTTTTCGGAATTCACCCAGACCATGCCGGCCTGAACCGCTTCCGAAAAGCGGAAAGCGCGGGTGACATCCTGGGTCCAGAGATAGGCGGCAAGGCCATAGGGCACATCATTGGCGACGGCCAAAGCCTCGGCTTCATCCTTGAAGGGGATGGCGGTCAGCACCGGGCCGAAGATTTCCTCTTGGGCAATCCGCATCTTGTTATGCGCGCCGGTGAAAAGGGTGGGCTTCACATAGCAACCGCCCCCCGGACCCTCCGCCTTTTCGCCGCCCGCGGCGACAGTGGCCCCATCGGCGCGGCCAATGTCGAAATAGGACAGCACCTTTTTCTCATGCACCGGATGGATCAGCGGGCCAACTTCGGTTTCCGGGTCCAGCGGATGGCCGACCTTGATCGCCTTGGCGCGGGCGGCAACCTTGGTGGTGAAGACATCATATATACTGTCCTGCACCAGAAGGCGGCTGGACGAGGTGCAACGCTCGCCGTTCAGAGAATAGATCATGAAGACGGCAGCATCGACGGCGCGGTCGATGTCGGCGTCGTCGAACACGATCACCGGATTCTTGCCGCCAAGTTCAAAGTGAACCCGTTTCAGGGTCTTTGCCCCCTGCGCCATAATCATGGAACCCGTGCGGCTTTCGCCGACGAACCCAATGGCGCGGATCAGGGGATGTTCGGTCAGCGCCTTGCCCGCTTCCTCCCCCAAACCATTCACAAGGTTCCAGACGCCTTTCGGCAGGCCAGCGTTTTCCGCGATTTCCACCAAAAGCCGGGCAGAGAGCGGCGAGAACTCCGCCGGCTTATGCACCACCGTGCAGCCCGCCGCCAAAGCCGGGGCAATCTTCCATGTCGACAGCATGAAAGGTGTGTTCCACGGCGTGATGATTCCCACAGGGCCCAAAGGCGCGCGCGAGGTCATGTTGACCTGACCGGGGGCGTGCAATGTGCGGCCATCCCGCGCCTCGGCCGCCTTGTCGGCAAAGAAGCGGAAGTTTTCCGCGCCACGAATGGCGGCCTTCGACATGAAACGGTAGGCTTGCCCGGTATCCATGCATTCGACCATGGCAATCTCATCTGCCCGCGCCTCGATCCCATCGGCAATGCGGTGCAGGATCTTGCGGCGGTCCGCGCCGGGCATTGCGGCCCATTGGCCAAAAGCAGCCTGCGCGGCCTTGGCGGCGGCGTCGATATCTGCCGCATCGCCACGCGCCACTTGTGCAAGCGGTTTCAGATCGACCGGCGAGATGATTTCAAAGGTCTTGCCCGAGGCTGCCGGAACCGCCTGCCCGCCAATATGGTTCAAGACGCCTTCTTTGGCGAAGCGGGCCAGAAACCCGGTCGCGCGGGTGATATTCTCGTCAAGCTTGGTCATTTGGTCCTCAGGCGCGGATGAATGGCATTGGTCTTCCAGCTGAACGGGGCAGAGATTTCCTGCACCTCCAGCGACAGGGCGATATGGGGCCGGGCCAGTTGCGGCGCAAAATGCGTCTCAAGGGTACGCATCAGCGCCTGCCCGATGGCTTTCTTCTCGTCGTCACTGCGGCCCGCACCAATCCGCAGGATCAGATCGGCAAAGGCATTCTCGGCCAAAAGATCGGCGACGGCGAAATGTGGGCAAGGGCGGGCGCGAACCCGCACGGCCCCAAGTTCAAACAGACCCGAGGCCATCATGGTCGCATGCAGGGAATGGCAGAGCGCGGCCAGGTCGCTCTGGGCGTCCAGGTTGGCAGAATATTCTATTATCAGATGTGGCATCGAGTCGGCCCCCTTATAACTTAACATGTTAAGTGAAATTCGGATCTCGTCAAGAGAGTTTTGCAGTGTGATTCCGCGGCACAGCCGGGGATTCGCAGGGATTCGTCCGATCTTGGGTGCCGCGTGCGGTGGTGTGGCCGCTTGCAATGCCGCGCAGCAGCAATATTCGGGCAAACCCCGGGTCAGCCACCCGCTTGCCTCGAAATATTCTTGCGCAAATCTGGGGCCTTTTGTGCCTTAAGCTACGCCAACCCCCAGATTTTGCGAGAAAAACAGGAAAAACGGAAAAAATGTGATGGCTCACGTTTTTTGCTCTTGCGGCTTCCGGCGGCTCTCCGTAAATACCGCCTCACCGAAGCGAAACAGCGACGGTGACGGACGGAAGCGAAGACGAAAGTCGAAACGGAAGTTCGGAAAATCTGAAGATAAGGCCTTCGACGAAGCGCTAAGGTTTAGCGCCCGTTGAAAATTTTGTCGGAAGATCGCTCTTTGACATTGATGAAATCTGAAGGGATATGTGGGCGGTTTGGGCGCATCGG
>CAYMRX010000004.1:0-339846 GCA_964393035.1 uncultured Tabrizicola sp.
CCTCGCCGCAACAGTCATGTTCTGGCTATGATGCGAGAACGAGTCCTGACCCTAGCTGTGCATCCGGCAAGGGAACCATCGCTGTTAAATTCGAAAAATATCTATGTTTTCATGTTTAGTTGTGTATTTATCAATGTATGAAACAAGGCGCCAAACGATCAGCGGATACAGTTCCCCTCAGCGATGTCGATCTGCGTTTGCTGCGGATTTTTGTGACCATCGTGCATTGCAACGGATTTTCCGCCGCCCAGATCAGCCTTGGCATGAGTCAGGCGACCATCTCGACCCATATGCGCCATCTAGAGGAACGCTTGCGCCTGCGGCTCTGTGAGCGCGGGCGCGGTGGCTTTTTCCTGACCGAGGAGGGGCGGCAGGTCTATGAGGCCTGCCTTGATCTCTTTGGCTCGTTGGACCGGTTCCAGACCGCGATGGGCGATGTGGTGGGCGAACTTGGCGGGGTGCTGTCGTTTGGCACCGTGGATGCCATGGTCACCAACCCGGCGCTGAAACTTGATCTTGCGATTGCAGCCTTCCATCGCCGCGCCCCGCGGGTGACACTGGAATTCGACGTCGCCACCCCGCAAATCCTGTCGCAGGGCTTGCTCAGCGGCACCTATCAGGTGGTGCTGATGCCCGCCCCGGCGCGCCCGGTGAACACCACGGCGCAAATCTTGTTCCACGAGACGCAAAAGCTTTACTGCGGCCGCAACCACCCGCTTTTCGGCGTTGCCGACGCCGATCTGACGCCCGAACTGCTGGCGCGCCAGTCCTTTGCGGGGCGCACCTATATGCCGCGCCTGCCGATCTGCGGCGTTGATTTCGACTGGCAGGCCGCCTCGCCCCATATGGAGGGGACATTGATCCTGCTGTTGTCCGGCGCCTTCATCGGCTTCCTGCCCGAGCATTATGCCGCGGCCGAGGTTCAAGCTGGTCGGCTTCGCGTGCTGGCGGCGGATCGGTTCACCTTCGAAGACCCGTTCCAGATCGTTTACGCAAGGCAATCGCCGCCGCGCGCCGCCGTGGCGCTGGCGCAAGCCATCATCGCGAATTGCACAACCGCGACGCCCCTGTAACCTCGCCCCGTCTGGCACAAAGCGCGTGTCGCCCGCCAAAATGGCCCCCGATGCCCCGCATTCGGCGGCCTTGGCGCGACTTTCTCCCCGTACCCGCCATTTTGCTGTTTCGCTGGTCGCCTGCGCCCGCTATAGCACGCACGGTTTTTCCAAAGCGCAAGGATATGCCATGGCCAATGTCGTCGTCGTCGGAGCCCAGTGGGGGGACGAGGGGAAGGGAAAGATCGTTGACTGGCTCTCGGAGCGGGCCGATGTCATCGCCCGCTTTCAGGGCGGCCACAATGCGGGCCATACGCTGGTCATTGATGGCAAGGTCTATAAGCTCAGCCTTCTTCCTTCGGGCATCGTACGCGGCGGCAAGCTGAGTGTCATCGGCAACGGCGTGGTGGTGGACCCGTGGCATCTGGTCATGGAGATTGACAAGCTGCGCGGGCAGGGCGTTGATATCACGCCGGAAAATCTGATCCTGGCCGAAAACGCCTCGCTGATCCTGCCGATCCATGGCGAATTGGACCGTGGCCGCGAGGCGCAGACCGGGGTCGCCAAGATCGGCACCACAGGCCGCGGCATTGGTCCGGCCTATGAAGACAAGGTCGGCCGCCGCGCGATCCGCGTTGCCGATATCTTTGACGAGGCGACACTGGATACCCGCATCGGCCGCCTTCTGACCCATCACAACGCCCTGCGCGCCGGCCTTGGGCTGGAGCCGGTGGACGCCGCCGCTTTGAAGGCGCAGATTCTCGACATCGCGCCGAAGATCAAACCCTATGCCGGCCCGGTCTGGAAAGTGCTGACCGATGCCCGCCGCGCGGGCAAGCGCATCCTGTTCGAAGGCGCGCAGGGGTCTTTGCTGGACATCGATTTCGGCACCTATCCCTTCGTGACCTCCTCGAACGTCATTGCCGGGCAGGCCGCGACGGGCACCGGCCTTGGCCCGACCGCGATTGATTTCGTGCTGGGCATTGTCAAAGCCTATACCACCCGTGTCGGTGAAGGCCCGTTCCCGGCGGAACTTTTCGACGCCGATGGGGAACGCTTGGGCGAGCGCGGCCATGAATTTGGCACCGTGACGGGGCGCAAGCGCCGTTGCGGCTGGTTCGATGCGGTTCTGGTGCGCCAGACCTGCGCCACCTCGGGCGTGTCGGGCATCGCGCTGACCAAACTGGACGTTCTGGACGGCTTCAAGACGCTGAAAATCTGCGTCGGCTATGAGTTGGACGGCAAGCGGATGGATTATCTGCCCACCGCCGCCGATCAGCAGGCCCGCTGCACGCCGATTTACGAGGAGATGGAAGGCTGGTCGGAAACCACCGCAGGCGCCCGGTCTTGGGCCGATCTGCCGGGGGCCGCGATCAAATATGTGCGCCGGATCGAGGAGTTGATCCAATGCCCGGTGGCGCTCTTGTCGACCTCGCCCGAACGGGATGATACCATCCTTGTCACCGATCCCTTCGCCGATTGATCTGAACGGACCCTCCTCGTCGTCTTCGACGCGCGTCGTTGAAGGCCACGAGGAGAAGGCGAAGCCGCATGACGAGGGCGCGATGGCACTGAGTTACAAAACCCGCAAACGCCTGTCCTTGCTGATCCTTCTGATCGGCATGCCCGCCTATGTGGTCTTGGCGGTGACGGTGATGAACGCCCTGCCGCGCCTGCCGCTCTGGGCCGAGGTGCCGGTTTACATCCTGTTGGGTGTCGCTTGGATCCTGCCGTTCAAGGCCTTGTTCAAAGGCATCGGCCAGCCTGACCTAGATCAGAAATAAGACAGGCGGGTCAATCCGTTACGGAGACCCGCCTGCATGAAGGCGCGGGTGGCAGACCCGGCCTTGATCGGAAATGGCGATCAACCCGCCTGTTTGCGCGCCTCGGCCAGATAGGGCGAGCGGTCAGTCAGGGCGAACATGCCGCGCTTGACCTTGGCAATCCGGCCCTGCCGCAAGAGCGTGCCAAAGCCGCGCAGGTAATCTTCCCGCGCGGTCGAGGTCTGGCCGGGCAGGCCCGCGATCTGGCGCATCACCAGCGGGCGCGAGAATTCCGGGCGTTGCAACACTTCGGCGCAATAGACGGCGGCGGCCTCCAGAAGATCGGGCAGGGCGGTTGCCCCAAGCTGATCGGCAAAATCCTGAAAGCTGGAGGCGTCGGCGAACAGGTTATCCGCCTCATCGGGGGAAAGTAGTTCGTCGAACTCATCGCTGCTCTGATCGGCATCCTGCATCAGGGTGGTGTGCGGTTGGACCGGGCTGACGCGGCGCGGGCGCACCGGCATCACCACGCGCGGCGCGTCTTCTGTCGTGCCGCGGTCGATGCGCTGGGCTGACACCAGAACCAAGGGGGACGGGCGCTGCGCCGCTTCGGCGTCAGAAGCGGGACGGGCGGTGCTGCTGCCGTCGCTGACCGGGCGGCGCGGACGCACCACGCGTTCCAGATCGTCGCGATAGGCCTCCATCCGGGTATTTTCGCTGGCGGTGCTGCCTTGGGTGCCGCGGTCCGCAGCGGTTGCGGCCGCCGCCGCCTTAAGATGGGCGATGGCAGATTGGCGGCGGCGGGTTTCTTCGCCGTCCATTTCGGAATTTGCTTGTGCGATCAGGCGGTTCACCGCGTCGTCTTCGGCGGGAATGGGCGCATGGTGGCGCGGTTCAACCCCGGTGGCGATGTCCGGGCTGTCGAGTTCGGCCATAGGCTGTGACGCGGGGGCCTCGGCAGCATGGTCTGCACCATGTTCGGCTTCCAAGGCGGCAAGCTCGGCCTGAAGCGCGGCTTCGGCCTCATCGGACAAGGCCGTTGCCGGTTGGGCGGCCACCTCGTCCGCCGGTTGGGCGGCGGGAGCCACCGTCTGGGCTTCTGCTGTCGGGGCTTCGGCGCGGCGGATGCGGATGACGCGGGCCCTTGCGCGCTGCGGTTTTGCGGCTTCGTCCGTGGCGGCAAGCGGGGCAGGCTGGTCG
Source organism: uncultured Tabrizicola sp. (assembly GCA_964393035.1). Lineage (GTDB taxonomy): Bacteria > Pseudomonadota > Alphaproteobacteria > Rhodobacterales > Rhodobacteraceae > Tabrizicola_A. Next base: position 4,016 of record CAYMRX010000004.1, read on the forward strand.
GCAGTTTCGATCACCTCCGGGGTGACGTCCGGCTGCGTCGGTTCCACCTCGGCCGCAATCTCCGAAAGGCGCGAGAGCAATGCGCCCTCGTCCATCTCCGTGACGCTGCTCGGGTCGTCAGCGTCCTCCAGCATCCCGCTATCCATCGCCTCGTCGGCGGTTTCCGCCTCGAAGGTGTCAAACGGGGCGGGCTCATCGGCAAAATCAACCGGCGCGGCGGCAAGATTTTCGACAAGGCTTGCCAAAACAGCGTCGTTGCTCTGCGCGGTTCCGTCCAAGTCATCCGACGGCTCGGCGTCGGCCGCGGCGAGGGGCGTGTGATCGAAATCTTCGGCCTCGGGCAGGTCGGCAAAGCCGTCGGAAAGGTCGGCGGCCGTCAGATCTTCCTCCGGCCCTTCCGGTGCCGGATCGGCAGCAGCCTCGCCCGGATCCGTCTCGGCCGCATCAAGGATGCGGTCCAACTGATCGGATATTTCAATCACAGGCTCAGTGGCGGCCGTTTCAACGGGCGGCGCCTCGGCATGCTCATCTTCAGTGTAGCTGCCGTCAAAACCGGCTGTCGCAGCGGGCGCAGGCGCAACGGTTGGCACGTCGACCACAACGGCGGCCACGGGCGTGGTCGTTACGGCAGGGCCGGGTTCGGCGGCGGTCTGTGCCGCATGGCGGGCGCGGATGCGCTGCAACCGGGCGGCCACGCTTTCGGCCGCGGCTTCGACATCTGCCGCCGGAGCAGGGGAGACAACCACCGTCTGCGGCGCCTCGGCCAGAACGCTGGGCGCCATGGCCACCGGGGCCGGAAGGGCGTCGGCCGCTTCCCGGTCGCCCGCCCGCAGGATCACGCCATTGTCTTGGATCTTGGCCTCGACCCGGCGTTGGATTTCGCGCTCGGCGATGCGGTGCAGCATGGCGGCATCGGGCGTCGGCGGTTCAGCCCCGAAATAGCGGTCTTCGGCCGCGAGATCGCGGAAATACTCGGCAATCGCCTTCATGGTGTTGAAGGGGTCATCAAACCCCTCCAAAGTGCAGGAGAAAGTGCCATAGGAGACGGTGAGAATCTTACTGGCCCCGGTCATAGGACATTCGCTTTCCGCAGTACTCGTTCCGGGCAGATTGCCCATTATCCTGTTCGAATCCGTGGACAGATCAGGGTAATTTGAAGGATTGATTGTGTCCGCAGAACAGGCAGCTTGCCGCAATTGGAAGAACAGTATCGGCATGAATCAGGCAATTGTCGACTCTTTGGACGGGGTTACGCTGGTGGGCGGCGGGCCGGTGACGGCGGCGCAGCTTGCGCGGGCGACCGCATTTGCCCCAAGGATTGTTGGGGCCGATGGGGGGGCGGACCGCGTGCTGCGCCTTGGTCAGACCCCCGAGGCGGTGATCGGCGATATGGATTCGATCTCGGCGGCAACGAAGGTCCGACTTGCGGGGCGGTTGTTTCCGGTTCCCGAACAGGACAGCACCGATTTTGACAAATCCTTGCGGCTGATCCGGGCGCCTTTCATCCTTGGCCTTGGATTCGCAGGAGCCCGGATGGATCATGGGCTTGCGGTGTTCAGCGGCCTTGTGCGGGCCGCAGACCAGCGTTGCCTGATCCTTGGGCCGCGCGATGTGACCTTCCTCTGCCCGCCCGATCTGGCGCTGGACCTGCCTGCGCGCACGCGGCTGTCGCTGTTTCCGATGGGACCGGTCCGCGGTACCAGCGAGGGCCTGCGCTGGCCGATCGCGGGGCTGGACTTTGCCCCCGATGGCCAGATCGGCACCTCGAATGAGGTGACAGGGCCGGTGCGGCTGCGCTTTGAGGCGCCGAAGATGCTGGTGATCCTGCCCGTCAGATATCTGGCGGCAGTTCTGCACGGCTTGAACTTGCGCCCAGCCGCTCGCGGTGAATGACGTAAAGCCCCGAGGCGACGATGATCGCAATGCCGGTGAAGGTCAGCGCATTGGGAAAATCGCCAAAGACCACATAGCCTAGGAAGACGGCGGTGATGATCTCAAGATAATGGATCGGCGCAAGGGTTGAGGCCGGGGCGTATTTCAGCGCCACCGTCATGCACATATGCGACGCTGCCGCCCAGAACCCGACGCCAAAGAGCCACACCCAGGCCCAGCCCTGCGGCATCACCGGGTCGAGCGTCGGCCAATGGGTCAGATCGGCAAGGGCGACGACGGGCAGGCAGATCGCCGAGCCGATGATCGAGGTGTGAAGCTGCTGCATCACCGGATGCACGCCTTCCGACATCGCCCGCGTCACCAGCATGTAACCGGCAAAGGAAAAGGCGGTGGCCAGCGGAAACAGCGCGGCCGGGCCAAAGGCCATCAGCGAGGGCTGGATGACCAGAAGGCAACCAACAAAACCCACGGCCGAGGCGATGATCCGGCGCGGGCCGATATGGTCGCCAAAGATCAGATGGCCAAGGATCATCAGGATGAAGGGTTCGACAAAGACGATGGCCAGCGCATCGGCAATCGGCATCACCTGCACGCCGGCGACAAAGCCATAGGTCGAGGCGATGAGAAACGCCGCCCTCAGGGTCAATAGCCCAAGGTTGCGGCGGCTGACCCGCCAGCTCAGCCCCATGAGAAACGCTACCGGCGCCATCAGGGTTCCCTGCACCAGAAAGCGGGCGGTGGTGATCTGGCCCACCGGAATCGTGGCCGTGGCCAGTTTGGATGCAGTGTCCAAAAGCGGCGCCAGCACGCAGAACGCGAGCATCAAGGCAATGCCGGTCAGGGGGCTGTTGGCGGCGGCGGGAGAGGCGGCGGGGCGGGAAAGGGCTTGGGTCATGGCCCTGCCTAGCGGGTCTGACGGGCAGGAAACCGTCTGATTGCGACCTTTCGGGGTGGGGCGGGCTTGGGGGCATTGAGCCCCCCAAGCCCGCGTTGCCACGGTGGGATGTTTGGCGGGGCACATGGTGACGTGCGGCAGCAAGGTGAGTATTTGCAAAGGCGCAAGCCCGCTGCGCAGTCGCAGATCACAAGAGGGTGCCTTAGGGGCGAAAGATGAGGGTCATATAAGCGCGAGGCCGACAGGCAAGGAGACGGCCTGAGCGAGTTGCGCCTTTGGAAATACTCCACGGGGGAGGCCGGTTTCGCAGAAACCGGCCCGGGGGTGTGAAACCCCCGTATGGCATGGTCAGCAGTTCGGCACGTTGACCGCAAGGCCGCCGAGCGAGGTTTCCTTGTATTTCTCATGCATGTCATGGCCGGTCTGGCGCATGGTTTCGATGCAGGCGTCCAAGGATACCAGATGCACCCCGTCGCCGCGCAGGGCGAGGCTGGCGGCCGACACCGCCTTGATGGCCCCAAGGCCGTTCCGCTCGATGCAAGGCACCTGCACCAGCCCTTTGACCGGATCGCAGGTCATGCCCAGATGGTGTTCCAGCGCGATTTCGGCGGCGTTTTCCACCTGCATCACCGTGCCCCCCATCACCGCGCACAGACCTGCGGCCGACATGGCGGCGGCTGACCCCACCTCGGCCTGACAGCCGCATTCCGCCCCGGAAATCGAGGCATTGTGCTTGCAAAGCCCGCCGACAGCCGCGGCGGTCAGCAGGAAATCCCCGACGCGTGACGCCGATGCCCCCGGCACGTGGTCAAGCCAATAGCGGATCGTCGCGGGCAAGACCCCCGCCGCGCCATTGGTCGGCGCCGTCACCACCTGCCCCCCGGCGGCGTTTTCCTCGTTCACCGCCATGGCATAAAGGCTCATCCAGTCGTTGATCGTGTGGGGGGCCGTCATGTTCAGCCCGCGCTCGGCGATCAGCGCCTCGTGGATACCCTTGGCGCGGCGGCGCACTTTCAGGCCCCCCGGCAGAATGCCGTCGGTCACCATCCCGCGCGAGATGCAGTTGTTCATCACCTCCCACAACCGGGCGAGACCCTTGTCAATTTCGGCCTTGGTGCGGAATTTCAGCTCATTGGCGAGTTTCATCTGGGCAATGCTGAGGCCGGATTTTGCCGCCATCTCCAGCATCTCGGCGGCGGTTTCAAAGGGGTAGGGCACATCGGCCCGCGCCTTGGATTTGGCTCCACCCGCCTCGGATTGCTCGGCCGCGGTCAGCACAAAGCCGCCGCCGATGGAGTAATAGGTTTCCTCCATGATGATGTCGCCCTGGGCGTCGGTGGCCTTCAGGATCATGCCATTGGCATGCCCGGGCAGTGAGGGACCATAGTCGAAGACCAGATCCTTTTTCGGATCAAAGGCCAGAACCGGCAGGCCCGGCGCTTCGATCTGATGGGTTTCCTCAATCCGCTTCAGGGTGGCTTCGGCCTTTGTCGCGTCATAGCTGGCCGGATCAAACCCCGCGAGGCCAAGGATGGTGGCCCGGTCGGTGGCATGGCCCACTCCGGTAAAGGCCAGCGATCCATGCAGCGAGGCTTTCAACCCGTGAAAGTGAAACGGGCTGGCGCGCATCTTGTCCAGGAACCGTGCGGCGGCGACCATCGGCCCCATGGTATGCGAGGAGGACGGGCCAACGCCCACCTTGAACATGTCGAAGACAGAGAGAAACATCAGGGGGGGCTTTCAGGCAAGAGGGGCGGTGAAGGGGGTGGGGCCAAGCCCCTCATCCTCGGCGATGGCTTGGGTGGCGTGCTGGCTTTCCAGCAGGGCCAGAACCTTGAACAGAGCAGGATAATCGGCGGCGTTGATCTGCAAGGGATGGTCCACGCCAAAGCCGCCCAGCCAATGCATCAGCATTGCGATGTAATAGCCCAGCATCGTCGGGCGGTCCTGCGACAGCCAGCTTGGGTTCGCGGCGGCGGCAGTGTCCAGAAGTGACAGGTATTGCTTCATCCTGGGCAGGGCATGGGCCAGCACCTGGGCCACGCAATCCGGTCCGGCGCTGCGTTCGGGGTAAAACAGTTGCAGCAGGGTCGTATGGGCGTTGGTCGAGGTGAAAAACAGCCATTTCAGGAAATCGCCCCGATCGGGGCTGTCCACGGCCGGGGCAAGGCCGGGGTGGCGATCGGCCAGATACAAGAGGATCGCGGCGGTTTCGAACATCGTGCCGTCCGGCGTTTCCATCGCCGGAATCAGCCCCAAAGGCTGCATCGCGCGATAGGCGGGCGAGGCCAGCACCCCGGCCGCACGGTCGATCAACTGGCTGCGATGTTGAACGCCAAGTTCGGCCAGCACCATGCGGACCGCCAGCGAGGCCGTATCTGGATAATAGTGCAGAACATACATCGCAGACGCTCCTTTTCGCAGCACTATGGCAGGGTGGCGGGGCAATGGCAGGCAAAAAGCGACGTTTCGAGGTTCAGGGCGGCGTCAGACGGGCTGGACCGGGGTTTCACCGGCCAAAGTTTCGCAGGGCGGGTCGGAATAGACCGCGCCGGAAAGCCCCTCGGCCTGCAAGGCGGCGACAAGCCGGGGCCGGGTTTCCAGACCCTTGGCCATGGCGTGCAGGGCGGGATAATCGGCCAGCACGATGGAATGGTGCGCATAGGCCGGAAAGGCCCTGATCCAGCGCAGCAGCATGACAAGGAAAAGCGACAGGATCGACGGCCGTTCGGGCGAAAGCCACCACCAGCCCGCTGAGGCAACTGTCTCAAGCACCGCCAGATGGCGGCGCAGTTGGCGATGGGTTTCGTCGGCCACGGCAGCAGCCACCGTCTCGCCGCCCGGACGTTCGGGGTGCAAAAGCGTCAGGGTCAGGGGATGCATCGTGTTCGTCACCAGCACGAACCAGATCAGAAAGGCCGCCCGATCCGGCGCACCGGGTGCGGGGGCAAGCGCGCCATGGGTTTCCGCCAGATACAAGAGGATCGCGGCGGTTTCAAACATCGGGCCGTCGGGCGTTTCCAAGACCGGCACCCGGCCAAAGGGGTTCAGCGCCAGAAACTCGGAGGCTTGCAGACCGCCCGCCTCAACGTCGACCTGATGAAACTCGAAAGGCAGTTGCAGTTCGGCCAAGGCCAGATGAATGACCTGTGATCCCCAATCAAACACGCCATGCAGTTTATACATCCCGTCCCCCCCTGTCGGCTTGCCGCAGGAGGCCCGAGCCATGCCCTGCCGTCAAGATCAGCCGTTCAGCCCCAGAAAATCCCACAGCAGCTTGAGGTTCAGCGCCACGATCACCACCGCAATCAGCCATGCGACGGCCCCGAGCCACAGCGGCGCCACCATCTTGCCCATGCGGCGGCGCGAGGTGGTGAACAGGACCAGCGGCACCACGGCGAAGGAAAGCTGCAACGACAGGACCACCTGCGTCAGGATCAACAGGCGCCCGGTGCCCTCGCTGCCGTAAAGCAGGGTCACGCCCGCGGCGGGGATGATGGCGATGGCGCGGGTGATCAGGCGGCGGGCCCAAGGCGGCAGGCGCAGGCGCAAAAAGCCTTCCATCACCGCTTGGCCCGCAAGGGTGGCGGTGACGGTCGAATTCAACCCGCAGGCCAGCAAGGCAACGGCAAACAGCATCGGCGCCACGGCGGCCCCCATCAACGGGCCAAGCATCTGATGCGCCTGATCAAGTTCGGCCACCTCGCCCACGCCGCCCGCATGGAAGGTGGCCGCCGCCACGATCAGGATCGAGGCATTGACCAAAAGCGCGAACATCAGGGCCACGGTGCTGTCGATGGTGGCATAGCGCAGGGCCTGCCGCTTGGCCGGCAGGTCATGGCCATAGGCGCGGGTCTGCACGATGGCCGAATGCAGGTAAAGGTTGTGCGGCATCACGGTGGCCCCAAGGATCCCAAGGGCGAGATACAGCATCTCGGGGTTCTTCACGATCTCGACCGTCGGGGCAAAGCCGCGGATCACCGCGCCCCAATCAGGATCGGCCAGCGCGATCTGAAGACCGAAGGACAGGGTGATGATGCCCAAAAGGGCAACCACAAAGGCCTCCAGCCAGCGAAAGCCCTTGTTTTGCAGATAAAGAATCAGAAAGACATCCAGCGCCGTGATGATGACGCCCAATTCCAGCGGGATGCCAAAAAGCAGGTTCAACCCGATGGCCGTGCCGATCACCTCGGCGATGTCGGTGGCGATGATGGCGATTTCGGCCAAAAGCCACAGCGGATAGGCCACCCATGGCGCAAAGGCGTCGCGGCAGGCCTGTGCCAGATCGCGGCCCGAGGCGATGGCCAGCCGTGCGGTCAAGGATTGCAGCACGATGGCCATCAGGTTCGACACCAGGGCCACGACCAAGAGCGTATAGCCGAACTTTGACCCCCCCGCGATCGAGGTCGCCCAGTTGCCGGGGTCCATATAACCCACCGCGACCAGATAGCCCGGCCCAAGGAAGGCTGCAAAGCGCCGCAAGCCGCCGCCCTGCACGGCGATGCTGCGATTGACCTCGGCCAATGCCGGATCGCCGCGTGATCCGCGCCATTGGCCAAGGCTGAAGCTGTCGGAATCAAACATCGATTGACCTGCGGTTTACTTGCAATTGCGAATTATTCTCAAATTAGATTGTCGGCGCGCGCTGTCAAGCACCAAGAAAGCCCCTCGCGGGCAGGGGGGCAAAGCCGTATAAAGTCAACGCGCCCAGATAAGGAATCTGCCATGCCCGCCGATCTTTCTCCCATCGACAAGGCCAAATTCGTTGCGGCCAAACGCGCGGTGGACTTTGTCGAAAGCGGCATGAAGCTGGGGCTTGGCACCGGATCCACGGCGGCATGGATGGTGCGCTGTCTGGCCGAGCGCATCCGCAACGAGGGGCTGCGGGTGGTTGGCGTGCCCACCTCGACCCGCACGGCGGAACTGGCGCGCCAATTGGGGGTGCCGGTCACCAGCCTTGATGATGCCAAATGGCTGGACCTGACCATCGACGGCGCTGATGAGTTTGACCCGAACCTTGCGCTTATCAAGGGTGGCGGGGCGGCACTTTTGCAGGAAAAGATCGTGGCGACCGCCTCGGATCAGATGATCGTCATCACCGATGCCGCCAAAGAGGTGGCGCAGCTAGGCGCCTTCCCGCTGCCGGTGGAAATCATTCCCTTCGGCTGGCAGACCACCAAGGCGCTGATCGAAGAAATGCTGGTCTCGGTCGATGTGCTGGACCGGGACGTGACGCTGCGGATGAATGGGGATAAGCCGCTCCTGACGGACGAGGCGAATTACATCGTCGACCTGCATCTGAAACGCATTGGAAATCCACGGCAATTGTCCATGGTTCTCAATCAGATACCGGGCGTTGTTGAGAATGGCCTTTTCATCGACATCTGCGATATCGTCATCGTCGGCCATGGCGATGGCCGCGTTCAGGTGCGTGACATCAACGCCGGCACCCAAAGCGACGACCGCATCCACTTTGCCCCCACCGATAATATCTTTGCCGATCTGAGCGATTAGCACCATCCTCTCTGCCCAAATATCCCACGGGGGTCCGGGGGTGTGAAACCCCCGGTCTGCCAGCAGCAAAAGGCACATGCATGACCCAATTCGACTATGATCTTTTCGTTATCGGTGGCGGCTCGGGCGGGGTGCGTGCGGCGCGCATTGCGGCGGCGGAAGGCGGGGCCAAGGTTGGTTTGGCCGAAGAATCCCGGATGGGTGGCACCTGCGTGATCCGGGGCTGCGTGCCGAAAAAGCTGATGGTCTATGCCAGTGAATTTCCCGGCCACATCGAAGACGCCCGCGCCTATGGCTGGGATGTCAAGAACCACGGCTTTGACTGGGGCCATTTCCGCACCGCGCTGGAGGCCGAGCTGACGCGTTTGGAAAATGCCTATCGCGGCACCTTGCGCAATGCCGGCGTGACCATCCATGACGCCCGTGCGACCGTGATTGATGCCCATACCGTCCAGCTTGCCAGCGGAGAGCGGTTCCGCACCAAACATATCCTGATCGCCACCGGCGGGCGGCCCTTCGTGCCGGATGTGCCGGGGGCGGAACTCGCAGTCACCTCGAATGAGATGTTCCACCTTCCCACCTTGCCCAAGCGGGCGCTGGTGGTGGGCGGCGGCTATATTGCATCGGAATTCGCCTGTATCCTGAATGGTTTGGGCGTCGAAGTTACACAATATTATCGCGGCGCGCAGATCCTGCGCGGCTTTGACGACGAGGCGCGCGGCCATGTGTCGAACGCGATGCAGGCGGCCGGGATCGCCGTGCATTGCGGCACGGATGTGCTGCGACTGGAAAAGACGCCGGGTGGTATTCGCGTCCCCTCGACCGATGGGCAGGAGCGTGAATTCGATCTGGTGCTTTACGCCACGGGCCGCAAACCCAACAGCGCCGGGCTGGGGTTGGAGGCTTTGGGCGTCGCATTCGGCCGCAATGGCGAGATCAAGGTGTCGGACTGGTCGCAAACCGCTGTGCCGTCGATCTATGCCGTCGGCGATGTGACTGACCGGGTGAACCTGACCCCGGTGGCCATCCGCGAGGGCCACGCCTTTGCCGATACCCTCTTTCGCGGCGTGCCGACAAAGTTTGAACACAAGCACATCGCCAGTGCCGTGTTCACCCAGCCCGAACTTGGCACGATTGGCCTGACCGAAGAACAGGCCCGCGAAGCTGGCCCGACAGAGGTCTATGTCGCGGCCTTTCGCCCGATGAAAACGCTGTTTGCAGGCCGGCAAGACCGGGTGCTGATGAAGCTTTTGGTCAGTGTCGAGACGCGCAAGGTGCTGGGCTGCCACATCGTCGGGGCAGGGGCGGGCGAGATGATCCAGCTTGCCGCCATCGCCATCGGCATGGGCGCGACCAAGGAAGATTTCGACCGCACCGTCGCCGTTCATCCGACCATGGCCGAAGAACTTGTCACCATGCGCAAGCCCAACCGCGTCGTCTAACCGAACTCTGCGCCAATTCCCGGCTTGATTTCTGGCCTCATCCGCCCCAAGTCATTGGGAATGGAAATGAAGTGAGGTTTTCTCGATGGCGGGTGGCGGTGGTCCCTGGGGCGGCGGTGGCGGCAATCAGGATGATGACGGGCGCGAAAACAGGGATGATGGCCGCAAGGGCGGCCCGCGCCGCCCCGGCGAAGGCCCGCAAATCCCCGAGATTGATCAGCTTGTCCGCAAGGGGCAGGAGCAGTTGCGCGTCCTGATGGGCGGCGGTCGCGGCGGCAATCGCCCCCCCGCCCAGGGCGGCGCGGGGCAGGGACCGAACCTCTTTTCGCGTCAGGGTCTGGTGCTGGGCGCCTTTGCGGCCGTGGCGCTCTGGGGCTACATGTCTTTCTACACCGTCAAGCCCGAAGAACAGTCCGTCGAACTTTTCTTGGGGGAATTCAGCGCGGTTGGCAATCCGGGTCTGAACTTTGCCCCCTGGCCCTTGGTGCGGGCCGAAATCGTGCAGGTCACGGGCGAGCGCACGACCGAGGTCGGCTCGGGCGCGGGCGGCGAGATGGACACCGGGCTGATGCTGACGCGGGACCAGAACATCGTCGATATGGAGTTTCAGGTCGTCTGGAACATCGAAGATCCGGCGAAGTACCTCTTTAACCTTGCCGATCCGAACGACACCATCAAGGCGGTGTCGGAAAGTGCGATGCGCGACATCATCGCCCGCAGCGAATTGGCCCCTGTCTTGAACCGCGACCGGGGTCGCGTTGCGACCGATCTTCTGGCCGCCGTTCAAGGTACGCTCGACAGTTATGATGCGGGCATCAACATCGTGCGGGTCAACCTTGCCAAGGCCGACCCCCCGCGTGAGGTGATCGACGCCTTCCGCGAGGTGCAGGCCGCCCAACAGGAACGCGACCGGCTGGAAAAAGAGGCTGACGCCTATGCCAACAAGGTAACGGCAGGCGCCCGTGGTCAGGCCGCCCAGCTTTTGGAAGAAGCCGCGGCTTATCGCGCGCAGGTGGTGAACAATGCCCAAGGGGAGGCCAGCCGTTTTCTGGCCGTCTACAACGAATATGTGAAGGCCCCGGATGTGACGCGCAAGCGGATGTATCTGGAAACCATGGAGAAAGTTCTGGGTGGCATGAACAAGGTGATCCTTGACGGCGTGGATGGTCAGGGCGGGCAGGGGGTGGTTCCTTTCCTGCCGCTGAATGAGTTGGGACGCATGTCCAGCGGGGCCGCCGCATCAACCGATGCCGCAAATTCGGGAGGCTCCAACTGATGCGCGCCGCTCTTGTCCTTCCCGCGATCTTTGTTCTGGCGGCCGTGGCGCTGTCTTCGGTCTATATCGTCGATGAACGCAAACAGGCGCTGGTCCTGCAATTTGGTCAGGTGAAACAGGTGGTGGAGGAGCCGGGGGTCGGCTTCAAACTGCCGTTCATCCAAGAGGTGGTCAGCTATGAAGACCGCATCCTTGGCCTGCCGACCCAGCCCATCGAGGTGACCCCCGCCGATGACCGCCGGTTGGTGGTCGATGCCTTTGCCCGCTGGCGCATCACCGATCTGGTGAAGTTCCGTCAGGCCGTGGGGGCAGGCGGTGAGGAGGTGGCGCGCCAGCGTCTGGACCGCATCATCAATGCCGCCATCCGCGAGATCATGGGGGGCGTGCCCTCGACGGCCGTGCTGTCCGAAGACCGCACGGCGCTGATGAACCGCATCCGCGACATCGCCCGGCGTGAGGCGGGCAGTCTGGGGGTCGAGGTGATCGACGTCCGCCTGACCCGCACCGATCTGCCGGAACAGAACCTTGAGGCCACCTTTGCCCGCATGCGGGCCGAGCGCCAGCGCGAGGCGGCGGATGAGATTGCGCGCGGCAACGAGGCGGCGCAGCGGGTGCGCGCGGCCGCGGACCGCGAGCAGGTGGAAGTCACCTCCGAGGCGCGCAAGAACGCCGAAATCGTCCGCGGTGAGGCCGATGCGCAAAGGAATGCCATCTATGCCGAAGCCTTTGGCAAAGACCCTGAATTCTTTGCCTTTACCCGCTCGCTCACCTCTTACGAGCGGGCCATGCAATCGGGCAATTCGTCGATCGTGCTGTCGCCGAATTCCGAATTCTTCGACTACATGAACGGCGTCGTCGCGCCGGTGGATGCGGCACCTGTGGCACCTCAGACCGGGCCATGACCCTGCTGCTTTTGGGCCTTGGCCTCGTCTTTGTCGTCGAGGGGCTGGTGCTGGCACTGGCCCCTTTGCGTATCGAGGTGATCATGAAATTTCTGCTGTCCCTGTCGAAAGACCAGCGCCGTACTTTGGGTCTGGCGGCGGTGGCGCTGGGAACCGGGCTGGTGCTTTTGGCGTATCGCTTTGGCGCTTGAGCCATGGCCCGCCTTGGTTACACTGACTTCACAACCGATTGAGCAACCGTGCGCGGGATTGCATTGCTTGCGCCACTGATTAGCTGAAGATGCATCATGTTTCCGCAAGGACGGCTTGCGGCCCGATCAAGGAGTTCGACCCGTGCTACCCCTAACCGCCGGTTTTCCCGCCAAAACCCGCCGCCCTTCGACCGCGCTTCTGGCGCTTGGCCTTGGGCTTTCGCTGGCTTTCGCACCGATGGAGGCGGCCTTTGCCCGTGGCGCGCCGGAAAGCTTTGCCGATCTGGCCGAACAGATCAGCCCTTCGGTGGTGAACATCACCACCTCTGCCGTGGTCGCGGCGCCCACGGATGGCGGGCCGATCGTGCCGGAAGGCTCGCCGTTTCAGGATTTCTTCGAAGATTTCATGGGGCCGGAAGGTCAGGGCGGCGATGAGCCGCAGCGCCAGCAGGCGCTTGGTTCGGGCTTTGTGATTTCGGCGGATGGCTTCATCGTCACCAACAACCATGTGATCGAAGGCGCCGACGAGATCGAGATCGAGTTCTTCGACAAGACCCGGCTCAAGGCGAAACTGGTGGGGCGTGACACCAAGACCGACATAGCGCTTTTGAAAGTCGAAAGCCCCAAGGATCTGCCTTACGTCAGCTTCGGTGACAGCGACGGCATGCGGGTGGGCGATTGGGTCATGGCCATGGGCAACCCGCTTGGTCAGGGCTTTTCGGTTTCCGCCGGGATCGTTTCGGCGCGTGGGCGCGAATTGTCGGGCAGCTATGACGATTTCCTGCAAACCGATGCGGCGATCAACAAGGGCAACTCGGGCGGTCCCTTGTTCAACATGGACGGTCAGGTTGTCGGCGTGAACACTGCCATCCTGTCACCTACGGGCGGCTCCATCGGCATTGGCTTTTCCATGGCCTCGAATGTGGTGGTCAAGGTGGTCGATCAGTTGAAAGAGTTCGGCGAAACCCGGCGTGGCTGGCTGGGCGTGCGGATTCAGGATGTGACGCCGGATGTGGCCGAGGCGATGGGCCTGTCGGCCGCGGCCGGGGCGCTGATCACCGATGTGCCGGAAGGCCCGGCGAAACAGGCCGGATTGTTGGCCGGCGATGTCATCCTGACCTTCAACGGCAAAGCGGTCACCAACAGCCGGGATCTGACCCGCACCGTCGCGGACAGCCCGATTGGCGAGGCGGTGCCGGTGGTGGTGGAACGCGAAGGCACCGAGATGACCATCGACGTCACCCTTGGCCGCCGTGAAACCGATGAGGAGGCCGCCACGCCGCAGGCCAAATCGGACCAAACCCCGGCGCAGCCGGAGCTGGCCGAACTGCTGGGCCTGTCGCTGAAGGCGCTGGATGCGGAAATCGCCGACGAGCTTGGCCTGCCGCAGGGCAGCGAGGGGCTGGCCGTGATCAAGGTGGACCCGGCCTCCGAGGCGGCCGAAAAGGGGCTGAATCGCGGTGACATCATCGTCGAGGCGGGGCAACGCCCGGTGAAGGCCCTGCAAGACCTGACGGACCGGATCGACGAGGCAAAAGAGGGCGGTCGCAAGTCGCTGCTGCTGCTGGTGCGCCGCGATGGCGATCCGCGTTTCGTGGCCCTGTCGATCGAGTGATCTGATAAGGCTTCGGCAAAGGGGCGGCGGGGGCAACCTTGCCGCCTTTTCTGTTTCAGCCGATCTCTGCCAACAGCCGGGTGCGGAAAGACATCATCCATTCGGCCCGTTCCTCTGCCATCGCCCGGCCCGCGCGGGTCTGCATGGTTGCGGGCAGGCCCAAGAGTTTGACCTCCAGATGATCAAGGGCAAAGCGCTTGTCATCCAGCGGGCGCCGCAGCGCCATCGGGTCGTCCATATCGACGATCCCGCCGCCCATCCGGCCCGAGATCAGGAACATGCGGGCAAGGCCCATGGCGCCCAAAGCCTCCAGCCGGTCGGCGTCTTGCAGGATGCGGGCCTCGGGGGTTTCGGGCGCGATCCCGGCCGAAAAGCTGTGGGCCGCAATGGCATGGGCAACCGCGGCAAGCTTTCCTTCGGCAAAGCCATCGGCGCGCAGAAAATCCACCGCCGCCGCTGCCGAAAGGGTCGAGGCGCGGGCGCGGTCGGGGCTGTCTTTGGCCAGGTTCACAAGATCATGAAACCAGACGGCAGGCTCCAGCACCTGCCAATCGACCGAAGGCTCGTCGAGCGCAATCGCGCGGGCATTGGCCCAGACGCGGGCAAGATGGCCCAGATCATGCGCGCCATCGGCGGGCTGATCGGCCCAAACCTTGGCCACATGGGCGCGGTAGCGCGCGGCATTGGCGGAAAACACGCTCACAGATCTTCCAGCGCGGTGGCCGAGATGCCCAATTCCCGCGCGGCGGCCAAGGACAGCACCGGGCTGTCCAGCCCGCGTTCGGCCTGAAAACGGCGCACGGCCTCGGCGGTGCCCGCATCCATCTCGCCGGTCACGGGCAACAGATAAAGCCCGCGCGCCTTCAGCGCCCGTTGCAGGCTGGCAACGAATTGCACGGTTTGATCCTGGGGGCAGGGCGCACGGAACCAGATCACCTCGCGGTCCTGCACCATGCGCTGGCTGGTCTTGGTGCGAAAGCTGGCAGGGGTTGTCACCGCCCCTGCGGCATCGCGCACTTCCTCGCTCACCACGACCTGTTCCGTCACGGTTTCAATCACCGCTGGCGTCACCGAACTGGCCCAGCACTCCCCCTTGGCTGCGGGCGGTGGGCCATCGCCTTTCAGGCGCACCACCTCGCGGCTGAGCAGCGCCTGACCGGGGGCTTCCACCCTTGCGCCGGTGCAGCCGCCAAGGATCAGCGCCAGCACAAGGCCAAGGGAAAGCGGGTTTTGCATAATGTGCCTGTCTGCCACCGGGTTCGCCCCGGTTCCGTTCTTCGCCGCGCAATCTAGCCCGATTTGCCCCTCCTGACTAGGCCCGACTGCGGGAGGCGAAGCGGTGTAGTCATAGCACCTCTGGCATATCCTGCGGCCTTGTCCTATGTCTGGCGCATCCCCGACAGCTTGGGCAATCAAGGCAGGATCAAGGACAATGGCGAAGATCACTTACGTGGAACACAGCGGCAAGGAACATGTGGTCGATGTGGCCCCCGGCCTGACCGTGATGGAAGGCGCGCGCGACAATGGCATTCCGGGGATCGAGGCCGATTGCGGTGGCGCCTGCGCCTGTTCGACCTGCCATGTCTACATCGACCCGGCCTGGGTTGACCGGCTGCCGAAGAAGGACGCCATGGAAGAAGACATGCTGGATTTCGCCTGGAACCCCGATCCGGCAACCTCGCGTCTGACCTGCCAGATCAAGGTCAGCGCCGAAATGGACGGGCTGCGCGTGCAGCTTCCTGAAAAGCAGATCTGACCCTGAGGCGGCAGGCGACTAGTTCGCCTGCCGTTTTGGCAGGAACGGCAGCGGGGCCACAGGGATCCCGTCTTCCAGGAGGGCGCGGGCGTCTTCGGCCTTGGCCTCGCCATGGATCGCGCGTTCGTCGATCTCGCCGTCATGCATCCGTCGCGCCTCGGCGGCGAAGTTCAGCCCGACGTAATCCGAGTTCGCCTCGATCTGGCGGCGCATTTCGGCCAGCGCGGCCTCCAGATCACTCGCGGGTTCTTTCAGCTTGGGTTTGTCGCCCGCCTTGCGCGCGGGGCGCACCGCAGGCGCCATGATGCGCTTTTCGACACCCGCCGTCCCGCAGATCGCACAAGACAGATGGCCCGCCACCTGCAAGGCATCAAAGGCCTCGGCAGACTGGAACCAGCTGTCAAAGGTGTGGCCTTCCGGGCAGGTCAGGTCATAGCGTATCATCTGAGGCTCCTGCCCCCAATTTGGGGTATCGCTCAGGCGGCGACAAGGGGGGCCACCCCCTCCAACCGTTCGGGCAAGCTGAGAAGCAGCGCACGCAGTTCCGGTTCCGCCACTTTGCGCGCGGCCTTTTCCACGCCGAACCATTTGCGGCGGCGCTCTTTGCGTTCGGGGAATTTGTCGCGCAGCTTGGCCACCCGCAAGCCAAAGACCTGCACCGAACAGGGGATGGAGCGGTTGGGGTCCAAGACCTTGGCATAACCATATGCCCCCAGATCGCCGGTCACCACCTCGCCCTGAACGCCGGCTTCCTCCCACGCCTCACGCGCGGCGGTGTCGGCAGGGGTCAGGCCGGAAATCGGCCAGCCCTTGGGGATGATCCAACGCCCGGTATCGCGCGAGGTGACCAGCAAGACCTCGACCTTGCCGCGGTGAAACCGCCAGCACAAAGCCCCGTATTGGGTACGACATTCCTGCCCCTTGTCAGGGGTGATCTTGATTTCACGCGCCATATCTTGCCTGCCGATCTGCAACGGGCTTGTCCCGTTTTCTGTCATTTTCCTGATTATTCCATGAATCCCCAATGGGTAAAAGAGAAAAACCCTGTCCTGCATTGCCCAATGTCTCCCGCCGGCCGCGTTTGCGGACATGGATGGTTCTTCCCGCAGGAGTGGCCCGCGTCGCGAGGAGGGGCGGGATTGCTGCCAAGCGTGCCATCCACCACAGGTTTGGCACCTTGTCGAACCCGGTCTTTGCCGAAATGTTCCACTGTTTGGCCACGGTGCCGGGTTGCCTTGCCGGGCCTACCCCTTTACCGCCCGCAAGATCGCCGCCACGATTTCGGCCCCGTCGCCTTGGGGGGCCAGAACCTCGGCCGCCACCGCCGCGCATCGTGCCTGCGCCGCGGCGTCAAGCCCGTCCAAGGCGCGCGCCAAAGCCGGCGGATCGGCCACCGCCAGCGCCCCGCCCGCCCGGTCCAGCGCCGCAAAGGGGGCGGCAAAATTATGCACCGATGGCCCGTGCAACATGGCCGAGCCGAACCGGGCGGGTTCCCATGGCGTATGCCCGCCCTTGGGGGCAAAGGTGCCGCCGATCACGGTTGCTCCGGCCATGCCATACCATTGGTCCATCTCGCCCAAAGTATCGGCCAGAAAGACACGGGCGCCGGGGACCGGGCTTTCGCCTTTTGACCGCCGCGCCGCCTCCATCCCGCGTGCGGACAACAGGGCCGCCACCTCATCGCCGCGCTTGGGATGGCGGGGGGCAAGGATCAGATGAGCAAACTGGCCTTGCGCGGCAAAGGCCTCAAGGATCAGCGCCTCCTCGCCCTCATGGGTCGAGGCCGCCAGAAGCACCTTGGAGCGTGGGCCAAGGGCCTCAAATAGCAGCGGTGCGCCCTGACCATGCCCCAATGATTTCAAGGCCATGACCGGCCCCGCGGCGGCTTCCGGCAGGCCAAGCGCCAAGAACCGCGCGCGGCTTTCGGCATCCTGCGCCGAGAGCCAGTCGATACGGCGCAGCATCCGCCGCATCAGCCCGTTCAACAGACCCCAACGCGCCGCCGACCGGGCCGACATCCGCGCCCCGATCACCAGAACCGGCACGCCGCGGTTGTCACAGGCGCGCAGCCGGGCGGGCCAAAGCTCGTTCTCCACCACCACCAGCGCCTGCGGTTGCCAGCGGTCCAGAAGCCGCGCCGCAGCCCCGGCACTGTCAAAGGGCGCAAGCGCGGCCTGCACACTCGGCAGCGCCCAAGCCTGCACCCGTTCCCGCCCTGTCGCGGTGTTTGTGGTGACCAGAACCTGCAATCCCGGCCGTGCCGCCAAGACAGCCTCCAGCACCCAGCGCGCCGAGGTCACCTCGCCAACCGAGGCCGCATGCAGCCACAACCTTGGCCCCGGACGGGCCCCCAGACCGGGCGCGGGCCCAAGGCCCAGCCGCTCGGCAACGGCCCCCTTGGCCCCGCGCAGCGCCTGATGCGCCAGCGTGACCACAAGGGCAAAGACCATGACAATCTGGTAAAGGATCATGGGCCAGCCATATGCGGGCGCCGCCCGTCAGGCAAGAGCGGGCGGTCGCTTGCCCGGCCAATCCGTCGCCTCATGCCAGGCCTGCCCCATGGCCAGAATCGCCGCATCCGCCCCGACCGGGCCGGCAAGTTGCATCCCCATCGGCAGGCCAGCTTGGCCAAATCCGACCGGAATAGACAGCGCGGGCAGGCCGATCAGGCTGACTGGGATCACGATCTCCATCCAGCGGTGATAGGTGTCCATGGCTTGGCCGTTGATCTCCTCGGGCCAGCGCCAGTCGGCGGGGAAGGGCCAGACCTGCGCGGTCGGCAAAGCCACGGCATCCAGCCGGGTGAACAGCCGCGCCATATGGGCGTAATAGCGGCTGCGGATCACGCTGGCCTCATAGATCATCTGGGCGCTCAAGCCCTGACCGCGTTCAATCTCCCAGATCGTTTCGGGCTTCAGCTGCGCCCGTTTGTCGGGCTGGTCATGGATCGCCTTGAAACTCCCCGCATTCAGCATGGCCCGCAGAGTTGTCCATGCCGCCCAAAGCTTTTCGGCCGGGAAGGGGGCGGCGATCGGTTCAACAATCGCCCCCATCGCCTCCATCTGGCGCAGCGCGTCTTCGCAGATATCCAAAATCCCCGGCTCCACCTCATAGGCGCCGCCCCAATCCGAGAGCCAGCCGATGCGCTTGCCCTTCAGGCTGGCACCCTGCAAGCCGCTGACAAAATCGCCGGCCTCTCGCCCAAAGGGCACCTCGGGGTTCACACCGGCCTGCACCGCCAGAAGCCGCGCCACATCCTCCACCGTGCGCCCCATCGGGCCTTCGGTGGCAAGGGTTGCCAGATGCGTGTCGCCCTCGGCATCCGCCGGCACCAGCCCCCAACTTGGCCGAAACCCATAGACATTGCAAAACGCCGCCGGGTTGCGAAGGCTGCCCATCATGTCGCTGCCATCGGCGACCGGCAGCATCCGCGCGGCAAGCCCCGCCGCCGCCCCGCCCGAAGACCCCCCCGCCGTGCGCGTCAGCTCATAGGGATTGCGGGTGACGCCAAAGACCGGATTGAAAGAATGGCTGCCATGCCCCCATTCCGGTGTGTTGGTCTTGCCAATGAAGATCGCCCCCGCCGCCCGCATCCGCGCGGCCAGAAGATCATCCGATTTCGGCACGAAATCAGCAAACAAAGGGCTGCCCCAAGTGGTGCGCAGCCCCTTGGTGGCGCACAGATCCTTCACCGCCAGCGGCAGCCCGTGCAGCCAACCCGCCGGTTCCGCATCATCGGCCAGCCGCGCCTCGGCCATCAACTCCTCACGCCCGCGCAACGAGACCACCGCATTGACCACCCCATTGACCGCCTCGATCCGGTCCAGATGCGCGGCCATCACCTCAGACGGCGCCACCTGCCGGGCCGCAATCATCCGCGCGAGGTCCGATGCAGATCTCTCCCACAAAGCCATTTGCGCCTTTCGAAATACTCTCAGGGGGTGAATTGGCCCAATCGGGCCAAGAGGGGGCGGAACGCCCCATCCTTTGCGCATCTGCGCGAAAAAGGCATGCGGCGGGGGGCTTGGCCCCCCGCCGCTCCGCAGGATTACTTCTGCAATTCGGTCCAGATCGCGGTCATGTATTCGCGCGATTTTTCGTTGCAGATCGGGCTGAACTTGCCCGCCGCCTTGAATTCCTCGGGGATCACCACCTCGGGCGCGTCCTTCATCACCTCGTCCATGAAGGCCTCAGACCCGGCAATCCCGTTGGCATAGCGCGCAAAGTTCGAGATCAGCGCGGCGTTTTCCGGCTTCAGGATGAACTCCATGAAGGTATAGGCGTTGTCGACGTTCTGCGCATCCTGCAAGAGCATGACGCTGTCCATCCACAAGGGATAGCCTTCCTTGGGATAGCCGTAGACCACCTTGTCATTGTCCAGACGGATGCGCATGGACGAGCCGTTCCAGTTGACCGAAGCCGCCCAGTCGCCATTGGTCATCTTTTCGGTGGCGCCGTAGTCCATCGCGATCCAATGCGGCTTGGCCGCGATCAGCCCGTCACGGACCTTCTTCAGAACCTCAAGATCCTCCGAGCAATATTCACCGCCGTAATAGCGCGTCGCGAGCCCCACGATATCCATCATCTCGGGCACGACGTTGATCTTGCCCTTCAGCTCTTCCGGCGGGTCAAGGAACAGCGCTGCGGTGTTCACGTCGCCCTTGTAGACATCGGTATTGACCGAAATCCCGACCGAGCCCCACTGCCACGGAATGGAATGCTTGCGGCCCGCGTCCCATTCCACGTTCTGCCATTCGGGCGCGATATTGCCGATCGAGGGCAGCTTGGAATGATCCAGCTCCTGCACCAGACCTTTTTCGACAAAGATCTGCACATAGTTGGCCGAAGGCACCACAAGGTCAAAGCCATGACCGCCCGCTTCGATCTTGGCCAGGGCGGTGTCGTTGCTGTCGTAATCCGTCACCGTCACCTTGATGCCGGTTTCGGCCTCGAATTTCTCCAGAAGTTCGGGCGAGGTATAGTTGCCCCAGTTGTACAGTTGCAGCGTGCCCTCGGCGCTGGCCAGCCCGGTCGAGGCCAGAAGCAGCGCGGTTGCGGTCAGAAATCTTTTCATTGGTCAGTCTCCCAGGTGGTTTTCGTTGGTCAGTCGTTCTTGCGCGTCAGCAGAAAAAACGCGGTCAGCATGGCGACGGTAATCAGCAAAAGCCCTGTCGAGATGGCGTTGATCTCGGGCGTCAACTGCCGCCGCATCTGGCCCAGCATATAGGTCGGCAAGGTGTCTTGTCCCGCCGATTTGACGAACTCGGTAATTACCACATCATCCAGGCTGACGACAAAAGCCAGCATCGCGCCCGCGATGACGCCGGGCATCAGGATGGGCAGCGTCACCCGGCGGAAGGTCGCCCATGCGCTGGCGTAAAGATCGGCAGCGGCGGTTTCCAAAGTCAGGTCCATGCCCTCCAGCCGCGCGCGGATCGGCAGATAGGCAAAGGGGATGCAGAACGCCGAATGGGCAAGGATCAGATAGCCAAGCCCGTGAATGCCGGTCATGGTCTTGATGAGGCCAAAAAGGATCATCAGGGCCACGGCCGTGACGATTTCCGGCACCATCAGGGGCTGGTTTATCATCACATAGATGAAGGTCTGCCCCTTGAAGGCCTTTCTGCGCGTGGTGCCAAGCGCGGCCATGGTCGCCAGCGCCGTCGAGATCACGGCGGCAAAGCCCGCGATGATCAAGGACCGGATGGTGGCATCCTTGACCTGCTCATTGGCCCAGGCCTTTTCATACCAGACCCAGGAAAACCCGCCCCAGTTGCCCATCGTCTTGTCGACGTTGAAGGAATAGACGACCAGCGTGAAGATTGGCAGGTAAAGGGCGACAAAGACCACGATGGCGGTCAGCGAAAAGCCGGGCAGGTGGGTGGCGGAAAAGCGGCGCTCAGCCATGGGTCTTCTCCCCGTTCGCCACTTTGACATAGTAAAGCAGCGCCACCGTCACCGCCGCCAGAAGCGTCATCGACAAGGCCGCCCCCAAGGGCCAGTTCTTGCCCTGCCCGAATTGCAACTCGATCAGATTGCCGATCATAAGCTGCTTGCCGCCGCCCAGAACGCGCGGCGTGACATAGGCCCCGAGCGAGGGCACAAACACCAGAATTGACCCCGCAATGATCCCCGGTTTCACGATGGGCAAGACGATCCGCCGCAAGACCTGCCAGCGGTTGGCGTAAAGGTCATAGCCCGCCTCCAAGAGCCGCAGATCAAAGCGGTCAATGGCGGCGAACAGGGGCAGCACCATCAGGGGCAGGTAGACATAGGTCATGCCGATGAACACCGCGATGTCGGTGTAGATCAACTTCAGCGGCTCGGCGATGATCCCGACCTTCATCAGCGCCAGATTCAGCAGCCCTTCGGCACGGATCACCTCGTTGATCGCATAGGTGCGGATCAAAAGGTTGGTCCAGAACGGGATGGTGATCAGGAAAAGCCACAGCGCCCTGGCCTTCGGCGGCCTTGTGGCGATGAACCAGGCGGTCGGAAAGCCCACGGCAAAGGTGGTGAGCGTGGTCAGGAGCGACAGTTTGATGGACCGCCAGAAGATCGTCAGATGGGCATCGGCCAGCACATAGCTGTCCGTAAAGATGTCCTTGGTCCACAGAAGACCGCGCCAGCCCTCGGTCGAGAAATTCCCCACCACATTGCCGTGCTTGCCCGCCTCAAGGAAAGAATAGACCACCACGATCAGCAAGGGACCGACGGCGGCCAGCGCCAGCACCACCAGCGCGGGCAAGGACAAAAGCCAGCCATTGCGGGCCGAGGTCTTGATCTGGGCGGCCTCTGCCGCGCTCATCCCTTGTGTCGTCATGGGTCAGTCTCCCACGACCTGAATGGCGCCGGGGGCAAAGCGGATCGCCGCTTTGGCACCCCGTTCCAGACCCGCGTCGCCCGTGGCCGGGCTTTGCACCCGGGCTGTCACCTCGGTGCCGTCGGAAAGCGCCAGATGCACATGGGTATCGGTGCCGAAATAGACCAGATTGGTGATGGTGGCGGGCAGGGCGTCCGCCTCGCCCAAGGCCGCAAGCCGCACCTGTTCGGGCCGCACCGTCAGCGTCACATCGCCGGTGGCAGGGGCCGCAAGGTCGACCACATCCCCCGAGGCGAGCCGTGCCTGCGCGCCTTCCGCCTTGGCGGCAAGGAAATTCGTCTCGCCGATGAAGCTGGCCACAAAGCGGTTCTTGGGCCGGGTATAAATCTCTTTCGCCGTGCCGACCTGCTGCAACTTGCCGTTCGACATGACGCCGATGCGGTCCGACATGGTCAAGGCTTCTTCCTGATCGTGGGTCACGAAGACAAAGGTGATGCCGGTTTCCCGTTGCAGCCGCTTCAATTCGATCTGCATCGCCTGGCGCAGTTTCAGATCCAGGGCCGACAGGGGTTCATCCAGCAAAAGCACCTTCGGCTGCGGCGCCAGCGCGCGGGCCAGCGCCACGCGCTGCTGTTGGCCGCCAGAAAGCTGGCTGGTCTTGCGCCCGGCCATCGCCTCCAGCTTCACCAGCGCCAGCATCTTTTCGGTGCGCGCCGCGACTTCCGCCTTGGGTTTGCCCATCATTTCAAGCCCGAACGAGATGTTCTGCGCCACCGTCAGATGCGGGAAAAGCGCGTAGGACTGGAACACCGTGTTCACCGGGCGCTTGTTCGGCGGCAGGTAGGTGATGTCCTGCCCATCCAGCAAGATCAGCCCATCGGTCGGCATTTCAAAGCCCGCGATCAGGCGCAGCAGCGTGGTCTTGCCGCAGCCCGAGGGACCGAGAAGGGTAAAGAACTCGCCCTGACGGATTTCGACCGACACATCGTCCAGCGCCCGCACAGCGGCGTCGCCTTGGCCAAAGGCCTTCACGACGTTCCGCGCCTCAATGGCGTTCTTTGCCGTCATGGTGACTCGCTCCCTGTTATTTTGATCATATTTGGACTGCGTTTTTCCTCAGGGTGCAACAGAAACCTGCGATCCGGCGGCGATTGGTGCGCGACGCGCATCCCAGGGTTGTGCCAACTCAAGTTCTGCGCAAAGGGCGATCAAAAGCTCATCCTCGCCGAAAGCCGCCGCCAGATGGAGGCCGATGGGCAGGCCATTGGCCGACATCGCAAGCGGCAGGCTGGCGGCGGGTTGGCCGCTGGCGTTGAAGATGGCGCAGAAGGGCGAATAGGCGAAAATTCCTTTCGGTCCGATGCGATAGGCGACGTAATCCTCGCTGTCATGGTTGAAGCGGCCGATGCGGGCCGGGGGGTCGGCCAAGGTGGCGGACAGAAGAATATCAGGCCCGCCCGCAAAGAACCCCGCCATCTGGCGGCCAAAGGCGTGAATTTCACCAACCGCCTCCAGATAGCGCGTCGGGTGCAGGGTATCGGCATGGGCGCAAGCCCCCCGGCTGACGCCTTCGACCAGATCGGGCGACAGGGGCCGCCCCTTCAGCGCCTTTTTCACCCCCAAGGCCGTGCCGACCCCGACAATATCGGTCCAGGCCCGCATCATCATCGGCACATCGGCGTCGGGCAGGGCAGGGGTAACATGATGGCCAAGGCTTTCCAAAAGCCGCCCGGCCGCGTGCACCGCCTCGGCCACCTCGGGATGGATGAGATCACCGGTAAAGGTGGTGTCGCAGATCGCCACCCGCAAGCGGCGGGGCGGGCGGCTGATGGCATCGGCATGGCTGGTCCGCAGCGGGGGTGCCACATAGGGCGCGCCCAGATCCGACCCGGCGCAGGCGTCCAGCATCCGCGCGGTGTCGCGCACCGAGCGCGTCAGAAACCCGTCAATCGCCATGCCCGCCCAACCTTCGCCCACAAACGGCCCGTCGGGCAACCGGGCGCGGGTGGGCTTGAAGCCGAAAAGCCCGCAGCTTGCGGCCGGAATGCGCACCGATCCGCCGCCGTCTGATCCATGCGCCATGGCGACGATCCCGGCCGCCACCGCAGCGCCCGCGCCCCCGGAGGATCCGCCGGGCGTATGGTCAAGGTTCCAAGGGTTGCGCGTCGGCCCGCCGTAAACCGCGGCTTCGGTCGCAGTGCCGATGCCGCCTTCGGGGCTGGTGGTGCGGCCAAAGGTGACGACGCCTGTGGCGCGGATGCGTTCGAAAATCGCTGAATCGCGGCTGTATCGGGTATCGGCCAACAACCGGCTGCCATTGTGGCCGGGGAAATCAACGGCCTCGCAGCCAAGGTCTTTCAACAAAAATGGCACGCCCCGGAACGGCCCCTGCGGCAGGCCCTCGGCAATCGTCCGGCGCGCCACGCCCTCTTGCACCTGCACAACGGCATTGAGGGCAGGATTGCGCGCCGCGACCGCGGCAAGGGCGGCCTCCAGCAGTTCCGTCGGCGACACCTGACCCGAGGCGACCCAGCCTGCCAGTTCGGTTGCGTCTTTTGCGCCAAGATCCCCGATCATTGCATGCCCCCGGCTCTCCCCCATCTCTTGCCGCAGCCTGATCCGCGCCATGGCCAAAGTCACGCCTGCCCGCGCCGCCGGGCGTGTCGGTTTTGACCCGTCGGGGGGCTTTGCCCGGTCGTGCCGCTTCAAGGCCGCAGGTCAGGCCCGGGGTGCAAAGCGGGCGATGATTTCGCAAACGGATTCCGGTGTCAGCGGCTTGGCAAGATAGCCATCCAACCCTGCGTCCAGATAGCGGCGGCGATGCGCATCGGTGGCGTCGGCGGTCATCGCCACGACCGGCACCCGCGCTGCCCGGCTCGGCAGCTTGCGGATCAGCCGCAGGGTGCCCAGCCCGTCCAGCCCCGGCATGTTCATATCCAGAAACACAAGGTCGGGTGCGGCCTGCCGGATCTTGTCCAAGGCTTCCTGACCGGAAGCCGCCTCCTCGGTCGCCACGCCCAAAAGCCGCAGATGGGCGCGGGCCACCAGACGGTTGGTGGCAATGTCGTCGACGATCAATACCCGCGTGGCCTTGGCCACATCGGTGCCCGGTTGCGGAGTGCTGGCGTGGTCCGGGGCGGCTTGCGGGCTGATTTCGGTGGTGAACCCCAGGGTCAGCAGGAAACGCGCCCCCTCGGTGCTGGGCAAAAGCACCATGTCGCCCCCCATCGAGCGCGCCAGCGCCCGGGTGATCGACAGGCCCAACCCGGTGCCGGGCTGCGCAGATGGCCCGCGCTGGAAGGGTTGAAAGATGCGCTCGGCCTCAGAGTCGGAAATGCCCGGCCCGGTATCGGAAAAGATGATGGCGATCTTGCCATCGGCAGAAAGTTCGGCCTGCACCGCAACGCCGCCCCAGCGGGTATGTTTCAGCGCGTTGGAAAACAGGTTGGTCAGGCATTGCCGCAGCCGCTGCGGGTCCAGCACGGCGCGGGTGGGCAGGTCGGACGAGATGGCAAGCCCGATCAGCAGGCCCTGTGCCTCGAACAGGGGGCGATAAAGCTCTGCCGCTGCAGCGATTTCGCGCGCGGGATCACAAGGCACCGGACGGATCGGCAAATGCCCCGCCTCGATCGCGGACATGTCGAGGATGTCATCAAGAATGACGGCGAGTCCGCGGGCAGCATCGGTCACCAGCCGCAGCCGCTCCATCGAGGCCGGATCGCGCGCCTGCATCATCTCGGCATGGCCCAGCCCCAGAATGGCATTCAGGGGCGTGCGCAATTCGTGGCTCATCTGCGCCAGAAACCGGGATTTGGCCTGATCCGCAGCCCGCGCGGTTGCGCGTTCGCGCGCCATTCCGGCATGAAGGGCATGGTTGGCGTGGATGATTGCCCACACGCAATAGGCCGCAACCACGAGGGAAATCATGCCCAGAGGCATATCGGCCCCGCCGCTGCGGCTGTACCAAGCCAGCAGCAGAGCGATGGCCGCGACCGTGAACGAGGTGGCCAGACCCACCACGGCATAGGGTTTGTGAATGACCCGAACCGAGGCCAGTTGCAGCAAGGAAAGGCTGATCGCGCCTGCCGCATAGGCCTGTGCCAACGGCAGATTGGACCTGAAACACAGCACAAGCATGGCGGTGAATGCCATGTGCGACAGATGGACGGCAAAGAGCGTGCCAAGATAGTGGTGCGGCGCCTCGGCCGGCTTCAAGCCTTTCATCCAGCGCAGGCCCAGACCTTCGGCGGCAAAATCGGCAACAGCCAGCAAGGCCACGATATGGGGCGGCACAAAGATCGCGCCGATGATGTAATTGACGCCCAGTATGAAATTGCGCAGCGCATGGTCCTGTTCCAGCATGCGATGCTGACGCGCGATTTCTTCGGCGGGAATTGCCGCGATCCGGGCGTGCAGGCGCATGATAACCGCCGGTCGCATTTTTCACAGGGCCTTCAACTAAGATGATAATTTGATATAGGAAATGTTCACCCTGTCGCGTCAAGCGAGAAACGGCCCATGATCATTAGAGTGTCACGGACTGATCATAAGTTGCTGTTTCAGCACTCCGTCCACTCCAATGATCAGGATCTGCTGATCCGTCGTCACCACGGCAAACCAGCCCTTGCCAGCGGTCACCGCCTCGGCCACCAGCCCATCGGGCAGGGTGATCTCGGCGGGCAACACCGGGATCAGCACCGGGGGCAATGCGGTGGCGGCGTTTCCATCCGGCATGCGGGTGACAAGCAGCCAAACCACCGTTATGACACCGACGATCATGGTGACCATCAGCACCATCACCAACCCCTTGAGAAGGCGCAGGCTGGGCGGCAGGTCCGGTGGGGCGTCAGGAGTGTCTTGCATGGCGATGCCTTCTGAAAACGGCTGGCTGCATCTTACCATCGGGGAAGATGCGCCCGCCCGTCTTGATAAGGCGCTTGCAGCCCTTGTGCCAGAGGAAGCGGCGCTGTCGCGATCGCGCCTGATGAAGATGATCGACGAGGGCGATGTGCTGATGGATGGCGTGGCCATCACCAACCCCAAGGCCAAGGTGGCAGAAGGGCAGCTCTATGCCCTGCGCCTTGCCCCCGCGGTCGAGGTGGAGACGCTGGCCGAAGACATTCCCCTGACCGTCATCTGGGAAGACAATGATCTGATTGTCATCGACAAGCCTGCCGGAATGGTGGTGCATCCGGCCCCCGGCACGCCTTCGGGCACGCTGGTGAACGCGCTGTTGCACCATTGCGGTGACACGCTGTCGGGTATCGGCGGCGAACGGCGCCCGGGTATCGTGCATCGCATCGACAAGGATACCACGGGCCTTCTGGTGGTGGCGAAATCAGACCGGGCGCATCACGGGCTTGCCGCCCAGTTCGAGGCCCATTCCGTGAACCGTCACTATCTGGCGGTCGTGCATGGCCAGCCCGATGCCTATGATCCGCGCCTGCGCGGCCTAAGGGGGATCAGCTTTGAACAGGGGGGCATTTTGAAGATCGCCACCCATCTGGCCCGCCACAAAACCGACCGCCAAAGGCAAGCCGTGGTCTGGAACGAGGGTCGCCACGCCGTCACCCGCGCCCATGTGCTGGAAAGCTTTCAGGGCGCGGCCAGCTTGATGGAATGTTGGCTTGAGACAGGGCGCACCCATCAGATCCGGGTGCATATGTCTTATGCGGGCCATGGGTTGTTGGGGGACCAGACCTATGGCGGCAAGCGGCGGTTGCCGGAAAAGCTGTTCGGGGCGGCGGCAGAGTTGGCCAACAGCTTCCCCCGGCAGGCGCTGCATGCGGCGAGTTTGGGCTTTGAACATCCGGTCACGGGCGAGGAACTGGAGTTTGAAAGCCCGTTGCCTGACGATATGTCGAACCTTCTCAAGGCTTTGCGTGGGGTGTAAGCCAACCCGCGCTCACGCGTTCGTTTCCTCTTGTTACGGCTTCGTGAGCGGCGTAGGTTGCGACCATGCCGACGGAATCGGCAGTTGCGCCGGAGTGCTTACAGGGGTCGTCTGCCAGACCTCCCAAACTTCCTAGCCGACCTGCCGACCCTTGGGGTTGGCTGTGTGGTCCAACCGATCCCGAAATCAAAGCTGGATGCCATGATCCACGATCCCGTCCGCCCCGCGGACCCCGAACAATTGCCGCTTTTCGATGAAGAAGCGTTGGACATCGCCGATTATCTGCGTGCGGAATCCGATGCCGAAGCGGACATCCACCATTCCGATCATGACCGCCAGGGGATGACGGCGCTGGTGATCGGGGCGATCGGGGTGGTCTACGGCGACATCGGCACCTCGCCGCTTTACGCCTTCCGCGAGGCGCTGCACGCCACCGCCGCCGAAGGCACCCAGCCCGGCCGCCCCGAGGTGTTGGGGTTGCTGTCGCTCTTGGTCTGGACATTGGTGCTGATCGTCACCGTGAAATACATTTTCGCGCTGTTGCGTGTCGACAACCGGGGCGAAGGCGGGGTGCTGGCGCTTTACACGCTGGTGCGTCTGGCGCTAGGCCGCCGCTCCTTGCCCATTCTGGCGCTGGCCATCATGGCCGCAGCCCTTTTTGGCGGCGATGCCGTCATTACGCCCGCAATCTCGGTGCTGTCGGCGGTTGAAGGCATGGAGATGGTGCTGCCCGACCTCAATCAATGGGTGCTTCCGGTTGCCATCGGCATCCTTTTGGCGCTGTTCATCGTGCAGCGGCGCGGCACCGCCAAGATTGCCCGCTTTTTCGGGCCGATCACCGTGGTGTGGTTTCTGACGCTGGGCGGGCTTGGCCTGTGGCACATGGCGGCGAACCCCGGCATTCTTGCGGCCCTGAACCCGGCCTGGGGGCTTGGCTTTCTGATCGCCCACAAGGGGGTGGCCTTTGTCGTGCTGGGCGCGGTCTTTCTGGCCGTCACCGGGGGCGAGGCGCTTTATGCCGATCTTGGCCATTTCGGCCGGCGTCCGATCGTCATTGCGTGGTTTGCACTGATCTTCCCCGCCTTGGTGCTGAATTACCTCGGGCAGGGCGCGCTGGTGCTGTCGAATCCCGCCGCGCTGGAAAACCCCTTCTTCTCGATGGCCTCGGGCCACGCCTTGCCTGCGCTGGTGCTTTTGGCGACAGCCGCCACCGTGATTGCGGCCCAAGCGGTGATTTCGGGGGCGTTTTCGATGGCGCGCGCCGCGATCCAACTGGGCTTTTTGCCCCGGCTGACCATGCGCCATACCGCAGAAAGCGCCTCGGGACAGATCTATATCGGCGCCGTCAACTGGACGCTTCTGTTCGGCGTCCTGTGGCTGGTCGTGTCGTTCCGCAGTTCCACCGCGCTGGCCTCGGCCTATGGGATTTCGGTGACCGGCAGCATGGTGCTGGAAACCATGCTGGGGGCGTTGTTCCTGTGGCGGGCCAAGAAACTGCCGCTGGTGATCAGCCTGCTGCTCATTGCCCCGGTCATCATGGTGGAGTTGGCCTTCTTCGCCTCCAACGCGGCCAAGATTGCCGATGGTGGCTATGTGCCGGTGATTATTGCGGCGGTGCTGTGCCTTATGATGGTGGCGTGGTGGCGCGGCACGCAGCGGGTTTCGGCCCGGCTGCACAAGCTGGCGATCCCGCTCAACAGTTTTGTCCGCTCGATGCGCAATTCCTCGGTGCAGATCATTCCCGGCACCGCGTTTTTCCTGACGCCCGATGCCGATGTGGTGCCTTCGGCGCTGTTGCATAACCTGAAACACAACCGGGTCTTGCATGACCAGACCGTGCTTTTGACGGTGGAAACCCTGCGCGTGCCCTATGCCACGCTGGAAGAACGGGCGGAATATGAGGTGCTGACCGAGCATTTCGCCCGTCTGACCCTGCGCTTTGGCTTCATGGAAACCCCGAACGTCAGCCGCGCCATGGTGCATGCCCGCCGCTCAGGGCTGAAATTCGACGTCATGGCCTCCACCTTCTTTCTGGGCCGTCGTCGCCCGGTGCCCTCGGGGCCGGGGGGCTTTGGCCGGATGCTGGACCAGCTTTATGCGACGCTGGCGCGGATCTCGGCCGATCCGACCGACTTCTTCCACTTGCCGCGCGACCGCGTTGTGGAACTGGGCGAGCGGGTGGCGATCTGACACAGACCTGACACTTTCGTGAGGTTTTGACATGATCCCGGCTCGTACCCTTGTCTGCGACGGAATTTCGCACATCTGACGTTCATCAATGCGTGATAGCGCAATCCTTGAAAGCTGCGCGCAAGGGGCATAGATTTTCGGCCTTCGGGGGCCGCAATCGGACCCGATGAACGAGGAGAGGGGGCGTCGAAATGAGCACCTACGCAAATCTGCCTGCACCCAGCCCGGAACAGGGGCTGAACCGCTACATGCAGGACATCCGCAAGTTCCCGATGCTGGAACCGGAAGAAGAATACATGCTGGCCAAGGCCTGGGCCGACCGGCAAGATCCGCAGGCGGCGCATCGGCTGGTCACCAGCCACCTGCGTCTGGCCGCGAAAATCGCCATGGGCTATCGGGGCTACGGTCTGCCGCAGGCCGAGGTGATTTCCGAGGCCAACGTCGGCCTGATGCAGGCGGTCAAGCGGTTTGACCCGGAAAAGGGCTTTCGTCTGGCGACCTATGCCATGTGGTGGATCCGCGCCTCGATCCAGGAATATATCCTGCGGTCCTGGTCCTTGGTGAAGCTGGGCACCACATCGGCGCAGAAAAAGCTGTTCTTCAATCTGCGGAAAGCCAAGGCCAAGGTCGGCGCGCTGGAGGAGGGCGATCTGCGCCCGGAAAATCTGGCGCAGATTGCCAAGGATCTCTCGGTCAGCGAGGCCGAGGTCATCGCCATGAACCGCCGTCTGGCCGGATCGGATGCCAGCCTGAACGTGCAGGTCGGGGCCGATGGCGAGGGCGGCAGCCAATGGCAGGATTGGCTGGAAGACGAGGACAGCGATCAGGCCGGGGCCTATGCCGAAAAGGACGAGATGGACATCCGCCTTGGCCTGCTGACCCAGGCGATGGACGCGCTGAACGAGCGGGAACGCGATGTTCTGGCCAAGCGCCGCCTGTCGGATGAGCCGGTGACGCTGGAAGACCTGTCGGAAAGCTATGGCGTCTCGCGCGAACGCATCCGCCAGATCGAGGTGCGCGCCTTTGAAAAGCTGCAAGCGCGGATGCGCGAACTTGCCAAGGGCAAGGGCATGACGGTGCCAGCCTAAGGGCTGTGCCGTCATCACCATCGGCGCGTGGGGTTTCCCTTGCCCCGCGCGCCCCAAGCCGCTAGGACCGGGGCCGAACTGCCAAAGGTCTGCTGCGATGAACATGCTCGACACGTTTTTGAAACCCATGCACCCCGAGGGCTGGCGTTTTGTCGCCATTTTCGGCGCGGTGACCGCGGTGCTGTTCTGGCTCTGCACGCCTTTGGGCTGGATTGGCCTTGGCCTGACGGTCTGGTGCTATTACTTCTTCCGCGATCCCGTCCGCTCGGTGCCTTTGGACGAAGGCCTGATCGTCTCGCCCGCCGATGGGGTGATCTCGCTGATCGAACGCGCCGTGCCGCCGGCCGAACTGGGCATGGGGCCAGAGGCGCTTTTGCGGGTGTCGGTCTTCATGAACGTGTTCAACTGCCATGTGAACCGGATGCCGGTTGCAGGCCAGATCGACGCCATCGCCTACCGCCCCGGCAAATTCTTCAACGCCTCGCTCGACAAGGCCTCGTCCGACAATGAGCGCAACTCCTTGGCCATCAAGCTGGCCGATGGGCGCAAGGTGGCCGTGGTGCAGATTGCTGGGCTGGTCGCCCGCCGCATCGTCTGCTTTACCCGCGTTGGCCAATCCCTGCGCATGGGCGACCGCTTTGGCCTGATCCGCTTTGGCTCGCGGCTGGATGTCTACCTGCCCGAAGGGGTGGAACCGCAGGTGGCCCTGGGCCAGACCATGGTGGCGGGGGAAACCGTGATTGCCGATCTGACGCGCAATCTGCCGCCGCGTCTGGCGCGGAGCGAATAAGATGGGCGCGCTGCCCGACCCGCAAGACAAGCCCGATCTGAAGCGCTGGCGCGGCGCGCGGCGCGACATGTCGGTGGTGCAGCTTTTGCCCAATATGATGACGGTGGGCGCGCTCTGTGCGGGCCTCGCCTCGATCCGCTTTTCTGCGGCGGGGTTCTTTTCGGCCGCCGTGGTGATGATCCTTTTGGCGGCGGTGCTGGATGGGCTGGATGGCCGTCTGGCCCGCTTCCTGAAAAGCGAAAGCCCGCTCGGGGCGGAGCTGGATTCGCTGGCGGATTTCCTGAACTTCGGCGTGGCCCCCGGTTTTCTGATGTATTACTGGGCCTTCCCGGCCGGAAATGACTTTGGCTGGGGGGCGGTGCTGATCTATGTGGTCTGCACGGTGCTGCGGCTTGCGCGGTTCAACATCGGCAATGAGGTGGCGGCGGGCCTCGCGCGGTTGGGCAAGTTCCAAGGTGTGCCTTCGCCCGCGGGCGCGATGCTGGCCATGGCGCCGCTTTATATCGCCTGGCAATTCCCCGACTGGCCGATGGCGCCTTGGCCGGTGCTGGCGGTCTGGCTGGTGTTGGTGGGTCTGCTGATGATTTCGAAACTGCCGACGCCATCGCTGAAGGCCGTGCGCGTGCCGACCGATCGCGCCGCCTTTGTCGTCATTGCCGCGATCGCGGTCGTCGTTTTGTTGCTGCGCTACCCTTGGGCCGTGCTGTCGGCGCTGACCGTGGCCTATACAGCCGTGCTGCTTTACGCCTTTGCCAGGTCGCTTCTCGCGCGCGGCTAGTTGTCTTGCGCCTGCCTCTCCCTTACCTTGCGAAAGGAACGCAGGAGGGCAGGGTATGAAAACCGTCAAATGGGGAATTCTGGGTGCATCGAACTTTGCGCTGCGCCATATGGGGCCGGCCATTCACGCGGCCCATGGGGCGGAACTGGTGGCCGTCGCCTCCTCCAGCGCCGAAAAAGTGGCAGGGTTTCAAACCTTTGCCCCCGCCGCGCGCCATGTGAAGACCTATGAGGCGCTGCTGGCCGATCCAGGCGTCGAGGCGGTCTATATCCCGCTGCCGAACCATCTGCATGTCGAATGGACGCTGAAGGCGCTGGAGGCGGGCAAGCATGTGCTGACCGAAAAGCCCATCGCGCTGCATGCCCCCGAGATTGACGCGCTGATCGCCGCCCGTGACCGCAGCGGCCTTGTGGCGGCCGAGGCCTATATGATCGTGCATCACCCGCAATGGCAGCGCGCCCGCGAATGGGTTGCGGCCGGTGAGATCGGCACCCTGCGCCATGTCGATGCGCAATTCTCCTTCTTCCTTGAAGATGGCGGCAATATCCGCAACCGGGTTGAGACTGGCGGCGGGTCGCTGCGCGACATCGGGGTTTACACCTTTGGGTCGGCGCGCTTTGTCACCGGGGCAGAGCCGGTTGAGCTGTCGTCCCGCGTCATTCGCGAAAAGGGTGTCGAGATTTGGGCACAGGTGGCGGCCACCATGCAAGGCCCGGCCGGGCGCTATACCTACAATTCCATGACCACGATGCGCGCCTATAACCGGCAGGTCGTGACCTTCCAAGGCACCACGGGCATGATCCGGCTGGAGGGCGGCCCGTTCAATGCCGGGGTCAATGACATGGCGGAAATCGAATTGCACAAGGGGGGCAACCGCACGTTGATCGAACGCTTCCCCGCGCTGAACCAGTATCAGCTTCAGGTCGAGGCCTTTGGCCGATCCATCCGCGAAGGCACCCCCTTTGCCTGGACGCTGGAGAATGCCAAGGGCACGCAAGCCATGATCGACTGGGCCTACCGCGAGGCGGTGGACGTCACGATCTAACCCTGCTGGCTACCCCCCCGCGTGGCGGGGGGCGGTGGACGGGGCCACCGGGCCGGTCCGAGGTTTCAGCGAAAACTCGTTTGCCCAGCATCCGTTGACCCCGGCAGCCAGTATCAGTCCTCCATCGCCTCCAATTCGTCGATGAAGCCTGCAATCATGGAAAGGCCCTTGTCCCAGAACTTCGGGTCCGAGGCATCCAGACCAAAGGGGGCGAGCAGCTCCTTGTGGTGTTTCGATCCGCCCGCCTTCAGCATGTCGAAATACTTCGGCACGAAATCGGGCAAGCCCCCCTCATAGGCGGCATAAAGCGCGTTCACCAAACCGTCGCCAAAGGCATAGGCATAGACGTAGAAGGGCGAATGCACGAAATGCGGGATATAGGCCCAGAAGGTTTCATATCCATCCATGAAATCAAAGGCATCGCCCAAGGACTGCGCCTGAACCGACATCCAGAGCGCGTTGATGTCGTCGGGGGTAAGTTCGCCTTCGGCCCGTGCCGCGTGCAGCTTGCATTCAAAGTCATAGAAGGCGATCTGCCGCACGACGGTGTTGATCATGTCTTCAACCTTGCCCGCGAGCAGGGTCTTTTTCTCGGCCTTGGTTTTCGCATTGTCCAGAAGACGGCGGAAGGTCAGCATCTCGCCGAAGACGCTGGCGGTTTCGGCCAGCGTGAGCGGGGTGGAGGAGAGCAATTCCCCTTGCCCGGCGGCCAGAACCTGATGCACGCCATGGCCCAACTCATGCGCCAAGGTCATGACATCGCGGGGTTTGCCGAGGTAATTCAGCATGACATAGGGGTGAACGGTCGTCACGGTCGGATGGGCAAAGGCGCCCGGCGCCTTGCCGGGTTTGACGCCGGCATCAATCCAGCCATCGGTGAAGAAGGGCTTGGCAATCTTGGCCATTTCCGGCTCAAAGGCGGCATAGGCCGACAGAACGGTATCGGTCGCCTCGGCCCAGCCGACGGTCTTTGGCGGCTCAAGGTTCAAGGGTGCATTGCGGTCCCAGACCTGCAACCGATCCAGCCCCAGCCATTTCGCCTTCAGCCGATAGTATCGGTGCGACAGCTTCGGATAGGCGGCGACCACCGCATTGCGCAAGGCTTCGACCACCTCGGGTTCCACATGGTTCGACAGGTGCCGCGCATGCTGCGCCGAGGGCATCTTGCGCCAGCGATCGTCGATTTCCTTTTCCTTGGCCAGCGTGTTGTGAACGCGGGCGAAGAGCTTGATGTTCTTGTCAAAAACCGCCGCCAGCGCCCGCGCCGCCGCCTCGCGCCTCGACCGGTCGGCATCGGTCAGCAGGTTCAGCGTCGCCTCAAGGTTCAGCGCCTCCTCCTCGCCCGCGACGGTGAACATCAGGCCGGCCATGGTTTCATCAAACAGCTTATTCCACGCGCTGGACCCCACCACGGATGCGTCGTGCAGATAGGTTTCCAATTCATCCGACAACTGGTGCGGACGCATGGCGCGCATGCGGTCAAAGACCGGCTTGTAGCGGGCAAGGGCGGCGTTGTCGGCCATCAGCCGGGCCAAGAGCGCATCATCCAGACGGTTGAATTCAAGGCTGAAGAACACCAGCGCGGTGGTGGCATTGGTGATGCGGTCCTGCGCGTCGGCCATGAACTTGGCGCGCTCGGAATCCATGGTGTTTTGATAGTAACGCAGGCCCGCATAGGACATCAGACGGCCCGCCGTCACATCAATCGCCTCATAGGTCTGAACACAGGCCAGCATGGCGGCGGCGTCCAGCCCGGCGAGTTTGCCCTTGTAGGCGGCCTCGAACCGGGCGGTTTCGCCTTCGACCCAAGCCATGTCGCGCTCCACCTCGGGGGCGTCCGGGCTGGGGTAAAGGTCGGTCAGATCCCATTCCGGCAGATCGCCAAAGCTGTTGGAGCCTGAACGGGCGTCGAAAACCGGGCGCTTTTGGCCAAGACGGGGCAGGGGATGCATGGGAAACCTCATAATTCTTTGTTCCCATCTAGGGGTGCGAGGGGGGGAACGGCAAGGGGCAGGCGGCGGGTCGGTAGATTTGCCTCTATTTTGGGCATTTGCCGCAGAAAATGCAGCCCGCAGCGGGGAAGCGCTTTACCAATCCCCAAGCCCCGTCATTTACTAAGGCCAAATCCGAGGGAAGGGGCAGGCGATGACCAGCTATTTCAACGAGATGTATGATGGTGCCGGGGTGCGGCCGCCCTATGCCCGGCTGTCGGATTGGATGGCCTCCATGCCCGCGGATCGCCGCCTTGAAAAACAGGCCGAGGCGGAGGCGCTTTTCCGCCGCATCGGCATCACCTTTGCCGTCTATGGCGAGGGCGGCGATCCTGACCGGCTGATCCCCTTTGACATGTTCCCCCGCGTCTTTACGGGCCAGGAATGGGCCAAGCTGGACCGGGGCATCAAGCAGCGCGCGCGGGCGCTCAATGCCTTTCTGGTCGATGTCTATGGCCGTGGCGAGATCGTAAGGGCAGGGCGTATTCCCGCCCATCTGGTCTATCAGAACGAGGCTTACGAACGCGCCGTCGTGGGCTTTGTGCCGCCGAAAGGGGTCTATTCCCATATCGTCGGCATCGACATCGTGCGCACCGGGCCGACCGATTTCTATGTGCTGGAGGACAATTGCCGCACGCCTTCGGGCGTCAGCTACATGCTGGAAAGCCGCGAGATGATGATGCGGATGTTCCCCGATCTTTTCCGCGAAAACCGCATTGAACCCGTGGACCGTTACCATGACCTGTTGCGCCGCACGCTGGCCTCGGTTGCCCCCGCCAAGTGTGAGCGTGACCCGACCATCGTGATCCTGACGCCGGGGCATTACAATTCGGCCTATTATGAACATTCCTTCCTTGCCGATCTGATGGGGGTGGAACTGGTTGAAGGGGCGGATTTGTTCGTGGATGGGGCCTTTGTCTATATGCGTACCACGCAAGGGCCGAAACGGGTGGATGTGATCTACCGCCGGATTGATGACGCCTTCATTGATCCCCTGTGCTTTCGCCCCGACAGCATGTTGGGGGTGCCGGGGCTGATGGATGTCTACCGCTCGGGCGGGGTGACGATCTGTTCGGCCCCCGGCGCGGGCGTGGCCGATGACAAGGCGGTCTATACCTATGTGCCGGAAATGATCCGGTTTTATCTGGGCGAAGAACCGATCCTGAACAATGTCCCCACATGGAAATGCGCCGAGAAGGACGACCTTGGCCATGTGCTGGCCAATCTGGGCGATCTGGTGGTGAAAGAGGTTCATGGCTCGGGTGGCTACGGCATGCTGGTCGGCCCGAAATCCACCAAGGCCGAGATTGAAGACTTCCGCGCCCGCATCATCGCCGATCCCGGCAACTATATCGCCCAGCCGACGCTCGCGCTGTCCACCACGCCCACCTTTGTCGACGAAGGCATTGCCCCCCGCCACGTCGATCTGCGCCCCTATTGTCTGGTGGGCGAGAAGATCGAACTCGTCCCCGGCGGCATGACGCGGGTTGCCTTGAAGGAGGGCTCGCTGGTGGTGAACTCCTCCCAAGGTGGGGGCGTCAAGGACACTTGGGTTTTGGCGGAGTAAGACGCATGCTTTCAAGAACCGCCGACAATCTTTACTGGATTGCCCGCTATATGGAGCGGGCCGAAACTGCGGCACGGCTGTTGGAGGTCGGGGCGAGGATTGCGCTGTTGCCGACCGCGGTCGGCTATCGCAGCGATTGGGACAGCCTGCTCAGGGCCTCGGGCAGCGCCACGGGCTATGCCGCGAAATATGGGGCGGCCGATCAGAAAGCCATCGAAAGCTGGCTGTTTTTCGACCGCGATAACCCGAACTCGGTGGCAAGCTGCCTGACGGCGGCGCGGGAAAATGGCCGCATCGTGCGCACGGCCTTGACGCAACAGGTATGGGATGCGCTGAACACCGCCTTTCAGGAGCTGCGCCAGATCGAGGCGCGGCGCGAGAAGGCGGAACTTTCGCGGCTGACCGATTGGGTGATGAAACAGGCCGCCATGGTGCGCGGGGCGATCGACGGCACGATCCTCAGGAATGACGGGTTCAACTTCCTGAACATCGGCTATTATCTGGAGCGCGGTGATGCGACGGCGCGACTGATGGATGTGAAATACTACGTCCTGTTGCCGCGCGCCGATTACATCGGAACGGGTCTTGATAATGACCAATGGCTGATGCTGCTGCGCGGGCTGGGCGCGCACCGGGCGTTTCACTGGGCTTACGGCGGCGAGGTGACCTCGGCCAAGATTGCGCATTTCCTGATCCTGAACCCGCAAAGCCCGCGCAGCCTGATCACCTGTGTGGCAGGGCTGAATAACCACCTGATGCGCCTTGCCAAGGCTTACGGCCGCGAAACCCCGGCGCAAGCCGCCTCGGCCCATCTTCTGGCCGGGCTGGAGGGGCTTTCCACCGACCATATCTTTGACGAGGGCCTGCACGAGTTTCTGACCCGCTTCATCGGCGAAAGCGCCGCCTTGGGCGCGGTGATCCATGATGCTTACCTTTCGGGGGACATGTGATGCTGCTGACCGTCGATCATCTGACCCGCTATAGCTATGACACGCCCCAGCGCGCCGTGGTGCAAAGCCACCGGCTGACGCCCGCGCGCTTTGACGGGCAGCGGGTGTTGGGCTGGACCGTCACCGTTTCTGGCGGCGAGATGGGCGGGGCGTTTCGGGATGGGGCGGGGGACTGGGTGCAGGGCTGGACGGTCAAAGGCCCGGTGTCGGCCATCGAGGTACGGGTGCAGGGGCAGGTCGAGACGCGTGACCTTGCCGGCGTCTTGCGCGGCCAGCGCGAGTTGGTGTCGCCGATGGCCTATCTGCGCCTGACGCCTGCGACCAAGGCGGATGCACCGCTCAGGGCATTGGCCACGACGGCGGCGCAGGATGATCCGTTAAGCCAAGCCCATGCCTTGGCCTTTGCCGTGGCAGGCGCCATTGCCTACCGCCCCGGCGCCACCCATTCCCACACCACCGCAGCCGAGGCGCTGGCGCAAGGCGAGGGGGTTTGTCAGGACCATGCCCAGGCGCTGATTGCCTGCGCCCGCCATCTGGGTGTTCCGGCGCGCTATGTCGCGGGTTATCTTTTTTCGTCCCAAGATGGACAGCCGCATGAGGCCTCGCATGCCTGGGCCGAACTTCATGTGCCGGGCTATGGCTGGATCGGGTTTGATCCGGCCAACCGCTCCTGCCCGGATGAGCGTTATATCCGGCTCGGCTCGGGTCTTGATGCCGCCGAAGCCGCGCCGATCAAGGGCATTGCCCGCGGCATGGGGGCGGAAAGCATGGATGTGACGGTTGCGATCCAAAGCCAAGCCCAATAGGGTCGCGCCGCGAAACCGGAGGCGATGATGACCTATTGCGTGGGACTGCTCTTGAACGAGGGCATGGTGTGCCTGTCGGACACCCGCACCAATGCGGGGCTGGACAATATCTCGACCTATCGCAAGATGTTCCATTTCGAAGACCCGGGCGAGCGGGTCATCACCATCATGACCGCGGGCAGCCTTTCGGTCACGCAAACCACCCTTGCCCGCCTGCGCGAAGCGATCGAAGACCCCGAGGCGACGGAGGACACCTCGATCATGAAGGCGCCGACCATGTTGAAGGTTGCCTCGATCATCGGGGCCATGTTGGCCAGCGTGCGCGGCGAGGTGGATGAAAAGCTGGCCAGCATGCGGCAGGCGGCCAGCGCCAGCCTGATCGTCGCGGGGCAAAGGAAGGGCGGCGCGATGCGGCTTTTCCTGATCTATCCCGAAGGCAATTTCATCGAGGCGACCGAAGACACGCCCTTCCTGCAAATCGGCGAGCATAAATATGGCAAGCCGATTCTGGACCGGGTGGTGAAGATGACGACGCCCTTGGCGGATGCCGAAAAGGCGGTGCTGTTGTCGATGGATTCGACGCTGCGGTCGAACCTGTCGGTGGGCATGCCCTTGGATCTGTGCGTCATCAAACGCGATGAGTGCAAGGTCACGCGCCAGCGCCGGATCGAAGCGGGCGACACGGCATTCCGCGCCATGTCCGAGGCATGGTCACGCGCGCTGCGCGACGGGTTTGCGCAAATCACGCTGGGGGCGTGACCGCATTTCCTGCAAAACACCGGCACCCGTTACAGGTGCAGGTCAAAGAGCGCACAAGCCTCGTCAAAGAACCGCCCCCGCGTGGCGGGGCGTTCCATCATCACCTCATGCTCGGAACCGGGGTAAAGCGACAGCGTGCCTTTTGGCCAGCGGGCCATCCGGGCATGCACCGGGCCCGTGTCGACGATGCGCTCTTGCAGCCCAAGTGCTGTGACCACCGCCAGATCGGGTGAGGGCAGCAGGCTGAGGGCATGACATTCCTTCAGTGCCGCCTGCAACCAGCCCAAGGACGGCCCCGCCAACACAAGATCCGGGCAGGCCAGCGCCTGTTGGCGCATGTAATCCCACATCTCGGGGTCGGTGGTCAGGGTATTGCCCAGAAACGGGCTGTTCAGAACATAGGTCGTCTCTTTGGTTCCCGGCACCAGCCTGTCGTCAAAGCGCAACCACCGCGAGGCGCTTGACAGCGCCACCGCCATCGGCCGCATCCATGCCGCGATCAAAATGCCCCACATCGGCGCCGAAAACGCCGCCGCCTTGAACGGGTGCTTGCCCATCAGGCTGCGCAACCCGATGCATCCCCCCATCGAATGGGCCAACATGAACCACGGTTCCGGCAACCCTTCGGCGCGGGCAAAGGTCAGCGCCGCGTCCATGTCCAGTTGATATTCCGCGAAATCATCGACATGGCCGGTCAACGAGGCGTCCAGCGGGCGATCGGCCAGCCCTTGGCCGCGCCAGTCAATCGACACCGTGGCATAGCCGCGCTGGGCCAGATCAGTGGCCGCGCGACCATATTTTTCAATGTATTCCGTGCGGCCGGGCAACAGGAACACCGTGCCTTTGGTGCCGCCATGCGGCCAGACACCGACACGAATCTGCACCCCGTCCGCCGCTTGCAGCCAGCGGGCATAACCGTCTGCCGGGCCATCTGCCAGTTTGGCGTGGAACGGGGCCTCGGATGTCACGACAGCGCCGCGCCCAGTTGCATCGCCAAGCCCATGGAGCCATCGACCGTCAGTTTGCCGGTCATGAAGGCCGTCGCGGCATTCATCTCGCCTTCCAAAATGGCGCGGAACACCTCGGCATTGGCCGTCAAGGTCACATCGGCCGGGTCGTCGCCCGCCCGCACGCCATCGGCATCGGCCATGATCGCGCCTTCGCCGGGGATGACGAATTTGGCCACACCGGCATCAAAGCCGTTCACCATCTTCGCGCCAAGCGCCGCTACCGCCACCGAAATCACATCGCTCATCCATCTCTCCATCGTGAAGGCGTGTCAAACATCAGGGGCTGGAGTTTTCCGCCCCATAGATTACGCTCAGGTTATGAAAGTTTGGCCCCGTCTTCACAACAATATCCTTGCGGCACTTTTGCCGCTGATGATGGCCGGGGCGCCTGTCTTTGGTCAAACGGACAAGCTGGATGGGCTTTTTGACAAGCTGAAGACCGCCGACGCGCGTGAGGCGGCGCGAATCGAGCAGGAGATCTGGATCGAATGGTCGAAATCCGGCTCTGCGGCGATGGATCTCTTGTTGGAACGCGGGCAAGAGGCCATGGCGGCCGGCGACATGGCGGCGGCGATTGAGCATTTCACGGCCCTGACCGACCACGCCCCCGATTTCGCCGAAGGTTGGAATGCGCGGGCGACGGCCTATTATCAGGTCGGACAGATCGGCCCTTCGCTGGCCGATATCGGCAAGACCCTGCAACTGAACCCCCGGCATTTCGGGGCGCTGGAAGGTCTGGCGATGATTTTTCAGGAGTTGGACGAACCGGAAAAGGCGCTGGAGGTCTGGAAGGCCGTTCTGGCTATACATCCCCATGCCGCCGGGGTATCGGACGCCATCAATGAGATCGAAACCGATCTGGAAGGCCACGAACTTTAGGAAGCCCAGCAGATGGACGCCCGCGCCCGGGTGACGGCGGTCCTTGGGCCGACCAACACCGGCAAAACCCATTACGCCATCGAACGCATGCTCGCGCATCGCACGGGTGTCATTGGCCTGCCGCTCAGGCTTTTGGCGCGCGAGGTCTATGACCGCATCGTCGCCCTGCGCGGGCCTTCGGTGGTGGGTTTGGTGACAGGCGAAGAACGCATCGTGCCCGACCGCTGCCAATATTGGGTCTGTACCGTCGAAGCGATGCCACTGGACATAGGCGCCGATTTTGTCGCGGTGGACGAGATCCAGCTTTGCGCCGACCCCGACCGTGGCCATGTGTTCACCGACCGCCTGCTCCGGGCGCGGGGGCTGCATGAAACCCTGTTTCTGGGCGCTGAAACCATGCGCGGCGCGATTGCCGGGCTGGTGCCGGGCGTCACCTTCCTGAAGCGCGAACGCTTTTCCGAACTGACCTATACCGGATCGAAAAAGATCAGCCGGATGCCGGAACGCTCTGCCATCGTCGGGTTTTCGGTCGAAAACGTCTATGCCATTGCCGAATTGATCCGCCGCACCAAGGGCGGTTGCGCGGTGGTGATGGGCGCGCTGTCGCCCCGCACGCGCAATGCGCAGGTGGCTTTGTATCAAAACGGCGATGTGGATTATCTGGTGGCCACCGATGCCATCGGCATGGGACTGAATCTGGACATCAAGCATATCGCGTTTTCGGCCACGGCGAAATTTGACGGTCGCCGGATGCGTGCGCTTTTCCCGCAGGAACTGGCGCAAATCGCGGGTCGGGCAGGGCGGCACACCGAAAACGGCACCTTCGGCGTCACGGGCGAGGCGCGGCCCTTTGAGGAAGATGTGATCGAGGCCATCGAGGAACACCGCTTCGAGCCGATCCGCAAACTGCATTGGCGCAGCCATGATCTTGATTTCGGCACGGCGGAAAAGCTGATCGCCAGCCTTGAACGGCACACGAATGACCCCTGGCTGACCCGCGCCCGCGATGCCGATGACATCGTGGCGCTCAAGGCGCTGGCGGCCACCCCCGAGGTGCAGCACAAGCTGACCGGGCCAAAGCGGGTGCAACTTTTGTGGGATGTGTGCCGCATCCCCGATTTTCGCAATGCCGGCAGCGGCGATCACATCAGCCTTTTGGCGCGGATTTTCGAATTTCTGGTCGGTCGCGGCCTTGGCGGCGGAAAACTGCCGTCCGAATGGCTGAAAAAGGCCATTGATCGCATCGACAAACCGGGCGGAGACATTGACACTCTCTCCAAACGGCTGGCCTATATCCGCACTTGGACCTATGTCGCGCAGCGAAAAGGCTGGGTGGAAGACGAAAGCCATTGGCGCGAGGAAACCCGCGCTGTAGAAGACCGCCTGTCAGATGCGCTGCACGCAGCCCTGACCCAACGATTTGTTGACCGGCGCACCAGCGTTCTG
Organism: uncultured Tabrizicola sp.; assembly: GCA_964393035.1. GTDB lineage: Bacteria > Pseudomonadota > Alphaproteobacteria > Rhodobacterales > Rhodobacteraceae > Tabrizicola_A. The sequence continues at coordinate 47,515 of CAYMRX010000004.1, forward strand.
CTGCGGCGGTTGAAGCAGAAGGAGACCCTCGTGGCCGAGGTGAATGACAAAGGCGAAGTGACGGTTGAAGGCGAATTTGCCGGCCGTCTTGAAGGGTTCCGCTTTTCGCAGGATGCGTCCGCAAGCCCGGATCAGGCGCGGGTGCTGCGCACCGCAGCCCTTCAGGCGTTGAAGCCCGAATTCCACCTGCGCGCGGATCGCTTCTATAACGCGCCCGACACCGAGATGGACTTCACCGAGCAAGGCGGCCTGATGTGGGGCACCTTTGCGGTGGGCAAGCTGGTCAAGGGCGGCGAGATCACCAAGCCCACGGTCGAGGCCTTCGTCGATGACGAGGCTGGTGAGGAAGTGGCCGAAAAGGTCCGCCGCCGTCTGCAACATTTCATCGACCGCAAGGTTGCCGCGCAGTTTGAACCCTTGCTGGCCCTGGGGCGCGATGAAACCCTGCAAGGTCTGGCCAAGGGTTTTGCCTACCGCATCAGCGAAGGTCTGGGCGTGATCGACCGTTCGGCCATCGCGGCCGAGGTCAAGGAACTGGATCAGGATGCGCGCTCTGCCTTGCGCAAACATGGTGTGCGCTTTGGTCAATACACCGTCTTCCTGCCCGCGCTTTTGAAACCCGCGCCGACCCGGTTGCGTCTGGTGCTGTGGTCGCTGTGGAATGGCCTTGACGAATTCCCCGAAAGCCCGCCTCCGGGGCTGGTGACCATCCCGAACATCGAAGCTGTTCCGAAGGCGCATTACACGCTGGCCGGGTATCATCCGGCGGGCAGCCGCGCGATCCGCATCGACATGCTGGAACGTCTGGCCGACATCCTGCGCCAAAAGGATTCGAAAGCCGGGTTCGAGGCAACCTCCGACATGCTGTCGATCACCGGCATGACGCTGGAGCAATTCTCCGACCTGATGGGCGGGCTTGGCTACAAGGCCGACAAGGCCGAGCGGGTCAAGGTCAAGGCCGCCCCCGTGCTGGTGCCGGTCGAGATTGACCCGAACGCCCCGGTGAACCCGATCACCGAGGAAGAATCGGCCTTTGTACGGGTGGAAGAAGCTCCGGCCCCGGAAGGGGAGGCCGAAGCTGCCGCCCCCGAGATGGAGGCGTTCTACACCTTCACATGGGCGCCGAAGCCGCGCTTCCAGCGCCCGGAGCGCGGCCCGCGCCTCGAAGGTGCAGGCCGTGGCCCGCGCAAGGAAGGCGATGCGCCCCGCGGGGATCGTGGGGACCGCAAGCCCCGTGGCGACCGCCCGGCGCGCACCGAAGGCGAGGGCAAGCCGGAAGGCCGCCCCAACCGTCCGCAAGGGGATCGTCCGCAAGGGGAACGTGGCCCGCGCAAAGAGGGCGGCAAGCGTGACCATGGCAAGGGCGGCAAGCCGAACCGTGACGAGCGGCAAAAGTCCTTCGAGGCCCGCCCGCCGCGCGCCGAAAAGCCGATCGACCCCGACAATCCCTTTGCCGCGCTGATGGCGCTCAAGGGCAAGCTCTGATTGGCGGGGCCTTCGGGCAAGGTGCAACCCGGCGTCCAGCCGAAACTTCGGCTGGACAAATGGCTGTTTCATGCCCGCTTCTTCAAATCGCGCGAATTGGCGCAAGACTGCATTGAGGACGGGCATCTGCGCATCAATGCGCAACGTTGCGTCAAGCCCGGCCATGGGCTTTCCGTCGGCGATGTGCTGACCTTTCCGCAAGGCAACCGCATCCGCGTCGTGCGCGTTCTGTCCCTGTCAGACCGCCGTGGCCCGGCGACCGAGGCGCAGTCGCTTTATGCCGATCTTGATCTGCCGGGGCAGGATGCATCGGCTTGAATGATCCGGCCCACTGACATAAACAGCGGGCAACCAACCATACGGGGTGTGCCATGACCTATGTCGTGACCGACAACTGCATCGCTTGCAAATACACCGACTGCGTCGAGGTCTGCCCGGTGGATTGCTTTTACGAAGGCGAAAACACGCTGGTGATTCACCCTGACGAATGCATCGACTGCGGTGTGTGCGAGCCCGAATGCCCCGCCGATGCCATCCGCCCGGATACCGAGCCGGACATGGACAAATGGGTGACCTTCAACCGCAAATACGCCCAGCTTTGGCCGGTCATCACCACCAAGCGCGATCCGATGCCGGGCTATGAGGAACATGACGGCGAAACCGGCAAGCTGGAAAAGTATTTCTCGGAAGCGCCCGGCGAAGGCGGCTGATGCTGCATATGCGGCATTGATTCGTGCGCGCAGCGATCACGAATCAGGCATTGCGAGAAAAATATATCTGATTTCAAGGGCTTGCCTGGTATTCCATGGGGAATCGCCACAGTTGGAATCAGCGTATTTTTGTGTTATACAATCTTCACAAACAACACGGATGCCTGTCTGCCGCCTCAGGTCTGCTCGCCTGAGACGATATTCCTGTCGCCTGAAGTCCTGCATCCGGGTCTCGCTTGGATCGGACGGCCTGTTGCCGGGACTGGCCTCTTGCCAAGGAAGCAACCAAGAATGACCAAATCGAAGAAGCCCGATTTCCGCCCGAACGAGTTCGTGGTGTATCCTGCGCATGGCGTGGGCAAGATCATGTCGATCGAGGAACAGGAAATCGCCGGTATCCATCTGGAACTGTTTGTGATTTCCTTTGAAAAGGACAAGATGACGCTGCGCGTGCCCACCCACAAGGCGACCGAGATCGGCATGCGCGCCCTTTCGGCCCCCGATGTGGTGTCCAAGGCGCTGGACACGCTGAAGGGCAAGGCCAAAGTGAAGCGCGCCATGTGGTCGCGCCGGGCGCAGGAATATGAACAGAAGATCAACTCGGGCGATCTGATGGCGATTGCCGAGGTGGTCCGCGACCTGCATCGCAATGACGATCAGCGCGAGCAATCCTATTCCGAGCGTCAACTCTATGAGGCTGCGCTGGAGCGTCTGACCCGCGAAGTCGCCGCCGTGTCCGGCGTGGATGAGGCGGGCGCACAGCGCAAGGTCGGCGACGTGCTGACCAGCCGCGCCGCCTGATTTTACGACGAAAAATCATGAAAAACGGCGGCCCTTCGGCCGCCGTTTTTCATGGCAAAAGGGCGGTGGCCGCGGCCAGCGCGGCAATCTCGGTCATGACCTGCGCCGCGCCCAGAACGTCGCCGGTCTGCCCGCCGATCTTGGCCCGCGCCACCTGCGCAAAGGCGGCGGCCATCACGGCGACGGCCAGCCCCAGCCCCAGCGCGGCCCACCCCGTCAGCGCCAGCGCCAGCAAAAGCGCCAGACCCGCCCCCAAGACCGCCGCCGCCATGGGCGGCTGGCCATGCCCGGCCGATAGCCCGTCCGTCCGCGCATTGGGCAGCGCGACCATCACCAGCCCCATCGCCGCCCGCGACAGGATGGCGGGCGCCAGCGCCAATTCACAGGCACCGGCGCCCAACAGCGTTGCGATGGCCGACCAGCGCATCAAAAGCGCCAGACCAAGGGCAATGCCACCATAACTGCCGATCCGGCTGTCCTTCATGATCTCCAGCCGCCGCTCGCGGCTATGCCCACCCCAGAAGCCATCCGCGCAATCGGCCAGCCCATCCTCATGCAGACCGCCCGTCAAGGCGACCTGCACCGCAATCACCAAAGCGGCAGCGATGCCAATCGCCACGCCCGTGACCTGAAGGGCCGCCCCCAACGACAACGCGATGCCCCCGACGACCGCCCCCACCAGGGGCCAGGCCCAGACGCCGCCGGGGCGTGGTGCGGTAAAGGGCACCGGAATCCGGGTCAAAAGGCCAAAGCCGGCCAGAATGTCGCGGGCAATTGCGGGCAGTTGGTCGCGGATAGGCAGAGCCATGTCTTTTCCAGTCTGGTCAAGGGCTGTACCAACGGCTAGCCAAGAGACGACCGACGATCAAGGATTTCCCATGCCTGCCTTCACCTCTCTAGTCGAATTCGCCGCCCTTCTGGCCAATGCCCCCGCCGCCGATGCCACCGCGCATCAGGCCGCCTCCGACCGCAACGGCCAGTTGACCAAACCGCCCGGTGCGCTGGGGCGTCTGGAAGACCTTGCCCTTTGGGTGGCCTCCTGGCAGGGCAATGGCCGCCCGGTGATCGCAGCACCGCAAGTGCTGATCTTTGCGGGCAATCACGGCGTTTGCGCCCAAGGGGTTTCGGCCTTCCCGGCAGAAGTCACCGTTCAGATGGTGGCCAATTTCCAGCACGGCGGGGCGGCGATCAACCAGCTTTCCAAGGCCTTTGGCGCCACGATGGCGGTCCATGCGCTGGAGTTGGACCGGCCGACCGGGGATTTCACCGAAACCGCCGCGATGACCGAGGCTGAAACCGTGGCGGCGCTGCAAACCGGCTGGAACGCGGTGGATCCCAAGGCCGATCTTCTGGTGGTCGGCGAAATGGGCATCGGCAACACCACGGTGGCGGCGGCCTTGGCGGCGGCGCTCTTGGGTGGGTCGGGCGCGGAATGGGTCGGGCGGGGCACCGGTGTTGACAATGCGGGGCTTGCCCGCAAGGCGCGCGCGGTCGATGCGGGCTTGGCACGCCATGCATCCCGCGACCCGATGCAAGTGCTGGCCAACCTTGGCGGCCGTGAGATCGCCGCCATGGCCGGGGCCATGGCACGCGCGCGGGTGGCGCGTATCCCGCTGATCCTTGATGGCTTTATCGCCTGTTCGGCGGCTTTGGTGCTGCATGCGGTGACGCCTGCCGCGCTGGACCACGCGGTTGCGGGGCATCTGTCGGCAGAAGGCGCGCATGGCCGGTTGCTGGCGGCCCTTGGCAAGGAGCCGCTCTTGTCGATGGGCTTGCGGCTTGGCGAAGGGTCGGGCGCGGCCTTGGCGATTGGCATCGTCAAGGCGGCTGTCGCCTGTCATTCCGGCATGGCGACCTTTGCCGAGGCGGGCGTCTCCGAAGGCTGATCTTCCTCTGGGTCTACCGGCGGGGGCTGCCCGCCGGGCCCGTTTTGAACAGGTTGAGGCGAGACGTTGTCGTCGGCCGCCATAGGGCGCACATCATAAAGCACATCAATCAGCGCGGTTTCCAGATCCGCGTCCAATTGCTGGGCGCGGGCCACGTAGGCGGCGTTTTCATGCACCGGCTGGCCGGGCACCCACAGCTCGGCCAGATCGCGCATCGCGGCGCGGTCAATGCGCCAATAAGCCTGCGAAAGCTTGGCGGCCTCATATTCCGAAAAACCCATGTTTTCCAAGACATAGCGCCCGGCGCGCACGCTTGAGTCAAAGGTTTCGCGCACCGTGTCATCGGCGCCCGCCTGATAAAGTTCATAAACATGCACCCGGTCCACCGCGCGGGCGACGATATGGATGTCGGGGCGGGCCTGCCGGGCATAGCGCACGATATTGGTCGCATTGCCCCGATCATCCACCGCCACCACCAGCACCTGCGCGCTGCCAAGGCCGGCCGCTTGCAACAACTCGGGGCGCGACGGGTCGCCGAAAAAGCCCTTCACCCCAAAACGCCGCATGGTTTCAATGGTTTGCATGTCGCTGTCCAAAACCACGGTCGGGATGCCCGAGGTGCGGACCAGCCGGTTCACCACCTGACCAAACCGGCCGATACCGGCAATCAGCACGCGGCCGGTTTCGTCGATGTGGTCGGGCGCGCGATCGGGAAGACGGCGCGAGAAGCGACGGGCAAGCTGTTCTTGCGCGATGAACAAAAGCGGCGTCAGCAGCATCGACAGGCTGATGACCAGAAGCGACATCTGCCCGGCGGCCAAGGGCAGCGCCCCTTCGGAGCGGGCAAAGGACACGATGAGAAAGCCGAACTCACCCGCCTGCGCCAGCCCCATCGAAAACAGCCAGCGATCCTTGCCCCGCAGCCGGAAGGCAAAGGACAGCGCCATCAGGACAAAGGCCTTTGTCACGATCAGGCCCAGTGTCAGGCCCAAGACCACGAAAGGTTCACGCGCCAGCATGGCAAAGTTGATGCCGACACCGACGGTCATGAAAAACAGCCCCAACAACAGCCCCTTGAAGGGTTTCAGATCCGCCTCAAGCTGGTGGCGAAATTCCGAGTTGGCCAGAACCACGCCCGCCACAAAGGTGCCAAGGGCGGGCGACAGGCCGACCAGCATCATCAGAAAGGCAATGCCCAACACCATCAGAAGCGAGATGAAGGTCGACATCTCGGGCAATTTCGCGGCATGGACAAAGCGGAAGATCGGGCGGCTGAGGTAGTGACCGGCCAGCACGATGGCGGTCACCGTGGCCAGTGTCAGCACCGTTGCGGCCCAACCGGGCAGCGTCTGGATCAATGTCACCAGCGGCTCGGCGGCGTTCTCGGCCTGGGCGGCGGGGGCTTCGGGATTGGTGACGCCGATGATGCTGGCATCAAAAGCCACCGTCTCGGGCAGCGCAAGCAGGGGGATCACCGCCAGCATCGGAATCACGGCGATATCCTGGGTCAGCAGCACCGAAAAGGCCGATCGCCCGCCCGGTGTCCGCATCAGGTTCTTTTCCGTCAATGTTTGCAAGACGATAGCGGTCGACGACAAGGCCCCGAGCATGCCACAGATCACGGCGACCGACAGGCTGGTGCCAAAGGCCAAAAGCCCGCCCCCAAGCGCGAGGGCCGTCAGCACCACCTGCGCACCACCCAAGCCCAACAGCTTGTGCCGCATCTCCCACAGGCTGCGGGGTTCCAACTCCAGCCCGATCAGAAACAGCATGAGAACGACGCCGAATTCGGCAAAATGTTGCAGGTCGGCGGTTTCGGCGCCCGCCAGCCCGAAAATCGGCCCCAAAAGGATGCCCGCCGCCAGATAGCCCAAAACCGATCCCAGACCTGCGCGCACAGCCAAAGGCACCACCAGAACCGCGGTGCCAAGGTAAAGCGAGGCGTGAAGCAGAAAGTTTTCCATCAGAACTCAGATCGGCAGGGGGGCATCGGGTTTTAGCTGATCCATGACGATCTGGCTTTGAACGCGGGCAACAGCGGGGTGGGGCAACAGCCGGTCGTGGATCAACCGGTTCAGTGCGGGCAGATCGGCGCACCAGACGCGCAACAGATAATCGGCCTCGCCGGTCAGGGTCCAGGCGCTGATGACTTCGGGGATGGTGGCGATCAGGCTGGAAAAGCTGCGGGCGGGTTCGGGATCATGGCGGGCGAATTGCACCTGCACAAAGGCCTGCACAGTCAGCCCGACACGCGCCGGGTTCAGCCGGGCGGCATAGCCGGTGACAAAGCCCTCGGCCTCCAGCCGTTGACGGCGCCGGGCAGCTTGGCTGGGCGACAGGTTCAAGGCCTCGCCCAGATCCTGCGCGGTCAACATGGCATTGGCCTGCAAAAGCGCAAGCAATCGGGAATCAGTGGCGTCCAGCATGCGGATTTGTCGCGTGTTGTGGGGATTCATCGCGATAATCGCGCGCCCACCACCAAGATTCAAGCGAAGAACGCGCAAAAGCCGCATCATTTTTGCGTTATCCTATACGGGCGCAACAGGGAGGTTCGCCATGGGTCCGTTTCCACATTCCGCACCGAAAGCCGCGATTTCCGTTGAAAACCCGGCCGGAACCGATGGCTTTGAATTCGTCGAATTTGCCCATCCCGAGCCGCAGGAGCTGCGCGACCTTTTTGCGCGCATGGGCTATGCGCTGACCGCCCGTCACAAGACGCGCGAGATCGAGCTTTGGCAGCAAGGCGATGTCACCTATATCCTGAACAACGACCCCGCCAGCCATGCTGCGCGCTTCGTCGCCGAACATGGGCCTTGCGCGCCGTCGATGGGCTGGCGCGTGGTGGATGCGGCCCATGCCTTTGCCCATGCCGTGGCCAAGGGGGCGGTGCCCTATGAGGGCGCAGACAAGGCGCTGGACGTGCCCGCGATTGTCGGCATTGGCGGCAGCCTGATCTACTTTGTCGATCAATACGGCGCAGACAGCCACCCCTATGGGGAGTTCGACTTCGTGCAAGCGGCCAAGCCTGCGGGCGTCGGCTTTCACTATCTCGACCATCTGACCCATAACGTCCACAAGGGCAATATGGACACGTGGTTCAACTTCTACAGTGGCATTTTCGGGTTCAAGCAGATCCGCTTTTTCGACATCGAAGGCAAGTTTACCGGGCTTTACAGCCGGGCGCTGACGTCGCCTTGCGGCCGGATCCGCATCCCGGTGAATGAGGATCGCGGAGAGACCGGGCAGATTGTCGAATATCTCAAGCGCTACAAGGGCGAGGGCATCCAGCATATCGCGGTGGGCTGCGACGACATCTATGCCGCCACCGACGAGATTGCCGCGCGTGGGCTGAAATTCATGCCGAAACCGCCGATGACCTATTATGAGCTGTCGAAAACCCGTGTGGTGGGCCATGAGGAACCGCTGGACCGTTTGGCCAAACATGGCATCCTGATCGACGGCGAGGGCGTGGTGGATGGCGGCGAGACGCGCATCCTGTTGCAGATCTTCTCAAAAACCGTGATCGGGCCGATCTTCTTTGAATTCATCCAGCGCAAAGGCGATGATGGCTTTGGCGAGGGCAACTTCAAGGCGCTGTTTGAATCGATCGAACAGGATCAGATCGAACGCGGTGTGTTCGCAGCGCAGTAAGGCCGGCGATTTCCCCCGGCCGGGGTCTTCCGGCGCGGGGGGCTTATCCCTTTGGCAACGACAGCGTCAGCAGGCGTGAGCCTTTTTGATAGCGCACTTCGGTGGCGGTGATCGCCTGAATCCGCCCGCCATCGACGCTGTCACCCACCTTCACCTTCTTGTAGCGCCCGCCCGCCGTGCGCACCATCGCATAGCGTTTCGACGGCGTGCCATAGACCCCGATCAGCGCCGTCTTGTCGAGGTTGAGCGCGTTCTTGAATGTGGCCTGTTTGGCGACCGCCCCTTTGGAGCCGCCGCTTGGGACGCTGGCCAGTTCCGGCTCGTCATCCGCTTCTTCTTCGTTCCGCTCGCGGCCGCTGGTCTGTTTGGGCGGCTTGTTCGACATGATCGTGGGGGCGGGCGGTTCGGTCTGGGGGCGGGCTTCCGGGGTCTTGACCACTTGGCTGGCGGTCTGAATCTCGGGCTGCGCCTCAGGCTCGGGGGAGGGTTCGGGTTCGCGGATGGCCGCAGCGACGGCGGCCTCGACCGACCGGCTCAGATCGGCCGGACGCGGCGCAGGGCGGCGCGAGATGGCCACGGCAAGCGGGGTGCCGGGCGCGTTGGCCGCCAAGGCCTCCGCCTGCGCGGCAAGGCTGGCGGCAGCCGAGGCTTTGGCGGCATTGACCGCTTCACCGGCAGCGAGAACCGCCTCGGGGCGCGCCATGGGGCGCTTGCCGACGAGGCGGTTGTCGATGACGGCGGGGGCTTCGTTCACCTCGACCGGGGCAACCAGACCCTCGGGGCGGGCTTTGGGGCGGGCCTCTGCAAGGGCGGGGTCGGCGAAGGTCGGCGCAGTGGCGACGGTATCGGGCGTTGCTGGCGTCACGGGCGCGGGGCGCGCGGGCGGCACGCGCGATGGCTTGCCCGCAACAAGACGAACGCCCTCCGGCGTGATGATGCCTTCGGGCGTTGGGACGATCATGCCTTTTGCGTCGAACTGATACACCGTGCCAAAGGGGGGCGGTGCCGCTTGCGTGGTCGGCAAGGGGTCGCCCTGCGCCACCGCCTCGGGCGGATCAAGCGGGCTTGGCACCGTGGGGACGGGGTCTTTCGCGGCCAGCACGATATTGTCCGCCGCAGAAGCCGCCGCCGGGGCGGCAGCGCCGGCCAAGGCGCTCTCCGGTTCCTGTGGGGTCGGCAGGTCGCTTGGGGCGCTGTCGGCAATGTCTTCGCTGGCCACCTCGGCAGGCTCTGCGCTGTCCGGCAGGGCCGGCTCGGCCTCAAGGGGCAGGGTGACATCCTCGGGGACGGCCCCCTCGGGGATGATCTCGTCGATCATCACGCCATCCGCCAGCATTTCGTCTTCCGGCGCGGGCAGCGCATTGTCTGCCGCCGCAAATTCGGTTGCCGTCCTGTCCCCGGATTGGAAGGCAAGCGTGGTCGAATAGGCGGCAATCACCGCCAGAACCAGAAGCAGGATCGCCACAAGGATCAGGCCCAGATGGCGCGGTTTGCCGCGCACCGGTGTCCGACCCGCGCCGATGCCCTTTTCAAGAGCAGAGGCGCGTTTGGCGACCGCGGCGGGCTTGGCCGTGGTGCTGCCATCCACTTGCGAGGTTTGCGCAGGTCGCGGGATTTGCACTTTTTTCTTGCCACCGGTCAGGCCGGGCGCGCCCACCAGCGCACCCAAGCCGCGCAGGCCCTTGCTTTCGCGCGCGGCTGTCGGGTTCACGGCGGTGGGGCGGTCAACCATCGGCCGTTCGGCCCGCGGTGCGGCGGGCGGCAGGGGTTTGGCGATCGTGGGGCGCGCCACGGTCGGGCGCGGTGCTGCGGTGAGTTTCGGACCCGCGCCGAGATCGGCCGAAGTCCTGCGGCTGGCAAACCCCATGGACGGGCTAAAGCCGGGGGCGGGCGGCACATCGTCCAGCACGGCATCATCCGCGACAAGCGGCTTTGCCGGAAGGCCGGGCTTGGCCGCATCCTCCTCCTCGACATCCACGGCCATCGGCGCTTCGTCGGCCACCATGGGGTCTGGCCGCGCCGGAGGCAGATCGGCTGGCGGGCGCGGATTGCCTTGCACCGGCGGGGGCGCTACCGAAGACGCGCTTTGCGGCTTGCCCCAGAAATCCTGCCCCCGACGTTCCTTGGGCCTTGGGGCCGGGTTTTGCGGTGCAGGCGCGCGAATGGCCTGCGAGGGCGGGGCTTCGTCATCGGCAAGGCCAAAGAGCGACTGCTGGCGCGGGGGCGGCAGATCATCGGCTTGCGCGTCGAAGTTCGCCTCTGGCGCGTCTTCGGCAAGATCAGCCGCTTGATCTTCTGGCAACTCGTCAAATTCAGGATCCGCGCCCACAAGATCTTCGGGCAACGGCGCATCGGACAGCTGCGGTTCTTCGGGCGGCAGATGCGGTTCGGGAACGAGGTCGGGTTCCGGCGCGACCGGATCGGCTGGCGCAGGCACATTCTCCGGCTCGGATTCCGGTTTCGGTTCTGGCGCGGCCGGAACTTCCACCTCGGGCGAGGCTGCGGGCGTCTCTGCCTGCACGCGGGTCACCACATTCACCTGTTCGCTGTCGCGCTCCACCACTTCGCCATCGGCCAGCAAGCTGGCCGCATGCGAGGTCGGTCCGAACCACGGCTCTGCTGCAAAGCCCGACGCAGGGGCGGCGACGAAAGACACCGGGTTGAAACGGTGTTCGGCGGCAAAGGCCTCGGCCTCGGCCAGACTTTCCCGCGCGATCACCGCAACCCGCACCGTGCCGCCCAGATCTTCCCAGTCAAACACCAGCTCGTCCACGGGGTAGGGGGTTCGCCCCTCCAGCGCGGCGCGGATCTGTGACATGCGCGCGGCGTCGTCGGGGCCGGGCGCATCCAGCGTGGTGAAAAGGATCTGATCATCCGGCAGGATCAGCTTAGTCGCCACCCCGCGCGGGCTTAACCCAAGTGCGGTAGAGCGCAGGTAACCCAGCGCGGCAGGCATGTCGGGATCATCGAAGGCGACGCGACCAACCTGATGCCAGCCACCGGTCGTGCGGTGCAGCAGGCTGACGGCGTCATTGCGGAAGTCGAGGGCAAAAGCTGGTTTCATTCCACGCATCTAGCATAAGGGACCGGCCCGCGAAAACGCGCGCGGGCGCTTTGGCGTCTTCCTACAGCAGCTTTTCGCCGAATGAAAGGAAAGCCGGCGGCATTGGGCGCATCACCGGCGGATTTTCCCCTAGCTTTCAAGCCGGTGAAAGATTTTCACATTTTCCCCCCAAGGAATGGCTTGCGGGATGCGTTTCAGACTTACACCTATGTCGTGCAGCCCAACGGAGGTTTTTCAAATGCGCATATTCACAACCTTTGGCCCCGCCCTTGCTCTTTCCACGGCTTTGGCCCTGCCTTTCGCCACTCCGGCCTTGGCCGAGGCCACCATTACCGTCACGGGCGAGGCCTCTGTCGCCACCACCCCGGATATGGCGACGGTCTCCTTGGGCGTCACCACCGAAGGGGCCACGGCCGCCGAGGCGATGGCCGCCAATTCCAAGGCGCTGACGGCGGTGATCGACCGGCTGAAGGCGGCGGGCATTGCCGAGCATGATCTGCAAACGGCGAACCTGTCCTTGAACCCGAACTGGACCGGCTATGACAGCGGCTCGACGCCCAAGATCACGAACTACATGGCGATGAACATGTTGAATGTGCGGGTGCGCGATCTGGCGGTTTTGGGGGCGGTGCTGGATGCCTCGATTGCCGATGGAGCCAACACGCTGAACGGCATCACCTTTGAACTGGCCGCCCCGCGCCCGGTGCAGGATGAGGCCCGCAAGGCGGCCATGCAGGACGCCACCGCCAAGGCCAATCTTTACGCCACGGCGGCCGGGGTGAAGCTGGGCAAGATCGCCTCAATCGCCGAGGCGCAAAACTATGGCGGGCCGATGCCGGTGTTCATGGAGGCCAAGGCCGCCTCGCCGGTGCCGGTCGCCTCGGGCCAGATCGCGCTGCAATCGCAGGTGACCGTGGTTTATGAGATTGCCGACTGACCGACCCCCTCGTCGCGCACTTCGTGCACGCCTCGCAATTCCGACGAGTGCACGAATGTGCCCGAGGAGGGGCTGCCCTTTTCCGTTTTATGCCAATGCCTTGTCGATCGCCTGATCCAGATCGGCGATGATGTCTTCCACCGTCTCGATCCCGATCGACAGCCGCACCACATTCGGCGGCGCGCCTGCCGCCACCAGTTGTTCGGGCGACAATTGCCGATGCGTGGTTGATGCCGAATGGATGATCAGGCTGCGCGTGTCGCCAAGGTTGGCGACATGGCTAAAGAGTTTCACATTGTCGATCAGCTTGACGCAGGCGTCATACCCACCTTTCAGCGCAAAGGTGAACAGCGCGCCTGCGCCCTTCGGCACGATCTTTTTCGCCCGCTTGTTATAGGGGCTGGATTTCAGCCCGGCATAGGTGACGTATTCAACGCGCGGGTCATTCTCCAGCCATTCGGCCACCTTCTTGGCGTTCGCCACATGGCGTTCCATCCGCAGGCCAAGGGTTTCGATCCCCATCAGCGTGTAATGCGCGCCTTGCGGGTTCATCGTCATGCCCAGATCGCGCAGACCCACCGCGATGGAGTGGAAGGTAAAGGCCATCGGCCCAAGGGCCGCGTGGAAGGTCAGCCCGTGATAGGCGGGTTCGGGTTGGCTCAGGCTGGGGAACTTGTCGTTCTGCGACCAGTCGAACTTGCCGGAATCGACGACAATCCCCCCCGTCACCGTGCCATTGCCGGTCAGGTATTTGGTGGCCGAATGCACCACCAGCGTCGCCCCCATCTCGATCGGCTTGGCCAGCCACGGGGTCGCCGTGGTGTTGTCGACGATCAGGGGAATGCCCTTTTTGTCGGCGATTTTGGCAAGGGCCGGAATGTCGGTGACATAGCCGCCCGGATTGGCGATGGTTTCGCAGAAAATCGCGCGGGTGTTCTTGTCCACCGCCTTTGAGACGGCGCCAAGATCATCGGTATCGACAAACTTCGCCGACCAGCCAAAGCGTTTGATGGTCTGGCTGAACTGGGTGATCGTGCCGCCGTAAAGCCTTGAGCTTGCGACAATATTCTTGCCCGGACCCATCAGCGGAAACAGCGCCATGATCTGCGCGGCATGGCCCGACGAACAGGCAATCGCGCCGGCCCCGCCTTCCAGTGCGGCGACCCGATTGGCAAGGGCCGCCACGGTCGGGTTGGTCAGGCGCGAATAGATCCAGCCCACTTCCTGCAAGTTGAACAGCTTTGCGGCATGGTCGGCATCGCGGAAGACATAGGCCGTGGTCTGATAGATCGGCACCTGCCGCGCCCCGGTCGCGGGGTCCGGGGCGGCGGCGGCGTGAATGGCCAGCGTGTCAAAACCCATGGGTCTATCGGTCATCTCAAATCCTCCAACTGATTGCCCGCAAGCCTAAGGGAGGGGGGCAGACCTGTGAAGGGGAAGATGCGCCGGTGCGACAGAGTGGAGCGGGCAATCAGATCAACAAGATCCCCGCCGCCGTCAGCGCCGCGCCCGCCTGCAAATCGGCGATCATCACCGGCGCGCGCAGGCCATAGCCATCGACATCATACCACAGCGTCGCATCGGTGGTGCGGAAGATGAAATGATCCGACGCATCCCGCGCGGCGTTGCTTTTGGTCGAGATGACGAAATCGGCCGCCGACAAGGCCCCGGTGGCTTCCCCATAGCCAAAGGCGGCCCCTTCCAGCACGATCCGGTCTTCGGTGCTGTTGAAATCGTAAATCACATCCGCATTGCCGGCATTGGTCAGAAATACGAACTGATCCGCCCCCGCGCCGCCGGTCAGATAGTCTTTGCCCGCCCCGCCCGACAGTACATCATCGCCCGCGCCGCCCAAAAGCGTATCGTTCCCCGCGCCGCTGTCAAACCGGTTGGCCCCGCCATTGCCGGTCAAATGGTCTGCCCCGCCGCCGGTCAGGATGCGCTCGATCCCGGAATAGCTGTCGCCCAGCACCACAGCGCCCGAATTGAGCGAAGGCGAGATCAGATTGATGCGCAGCCCGGTCGCCACATGCGACAGGCTCAGTGTGTCGTAACCCTCGCCGCCGTCGAAAACATCCGCCGCATTGCCCGCGCGGAAGGTGTCACTGCCCGCGCCCCCCAGAACCGGGCCGGTGACGCGCCCCAGACGGCCATCGTAAAGATCATTGCCACCGCCAAGATCAACCATGCCGATCATCTGGCCGCTGTTGGTGACATTGTCGGCCGAGTCCCCGCCAAGATAGCTTGCGTTCGGCGATTCCACCCGGCCGGTATTGGTGAAGTTCAGGATTCCGTTGCCGAACTTGTGCCAGACCCCCGAAACGCGGCCATACATGGTGCCGGAATTGGTGATGGTGATCGCCCCGGCATCCGGCACGATCACTGATGCGGCAGAGCCCCAGGCATGGATCAGCCCGGCATTGGTCAGGGTGGAGCCGACCCCGTCCAGAATGACCCCATCGGCATCGGTCACCACCCCATCGCCGCCGCCGTAAAGCCTGCCACTGGCGCTGACCACAACGGTTTGCGCGGTGACGCAGCCGACAAGGTTGATCGCCTCATCCTCGCCGTACACCGTGCCATCCACCGTGATGCGATGGGTGCCGGTCCAGGCAATGATGGCATCGGCGCCGGTGTGGGTTTCGGGATCGCTGTAGGTTGAGCGCAGCGTGACGCTGGCGCCCACATGCAGATCGTCATCCCCGGTCAGGATATAGACATTGCCAAGCGTGGTCTGGGTGGTGGCTTCAATAAGCATCGCGGGGGCCTTGAAAGGAAAACGTCAGAAGCAATGCCTTAGCGTAGCCCAAATTGACCTGTCACGAAAAGACCGTAATCCCTTTGGTTGCCGGCAACAGCCTGGCATGTGGGTGGTTCATTCCCGCCGGGCCGGCAACAATGGCCGGGCAAGTGCCGCCCGGGCCGGGCAGGGCGATTCGCCGCGCGGACGGATATCAGGCGCGCCGGTCCTTGGGGCTGTCCATCACCACAAAGGTGGTGATGGACTGGACCTGCGGCAAGATGCCCAGCACCTCGGTGTGCCAGTGCTTGTAGGCGGCCAGATCTTGCGCCTCGACCCGCAAGAGATATTCCACCGCCCCCGTGATGTTGTGACATTCGGTCACTTCGGGCGCGCGCGAGACGGCCCGCTCAAACGCCTCTTGCGCGGCTTTGGTATGGGCGTTCAGCCCGACCGTGACATAGGCCAGAAAACCGACGCCAAGCTGGGCCTTGTTCAGAACCGCGCGGTAGCCCTTGATCAGGCCCGCACGTTCCATCTCTTGCACCCGGCGCAAACAGGCGGAGGGCGACAGGCCCACCCGTTCGGCAAGCGTCAGATTGGGCAGACGGCCGTCTTGTGACAGTTCGTGCAATATTCGGCGGGATATGGCGTCAAGATTGCTCATGAATTGTGAATATATCTGCAATGGTGCAAATTTTGCAATCCAATGCGGCGTATATTGGGCAATTATTGCGCATCATGACATCACAGCTTCTTCTTGCCCTTTTGGGTTTCGCCTTTGTCACCTCGGTCACGCCGGGGCCGAACAATATGATGCTTTTGGCCAGCGGCGTGAATTTTGGCCTGCGCCGGACGGTGCCGCATATGCTGGGGGTCAGTCTTGGCCATGCCCTGATGGTGATGCTGATGGGGCTTGGGGTGTCGGGGCTGTTCCAAGCCTTTCCGCAGGCGATGTTGCTGCTGAAAATCGTCTCGGTCGCGTATATGCTGTGGCTGGCGTGGAAAATCGCCCATGCCGCGGCACCCGAGGGGCGCGGGGCGGCGGGCAGGCCCTTCAGCTTTCTGCAAGCCGCCGGGTTTCAATGGGTGAATCCAAAGGCTTGGGCCATGTCCTTGGGCGCGGTCAGCGCCTATGCGGGCGATGGTGGACCGGCGGCGATTGCCACGATCACGGTGGTTTTTGCCTGTGTGAACCTGCCCTCGGTCGCGCTTTGGGCCGCGATGGGCGAGGGGCTGCGCCATTGGCTGCAAGACCCGCGCCGTCTGCGGGCCTTTAACTGGACCATGGCCGCGCTGTTGCTGGCCAGTCTGGTTCCGGTCCTGCGGATGTAAACCCTAACGCATCCAAAGGTCGGCCTTTTTCAGGACCGTGCGGATCATTTGTTCGCGCTTGGGCAAATCGTTTTGGTCAAACAGCGCCCGCGCTTTGCGGCCTCGGTTTTGGTAGACCATCCGCCGCACCGGCTCATGGTCACGCAACAGGCGGCGCAACTCTTGCCGCCCGGCGATGTTTTCCAGCACCGCCACCACTTGCTCGCTTTCGCGGGCGTAAAGCAGCGGCAGGTTGCGATAGTGGCAGGTGATGTCGCCATCCATCCCCGCCAGTTCCGGCCCCGGCCGCCCGCCGCCAAAGGAATGGATTACCAAGGGCAGCGCCACCTGATCCAGCCATGGATCAAGACTTTGCGCCGCAAGGGCGGGGGGCGGGTCGTCGCGGATGCTGCGGGCAAAGGTCAGGAAACGGTCGCCAAAGGCGCGGGGGCTTTGGTGAAAGAACCAACCGGCATTGAAATATAGATAGCGTTGCCAATAATCATCCGGCTGGCCCAGATCGAGGCTGGAGGCAAAATCAAGACCAAAGCGGTCATAAAGCGCGCGCCAGATTTCAGCATAACCGCCCTTGTAAAGCTGCGGCTCGGGCCAACTGCCCTCGCGCCGCATCGAGGCGGAGGGGCGCGCAAAGTCAAAAGGCAGGCGTTCCAGATCGCCCAGAACCAGCGTGTCGGTGTCGAGAAACAGGAAAGGCTCATCGGGCAGGGCAGCCAGCGCCTCGATCTTGTTGCCATAGGGGTAGCTTTGGCCAAAGACCTTGTTGTCAAAGGGCAGAAATTCGGCCCCCAAGGCGCCCAGCATCGCGCGGATCGGTTCGGATTTCAGGCATGGGTCGCGGTGCCAGCGTTTGCTCGGCTGCGGTTCGGCCAGAAAAAACCGGCCCCGAAAGCCGGGATTGGCCGCCCGCCATGAGGCCAGAAGCAACAACGCCTCAAACCCCAAGCGCCCGTCTTGCACGATGGCCAGAAGGTTAAAACGCGGCGCGACGGGGTTACTGGTCATTCCGAAACAAAGCCTGAAATTTTCGGGCATCATAGGCAGAAGCGGAAACGATAGAAACCCCGGCTGCAGCGTGGTTTTCCACGAAATTTAGGCATTTGGCGTGAAGCGCAGCGACAGGCAGGACATGCCGCCATCAAGCTTTGCACATTCCGAATTGCCGATCTCGCGCAAGGAATAGCCAAGCCCCACCAGCTTGTCGCGGGTACGCGGGAAACCGGCCGGGAACAGAACCAGATCGTTGAATCGAATGGCATTGGCGCAGGCTTCCTCACCCGGTGCGACATGCACGACGCGGTAGCCTTTGAAACAACCCGAGGCGTCCAGCCGTTCGGTCGCAAGGATGGTGTCGGCGTCCAAGAGCGAACAATCGGTCTTGAAATGCAAGACACCGGGGGGCGTGAAGACCTCGCGCACCTTGTGGCCCCAGTCGGTGACCAGACGGGTGAGTTCGGCCACGCCGCCCGCATTGGTCCGCGCCGAACGGCCGACGAGAATCTCCGTCTCGGTGGTCAGAATGTCGCCGGCCTCGATGAAATTGTCTGCGCCCGTCACGGCCCGCACATCGCCATAAAGGGCTGCCAGATGCGGGGCCATTTCCGCCGCCTCCCCCAGACGCGACGGCGCGCCGGGGCGCATCAGCACCGCGCCTTCGGGCAGGCACAGGGCGGTATCCTCGACAAACAGGCTGTCGGGGAAAGATTCCAGCGCGGGCAATTCCACCACGGTCGCCCCGGTGGATTTCAGCGCCGCAATATAGTCGGTGTGATGGGCGCGCATCAGGTTGAGATCGGGCGTGCCGGTATCGACGGCGCGCAGGCCGTTGATGGCCGATGCCGGGGGCAGGCGGGTGATGGCATGGGTGAAATGGGTCGAACGCATGGGCAGCCCTGTCGGTTGGATTTGCCGCCAATCGACCACGGGAAAATGCAAAAAGCCAGCCCGAAGGCTGGCCTTTCTGCCTTCCCTTTGGGGAAGATGGTGGGCGATCCTGGAATCGAACCAGGCATGAGTCGCCTCGGCGGAGTTACAGTCCGCTGCCACACCTTGTAGCATATCGCCCACTGAGGGCGGGGAATACCCAAGGGGGGGCGGGGCGTCAAGGCGGAACCCGGCATTTTTTGCCGGAATTTTCCCGCCACTTGCCGCTTGCCAAAACCGGCTGATCTGGTCAGAGCATGGGGAAACGGAAAAGGGCCGGAACGATGGCAAGGAAACCCGACTGGGTGGTGGACAAGGAACGCGGTCGCAAGGCCGAGGCGAAGGAAACCGTGTGGCTGTTTGGCCTGCATGCGGTGCGCGATGCATTGGCGAACCCCGCCCGCGAAAAACTGCGGCTGGTGGTGACCAAGAACGCCTTTGACAAGCTGGAGGCGGCGATTGCCGAGGCCGGGATCGCCCCCGAGATCGTCGATCCGCGCCGCTTTGATGTGCCGATCGACGAAGGTTCGGTGCATCAGGGGGCGGCGATGGAGGTGCGGCCGCTGAACTGGGGCAAGCTTGCCGATCTGGCGATTTCCGGCGCGGGGGAGCCTTTGCTGGTGCTGCTTGACCGCGTGACCGACCCCCATAACGTCGGCGCCATCCTGCGCTCGGCCGAGGTGTTCGGTGCCCGCGCGGTGATCGCGCCGCGCCACCATTCGGCGCCGGAAACCGGGGCCTTGGCCAAAACCGCATCCGGCGCACTGGAGCGCCAGCCCTATCTGAAGGTCACCAATCTGGCCGATGCCATGGTTGAGTTGAAGGAGATGGGCTACACGCTGGTCGGTCTGGATGGCGAGGCCGATCTGACCTTGGCCGAAGCCCTGATGCCCACCAAGGGCCGCCCCTTGGCGCTGGTCATGGGGGCCGAAGGGCCGGGCCTGCGCGAACGCACGCGCGAAACCTGTGATGTGATCGCCCGCATCCCCTATGACGGGGCCTTTGGCAGCCTGAACGTGTCGAACGCGGCGGCGGTCAGCCTTTATGCGGCAGCGACGCGGTAAGTCACAAAAATGCGAGGGGTCTTTAACAGAAGATTTTCCTTCCCATGTAATAAGGCAGCAAGCGGTACTGGAACCCCGCTTCGTCTGTCTACTGTCCCTCGTTCCACACCTTGCGCCCGGGGCTTTCCCGGGCGCTTTTTTGTCTGGAGGCCCTAGATGACTGAAGATGCCCGCATCCTTGACATCCTGCGCAGGGTGAAAACCATTGCCCTTGTCGGCTGGTCGCCCAAGGCGGACCGGCCCAGCCACCGCGTCGCGGCCTTCCTGAAATCCTGCGGGTATCGGGTGATTCCGGTCAATCCGGGGCAGGCGGGAGAGGACAGCGGCTTGGGCGAGGTGGTGCGCGGTTCCTTGGCCGAGGTGGGGCCAGTGGATATGGTCGACATCTTTCGCCGGGCCGAAGATGTGGGGCCGGTGGTGGAGGAGGCGATTGCCAGCGGGGCAAAGGTGATCTGGATGCAACTTGGCATCGAGAACACCGAGGCGGCCGCCCGCGCCGAAGCGGCGGGCATGGAAGTGGTGATGAACCGCTGCCCGGCGATTGAAATCCCGCGACTGGGGCTCTGAAGCCTGTCGCGCGAGACTGGGAACCGGTTTCGCGCGCAAGACTGGCGATCTGAAACAACCTGATTTCTGATCAAGAAATCGAACCGGAGTTTTGCAAAACTCCGGGCAAAAATCTTCGAAGATTTTGTCAAATTTCTTCGAAGAAATTTGGGTCTCACACCCGCCAGAGCCGCACCGGCGCCTTGGGCGCGCGGGCGATGATCTTCTTGGCCTCAAGGTCCAGTTGCACCGCCTTGACCCACCAGCCTGCGGTTTCGCCGCCGGGAAAAAGCCCTTGGTCAAGCTGGGGTTTGACCGCCTCGATCAGGGAGGCCGGGGTCAGGCCGGGGGGCGCATCGGGAAGGCTCGCCAGTATCGCGCGTTTCATCTCGGCGAATTTCGCAGCATCGACGCGGTAGATCTTGCCGGGCTGGCCGACATTTTCGATTTCGATCTGGGGCATGGCGCTTCTCCCTTTGGGAAAGCCTAGCCCCGCGCGGCTTTCTCGGCAATTCCCGAGGTGCCCTCGCGGCGTTCCAGTTCGGCCAGAACCTGATCGAGACGGATATCGCGCGCGGCCAGCATGACGAGCAGATGGTAAAGCACATCCGCCGCCTCGGACGTCAGCCTGTCGCGGTCGCCCTTCACCGCCTCGATGATGGCTTCCACCGCTTCTTCGCCGAATTTCTCGGCGCATTTTTCCGGGCCTTTGGCCAGAAGCTTGGCGGTCCAGCTGCTTTCGGGATCAGCACCCTTGCGGGATTCAATGGTGGCGGCAAGACGGGCCAGAGAATTCGGGTCTGCGGCGGTCATGTCAGCCTCATGGAAATACCGGCCGCCGCCATATGGGCCTTGGCCTGACCGATGGAATAGGTGCCGAAATGGAAGATCGAGGCGGCCAGCACGGCGCTGGCATGGCCTTGGGTGACGCCTTCGACAAGGTGATCCAGCGTGCCAACCCCACCGCTGGCGATCACCGGGATCGGCACGGCATCGGCAATGGCGCGGGTCAGGGGCAGGTTATAGCCGCCCTTGGTGCCGTCGCGGTCCATCGAGGTCAGCAGGATTTCGCCCGCGCCCTTGGCCGCGACGGTGCGAGCAAATTCCACGGCATCAATGCCGGTGGCTTTGCGCCCGCCATGGGTGAAAATCTCCCATTTGCCGGGGGAGACGGTTTTTGCGTCAATCGCCACGACGATGCATTGACTGCCGAAGCGGTCGGCCGCCTCGGCCACCACATCGGGGTTGGCGACGGCGGCAGAGTTGAACGACACCTTGTCGGCCCCGGCCAGAAGAAGCGCGCGCACATCGTGATGCGTCCTGACCCCGCCGCCCACGGTCAAGGGCATGAAGCATTGCTCGGCGGTGCGGGTGACCAGATCGAACATCGTGCCACGGTTTTCATGGGTGGCGTGGATGTCGAGAAAGCACAGCTCATCCGCGCCTGCGGCGTCATAGGCCCGCGCGGCCTCAACCGGGTCGCCCGCGTCGATCAGGTTGACGAAGTTGACACCCTTGACCACACGGCCATCGGCGACATCAAGGCAGGGGATGAGGCGGGTTTTCAGCATGGGCAAACCGTAGCGTTTGGGACGGGGCGGGGGAAGGGGGCTTCACCCCCCTCGGCGCAAGCGCCTCACCCCCCGAGAGTATTTCGAAAGGCGCAACTCAGGCAGCAAGGGCGCGCAGCGCCGCCCCGAGATCAATCGCCCCGTCATAAAGCGCGCGGCCCGAAATCGCGCCGGCGATGACGCCGGTGTTCTTCAGTGCGGTCAGGTCTTCCATGCGGCTGACGCCGCCGGAGGCGATGACGGGGATCGAGACGGCGCGGGCCAGCGCCTCGGTCGCCTCGATGTTGGGGCCTTGCATGGCGCCATCGCGGTCGATGTCGGTGTAAATCAGCGCGGCAACGCCCGCGTCCTCAAAGGAGCGGGCAAGGTCGGTGGCCTGCACGGTGGTCTCATGCGCCCAGCCTTTGGTGGCCACATACCCCTTGCGGGCGTCGATGCCGACGGCGACCTTGCCGGGAAAGGCGCGGGCCGCTTCCCGGACGAGGGCGGGATTTTCCACGGCGACCGTGCCAAGGATCACCCGCGCAAGGCCTTTTTCCAGCCACATCGCAATGGTCGCCATATCCCGGATGCCGCCGCCAAGCTGGGCTGGCACCTTGACGGTTTGGAGGATGGCTTCAACAGCAGCGCCGTTCACAGGCTCACCGGCAAAGGCGCCGTTCAAGTCCACGAGATGCAGCCAGGTGCAGCCAGCGTCCTGAAACTTCAGGGCCTGGGCGGCCGGGTCATCGCCAAAGACGGTGGCCGCCGACATCTCGCCGCGCAAGAGCCGCACGCATTGGCCGTCTTTCAGGTCGATGGCGGGATAAAGGATCATGGCGCTCTCCGGTTTCGCTGCGTTTGCATTAGGCCGGGCGGGGGTAAATGCCAAGGGTGTTTGGCGCCGCAGGCGAACCTTACGTCACTCTGGACAGGGGCGGAATCCTCGGGAATGATTGCGCAAGGTTCCGGGGAGGGGAAGACCATGAAACAATGGATATTGGCGGCAGCGTTGGTACTGGGTGCGGGGGCGGCTGGGGCCGATCCTGTCGAGGGGATGTGGAAGACCAAGCCCGATGACAATGGCAACTTTGGCCATGTGAATATCGTTCCTTGTGGGGCGGCTTTTTGCGGCACGCTGGTCAAGGCGTTTGATGGCACCGGCCAGGAGATTGAAAGCCCGAATATCGGCAAGCAGATCGTCTGGGATATGGTGGCCTATCCCGATGGCTATTACGACGACGGCAAGATCTGGTCGCCGGACCGTGACAAGACCTATAACAGCGACATGATGCTTTCGGGGGACAGTCTCAGCGTGCGGGGCTGCGTCTTTGGCATCTGCCGCGATGGCGGCACCTGGACGCGGGTGAATTAAGGCGCGTTCAAGCGTAGGCGAGAGGCCGCGTTTTTCGGCCCATTCCAAGCCTGAGGCGCGTTAAACGCAAAGATCGGGTCGCGCTGGCGGCTTTGGCATGGCATGACGTGCCAAAGCGGAGATGGGCATGAGCGCGGCGAATTGGTTGACCTTGACGATCCTCTCCATCCTGTGGGGGGGATCGTTTCTGTTTGTGGAACTGGCGCTGGAAGGCCTGCCGGTTCTTACCATTGTCTGGCTGCGGGTGACCGGTGCGGCCGCACTTCTGGCGCTGTGGCTTGGCCTGATCGGTCCCGGTTTTCCCAAAGGGGTGCGAAGCTGGGGCGCGCTGGGCGTCATGGGACTTTTGAACAATGCGGTGCCTTTTACGCTTTTGGTCATGGCACAGGGGCAGATCACCGGCGGGCTGGCTTCGATCCTGAATGCGACCACGCCCTTGTGGACCGTGCTTGTCGCGCATGTCTTCACGCAAGATGAGCGGATCACCAAGGCCAAGGCGCTGGGTTTGGCGCTTGGCTTTGCCGGGGTCTTGGTGATTGCCGGGGGCGGGGGGGCAGCCAGTCTCTGGGCCGTGGCGGCCTGTCTGGGCGCGGCCTTGTCCTATGGGTTTGCGGGGGTCTGGGGGCGGCGGTTCAAGGCGATCGGACTTGTCCCCTTGCAGGTGGCCTTTGGCATGTTGGCCTCGGCCGCACTGATCTTGCTGCCGCTTTGGGGGGCGATTGACCGGCCTTGGGCGATGGCTCTGCCGGCCGCGCGCCCTTTGGCGGCGGTGGCGGCGCTGGCGGTCTTGTCCACTGCGCTGGCCTATATCCTGTACTTCCGGCTTTTGGCCCAAGCCGGGGCGGTGATGCTGTCGCTGGTGACCTTTCTCATCCCCGCCTCGGCCATCGGGCTTGGCGTGGTGATCTTGGGCGAGCCGGTTTTGCCGCGCCATCTGGCCGGGCTGGCGCTGATCTTGCTGGGGTTGTTGGCGATGGACGGAAGGATTGCCAAATGGCGCGGCTAGGAGGCGGGCGCGCACCAAGCGATGCCGAATGGCAGGCTTTTGTCGCGCGGCAGCCAAGCGCTCTGGTCTATGCCGTCGCGACGACCGGCATTCACTGCCGGGCGGGGTGCCCGGCGCGGGCGCCCTTGCCTGCGAACCTGCGGATCTTTGACAGCCGCGCAGAGGCTGAGGTTGCAGGCTATCGCGCCTGCAAGCGCTGTGGCGGCGGGGGATGAGCGCTTAGGGCGCCCATGTCAGGAAGTTGCCGATCAGGCGCAGGCCAAGGGCTTGGGATTTCTCGGGGTGGAACTGCATGCCGACCATCGTATCGCGCCCGATGATGGCGGTGATGTCGCCGGCGTAATCGCAATGGGCCAGCCGATGCGCCGGGTTTGCCACGCGGAAGTGGTAGGAATGGACGAAATAGGCGTGATCGCCCGTCCTGACTCCCTTCAGCACCGGGTGGTTGTGATCGGGGTTGTCGATCACCAGATCGTTCCAGCCCATATGCGGCACCTTGAAGGCGGGATTGCCGGGCGTGATTTTCACCACCTCGCCGGGCACCCAGTCAAAGCCCTTGGTGTCTTCATATTCGCGGCCCCAAGTGGCCATCATCTGCATGCCGACACAGATGCCAAGGAAGGGACGCGCGCGGGTGGTGACGGCCTCGGAGATGGCCTCGAACAGCCCGCCGTATGATCCCAGTGCCTTGCGGCAGGACGGGAAGGCCCCATCCCCGGGCAGCACGATGCGGTCGGCGCGGGCCACATCTTCGGGGCGCGAGGAGACAAGGATTTCGCCGGCGCCGGTTTCAACGGCCATGCGCTGAAACGCCTTTTCGGCGGAATGAAGATTGCCGCTGTCATAATCGACGAGGACGGTGAGCATGTCGGAACCCTTTTCGCGGCTGCAAACGCGCGACTGGATATTTAGGCCAAGGTAAAGGGCTTAGAGCGCGCCCTTGGTGGATGGCAGCACGCCTGCCATGCGCGGGTCAGCCTCGACCGCTTCGCGCAGGGCGCGGGCCACGGCTTTGAAGGTGGCCTCGGCGATGTGGTGGCTGTTGAGGCCGTGGATCAGGTCGACATGCAGCGTGATGCCGCCATGGGTGGCGAGCGCCTGAAAGAACTCGCGTACCAGTTCGGTGTCGAAGCTGCCGATTTTCGCGGTCGGCAGGGCAAGGTTCCAGATCAGGAAGGGGCGGGCCGACAGATCCAGCGCGCAAGCCACCTGCGCATCGTCCATCGCAAGGCGGAAATGGCCGTAGCGGCGGATGCCGGTCTTGTCGCCCAGGGCGCGGGCCAACGCCTGACCCAAGGCGATGCCGCAATCTTCCACGGTGTGGTGATCGTCGATGTGCAGATCGCCCTTGGCGCGCAGCGTGATGTCGATCAGCGCGTGGCGCGCCAACTGGTCGAGCATATGGTCAAAGAACCCGATCCCGGTCTGGCAATCGGATTTGCCGGTGCCGTCAAGGTTCACCGCGACCTCGATCGCGGTTTCATTGGTCTTGCGGGTGATCTCGGCCTTGCGCATGGGCGTCTCCACTTTGGCTTGGCCGCGTTATAGGCGGTGGGGACGGGCTTGCAAAGGCCATGATCGCGCGACTAGATGGCCTTTCATCGGAAAGGGTTGGGTATCGGGAAAGGGTGGGGGCATGCGCTGTTTCAAGGCCTATGACATTCGCGGGCGGCTCGGAGAGGAGTTGAACGCGGATGTGGCGCGCACCATTGCCCGCGCCTTTGCCGAGGAACTGGGGGCTTGCCGGGTGGTCCTGGGCCATGATCCGCGTGCCTCATCCGCCGAACTGGCGGCGGCGGCGGCGGCGGGGCTGATGCAGGCCGGGGCCGAGGTTCTGGTCTTGGGGCTGTGCGGCACCGAGGAGATGTATTTCGCCACCGACCACTTGGGCGCGGAGGCCGGCATCGAGGTGACGGCCAGCCATAACCCGATGGATTACAACGGCATGAAACTGGTGGGGCCGGGGGCGCGGCCGCTGACGCCGGTGCAGTTTCAGGCGGTGAAGGCGCGGGCGCAGGCCGCGGATTTCACCGCGGCGGGCGCTGGCAGGTTGACCCCGGTTGACCCGCGCGCGGCCTATGTGGCGCGGCTGTTGTCCTTTGTCGATCTCAGCGCGCTGCGCCCGTTGAAGATCGTGGTCAATGCCGGCAATGGTGCGGCGGGGCCGACCTTTGATGCGCTGGCCGCCGCGTTGCAGGCGGCCGGGGCGCCGCTGGAGTTCATCCGGCTGCACCATGCGCCGGACGGCGCCTTTCCGAACGGCATCCCGAACCCGCTGCTGCCGGAAAATCAGCCCGCCACGGCCGAGGCGGTGCGTGCGCATGGCGCCGATCTGGGCGTTGCCTGGGATGGCGATTTCGACCGCTGTTTCCTGTTCGACGAGAGCGGGGCCTTTGTCGCCGGGGAATATGTCGTCGGCCTGTTGGCAGAGGTGTTTTTGGCCAAGGAACCGGGGGCCGTGATCGTGCATGACCCGCGGGTGGTGTGGAATACCCAGGATATCGTCGCCCGCGCCGGGGGTCGGGCGGTGATGGCGCCCACCGGGCATGCCTATCTGAAGGCCGCGATGCGCGAACACGGCGCGGTCTATGGTGGCGAAATGTCGGCGCATCATTATTTCCGCGATTTCATGTGCTGCGATTCTGGGATGATCCCGTGGCTTTTGGTGGCCGAATTGATGGGGCGGTCGGGGCAAAGCCTGTCGGCGCTGCTGGCGGCGCGGCGGGCGGCGTTTCCGTCCTCGGGCGAGGTGAATTTCACCGTGGTGGATGCAAAGAAGATCATCGGCAAGATCGCCTACAGCTACGGCGCGCAGGCCGAGGATGTGGACCATCTGGACGGCCACAGCTTTGACATGGGGGCGTGGCGGTTCAATTTGCGATCGTCCAACACCGAACCCCTGCTGCGGCTGAATGTCGAGGCCAAAGACGATGCCGGGTTGGTGGCGCTGAAGCTGGCGGAACTGTCAGCGGTGATTGCGGCGGGGTAAGGGGACGGGGTGAACCCCGCCCTACAAAAGCCCCTCAACCTCTGCCCGTGTCGGCATTGACCCTGCCGTGCCGGGGCGGGTGACGGAAATCCCCGCCGTGGCGGAGGCAAAGCGCAGCGCCGCCTCGATGGGCATGCCTTCGGCCAGCGCGACAGCGAAGCCGCCGTTGAAGGCGTCACCCGCGCCGGTGGTGTCCACCACCTTGCCTGCCGCGATCACCGGGGTGTGGAGCGTGGTTTGCCCATCGTGGTACAGCGCGCCCTGGGCGCCAAGGGTGATGACCACGGCGCCGACGCCTTTGGCCAGAAGGGCGGCGGCGGCGGTCTTGGCCTGATCCACGCTCGTCACCGGCAGGCCGGTCAGCGCCTCGGCCTCGGATTCGTTCGGGGTCAGATAGTCGCAGAGCCGGAGCATTGCATCGGGCAGGGCGGCGGCGGGGGCGGGGTTCAAAATCGTGGTGACCCCTGCCGCGCGGGCAAGTTCAAGACCGCGATGGGCGGCGGGGATCGGTTGCTCCAACTGGGTCATGAAGATGCCCGCGGATTGGATCAGGCTGGCCCGCGCCTCGACATCGGCGGGCGTGATGCGACTGGCCGCCCCCGGCGTGACGATGATGGCGTTGTTGCCGGTGGCGTCTTCAAGGAAAATCATCGCAGCACCGGTGAAGCTTTCGGCATCCACCGTCACCTCGGGGATCACCCCCGCCCGCGCCCAGATGCCGCGTGCCATGGTGGCGAAATTATCGTCGCCAAGCCTTGTGATGAAATGCACCTTTCCCCCCGCCATGGCAGAGGCGACCGACTGGTTGGACCCCTTGCCGCCCGGCCCAAGGGCAAAGCCATGGCCCAGGATCGTCTCGCCCATCTTTGGCATGCGGGGGGCGCGGAAGGCGGCGTCGGCGACGAAGATGCCAAGGTTTACGATGGGTTTCATGGGTCTATTCCGTGGGCATGATGACGCCCTTGCGGAACATGAAGCAGCCGTAAAGTCGGCGCTCTCCGGTTTGGACGATGGCAAAGGCCTGTTTGGCCAGGTCGTAATAGGCAAAGCGATCCAGCGGGATCATCGGGCGGGCGCGGCCTTCGGCGGCGTCGATTTCGGCCTGAACCTCGGCCTGAACGGCGGGCAGGGCGGAGGGGTCGCCCACCACTTCCATCCGGGCGGCAAAATCGGGCACGAAGGTGTCCAAGGGCAGCACTGACAAAATCGCGCGGGCGGCTTCGGCCGCGCTCAGGTTTTCCATGGTCAGCACGCGGCCCGTCACCGTATGGGGCGCTAGCGATGCGCCGGGGAAGTTCACATCGGTCAGCATCAGCATGTCGCCATGGCCCATGGCGCGCAAGGTGCCCAAGAGATCGGCGTTCAGCCGGTGATCGATTCCCTTCAGCATGATCCCCCCTTTGGCGCGGGGCCAAAGGGACAGGATTTGCCCTTGGCCGTCAAGCAGGGTTCAGGCCCAGACCTGATCGGGGTCCGGCAGCGGGATCGCGTCCAGAAGTTCGCGCGTATAGGCGGCTTTCGGGGCGTCGAACACCTGCGCGGTCGGCGCGTTCTCCACCACCTCGCCACGATAAAGCACCAAGACCCGGCTGCACAGCCGACGGATCACCGAAAGATCATGGCTGATGAAGGCCAAGGTCAGCCCCAACTCTTTCACCAGCCCTTCCAACAGGTTCAAGACCTGCGCTTGGGAGGAGACATCCAAGCCGGACACGATCTCATCGGCCAGAATGAATTCCGGGCGCAGCGCAATCGCCCGCGCGATGCCGACGCGCTGCCGCTGCCCGCCGGACAGTTCATGCGGATAGCGGGCGGCAAAGCCGCGCGGCAGGCCGACATGGTCCAGGGCATCCATAACCCGGGCCCCCACATCGGCAAAGCCATGCAAGGCTAGGGGTGCCGCGATGATCTGGCCGACCCGATGGCGGGGGTTCAGGCTGCTCATCGGGTCTTGAAAGATCATCTGGAACCGCCGCCGCAGGGGGCGCAAATCCGGCTCCTCCAGATGGGTGATGTCTTGGCCATCAAACAGCACGCGCCCGCCCGTCGGCTCCAACAGCCGCACCATGGCCCGGCCAAGGGTCGACTTGCCCGAGCCCGAGCCCCCGACAACGCCCAGAATCTCGCCCTTGGGCAGGGTAAAGCTGATCCCCTTCAGGATCTCGATCCGGGGGGCCGCGCCCAGAAGCGGCTTTTTCGTCATGTCGGGCAAGGACAGGTGCAGGTTTTCAACCGTGTAAAGATCAGCCATGGCGCGTACTCCGGTCATCGGCTCTGTCGTGGCTTCGATCATGGGCGGCAATTTCGGCCTGCACGGCGGCAATTACGGCCTCGGGCACCGGGGTCAGGCTGGCGGCCGGGTCGGTGTATTTCGGCGTCGCCGCCAAAAGCGCACGGGAATAGGCATGGGCCGGTTCGCGGAAGAAATCGCGCACCCCCGTCGCCTCTACCACCTTGCCGCCATAAAGCACCGAAAGCGACTGGCAGACCTTGCTGACCACCCCCAGATCATGCGTCACAAAGAGCAGTGCCGTGCCATGCCGGGCCTGCATTTCGGCAATCAGCTTCAGGATCTGCTTTTGCACCGTCACATCAAGCGCCGTCGTCGGCTCATCCGCGACGATCAGTTTCGGTTCGGCGGCAAAGGCCGAGGCGATCAGGATGCGCTGGCGCATGCCGCCTGACAATTCATGCGGATAAGACCGCATCACGCGATCGGCATCGGGGATCTGCACCTCTGCCAGCAATTCGCGCGCCCGTGCCTCGGCCCTAGCGCGCGGCCATTTGAGAATATCCACCAAGCGGTCGGTGATTTGCGGCCCGATCCGGCGCGAGGGGTTCAGCGCGGTCAGCGGGTCTTGCGGGATCAGCGCCGCCGTCGCGCCGATCCGCCGCCGCCGCTCGGCCGGGGGCAGGGACAACAGATCCACCCCGTCCAACTCGATCCGGCCCTTGGTGATCTCGACCGAGGTCGGCAATATGCCCAGAACCGCCTTGCCGATCATGGATTTGCCCGCCCCGCTTTCGCCGACCAGCCCATGCACCTCGCCCGCGGCAACCCGCAGCGACACATTGCGCAGAATGGGAAATGAGGTGCCACGCAGCTTGGCCGACAGGCCCGTGATGGTCAGGAAACTCATCGCAGCACCGGATCGAAGCGGTCTTTCAACCCTTCGCCAAGTTGGGAAAATGAAAGCACCGTCAGAAACAGCGTGATCAGCGGAAAGATCAGCACCCACCACGCCTGATGGATGCTGGTCCGCCCCTCGGCGATCATGCCGCCCCATGTCGGATCATCGGTCGAAATCGACAGGTTCACGAAAGACAGGATCGCCTCGACAATCACCGCAATGCCCATCTCCAGCGTCAGAAGAACGATGATGGTTGGCAGCACATTGGGCAGGATCTCGGTCAGCATGGTGGAAATCCGCCCCCGGCCCGCCACCTGCGCCGAGGCGACATAATCCATCGCCCCCTGCGCCATCGCCTCGGCCCTGACCACGCGGGCAAAGCGCGTCCAGTCGATGACGACAATGGCAAGGATGATCGACCAAAGCCCCGGTCCCATGACCGCGATCAGCAGGATGGAAAACAAGACCGGCGGAAAGGCCATCCAGATGTCGATGGCGCGCGAAATCACCACATCCACCCAGCCGCGCAGGAAACCGGCCAGCAGGCCCAAAACCGCCCCGATCACACAGGTCACCGTGCCGGCGACCAAGGCCACGATCAGCGCCAGCCGCGCGCCAAACAGGATGCGGCTGAGGACATCGCGGCCCAAACTGTCGGTGCCAAGATAAAACCCCGGCTCGGCCCCCAACTCCCAGACCGGTGGCAAACGGCCCAAAAACAGATCCTGCGCCAAAGGATCCTGCGGTGCGATCCACGGCGCCAGAAGGGCCGCCAGCGCCAATGTCGCAAGCCACCCCGCCGAAAGCCAGAGCTTCAGCCCTGCACGGCGGCGGATCTGCGACCGCCCATCCGCGCCTGATTTTTCAGCCTCCATCTTGTCGCCCCCCATCTTGTCAGCCATGACGCAACCTCGGGTTCAACAGCGCATAAGACAGGTCAACGATCAGATTGACGGCGGTGAAGATCGCGGCAAACAGGATCACGATGCCTTGGATCAGCGGCAGATCGCGGTTGATGACGGCATCAATCGCCATGTTGCCAAGCCCCTCATAGGAAAACAGCCGTTCGATGATGACGGTGCCGCCGATCAGAAAGGTGAACTGCACCCCCACCAGCGTCAGCGTCGGCAGAATGGCATTGGGCAAGGCCTCGCGGGTGATGACATGGTTCTCGCCATAGCCCTTGGTACGGGCGAGCGTCACATAATCCAGATGCATGGTTTCCTTCAGCGATTGCTTCAAAAGCTGCCCGATGATCGCCGCCAAGGGGATGGCCAGTGCCAAGGCCGGCATGAACATGTGGCTGACGATATCGGCCCAAAGATCGAACCGCAGCCGGATCAGGCTTTCAAACAGGTAGAAATTCGTGGTGAAGGGCAGGTCCAGACTGGGCGTCACCCGACCCGAGATATGGAACACCGGCCACAGCACGCCAAAGGCCAGAATCAACACCAGCCCCCATAGAAAGTCCGGCACCGAAAGCGCCATGCCATTGCCCACATCCAAGGCGGCCTCCAGCTTGGTGCCCCGGTTGCGCGTGCCGGTCAGGGCAACGATGCCACCCAGAACCACCGCAATGACCAAGGCCATGACCGACAATTCCAGCGTCGCAGGCAGCCGCCCCAGCACCAGCGACAGCACCGGCTGGTTCGAGGTGATCGAGGTGCCGAAATCCCCCTGCACCACCCCCTGACACCAGATCAGGAATTGCGCGGGGATGGATTTGTCCAACCCGTATTGCGCGGTCAGCCGCGCGATATCCGCCTCGGTCGCGCCGGGCGGCAACATCATGGCAATCGGATTGCCGGGGACCACCCGGATGACGAAGAACACGATCACCGCCACCCCGATCAGGGTGACAGCTGTCGTGGACAGGCGCAAAAGGAACGCGCGGAAAAGCTGCATGGCGAGGGTCAGTCCGGGCTTGCGACGATCGAAAAGAGAACGGCTCTGCCCATCCTCTCTGCTCAAATATCCCGGGGGTCCGGGGGCTGGCCCCCGGTCCGCCCGTAGACGCAAAAGCGGCGCTTACGCCCGCTTCATCAGATGCGGCAACAGCGCGCCCGATGCATGCGGCGTGACCACAACCCCCGGTGCCGACAGGATCGGCTGGACATATTGCAACAGCGGAATGACCAGCGCGTTCTCGGCGATGTATTTGTCGACCGCCTTCCAGCCCTCGATCCGCTTTGCCTCGTCCTTCTCGCCCCACAGCGGGCCGATCATGCCGATCAGATCCTCGCCATCCCAGACCGAATGCGGGCTGGGGCCGAACATCGCAAAGCCGGTCGAGGTCGTGGGATCGCCCACCGAATTGCCCCAGTTGTAGAAGGCCGCCGGGGCCAGCTGATCGGCGCCGCGCAATTCATAGTGCTTGGCGATCTCGTAAATCTCGATCTCGGCCTCGATCCCCACCTTGCGCCACAGCCCGACGATGGCTTGGATCATCTCGTAATCCTTGGGCTTGAAGCCCTTGGTGGTTTGCAGCTTGAACTTCACCGGATTGTCCGGGCCAAAGCCCGAGGCCGCCAGCAGCTCGATCGCCTTGTCAGGGTTGTATTCCACCGCGATCGAAGAATCATAGGCGTCATATTGCGGGGTTTGCAGCGTGTCGATCTTCACGCCATAGCCACCCAAGAGCCGGTCGATGATGGCCTGCTTGTCAATGGCATGGGCCGCGGCCTTGCGGATGTTGGGGTCGGTCATCACCTCGATGTCATTGAGGAAGATCATCCCGATATCCGAGATGGGGGCGGCCACCCCGGTCAGGCTGGCCTTCAGCCGGTCATATTCCTCATAAGGCACTTCCAGCGTGACATGGGCATTGCCGGATTCCACCTCGGCCACACGGGCGGCGGCATCGGTGACAAACTTGATGGTCACGGTCTTGAACTCGGGCGCGCCGCCCCAATAGGCTTCGTTGGCCTTGAGCCGGACAAAGGCATTGCGCTCGAACTTCTCGACCATATAGGGGCCGGTGCCGATGGGGGCGGCTTCGAACCCTTCGGCGCCGACCTTTTCGAAATAGGCTTTCGGCAGCACATAGCCGGTCAGGAAATACATCCATTTGAAGATGGTGGGGTCGAACTGCGCCACATCGGCGATCACCTTGTTGCCTTCAACGCGGTGGTTGGCCAGCGTGCCCCAGACGAACTGGATCGGGCTGCCGGTTTCCGGCTTGGCGACGCGGGCCAGGCTCCAGGCCACATCCTCGGCGGTAAAGGGGCTGCCGTCATGCCAGGTGACGCCCTCGCGCACGGTCATCCAGACCTGCGTCTTGTCCTCGTTCCAGCCCCATTCGGTCAACAGGCCGGGGGCCGGTTTCAGATCGGGGCCTTGCAGAATGTATTGGTCAAACACCGACTGGTAGATGCCCTGAATGGTGGGGTTCACGGCGCTGGGGCCAACGGTCGGGTCCCAGGCGGGCAGGTTGACGTTATAGGCGATGACCAATTCGTCAATCGCCTGTGCCCGGACGGGCAGGCCAAAGGTCCCGACGGCAAAGGTTGCGGCCGAGAGTTGCAAAAGGGAACGACGTGAGAGTTTCATGTGTGCTTCCTGTTGGTTGATTGCGTTTTTCTTGTTGTTGACAGTCATCTGGCCAGTTTTTCGGCCAAAAGGGTGCCCGGTCCTGCCCCGGTGCCGGCGCCGGGCCAGACGGCGGCCCCGGTCAGGTGCAGGTTCTTCAGCGGCGTTGCGCCATCGGCATGGCCGCGCGCGGGGCGGAAAAGGAAATGCTGCGCCAGATGGTGCGACCCGCAGACCTGATCGCCACCGACGAGGTTGGGATTGTCGGCCTCCAGATCGCGCGGGGTGACGATGCGGCGGCCAAGGATCTTGGCCCCTGTGCCGGGGGCGTAGCGTTCCAGAATGTCCAGCGCGCGTGTCGCCATCGGCTCTGCCGCCATGGTCCAATCGGTCGCCCCGATCTCGCCCTTGGCATCGCCCTTGATCTGGCCCGGCACCATGCGCACCTGCACCCAAAGCACATGCTTGCCATCCGGCGCGCGGCTTGGGTCTTGCCCGGTTGGCTGGCCGACGACCAGAATCGGCTCATCCGGCAAAAGCCCGGCCTGCGCTTGGGCATAGGTCCGCGCCATCTGGTCAAGGCTCGGGGCCAGATGCACATAGGCGAAGGTCTGCAATTCCGCCCCTGCCGCCCAGTCCGGCAGGCCATCCAGCGCCAGATGGATCATCATCGTGCCGGGGGCATGGGTGAAATCGGCCATCGCCTTGTCAAAGCCGGGGGTGGTGCCGCCGGTCAGCCGGGGCAGGGCGCTGGGCGCGACCCCGGCGATCACGGCGCGGGTGGCGGTGATGCGGCGGCCATTCGCCAGTTCAATGCCACTGGCGCGGGTGCCATCATGCAGGATGCGCGCCACCGGGGCATTCAGCGCAACGCTGCCCCCGCGCGCCTCGATCGCCTTGACCAGCGCGCGGATGATGGTGTCAGCCCCGCCCTTGCCAAGCGCCATGCCAAAGGCTTGGCCCGCCATGCCCTCAAGATAGGGAAACAGCGCGCCGCCCGCGACATCGGGGGCGAAATCCAGATGCATGCCCCAAGCCCCCAGCATCGCCTGCACCTTGGGCGAGGCAAAGGTCTGGGTCAGCCATTGGCGCGGCGATTGCAGCAGGAAACGGCCCATGTCCAGCGTGCCGCCAAGGCCCTTGGCGCGCAATGTTTTGAACATGAAATATGCAAGCGCACGAATTTGCATCTTGCTGCCCAGAAGGCCGAACAGATGCGGCGCCTCTGCGCCAAAGGCGGCCACGAGGCGGCCCCAGGTTTCGGCATCCTTGGCCGACAGCGCCGCGATTCGTTGGGTGGTTTGGGCAAGATCGCTTGACACGCCGCACCATGTGCCATCCGGAAAGGCCGAGGCGAAGGGTTTGGAAACAGCCACAAATTCGGCGCCATGGCCGATCAATTCTGCCGCATTTTCCTTGAAAAACGGGCTTCCGGCGAAAAGCGACAGGTTCATGGCCGCCCAGTCATGCCGAAAGCCGGGCAGGGTATATTCGCCGGTCTTCACCGCGCCGCCCGGCGTTGCGGCCTGTTCAAATACCCCGACCCGCCAGCCCTTGCGGGCAAGTTGCAAGGCGCAGGCCAGCGTGTTGTGGCCCGCACCGATCAGGACAGCATCGAAGGTATCCACCATGGATTCTTCACCCCGTTGATACAGAGATATTTGCAAATGCATTTAATTCTGTCTAGAGTGAATCGTGAGGGCAAAGATGTGCCCAACCAACAGGGAGATCACGATGACATCTGCAAATGTGCTGGAGAGCCTTGCCGGGATGCTGGCCTCGGGTGGGGTTGAGGTGGTGGATTGCACCGGCGTTCTGGGGCCGGAGACGCCCCTGCTGAAGCTGCCGCCGGATTTTGCCAAGGACACCCCCGCGATCGAAATCCACCGCATTTCCGAATATGATCAGGACGGCCCGTTCTGGGCGTGGAACTGGCTGAAGGTCGGCGAACATTCCGGCACCCATTTCGATGCGCCGCACCACTGGATCACCGGCAAGGACTATGCCGACGGCTATACCGACACCCTTTCGGTGCAGCGCCTTGTCGCCCCGGTCAACGTGTTGGATTTCGCCGCCGACTGTGCCGCGAACCCGGATTTTCTGCTGACGATCGACCATGTGAAAGCCTGGGAGGCCAAGCACGGCAGCATCCGCGCGGGCGAATGGGTGGTGCTGCGGTCTGATTGGGACAAGCGCAGCCATGACGAAAACCTGTTCCTCAATGCCAATGAAACCGGTCCGCATACCCCCGGCCCGACCGCCGAGGTAATCGAATACCTCCTGTCCAAGGGCATCGTCGGCTGGGGCAGCCAGTGCATCGGCACCGATGCGGGGCAGGCGGGTGGCATGACGCCGCCTTTCCCGGCGCATAACCTGCTGCACAAGCACAACTGCTATGGTCTGGCCTCGCTTGCCAATCTCGACAAGCTGCCGGCCAAGGGGGCGATACTGATTGCGGCGCCCTTGAAGATCAAGAACGGCACCGGCAGCCCGATCCGGGCGCTCGCGCTGGTTCCGCGCGGCTGATCGGGGCCATACGGCCAAAAGCATGGGGTGGGCGATATCGCCCATCCCCTTGGTTTCCTTTGTCTGACAGGGGCGCAGAATGGGCTTTGACCACATCATCATCGGCTCGGGCATCAACGGTCTTGTGGCGGCCGCGATGCTGGCCTTGAAAGGCGACCGCGTGCTGGTGCTCGAGCGCGAGGCGACCCTTGGCGGCTGCATGCGAACCGAGGAAATCACCCTTCCGGGCTTTCATCACGATGTGATGGCGGCAACCTTCGTGCTGTTCATGACCTCACCTGCCGGGGCCGCGCTTGGCCCTCATCTGGCCCGGCATGGGTTTGACTATTGCCATACGGGCAGCCCGACAGCGGTGCTGCGGCCGGATGGCTCATCCTTGGTTCTTACCATGGATCAGGCGGCAAACGTGGCCGCCTTCAATGCCCTGTCGGCAGGGGATGGCGACCGTCACGCCGTTGATGTGGGCGCGATTGCGGCCGATGCGCCGTTCCTGTTCGCGCTTCTGGGCGGCAATCTGTGGTCTTGGTCCACCGCGAAACTGCTGTTCGGGCAGGTCAGGAAACGCGGCCTTCGCGGCCTTGCGGCATGGATGGGGACGGCCCTTGCCCCGGCGCGCGGCTGGCTGGAGACGAATTACCACAGCCCCTTGGTGCAGGCGCTTTGGGCGCCTTGGGTCTTGCATTGCGGGCTGACGCCGGAAAGCACCTATTCGGCGCAGATGGGCAAGGTCATCGCCTTTGCGCTGGAGGCGGCAGGCGCGCCGATTGTCAAAGGCGGGTCGGGCGCGGCGGTGCGGGCGTTTCGGGGTTTGATCGAGGAAAAGGGCGGCAGCCTTCGCACGGGCGCAGATGTGGCCGAGATTACCACGGCGGCTGGCCGCGTGACGGGCGTGCGGCTGGCCTCTGGCGAGGTTGTCGCGACGAAATCGGTTCTCGCCTCGGTGGCGCCCGGCCAGCTTTACGGGCGGCTTATGGCCCTGGTGAACCTGCCCGAGGACCGCGCGGCCACCACACAATTCCGCCACGGCCGCGGCGATTTCCAACTGCATTACGCGCTGGATGCAAGCCCCGAATGGCTGACGCCGGGGCTGGAGGATGTGGCGCTGATCCACCTTTCGGACGGTATCGACGCGGTGTCGAAATCGGCCAATGAGGCGGAGCGCGGCATGCTGCCCGCCGTGCCGACCATCTGCGTCGGCCAGCCTTCGCGCCTTGACCCCTCGCGCTGCCCGGATGGCAAGGCGATCTTGTGGCTGCAAATCCCCGATGCCCCCCGCGTCATCAAGGGCGATGCGGCAGGCGAGATTGACGGGGATGATTGGGATGCGGTCAAGGAGGCTTTCGCCGACCGGCTGGAGCGGATTTTGGCGCGCCATATCAAAGGCTTTGACAAGATCAAGCTGGCCCGCCGCGCCTATAGCCCGAAGGATCTGGAGCGCATGAACATGAACCTTGTCGGCGGCGATCCTTACGGCGGGCAATGCGGCATCGACCAGTTCTTCATCTGGCGCCCCTTTGCCCATTCGACCAATGGCGAGGGCAAGGTGCGCGGGCTGATCCATATCGGTGCCTCCACCCACCCCGGGCCGGGGCTTGGCGGCGGCTCGGGGTTCAACGCCGCAAAGAGGCTCGGGGCATGAGTGACACGCTGCGCCGCACCCCGAAACTGGGCGAGGTTGGCCTGACCAACTTCGCGCCCTATCTGATGAACCGCATCATGGGCCGCTACAACGCGGGTTTCCGCGAGGAAATGGCCGAGATGGGCCTGACCACGCCCAAGGCCCGCGCCTTGGCGGTGCTGACCGTGGTCGAAGGCCCGCTGATCCGTGAACTGGCGGTCTATGCCGTGACCGAACAATCCACCCTATCCCGCGCGCTGGACCAGATGCAGGCCGATGGCCTGATCCGCCGCGAAACCGACAGCGCCGACAGCCGCGCCGTGCGCATCTATATCACCGAGGCCGGGCGGGCGGTCTTTGACGACCTCTGGCCCCATATGGCCGAGGCGCAGGCCCGCATGTTCAAGGGAATTCCCGAAGACGAGCGCCGGGCCTTTGTCGCGACCTTGCAGAAGATGCTGGTCAACATCCGCAAGCACGAGATTTGAACCATGGCAGAACGCTCTTTCAAGGCCGAAGTCGAACATCTGAAACTG
Source organism: uncultured Tabrizicola sp. (assembly GCA_964393035.1). Taxonomy (GTDB): domain Bacteria; phylum Pseudomonadota; class Alphaproteobacteria; order Rhodobacterales; family Rhodobacteraceae; genus Tabrizicola_A. The sequence goes on from CAYMRX010000004.1 coordinate 85,913, forward strand.
GGGGCGGGGGAAACCTTTACCGGCGAAGGGATTCTGGCCATCACCAAGGCGCTTTTGGAAAGCGGGGTCGGCTATGTCGGCGGCTATCAGGGCGCCCCGATCAGCCATCTGATGGATGTTCTGGCCGATGCCGAGGAGTTGCTGGCCGAACTCGGCGTGCGGTTTGAGGCCAACGCGAATGAGGCCGCCGCCGCCGCCATGCTGGCGGCATCCGTGCATTACCCGATCCGTGGCGCGGTGACCTTCAAAGGTCCGGTCGGGGTCAACGTCGCCTCCGACGCCTTGGCGAATCTTTCCTCCTCGGGCGTCACCGGCGGGGCGATGGTGATTGTGGGCGAGGATTACGGCGAAGGTTCCTCGATCATGCAGGAACGCAGCCACCCCTTCGCCATGAAGGCGCAGATGTGGCTTCTGGACCCGCGCCCGAACCTGCCATCCATCGTGAAAATGGTGTCGGACGGGTTTGATCTTTCAGAGGCGTCCAATACCCCGGTCATGCTGATGGTGCGCATCCGATCCTGCCATGTGACAGGCTCTTTCACCACGCGCGACAACCAGCGGCCAAAGCTGACGGTCAAGGACGCGCTGTCGAACCCGCGCTCTGATTTTGCCCGCGTCGTGCTGCCGCCGATGTCCTATGCCCACGAACAGGACAAGGTGAAAAACCGCTGGCCCGCCGCCGAGAAATTCATTCAGGACCGCGCGTTGAACGAGTTCTTCGGGCCGAAGGATGCGAAATTCGGCATCGTGGTGCAGGGCGGCATGTATAACGGGCTGATCCGTGCCTTGCAGCGGCTGGGTTTGGCCGACATTTACGGCAACACCGAGGTGCCGCTTTATGTGCTGAACGTCACTTATCCTTTGATTTCCAGTCAGTTTCTGGAGTTCTGCGAGGGCAAGGACCATGTCCTTGTGGTCGAGGAAGGCCAGCCCGAATTCATCGAAACCCAGCTTGGCAGCTTCCTCTACCGCGCCGGATCGCAGGTAAAACTCCACGGCAAGGGGCTTTTCCCGATGGCCGGGGAATATACCGGCGTTGTGATGCTGGATGCGGTCGAGAAGTTCCTCCGCACTGTCGCGCCCAGCCTGCTGCCGGCCGTGGTGTGTGCGCCCAATATGGACCGGCCCGAGATCCCCGATCTGTCAAAGACGGTTCCGATCCGCCCGCCGGGCTTTTGCACCGGCTGCCCGGAACGCCCGATCTTTGCCGCGATGAAGCTGGTGGAGAAGGAGTTGGGCAAGCACCAGATTGCCGCCGACATCGGCTGCCATCTCTTTGCCTCGCTGCCGCCCTTTGAAATCGGCGGGGCGACCATGGGCTACGGGCTTGGCCCCGCCGCCAACGCCGCCTTTGACGGTGGCGGCGAAAAGCGCGCGGTGGCGATCATCGGCGACGGCGGGTTCTGGCATAATGGGCTGTCGTCGTCCTTTACCAACATGGCCTTCAACAAATCCGACAGCCTCGCCATCGTGGTGGACAATTACTATTCGGCGGCGACGGGCGGGCAGGATGTGATGTCGTCGCGCGCTGACAATGCGACCAAGGCCACCAAAAACCCGATTGGCAAGGCGCTGAAGGGCATCGGCATTGACTGGGTCCGCCAGATCGACCGCACCTATGACGTCGCCCATATGCGCGACACCATCCGCGAGGCGCTGACCTCGCCCGAAAAGGGGCCGAAGGTGATTGTCGCCTCGTCGGAATGCATGCTGAACAAGCAGCGCCGCGAAAAGCCCTTGGCGCAAAAGGCGATCAAGGAGGGGCGCCGGGTGGAAGCGCCGCGCTTTGGCGTCGATGAGGCGATCTGCACGGGCGACCACGCCTGTATCCGGCTGTCGGGTTGCCCGTCCTTGTCGCTCAAGAAACTGGATGATCCCCTGCGCGATGACCCGGTGGCCAGCATTGACCAATCCTGCGTCGGCTGCGGCAATTGCGGCGAGGTGGCCGATGCGGCCATCCTCTGCCCCAGCTTTTATCGCGCCGATGTGGTGCATAACCCCGGAGCTTGGGAAAAGCGCATGGCGAGTTTCCGCTCACGTATCATCGGCTGGCTGCAAGCCCGGCGCGACGCCCGCCGCCTGACCTTCGAAGGAGCCGCCGAATGACCCTGCATCAGGCTTTGGACCCCCGCCCGGCTGACCCGAAACTTGGCGGGATCATCAAGCTGGCGCTTCTGGCCGTGGGCGGGCAGGGCGGCGGCGTGCTGACCGGCTGGATCGAGGATCTCGCCCGCGCCAACGGCTATGCCGCGCAGGCGACAAGCGTGGCGGGCGTCGCACAGCGCACCGGGGCGACGGTCTATTATGTGGAAATGGCGCCTGCGGGCGCGGGCACGCCGATCTTTTCGCTGATGCCTGCCGCCGGGGATGTGGACATCATGATCACGGCGGAAATGATGGAGGCGGGCCGGTCGATCCTGCGCGGCTTTGTCACGCCCGACCGCACTACACTCATCACCTCCACCCACCGCGCACTGGCGGTTTCGGAAAAGATGGTGCCGGGCGATGGCATCGCCTCCTCCGAGGAGGTGATGGCCGCGGCCGAAGTCGCCACGCGCCGCCTGATCGCCGCCGATTTCGACGCGCTGGCGATCAAGGCGGGTTCGGTGATTTCGGCTAGCCTCTTTGGCGCGCTGGCCGGGGCCGAGGTGCTGCCCTTCTCGCGCGAGGCGTTTGAGGCCGCGATCCGGGCCAGCGGCAAAGGGGTGGAGCCTTCGCTTCGGGCCTTTGATGTGGGCTACAGGGCTGCGCAAAATGGTGTGGAAAACCGTGAAAAGCCCGCAGCCAAACCGCGCGTGACGGGGGCAAAAGGCCCGGCCAAACTCCTGTCCGCTTGGGCCGCATTGGAGGCCCGCGCCGACCGCCTGCCGGGGGGGGCCGCACCCATCGCCCGCGCGGGGTTGGAGAAGGTCGTTCAGTTTCAGGATCTTGCCTATGGCGCCAGCTATCTTGACCGGGTGGAGAGCATCGCGGCCCAGGATCAACCACCTTTTGACCTGACACGCGAGGCTGCGAAACATATCGCCAACGCCATGGCCTATGACGACATCATCCGCGTTGCCGATGAAAAGACCCGCGCGGGCCGCATGGCGCGGATCGCCGGCGAAATGGGCGCCAAAGACAAGCATGTCATGCAGGTGACGGAATTCCTGCATCCGCGCGCCGAAGAACTGGTGTCGCTTTTGCCGGCGAAAATGGGCGCGCGTTGGGCTGCCAACAAGGATCGCATGGCGCGTATCGACCGGCTGTTCAACAAGGGCCGCCGGATGCGCACCGACAGTCTGCGCGGTTTCGCGATGCTTCATATCCTTGGTGGGCTGAAAGGCTGGCGGTTGAAAACCCTGCGCCATGCCGATGAGATGGCGCATCTCGAGCGCTGGCTTGCCACGGCGACGGGGTATCTGCCGCAGAATTACGCCCTTGCGGTCGAGGTCTTGCGCTGCCGCCGTCTGGTCAAGGGCTATTCCGACACCCACGCCCGTGGCCTGTCGAAATTCGACCGGGTGCTGGCGGCGATTTCTCTGGTCGAAACCCGCGAGGACGCTGCCGATTGGGCCGCCCGCCTGCGCGAGGCTGCCTTGAAAGACGAGGAAGGCAAGGCGCTGGACGGCGCAATTGCGACGATCCGCAGCTTTCTGTGATCCGGCCGATCAAGCGGGGGCGCTTCGCCCCCCGCACCCCCCGAGAGTATTTGCAAAGGCGCAAATGCAAGGCGCACGGGCTTTCTTGGGCCTTGCGCCTTTTGAAATACTCTCAGGGGGTGAGGGCGAAGCCCGAGGGGGCGGAACGCCCCCTTTTGCCCGCAGGACAAGGCCCCGCGGGCTGGGTGTCTTGCGTTAGCGGATGCCCGCCTTGGCCAGACGCGGCAGGACTTCCTCGGCGAAATAGGGGAATTCCTTCAGGTAATCGACGAAGGACAGCGTGGTGCCGGCAAAGCCCGCGTCATGCAGCGCGATGATGCCTGCCGCCACCTGATCGGGCGTGCCGATCAGCGGGAAGCCGCCATGGCCCAAGGCAAAGCCATAGCGGATCTGGGTCAGAAGGTCATGCGGGAAGGAAAGGGCATGGGCCAGTTGCAGCCGGATCAGGTTGTCGGTCGCTTCCCAATCCGCGTTTTCATCGACAATGTAATGCACCCAGTCGCGCGCCTCTTTCTCGGTCGGGCGGCAGACGACATGGGAGAAGGTCAGGACGCCGACCTTGCGGTTTTTCGCCGCGGCCTGTTGGTGCAGCGCCGCGATTTCCTCTTTCGAGCGGGCAAGGTCGATGGCCGGGGTGAACAGGTAATTGGCGTTGTCGGTGGCAAACTCGCGCCCCTGTGGGCTGCCTGCGGCGTTCAAGACGGGAACCGAACCGCGGATCGGGGCGGGGTCGCCTTTCAGGGCTTTGATGTTCTTGAAGTATTTCCCGTCCCAATCGAAATGTTCTTTCGAGGACCAGGTTTTCCGGATGAGATCATACCATTCCTGCGCATAGCCATAGCGGGTTTCGTGATCGTCCGGCAGGACCATGCCAAGGGCTTGATATTCCGGCTTGTTCCAGCCCGCCACGATGTTCAGGCCCGCACGGCCATGGCCGATCTGGTCGATGGTGGCGATTTGCTTGGCGATCACCACCGGGTGGTTGGCCGTGGTGTGGATGGTGGCAAAGACCGAGATATCCTTGGTCTGCGCAAGCAGCCCCGCTGCCCAGGTCATGGTTTCCAGTACACCGCCGTGGAAATCGGTCGGCCCGCCATAGCCGATCCAGCGTGCGATCGGCAGCATGAAGTCGATGCCCGCCGCGTCGAGGAGTTTGGCCAGCGCAAGGTTGTTGTCCCAGGAATTCACCCAGCGTTCCTTCGCCTGGGTGGGCGTCATTCCCGAGGAGCAGTTGGTCGAAAAGGTGCCCAGCTTGAAGCCGCCGGAGAGCATCCGGTTCTGTGTCATGGTCAGTTCCCTGTTGGTTGGAAGTTTGATTATATTTTATGTTTGAAAGTCTATCTTAAAAACCCTTTGCGTCAACCGCCTTGGCAGGGCAATTTGCTGGCGCAGAAGGGGCTCGACGCGTGACAAAGAAAATCGTTCAAACTCAAATAAATACCGCGGATACGTCTTTGGATCGGCGGTGGCATCTGGCCCAATCGGGCGCTGAAGTGGACACGACGGAGCTGGAGTTTGCCCTGATGCGGGCGTTCGAGGGATTCGGCCGCTGGCAGTCGGAATGTTTGGCCAGCGTTTGCGATCTGGCGGCGACGGGACCGGAAAACGCCATGCTGCATATCATCCGGATGAATGACCGGTCAAAATCGCTGAAGGAAATCGCCCGGCTGATGAACCGTGATGATGTGCCGAACATCCAGTATTCGCTGCGCAAGCTGTTGGGGGCAGGGTTGATCGTGCGGCAGGGTGCCGGGCGGTCGGGGGTGACCTATGAATGCACCGACGAGGGGCGCCGGGTGACGGATGACTATGCGATCCTGCGGCGCAAGCTCTTGCTGGCCGAAATTGCCGATATGCCGGGCTTTGCCCAGCGGCTGGCCGAGGCGGGGCGGACGCTGAACCTGCTCTCCGGCGTCTATGAGGAAATCGCCCGCGTCGCCGCCACCCACCGGCGGGGGTGAGTGGCGGCGGATGGCGGATGCCTCCGGCGGGGATATTTGGGCCAAGATAAAGGCCCCTTAGCGCAGAAGGTTTGACAGGGCCTTGTGCAGGGCGGTGACGCCCGCCTTGGTGGTGATGATGCCGGGCGACAGGCGCAGGGTTTGGCTGCGGTGGTCGGTGGTGATGCCTTGAACGCGCAGGGCGGCCACCACATCGGCGGCCGGGTGGCTGTCGGGCAGGCGCAGCATGACCGAGCCGCCGCGTTTGGCCTCGGGTCGCGGGGTGACCGGGGGCAGGGCGAGATCGTCGGCCAGCGCGAAAAGCTGCGCTGTCAGGCGGCGGTTATGGGCAAGAATCGCGGCGTGATCTTGGGCGGCGTGCCAATCCATGGCCGGAAGGCTGGCGAGCGCCGAGAGGCAGGACGGTGTGCCATTGTCGAAGCGGCGGATGTCGGGGGCATAGGAGAACCGGGTGATATCCCAGTTGAACGGGTTTTCTTGGCTGAACCAGCCACGCAGTTCCGGGGTCAGATGTGGGATCAGGCGGGGGGAGACGTAAAGGATGCCCGCCCCCGGCGTGCCGCACATCCATTTCAGCGAGGTGGTGACGGCGAAATCCACCTCGGGCGCGTTCACATCAAAGGGGATCAGCCCGACGCCTTGGGTCACATCGACACCGATCAGGCTGCCCATGCGGCGGCCATGGGCGACCATCGCGGGCAGGTTGATGCGGTGGGATGTGGTCGAGGACACCCAGGTGAGCAGGGCCAGGCCGACATCGGGCGTCCAGGCGTCAAGGAAGTCCTCATCCTCGACATGGGTGGCGCCTTGGCGGAAGGGCACGGTTTTCAGGGTGAAGCCGTGTTTTTCGGCCATGCCGTTCAGAAGGAAGTGATTTGACGGGAAGCAATCGGCGCCGACCAGAATTGTACGACCGTGCAGGTGGCCTTTCGGCAGCGACAAAAGCAGGCTGTGGAAGGCCGAGGTGACGTTTTCAAAGGTCGTCACGGTATTCGGGGCGGCGTTCAGGATCGCGCGCCAGCGGTCGATGAACCTTTGCCGCCGTGGCAGGACATAGCCCCATTGGCTGTCATCTGCGTGGCCCCAGACGGCGGCGAATTCGGCCAGCGCGCGGGCAAGATCGGCCTCTTTGCCCGGATACATCCCGATGGAGTGGTACAGAAAATAAGCGTCGGTCATGGCAATAGTCCGGGGGCTGGGGTGTAGCGGGGTTTCATGGCTTCGGGGGCGGCGGCCTGCAAGGCGGCGAGCATGGCCAGAACCGCCTCACGGCCGTGAAGGGCAAGCGCCTCGAACGGGCCGCGGGGGAAGTTGAGGCCCAGCTTCATCGCGGTGTCGATGCCCGCTGCGGTCGTGCCACCTTCGGACAGCAGCCAATACGCCTCGTTGATAAGGGTGGCCTCGATCCGCAGCACGATCCGGGCGGCGTCTGCGGGGGCGGGGCCGGGCTGTGCGGGGTGCAGGAAGCCTTGCCCGGATTTGCGCCCGAGATGGCCTTGGGCGACCTGTGCCTCAAGCGCAGGGAAGATGTGATAGCGCGGGTGGTGGCCCATGGCGCCAGACATGCCTTGCGTCGCGGCAAGGTTGATATCGGCACCGATGAGGTCGATCAGGGACAGGGGACCAAGACGGTATCCGGCGGCTTGGCAGGCCGCGTCGATGTCGGAGGCGGTGCGGCCTTCGGTCAAAAGGGCCAGCGCCTCGCCATAAAAGGGGCGCGCGCAGCGGTTGACGATGAAGCCGGGGCGGTCCGGGCATTCTACGACAGTTTTTCCTGTAAGTTCAGATGTTTCTCTTGATGTCTTGATGTGATTCCTCAAGGTTCCATCATGCGGCGCCAGTTCGATCAGCTTCATGGCGGCGGGCGGGTTGAAGAAATGCAGCGCCAGCACGCGTTCGGGGTGGTGCAGCCCCTTGGCGATGTCACGCACAGGGATCGAGGAGGTGTTGGTGGCAAGGATGCAGTCCGGGCGGACGATGGGTTCGAGGCTGGCAAACAGGGCCTGCTTGGCGTCGAGCTTTTCGATGATGGCCTCGATCACCAGATCGCAGGGCGCAAAGCCTTGCAGGGTCGGGGTGATCTGGAGGTTGGCCAAGGTGGCGTCGCGGGTGGCTTCGGAAAGCTTTCCGGCGCTGACGCGGGCTTGCAGCGCCTCGGCCATCCGGGCGCGGGCGCTGTCGCGGGCGGGGAGATGGGCGTCAGTGGCAATCACCGGAAATCCGGCCGCTGCGTACACCTGTGCAATGCCAAGACCCATGGTGCCAAGGCCGATGATGCCGATCGTCCTCATGCTCCGCGGAACTCCGGTTTGCGTTTCTCGCGGAAGGCGCGGATGCCCTCGGCCTTGTCGGCGCTGTCGAGAAGCCGCTCAAAGGCGGCGCGTTCCTGCGGCAGGGCAAGGGCCTGCTCATCGCCCTGCACAAGGGCTGCCTTGGCGGCTTGCAGGGCAAGAGGCGCACGTTTGCACATGCGTGCAATCAGCGTCTCGGCCTCGGGCAGGGCAGGGCCAGCGGCCAGCCAGCCCGCGATGCCCCAGTCGTAAGCCGTGGCCGCGTCGATGATTTCTCCGCCAAGCACCAGCCGCGTGGCCCGCGCCCGGCCTGCAAGGGCCAAAAGCCGCTGCGCGCCGCCTGCACCGGGGATAAGCCCAAGGTTGGTTTCCGGCAGGCCGAGTTTCGCGTCAGCCCCCAGCACGATCATGTCAGCCATCAGCGCGAGTTCAAACCCGCCGCCAAGGGCAAAGCCATCAACCGCGGCGATCAGCGGTTTCGGAAAGGCGCGAATGGCGGCCCAATGCGCCTTGCGCGGGTCCATCGCGCCTTCGGCCGCGGTTTTGCCTTCAATTTCCCCGATGTCAGCCCCTGCGGCAAAGTTGCCATCCGCGCCCGCAATCAGCGCGGCCCGGCAGGTGGGGTCTGCTGCCGCTGCCGTCAATGCCGCTGCCACAGAGGCAAGGGTCGCGGTGTTCAGCGCGTTTTTCGCCTCGGGGCGGTTCAGGGTAATTTTCACCCAAGCGCCCCGGTTTTCAATGATGACCTGTTCCATGACATCACTCTGCGGGCTTGCGATAAATTTTTCAAGATAGAAATTTCAAGCTTGAAATTGTTTTCCTCTGGTGCCACCCTCTGCTCAAACGCGCCTTTTGGAGGACGACCATGAAGATTCTCTGCCTTGGGGGCGGCCCCGCTGGCCTTTACTTTGCGATCTCGATGAAGCTGCGCGACGCCAGCCATGATGTGACGGTGCTGGAGCGCAACAAGGCCAATGATACCTTTGGCTGGGGCGTGGTCTTGTCGGATGACGCGCTGGGGCGGATGCAGAAGAATGACCCGAAGTCGACCGAGGCCATTCGCGGCAATTTCGCCTATTGGGACGATATTGCGGTGGTGCGCGGGGCCGAGCGGACGGTGTCGGGCGGGCATGGCTTTGCCGGGATTGGCCGCAAGGCGATGCTGATCCTGCTGCAGGAGCGGGCGCGCGAATTGGGCGTGCAGATGCAGTTCGAGACGGTGTTCAAATCGGCCGATGAGTATCGGAGCGACTATGATCTGGTGGTGGCGACCGATGGGATCAATTCCCTGGTGCGCAAGGAATATGAGGATGTGTTCAAGCCCGATATCGATCAGCGGCTGGTGAAATTCATCTGGCTGGGCACGCATCAGAAGTTTGACGATGCCTTTACCTTCATCTTCGAGAAAACCGAATGGGGCTGGTTCTGGGCCCATGTCTACCAGTTCGACGACAACACTGCGACCTTCATCGTCGATTGCATGCCCGACACCTGGGACCGCGCAGGGTTTGAGCATATGTCCAAGGAAGACACGGTTGCGACCTGCCAGAAGATCTTTGAACGTCACCTCGGCGGCCATGACCTGATGTCGAACGCGGCCCACCTGCGGGGTTCTGCGGTCTGGATGCAGTTCCCGCGCGTGCTGTGTGAACGCTGGTATAACGGCAATGTCGTCTTGATGGGCGATGCGGCGGCGACGGGGCATTATTCGATCGGGTCGGGGTCGCGTCTGGCCTTTGACAGTGCGATTGCGCTGGCCGATTACCTGCATTCGGAGCCGACCATGGAGGGCGCCTTCCAGCGCTATCAGGAGGAGCGGCGGATCGAGGTCTTGCGCCTGCAATCGGCGGCGCGCAATTCGCTTGAATGGTTTGAGCGGGTTGAGCGCTATCTTGATATGCCGATGCCGCAGTTCGCCTATTCGCTATTGACCCGTAGTCAGCGGATTTCCCATGAAAACCTGCGGCTGCGCGATCCGAAGTGGCTGGCCGCCAGCGAGGACTGGTATCAGGCCAATCAGGGCGGCAAGCCGGGCCGCAAGCCGATGTTCGCACCCTTCCGCTTGCGCGACATGACCTTGAAGAACCGCATCGTGATGTCGCCGATGGCGCAATACAAGGCGGTCGATGGCTGCCCGACCGACTGGCATTTCAGCCATTACGCCGAACGCGCCAAGGGCGGGGCGGGGCTGATCTATACGGAAATGACCTGCGTTTCGGCCGAAGGCCGGATCACCCCCGGTTGCCCGGGGCTTTATGCGTCGGAGCATGAGGCGGCGTGGAAGCGGCTAGCGAATTTCGTCCATGCGGAAACCACGGCCAAGCTTTGCATCCAGATCGGCCATTCGGGCCGCAAGGGCAGCACCTGCGTGCCGTGGGATGGTGGCATTGATGCGCCTTTGCCCGTCGGCAATTGGCCGACGATTGCGGCCAGCGCCATTCCCTACAAGCCCGCCAATGCCGCGCCAAAAGCCATGGACCGGGCCGATATGGACCGGGTGAAGGCCGATTTCGTTGCCGCCACCGAAATGGCCGCACGGGCAGGCGTTGACATGATCGAGATGCACGCGGCGCATGGCTATCTTCTGGCCACCTTCATCTCGCCCGTGACCAACACGCGCGCCGATGAATACGGCGGGGCCTTGGAAAACCGTATGCGCTATCCGCTGGAGGTGTTCGGGGCGATGCGCGCCGTCTGGCCTGCGGGCAAACCGATGTCGGTGCGCATTTCTGCCCATGACTGGATTGATGGCGGCGTCACCCCGGACGAGGCGGTGTCGATTGCCCGGATGTTCCGTGCGGCAGGCGCCGATATCATCGACGTCTCCTCAGGCCAGACCGACCCGGCCGAAAAGCCGATCTATGGCCGGATGTTCCAGACCCCGTTCAGCGACCGCATCAAGAACGAGGCCGGGATTGCCACGATGACGGTGGGCAATATCAGCGACTACGATCAGGTGAACGGCATTCTGATGGCGGGTCGGGCCGATCTGGTCTGTCTGGCCCGGATGCATCTGGCCGACCCCTACTGGACGTTGCATGCTGCGGTGGCGCAGGGCGACGAGGAATCGGACTGGCCTGCGCCTTACAAGGGCGGGCGGGATCTGATGTTCCGCCTGCGCGAGCGGCAACAGGAGCAACTTCGGGCATGACATTGCAGGGCAAACGGGTGCTGATTACCGGGGGCGGCTCGGGCGCGGGGGAAAACCTTGCGCTTGGCTTTGCCGCCCTTGGGGCCGAGGTGGTGATCGCGGGCAGGCGGCTTGACGCCTTGCAGGCGGTTGCCGCCAAGGGCAAAGGCATCCGTTGCGTTCAGGGTGATGTGACGGATGAGGCTTCGGTCAAGCGCATGTTTGCCGCGGCCGGATCGGTGGATATCGTCATCGCCAATGCCGGGGCCGCCGACAGTTCGGTCATGGCGAAAACCTCGCTTGACCAGTGGAACGCCATGCTGGCGGTGAACCTGACGGGGGTGTTCCTGACCTTCCGTGAAGGGTTGAACCAGTTCACCGGCTGGGGGCGGTTGATTGCGGTGGCCTCGACCGCCGGATTGAAAGGCTATGCCAAGGTGGCGCCCTATGCGGCGGCCAAGCATGGGGTGATCGGCCTGTGCCGCTCGCTTGCCTTGGAGGTGGCACGCAAACCGGTGACGGTGAATGCGATTTGTCCCGGTTTTCTGGATACGCCGATGACGGATCATTCCGTGCAGGTGATCGCCGAGAAAACCGGCAAGTCGCTGGCCGAAGCGCGGGGGGCTTTGGAGGGGATGAACCCGCAGAACCGTCTGTTCCAACCATCGGAAGTCACCGCGGCCGCCTTGTTCCTTGCCGGGGCAGGGTCCGAGGGCATTAACGGCCAGACCATCACCATCGCGGGGGGCGAGATATGAGCGATCTGTCCAAACGCCGGTTGAAGATGTGGATCCGTCTTTTGGGGGTCACCCGGTCCAGCGAAAGCACTTTGCGTGAATATCTGCGCCTGACCCATGACACCACCTTGCCGCGCTTTGACGTGATGGCCGCCCTTTATCGCCGCCGCGATGGCGTGACGATGAGCGAACTTTCCCGCATGCTTCTGGTGTCGAACGGCAATGCCACAGCCGTGGTGGACCGGCTGGAGGCGGACGGCATGGTGCGCCGGACGCCGTCGGACACCGACCGCCGCACCGTCTATGTGGCGATGACGCCCGAAGGCATCGCCGCCTTTGAGGCGATGGCCTCGGGGCATGAGGCCGAGGTGGACAAGCTGTTCGCAAGTGTCACCGAGGCCGATCTCGACGCGCTGACTGAAATCCTGAAACGTATGGGGAAAGCATGACCCAGATGGCGGGCCTGAAGCCCCAACATTTCCTGTGGGACGCCAAGGATCGCATTGCGACGATCCGGCTGAATCGGCCCGACCGTAAGAATCCCTTGACGTTTGAGTCCTATGCCGAGCTGCGCGACACCTTCCGCGCGCTGGTCTATGCCGATGACATTCATGTGGTGATCTTTGGCTCGAACGGCGGGAATTTCTGCTCGGGCGGCGATGTGCATGACATCATCGGCCCTCTGGTCGGCATGGACATGAAGGAACTTCTGGCCTTTACCCGGATGACGGGCGATCTGGTGAAAGCCATGATCGGCTGCGGCAAGCCGATCATTTCGGCGGTGGACGGGGTTTGTGTGGGGGCGGGGGCGATTGTCGCCATGGCCTCGGACCTGCGGGTTGCGACGCCAGAGGCGAAGGCGGCGTTCCTCTTTACCCGCGTGGGCCTTGCGGGTTGCGACATGGGCGCCTGTGCCATGCTGCCACGCATCATCGGGCAGGGGCGGGCGGCGGAGCTTCTATACACCGGCCGGGTGATGGGGGCCGAGGAGGGCCACGCCTGGGGTTTCTGGAACGCGCTGCATGCGCCCGAGGCATTGGAGGCCGAGGCGTGGAAGCTGGCGACCCGCATCGCCGCCGGGCCGACTTTCGCGCATGGGATCACCAAGACCCAGCTGAACCAGGAATGGAACATGGGGCTGGAGCAAGCCATCGAGGCGGAAGCGCAGGCGCAGGCGATCTGCATGCAGACCCGCGATTTCGAGCGCGCCTACCATGCCTTTGTGGCCAAGGAAAAACCGGTGTTTCAGGGCGACTGAGCGTCCGATTGTGACTAGCCCCGGGGGCTTCGCGCCCCCGGACCCCCGCGGAGTATTTCAAAAGGCGCAAATCCATGGCGGATCGTTCTTTTCTGACCTGGCCCTTCTTTGAGGAGCGGCACCGCGCCCATGCGGCGGGGCTGGAGGCATGGTGCGGCGCGCATCTGCCGGTGGACCACGGGGATGTGGACGGTGCCTGCAAGGGGCTGGTGGCGTCGCTGGGGGCGGGCGGTTGGTTGCAGCCGACCGGGGCAGGCGCGGGCGAGGCGTTGGATGTGCGCACCCTGTGCCTGACGCGCGAGACCTTGGCGCGGCATGATGGTTTGGCGGATTTCGCCTTTGCCATGCAGGGGCTTGGCATGGGGGCGGTCAGCCTTTTCGGCACGCCGGAACAGCGGGGCTGGTTGGAGTGCACCCGCGCGGGGCGGGCGATTTCGGGCTTTGCCCTGACCGAACCGGGGGCCGGGTCGGATGTGGCGCAGACCGCGACGACGGCGGTGCGGGGTCCCGGCGGCTGGATTTTGAACGGCGAGAAGACCTATATCTCCAACGGCGGGATTGCCGATGTTTATGTCATCATCGCCCGCACCGGTGAGGCGCCGGGGGCCAAGGGGCTTTCGGCCTTTCTGTTGCCCGCCGACACGCCGGGCCTGCGGGTGATCGACCGGATTGAGGTGATGGCGCCGCATCCCTTGGCGCATCTGGGGCTGACCGATGTGGTGCTGCCGGAAAGTGCCTTGATTGGCAAGCCCGGCGAGGGGTTCAAGATTGCGATGTCGGTCTTGGATGTGTTCCGATCGACTGTAGGTGCTGCGGCCTTGGGCTTTGCCCGCCGGGCGCTGGACGAGGCTTTGGCGCGCTGCCAGCGGGAACGGGCGGGCGGCGGGCGGTTGACCGATTATCAGATGGTACAGGGCCATCTGGCCGACATGGCCTTGCAGATTGATGCGGCGGCCTTGCTGATTTACCGGGCGGCTTGGGTCAAAGACATGGGGCAGGCGCGGATTTCCCGCGAGGCGGCGATGGCAAAGCTATACGCCACCGAGGCCGCGCAGAAGGTGATCGACATGGCCGTGCAACTGCATGGCGGCGACGGGGTGCGGCATGGTTTCGTGGTGGAAAGCCTTTACCGCGAAATCCGGGCTTTGCGGATTTACGAAGGGGCCTCTGACGTGCAGCGCGTGGTCATAGCGCGGAGCCTGTTGGGATGAGCTACAGCCGCACCATTCAGATCGAGTTCAACCACTGCGACCCCGCAGGCATCGTGTTTTACCCGCGCTATTTCGAGATGACCAATTCGGTCGTCGAGAATTTCTTCGCCGATGAGGTGGGGCGCAGCTTTGCCCAGATGCATGGCGAAGGCATGCATAATGGGGTGCCGACCGTGCATATCGAGGCCGATTTCATGGCGCCTTCGCGGCTGGGGGACAAGGTTGTGTTCCGCTTGCGGGTTGTGAAGGTTGGTGGCAGCTCGGTCGGGGTGGAAATTACCGGGCGGATGGGGGAGGAGCTGCGCTTGCGCGCGCGTCTGACCCTTGTCTGGATCGACAATATGAACGCGGCGCGCTGGCCCGATGCCATGCGCGCCCGGCTGGCCGCACATCTGGAGACCGAAGAATGACCCATGAAATCCTGCACCCCAAGCATTGGAAGCCCGCGCGCGGCTATGCCAATGGCGTGGCCGCCGAGGGGCGGATGGTGTTCACCGGCGGTCTGATCGGCTGGAACGCGAATTGCGAGTTCGAGACGGATGATTTCGTCGAGCAGGTCGCCCAAGCCCTGCGCTCGATCGTCGAGGTCTTGGCCGAGGCGGGGGCGAGGCCCGAACATCTGGTGCGCCTGACATGGTATGTCACCGACAAACGGGAATATCTGGCCAATCTCAAAGGTTTGGGAGCGGTTTATAAAGAGATCATCGGGCGCACCTATCCAGCCATGGCGCTGGTGCAGGTCGTGGCCTTGGTCGAGGACCGCGCCAAGGTGGAGATCGAGGCCACCGCCGTCATTCCGAAGTAACAAATGACCCCGGAATACCGGGGCGCCATCAGGGAGGAATTGCCATGCTGGGACCATCCGGCCATATTGATACGTTTACCCGTGACCGCCTGCCACCCCCTGCCGAGTGGCCGGAGTTTCTGCTGGAGCGGTTTCAATACCCCGATTACATCAACGCCGCCGTCGAACTGACGGATCGGATGGTGGAAAAAGGCTTTGGCGACCATACGGCGCTGATCGGCAACGGGCGGTTGCGGACCTATAAGGAACTGAGCGACTGGACCAACCGGATTGCGCATGTCTTGGTTGAAGATTACGGCGTAAAGCCCGGAAATCGTGTGATGATCCGGTCGGCCAACAATCCGGCCATGGTGGCGTGCTGGCTGGCCGCGACCAAGGCGGGCGCGGTGGTGGTCAACACCATGCCGATGCTGCGCGCGGGCGAACTTGGCCAGATCGTCGACAAGGGCGAGATCAGCCTTGCGCTTTGCGACACGCGGCTGATGGATGAGATGGTGGCTTGCGCCAAACATTCGAAATATCTGAAAGCCGTGGTGGGGTTCGATGGCACGGCGAACCATGATGCCGAGCTGGACCGGCTGGCCTTGGGCAAATCGGTGCGCTTCACCGCCCCGCCCGTGGGGCGCGATGATGTGGCGCTGATTGGCTTCACCTCTGGCACCACCGGAGAGCCAAAAGGCGCGATGGCCTTTCACCGCGATTTGCTGATCATCGCGGACGGCTATGCCAAGGAAGTGCTGGGCGTGACGCCTGATGATGTGTTTGTCGGCTCGCCCCCCTTGGCCTTTACCTTTGGCCTTGGCGGTCTTGCGGTGTTTCCCTTGCGCTTTGGCGCGGCGGCGGCACTTTTGGAACAGGCCAGCCCCCCGAACATGATCGAGATCATCCAGACCCATAAGGCCACGGTGTGCTTTACCGCGCCGACCGCCTACCGGGTGATGCTGAAGGCGATGGACGAGGGGGCCGACCTGTCCTCCTTGCGGGCGGCGGTTTCGGCTGGCGAAACCCTGCCCGCGCCGGTCTATGACGAATGGAAGGCCAAGACCGGCAAGCCGATGCTGGATGGCATCGGCGCGACCGAGATGCTGCATATCTTCCTGACCAACCGCTTTGACGACCATCGCCCGGCCTGCACCGGGCGGCCCGTGACGGGATACGAGGCGCGGATTGTCGATGAGAACATGGCCGAGGTGCCGCGCGGCGAGGTCGGCCGTCTGGCGGTGCGCGGGCCGACGGGGTGCCGTTACCTCGCCGACGCGCGGCAGACAAAATATGTCCGCGACGGCTGGAACCTGACAGGGGACAGTTTCTGGCAGGATGAGGAGGGGCGCTTCCACTTTGCCGCCCGGTCGGACGACATGATCATCTCGGCGGGCTACAACATCGCCGGGCCAGAGGTGGAGGCGGCGCTGCTGTCGCATCCGGATGTGACCGAATGTGCGGTGATCGGCGCCCCGGACGAAGAACGCGGCATGATCGTTGAGGCCCATGTCGTGCTGGCCGAGGGGCGGGTGGGCGACGCCAAGATGATCAAGCTGTTGCAGGACCATGTGAAAATGACCATCGCGCCCTATAAATACCCGCGCCGGGTGATCTTTGTGCAGGCCTTGCCCAAGACCCAGACCGGCAAGATTCAACGGTTCAAGCTGAAGCAATAGTCGAGGCGCTGCGGTCAACGGCAGGGGCAGGCGGCACATTGCCAGCCCCTGATGATCTTGGCTGCCGCCCGTAGGGGCGGGCCTGAGGGGCCTGTCAGAAATGACGCGCGCAGGTTCTGCGGGAATGGTTCAGAAATCCCCCTGCGTGGGGAATGGATTGACGCGGCGACGCGCGCTTTGGCCACATTGTCCCGTTGCCCCTGCGCGCGGGCTGTGGCAAGACGGCAAGACGCTGACCCAATTGCCTGAAGGTATGCAGATGAGTCCCTATTCCGCCCGCCGCGTGATGATGGTTGACACGCAGGTTCGCCCGCATGACGTGACGAAGTTCCCGATCATCGAAGCCATGCTTGCGATCCCGCGCGAAGTCTATGTCCCAAGCGCCAAGCGCGAAGCGGCCTATATGGGCGAAAATCTGGCCTTGGGCGGCAATCGCGTGATGCTGGAGGCCCGGACGCTGGGCAAGATGCTGGATGCCTTGGACATTCAGCCCGGCGAGGTGGTTCTCGATCTGGGCTGCGGGCTTGGCTATTCCTCTGCGGTCATTGCCCGCATGGCAGGGACCGTGGTTGCGGTCGAAGAAGACGAGAGCCTGGCCACCGAGGCGCAAGCCGTGCTGGCGGCTGAAGGCGTGGACAATGTCACCGTCGTGGCTGGCCCCTTGTCGGCGGGCTGTGCCAAATCCGGCCCCTATGATGCCATTGCGGTGCAGGGGGGCGTCGAAACCCTGCCTCAGGCGCTGCTCAATCAGTTGAAAGACGGCGGGCGCATTGCCGCCCTGTTCATGGATGGCCCCTTGGGGGCGATGAAGGTTGGCCACAAGACAGGTGGCAAGGTGGTGTGGCGGTTTGCCTTCAATGCCGCCGCGCCGGTTATTTCAGGTTTTGCTACTCGACATGAATTCACTTTCTAGAATATGACTGCGACATGCCTGGCACATGACTAATTCGGTTGTGGATAAGTCTGGTCTAGGGCAGAGTTGGCAGGAAGAAATATAGGCGGCAATCATGCGGAAGTTCCTGAAACTTATGGGAGTTGTGGCGGGCGTGGCTTTGGCAACCCCTGCCGCGCAAGCCGAAACGCTCGCCGATGCGCTGGCCTCGGCCTACAAGACATCGCATCTTCTGGACCAGAACCAGGCCGTGCTGCGGGCCGCGGATGAAGATGCCGCGATCGCGCTGGCCAGCCTGCGCCCGGTGGTGGGTTTTGTCGCTTCGGGGGCATGGCGGCAGTTTGACGGCACTGTGGCCGCCTTGACCGGCAGCTATGACACGCAAGGTTCGGCCAATCTTGAACTCTCTGCCCAAGTCGTGCTGTGGGCCGGGGGACGGGGCAAGCTGGCGGTCAAGGCCGCGCGTGAACAGGTGCTGGCAACCCGTGCCTCTTTGGTGAACGTGGAACAGCAGGTGCTGCTGTCGGCCGTGTCGGCCTATGTCGATGTGCAGTTGCAACAGGAAATCGTGGCGTTGCGGCAATCCAACGTCCGCGTCATCACGCAGGAAATGCGCGCCGCCAAGGACCGTTTCGAGGTGGGAGAGGTGACGCAGACCGACGTCTCTCTGGCCGAAGCGGCGCTGGCGGCCTCTAATGCCAATCTTGCCGCGGCGCAGGGCCAGTTGATGGTGGCGCGGGAACGGTACAAGGCGGTGATCGGCCATTACCCCGGCAATCTTGCCCGCCGTCCGGCGCCGCCCGCGCTGCCGAAGGCGCTGGAGGATGCAAAATCGGTGGCCGAGCGCGGCCATCCTTTGATCATCCAGAGCCAGCATCAGGTGGCCGCGGCCGATCTGGGCGTCGAGATCGCCCGCAAGACCTTTGGTCCGACGCTTTCCGGCTCGATTGATCTGAGCGACGATCTCAAGACGGGATATGCCTCTGCGGGCGTTGGTCTGCAACTTAGCCAGACGGTTTATTTCGGCGGCAAGAACGCGGCCAGCTATCGCCGCGCCATTGCCGGCAAGGATCAGGCCAGTGCCGGGCTTTTGCAGACCGTGGTCGAGGTGAGCGAATCCGTCGGTCAGGCCTGGGCGCAGCTTACCGTCGCGCATGCGTCGATCGAAGCCGGTCGCCAGCAGGTCGAAGCCTCGCAAAAGGCGTTTGAAGGCGTGCGCGAGGAGGCGAAACTGGGCGCCCGCACCACGCTGGATGTGCTGAATGCCGAGCAGGATCTCTTGTCGGCCCGCGCCTCGCGGCTGGAGGCCGAGGCGAACCGCTATGTCGGCGTTTATCAGGTTTTGTCCGCAATGGGCCTGTTGACGGCGGAAAAGCTGAACCTCGGGGTGCCGACCTTTGATCCTGAGGCCTATTACAACGCGGTCAAACATGCACCGGCGCATAGCGCCCGTGGCAAGGCGCTGAACCGGATTTTGAAAAAGATCGCGGATTAACCTTTTGCAACATTTCCGGACAAGGCCCGCCATCGCGCGGGCCTTTTTCTTGTGCCTCGGGGCAGGGCGGGTTAAGGTCTTGCAAACCCGCAAGGGCAAGAACAGGTAGTTGTTGACATGTCGGATGTGTTTAACGCCCTTGAAGCCGAAGATGTGCTGTCGTCGATCCGGCGGCTGGTTTCGGATGACATCCGTCTGGCGCCGGGCCATCTCGATCAGGGAGAGGCGGAGGCGCACAAGCTCTTGCTCACCCCGGCCTTGCGCGTTGTGCCATCTGAAACCGAGGTGCAGGAACGGGGGCTTGAGGCGGTTGTCGCCGCGCTCAGTGCCGGGGTTGCACAGCAGGATGCGGAATGGGAGCCGGAAACCGGCGATCTGTCGATGGCGGCCGAGGGGGGCGTCGAGGTGGTCGAGGCAGGCATCTGGGAAGATGTGCCGGTCATCGAGGATTATGCCGCACCGCTGGATTTCGTGTCGTCCCGCCGGGTTGCCGCAGAGGAGATGGCCGAAGCCGAAACGGTCGAGGTCGAGGCGGAACATCTGCCCGGTTGGGCGCAATCGACCGGGGCAGAGGACGCCGATGCGCCGCGCCCTGATCCGATGGTCAGTGCCGCAGAGGAACCTGATGCGGTCTGGGCCGATGCGGCCGAGGCGGCGGTGTTGCAGGAATTGCAGGGCGCTGCGCCGGAAACGGCGTTTGAACCGCCCTTTGGCAGCGACGAGTTTGTCCTGAACGCCGGCGATGCGCCGGAGTTGCCGGTTGATGAAGCCATGCTGCGCGAGATTGTGCGCGACGTTCTGCGCGAAGAATTGCAGGGCCGTCTGGGCGAACGGATCACCCGCAACATCCGCAAACTGGTGCGGGCCGAGATTGCCCGCGTTGTCGCCTCCGAAGACCTGATCTGACCGTATGGCCCCCAGAAAGGGGCGTGCAGGCATGAAAAAAGCGCCCCGCGGGGCGCTTTTGCGTTTGGCTGCACGCTGAAAAGGATCAGGCGGCCTCGGCCTGTTCCATCTCCATCGCATGGCGACGCTCGGATTCTTCGCGGCTGAGGGCCACGCTCGTGCGCACGCCTTTGGAGACAAACTCCATCAGGCCCTTGACCACACGCTCGTTCGGGTCGATCCCGGCGCAGGACAGCACTTCGCGCCCATCGCGCGAACGCGCCCAACGGGCGATCTGATCCGGCCCGTTGCCGTATTTCTTGTCGTCGGCAATGGCATCATCCAGCGCCGCTAACACCACAGCCGCAAAAAGCTTGCGGGCGCGCTGGCCTTGTTCGAAGTTGAATGCCGTGCTGTCGATGGAATCCAGCATGCCCGTGATCCTGTTCTTGGTCTTGTCTTTCTCGCGTTCCGTGCTTGTAACGCTTTCGTAATGATTCGGTCTTTCATCTTTCGAATGACAGCCATGCGTCTGGTGCATGGGTCGAAATGAGGACTACCGTATCTAGTCTGCTTGCCTGCGACGGATCGGCCATATATAGGGGGCGTCCAAACTATTTCAACCTTTTGACAAGGTTTCGCCACAATGGCCAAGATCAACGGAAACGAACTCAAGCCCGGCACCATTATTGACCACGACGGCGGTCTTTGGGCGGCGGTGAAGGTCAACCATGTGAAACCCGGCAAGGGCGGGGCTTTCGCGCAAGCCGAATTGAAGAACCTGCGCGATGGCCGCAAGTTGAACGAGCGTTTCCGCTCGGAAGACAAGGTGGATCAGGTGGACCTTGAGATGAAGGACCAGCAGTTCCTGTATGAAACCGACGGGCGGCTGGTGTTCATGGACGCCGAAACCTATGAGCAGATCGAGTTGGACGCCGAGTTGCTGGGCGACCGCCGGCCGTTCTTGCAAGATGGCATGACCGTCTCGGTGCAATATTACGGCGAAGAACCGCTGAACGTGAAGATCCCGCAAAAGGTGCAATGCCGCGTGGTCGAAACCGAGCCGGTGCAGAACGGTCAGACCGCCTCGAAATCCTACAAGCCTGCGGTTTTGGACAATGGCGTGCGCATCATGGTGCCGCCCTTCATCAATGCTGATGAGGAGATCATCGTGCATACCGAATTGATGGAATATTCCGAGCGCGTCTAAGGGCGTCGGGATCGGAGTTTCGTCGCAATCCGGCGCCGCCTGCGGGGGGCGCCGTTTTTCATTCCTGCCAAAGGCGGCAGTCCGGCCCGGCCTGCATCGGCCCCAACGCCTGATCAAGCCGCAGATAGGCCAGCGCCTTGCCCGTGGATTGGGTGAACAACTGCCCCACCGCGCGGCCCTGCGCGGTGATTGGCGTGCCGATCGGGGCGGCGCCCTCAACCGCGACCTGCACCAGCCCTTTGCGCAATTCGGTCTTGTGCTTCATGCGGGCGGTGACTTCCTGACCTACATAGCAGCCCTTGCGGAAATTGACGCCGTTCAGCCGCTCAAAGCCGTTTTCAAGGATGTAGCTTTCGTTCGGGATCAACTCGATGCCGGTTTCGGGGATGACATGGGCCACCCGGATGGCGTCCCAGTCGATCTCGGGGGCGGTGCCGGCCAGCCCATAGGCGCGCCAGCCCAACCCCGCATGGCGCGGGTCGGAGAGGGCGCCTGCGGGGGCTGCGCCCAGCCCGCGTGTGACGGTCAGATCCGCCGGGCTGATTTGCACATCGGCGCGCAGGCGATACATCGACAGGCGCTGGATGGTGGCGGCGGCGAGGGGTTCCTTGATGTCTAAAAGCAGCGCCGTGCCGGTGTTCACCACGAAGAAGTCGGCCAGATATTTGCCCTGAGGGGTCAGCAAGGCGGCCCAGACAAGCCCCGGCCCCTTGGCCAAGGGCAAGACGTCATTCGACACCAGACCTTGCAGGAAGGGCAGCACATCCGCACCGGACAGGGCAAAAACGCGACGGTCAGTGGCGGTTTCGCCCATCATTCAGCCCTCGATTTCAGTCTTTGAACTGCAATTGGTAAAGCCCGGCATAGATGCCGCCTTTGGCCAGAAGCATCTCATGCGTGCCTTCTTCCACAACGCGGCCCTGATCCATCACCAGAATATGGTCCGCCCCGCGCACCGTGGCAAGGCGATGGGCGATGACCAGCGTCGTGCGGCCCAGGGCTGCATGGGTCAGCGCCTCGGCGATGGCGGCTTCCGAGGCGGCGTCCAGTGCGCTGGTCGCCTCGTCCAGCAAAAGCACCGGCGCATCTTGGGCAAGCGCGCGGGCAATCGCCACCCGCTGCTTTTGCCCGCCCGAAAGGGCTGATCCGCGCGGGCCGACCGGGGTATCGACGCCCATCGGCAGGTTCGGCAGGAAATCGCTGACATGGGCCATGACAAGCGCGGCATGCAGGCTTTCGCTGTCGATCGGATGGCCGAGTTCGACATTCTCGCGCAGGGTTTCATCAAAGAGCGCGGCGTCCTGCGTGACACTGGCAAACATCCGGCGCTGGTCGGCCAGGGCGAGAGTGGCGCTGTCGATGCCGCCGATCTCGATCCGGCCCGAGGCGGGGTCCATCAGCCCGGTCAAAAGCTGAAACACCGTTGATTTCCCCGCGCCCGATGCGCCGACGATGGCCGTGGTCTGGCCGGCGCGGGCGGTGAAGCTCAGGCCGCGCAGCACCGGCTGGTCGCCATGGGCGAAGGTGACATCGCGAAAGCGGATTTCCGGCGCGCCGGGGGCGGGCAGGGCCGGGCTGTGCGCGGGCCGGTTTTGCGCTGGCGCGGTATCCAGAAGCCGGTAGATCCGTTCAAGGCTGGTGGCCGCCACCTGCCAACTGCCGGAAAGATCGCCCAAGCGCCGCATCGGCTGAAAGGTCAGCGACATGGCGGTGAAGAAGGACATGAATTCGCCCGTCGTGCGCGCGCCGCTGGCAATCTGCCCCCCCGCCATCACCAGCACGGCGAAAAAGCCAAAGCCGGTGACGAAATCCATCATGCCCGGCATCAGCGACCGCCCGGCGGTGATCTTCACCTCGGCCCGGCGGATAAGCCGCAGCACGCGGTCGAACCGGCTGGCCTGATAGGCCTCCATCCGGTTCAGCTTGACGGCTTGAATCCCGTGGAAGATTTCGTCCAGCCGTGTGGCCCGCAAGCCCGCCTGATCGCGCAGATGCACCGTCTTGCGCCGGATATAGCGCTGCACCATCAAGGAGGGCAGGATCAGCAAAGGCGCGCCAACAAGGGCGGCCAGCGTCCAGACCGGGTCGATGGACAGCGCCACGACAAAGAGAAAGATCAGGCTGAACAGATCGCGCCCGATGCCGGTGACAAGCGCGCTCCAGATGCCTTGCACGGCCATGGTATCGCCCTGCACCCTTTCGATCAGCGCGCCGGGTGGGTTTTCCTGAAAGAAGCGGCCCTCCAACGTCAGCAGGTGGCGCAGCAAGGTGGATTGCATGGCGGCGGCCACCCTTTGCGTCACGGCCGAAATCACCGTGCGCGAGGCGATGGTGGCAAGGCCACGGATGGCAAAAAGGCCAAAGATCGCCAGCCCCACCGGCCAAAGCGCGGCTTGGTCGCCCTTGGCAAAGACCTGATCGAACAGGGGTTCAATCGTCTTGGACAGCGCGCCCAAGGTCGCGCCTTCGATCAGCATCAACAGGAACGCCAAGCCGATCATCCAAGCTTGCGGGCGCAGATAGCTTCGCCAAAAGCGGGCGATTGGGCGGGTTTTCGGGGGGGAGGCGTCGCTCACTCAGGGGCCTGTCGCGCGGGGAATGGGGCAGGCACCAGCCATAGCCGCGCCGCGCGTCCCTGTCCAGAAGGCGGGCGGCTCTCGGACCAGTTCCCGCGCTTTGGTTGACGGCGGCGGACCGCAGGGTTAGCCCTTGAGCCAACAGCCGAAAGGACGCGCGATGACCCTTGCCCATGGCCGCCCCTACCTTGCCATTCCGGGGCCTTCGGTGGTGCCAGACCGCATCCAGCGCGCCATGCACCGATCCGCCCCGAACATATACGGCGGCGAACTGGCCGAGATGATCACAGCGCTTTGGCCCGACCTGCGGGCGCTGGCGGGCACGGGGCAGAACGTTGCAAGCTATATCGGCAACGGCCATGCCCTGTGGGAGGCGGTGGATACGAACCTGTTTTCGCGCGGTGACAAGGTGCTTTTGCTGGTCTCGGGGCTGTTCGGCCTTGGTTGGGCCAATGCCTTGAAGACCTTGGGGGTTGAGGTGGAAATCATGGATTTCGGCCGCAATGCCGCCCCCGATCTGGCCCGCGTGACCGACCGGCTTTTGGCAGATGACGGTCAAATCAAGGCCGTGCTGACCACCCATGTCGATACCGCCACCTCGGCCCGCACCGATATCGCGGGATTGCGGGCCGCGATGGACCGGGCGGGGCACGGGGCACTTTTGGGCGTCGATGGCATTGCCTCGATCGGATGCGATGAATTTCGCATGGATGATTGGGGGGTCGATGTTGTCTTTGCCGCCAGCCAAAAGGGGCTGATGCTGCCGCCGGGCCTTGGCTTTGTCTGGTTTTCGCAAAAGGCGCGGGCGGTGGGGCGCAGCGCAGGCCTGCGCACCCCCTATTGGGATTGGACGGCGCGGGCGGATGGGACGGAATTCTGGCAGCGTTGGCACGGCACGCCCCCCACCCATCACCTTTATGGCCTGCGCGAGGCCCTGGACATGATCTTGCACGAGGAAGGCCTGCCGCAGGTCTGGGCGCGGCACGAGACATTGTCCCGCGCTGTCTGGGCGGCCATTGACGCATGGGGGCAGGGCCATCCGCGGATCGGGTTGAACATGGCAGAGCCTGCGGCACGGGCGCGGGGGGTGACGACGGCCCGGTTTGGCGCGCCGGATGCGCAGCGCCTGCGGCTGTGGTGCGAGAAAAAGGCGGGGGTGACCTTGGGCATCGGGCTGGGCATGGCAACGCCGGAAGATCCGCACAGCACGGGCTTTTTGCGCGTGGCCCATATGGGCCATGTCAACGCCCATATGAGTTTGGGGGCTCTGGCGGTGATGGAGGCCGGGTTGCAGGCCTTGGGCATTGCGCATGGGTCTGGCGCATTGGAGGCCGCAACCGCGGTGGTGGCAGGGGCATGAACAGCCAAGTCAAACATCCGATCTGGGGCGTGGCGCTGATGCTGGGGGCCATGGCGGTCTTGCCGGGCATTGATGTGATCGCCAAAATTCTGGGCCGTGAGGGCGTGCCGGTGTTGCAGGTGGTCTGGGCGCGGCTTGCCTTGGGCGCGCTTTTGACGCTGCCCTTCGCGTTGCGGATTGCCGGGCCAAGGGGGCTGTGGCCCGCGCGGCCTTGGTATCATCTGATCCGTGCCGCGTTGCTGGTGGCCGCCACGGGCTGTTTTTTCCTGTCGCTGCACTGGCTGCCGATTGCCGATGCGCTGGCGATCTTTTTCGTGCAGCCCTTGATCGTCACGCTGCTGTCGGCCCTGATCCTGCGCGAGGTGGTCGGTCCGCGCCGCCTGATTGCGGTGGCGGTGGGTTTCATCGGCACGCTTGTCATCATTCGCCCCGGGCTGACCGAGGTGAACCCCGGCTCGTGGCTTGCGCTGGCGGCCGGGGGCTTTCTGGCCTGCTATTTCGTGATGACACGGGCCATTTCGGGCCAAGCCCATGCCATGGTGACAACCTTCCAGACCTCACTTCTGGGCGGGCTGATCCTGTCGGCGGTGATCTGGTGGGTCTGGGTGCCGCTGAATGCGACACAATGGGCCATGTTCGTTGCGCTGGCCTTTATTGCCACCTTCGGCCATCTGATGATCGTGCGGGCCTATGACCATGCCGAGGCGTCCTTGCTGGCGCCGCTCGCCTATACCGAGATGGTCACCTCGGTGATCCTTGGTTGGGTCTTCTTCAAGGATTTCCCGGATTTCTGGACCTTTGTTGGTGTCGGCATCCTGATTTCCTGCGCGCTTTATATCTCGATGCGCGAAAGGGCGGCGGGCAGGCCGCCCGCCCCGGAGGCCACGGAACAGCCCTGAGAAATGACCCTGAGAAATGCCCCTCACTCAGGGCGCGTTCTTTGCCAGCCAGTCCTGCATCCATTTGATCTCGGCCTCTTGCGCGGCGATCACGCCTTCGGCGAGTTTGCGCACCTCGGGGTCTTTGCCATGTTCCAGAACGATCTTGGCCATGGCAACCGCGCCTTGATGGTGCGGGATCATGCCGCGCACGAAATCCACATCGGCATCGCCGGAATATTCAATGGCCATATTCTCATGCATGGCCGTGTTGGCCTCCATGAAACCCAAGGTTGATGCGGGTTCCATGCCGGTCATGCTGTGCCCGGCATGGGCATCGGGCGCGGTTTCGGCCTGTGCAAGGCTGGCGGCGGCACAAAGGGCGGCGGCAAGAAGGGGAAGGCGGAACATGGGACAGTCTCCTGCATGGAATGGGGCTATTGTCCTGCGTGCCGCCGCAGAAGCAAATCACCCTTGGGTGAGGCACATCCGCGCACAGACCACTTGCGCATCGGGGGCTTCACCTTGCCCCGCGCCCTGCCTATTGTGACGGCAGGTGAGAAGGACAGTTCCATGGCAAACGGCAGACGGCCCACGGTCGGCATCATCTCGAATTCGCATGTGATGAACGATCGCTATGCGGTGCATGGCGCGGGGCATATCAACTCGACCGCCGTGGCCGAGGTTGCGGGCTGCGTGCCAATCATCCTGCCCGCCGATCCAAGGCTGGTGCAGGTGGAGGAGTTGTTGGCGCTCTGCGACGGGTTCTTGCTGACCGGCGGGCGGCCGAATGTGCATCCGTCGGAATATGGCGAGGCGGAAACCCCGGCCCATGGCGAGTTTGACCGCAAC
Source organism: uncultured Tabrizicola sp. (assembly GCA_964393035.1). Classification (GTDB taxonomy): domain Bacteria; phylum Pseudomonadota; class Alphaproteobacteria; order Rhodobacterales; family Rhodobacteraceae; genus Tabrizicola_A. Next base: position 112,753 of record CAYMRX010000004.1, read on the forward strand.
CGCGATGCGATCACGCTGCCCTTGATTCGGGCTTGCGTGGAACGCGGCCAGCCGTTTTTCGGGATCTGCCGAGGCTTTCAGGAGTTGAACGTCGCGATGGGGGGAAGCCTGCACCCCGAAATCCGCGACTTGCCGGGCCGGATGAACCACCGCATGCCACCCGAAGGCACGCTGGACGAGGTTTTTGCCCTGCGCCATCCGGTGCGCTTTGCGTCGGGTGGGGTGTTCCATCGGCTTTTGGGCGCGGATGAGGTGATGACCAACACGCTGCATGGCCAAGGCATCGCGCGGGCAGGCAGCCGCATCGTGATCGAAGGCCATGCGCCCGACGGCACGCCCGAGGCGATCTATGTCGCCGACGCGCCGGGCTTCACGCTCGCCGTGCAATGGCACCCGGAATGGAACGCCGCGAATGACCCGGTGTCGCGCCCCTTGTTCAGCGCCTTTGGCGAGGCTGTGAGGGCTTGGGCGGGGCGGGATTGATGCGCCCCATGCTGGCGCTTTACACCTTTGGCCAGTTCATTCGCCCGTCGGATCATCCGGCCAATCAAGGGTTTCATGACCGCAACGATGCCAATCTGGCGGGGGTTGACCGCGCGCAGGGGATGATCGAGCGATCAGGATATGAAAGGTGATCCCGGCCCTGAATGTTGGGGGGCGCAAGTTTTTCCGCGGTTTTGGAACGACCTGCATGGCGATGGCTGGACCCCCTCGACGCTTTCTCTCTGGCGGGACATCGAATCCATCTGGGCCTATACATATACCGGTTTGCATGCCGAAGCCTTGGCGCGAGGCCGAGATTGGTTTCGCAAGGGCGACTGGCCACCCTTGGCAATGTGGTGGACCGATCATCGCCCCGATTGGACCGAGGCAGTCAGGCGGCATGAGCATCTGCATGACCACGGCCCCAGCCCCCTCGCATTTGGGTTTCGGCAGGCATTTGATGCCGAGGGGCGGCCCTGTGCGGTGGATCGCAAGCGCATCCGCGAGATTGCCGACCTGAACGCCGGGTCTTGAAGAATTCCGGATTGTTTGCGCTAACATGTGCGTTATGATCTGCTCCGCAAGCAGGAGAAGGGCCCTATGAAACGCTCCACCATCAACGCCATCATGCAGGCCGCGGATGAGATGATCCGCCATTACGGCTTTGTGCTGCCGCCCTTTGCCTCATGGACGCCGGATGAGTTTCGCGCCAACAAAGCCCGCGCCGCGCGGGTGATTTCAGGGCGCTGCGGCTGGGATATCACCGATTACGGGCAGGGCCGGTTTGAGGAGTTGGGCCTGTTCCTGTTTACGCTTCGCAATGGTCTGCTGTCCGATCTGCAACGCGGCGGCGGCATGTGCTATGCCGAGAAGCTGCTGATTTCACGGCAGGATCAGCTTTCCCCCATGCACACCCATGTCATCAAGGCCGAAGATATCATCAACCGCGGCGGGGCGACGCTGGTGGTCGAGCTTTTCGGGTCGGACGACCGCGGAGGCTTTGCGCCCGACCGCGGCGGCTTGGTGCGCTGTGACGGGATCGAGCGGGCCTTTGCCCCCGGTGAAAAACTGCGCCTTGCGCCGGGGGAAAGCGTCACCCTGATGCCGGGCGACTGGCATGCGTTCTGGGGAGAGGGCGGCGATGTGCTGATCGGCGAAGTCTCAACGGTGAATGACGATGAGACGGACAATGTGTTCCGCGAACCGATCGGCCGCTTTGCCGAGATCGAAGAAGACGAGGCCCCGCTGCATCTGTTGGTCAGCGATTACCGCAAATGGCTGTCCTGAGACGGTCTTCGGACGGGTGACGAGGCAAGGCAAGAATGAAAAGGGGCGGCCCCCAAAGGCCGCTCCTTTTAATGTCAGCCTGCCGGTCAGTTCGACGGGCAAACCCCGTTGACCAGAGGCACCGTACAGGTGACGGCGGGCGCGGTTGCCGCCGGGGCCGGCGCGGGGGGCACCACGGCCGGAGCGGCCGTCGTCGTTGCCGCGGGCGCAACGGGCGCAGTGATCGCAGGGGCAACAACAGGCGCAACACCTTGCGGCGCGACCGGGGCTGCGGCGGTGGCCGTGGTCGCGGTGGTTGGGGCGGGGGCAGAGGTGACCAGCGGAGCCGTAACGGTTGCAGCCGGTGCGACCACAGGGGCCGAAGGCACGGCCGTGGTTGCAGGCGCGGCGGGGGCCAAAGCTGCGACAGGGGCTGCGGTCGTTGCCGCAGCAGGGGCCGCGGCAACCGCAGGCGTCGGGGCCGGGGTCTCCACCTTGGGCGTCTCTACCGCTTTCTTCTTCGGTTGCGGCGGGGGCAGGGTCAGACCATGCGGCATTGAACCATCGGCGTTCAGCACCACGACCTTGGTGCCATCCGGCACCCGGTCAAAGAGATCCATCACATCCTGGTTGATCATGCGGATACAGCCTGACGAGGCGTTCTTGCCGATCGAATTCCATTCCGGCGTGCCGTGGATGCGGTAGCCATAATCGATGCCATTGGTCGTCAGATAAAGCGCCCGTGCGCCAAGCGGGTTCTCCAGCCCGCCGGGCTGGCCCTTTTCCCATTTCGCAAGCTCTGGTTTGCGCTCGATCATCTCTTTTGGCGGCGTCCAGATCGGCCAGGTCTTGCGCCCGGTGATCAGCGCCTCGCCCGACCACTGGAACCCCGCCTTGCCAACCGCAATGCCATAGCGCACGGCCTTGTTCTTGCCGGTGACCAGATAAAGATGCCGGGCGGCTGGATTGATGATGATGGTGCCGGGCGGCTGGTCGGTCTCATAGGCGACGGTCTGGCGCTGGAACTCTTGCGGCACCTTTTCGACCGGGATGGCCGGCACCGTGAATTGCGGATCCGCCTTGGCCGAATAGACCCCCTCGATCAACTTGGCGCCCTTTGGCAGATCGGCGGTCTTGACGGTGGGAGCGTTCGTCGCGGTGCCGCCGGTCAGGGCCGGATCCATGACACAAGCACCAAGCGAAAACGAAAGCGCCGTGGCGGCAAGCAGGCGGAAGGCAAAGTGAGTCATACGCTGGTCCATGCGAATCTTGGCCATGGCAATGGCAAATACAGTCCAGTTACGCTTAGCCGAGGGGCCTTGTCGCGTCAAAGCCCCTCGCACTCACGCAATGGTGAACAAGACAAGCGTGTTCTGGCGCCCCTCACAAGGTGGTGCGCAGGTGCCAAAGCTCGGGGAACAACTCCACCTCCAGCATCCGCCGCAGATAGGTCACCCCCGAGGTGCCGCCCGTGCCGCGCTTGAAGCCGATCACACGCTCCACCGTGGTGACATGGTTGAAACGCCAACGGCGGAAGTAATCTTCGAAATCGACCAGCTTTTCGGCCAGCTCATAGGCTTCCCAATACTTCAACGGCTCGCGGTAGACCATCTCCCAGACGGCGCGCACCCCGTCATGGGCGACCCATGGCTGACGCTGGTCGCGGGTCAGAACATCGTCCGGCACCGGCAAACCGGCGCGGGCCAGATGGCGCAGGGCCTCGTCGTAAAGCGAGGGGCGGGCGAGTTCGGCCTCCAGCCTTTCGGTCAGATCGGCGCGATGGCCATGCGGCTTCAGCATCGCCAGATTGCGGTTGCCGACCGCATACTCGATCAGCCGATATTGCCAGGACTGGAACCCCGACGATTGCCCCAAGCCTTTGCGGAAGGTGGTGTAATCGGCAGGGGTCATGGTGCGCAAGACATCCCAGGCATTGTTCAACTGTTCAAAGATGCGGGAAATCCGGGCCAGCATCTTGAACGCCTCACGCGCGCGGTCATCGGCAATGGCGCGGCGGGCGGCGTTCAACTCGTGCAGGGCAAGTTTCATCCACAATTCCGAAGTCTGGTGCTGGATGATGAACAGCATCTCGTCATGCGCGCCGGTCAGGAGGTGCTGGCTCGTCAGGATGCGGTCGATGTGCAGATAGTCGCCATAGGACATGCGGCCGTCAAACGACATCTGCGCGCCATCGCCTGCGGGATCATAGGTGGTCATGTGTCTCTCCGTTGAAAAGATGGGCATTGCGTCAGGCGACGCAGGCCATCCGGTTCAACACGGAAAGATTGCCGATGCGCCGCCAGAGGGCGATCCATCCGGCCGGGCGGCACAGCGGCTCTTGTGCTGCCTTTATCTTGGTCAAAATATCCCCGCCGGAGGCTCCGACGGATCTGCCGGGTGCCTCCGGCGGGGATATTTTGACCAAGATAAAGGCCATGGGTCAGGTCACTTTCTTGCGCGCCTTGAATTCAGGCGTGTCCCACAGCGATTTTGCCATGATTTCGGCCAGGACGTCTACGGCGGCGGCGACATCGGCGTCCGAGGTGTAAAGCGGGGTGAAGCCAAAGCGGATGATGTCCGGCGCGCGGAAATCACCGATCACGCCTTTTGAGATCAGAGCCTGCATGATGGCGTAGCCTTCTGGGTGGCGGAAGGATACCTGGCTGCCGCGCAGGACGTGGTCGCGCGGGGTGGCCAGCGTGAGGGTGGGGCAGGTGGCCTCGACCCCCGTGATGAACTGGTCGGTCAGGGCCAGCGAGCGGGCGCGCAGGGCGGCCATGTCGACGCTGTCCCAGATGTCGAGCGAGGCTTCAAGGGCGGCGAGTTGCAGGATCGGCGGGGTGCCGACGCGCATGCGTTCCGCGCCGCGGGCCGGACGGTAATCAAGATCAAAGGCAAAGGGCGCGTCATGGCCTTGCCAGCCCGAGAGCGCCGGGCGGGCGGTGGCCTGGTGGCGGGGGGCGACATAGATGAAGGCCGGGCCGCCGGGGCCGGAGTTGAGGTATTTATAGGTGCAGCCGCAGGCGAAATCGGCCCCCGCCTTGGCCAGTTTGACCGGGAAGGCCCCGGCCGAATGCGCGAGATCCCAGATCGTCAGCGCACCTTTTTCATGGGCGCGTTTGGTGATGGCGGCCATGTCATGCTTGCGGCCGGTGCGGTAGTCCACCTCGGTGATCATCGTCACGGCCACGGTCTCGTCGATGGCGTCCAGCACCTCCTCGGGGGCCACGACTTTCAGCGTATAGCCCTCGCCCAGCGTGCGGCAGAGGCCTTGCGCCATGTAAAGATCGGACGGGAAGTTGCCGCTGTCGCTGAGGATCACCTTGCGCGGCTTGTTCATTTCAAGGGCCGAGGCCAGCGCCTGATAGACCTTGATCGACAGCGTATCCCCCATCGCCACCGACTCTGGCTCTGCCCCGATCAATCGGGCGATCCGGTTGCCGACATTCATCGGCTTGTCCATCCAGCCCGCCTTGTTCCAGCCGGTGATGAGCATGTCGCCCCATTCATCCTTGACCGTGCGGGCCACCCGTTCCACCGCCGCGCGGGGCAAGGGGCCAAGCGAGTTGCCGTCCAGATAGACCATGCCTTCGGGCAGGTGGAACATCGCGCGGGTCTTGGTGAAGTCGGTCATCTGTGGCTCCGGGGTCTGGGCGGCAAGCGTGGCATCGCGCGCTTTTGGATGCAATAGCCGCCGTGACATAAATTTCAAGTTTGAAATTTGTGGACCGTCGCATACGGAATAAGCTGTGTCGTATTTGGGGGGAAACGGGGCAAAAGCGGTTGCATGTGCCGGGACCTTGGGCATTATGCGAGCGCAGAATAAGGAAAGGGCCGCAGTGCGCGCACTTGTGGAAAAATGGCTGGATTGGCCTCAGGCCTGGGCTGTCGCGGCATTGGTCGCGGTGTTGGTTCTGGCGCTGATCCCCTTGCCCTTTGGCTTTGGGGCATTTGGCCCCGGTCTGGCGCTTGGCTGTCTGGTCGTCGGGGGCTGGCTCATCGGCAAGGCGCTGCTGCGGATGCGGGCGCTGCGCACCACCGTCAACCCGCGCGGGGCGCCTTCGGCGCTGGTGACCGACAGTGTTTTCGCCATCTCGCGCAACCCGATCTATCTCGGGGATGCGTTCTTGCTTTTGGCGGCAATCTTCTGGAGCAACACGATACTTGGGCTCTTGGTGGTTGCGGGTTTCGTCTGGGTGGTGACGGATCGCTTCATCACGGCGGAAGAAGAACGGCTGGCCGACGCTTTTGGCGACACGGCGGCGGAATGGTTCCTGCGCGTCCGGCGCTGGATCTGAGGGACAGGAAACCGGGGCGGGAAACGCGCCCGGAAATGGGGGGAAGTTTGTGAGAATCGGGGCTTTGAAGGAAATCTTCGAAGGCGAGAACCGGGTGGCGATGACGCCCGAGTCCGCGCTTCAACTGATCAAGCTGGGGCATACGGCCTGCATCGAGACGGGGGCCGGGGTGAAGGCCGGGTTCTCGGATGCGGCCTATGCGGCGGCGGGGGTGGAGGTTTTGAAAACCGCCGCTGCCGTGGTCAAGGCGGCCGATGTGCTTGTGAAGGTGCGCGGCCCCGAGGCGAAAGAGGCCAAGGCCCTGCGCGAGGGGCAGACCCTGATTTCCTTCTTCTGGCCGGCACAGAACGCCGAACTTCTGGAACTGGTGAAGGAACGCGGCGCGACCGTGGTTGCCATGGATATGGTGCCGCGGATTTCCCGTGCGCAGAAGATGGACGCGCTGTCGTCGATGGCCAATATCGCCGGTTACCGCGCGGTGATCGAGGCCGGGAACAACTTTGGCCGCTTCTTCACGGGGCAGGTGACGGCGGCGGGCAAGGTGCCGCCTGCGAAAGTGCTGATCGTCGGGGCAGGGGTTGCGGGGCTTGCCGCCATCGGCACCTCGACCAGCCTTGGGGCGATTACGCTGGCCTTTGACGTGCGGCCCGAAGTGGCCGAGCAGATCGAATCGATGGGCGCCGAATTCGTCTATCTCGACTTTGCCGAGGCGGCACAGGACGGGGCGGCGACGGGGGGCTATGCGGCCCCGTCTTCCCCGGAATTCCGCGAAGCGCAGTTGAAGAAATTCCGCGAACTGGCCCCGTCGGTGGATATCGTCATCACTACGGCGCTGATCCCCGGACGGCCCGCGCCGAAGCTTTGGACCGAGGATATGGTCCAGATGATGAAGCCCGGTTCGGTCATCGTTGACCTTGCGGCGGAGCGTGGCGGCAACTGTGACCTGACGGTGCCGGACCAGAAGATCGTCACCGAAAATGGCGTGACGATTGTCGGCTATACCGATTTCCCAAGCCGGATGGCCGCACAGGCATCGACGCTTTATTCCAACAATATCCGCCATATGCTGGCCGATCTTACACCAAAGAAAGACGGTGTGATCGCCCATAACATGGAAGATGATGTGATCCGCGGCGCGACCGTGGCGCATCAGGGCGCGATCACCTTCCCGCCGCCGCCACCAAAGATCGCGGCGATTGCGGCGCAAAAGCCGAAGGAAAAGGTCAAGGAACTGACGCCGGAAGAAAAGCGCGCGGCTGAGACGGCGGCGTTCAAGGCCGAGACGCGCAATCAGGTGACGCTTTTGGCCGTGGGCGGTGCGCTGATCCTGTTGGCGGGCCTTTTTGCGCCTGCATCGTTCATGTCGCATTTCATCGTCTTTGTGCTGGCCTGTTTTGTCGGCTTCCAGGTGATCTGGAATGTCAGCCACAGCTTGCACACGCCCTTGATGGCGGTGACCAACGCGATTTCCTCGATCATCATCCTTGGCGCGCTGATGCAGATCGGCTCGGGCAACTGGTTGGTGGTCATCCTTGCGGCACTGTCGGTCTTCATGGCGGGGATCAACATTTTCGGGGGCTTCATGGTCACCCGGCGCATGCTCGCCATGTTCCAGAAGTCGTAAGGAGGCCGAAATGGAATACGGATTTACCACGGCGGCCTATGTGGTTGCGGCTGTTCTGTTCATCCTGTCGCTGGGGGGCCTTTCGGGGCAGGAAAGCGCCAAGCGCGCGGTCTGGTATGGCATTGCCGGGATGGCCTTGGCCGTTGTGGCGACGATCTATGGGCCGGGCGCGGGCAATTGGTTGATTTCGCTGGTCATGATCGTTGTTGGCGGTGCGATTGGCTGGGTTGTGGCGCAGCGCGTGCAGATGACGGAAATGCCGCAACTTGTGGCGGCGATGCATAGCCTTGTCGGTCTGGCGGCGGTGTTCATCGGCTATAACACCGAGATTGAAATGGCCGGGATCGCCGCCTTGCAGGCGGCGGGCGATGGCGATGCGCTGAACGCGCTTTCGGGTTTTGCCCATAAGATCGCAGAGAAATCGGCCAGCGAAATCGCGGTCTTGAAGGTGGAAACCTTCCTTGGCGTCTTTATCGGGGCGGTGACCTTCACGGGTTCGGTGATTGCCTATGGCAAGCTCGCCGGCAAGGTGGACGGCAAGGCGAAAAAGCTGCCGGGCGGGCATGTATTGAATGCGACGGCGGCGCTGCTGTCGCTGGTTCTCTTGGTGATGTATTTCAACGGCGCGGGCACTTGGGCCTTGGTCGTGATGACGATTGCCGCCTTCTTCATCGGCTATCACCTCATCATGGGGATCGGCGGCGCGGATATGCCGGTCGTGGTGTCCATGCTGAACAGCTATTCCGGCTGGGCGGCGGCGGCGATTGGCTTTTCGTTGTCGAATGACCTGCTGATCGTGGTGGGCGCCTTGGTGGGGTCCTCGGGTGCGATCCTGTCCTACATCATGTGCAAGGCGATGAACCGCTCGTTCATCAGCGTCATCCTTGGCGGTTTCGGTGGCACCACCGGCCCTGCCATGGAAGTCACGGGCGAGCAGATTGCCATCGACACCGAAGGCGTGGCGGCGGCGCTGAATGATGCCGAAAGCATCATCATCATTCCGGGTTACGGCATGGCGGTGGCGCAGGCGCAGCAATCGGTCAGCGAGTTGACCCGCAAGCTGCGCGCCAAGGGCAAGGAGGTGCGCTTTGCCATCCACCCGGTGGCGGGCCGTCTGCCGGGCCACATGAACGTGCTTTTGGCCGAGGCCAAGGTGCCTTATGACATCGTTCTGGAAATGGACGAGATCAACGAGGACTTCCCGTCCACCGACGTGGCCATCGTGATCGGCTCGAACGACATCGTGAACCCGGCGGCACAGGAAGACCCGAACTCGCCCATCGCGGGCATGCCGGTTCTGGAATGCTGGAAGGCGAAACAGGTTTTCGTATCGAAGCGCGGCCAAGGTACGGGCTATTCGGGGATCGAGAATCCGCTGTTCTACAAGGACAACACCCGGATGTTCTATGGCGATGCCAAGAAGTCGCTGGATGCGCTGTTGCCGATGATCGACTAAGCAGGCGGCGTTCGCGGTTTGCGGGCTAAACGCAAGCCTAAAGCCCAGCTTACAGGAAAGGCCCCGGTCACGCCGGGGCCTTTGCATTTTTGCAACAGGTCGGGGGCATGCCCGGGTATGCCGCATTGGGGCTGGAAATCAGCGGGCTGGCGGGGGCAAATCGCGGGAAACGCCGAAGGCTTAAGACCATGATCCCAGACCACCCCCTGCGCTATGCCACTGTGAACGAGCTGCACGCCCGGCCTTTTCCATTGCTGCGCGCGCCCTGCATGGCGGCCTATGTCGCGATCAAGGAACCGATTGAGGCGGCGAACCGCGACCGGGGGGCGGACCGGGCGCATCTTGTGGCGCTTCTGGATCGGCACGGTGCGGCGCATCCGCAGCCCGAGGCCACCCATTTCGCCGGGGAAATCGGGCGGTCGAGCCTGAAATGGGAAAGCCATACCGAGTTCGTCACCTATTCGGCCTTTACCCCCGGCCTGTCAGCCCGGCCCTTTGACCCGATGGAGGCCGATGTGTTTCCGGCCGATTGGCTGGAACATGCACCGGGCACGCGGCTGACCTCGATCCTGATCCGGGTTGAGATTTTGCCGCAGGACGAGGCGGCCATGTTGGCCCAGCTTGACCAGTGGTTCGTGGCCGAAAGCCTTGCCGTGGCCCGCGTGGTGGATGGGGCGGCGGTGGTGGCGGGGGATTTCCGCATAGACCCTGCCGGCCACATGCGCTTTGCCGTCTTTGTGCGGCCGGGCACCGGCAGCCGGCGGGTAGGGCGCATCGTGCAGCGACTGTGCGAGATTGAAACCTACCGCGCCATGTCGATGCTGGGTCTGATGCGTTCACGCCAGTTGACGGGGCAACTCAACGCGCTGGACCCAAGGCTGGCGGCGCTGGTCGGCGCGATGGACGCCACCGAACCGTCGCCCGAAACTGCGCTGCATAACCTCTTGGCGATTTCGGCAGAGTTGGAAAGCCTTGCGGTGAAGTTCTCGTTCCGCTTTGGCGCGACGGCGGCCTATGAGGCGATCTTGAACCAGCGCGTGCAGGTCTTGCGCGAGGAGCGCGTGGCGGGTCGGCAAAGCTTTGGCGAGTTCATGATGCGCCGCTATGATCCGGCGATGCGCACGGTGAAATCGGCGGAAAAGCGGCTAAAAGAGATGGCCGACCGGGCGGAGCGGGCGGCGGAATTGCTGCGAACGCGGGTGGATGTGGAACGCTCGGCCCAGAACCAGCGGCTATTGGAAAGCATGGACCGCCGCGCCGATCTGGCCTTGCGGTTGCAACACACGGTCGAAGGCCTGTCGGTGGTGGCGATCAGCTATTACGCGGTCAGCCTTGCGGGCTATCTTGGCTATCCTGTCGCCAAGGCGGCAGGGATCAGCAAGGAGATGCTGACGGCGGGGCTGGTGGTGCCCGTGATCGCGGCCGTCTGGCTGATGGTGCGGCGCATCCGCAAGGCGATGCACTGACGCGATTTTTCGTCGAAAAATCGGCTGCGGCGGGCGATTAACGCCCGCGCGCTTTGGGGTCGAGCGCGTCGCGCAGGCCATCGCCGATGTAGTTCACCGACAGCACCGTCAGCGAGATCGCCAGTCCCGGCCAGATCACCCGTTCGGGGTAAAGCTGCATGTATTGCAGCCCATCGAACAAGAGCCGCCCCCATGTCGGGAAATCCGGCGGAAAGCCAAGGCCAAGGAAGGACAGCACGGATTCGGTGATGATCGCCTCGGCAATGCCCAGCGTGGCGGCCACCATGACCGGGGACACGACATTGGGCAGGATATGGCGCAGGATGATCCGGCGCGGGGGCGCGCCGATGGAGCGGGCGGCCAGCACATATTCGCGCTCTTTCAGCGCCAGCACCTCGCCGCGCACGATGCGGGCGGCGTGCATCCAACTGGTCACCCCGATGGCAAAGACGATCAGGATGAACGCCCCGAGTTCCGGCCCGACGATCCCGGCAATCCTGTCACGGAACAGCATGACAAGGACGAGGAGCAGCGGGATCAGCGGCAGGGCAAGGAACATGTCGGTCAGCCGCATCAACGGCCCGTCAAGCCGTTTGAAATAACCTGCCAGAACGCCGATGAAGGTGCCGACGAAGATGGCGATCATCATCGCGATGAAGCCGACCGCCAAAGACACCCGACCGGCCGACATCATGCGGTCGAGCATGTCGCGACCAAGCTGGTCGGTTCCCAGCGGAAAGCGCAGGGAAGGCGGCTTGTTCTTCACCTTCAGCGCCTCGGAGACTTTCAGCGTTTCGGCCTGCCACAGATAGGGGCCAAGCAGCACGAAGGCGACAAGGAAGGCCAGAACGCACAGGCCAAAGACCGCGCCCTTGTGCTGGCGGAACTGACGCCAGATGGCGGCAAGCTGGCTTTCGGGCTTGTCGAGGGTCGTGTCAGTCATAGCGAATCCTCGGGTCAAGCAGGCCGTAAAGCACATCGGCAATCAGGTTGAAGGTGACGATCAGGATGGCGAAGATGAAGGCCAGCGTTTGCACCATCGGCAGATCATTGCCATGGATGGCCCCGATCAGCGCCGCCCCGATGCCATTCACGCCAAAAAGGTTTTCGGTGATGATCGCGCCGCCAAAGATCGACGGGATGCCAAGGGCGATGACGGTGACGACCGGGATCAGCGAGTTGCGCAGCACATGTTTCAACACCACCGTGCGTTCCGACATCCCCTTGGCGCGGGCGGTGCGCACGTAATCCTGCTTCATGTTTTCCAGCATGGAGGAGCGCATGTAGCGGCTGATCGCGGCGGCATTGGCCAGACCCAGCACCATCACCGGCATGGCCATTTGGCGCAGTTGTTTCAGGAAACTTGGCCAATCCGTCACCTCCAGCGTGGTGTCGTATTTGGTCGGGAACCAGCCCAGCCAGACGCCGAAAACGATGATGAAGATGGTTCCGGAAAAGAAGGTCGGCACCGAAAAGCCGACCATGGCGAACATGGTGCCGAACTGGTCAAACAGCGAATATTGCTTGTAGGCCGAATAGATGCCGATCGGCAGGGCGATCAGCACGCCCACCAGGTAGGCGGTGCCGATCACGGTCAGCGTTTGCGGCAGGCGTTCGGCAATCAGCGGGAAAACCGCGCTGCGGGTTTGATAGCTGATGATGCGTTGCAGGCCGTCGGCATGGGCCGTGCCAAAGATCGCGTCAAAGCCGTTCAGCGGCTCTACCCAGAAAAACTGTTTCAGCCACAAGAGATAGCGCACATGCAGCGGTTCATTGACGCCCAAGGCCTCAAGGATCTTGGCGCGCACTTCGGGCGGCACGGTCAGCGGGATCTCGGATGCGGGCGAGCCGGGGGCAAGATCGACCAGCAGGAAGATGACAAGACTGATCAGCAAAAGCGTCGGGATGGCCAGAAGTAGCCGTCTCAGCGTGTAGGTGAGCATGGGGCGGGGTGCCTTTGGTCAGCAGTCTGTGAAAAGGAGGGTTGGGGGCAGGCCGGACAAGGCCCACCCCCGGGGATCGTCAGATCACTTCACGCGGAACCAGTTTTCTGCGTTCCACATCTCGGTGTCCCAGGTGTTTAGCACCACGCCGCCCAAGGTGACGGAGGCTGCCGACAGACGGCCACGATCAACCAGCGGCACCACGGTCATGGTGTCTTTGGTCAACATGCCGTTCATCGTCTTGGCCAGTTCGGAGCGCTTGGCCAGATCGGCGGTGGCGGCCATTTCCTTGACCAGCGTGTCATAGGCCGGGTCGCAGTAACGGTTGATGTTTTCACCCTGCCACTGGTTGTCCGGGCCCGGGATCTTGTCGCACATGTATTGCGCCAGATAGGGTTCCGGATCGGTGCCGTCGAAGTTGTTGGCATACATTTCAACGTCGGCATAGAATTTCTGGAAGGTGTCGGGCGAACCCGCATCGCCGCCGAAGAACACGGAGGCGTCGATGTTTTTCAATTCGACCGAGACGCCGATTTCTTCCCACCAGCCCTTGACCAGCGCCTGGAAGTCCTGACGGACCGGGTTGGTCGAGGTCTGATAGAGAAGGTGCAGCTTCTTGCCATCCTTCTCGCGCACGCCATCGGCGCCCGCGACCCAGCCGGCTTCTTCCAGAAGGGCCTTGGCGCCTTCGATGTCTTGCGTCAGACAGCCGGTGTTGCTGGCATCGGCGAACAGTTCCGGGGCCGGAACCAGGTTACAGGTCGGACGTCCGGCCGAACCATAGCCGACATCGACCAGCACCTGACGGTCAATGGCCATCGACAGTGCCTGACGCACCTTGATGTCCGACAGGATCGGGTGGGGGTGCTTGACGGTCGAACGCTCGCCTTCGGCAAGGTCGGCCGAGGGGTCGGTCATGTTCATCTCGATCCGCTCAACCAGCGTGCCGAAACCGTTCAGGAATACGCCCTTGCCGCCGCCGGCCATGGCCGCTTGCAGTTCGGGGTTGATCTGGGTGTTCCAGGCATAGTCGAATTCGCCGGTTTCCATGACGGCACGCGCGGCCGCCTCGGCATCGCCGCCACCCTTGACGGTCATGGTGGCGAAGGCGGGCTTGGCCGGGTCGCGGTAGTTCGGGTTCGCGGCCAAGGACACGGTGTCATTGGTCTTGAACTCGGTCACGGTGAAGGGGCCGGTGCCGATCGGCATGAAGTTCTGGTCGGTGCAGGTCGAGGCCGCCGCGCCAAGGCAGTTGGCGAACTGGGCAGCCTGCAACAGCGGCGAGGTGCCGCCGACGAAAGCCATGTAGGGGTTCGGTTTCGGCGCGGCGAATTTGACGACGATGGTCAGATCGTCCGGGGTTTCGACCGCGGTCACGCCTTCATAGCGCGAAGCCTGGGCGCAGCCACCATCGGGGTGGGTGCAATATTCCCAAGTGAACTTGGCGTCGGCCGAGGTGACGGGCGTGCCATCGGACCACAGAAGGCCGGGCTTCAGCTTCCAGGTGATCGAGGTCAGGTCAGCGGCCACGCCGCCGTTTTCGACGGTCGGCACGCCGTCGGCCAGACGGGCGATCACTTCGCCCTTTTCGTTGAAGCCAGCCAGACCTTCCAACACCAGCGAGGCGGTTTCCACATCCTTGGTGCCCGAGGAGAGATAGGGGTTCAGCGTGGATGGGGCCTGCCAATACAGCACATTGACATGGCCATCAGCACCACGTTCGGCAAAGGCGGCGGGCGCGAAAGCGAATGCGCAGGCCGCGCCCAGAAGGGCGGTTTTCAGTTTCATGAGTTTGCTCCTTGTTGAGACAGGTTGTGTTTTGGCTCGAGGGCCTCGGATGCGCCGGTTGATCCGGCGGCGGTATATAGATGGCAGGCGACAAGGCGGCCGGGCTGCACTTCGGCCAGTTCGGGGCGCGAAATGCGGCAGATGTCCATGACCTTGGGGCAGCGGGTGCAAAAGCTGCACCCTTTCGGCGGATTGGCGGGCGAGGGGACATCGCCCTTCAGGATGATCCGCTTGCGCCGGGCGCGGTTCGGGTCGGGCTCATTGACCGCCGACAAAAGGGCTTCGGCGTAAGGGTGCAAGGGTTGCGCATAAAGCGCATCGCGCGGGCTGAGTTCCGCGATCCGGCCCAGATACATCACCGCCACGCGGTCGGCGATGTGGCGGACCATCGACAGGTCATGGGAGATAAACAGATATGTCAGGCCCAGCTTGTCCTGCAAATCCTCCAAGAGGTTCACCACCTGCGCCTGAATGGACACATCGAGCGCGGCAATCGGTTCGTCGCAGACGATGAATTTCGGGTTCAAGGCAAGCGCGCGGGCAATCCCGATGCGCTGGCGCTGGCCGCCGGAAAATTCATGCGGGTAGCGGTTGGCAAAGCGGCGGTTGAGGCCGACGGCATCCATCAGCTCAAACACGCGGGCCTGACGCTCCTTGGCGGTCATTTTGGTGTGTTCGATCATCGGCTCGGCGATGATCGCCGAAAGCGTCATCCGCGGATTCAAGGAGGCTTGCGGGTCTTGAAACACCATCTGCATGGTGGGGCGTTTCAGGCGCAGCGCCTCGGGGTCAAGATGGGCAATATCCTCGCCTTCGATCACCACGCGCCCGGCGGTTGGCTCATAAAGCCGCAGCATGGCGCGGCCGACGGTGGATTTGCCGCAGCCGCTTTCGCCGACCAATCCAAGGGTTTCGCCGGGCTGGATGGTGAAGGAGACCCCATCCACCGCCTTCACATCCCCCGAATGGCGGCGGAAGACGCCGGTATAGATCGGGAAGTGCATCTTCAGGTCTTCGACCCGGATCAGCGGTTCTTTCTGCGGTTCGGTCACGGTGTCACGCATCGGCCATCTCCGGCGTCCAATGGCAGGCGACATCGTGGCCATGACCCAAGGGGGCTGCATCCACGGCCCGGCGGGCAGGGTTTTGCCGAGCGCAGATCTCCATCGCATGGACGCAGCGGGCGCGGAAGGGGCAGGCGGTCGGCGCCTCGGACAGGATGGGCGGTTGCCCTTCGATCACCTGAAGCCGCGCCTCGCGCGCCCCGGCAATCGAGGGAATGGTTTTCAAAAGCGCCCGCGTGTAGGGGTGGCGCGGATTGGCGAACAGCTCTTTCACCGGGCCATGTTCGGCGACTTGCCCGCCATACATCACCATCACCCGGTCGGCGACGGTGGCAATCACGCCAAGATCATGGGTGATCCAGATGATCGCCATGCCCAGCTTTTGCCGCAGCTCTTTCACCAGTTCCAGAATCTGCGCCTGAATGGTCACATCCAGCGCCGTGGTCGGTTCATCTGCAATCAGCACATCGGGGTTGCACGCCAGCGCAATGGCGATCATCACCCGCTGCCGCATCCCGCCGGAAAACTGGTGCGGATAGGATTTCAGCCGCTTTTTCGCATCCGGGATGCCGACGAGTTCCAGCAGTTCCACCGCGCGGGCCTCGGCCTGCCGTTTGTCCATCCCCATATGTTCGCGCAGGGGTTCCATGATCTGCATGCCGACGGTGAAGACCGGGTTCAGGCTGGTCATCGGGTCTTGGAACACAAAGCCGATCTTGGCGCCGCGCACCTGACGCAGATCCTCGGGCGCAATCTTCAGCAGATCGCGATCACCCAGCATCACCGCGCCGCCGCGGATCTCGGCGGGGGGGCTGGGCAAGAGGCCGATCAGGCTCATCATCGTGACCGACTTGCCCGATCCGCTTTCGCCGACAACGCCCAGAACCTCCCCCCGTTTCAGGTGAAAGCTGACGGAGTTGACGGCATGAATCTCGCCTCCGCGGGTGCGGAAAACGGTCTTCAGCCCCCTGACATCAAGGACGGGCGCGGCCCCATCGGGCATATGTAACTCCCCAGGCGTTTGTTTTTATTTTATTTTTATGACCGGGTCTTTGCGTGCCGCCCGGTTCGTTTGGCCAAGTCTTTCCGATTTCCTCTCACCTCGCAAGTCTGAATATCGGCGGTGATACGGCACTTTCGCCAGTCAATTTGCAGTGTGTGGGGTACAATTTGCCTGCCTTGACAGTGTTCTTGGCCAAAGCCACGCTGCAATTCGAGATATTGGAGAGCCGAGATGAATGAACTGACGTCGCGTCAACTGCTGGAACGGCTGGTGGCTTTTCCGACGGTCAGCCGGGACAGCAATCTGGCGCTGGTCGATTGGTTGCAGACCTATCTGGAGAGCCATGGCCTCGAATGTCACCGCCATTGGAATGACGACCGGCAGAAGGCGGCGCTGATGGCCCATGCCGGGCCGCGGGTTGCGGGCGCGGTCGTCTTGTCGGGCCATTCCGATGTGGTGCCGGTGGATGGGCAGGCGTGGTCGTCCGATCCGTGGACGGTGGTCGAACGCGACGGGCGGCTTTACGGGCGTGGCACCTGCGACATGAAGGGTTATGTGGCGCTGGCGGTCTGGGCGCTGGTGCGGGCGCAGAAGATGGGCGTGCGGCGGCCTTTGCAACTGGCGCTGTCTTATGACGAGGAGGTCGGCTGCACCGGGGCGCCGCCGATGATTGAAACGCTGGGGCAGGTTTTGCCGAAAGGCACGGCGGCGCTGATCGGCGAGCCATCGCGCATGAAGATCATCACCGGCCACAAGGGCGGCACCGGCTATCATGTGCATGTGAAGGGGTTCGAGGTGCATAGCTCGCTGCTGCCCTATGGGGTATCGGCCATCATGGAGGGGGCGCGGCTCATCAATTGGGTGAATGACCGCAACGCGATGATTCGTGCGGTGACCCCGACGCCGATTGCCGCCACGTTCCATCCGCCCTTTACCACCCTGCATGTCGGCATGATCGAGGGCGGCACGGCGCATAACATCACCGCCGCAGATTGCCGTTTTGCGGTGGAAATGCGGGTGGTGCCGGGCGAGGACATTGCCGCGCATGAGGCGGCCTTTGTCGCCGAGGCCAAGCGGCTGGATGCCGCGATGAAGGCGGTGCGGCCCGAGGCGGGGGTGCATCTGGATCGCTTTTTCGGGGTGCCGGGGTTGGTTCCCGAGGCCGAGGGTGAGGCCGAAGCCTTGGCCCGCCGCCTGACCGGCGACAATGCGGTGGGGGTTGTCAGCTATGGCACCGAGGCCGGGCAGTTTCAGGAGGCGGGCTATTCCGCCGTGGTCTGCGGGCCGGGCGATATCGCGCAGGCCCACCAGCCCGATGAATTCCTTGAAATTTCCGAATTTGATGCCGGCCAGCGTTTCATGGAGCGGCTTTTGGACGAATGTGCATGACCTTCCCGATCTCAGAAGAAACACCGATCCGGTTTTCCGCGCCCCTGCCAAAGGCCTGCGAGGTGGTGGTCTTGGGCGGTGGCATCATGGGGGTGATGACCGCCTGGTATCTGGCCGAGGCCGGGGTCAAGGTGGTCTTGTGCGAAAAGGGCCGGATTGCCGGGGAACAATCCAGCCGCAACTGGGGGTGGATCCGCCAGCAGGGCCGTGACCCCGGCGAATTGCCGATCATGATCGAAAGCCTGCGGCTGTGGCAGGGCTTGGCCAAGGAGTGCGGAACGGGCTTGGGCTTTCGGCAAGAGGGCGTGATGTATCTGGCCCAGACCGAGGCCGAGATGGCGGGGTTCGAGGATTGGCGGCGGCACGCGGTTGCGCATCAGTTGGATACCGCGATGCAGACCCCGGCGGAGATCAAGGCGCGTATTCCGGGCCATTCTGCGCCTTGGGTGGGGGGGATGTTCACCGCCAGTGACGCGCGGGCCGAACCATGGGTCGCGGTGCCGATGCTGGCCGCAGGGGCCGTGGCGCGCGGGGCGGTGATCGTCGAACATTGCGCGGTGCGGCGGCTGGATGTGGCGGCGGGCCGGGTGGCCGGGATTTACACCGAACAGGGCCGCATTGCCTGCGAACAGGTGGTGGTGGCGGGGGGCGCGTGGTCATCGTTGTTCCTGCGCGCCGAGGGGGTGACGATCCCGCAACTCTCTGTCCTCGCCTCGGTCGCGCAGACCGAAGCCATGCCAGAGGTTTTCGCGGGCAATGCGGCGGATGAGAATTTTGCCTTCCGGCGGCGGCAGGATGGCGGCTATACTATCGCGCCGGGCCAACATCATGATTTCTTCATCGGGCCGGATGCGTTCCGGCATTTTGGGAAGTATATCCCAACCCTGCGAAATGATTTCAGAAAAACCAAGTTCCGCCCCGTCTCTCCATCGGGTTTTCCCGATGGCTGGGGCACCAAACGCCGCTGGCAGGGGGATGAGCAAAGCCCGTTTGAACGGTTGCGCGTGCTGAACCCCGCGCCGAACATGGCAACGCTGTCGCGCACCTGCGACCATTTCGCCGCCGCCTTGCCGGGGCTTGGGCGGCCAAAGATCAAATCGGCCTGGGCGGGGATGATCGACACCATGCCCGATGTGGTGCCGATCCTTGACCGCGCGCCGATTGCGGGGGTGGTGGTCGCCACCGGGCTTTCGGGCCACGGCTTTGGCATTGGTCCGGGGCTTGGCCGGGTGATCGCTGATCTCGTGCGTGGGCGTAACCCCGGCCATGATCTGTCGCGCTTCCGCTTTGGCCGATTTGGCGACGGATCAAAGCTTGACGTTGCCAAGGGGCTTTGAGAAACGCTCCTCCGGCCCATTGCGGGCATAGCGCGCGGGTGGGAGATGGCGATGACAGGCTATTGCGGCATTGATTTCGGCACCTCCAATTCCACCGTGTCGCTGGCAGGTGAGGGGGCCGCGCGGTTGATCGCGCTGGAGGAGGGCGCGCTGACGCTGCCTTCGGCGGTGTTCTGGCCGCATGATGGCCCGCTGTCCTTTGGCCGGGCCGCGATTGCAACCTATGTCGAGGGCGACGAAGGCCGCCTGATGCGGGGGTTGAAATCCACGCTGGGGCTGGGCCTGATTGACGAGCGCACCGCCGTCGGCGGGCGGGCCGTCACCTTTCGCGAGGTTTTGACGCGGTTTTTCAAGCATTTGCGCGCCTGTCTTGATGCCGAGATTCCGGGGGTGACGCAGGTCATTCTGGGCCGGCCGGTGCATTTCGTCGATGGTGATGCGGCGGCGGATATGGCGGCGGAAACGGCGCTGGCTGCCATCGCCAAAAGCTGCGGTTTTGCCGAGGTGGGGTTCCAATTCGAACCCATTGCCGCCGCCCTGCGCTATGAGGAAACCGTGCAGGCCGAGGAGATTGTGCTGATCGTCGATATCGGCGGCGGCACGTCGGATGTCTCGTTGGTCCGCGTCTCGCCGGAGCGGGCAAAGGCGGCGGACCGGGCGGCGGATGTCTTGGGCAATGGCGGTATCCGGCTGGGCGGCACCGATTTTGACCGCAGCCTGTCTTTGGCCGAGGTGATGCCGCATCTGGGGCATGGATCGACCCTGAGCCAAGGCAAGACCTTGCTTCCGAACCACTATTTCCTTGATCTGGCCACATGGCACCGGATCAACAGCCTTTATGCCCCGCGCAAGATGGCTGAAATCAAGGGGCTTATGCTTGACGCCGACCGGCCCGATCTGGTCGGGCGGCTGGTGCAGGTGACGGAGGCCCGCGCGGGCCATGCGCTGGCGATGGAGGTGGAGGCCACGAAGATCGCCTTGTCGTCGGCCGAGGCGGCCCGGCTGATGCTGAAACCGATCTGCGGCGGGCCGAACCCGATGGCGCTGCGCAGCCGGTTCGAAGATGTGTTGGCCCCCGGTTTGGCCCGGATTGCAGCGTTGATTGCCGAGGTTCTGGCGCAGGCAGGCACCACGCAGGTCGGAACGGTGTTCCTGACCGGGGGATCGTCAGATTTGCCCGCGCTTCGGGCATTGGTGGCCCGCGCTTTGCCGGGTGTCGCGATTGCGACGGGCGATATGCTGGGATCTGTCGGGGCGGGGCTTGCCTTGGAGGCGCGGCGGCGTTTCGCCTGAGGTCTTGGTCAAAGTGCCGGGCGGGCAGGGGTTGCGGCGGGCGGTGGATTGGCCGAAGCTGACGGCCAAAGGAGAGCCCCCATGCCCGTGAAGAACCGCTTTGCCGAGATGCTGCCGGAACTGACTGCGATCCGCCGCGACATCCATGAAAACCCTGAACTGTTGTTCGACGTGCATCGCACGGCGGCCAAGGTTGCCGCCTTTTGCCGCGAGATCGGTTGCGATGAGGTGGTGGAAGGCATCGGTCGCACCGGCGTTGTGGCTGTTATCAAAGGAAAAACCGATACCGCGGGCCGGGTGATCGGGTTGCGCGCCGATATGGATGCGCTGCCGATCATTGAACAGACCGGGGTGGACTATGCCTCGAAAACCCCGGGAAAGATGCATGCTTGCGGCCATGATGGCCACACCACCATGCTGATGGGCGCGGCGAAATATCTGGCCGAGACGCGGAATTTCGACGGCACCGCCGTGATGATCTTTCAGCCCGCCGAAGAAGGTGGCGGTGGTGGGCGCGAGATGTGCGCCGATGGCATGATGGACCGCTGGGGCATCCAAGAGGTTTACGGCATGCACAACATGCCGGGGATTCCGGTTGGCACCTTTGCCATTCGCCCCGGCGCGATGATGGCTGCCGCGGATCAGTTTGACATCACGGTGACGGGCAAGGGTGGCCATGCGGCGAAACCGCATGACTGCATTGATACCACGGTGGTCGCCGCCCATATCATCGTCGCCCTGCAAACCATTGCCAGCCGTGGGGTGGACCCCTTGAAACAGGTGGTCGTCTCGGTCTGCACGGTGGCAACCGACAGCACCGCCCATAACGTCATCCCGCAGGTGGTGAAGCTGAAGGGCACCTGCCGCACCATGGATTTCGCGGTGCAGGATTTCGTTGAACGCCGGGTCAAAGAGATTGCCGAGGGCACCGCGCTGGCCTTGGGCGCCAAGGCCGAGGTGAATTACCAGCGCGGCTATCCGGTAACGGTCAACGCCGCCGACAACACCGATTATGCCATCGCCGTGGCCAAGGCGGTTTCCGGCAAGGTGGACGCCGACACTCCGCCCCTGATGGGGGCCGAAGATTTCAGCTTCATGTTGTTGGAGCGTCCCGGCGCCTATATTTTCATGGGCAATGGCGACACCGCGATGGTGCATCACCCCGCCTATAACTTTGACGACAATGCCATTCCCTTTGGCTGTAGCTGGTATGCCGGGATGGTGGAGACGCGGATGCCTGCGGCCTGACGGCCGGAACCGGTGCCGGCGGCGTTCAGCCGCCGGTATGGCTCATGTGGCGGGTGGTCTGGCCCGCAACCTTTTGGCGCGAATAGTCAAAGTCATGGCCTTTCGGCTTGCGCGCAATGGCGGCGCGCAGGGCGCGGTGCAGGGCGGCGTCATCCGGGCTGGCCCGCAGGGGCGCGCGCAGATCGGCCATGTCTTCCTGCCCAAGGCACATGTAAAGTTCGCCCGTGCAGGTCAGCCGGACCCGGTTGCAGCTTTCGCAGAAGTTATGGGTCAGGGGGGTGATGAAGCCGATTTTCTGCCCGGTTTCATTCAGGCGGACATAGCGCGCGGGGCCGCCGGTGCGCTCGGCCAGATCGGTCAGGGAGAACCGGGTTTCAAGCCGGGCGCGCAGGTCTTTCAGGCTCCAGTATTGGTCAAGGCGGTGGACATCGCCCATCTCGCCCATCGGCATCACCTCGATGAAGGTGAGGTCGTGGCCATGATCGGCGCACCAGTCGACCAAGGGGAACAGCTCATCCTCGTTGAAGCCTTTCAAGGCGACCGCGTTGATTTTCACTTTCATGCCAGCGGCTTGCGCGGCGCGGATGCCATCCAGAACCTGAGGCAGGCGGCCCCAGCGGGTGATCTCGGCAAACTTTGCCGGATCCAGCGTGTCGAGCGAGACATTGATGCGTTTGACCCCGCAATCGGCCAGTTCGTCCGCGTATTTCGCGAGTTGGCTGCCATTGGTGGTGAGCGTCAACTCTTTCAGCGCGCCCGTGTCGAGATGCCGCGACATGGCGTGGAAAAAGGTCATGATGCCTTTGCGCACAAGGGGTTCGCCGCCGGTGATCCGCAGTTTTTCAACGCCGGAGGCGACAAAGGCGGAGCAGAGCCGGTCAAGTTCTTCCAAGGTCAAGAGATCAGCCTTGGGCAGAAAGGTCATGTGTTCCGTCATGCAATAGGTGCAGCGGAAATCGCAGCGGTCGGTGACCGAGACGCGCAAATAGGTGATCGCGCGGGCGAAGGGATCGATGAGCGGTTCCATGACTTAAAAATAGGCGCATGGGGGGGCTGCGACAAGGCCGAAAGCGGCGGTTGCGCGGGCGGGGGCGGCGGACTATTGTCGCAGTCATGATGAAAAACGGTGTTTTGTTGAGTGTCGGCGTTCTGGTCCTGATGTCTTGCGGGGTCATGGACCGGTTGGCGCCAAGACCAAAGGCGGCCGAAACCGCCGCCCCTTTGGATCCGATGCAGGGGCTGGCCCCGGTGGGCGCGCAGACGGCGGAAACGCTGGACCGCACGACAGAGGCCGAGAAGGCTGCGGCCATCGCGGCCCCAGTTGCGGGCGCGCGGGAGTTGGGCCGCACTTCGGTTGCGCTGGGAAGTCCGGCAGAGCAAGGCTTTTGGCTGAAATCCGCACTGGTTAGCGCCCCCGGCAAGGGCAAGGTTGTGACGGCCGCGGGGGCCAGCGTGGCGGTGGATTTGCTGCCGGGCACCGGCGGGGCCTTGTTGTCCTTGGCGGCCTATCGGGCCTTGGGGCTGGCCTTGACCGACCTGCCAGAGGTTACGGTTTACGCCGAGTAAGCCCCAGCCTGTTGCGGCAGGCGCGGTGCGGTCAGATGTGCAAGACCAGCAGCCAAGCGGCCAGCAGCACCGCGATTTCCCCGATTGGAAGCGGCAAAAGGCCGAAGGACAGGCCAAGGCCGTGATGCAAACGGGCGGGCCTATCCTCAGGTGTGGCGAGGGCTGGCAAGCGGGAAGCGGCAATGTTCGTCATGGGGGTACGGCCTGTGTCGAGGGGGTGTATCGACAGAATGCCGCAAACTGATTGACCGGAACTTAACAAGAACAAAGGCCCGGATCGCTCCGGGCCTTTATTATCGCAACAATTTGTCCTTTAGCGCGAGGCCAGATCGCGCAGCACATAGTGCAAGACGCCGCCGTGTTCGATGTATTCGATCTCGATCGCGGTATCGATGCGGCACTTGATCTGGATGGTCTTCTTGGTGCCGTCGCCATAGGTGATGTGGCAGGGCAGGGTGGAAAGCGGTTTCAGATCGCCTTTCAGCCCTTCGATGGACACGACCTCATCGCCCTTGAGCCCAAGGGTCTTGCGGTTGTCGCCGCCGGTGAATTCAAATGGCACCACGCCCATGCCGACGAGGTTGGAGCGGTGGATGCGTTCGAAGCTTTCGGCGATCACAGCCTTGACGCCGAGAAGCGCGGTACCTTTGGCGGCCCAGTCGCGGCTGGAGCCTGCGCCGTATTCGATGCCGCCGAAGATCACCAAGGGCGTGCCCGCCGCCTGATAGGCCATCGAGGCGTCGTAGATCGAGGTCTCAACGCCGTCCGGGCCAAGGGTATAGCCGCCCTCTTTGCCGTCCAGCATCTCGTTCTTGATGCGGATATTGGCGAAGGTGCCGCGCATCATCACCTCATGGTTACCGCGCCGCGAGCCGTAGGAGTTGAACTCGCTGACCGGAACCTGACGGTCGGTCAGGTATTGGCCGGCGGGGTGGTTGGCCTTGAAGCCACCGGCGGGCGAGATGTGGTCGGTGGTGATCATGTCGCCCAGAAGGGCCAGAACGCGGGCGCCG
Source organism: uncultured Tabrizicola sp. (assembly GCA_964393035.1). Classification (GTDB taxonomy): domain Bacteria; phylum Pseudomonadota; class Alphaproteobacteria; order Rhodobacterales; family Rhodobacteraceae; genus Tabrizicola_A. Next base: position 136,990 of record CAYMRX010000004.1, read on the forward strand.
GTGACGTTCTTGATCGCGCCTTTGGTCTTGGCCATGCCTTTGAAATAGGGCGGGTTCTGGATGTAGGTCGACTGGGCGGGCCAGTCATAGGTTTCCGAATCCGTCACCTTGACGCCTTGCCATTTGGCATCGCCCTTGAACACATCGGCGTATTTCTTGAGGAAGGCTTCGCGGGTGACGGTGGCGTTCACCAGATCGGCGATTTCCTGATTGGTCGGCCAGATGTCTTTGAGGTAAACCGGCTTGCCGTCCTTGGAGGTGCCAAGGGGTTCGGTCGTCAGGTCGATGTTCATGTCGCCAGCCAGCGCATAGGCCACGACCAAGGGCGGCGAGGCGAGGTAGTTGGCGCGGACATCCGGGCTGATGCGGCCTTCGAAGTTGCGGTTGCCGGAAAGGACGGCGGTGGCGACAAGGTCACCTTCGGCGATGGCGGCGGAAATTTCCGGCTGCAAGGGGCCGGAGTTGCCGATGCAGGTGGTGCAGCCATAGCCGACAAGGTTGAAGCCGACGGCATCAAGGTCTTCTTGCAGGCCCGCGGCGTTGAGGTATTCCGACACGACCTGCGACCCGGGGGCCAGCGAGGTTTTCACCCAAGGCTTGCGGTTCAGGCCAAGCGCACGGGCCTTGCGGGCGACAAGGCCCGCGCCGATCAGCACATAGGGGTTGGAGGTATTGGTGCAGGAGGTGATCGAGGCGATCACGACCTTGCCGGAGGAGAGTTTGTAATCCTCGCCCTTGACGGCCACTTCAACGCCTTGCGGGCGCTTGAACGAAGCTTCCATTTCCTTGGCGAAAGACGCCTTGGCATCGGTCAAGGGCAGGTAATCCTGCGGGCGCTTGGGCCCCGAGATGGCGGGAACGATGCTGCCCATGTCCAGATGCAGGGTGGAGGTGTAGATCGGGTCATAGGCCTCATCGCGCCACATGCCGTTGGCTTTGGCATAGGCCTCGACCAGCGCAATGCGGGCCTCATCGCGCCCCGTATTGCGCAGGTAGCGGATGGTCTCAGAATCAATCGGGAAGAAGCCGCAGGTGGCGCCGTATTCGGGGGCCATGTTGGCGATGGTGGCGCGGTCAGCGAGCGGCAGGCGGTCAAGGCCTTCGCCGTAGAATTCAACGAACTTGTTGACGACGCCATGCTTGCGCAGCATTTGCACGACCTTCAGCACAAGGTCGGTCGCCGTGGTGCCTTCGACCATCTGGCCGGTGAGTTTGAAGCCGACAACCTCGGGGATCAGCATGGAAACCGGCTGGCCCAGCATCGCCGCCTCGGCCTCGATCCCGCCGACGCCCCAGCCAAGGACGGCCATGCCGTTGACCATGGTGGTGTGGCTGTCGGTGCCGACGAGCGTGTCGGGGTAGGCGACCTCATGACCATTCTGGTCTTTGTCGGTCCAGACGGTTTGCGCCAGATATTCAAGGTTGACCTGATGGCAGATGCCGGTGCCCGGCGGCACGACGCGGAAGTTGTTGAAGGCGTTTTGGCCCCATTTCAGGAAGACATAACGCTCCATGTTGCGTTCATATTCGCGGTCGACGTTGGCCTGAAAGGCGCGGGGGGTGCCGAATTCGTCGATCATCACCGAGTGGTCGATGACCAGATCCACCGGGGCCAAGGGGTTGATGGCTTGGGCATTGCCGCCAAGGCCCTTGATGCCGTCGCGCATGGCGGCGAGGTCCACCACGGCGGGAACGCCGGTGAAATCCTGCATCAAGACGCGGGCCGGGCGATAGGCGATTTCAATCGGGTTCTTGCCGCCCAGCTTGCCCCAGTCGGAGAAGGCCTTGATGTCGTCAACCGAAACCGTTTTGCCATCTTCGAACCGCAGCATGTTTTCCAACACGACCTTCAGCGCGGCGGGGAGTTTCGAAAACTCGCCCAAGCCGGCCTTTTCGGCGGCGGGGATCGAATAGAAGGCAACGGACTTGCCGCCTGCGGTCAGGGTCTGGCGGGTGCGGGCGGTGTCGTGTCCGACGGTCACGGTCATGGGGGCCTCCAATGGCTGGACGATGGCTGTGGTTGGCAGGTCTTTGCCGCAAGGGCAGGGTCTGCGCAAGGGAATCATTCTTGCTTGGGTGGCATTGTATGCAATTGTATGCCGAATGGGAAGCAGGTTGTTTGCGGCGGGTTTCTCTGGGTTTTCCCAAGAATGGATGAAGATTTCCACCGCCAGAAGCCTCGCAAAACCTTGATTGGCATGGGGCGGGGGCATTTTGTAGAAAGGGCGGGCAACCGGAGAACGGACCCATATGAAGCAGGAACTTGTCAGCGCCGGGTGCGGCTTGTGGCTTTGTGCCACGCAGGCCGCTTTCGCGCAGGAAAGCCCGGCCCCGCTGGCGACGCCTGTGGCAACTTCTGGCCCGGTGGTGGTGGAGTTGTACACCTCGCAAGGATGTTCGTCCTGCCCGCCTGCCGATGCGCTCTTTGCCGAATTGGCGGATGCGCCGGGCGTGATGCCCTTGGCGTTACATGTGGATTATTGGGACTATATCGGCTGGGCGGATGAATTTGCCAATCCGGGCTTCACCAAGCGGCAGAAGGCTTATGCCAGAGCGGCCGGTGAGCGGATGATCTACACACCGCAGATCATTGTCGGCGGGAGGGAGCGGGTGGTTGGCCATGAGGCCGAGGCGGTTGCGGCGGCGATTGCGCGGGTGGCACAGGCCCCAAGCCCCGTCCGGTTGAGCGTGACGCGCGTGGGCGCGCAGGTGCTGATCCGGGCCGAGGCCGATCCGCCCTTGGATGCGCCGGCGATGGTGCAGATTGTCGGCTATCGCCCCGGCGCCATGGTGGAGATCACCCATGGCGAGAACGCCGGTCTTTCGGTGGAATATCGCAATATCGTCACCTCATGGGACCGGTTGGGAGACTGGAGCGGCCAGACGCCTTTGGAATTGGCGGTGGCGGCGGGCGCGGGGCCGGGGGTGGTGATCGTACAGCGTCAGGGGCCGGCCGAGATTTTGGCCGCCGCGCGGGTGGATTGAGTCCGCGCTGACCCGTCTGATGTCCTGCGTGCAGCGCCCCGGGCGAACCGGCGCGCTGCGGCAGGCGAAAGAGTGTCAGCCGGGATCGACCAGCTTGCAAAGCCTGACGATGCTTTCATCGGAAACCGGCGTGCCGGTGGCCTTGTCCGCCTTGCCGGCCTCGGCCCCATCATTGACGATCGGCTCTCCGGTATGGGTTTTGACCAGCTTGCAGTCGGCCATCACCAAGGTCCGGTCGGCTTCGGGCAGCTCGGCCCAGGCCGCGGTGATTTCGGCATCCGAACGCAGGACCGTAAAGGTGTCATCGGTGTAGAACCTGTCGCCGACCGTGTTCGACCAAGCAATGCCATAGCTGCCAGAGCCTTGCTCTTGCTGGGTCTGGGCCATGGCGGCCCCGGCGAGAAGCCCGACGACGGCAGGCGCAAGGACGAGGCTGGCGAGGGAAAGATGTTTCATGGATCGGTTCCTTCAAATGGGTTTCTGGGGTCGCCCAGTTTCCGATCCAATCGGACGCTGCGGCGAGGGAGCGAGGAGCAAACCCGGAGCGCGCGGCTGTGTTCCAGAGGTGGGGCGGCAGCCATGCGCGGTCGGCGGGGTTCCGCCGGTGTCATGTGAAAGGCGCGATGTCGGTGGGGGGCACGGGTGGCCAGTGGCCGGGGCCTATTTCCAGCGGCGGTGGATCCAGAACCACTGGTCAAGATTGCGCCGCACGATGGATTCAAGGCTGTCGTTCAGGGCTTGGGTCATGGCCTCGGGCGTGCCACCGGGGATCGGGGCCTCGACGGTGATTTCAAAGGAAAGCCCGTCTTGCTGGCGCACCGCATAGGTCGGGATCACCAGCGCGTCATATTTCAGCGCCAATTCGGCCGCCGAAAGCGCGGTCAGCGCGGTCTTGCCGAAAAAGGACAAAGGCGCGCCGTGGCTCATGGATTGGTCAACCAAAAGCCCGAGCATGCCGCCGCTGCGCAAATGCCGCACCATGTCGCCCAGGCCCTTTTTGCCACGCGGGAACAGCGGGGTTCCGATGCGGCTGATGGCGCGGACGTAATGGGCGTTGAAGTAGCGGTTCTTCATCGGGTTATAAAGCGCGCCCACCCGGTAGCCGCGCGCGATCAGTGCCGCGCGGCTGGCGTCGTAATTGCCGAAATGCCCGGTGACAAGGATTACCGGGCGACCGGCCTGATGCGCGGCCTCCAGCGCTGCCACGCCGGGGCCGGTCAGCGGGTGACTGACGGCATGGGCAATGAATTCGGGGCCGGAATAGATTTCGATCAGGGTGCGGCCGACGTTGTCGGGCACGGCGCGGACGATGCGTTCGACCTCGGCCGGGGCGAGGCCCGGCAGCACATGGGCAAGGTTGTTGCGGATGCGGCGGCGGTAGCCCGCAAGCGGGGCCACGATGCGGCTGACCGCCCAGCCCGCGAAGGGCACCCGCCAGCGATAGGGCAGGCGCAGCAGGCCCCAGAACAGCCCGCGGATCAGGCGGTCTTCGATGTAGCTGCCGGGGTGGAACGGGGGTTTGTCGGTCATGTCCTGTCGGTCCGGCGCGCGGCCACGGTTTCGCGGTGCCAGACATAAAGCCCCGCCGCCACGATCACAAGCGCGCCGATCAGCGTCCAGCCATCGGGCCAGTCGTTGAAGAACAGCACCGACCAATGGCTGGAAAAGACGATGCCCAGATAGGTGAAGGGGGCGACGACGGCGGCCTCGGTGGTGGAGAAGGACCGGATGATGCAGAGCTGGGCCGCCGTGCCAAGGCAGCCGATGAGGAAGAACAGGCCAAGGTCGGGCAGGCTGGGCGTGACCCAGATCATCGGCAGGTAGACCCCGAGGACAAGGGTGCCGAACAGCGCGCCATACATCAGCGAGGTCCAGAACGGTTCACGCGCACCGATGTGGCGGGTCAGCAGGGCGTTGCCGGCATAGGCAATGGCATTGGCAAGCGGCAAAAGGGCCGCAAGCTGAAAGACCTCGGCCCCCGGCCGGATGATGATGAGCGCCCCGGCCAGCGCGGCAAAGACGCCGAACAGGCGACGGGGGCCGAGCTTCTCGCCCAGAAAGAGGGCCGCGCCCAAGGTGATGAGGACGGGGCTGGTGTCGGCCAAGGCGGTGGCCTCGGGCAGGCCGATATAGGCCAGCGCGAGGAAGAAAAACCCGGTGGCGCACAGTTGAAAGGCCGAGCGCCAGACATGCAGCCACGGATGCGCCGTGCGCAGCATCGGCCCCATGCGCGGACCAAGAATTGCGGCCACGATCAGGGCCTGACCCGCAAAGCGCGCCCAGACCACCTGTGGCGCGGGGTAGCGGGCAATCAGCCCTTTGGCGACCGCATCCATGATGGTGAAAAGAAAAACCGCAAGGATCATCAGAAGGATGCCCTTGCGGGTGGTGTCGGCGGTCATGTTCGGGCCCGTCTGTGCTTTTGTGCCGCCGTTATGCCCCGGATCGGGGGCAGGGGGAAGCGGCCGCCCGGCAAGATCACCAAGCCTTGGGATTTGCGCCTTTTGAAATACTCCCGCCGGAGGCGTGCCGGGGCGGGCGTGAGCGCGCGGGGGGCAAGGTCATTCCGCCGCCCTGAGGCCCGGCCCGCCCGGCAGGCGGGCACGAAGCTCGGCTTGGCCTGCCTCCAGCGCCGCGATCTGTGTGGCGAGGGCTTCGGGGCTGGGGATCTCGGGTTCGATCTCTTTCTCGCCGATGACGCGGGAAAAGAGCTTGCCCACAAGACGCGAGAGGTCGTCCATGATGAGATAGAAGGACGGCACCACCACCAAGGACAGCACGGTTGACACGATGATGCCGCCGATCACGGCCGTGGCCATAGGGGCGCGGAAGGCGCCACCTTCGCCCACCCCAAGGGCCGAGGGCAGCATGCCCGCCGACATGGCGATGGAGGTCATGACGATGGGCTGGGCGCGTTTGTGGCCGGCCTCGATCACCGCGGCCATGCGGTCATGGCCACGGGCGCGCATCTCGATGATGAAGTCGATCAGCAGGATGGCGTTCTTGGTCACGATGCCCATCAACATCAGGATGCCGATCAGGACCGGCATGGACAGTGCCTCGCCGGTCAGGATCAGCGCGGCGGCAACCCCGCCGATGGCCAAGGGTAGTGACAGAAGGATGGTGAAGGGCTGGATCACCGAACCGAACAAGAGGATCAGCACCGACAGCACCAGCATCAGGCCCATGATCATGGCCTGCCCGAAGGAGGACATGAGTTCGGCCTGCACCTCGGCGTCGCCCGATTCCTTGACCGTCACGCCTGCGGGCAGGGGGGTGGCGGCGACGATGGTGTTGAAGCGGTCCTTGGCGGTGCCAAGGGCCACGCCCATCGGCAGGGAGGCGCCGATGATGGCCTGACGCTGACGGTTCAGGCGTTTCACCGTGGCCGGGCCTTCGCCGATGGTGACATCGGCCACGGCGGACAGCGGCACCAAGGCGCCGGTGGTGGTTTGCACCTTGAGCGCGGCAATGCGGTGCAGGTCTTCGCGGGCGACATCCGCGAGTTGCACGCGCACAGGGATCAGCCGGTCGTCGATGTTCAGTTGCGCAAGGGCAGCATCCAGATCGCCGATGGTGGCGATGCGCAGGGTTTGCGCGATGGCGGCCGCGGTGACGCCTAGGCGGGCGGCCTCATCGGGGCGGGGTGTGACCTGCACCTCGGGGCGGGGCAGCGCCCCTTCGGAGCTGAGGCCGGTCAGCGTCGGTTCATCGCGCAGCGCGGTTTCAAGTGCTGTGACGGCGGTGGTCAGGTCGGCGTCATTGGCGGCCAAGACCGAATAGGAAATGTCGCGTTCGCCCCGGTCGTTCAGCTTCAGCGCGCGAATGTCGGGGATGGTGGCGAGACGGGCGAAGATATCAACCTCGATTTCCTTTTGCGTGCGGATGCGGCCGTGGTTTTCCATCGCGGGAACCAGCAGCGACACGACGGGGATGCGGTTGCCGATGTCCGACAGGCGGCGCAGGAGCGAATGATCCAGCCGGTCCAGCACCACGGCGACCGAGGCGCGGCGGATGTCCAACTCGCCCCGCGGCGAGGAGCCGCCGAGAACGAAGACGTCGCGGACGCCTTCGATATCCTTGATGGCCATGGTGATGGACTGCGTGGTGCGGTCGGTGTCTTCCAGCGTCGCGCCGGGGGGGAGTTCGACGGAGACGGAAATGCGGCTGACATCCTCGGGCGGCAGGAAAGACCCCGGCACTTGCAACATGAAATAGACCGAGACGATCAGCACGCCGATGGCGGAAACGAGCGTGATGAAATAGCTGGGCAGCCGCCACGGCACCATCGGCAGCTTGATGCCGCCCCGGATCGAACGGTTCACGAAGCCGAGATAGCGGCGCATCACCGGGCCGTCGGTTTCGTCTTCGTGGTGGCCCGCGTTGGCGTCCTTGGCGGTCATGAGATAGGCGGCCATCATGGGCGTGATGAGGCGGGCGACCAGCAGGGAGAAGCCGACAGCGATGGCGACCGTCAGGCCGAATTGCCGGAAATACTGGCCGGGGATGCCGGCCATGAAGCTGACCGGCACAAAGACCGCGATAATGGTGAAGGTGGTGGCGATGACGGCAAGGCCGATTTCGTCGGCGGCGTCGATGGCGGCGCGGTAGGGGGTCTTGCCCATGCGGATGTGGCGCGCGATGTTTTCGATTTCCACGATCGCATCATCGACGAGGATGCCCGTCGCCAGCGTGATGGCCAGAAAGCTGACAAGGTTCAGCGAAAAGCCCAGAAGGTCCATCACCCAGAAGGTCGGCACGGCGGACAAGGGCAGGGCGACGGCGGTGATGAGCGTGGCGCGCCAGTTTCTGAGGAAGGCAAAGACCACGAGGACGGCGAGAATCGAGCCTTCCATCAGCGTGTGCAGCGCGGATTCGTAATTGCCGTAGGTGTAGAACACGGTTTCATCGACGACGGTGATGCCGACCGACGGGTGTTCGCTGCGCAACGTATCCAGTGTGGCATTGACGGTTTCGGCAACCGACACTTCGGACGCCCCCTTGGCGCGGAAGACGGCAAAGGTGACGACCTGATCGCCGTTCAGGCGGGAAAAGGATTTCAGATCCTGATAGCCGTCCACCACTTCGCCCAGATCGGCCAGCCGCACATGGCGGCCACCGGGCAGCGTGATGGGCGTATCGGCCAGACCTTCGACGGTTTTCGCATCGCCAAGGGTGCGGATCGCCTGTTGCGCCGCGCCAATTTCGGCCTTGCCGCCGCCGACATTCGTGTTGGTGAGTTTGAGTTGGGCCGAGACGGTGGTCGCGGTGATGCCAAAGCTTTCCAGCTTGACCGGATCCAGCGCCACGCGCACCTCGCGGTCGGCCCCGCCATAGCGTTCGACCTTGCCCACCCCGGGGCGGCCCTGAAGCGCGCGGATGATGGTGTCATCGACGAACCACGACACTTCTTCCAGCGTCATGTCGGGGGCGGTGACGGCGAAGGTCATGATCGCCTGACCTTCGATATCAATCCGCGTCACGATGGGGGCCTCGATCGAGGCGGGCAGATCGCCCAGAATGCCGTCGATGGCGTCCTTGGTATCCTGCACCGCCTTGTCGGTCGGCACTTCCATGCGGAATTCGATGGCGGTGGTCGAAACACCATCGGAAATCGTGGTGGTGATGTTCTTGGCGCCCGTCAGGCCCGCAACCGCATCCTCGATCTTCTTGGTGATTTGGGTTTCCATCTCGGCCGGGGCCGCGCCCGGCTGGGCCACGGTGACGGCGACAACCGGGATGTCGATGTTCGGAAAGCGCGTCACGGGCAGGCCATTGAAGGACTGCCAGCCCAAGACCATGAGCATGAAAAACGCCAGAAGCGGGGCGACAGGGTTCTTGATGGCCCAAGCGGAGAAGTTCATGGCACCTTACTCCTTTGTCACCGGAACCGGGGTGATCTTGTCACCATCGCGCACAAAGGCCCCGGCCTTGGCGACAACCTGTTGACCGGGAGACAGGCCATCGGTGATTTCAACCCAAGCCCCATCGCGGATGCCGGTTTTCACCGCGACCTGCCGGGCGACAGAGCCTGTGACCATGAGAGCGACGGGGCCGGAGGGCGAGATGCCAAGGGCGGTGATCGGCACGGCGGGGGCGTCATGTTCGGCCACCAGAACCTCGGCCATGGCATACATGCCGGGGCGCACGCCGGTCGCCTCGTCCAGCGTGATGCGGACGCGGCCCATGCGGGTGGCGCTGTCGATGGCGGGTTCGACAAGGCGGACGGTGCCTTTGCGCGTGGCGGTGTCACCGGCAAGGTGCAGGGCAACGCTTTGGCCGGGCTGAAGCCGCAGCACATCACCTTCGGCCACATCGGCCCGCAGTTCCAGGGCGTTGTCGCGGATCATGGCAAACATCGGCTGGGCGGCAGAGGCGATGGCGCCGACCTGTGCGTTGCGTGCGGTGATTTCACCGGCGACGGGGGCCTTTACCTCGGTGCGCGACAGCATGAGATCCACATTTGCCAATTGCGCCTCGACGAGGGCAAGGTTGGCGCGGGCGGCTTCCAGCGATTGGGTGGCGCTGATTGCGGCGGCATTGGCCTTGTCGGCATTGGCCTGTGACATGCTGCCCTGTTTGCGCAGCGTCTCGGTGCGGGTGGCGACGCGGTTCGCCTCGTCGGCTTGCGACTGCGCCTGTGGCACGGCCGCGCGGGCGGCGGCGAGCGAGGCGTTCAACTGGGCCTTTTGCAGGCTGAGGCTGGAGGTGGACAGCCGGGCCAGCACCTGACCTGCCGTTACCTGATCGCCGACATCGGCCAGAAGTTCCTCGATCGGCTGACCTTCGACCAAGGGGGCGACACGCACATCTTCTACCGCTCCGATCAGGCCCGAGGCGATGATGACATCGCGCAGCATCCGGGTTTCGACCGGGGCCACGGTGATATGCGGGGCAGGAACCGTTTGCGGGGCCTGAGGGGCGGCTTCGGCCCAAAGCGGTTGGGCGGCGAGAACGAACAGGGAAACGAGAGGCAAGCGCATTACTTAGACTTTCTGCGAAGCGGAGGGGCTGGCGGCAAGGATTTCAGCCATGGCGATGTCGATGGAACGCTGGATAAGCGCGGTCAGATCATCGCGGATGGGGCCGGTGGTGGGGGGCAGCATGGCGGCCGATTTGAACATGGTGATGGCAAAGGCGGCATGGGCCGGAAAGCGCGCGGTGATTTCCGCCTCGGTCAGGCCGGTTTCGGCGGCGAAAATGCGGGTCATGTAGCTGGCCACCTGGGTTTCCATGGCGCAAGTGGCTTGGCTGATGTCCGGTTTGCGCAGGGCGGCGGCGGTGATTTCGGCCCAGATCTGCCCATCCGCCTGGCATTGTTTTTCCGCCAGACGGTGCTGCATCAGCGTCCGCAAGGCCACCATGGGCGAGGGCGCGTGCAGCACGGCCATGAAATCGGCTTCCATTTCCGCCAGATCGAGGGCGACGAGCGCCTCGACGATGGCAGCTTTCGAGGGAAAGTAGCGGTAGAAATTGCCAACGCTCATCCCGGCGGCGCGGGCGAGATCTTGCATCGAGGCGCCATCAAAGCCCTTTTCAGCAAAGGCGCTGCGCACCAAGGACAGGATTTCGGCCGAGCGGTGGTCGGGTTTGGGGGCGGTTGCAGGTGTCATGGCAAGGGTTTGTGGTTAGGGAATGGGAATGAACGTTCATTCATTACGCGAGGCATGGCAGTTGCGCAAGAGATTCCTTTTCAGGCTATGGCCCTGTCAAACCGATGCGCGGAACCGCTCCGCCTGCGGTGGCGGCGGTTGCGAAGGCGGGGGGCTGCGTGTAACTAGTCTGTAAGAAACGCCTTGAAGGGCAGGAGGGGCTGAATGCGTCGAGTGGTCGTCACGGGTCTGGGAATGGTCACGCCGTTGGGATGCGGAGTGGAAGAAACCTGGAGCCGCCTAATTGCGGGTCAATCAGGGGCAGGGCCGATCACCCGCTTTGATGCCGCGAATGTGGTGACGCAATATGCCTGCGAGATTCCTTTCGGGGATGGATCGGATGGCACGTTCAACCCCGATGACTGGATGGAACCAAAGGATCGCCGCAAGGTGGATGATTTCATCCTTTATGGCATGGCTGCGGCAACGCAGGCGGTGAAGGATTCCGGCTGGGAGCCTGCAACCGAGGAGGACCGCCAGCGCACGGGGGTGATGATCGGCTCAGGGATTGGCGGGCTGACCTCGATCGCGGAGACGGCCGTTCTTATCAAGGAAAAAGGCGCGAAGCGGGTTTCGCCCTTCTTCATTCCGGGCAGCCTTATCAATCTGGTGTCGGGGCAGGTGTCGATCCGCTTTGGCTTCAAAGGGCCGAACCATGCTGTGGTGACGGCCTGTTCGACGGGCGCGCATGCGATTGGCGATGCCGCGCGGCTGATCGCCTTTGGCGATGCCGATGTGATGGTGGCGGGGGGCGCGGAAGCGCCGATTTCTGAAATCGGCATTGCCGGGTTCAACGCCTGCAAGGCGCTGTCGACCAAGCGTGCCGATGAGCCGCAGAAGGCCAGCCGACCCTATGACGCCGACCGCGACGGGTTCGTGATGGGCGAGGGCGCGGGTGTGGTCGTGTTGGAGGAATACGAACATGCACGCGCGCGCGGCGCGAAGATTTACGCCGAAGTGCTGGGCTATGGCCTGTCGGGCGATGCCTATCACATCACCGCCCCTTCGGAAGATGGCGATGGCGGCTTCCGGTCGATGACCATGGCGCTGAACCGGGCGGGGATTTCCCCGGCCGATGTGGATTACATCAACGCGCATGGCACCTCGACCATGGCCGATACCATCGAACTCGGCGCGGTGGAGCGGCTGATGGGCGATGCGGCGGCGGGGGCGACGATGTCTTCGACGAAATCGTCGATCGGGCACCTTCTGGGGGCTGCGGGCGCGGTGGAGGCGATCTTCTGCGTGCTGGCGATCCGCGATCAGGTGGCACCGCCGACGATCAACCTCGACAATCCGGCCGTTGCGCCGAAGCTGGACCTTGCCCCGAACAAGGCGGTGAAGCGCAAGATTGATGTGGCGCTGTCGAATTCGTTCGGCTTTGGCGGCACCAATGCCAGCCTTGTGCTGGGCCGGGTGAAATAGACCATGTGGCGCGGGGTTGCCTCGAATGCGCTGACGTTTTTCATTGTGGTCCTGGTGGTTTTGGCCGGGATTCTGGCTTGGGGCCGTCAGGCCTATAACGGGCCGGGGCCGCTGACGCAGGCGGTGTGTTTCAAGGTGGAGCGTGGGGCAAGTCTGGCGCAGGTCAGCCGGGCGCTGGAAGATCAAGGTGCGGTCAGCGATGCCCGTATCTTCCGCATCGGGTCGGACTATGCCGATAAAGGCACCCAGTTGAAATTCGGCAGCTATCTGATCCAGCCGGGATCGTCGATGGCCGATGTGATCGCGCTTTTGACCGAGGGTGGGCAATCGACCTGCGGCCGCGAGGTGAATTTCCGCATCAGTGTCGCCACGACGGATGTGGTGCTGCGCGAGTTGGATGCCGCGACCAATCGCTATGTCGAGGTGGTGAAGTTTGATCCGGCCGCCGGGGCTGCGCCTGCGGCGTATCTGGAGGCGGCAACCGCCGACGACATGCGTTGGCGCATCACGGTGGCCGAGGGTGTCACCAGTTGGCAGGTGGTTGAAGGCTTGAAGCGCGCCGATTTTCTGGAAGGCGAGATTGATCAGGTGCCGCCAGAAGGATCACTGGCTCCGGACAGCTATGAGGTGGAGCGCGGCGCGGACCGGCAGGCGCTTTTGGGCGAGATGTCGGACCGGCAGGCGCGGATCTTGGCCGGGTTGTGGGAAATGCGCGCGGCCGATCTGCCCTATGACACGCCGGAAAAGGCAATGGTCATGGCCTCGATCGTCGAAAAGGAAACCGGGGTGGCCGAGGAGCGGGGCCGGGTGGCCAGTGTTTTCGTCAATCGGTTGCGGCAGGGGATGAAGTTGCAGACCGATCCAACGGTGATCTACGGGATCATCAAGGGCGAGGGTGTGCTGGGCCGGGGGTTGCGGCAAAGCGAATTGCGCCGCGAGACGCCCTACAACACTTATGTCATTGATGGTCTGCCACCGGGGCCGATTGCCAACCCCGGCCGGGCGGCGATCGAGGCGGCGCTGAACCCGGACAAGACGGATTTCCTGTATTTCGTTGCCGATGGCACCGGTGGCCATGCCTTTGCCGAGACGCTGGAGGCGCATAACGAGAACGTCGCCAAATGGCGGGCGATTGAGGCGCAACAGCCCGAGGCTGGAAACTGACGCCGCGTGGTTGCGCGCGTTCGGTTGCACTGGACCGTAACCGGCGATACGCTTGTTGCGGGGGTGTTGATGCAGGAAGATCGCAAGGATAAACGCCGGGCCGAGATCGAGGCCGTGGCCTATCGGCTGATGGCAGAGCGCGGCTATGCCGGCATGTCGATGCTAATGCTGGCCAAGGCGGTGGGTGCGTCGAACGAGACGCTCTATCGCTGGTATGGCGACAAGCCGGGGCTGGTGCGGGCGATGATTGTCGCCAATGCCGCCGAGGTCTTGGCAACGCTGGAAGCGGCGGCCGAACGTAAATTGCCTTTGGAGACTGAGCTGCGCGAGGTGGGGGGCCGGCTTTTGGCGCTGTTGGTGGGCGAACGCGCGGTGGCGTTGCACCGGGCGGCGGCGGGGGATGCCTCGAGCGATCTGGGGCGCGCGTTGGCCCAAGGTGCGCAGGAGGTGCTGATGCCACGATTGGCCGCGCTGATGGCGCGGCATGGCTTGGACGGGCAGGTGGCGGCAGAATGTTTCTTGGGTCTTTTGCTGGGCGATTGGCCGCTGTCGCGGGTGATTGGCGTTATGGCCGAACCGGATGAGGCGGCCCAAGCGGCGCGGCTGGCCGATGCGGTGGTGCGGATGATGGTGCTGGTGCGGCGTGATTTCTTTACGATCCGTAAAGAGGCAGCACGGCAAGCCTTTGATGAAAAACAGTTTTCATTTGACTTTGCGGACGCTCTGCTGTAGGGTTTTCGTCATGCTAGGAGAGGTGGGCAAGCGGCCGGGGGGCAACCCCTTGGGCCGCTTTTTCATTTTGCTCGTGCGGGGGGCATGAGAGGGCAGCCAACGGACATGACGATCAATTTCTCCGCAGGAGACAAGCCGCCGGCAGACCTGCTGGCGATCACCGAGGATTGGCTCAGGGAAGCCGCAGAGACACTTGCCACCACGGTTCAGGCGATCAAGGCCGGAGAGTTCGGCCGGATCAAGGACAGCGCCGATTGCATCAAGGGGCTGAAGGTGGCGGTGGCTTTGGCAATCGAGGAAGGAAATCGCGTTGAAAAACTCCGCAAACAAATCGCCGGGCCTGCGGGTGCCGGAGAGCTCGACCTGGACGCCGCGCGGGATGAAATCGGGCGCCGCCTGGCTCGCTTGCGCGACGCCGGAGCGCTGGTTGGTGGAATCGCGACTGGACCGCGACACGCTGCGGTTCAGTCTGCCGCCCTCGCGCCGCGACATTGGAGCAGGGTCGGTGGTGGAACTGGACGGCAAACGATATCGGGTTGACCGCTGCGAATTGACCGGCGCGCAGGCGTTGGAGGCGGTGCGCATTGATCCGGCCGTCTATCGCGCCCCGCGCATCGACCCCGAGGCCACTGCGTGGAAACCTTATCTGCCGCCGACGCCGCCCTTTCCGGTGTTTCTGGATCTGCCCTTGTTGACAGGGGCTGAAATCCCGCATCTGCCGCATGCTGCCATCGCCGCGCAACCTTGGCCGGGGCGCATGGCGATCTGGTCCTCGGCGACGCAAGCGGGCTTTGGCGTCAACACGGTGATTGAACGGCCCGCCTTCATTGGCGTCACCGAAACAGCACTCGCGCGCGGGTCTGCCTCACGCTGGGAACGCGGCGCGGCGCTGCGGGTGCGGATGGGCAGCGGCAACCTTACCTCGGCTGAAGAACTGGCTGTGCTGGCGGGGAGCAATGTGTTGGTGATTGGTGACGGCAGCCCGGAAAACTGGGAGATCGTGCAGTTTCGCGATGCGGCACTGGTCGCTCCGGCGACCTTTGAGATCCGGCAGCGGCTGCGCGGCCAGCTTGGCACCGATGGGATCATGCCGGACATTTGGCCAGCAGGCAGTCTTGTCGTGGTGTTGGACAGCGCCTTGAAACAGATCAGCCTGCCGCAATCGGCCCGCGGTCTGACGCGCAACTACCGGATTGGCGATGCCGCGCGCAGCTATGACGCGCCCGGCGTGGTGGCGCGAAGCGTGGCTTTTTCCGGCATTGGGTTGCGGCCCTATTCGGTTTGCCACCTGCGCAAGATCGGCGCTTTAGGCAGCGATGTGGCACTGAGCTGGATCCGCCGTACACGGATCGACGGCGACAGTTGGCAATCGGTCGAAGTGCCATTGGGCGAGGAGGTGGAGCGCTACCGCTTGCGCATCCGCAATGGTGCCGCATTGCTGCGAGAGGTACAGACCAGCTCGCCCGCATGGATCTATACCGCGGCCATGCAGGGCGTGGATGGTGCTGGCCCCGCGACGGTGATCGAAGTGGCGCAGCTTTCCAGCAGCTTTGGCGCAGGCCCTGCGGTCGGATTGGCCTTGGGCTAACGCGGATGCGGCGCTGCATGCTGGATGATCTCGTGGCGGGGGCAGGGCGGCTTGCCCATGAGCCGCCGCCCCTGCGGCCGGGCCTTGCCGAACGCCTGCTGGCCGAGGCGCATGCCGCGCATCACTACATGCGCCGGTTTGGCCGCCCGCATCCCCGCTGGGGCAACGGCAGCCTGATGACGCGGGCCCTGGCCGATGGCCCGCGCGGCGTGTCGCTTTGCTATGCCTCCTTGGCGGTGATGGCCGCAGCCATTGCCCGCTTTCGCGCCGCAAATCTGGCGCGGAGGCATGGTCTGTTTCTTCCGCAAGACCTATGTTAGCATCCAGCGAAACAGCTATGCGAGAGACGGCTATGGCGGAAACCAAGGCAAAACTGACATCGGTCGATCCGGTCTGGTCGCGGGTCCGCGATGAGGCCTTTGAAATGGTCACGGCGGAGCCTTTGCTCGGTGGGCTGGTCCATTCCAGCCTCTTGCACCATCCCACCTTGGAACGCGCGCTGGCCTATCGCTTTTCGCTGAAACTCGCCTCGGGTGAGATGAGCGAACAGATCCTGCGCGAGATCGCCGATGAGGCCTATGCCGCGGATACTGAACTGGGCCAAGCGGCCCGCGCCGACATCATGGCGGTTTATGACCGCGATCCGGCCTGCCACCGCTTCATCCAGCCCCTGCTGTTTTTCAAGGGCTTTCAGGCGGTGCAGGCTTACCGCATCGGCCATTGGCTTTGGGCGCAGGGTCAGCGCGACATGGCTTATTTCGTGCAGATGCGGGTCAGCGAAGTTTTCGGTGCCGATATCCATCCTGCCGCCCGCATTGGCCGCGGCATCATGATCGACCACGCCCATTCCATCGTCATTGGCGAGACGGCGGTGGTCGGTGACAATGTGTCGATGCTGCATTCGGTGACGCTGGGGGGCACGGGCAAAGAGGATGGCGACCGCCATCCGAAGATCGGCAATGGCGTGCTGATCGGCGCTGGCGCCAAGGTTCTGGGCAATATCCGTATCGGCGCCAACAGCCGGATCGCGGCGGGGTCTGTGGTGTTGATCGACGTGCCTGCCTGCAAGACCGTGGCCGGGGTTCCGGCGCGGATCGTGGGTGACGCGGGCTGCGACCAACCCGCCGTGACCATGGATCAGCGGCTGAAAGATTGCGACTGCTGAAATCTAAGGCATTGAATTGAAAAGGCCCCGAGGTTTTCCTCGGGGCCTTTTTTCGTATCTGATCTCAGGCCAGCATCGCGATCGGGTTTTCCAGACTGTCGACCACGACCTTCAGGAACTCTGCCCCCAAGGCCCCGTCGATCACCCGGTGATCCACCGAAAGCGTCATCGACATCACCGTCGCCACGCCCAAAGACCCATCCGCCAGAACCACAGGCTTTTTCACCCCTGCGCCCACGGCCAGAATGGCCCCATGCGGCGGGTTGATGACAGCGTCAAAATTCTCGATCCCCATCATGCCAAGGTTCGAGATGGCAAAGCTGCCGCCCTGATATTCATGCGGGGCAAGTTTCTTGGTCTTTGCCCGCGTCGCCAGATCTTTCATTTCCGCTGACAGGGCCGACATGGTTTTCTTGTCGGCATCGCGCAGGACGGGGGTGAACAGCCCGCCCTCAACCGCCACCGCCACCGCCACATCCGACGGCTTCAGCTTCAGGATCCGGTCGCCCGCCCAAACGGCATTGGCATCCGGCACCGCCTGCAAGGCAATCGCGCAGGCCTTGATGATGAAGTCATTGACCGAAAGCTTCACGCCGCGCGCTTCCAGCCCTTTGTTCAACTGCTCGCGGAAGGCCATCAGCGCATCCAGACGCACCTCACGGCGCAGATAGAAATGCGGGATGGTCTGCTTGGCCTCGGTCAACCTTGCCGCGATGGTGCGGCGCATGCCGTCGAGCGGCATCTCCACAAATTCGCGGTCGGCATACATCTTCAGCACGGTTTCCGCGCCCATGCCCGTGGGCATCGCGGCCTTTGCTGCCACCGGGGCAGGGGCCGCCGTTGGGGCTGCGCCTTGTGCTGCCGCCACAGGGCTGGTGCCTTCCACATCGGCGCGCACGATGCGGCCATGCGGGCCGGAACCCGCCACCTTGGTCAGGTCCAGACCCTTTTCCTTGGCAATGCGCCGTGCCAAGGGCGAGGCAAAGACCCGCGCGCCGCTGGCAACCGGCGCTGCCGCAGCCGTCACCGGAGCCGCCGCCACCGGGGTTGCGGCAACAACAGGGGCAGTGGCCGCAGCCGGGGCCGCCTTGGGGGCATCCGACAAGGTTTCTCCATCTTCGAGCAGCACCGCAATCGGCGTGTTCACTTTCACGCCGCCCGTGCCCTCAGTGACAAGGATCTTGCCAACGGTGCCTTCATCGACCGCCTCGAACTCCATCGTCGCCTTGTCGGTTTCGATCTCGGCGATCACTTGACCCGCCTTGACCGCATCGCCTTCTTTCACCAGCCATTTGGCCAGCGTGCCCTCCTCCATGGTCGGAGACAGCGCCGGCATCAGGATTTCAACAGCCATGTTCCCCTCCCTCAGCGGTAGCAAACGGATTTGACAGCGGCGACAACCTCGGCCGTCGTCACCAGCGCGAGCTTTTCAAGGTTCGCGGCATAGGGCATCGGCACATCCTTGCCGGTGCAGGTCACGACCGGGGCATCAAGATAGTCAAATGCCCGCTGCATGATCGTGCTTGCCAGATGGTCGCCGATTGACCCCACCGGGAAACCTTCCTCCACCGTCACGCAGCGATTGGTTTTCTGCACGCTTGCCAACACGGTGTCGTAATCAATCGGGCGCAGGGTGCGCAGGTCGATCACTTCGGCCGAAATGCCATCCTTGGCCAGAAGGTCAGCCGCTTCCAAGGCATAGCGCATGCCGATCCCGAAAGACACGATGGTCACATCGCTGCCTTCGCGCCAGACCCGGGCCTTGCCAAAGGGGATGGTGAAATCGGGCAGATCGGGCACCTCAAACGATTGGCCGTAAAGGATCTCGTTTTCCAGGAACACGACCGGGTTCGGATCGCGGATCGCCTGTTTCAAGAGCCCCTTCGCATCCGAGGCCGAATAGGGCATCACCACCCGCAGGCCCGGAATGGCGGCATACCATGCCGCATAATCCTGGCTGTGCTGGGCCGCCACACGCGCCGCAGCACCATTTGCGCCGCGGAATACGATGGGGCAGGGCACCTGACCGCCCGACATGTAATTGGTCTTCGCGGCCGAGTTGATGATGTGGTCAATCGCCTGCATTGCGAAGTTGAAGGTCATGAACTCCACAATCGGGTTCAAGCCCCCCCAAGCCGCACCCACCGCAATCCCGGTAAAGCCGATCTCGGTGATCGGGGTGTCGATCACCCGCTTGGGGCCAAACTCGTCCAGCAGACCTTGGGAGATCTTGTAAGCGCCCTGGTATTCGCCCACTTCCTCGCCCATCAGGAAAACATTGGGGTTTTCCCGCATTTCTTCCGCCATGGCCTCCCGCAGGGCCTCGCGGACGGTCATTGTTTTCATCGGCGTGCCTTCGGCCCAATCCGGGCTGGCCTTCGACACCACCGCAACCGGGGCCGGGGCCGCCGCCGCCGCAGGCTGGGCTTCAGCCCGGATTTCGACCGCCGGCGTGCCGACCACGGCGGAGGAGGGGGCCGCCGGAGCGGCCGAGGCATCCTCGCCGTCTTCCACCAGCACCATGATCGGCGTGTTCACCTTCACATTGGCGCTGCCTTCCGCGACCAGAATCTTGCCCACGGTGCCTTCGTCCACCGCCTCAAATTCCATCGTGGCCTTGTCGGTTTCAATCTCGGCAATCACCTGCCCAGACTTCACCACATCGCCTTCCTTCACCAGCCACTTGGCCAGCGTGCCTTCTTCCATCGTGGGCGAAAGCGCGGGCATCAATACGTTGGTTGCCATGGTCTTTTCCCCCTCAGGCGTAAATGTCGGTCCAAAGCTCGGTCAGGGCCGGCTCGGGGCTTTCCTTGGCGAACTCGGCCGAGGTGTTGACGATTTCCTTGATCTCCTTGTCGATCGTCTTCAACTCCTCCTCGGAGGCCAGACCGCCTTGGGTCAACAGATCGCGGACATGCTCGATGCAGTCCTTCTCCTGCTTGATCTTTTCCACTTCCTCGCGGGTCCGGTATTTCGCCGGGTCGCTCATCGAATGGCCGCGATAGCGATAGGTCATCATTTCCAGAATGTACGGGCCCTTGCCCGCCCGGCAATGCGCCACGGCCTTTTCGCCCGCCGCCTTCACCGCCAGCACATCCATGCCGTCCACCTGTTCGCCGGAAATCCCATAAGCCGCGCCGCGGCCAAAGAACGTGGTCGATTTGGTCGAGCGCTTCATCGAAGTGCCCATGGCGTAGCCGTTGTTTTCAATGACGAAAATCACCGGCAGCTTCCACAGCTCGGCCATGTTGTAACTCTCGTAGACCTGGCCTTGGTTTGCCGCCCCGTCACCGAAATAGGTGAAGGTCACATTGTCATTGCCCTTGTACCAGTCCGACATCGCCAGACCCGCCCCCAAGGGCACCTGTGCCGCCACAATGCCGTGGCCGCCGTAGAAATGCTTTTCCTTCGAGAACATATGCATGCTCCCGCCCTTGCCCTTGGAGTACCCCCCCTCGCGCCCGGTCAGTTCGGCCATCACGCCATTCGCGCTCATCCCGCAGGCCAGCATATGCCCGTGGTCGCGGTAGCTGGTGATGCGCTTGTCGCCCTCTTTGGTGCAGGCCTCCAGCCCCACCACGACCGCCTCTTGCCCGATGTAAAGATGGCAAAAACCGCCGATCAGACCCATGCCGTAAAGCTGGCCGGCCTTTTCCTCGAATCGCCGGATCAGCAGCATTTCGCGGTAGTATTTCAGCAGATCAGCCTTGGAGACGTTGGATTTTTCCGGTGCTTTCTTGGCGACCACGGCGCGTCCTCCTAATGGTTAAGGAATGGTTTAACGTTAAACTATATATACAGTATCGGGGAAATAACGCAAAATGAAAAACGCGAGGCAATGCGCCCCGCGTTCCGTGCCTCATTGGGTGGGGTTTTGCCCCGCCAAGCCGACCTTAGCGGATCACGATCTCATCGGCACGCATGTAGCCCAGCACATCGCGGGCCTGCTGGTCCAAAAGGTCAATGTCGAGATAGTCATCCGACAGCCGATGCGTCAGGTTGGACAGATCCGTCAGTTCGTCCGCCAACCGGTCGCGCTCGGCCCGCAGGGCCTCGGCTTCGGCATTGATCTGAACGCGACGGAACACCCCATAGTCGCCCTGCACGGCGGCAAAGGTGAAATAGCCCCCCAAGGTGAAGGCCAATACCAGATAAAAAATGCCACCAAGCGTCAGTCTTGGTATTTGGCGGGATGGGGTGTTCGTCATGCTCTGCCTCTTGCGCCGCCCCTCATTTTTCGGGGGTGGTCACAAGACGAATCATGCCATAGCCGATACCCAAAGGGAATCCCCTAAAGCAGGGGATTGCCTATATTTTCAGCCCGCAACCGAAGCCACATGGATGCTGGAAATAGCCGCAGCCAAGGCCGCATCAAATTCCGCATCCGATTGCTGGGCGGTCAGCCCTTCGGTCAGGGCCCGGCTGAAGGATGCAATGATCCCGCGGTTCTGCGCCAGAATGGCATTGGCCTCGTCCCGGCTATAGCCACCCGACAGCGCCACCACCTTCAACACATTCGGATGGTCCACCAAGGGCGCATAGAAATTCGGCACCGTCGGCAGGGTCAGCTTCAGCATCACCTTTTGGCCCGTGGGCAGCGCATCCAGCCCCTTCAGAAGGGCATCGCGTAGGATCGCCTCGGCCTCCACCTTGTCGGAGATCGAGATCGTCACCTCCGGCTCGATGATCGGCATCAGCCCCTTGGCCAAGACCTGCGCACCGATGGCAAATTGCTGATCGACAACGGCCTGAATACCCTTGGCATTGGCGGCAGAAATGACCGAGCGTTCCTTGGTGCCGTAGATCCCCGCCGCAACCGCCTTGTCCAGCAGCGCGTCCAGCGTCGGCATCGGTTTCATCACCTGACAGCCGTCCACCTCGGCCTCCAGGCCCTTGTCGATCTTCAGGAAAGGCACCACGCCGCGCTTTTGCCACAGATAGGTCGCGGTCGGCACGCCATCGACGCTGCGGTCCATGGTTTGTTCAAACAGGATGGCGCCCACCACCTTGTCGCCGGTAAAGGCAGGCGATTTGATGATCCGGCTGCGCATGGCATGGATCATGTCATACATTTCGGCCTCATTCGAATAGGCCGTCTCCGCCACGCCATAAAGCCGCAGCGCCTTGGGGGTCGAACCGCCCGATTGGTCAAGGGCCGCGATAAAGCCGTTGCCCTTTGCCACCCGTTCCGTCTGCTGCGCTTTGGTCATCTCGACATCCTGATTTGCAAGCCTTTCCCGGCCAATAGCGCGGGACTGCGTCAGTGGCAAACGTGATAGCGCCAACAGGTCAAAAACCTAGCGGCGGCGCAGAAATTGCCCGGCCAGCCAGGTGGCAAAGCGGCGCGGCAAAACCCGTGGCGCGAAGGTGAAAAGCCAGTTCACCAGCCCCGTCACCCGGATGCGGCGGCCTTCCTTCATCGCCGCCCACCCCTTGACCGCGACCGACCGGGCCGAGGGCAGGGGGAACAGCTTGGTCAGGATCGTCGCCTTCTCTGCATCATCGGCGGCGAAGAAATTGGTCTGGGTCGCGCCGGGGCACAGCACCGTCACCTTCACCGCCGTGCCCGCAAGTTCCGCCGCCACCGCTTCGGACAGGCTCAGGAGATAGGCCTTCGTCGCGTGATAAACCGCCATATATGGCCCCGGCAGGAACCCTGCCGCCGAGGCGACGTTCAGCACGCGCCCCTCACCCCGCGCCAGCATCGCCGCGACCGCCAGCTTCATCAAGGTGGTCGCCGATGTGACGTTCACCTCGATCGAGGCGCGCTCCCGCGCCCAGCCGGTCAGGTCGGCAAATTCGCCGTTCCGCCCCAGCCCGGCATTGTTCACCAGAACATCAATCTCCCGCCCCGCGCTGGCCGTGGACCACAGCCGTTCCGCCTCGCCGGCCTGCGACAGATCGGCCGCGATCACCACCGCCTCAACCCCGTGACGGGCGCGCAGGTCGGCGGCCAGCGCCTCCAGCTTGTCCGTTTGGCGGGCCGACAGGATCACCGGGCGGCCCTCGGCGGCGGCCAGATCGGCAAACTCCCGACCCAACCCCTCCGACGCCCCCGTTATCAGTGTCCAGCCTGTCATGCCTCCAGCGCCGCCACGCCGGGCAGGGTCTTGCCCTCCATCCATTCAAGGAAAGCCCCGCCCGCGGTGGAGATGAAGGTGAAATCCTCTGCTGCCCCCGCCTGATTAAGGGCCGCCACCGTATCGCCGCCGCCCGCAACCGAAATGAGCTTGCCCGCGCGGGTCAGATCGGCGGCCACCTTCGCCGCCGCATTGGTCGCCGCGTTGAAGGGCTCGATTTCAAAAGCCCCCAAAGGACCGTTCCAGATCAAGGTCTTGGCCGCCTCGAACACCTTCGTCAGCGCCGCCACCGTCTGCGGTCCGGCATCCAGAATCATCGCATCCGCCGGGCAGGCCCCCGCCGCGACCGTCTCATTCGCAGCCCCGGCCTTGAACTCGCGTGCCACCACCACATCCACCGGCAGATGGATGGCACAGCCCGCCGCCTTGGCCTTGGCCAAAATCTCGCGCGCGGTGTCGGCCATGTCGCGTTCGGCGAGCGATTTGCCAACCTCAACCCCTTGGGCCACAAGGAAAGTATTGGCCATGCCGCCGCCGATCACCAGATGATCGACCTTGCCGACAAGGTTGCCCAGAAGGTCCAACTTGGTCGACACCTTGGCCCCGCCCACAACCGCCACCACCGGGCGCACCGGGGTGCCAAGGGCGGCTTCCAGTGCCTTCAACTCCGCCTCCATCAAGCGGCCTGCCGCCTTGGGAAGCAGCTTTGCCAAGCCTTCGGTCGAGGCATGCGCGCGATGCGCCGCCGAAAAGGCGTCATTCACAAACACATCACCCAAAGCGGCCATCTCGGCGGCAAGGGCCGGGTCGTTCTTTTCCTCACCGGCATGGAACCGGGTGTTTTCCAACAAGACCACATCGCCCTGCGCCGCCGCTGCAATCGCCGTCTTGGCCCCAGCGCCAATGCAATCGGCGCCAAACACCACCTTGCGCCCCAAGGACGCCGCCAAGGCTGCCTGCACATGGCCAAGGCTCATCTCCGGCACGACCTTGCCCTTGGGCCGGTCGAAATGTGCCAGCAACACCACCTTGCCGCCCCGCGCGATGATATCTTCCACGGTCGGCCCGATCTTGTCGATCCGCGTGGTGTCGGTCACCCGACCGCCCTCCATCGGCACGTTGATATCCACCCGGCACAGCACGGTTTTTCCGGCCAAGGCCATATCGTCCAGCGTTTTCCAGCCCATCATGCCCTCCATAGCTTTGTTCCCTCTTTCCGCCCATTGCACGGCTTCGTCAACCACAACCCCTTTCCCTTTGCGACCTGCGCCATTAGGTTCGCGCCCGAGATAAATGGAGACCCGCCCAATGGCCGAGATCAAAGACCCCGAAAACACCATCATCGTGACGCTGAAAGACGGCGAAGTGGTGATTGAACTCTTGACCGACATCGCCCCCAAACATGCCGAGCGCATGAAGCAACTGGCGCGCGACAAGGCCTATGACAACGTGGCCTTCCACCGCGTGATCGACGGCTTCATGGCGCAGACGGGCGACGTGGAAAACGGCAATATGGAAAAGGATTTCAACCTGCGCCGCGCTGGCACGGGCGGGTCGGAATACCCCGATCTGCCGGCGGAATTCTCGGGCATCCCGCATGACCGTGGCACGCTTGGTGCTGCCCGTTCGCAGAACCCGAATTCCGCGAACAGCCAGTTCTTCATCAACTTCAACGACAACCATTTCCTGAACCGCCAGTATACCGTCTATGGCCGGGTGATTTCGGGGATGAACCATGTCGACAAGATCGTCCGCGGTGAACCGCCGATGACCCCCGACCGCATGATCACCGTCCGGGTGGCTGCCGATGTTGCGTAAGGCACTGACCCTTCTGGCCTTCGCCGCTTCGCCCGCCATGGCGGAGGAGGTGGTGGATGGCCCCGGCCCGAACCTTGTGATCGAGGTTGCGGGTGCGGCCAATGGCAGCGTGGTGATCGATATGGCCGATCACGTGGCGCCGAACCATGTGGCGCAGATGGTCGCCTTGGCCAAATCCGGCGCTTATGACGGCGTGGTCTTCCACCGCGTCATCGACGGTTTCATGGCGCAAACCGGCGATGTGTCGAACGGCAAGTCGGGCAGCGATCTGTCCATGGCGGGCACCGGCGGCTCGACGATGCCCAACCTCAAGGCAGAGTTTTCCGACCTCGCCTTTGCCCGCGGTGTCGTCGGCATGGCGCGTTCGAATGACCCCGACAGCGCCAACAGCCAGTTCTTCATCATGTTCGATCAGGGCGATTTCCTGAACGGCCAATATACGGTCGTCGGCAAGGTGATTTCGGGCATGGAGGTGGTCGACGCGATCCAGCGCGGCGAACCGCCGGAAACCCCGGATGTGATGACGAAAGTCACCGTGCAGGAATAAGCAAAAGGCCGGGGGAAACCCCGGCCTTTTCAATTCTCGTCGGGCGTCTTCGACGTCTCCTCGACACGACGAGCGTCGAAGACGACAAGGAGGCGGGCGGGGGAGTTACCCCAAGACCACCAAAGCATGCCGCTTCTTGCCCGCCGTCAGCTTCAACGGCTCTGCCAGATCGCTCGCGCCATAGCGGATGCCTGCATCGGTGACGATCTCGTCATTCACCTTCGCCCCGCCTTCGGCAATCAGCCGCTTGGCCTCTTTGCCAGAAGGCGACAGCCCCGCCTTGACGAAAAGCTGCACGATCCCCAGACCTTCGGCCAGATCCGCCGCGCTGATGTGAACGGTCGGCAGATCATCGCCCACACCGCCCTTTTCAAACACCTCGCGCGCCGTGGCCTCGGCCGCCGCCGCCGCTTCGGCTCCATGCAACAGCGTCGTCACCGCATTGGCCAGCACGATCTTGGCGCCGTTGATCTCGGCCCCTTGCAAGCTTCCCAGACGGTCACATTCCTCGACCGGCAATTCGGTGTACAGCTTCAGGAACCGGCCGACATCGGCATCGGTCGTGTTGCGCCAGAATTGCCAGAATTCATAAGAGCTGAACATGTCGCCATTCAGCCAGACCGCGCCCGACTGCGACTTGCCCATCTTCTTGCCGTCACTCGTGGTCAGCAAGGGAGAGGTCAGCCCGTAAACCTCATGGTCGATCACCCGGCGCGTCAAGTCCACGCCGTTGACGATATTGCCCCATTGGTCAGAGCCGCCCATCTGGATCAAACAGCCATAGCGGCGGTTCAGTTCAAGGAAGTCATAGGCTTGCAGGATCATGTAGTTGAATTCAAGGAAAGACAGGCTTTGCTCCCGGTCCAGCCGTGACTTCACGCTTTCAAACGACAGCATCCGGTTGACCGAGAAATGCCGCCCGATCACCCGCAGGAATTCCAGATAGTTCAGATCATCCAGCCATTCGGCATTGTTGACCATCACCGCGTCATTCGGGCCATCGCCAAAGGTCACATAAGGCGAAAACGCGCGCTTGATCCCGGCGATATTGTCGTCGATCTGGGCATTGGTCAGCAAGGGCCGCTCATCGGCGCGGAAACTGGGATCGCCCACCTTGGTGGTCCCGCCGCCCATCAGCACAATCGGCTTGCCACCGCATTTCTGCAACCAGCGCAGCATCATGATCTGGATCAGCGACCCCACATGCAGCGACTTGGCCGTCGCATCAAAGCCGATATATCCCGGCACGACGCCTTTCGTGAAAGCCTCGTCAAGCGCCTGATAATCCGTGCAATCGGCCACAAAGCCGCGCTCGAACATCACACGCAGGAAATCGGATTTCGGATGGTAGGTCATGGCCGTCTCATGCTTTAAGGTTGGCAGCGGTATAACGGGGCAGGCAGGGCAGGGGAAGGCATGAAAAAGGGCGACAAGACCGGCCCGATCTGGGCCTTGGGCACGATGTCGGGCACCTCGCTGGATGGGGTCGATGCCGCCATGGTGCTGACCGACGGTGAAACCATCGCCGAATTCGGCCCCCACGCCTATCGCCCCTATACCGAGGCTGAACGCGCCACAATCCGCGCCGGTTTTGGCCAATGGCCGGGCGATCCTGATGTGGCGGCGGCGGCGGAACTGGTCGAAACCGCCCATGCCGAACTCTTGTCCCGTTTCGCCGGGGCCGCGGTGATCGGCTTTCATGGCCAGACGCTGGCGCATGATCCCGCCGGGCGCGGCACGCATCAATGCGGCGATGGCGCGGTCCTGGCCGAGGCGCTTGGCCTGCCGGTCATCTGGGATTTCCGCACGACCGATGTGGCGATGGGCGGGCAGGGCGCGCCCTTGGCCCCGTTCTTCCACCACGCCTGCGCCCGGATGATCGGCGCGACGGAACCCGTGGCCTTTCTCAATCTCGGCGGGGTTGGCAACCTGACTTGGGTTGATCCTGCGATCCCCGATCCGCAAACCCCCGGCGCGCTCTTGGCCTTTGATACCGGCCCCGCCAATGCGCCGATCAATGATCTGATGCAGCGGCACTTTGGCCGCACGCAGGATGAGGGCGGCAGATTCGCCGCCTCGGGCCGGGTGGATGAGGCCGCCGTGCAGGCCTTTCTGACCCATCCCTATTTCTTCAAGATGCCGCCGAAGTCCTTGGATCGAAACGACTTCCTGAATGCGATCTCGAGCCTTGATGCGCTGGCCCCCGAACATGCCGCCGCAACCTTGACCACGATTGCCGCCGCTTGCGTTGCCCGTGGAGCCGAACATTTCCCCCGCCCGGTCAGCCGTCTTCTGGTCACGGGGGGCGGGCGTCACAATGCCACGATGATGCGGGAGTTGGCGTCCAGACTGGCCTGCTCGGTGGAACCGATCGAGGCCGTCGGCCTGAATGGCGACATGCTGGAGGCGCAGGCCTTTGCCTATCTCGCCCTGCGGGTGATGCGTGGCCTGCCCACCTCTTGCCCGGCCACCACTGGCGTTCCCGCAGCGGTGGGCGGCGGTCAGATCAGCCGCCCCGATACCCTGTAAGCCGGGCTTCAGCCCGCCTCTGCCGTCAAAGCCGCCCGATGCGTTCGGTCAGAAGATCAAAGAACCCATCCGCATCGACGCTGCCGACAAACAGCGCATTGGCGGGCCGCCCCGTCACACCCCACCAATCGGCCACGGTCATGCCAAGGGTCAGTTCCGACTGCGTCTCGACCTCCACATTGATATGACGGCCTTTGAACAGGCCCGGCTGCAAAAGATAGGCAATCACCGTCGGGTCATGCAAAGGCCCGCCATCACTGCCATATTTCTCCATGTCATAGCGTTCAAAAAATTCCAGCCATTCGGCGCAAACCCGGCCGACCTCGTTGCCCATGGCCCGGAACTTTTCCACCCGCGCCCGGGTGGTCAGAACTTTATGGGTCACATCCAAAGGCATCACCACCAAAGGCACGCCGGATTTGAACACGATATCAGCGGCTTCGGGATCGACATAAATGTTGAACTCGGCGGCCGGTGTGACATTGCCCACCTCGAAATAGGCCCCCCCCATCAGCACGATCTGTTGCACCCGCCCCACGATGTCGGGGGCCTTTTCAAAGGCCGTGGCAATGTTGGTCAAAGGTCCAAGCGGGCACAGCGTGACCGTGTGGGCAGGCTCGCGCCGCAGGGTTTCGATGATGAAATCCACGCCATGTTCCGGTTGCAAGGCCATCGTCGGATCCGCCAGTTGCGGGCCGTTCAACCCGGTCTGGCCATGCACATATTCGGCCGTCACCAGCTTGCGTTTCATCGGGCGATCGCAGCCCGCATAGACGCGGGTTTCCGTCTTCCCGGCCAGTTCGCAAATGATCCGGCTGTTCTTTTCGGTGAACTTGAGCGGCACATTGCCCGCCACCGCCGTCACCCCCAGCACATCCAGCTCCGGGCTGGCCAGCGCCAGCAGAATGGCAAACGCATCGTCCTGCCCGGGGTCGGTGTCAATAATGATCTTGCGGGTCATGGCTGGCCTTCCTTGGTCGTAAAGCTGTTGTCTAACAAGACTTTGTGCCGCGGGCAAAGAAAAAGGGGGCCGCGCCCGGCCCCCTTTGCCTGAACCGTTCCTTGGCCGATCAGTTGTCGAAATCAACCGTTTCGATCAGCTTCAAGGCATCGGCGCGCTTGGCCGCCACATCCGCCAAGGGCAGGGT
Source organism: uncultured Tabrizicola sp. (assembly GCA_964393035.1). Classification (GTDB taxonomy): domain Bacteria; phylum Pseudomonadota; class Alphaproteobacteria; order Rhodobacterales; family Rhodobacteraceae; genus Tabrizicola_A. Next base: position 165,823 of record CAYMRX010000004.1, read on the forward strand.
GTCGGCGGTGAACTCACCCCAGCCTGCAACCAGGGCCGAGCGTTCCACGCCCGGTTTCACCGGGAATTCATGGTTGGTTTCGGCATAGATCTTCTGCGCGGCCTCCGAAGACAGCCATTCCATCAGCTTCAGCGCGGCCTCTTTGTTCGGGGCCGATTTGGTCATCGCGACACCTGAGATGTTCATGTGCGTGCCGCCCGCCTCAAAGGTCGGGAACACCACATTCACGCTGTCGGCCCAAGCCTTTTGCTCAGGATCGGCCAGCATCTGGCCCATGTAATAGGTGTTGCCCACCGAAATGTCGCATTCCCCGGCCCAGATCGCCTTGACCTGATCGCGGTCGCCGCCATCGGGCTTGCGGGCCAGATTGGCCTTCACGCCTTGCAGCCAGCCTTCCGTATAGGCGGCGTCGTGATGCGCCAGAACCGCCGCCGTCAGGCCGACGTTATAGTCATGCGTGCCCGAACGGGTGCAGATGCGGCCCTTCCATTTCTCCGAGGCGAGATCCTCATAGGTCGTCACCTCGCCCGGTTTCACCCGGTCTTTCGAGGCATAGATGATGCGGGCGCGGGCGGTCAGGCCGAACCATTGGTCGCCCGGATCGCGGTATTCGGCGGGGATATTCGCCTCCAGCACATCCGATTGCACCGCTTGGGTGACGCCGGCATCCACCACTTGCATCAGCCGGGCGATATCCACCGTCAGCACCAGATCGGCGGGCGAGCGGTCGCCCTCGGCCTCAAGCCGTTCCACCATGCCCTTTTCCACAAAGGCCACGTTGACGGCAATGCCGGTTTCCGCCGTGAAGGCATCCAGCAGCGGTTGGATCAGCTCGGGCTGGCGGTGGGAATAGACATTCACCTCATCCGCAAAGGCGGGCAGGGCGCTGCCCATCAGGGCGAGGGCGAGGAATGAAAGGCGCATGGTTGAGTCCTTTTGTCAAATTTTACGCCCCCGCTTTGCCTGACTCTTTTACTCAGGTCAATATCCCGAGTAAAACTATCATCTTCATCTTGGCAAAAATACCCCCGCCGGAGGCTCCGCCGCTGTCATCCCTGCGCCCGTTTGGCCGTTTTCTCCTCGGCCTTGGCCCGGTTCCACAACCCGTCCATCTCCGCCAGATCGCTGTCGGCAGGGGCCTTGCCGGCCTCGGCCAGCCAATCTTCAATCCGCTCAAACCGGCGGGTGAATTTGGCGTTGGCGGCGCGCAGGGCGGCTTCGGGGTCGATCTTCATGTGACGGCACAAATTGGCCATGACAAACAGCAAATCCCCCATTTCCTCGATGATTTCGGCCTCGCCCAGCGTGTCGCGCGCCTCGACCAGCTCGGCCATTTCCTCGGCCATCTTGGCCAGAACCTCATCGGTAGAAGGCCAGTCAAACCCCACCCGTGCAGCGCGGTTTTGCAGCTTTACGGCGCGTGTCAGGCCGGGCAGGCCCATCGCCACCCCGTCCAGCACGCGGGCCTTTCCGCGCTCCGCCGCCTTGATCTTTTCCCAATCCACCGTCTGCTGCGCGGGCGTTTTGTCGCGGCTTGCATCGCCAAACACATGCGGATGGCGCGCCACCATCTTGTCGGAGATGGTTTTGACCACATCGCCAAAGCCGAACAGGCCGGCATCTTCGGCCATTTGCGCGTGAAACACCGCCTGAAACAGCAGATCCCCCAATTCGCCCGGCAATTCCCCCCAAGCCTGGCGTTCGATGGCATCGGCCACCTCATGCGCTTCTTCCAGCGTATAGGGGGCAATCGTCGCGAAGGTCTGCTCGATATCCCAAGGGCAGCCCGTCACCGGATCACGCAGACGCCGCATGATCTCCAAAAGCCGGTCCATCCCCCCCATCGGGTCATGCACCAGCCTGTCCGAGGCTTCGTCAGCCATTGCCGTTTCTCCGGTTTTGCTGTTTGATCAAACCCAAGACAAAGGAGTCACCCCATGCCCGTCCTCAATCGTATCGCAGCCTATGCCGAAGAAATGAAGGGCTGGCGGCGGCATTTGCACATGCACCCGGAACTGGCCTTTGATTGCCATAACACCGCGGCTTTCATCATGGACCGCCTGAAAGAGATCGGCGTCGATGAAATCCACCCCGGCATCGCCAAGACCGGCATCGTGGCCATCATCAACGGCACCGGCAAAGGCCCCACCATCGGGTTGCGCGCCGATATGGATGCGCTCCCGATCGAGGAGATCACCGGCGCCGAACATGCCTCGACCATCCCCGGCAAGATGCATGCCTGCGGCCATGACGGACATGTGGCGATGCTCTTGGGCGCGGCCAAGTATCTGGCCGAAACCCGCAAATTCTCGGGCCGCGTGGCGCTGATGTTCCAACCGGCCGAGGAAGACGGCGGCGGCGGTCAGGTCATGGTGCAGGAAGGCGTGATGGACCGTTTTGCCGTGACCCAGGTTTACGGCATCCACAACGCGCCGAACGTGCCTTTCGGCCAGTTCCTGACCACGCCCGATGCACTGATGGCCTCGGTCGATACCGCCTTTGTCTATATCACCGGCAAGGGCGGCCACGGGGCCACCCCGCATGAATGTGTTGATCCGGTTGTGGCCGTGGTGGGCATGGTGCAGGCCATCCAGACCATCATCCCGCGCAATGTCTATGCGCTGGATGAGGCCGTGGTGTCGGTGACACAGATCCACACCGGCACCGCCAGCAATATCATCCCCGAAGAAGCGATGTTCTGCGCCACCATCCGCTGCTTCAAACCCGATGTGCGGGCGCTGTTGAAAAAGCGGTTCTACGAGATCGTCGAAGGCCACGCCGCCGCCTATGGCGTGCAGGCGCGCATTGACTATGACTGGGGCTATCCCGCCACCATCAACCACGCCGACAACGCCGCCTTCGCCTGCGAGGTCGCGGCCGAGGTGGTGGGCGAGGGGCAGGTCAACGGCAATTCCGTGCGCGAAATGGGGTCCGAGGATTTTTCCTACATGCTGGAATCCCGCCCCGGCGCCTATCTGTTCCTTGGCACCGGGCCGGGGGCGGGGCTGCACCACGCCGCCTATGACTTCAACGACGAAGCCGCCCCCATCGGCGCCAGCTTCTTCGCCCGTCTGGTGGAACGCGCGCAGCCCGTGGGCTGAAGACCTTTCGGTGGGGGAAGCCCCTCCCTGCGAATGCCGAAAATGGGTCGCGTAGGGCGGGGGTCCCCCCGCCAACCCCCCCTGCGGCATAGGGCGAAAGGGCGCGCGAAAGCCCCCTGCACCCCCTTGACACCCCGCACCCCCACCTGCCACCCTTGGCCTGCCCATGTGATCCGCGGCGTCTCCGGGGCCTTCCATAACGACGACGCGACCAAAATCACGAGACAAATATGGCACTCGAAGACGCCAAGACGCAGGTCGATACTGCGTTCACCCGCAAGGGCCTGCGTGGCCTTGCCTTTGAAAACGCTTTTTCCGGCGCGACCTCTTTCCTGCGGCGCACCTACACCAAAGACCTGACCGGGGTCGAACTGGCCATCACCGGCGTGCCATTCGATCAGGCGGTCACACACCGCACCGGCACCCGCTTTGGCCCCCGCGCGATCCGTGAGGCATCGGCGCTGCAAGCCTTTGATCTGCCCTATGGTTGGCCGACCAACCCCTTGGACGAGATGAACATCATCGACTATGGCGATGTGGCCTTCGACTATGCCCATACGCCCAGCTTTCCCGGCCTTGTCACCGACCACATCCGCACCATCCTGAGTGCCGGGGCCGGGACGGTCACGCTGGGGGGCGATCACTTCATCACCCTGCCGATCCTGCGCGCCTATGCCGAAAAATATGGCCCGATGTCGGTGATCCATTTCGACGCCCATTCCGACCTTTGGGCCGATGACGACATGGACCGCATCGACCATGGCACCTTCTTTTACAAGGCGGTGAAGACCGGTGTGATCGACCCGAAAACCTCGGTGCAGATCGGCATCCGCACCCAATGCGACGATTATCTCGGTGTGGAATACATCGACGCGCGCACCGTGCATGAAAAGGGCACCGCCCATGCCGTGGCGCGGGCGAAAGAGATCGTTGGGCAGCGGCCGACCTATGTGACCTTCGACATTGATTGCCTTGATCCCTCTGCCGCACCCGGCACCGGCACCCCGGTTTGGGGGGGCTTGCAAAGCTGGCAGGCGGCGGCCTGTCTGCGCGATCTTGCCGGCATCAACATGGTCGGCGGCGATATCGTCGAAGTGTCGCCCCCCTATGACACCACCGGCGCCACGGCGATTGCAGGCGCGCATGTCGCGCATGAGCTGATCTGCCTTTACCACTGGGCCAAGACCCGCAGATGAACGTGTTGGCGGGGTTCGCGATGGCGGGGCTGGTCGGGGCGGCGGCGGTGATGGCCGCCACTCGCCTTGCCCCGGTGGACCCCGCCGCATGGCATCGGCCAATTGCCGAAGTTCCGGGCGAGGCGGCAGCGGCCGGCCCAATCCTTGTGCCGGTGGAAAAAGGCGCGCTTGCCTTCTGGCCGGCGACCGCCATCCCGCCGGAACAGATGCTGGCCGACCTTGCCGCCTTTGCCGCCACCCAGCCGCGCACCCGCAACATTGCCGGCGCGGTGAAGGAGGGGCGCCTGACATGGATGCAGCGTTCGGCTTTCTGGGGGTTTCCCGATTTCATCACGGCGGAAACCACCACCACCGGAGTGCGGCTTTGGTCCCGGCAACGCGACGGGCGGGGCGATTTCGGCGTGAATCTGGCCCGGCTGTCGCTCTGGCTTCAGGGCAGGTGACGAATGGCGGCGTCAAACAGGGTTTTTGCCGGGCTGATTCCGCATATTCCCAACCGCTCGCGGCTGATTGATGCCCGCCATGCGGGGCAAGGGCTTGGCGTGCGGCGGCAAGCCTTGTAAGACATGAGCTTGTAAGACATGACACGGATTGGGGCAGGGTGTGGCTGCACCCCCTGTTTCCAGCCAGACAGCATAAACGGGCCAAGGCCCGGCCAAGGAGAGGCCAGACGTGAGCAATCCCGACAGTTTCATCGACGAGGTGACCGAGGAGGTGCGCCGTGACCGCCTGTTCGCGGCGTTCCGCAAATATGGCTGGATTGGCGGGCTGGTGGTTCTTGGCATCGTGGGCGGTGCTGCGTGGAACGAATGGCAGAAATCGCAGGCCGCGGCACGGGCGCAAGGCTTTGGCGATGCCATGCTGGAGGCGCTGGATATCGGCGGTGCCGTGGAACGGCGCGAAGCCATGGCGGCGGTGCCGGCCGATGGCAGCCAGACCGCCATCCGCACGCTGATGCTGGCCTCGGACCCGGCCGATGACAAGGCGGCGGCGCTGGCGGCATTGGATGCGCTTGTCGCCGACGCGGCCCAGCCCGAGATTTATCGCGACATGGCGCAATTGCGCCGGGTGATGGTGGCCGGGGCCGATATGCCCTTGACCGACCGTCGCGCCGCCCTTGAAAGTATTTCGGCCCCCGATCGCGCCTTTCGCACGCTGGCTGCCGAACAACTGGCCTACCTTCTGATCGAGGAGGGCAAGAAGGACGAAGCGATTGCCGCGCTGACCGCGCTGATGCAGGATCAGGAAGCCCCGCAAGGGCTGCGCGGTCGGGCAGGGCAGGTGATCGTGGCGCTTGGCGACAAGTTGCCCGAAGCGGCGACAGACGCCGATCAGGGATAAGGGGTCAGGCCGCGATGATGGGTTTGGCGAAAGCGGGGAAGATTTCGATGGCAGGGTTCATGCGTCCGGTTCTTGGTGTCTCGCTGCTGGCGCTGACGTTATCTGGCTGTGAGCGGGAAGTGATCTTGCAGGGCGAGCGGTTCGATGTCCGCACCCCGCTTGCGGCGTCCTTGCCCACCGAAGACCAGCCTGACCCGCAGGCCGAAGCACTTGTGCCGCAAAACGCATCGGCGCCCATTGCGCTGCCGGGCTCTGGCGCAAACGCCGAATGGACCCATCGCGGCGGCTCTGCCCGCCATGCAGGCGCGCATGGCGTGCTGTCGGCCGCGCCGCAGCCCGTCTGGTCGGCCTCGATCGGCTCTGGCAACTCGCGGCGCAATCGGGTGACGGCGGCGCCGGTGGTGTCGGCTGGCCGGGTTTTTGCCATGGATGCCCATGCGCAGGTGACGGCCCTTTCCACCGGAGGCGGTGCCCTTTGGACCGCCGATCTTCGCGCTGATTTCGACCGTAACGCATCCGAAGTGTCAGGCGGCGGATTGGCCGCGCAAGGCGGTCAATTGTTCGTCACCACCGCCTATGGCGAATTGGCGGCTTTGGACGCTGCGACCGGCGCCGTGCAATGGCGGCAACGCTTTAAGGCCCCGGTGATCGGCGCGCCCACGGTTGACGGCACGACGGTTTATGCCACGGCCCGCGACGGCTCGGCGCTGGCGGTGGATGCGGCCAATGGCAAGGTGCGCTGGAGCGTCGGCGGCACCCGCGCGGCCTCGGGCATGGTCAGCACCGCCTCGCCCTCGGCGGGGGATGGCTTGGCGATCTTCCCCTTTGCCGCAGGCGAGATTGCCGCCATCAAGACGGAAGATGGCAGCAAGGCTTGGGGCGCGGGCGTCGCCGGGCAGCGGCTGGGCAAGGCCTATGCCGCCAGCATGGGCGATTTGACCGGCGATCCGGTGATTGCGGGCAATACGGTCTATGTCGGCTCGGCGGCCGGGCGCACGGCGGCGTTTGACGCCACCACCGGCCAGCGGCTCTGGACCACGAATGAAGGCGCGATGAACCCGCCCCTGGTGGTGGGCGGTTCGGTCTTTGTCGTCAATGACGAGGCGAAACTGGTGCGGATGGATGCCGCGACGGGTGCTGTGATCTGGGCGGTTCAGATGCCCTATTACGACGCCGAAAAACCCAAGAAATACAAAGCAATCACCGCGCATTACGGGCCTGTTCTGGCCGGTGGGCGCGTGGTGGTTGTCTCCTCGGATGGCGGAATTCGCCTGTTCAACCCGACGGATGGCAGCATGGTCGGCTCGGGCGAAATTCCGGGCGGCGCGGCCTCGGCGCCTGCTTTGGCGGCGGGCATGTTGTTTGTCACCGGTGGGAACGGGCAACTTCACGCTTTCCGTTAAGGGCAAAGCCCTGTAAGGGGGGCGGCTTGACAGATACGGACGCATCATGAGCTTTACGCTGGCCATCGTGGGCCGCCCGAATGTGGGCAAATCGACGCTTTTCAACCGGCTGGTGGGCCGCAAGCTGGCGCTGGTCGATGACCAGCCCGGTGTGACGCGTGACCTGCGCGAAGGCGATGCGAAGCTTTTCGACATGCGCTTTACCGTGATCGACACGGCGGGGTTGGAGGAAGTCACCGATGACAGCCTTCAGGGCCGGATGCGCCGCCTGACCGAACGCGCGGTGGAAATGGCCGATATCTGCCTGTTCCTGATTGACGGCCGGGTCGGGGTGACGCCCTCGGACGAGGTCTTCGCCGATATCCTGCGCAAGAAATCCGCCCGTGTGATCCTTGGCGTCAACAAGGCCGAAGGCAAGGCTGGTGACGCCGGGGCCTTTGAGGCCTACAGCTTGGGTCTGGGAGAGCCGTTGCGGCTTTCGGCCGAGCATGGCGAGGGCATGGATGACCTTTACCGCGCGCTGAAACCGCTTGAGGGTGAGTTTGCCGAGCGCGAGGCCGAAAATGCCCCGGTGGTGGATGTCGATCTGAGCGAGGACGAGGCCGAGTTGGAGGCCGACGAATTCGCCCATCACCCGACCGCGAAAAAACCGCTGCAAATCGCGGTGATCGGGCGGCCAAATGCCGGAAAGTCCACGCTTATCAACAAGATCCTTGGCTATGACCGCCTGCTGACCGGCCCCGAGGCCGGGATCACGCGGGATGCGATCTCGATCCGGTCGGATTGGCAGGGCACGCCGATCCGCATTTTTGACACCGCCGGGATGCGCAAGAAGGCCCGTGTCACCGAAAAGCTGGAAAAGCTGTCGGTCTCCGATGGCTTGCGCGCCGTGCGCTTTGCCGAGGTGGTCGTGGTCCTGTTGGACGTCGAGATTCCCTTCGAAGTGCAGGATCTTCGGATTGCCGACTTTGCCGAAACCGAAGGTCGGGCGGTGGTGGTGGCCATCAACAAATGGGATCTTGAAGACGACAAGCAGGAAAAGCTGGCCGAGTTGAAAGAGATGTTCGAGCGCCTGCTGCCGCAATTGCGTGGCGCGCCCTTGATCACCGTTTCGGCCAAGACGGGCCGGGGCCTTGACCGGTTGCACGACGCCATCCGCAAGGCGCATGACGTCTGGAACCGCCGGGTTCCGACGGCCAAGCTGAACACCTGGCTCGGCGCCATGACCGAGGCCCACCCGCCGCCCGCACCCGGTGGTCACCGCATCAAGCTGCGCTACATGACGCAGGCCAAGACAAGGCCCCCGGGTTTCGTGGTGAAATGTTCGCGCCCCGATGAGCTGCCCGAAAGCTATAAACGCTATCTGGTCAATGGGTTGCGCGACCATTTTGACATGCCCGGAACCCCGATCCGGCTGTATTTCCGCGGGCAGGGCGATGAAAACCCGTGGAAGGTCCGCAAGTTCCACACGCCAAGCCGGTTGCGCAAGCACAAGGAAAAGAACACCGGACAGTAGGGGACGGGCCAGTAGAGACGGCCCGTCAGTTCTGCCGGTGATGTATCAGGCTGGCAGGTAAGGCGTGACCGCCATGATGCCCGCGCCGATCAGCGCGGCCTGCACCAGTTCCGGGTGGATGTCCCAATTGCCTGCGGCCACACCGATCAGCGCCCAGACGATGGCGGCGGCAAAGGCTGGCACCCGGCCAAGATAGCGCTGCACGCAGATGGAGACGATCAACAGGGCGCACAGCATCACATAGGCCGAGGCGACGTTGGACAAGGGGCCAAGCCCTGCCAGTGTCACCCCCCATGCCACCCCGGCGGCGGCCGTCACCCAACCGGCAAAAAGCGCGATGGGGGGCTGTTGCCAAAAACTGCCCTTGCCGGTGCGTAACAGGGCAATGAGCGCGGCAATCGCCATGAGCACGATGATTCCACTGGCAAAAATAGGCAGGCTCCCCGCCAGTATCACCCAAGTGATGCCCAAGAGCATCGCAGCCATCAACATCAGGCGATTGGCATCCCACGCGCGATCCTCGGCATGGGATGCCAAGCCATGCAACGCATGCGCCAAAAGTCCGGGATAGATCACATACCAGATCAGGAAGGTTACTCGCACAGGTTGTGCTGCCGGGTCGGGGATATTGATCGGGAAATCCCCCGGGTCATAGCCGTGAAACTCCGGCAACATAAAGGGCGTTAGCACGAAGATTGCCGAAATACAGACAAGCAAAACAGCCCGAATTCGCATCACCGTTCCTTATTTGTTTCGCCTGCACTCAATTTGCAGGCGAATACTTTGTCGGTCAAGCGCCTGTTGTGGCGCTTGGCTTATTCCAGCACGCCCTCGGCGGAAATCCGGGTTTTGCCACCGAGATAGGGGTACAGCACGGCCGGCAGATCGACCGAGCCATCGGCCTGCTGACCGTTTTCCAAGACCGCGATCAGGCAGCGCCCGACGGCAAGGCCAGAGCCGTTCAGCGTGGCGACGAATTCAGGCTTGCCGCCCGCAATCCGCGCGCGGGCATTCATCCGGCGGGCCTGGAATTGGCCACAGGTGGAGACGGACGAAATCTCGCGGTATTTGTTCTGACCCGGCAGCCATGCCTCAAGGTCATGGGTTTTCTGCGCGCCAAAGCCCATGTCGCCGGTGCAAAGCACGATGGTGCGGTAGGGGATGCCCAGCTTTTCCAAGATGGCCTCGGCGCATTTGGTCATGCGCTCATGCTCGGCCAATGCCTGAGCCTCGGCGCAGATCGTCACCATCTCGACCTTCTCGAACTGGTGCTGACGCAGCATGCCCGTGGTGTCCTTGCCCGCCGATCCGGCCTCGGAGCGGAAGCATTGGGTATGGGCGGTCATGCGGATGGGCAGTTGTGCCTCGTCCAGAATTTCGCCTGCGACCATATTGGTCAGCGTGACCTCTGATGTCGGGATCAGCCACCAGCCATTGGTGGTCTGATAGCTGTCCTCGGCGAATTTCGGCAGTTGGTTGGTGCCATACATGGCGTCTTCCTTGACCAGAACCGGGGTCCAGGTTTCGGTCAGCCCGTGATCGGCGATGTGGGTGTCCAGCATGAATTGCGCCAGCGCGCGATGCACGCGGATCACAGCGCCTTGCAGCACGACAAAGCGGCTGCCCGAAAGCTTGGCGGCGGCCTCAAAGTTCATGCCGGGCTTTACGCCTGCGATGTCGAAATGTTCTTTCGGCGCAAAGTCGAACTGGCGCGGGGTGCCCCAGCGGTGGATTTCGACGTTGTCATTTTCATCGGCCCCCTCGGGCACCGTGCCCAAGGGCAGGTTCGGGATGCGCATCAGCATGTCGCGCAAGGCGGCATCCTCGGCCCCGGCTTCTTCGGTCAGCCGGGCAATCTCGGCCTTCTTCTCGGCCACCAGCGCGCGCAGGCGTTCGAACTCGGCATCGTCACCGCGGGCCTTGGCGGCCCCCACCTCTTTCGAGGCGGCGTTCTGCGCCGCTTGCGCCGTTTCAGCGGCCAAAATCTTGGCCCGCCGGTCATTGTCCAGCGCCAGAATCTCGGGCGAAAGTGCTGCAAGGCCCCGGCGCGCAAGGGCGGCGTCGAAAGCTGCGGGATTTTCGCGGATGGCGCGGATGTCGTGCATTTGGGCCTCGTCTGGAAACAATCTTGGGCGTTATGCCTTATTCACTGGCAGGGGGGAAGGGGGGCCGCCCCGGCGATAACGATAGGGGGCAAGGGCCGGGATCAGGGGGGCCACCTCGGCCCGGCGGGCGGCGTCGCGGGCTGTGCAATCGGCATGGGTGGCGGCGATGGCGGGGTGGGAAAGGGCGGCGGCGATTTCGGCCTGCAGGGCGTCCAAGTCTTTCAGAATGCTGCGATCTTCGATGTCGTTGAAGTTGAAGATGTCGAGATAGTCGGGGTCAAAGCGTTCGGGGGCGCAGTTGGGGTCAAGCCCATTGCCGCGCAGGCGTTTCAAGAGGTAACGATCCAGGGCCTTGATCGGATAGTGATTGATCTGGCCCAGATTCCAGCTTTGCCGGCCTTCGGGCACGCGGTGTTTCGGGCGGTCATCCTTGTTGCGGTCGAACTGGAAATGCCCGCGCAGGGGTTTGCCGCCGCCGTCGCGGTAGTCGATATCCTCGCCTTGGGTAAAGATCGGGCGGTGGATGGCGAACTGAGCAATGCGGGGGGTGAGGCGGAACAGGGTTTTGACGCTGCGGCCCTGCGGGTTGTCCAAAGTCATGCCGTGCGTGAAGGTTTCGATCACCAATCCCGCAGGCGTGCTGTCGTGCCCGCCGTCACCAAAGCAGCGCCAGTTGAGCGACAGGGCCTCGGCCCCGCGCGCGGCGGGGATCAGGTCGGCCACGCGGCCAGCACCTGTGTGGACCAGCAGAAACTCATCGGCATCCAGCCACATCAGCCAATCGGCCCCTTCCAGTGCGGGGTCGGATTTGGCACGGACGGCGACGGCGTCTTGCGGCGACTGGCCTGCGGGGGCGGTGTGGCGGCGGTGGGTGAGCCAGCCCAATTCTGCGATGGCGTCCAAAAGGAGATCGGAGCCGTCAGTGCAGTCATTGCTGTAAACAAGGATGTGTTCAAAGCCCACAAGCCGATGGTAAAGCGCCCATTCCAGCACATCCGGGCCTTCGTTTTTCATCGCAGACATCAGGCAAATGCGCGGCATGGCGGGCCTTTTTATCGGTATCTTGCGAAATCCATAGCGAACTCCCTTGCGGAATGCACGGGCAATGCCCCCATCTCGGGGCAACTTGCGCATGGCCCGTGGCAGGGGTAGGGTGCGGCCCGATCCACACCGGGGTTTTCGCGCCCCCAAGACAAGGAATAGCCCATGTTCGTCTCGCCCGCCTATGCGCAGGCCGCCGGTGCCGGTGGCGCCGGAGCCGCCTTTGGTTCCTTTCTGCCGCTGATCCTGATCTTCGGGATCATGTATTTCCTGCTGATCCGTCCGCAGCAAAAGAAGATGAAAGAGCTGAAGTCGATGGTCGAGGCGCTGCGCAAGGGCGATCAGGTGCTGACCCAAGGCGGCATCATCGGCAAGATCCATCGCGTCGGCGAAGACGGCGTGCTGGAGGTGGAAATCGCGGATGGCGTCAAGGTCAAGATCGCCAAGCACACCATCGTTCAGGTGATGAACAAGACCGAACCGGCCTCGGCCGCTTAAAGGCACCAAATCATGCTGCATAGCCCGCTGTGGAAGCGCCTCCTGATCCTTGCGGTCATTGTCTGGGGGATTCTCGCCGCCCTGCCCAATGCGTTTTACACGCGGGTCGAGCAGCATAACGACGCGGTCAAGGCGGTCACCGCCGCCGAAGGTGTCGCAACCGAGGAGCAGGCCGCCGCGCGCGCCCTCTGGCCCGAAGGGCTGCCTTCGGGGCTGATGGCGCTGGGGCTTGACCTCCGGGGCGGCGCGCATCTTTTGGCAAAGGTGCAGGTCGCCGACGTTTATGCCCAACGCATCGACGCCCTTTGGCCCGAGGTGCGCGACCGCTTGCGCGATGTGCGCGATCAGGTCGGGGCCGTGCGGCGTCAACCCTCGGTGCCGGGGGTGCTGCGGGTGGCAATCTCCAATCCTGACGGCGTGGCGATTGCCTTGGAAACCGTGCGCGCGCTGGCGGTGCCGGTGATGACGCTGACCGGGGCAGGGTCTTCGGATCTTGAGGTGGTGGCCGACGGGCAAGAGATTGTCGTGCAACTCTCCGAGGCCGAACGTGTGGCCACCGATGCCCGCACCGTGCAGCAAAGCCTTGAAATCATCCGCCGCCGCGTGGACGAGGTCGGCACCCGCGAGCCGACGATCCAACGGCAGGGCGATGACCGCATCCTGATTCAGGTGCCGGGCATCGGCTCGGCGCAGGAGTTGAAAGACCTGATCGGCACCACGGCCAAGCTGACCTTCCATCAGGTTCTGGGCCGCACCACCGATGCAGGCGCCGATCCCGGCGCGCGCAACAAGCTGGTGGGCGATGCCTATGACAAGACCATCTTCTACATCATCGCCGATGAATCGGTGGTGAGTGGTGAAGAACTGACCGATGCGCAGCCGTCCTTTGACCAAAACGGCCGGCCTGCGGTCAGTTTCCGCTTCAACCCCTCGGGGGCTCGGGCCTTTGGCGATTACACCGCCGCCCATATCGGAGAGCCCTTCGCCATCGTTCTGGACGAGGAGGTGATCTCTGCCCCCACGATCCAAAGCCATATCGCAGGTGGGTCGGGCATCATCACTGGCAATTTCACGGTGGAAGAATCGACCAACCTTGCCGTCCTGCTGCGGGCAGGGGCCTTGCCGGCCAAGATGACCTTCTTGGAAGAACGCACCATCGGCCCCGAACTGGGGCAAGACAGCATCGAGGCGGGCAAGCTTGCGGGCATCGTCGGCATGATCGCCGTGGCCACCTATATGATCCTGAGCTATGGGCTGTTCGGCGTCTTCGCCAATATCGCGCTGGTGGTCAACATCCTGATCCTGATCGCGGTCCTGTCGACCATCGGGGCGACGCTGACGCTGCCCGGCATCGCGGGCATCGTGCTGACCATGGGCATGGCCGTGGACGCCAACGTGCTGATCTACGAACGCATCCGCGAGGAATTGCGCGACGGAAAATCCGCGGCGCGGGCGGTGGAACTGGGCTTTGAACGCGCCTTTTCCGCCATCATGGACAGCAACGTCACGGGCATCATCACCGCCATCATCATGTTTGCGATCGGTTCGGGGGCCGTGCGCGGCTTTGCCGTCACCACCGGCATCGGGATTTTCACCTCGATGTTCACCGCCGTCTATGTGACGCGGCTGATCGTGACGACCTATATCAACTGGCGACAGCCCAAAGAGCTTGTGGTCTGAGGGGGATCAAGACATGGCATGGCGTTTGCGGCTGGTTCCCGAAAAGACCAACATCGACTTTTTCAAGCTGCAATGGGTGACCTTCGGGGCCTCGGTCGCGGCGGTGGTCATCTCGCTTCTGGCGGTGGCCATCCTTGGGCTGAACTTCGGCGTCGATTTCAAGGGCGGCACCACGATCCGCACGGAAAGCACGCAAGAGCTGGATATCGGCATTTACCGTGACGCGCTGTCCAAGCTGGACATGGGCGATGTCGCCATCACCGAGGTGTTCGACCCGACCTTCCGCGCCGATCAGCATGTGGCCCAGATCCGCATCGAGGCGCAGGAAGGTGAGGAGGCGATCACCCCCGAGGCGATTGCCGCCATCGAAGACGCCCTGCGCGTGGTGGATCCGGCCATCACCTTTCCTTCGGTGGAATCGGTTGGCCCCAAGGTTTCGGCGGAACTGATCTGGGCCGCGCTTCTTGCCGTTGCGGCAGGCTCTTTGGGCATCTGGGTTTACGTCTGGCTGCGCTTTGAATGGCAATTCGCTGTCGGTTCTGTCGCCGCACTGGTGCATGATGTGGTGGTCACGGTCGGGGTCTTCTCGATCTTCCAGCTCAAGTTCGACATGACCATCGTGGCGGCCTTGCTCACGATCCTTGGCTATTCGATCAACGACACCGTGGTGATCTTTGACCGGCTGCGGGAAAATCTGGCCAAATACAAGACCATGGGTCTGCGCGAGATGATGAACCTGACCGCGAATGAAACGCTGTCGCGCACCATCATGACGGCCACGACGACACTGATCTCGCTGACCTGCCTGTTCATCTTTGGCGGTGACGTGATCCGTGGCTTTGTCTTTGCCATGCTGTTCGGGGTGGTGATCGGCACCTATTCGACGCTTTATGTCGCCAAGAACATCGTGCTGATGCTGGGGGTTGACCGCTCGGACAAGCCCAAGACCGGCAAGCCCTTGGACCACGAATTCGCCAATGTGGATGCCTGAGCCATGCGGCTGATCGAGGTCAGCTATGGCTCGGCCCAAGCGATCGAGGGTTATGGCCCGGATTTCTTCCGGGTCGGAACCCATGTGCTGCGCGGGGCCACGCTTGTCACGCCTTGGGATGCGGGCGGCTGGGGCGGCTTGGCCGATACCGCCACGCCTTTGACGCTGGCCGGGCGGATTGATGTGCTGCTCCTGGGGCTGGGGGCCACCATCGCCCCGGTGCCGCGCGCCTTCCGCGAGGCGCTGGAGGCCGCGGGCATCGGGGTGGAACCCATGTCCTCGCCCGCCGCCTGCCGCACCTATAACGTGCTTCTGGGCGAAGGCCGCCGGATTGCCGCGGCGCTTCTGCCGGTCGGGTCATGAGCCTGCTGTCCGCCCATGATCTTGCGGTTGCCCGCGCCGGAATTCCGGTGCTGGAAGGGGTCAGTTTCGCGCTGACCCCCGGTCGCGCGCTGGTGTTGCGCGGGCCGAATGGCATTGGCAAGACCACGTTGTTGCGCAGCATTGCCGGCCTGCAACCTCCGATCGCGGGCCGGATCACCGCCGCATCCGATGCGGTGGCCTATGCGGCCCATGCCGATGGGGTGAAACCCACGCTGACGGTGGCCGAAAACCTTGCCTTCTGGGCGCAGGTCTTTGGCACCGATGCGGTCGCGGCGGCGATTGATCGGATGGCTTTGCGCGATCTCGTGGCGCGGCGGGCCGCGAACCTGTCGGCCGGGCAAAAGCGCCGCCTTGGCCTTGCCCGCCTTTTGGTCACCGGCCGCCCGGTCTGGGTGATGGACGAACCCACCGTGTCCTTGGACGCGGCCTCGGTGCAATTGTTCGGCGATGTGGTGCGCGACCATCTTGCCGCCGGGGGGGCGGCGCTGATCGCCACCCATATCGACCTTGGCCTTGATGCCGATGTCTTGGACCTGACGCCGTTCAAGGCCCGCCCGGCGGCGGAAGGCGGCATCGTCTCGGCCTTTGATGAGGCCTTCACATGATCGCCCTGCTGATCCGCGACCTGAGGCTTGCCATCCGTGCAGGCGGTGGCTTTGGCCTTGGCCTGGCCTTCTTTCTGCTGGTCGCCGTTATCGTGCCTTTGGGGGTCGGGCCGGAACCCGCGACACTGGCGAAAATCGCCCCCGGCATCCTGTGGGTGGGGGCACTCCTTTCCTGCCTCCTGTCACTCGACCGCATTTTCGCGCTGGATTTCGAGGATGGCTCGCTTGACCTTCTGGCCACCTCGCCCCTGCCGATGGAGGGCGCGGTGGCCGTGAAGGCGCTGGCGCATTGGCTGGTGACGGGTCTGCCCCTGGTGCTGGCCGCCCCGGTGCTGGGGGTTTTGTTGAACCTGCCCTTGCCGGGCTATCTCTGGCTTGTCATCAGCCTTGCGCTTGGCACCCCGGCGCTGTCGATCATCGGGGCCTTTGGCGCGGCGCTGACGGTGGGGCTGAAACGCGGTGGGCTTTTGATGAGCCTGCTGGTGCTGCCCTTGTACATGCCAACGTTGATTTTCGGGGCCGAGGTGGTGAAACGCGGCGCGGCGGGCATGGCGGTGGCAACACCGCTCGCGCTTCTTGCCTCCATCACGGCGGGGGCGCTGGCGCTGTTGCCCCTCGCGGCGGCGGCGGCGCTTCGCGTCAATCTGCGGTGATAAGAAACCTGTGATTGAGCCCCATGATTGAGCCATGTCATGGTGGACAGGCCCGCCCGCGTTAGGGTAGCCCAAAGCCAGTTAGCAATAGGATAGCAATGTCGATCTGGGAATATGCCAACCCCAAGAAGTTCATGCAGACCTCGGGGGTCTTGTTGCCTTGGGTGACGGCCCTTGCGGTGCTGGCGTTGGGGGTGGGGCTGGTCTGGGGGTTTTTCTTCACGCCGGACGCTGACAGGTTCGGTTCAACCGTCAAGATCATCTATCTGCATGTGCCCGCCGCGATGATGGCGATTTCGGCTTGGACCATGATGCTGGTCACCTCGCTGATCTGGCTCATTCGCCGTCACCATGTCTCGGCCCTTGCGGCCAAGGCGGCGGCGCCGATCGGGTTGATGTTTACCGTGATCGGCCTTGTCACCGGCGCGATCTGGGGCCAGCCGATGTGGGGCACCTGGTGGGCCTGGGACCCGCGCCTGACCGCGTTTTTGATCCTTGCCCTCTTTTATCTCGGCTATATCGCGCTGTGGGCGGCGGTGGAAAACCCCGATACTGCGGCCGATTTGACCTCTGTTCTGGCCATTGTCGGCTCGGTCTTTGCCTTCCTGTCACGCTATGCGGTTCTGTTTTGGAATCAAGGGCTTCATCAGGGGGCCTCGCTGTCCCTGGATGAAAAAGAGAACGTGTCGGATGTCTATTGGCTGCCCTTGGTGGTCTGTATCGCGGGCTTTGTTCTGCTCTTTGTCACGCTGGTGCTGATCCGCACCCGCACTGAAATCCGGTCGCGCCGCTTGCAGGCGCTTTTGACGCGGGAGAGGCTGGCATGATGCCTGATTTGGGAAAATACGCGGGCGCTGTGGCGTGGTCCTATCTGGCCTCACTGGTGCTGATCCTTGGCTTTGTGGCGCTGTCGCTGTGGCAGTCGCGCCGAATGAAGCGGGCCTTGGATGAGGTGGAAAAGCGGCAGGAGAAACGCGGTGAATAAGATCCTTTTGGCCTTGCCGGCCCTGCTGTTTGCCGGGCTTGGGCTGTTGTTCTGGTCCGGTATGGGGCGCAACAACCCCAATGAACTGCCTTCGGTCTTCATCGGCAAACCGGCGCCTGCCATCGAACAGGCGGCGCTGCCCGGTATTCCGGCCCCGGTGCAATCCGATCTGGCGGGCGGGCAGGTGACGGTGGTGAATTTCTGGGCCTCATGGTGCCCGCCGTGCCGCGCCGAACACCCGACGCTTACGGCACTGGCCGCCGAAGGGATTCAGGTGATCGGTGTCAACATGCTGGACCGCGAGGCGGATGCACTGGCGTTTTTGGCGGAGGAGGGCAATCCTTTCGTGAAGATCGCCTATGATCCCAAGGGCAAGACCCGGCTGGAATGGGGGGTGACGGCCCCGCCGGAAACCTTCATCCTGAACGGCAAGGGCGAGGTCCTGTTCCGCTTCATCGGGCCGATGGTGGGCGACGATTATCTCCAACGCTTCCGCCCGGAGCTGGACAAGGCACTGGCGGCGCAATAGCGCGCACCCTTGTCTGCTGCCCTCGTCGGGCGCCTTCGGCTTCTCCTCGGCGGTCCCCCGACGAGCGGCGAAGCCGACGAGGAGGGCGCATCACAGATATTTAGAGGCTTCCTTGCGGGCAAAGTTTTTCAGCTTTGCCCCATGTTCTTCCAGCCATGCCCGCACCCAGTCCGCGTCGTGTTTCGACAGATCGCGCAGCCACCAGGCCACGGCTTTCTGAATGAACCAGTCCGGATCGGTGGCATAATCTGCCGCCCAGCCCAGAACCCGTTCCCGGATGGCGGTTTCCTCGGGCTTTGGGTTGTTCTTTTTGGCAAAGGGCAGGGTGACGACCAAAGCCGCGCGGCGTGTCCACATCGCGGGGTTGGTGGTCCAAGCCTCCACCGCCGCGATCCGTTCCGGTTGCCAGACCAGCCGTTTCTGCCCGGCGATCATGACATGGTCGGCAATGGCCCAGCCGTCAAACTCCGGCAGCCAGCTTTGGATAAGCTGCCATGCCCCCTCGTCATCGGGCCGGATGCGGGCCTGCACCAAAAGCTTTGCCGCCGCAACGCGCGCTTCGTGAATGTCCGCAGCCCAAAGCCCCGCCGCCAGTGCCAGCCGCTCGTCCAAGCTGCATTCGGCACGCCAGGCGTCGGTCAGATCGTCGATCTGCGGCACCGACACGCCGAAAAACCGGCGGGTGGACTTGTGATAGGCCGCCATTTCACCGGCCTTGGCGGGGTCGGCCAAGGCCTCCAATGCGGCCAATGCCTGATCGGGGGTAACGGTCATTCCACTGTCACCGATTTGGCCAGATTGCGCGGCTGGTCCACATCGGTGCCTTTGGCAATCGCGGTGTGATAGGCCAGAAGCTGGGCGGGCACAGAGTATAGGATCGGCGCGAATTGCGCGGCAACCTCGGGCAGGACAAGGGTCTTCCAGCAGCCTGCGCCCGCCTCGGCCACACCGGCCGCGTCCGAGATCAGCACCACCTTGCCATGCCGCGCCATCACCTCTTGCATGTTCGACACCGTTTTGTCGAACAACGCGTCACGCGGGGCCAGCACGATCACCGGAACCCGGTTGTCGATCAGCGCGATGGGGCCGTGTTTCAACTCGCCTGACGCATAGCCCTCGGCGTGGATGTAGCTGATTTCCTTCAGCTTCAGCGCGCCCTCAAGGGCCAGAGGGAACATCGGGCCACGGCCAAGGAACAGAATGTCCTGCGCCTCGGCAAGCTGTTCGGCCACGGCGGCGATGTCAGAGGAAAGCCCCATCGCGTGGTTCATCAATCCCGGCAGCGCGCGCAGCGCCTCCAGATGCGCGGCAAGCCCGGCCGCATCAATCCGGCCGCGGTCCAGTGCGGCTTTCAGCGCCAAGACCGCCAGCACCGTCAATTGGCAGGTAAAGGCCTTGGTCGAGGCGACGCCAACCTCCACCCCGGCCAAAATCGGCAGCGCGAGATCGCTTTCGCGCGCAATGGAGGAGGTGGCGACATTGACCACCGACACCACCTTGCCAACCCGCTCCTTGGCATAGCGCAGGGCGGCCAGCGTGTCGGCGGTTTCCCCCGATTGGCTGACGAAAAGCGCCCATTGATTGGGGGAGAGCGGCGGTTCACGGTAGCGGAATTCCGACGCGATGTCGATTTCGACGGGCAGGCCCGCGATCTGTTCGAACCAGTATTTCGCCACATGGGTGGCATAGCTGGCCGTGCCGCAGGCCACCATGGTCAACCGGTCAACACCTTTGAAATCCAGCGCTTCTGGCAGGCGCAGGCTGCCGTCGCCCGCGACGTAATGCTTCAAGGCATCGGCAATCACCACCGGCTGTTCGGCAATTTCCTTGGCCATGAAATGCTTGTAACCGGCTTTTTCGATGCGGGTCGCATCCACCTGAATCCGCGCCTCGGGGCGGTTGGCCAGACGGCCGGCCTCGTCAAAGATCTGTGCGCCGGAGCGGGTCAGGATCGCCCAGTCGCCTTCTTCCAGATAGGTGATGCGGTCGGTCATCGGCGCCAAGGCGATGGCGTCGCTGCCCACATACATCTCGCCATCCCCATGGCCGATGGCCAAGGGGCTGCCCTTGCGGGCGCAGATCATCAGATCATCTTCGCCCTCAAAGAGGAAGCACAGCGCAAAGGCGCCATGCAGGCGTTTCAGCGTTTCCCGCGCGGCCTCAACCGCGGTTGCGCCCTTGTCGAGGTGATGGCGCAAGAGATGGCTGACGGTTTCTGTATCGGTTTCGGATTCGAACACCGCGCCCGCAGCGGTCAGCTCATTCCGCAGCTCGCGGAAGTTTTCGATGATGCCGTTATGCACCACGGCGACGCGGCCCGACAGGTGCGGGTGGGCGTTCAGCGTGGTGGCCGCGCCATGGGTGGCCCAGCGGGTATGGCCGATGCCGGATTTTCCGGGCAGGGGGTTGTGCACCAGAAGGTCGGACAGGTTCACCAGCTTGCCCACCGCGCGGCGGCGATCCAGCCGGCCGTGATCCACCGTGGCGATCCCGGCGGAATCATAGCCGCGATATTCCAGCCGTTTCAGCGCCTCGACCAGAAGCGGGGCAACTTCATGGTTGCCAAGAACCCCAACAATTCCACACATTATGCTTTTCCTTTTGCAGCCTTGATGGCGCGCAGACGTTCAAAAAGTTTTGTCGCCAGACCCGGTTTGTTGACCTGCTTGGCGCGGGCAAGCGCCACGGCCTCGGCGGGCACATCTTCGGTAATGGTCGAGCCTGAGGCAGTCAGCGCGCCATCGCCCACGGTGACGGGCGCCACCAGCATGGTATCCGAGCCGATGAAGGCGCGTTTGCCGATGCGGGTGCGGTGTTTCATCACGCCGTCATAATTGCAGGTGACGGTGCCCGCGCCGATATTGGTGAACTCGCCCACATCGGCATCGCCGATATAGCTGAGGTGACCGACCTTCACGCCCTCATCCAGAATGGCGTTCTTGATTTCCACGAAATTGCCGACATGCACATCTTCGGCCAATTCCGCCCCGGGACGCAGGCGGGCAAAGGGGCCGACATCGGCGCCGCGACTGACATGGCAGCCTTCGAGATGGCAAAAGCCCTTGATCTCGGCACCGGATTCGATGGTGACGCCGGGGCCGAACAGCACGTTGGGGCCGATGATCGCATCGCGGCCAACCACCGTGTCATAACCGAAGAACACCGTGTCGGGGGCGGTCAGCGTCACGCCATTGTCCAAGGCCTCGGCCCTTGCGCGGGCTTGAAAGGCGGCCTCGGCCTCGGCCAGTTGCTGCCTTGTGTTGACGCCCAAGGTTTCAGCCTCGTCGCAGATCACCACCCCGGCCGACAGACCCTTGGCGCGGGCAAGTTCCACGATGTCGGTCAGGTAATATTCGCCTGCGGCATTGGCATTGCCCACCTCGGCCACAAGGGTGAACAGGGTCTTGGCCTCGGCGCAGATCACACCGGAATTGCAAAGGGTTACGGCGCGTTCCGCATCCGTGGCATCCTTGAATTCACGGATGGCCAGCAGGGCATCGCCTTCGGTCAGCAAGCGGCCATAGCGGCCGGGATCGGCGGCGTGAAAGCCCAAGACCACCACCGCATGGGTGGCGCGGGCGGCCAGCATGGTTTCCAGCGTGTCCGGGGTGATAAAGGGCGTGTCGCCGTAAAGCACGATCGCATCGCCCGGCGCATCGGCCAAAAGCGGGGCGGCCTGCGCCACGGCATGGGCGGTGCCAAGCTGCGGTTCCTGCACGACGGTTTCAATCGCCTCGTCATAGGCCCGCGCGGCCTTTGCCACCGCATCGGCGCCATGGCCGGTGACCACCACGACCTTTTCCGGGCCAAGGCTGGCGCCCGCCCGCAGGGCGTGGTGCAAGAGGGGCGCGGCCGCAACCTTGTGCAGCACTTTCGGCATGTCGGAATTCATCCGCGTGCCCATGCCTGCGGCCAGAACAATCAACGAAACCGGCATGCTGCCCCTTTCCTTCTTTTGCCGCCCGTTTTACCCCGGAACGCGGGCGCTGCAAGCCCGGCGTGGCTCACGGAAGGTTACAATCATGCGGACGGTGGTTTTTGATCTGGATGGAACGCTGGCCGATACCAGCGATGACCTTCTGGCAGCGGCAAATGCCTGCTTTCTGGCCGATGGCCATGGGGTGGTGCTGGATGGGCGCGACCGGCTGGTGGCCTTTCATGGCGGGCGGGCCATGCTGCGGGCGGGGTATGAGCGGTTGGGGATCGGGTTTACCGAAGACGACATCGCGCGGCATTACCCGCGGCTTCTGGCGGCCTATGCCGAGGGGATTGACACCCATACCCGGCTCTATCCCGGTGCCGCCGAGGCGGTGGAGGCCCTGCGCGCCGCAGGTTTTGCCACCGCGATCTGCACCAACAAGCCCGAAGGGCTGGCGGTGGAACTGGTGCGGCGTCTGGGGATTGCGCCCTTGTTCGGGGCGCTGATCGGGGCCGATACCCTGCCAACGCGCAAGCCTGACCCCGCGCCTTATGTGGCATCCGTGCAAAGGGCAGGGGGCGATGTGGCGCGATCCATGTTGATCGGGGATACCGAGACGGATCGCAAGACCGGGTTGGCGGTGGGGGTGCCGGTGGCGCTGGTCACCTTTGGCCCCGAAGGCCGGGCGATTGAACGGCTGCACCCCGAGGCGCTTTTGGACCATTTCGATGATCTTCCCGCCTTGGCCGCGCGGTTTCTGCCATGAAAAAAGGCCCCCTGAGGGGCCTGCTCTCATGGGCAAGGTGAAGGGGTTTCAGCCCCAGACGGCCTTGCGTGCGATGCGGTCGGCATCGGCAGGGAAGATCCCGAGATCAAGCGCCTGAGCTTCGGTCAGGGCGGCGATCTCGTCGCGGATGCGGGCATAGGCGGCATGTTTGGCGGCCGTGTCGCGCAGGCGGGCGATGAGGGTTTTCATAAGTCATTCCTTTCGTCTTGCGACCGGATGGCCCGGATGGCCGATCCCTTCTTCGCATGTGCAGCATATGGCAGGTGGTGTTGGCGATAACAACGGCCATGCAAGCCCTGACGCCATGCGTGCAGTGCATAGCAAAAGGGCGCCCGAAGGCGCCCGTTTCCCAAGAATATTTATGGGTTAGATGAGTTTTCCCATCGCCACGGCCGTATCTGCCATGCGATTTGAGAAGCCCCATTCGTTGTCATACCACGACAGCACCGAACACATGCTGCCCTCCATCACCTTGGTCTGGTCCATGTGGAACACCGAAGAATGGGGGTCGTGATTGAAATCCGACGAGACATTCTTGTATTCGGTATAGCCAAGGATGCCTTTCAGCGGGCCATGGGCGGCAGCCTTGATCGCGGCGTTGATCTCCTCGACGCTGGTGGTGCGCTTGGCGATGAACTTCAGATCCACGACCGAGACATTCGGCGTCGGTACGCGGATGGCAAAACCGTCCAGCTTGCCCTTCAACTCGGGCAGCACCAGACCCACGGCCTTGGCAGCACCGGTCGAGGTCGGGATCATGCTGAGTGCAGCCGCGCGGCCGCGATACAGATCCTTGTGCATGGTATCCAGCGTCGGCTGGTCGCCGGTATAGCTGTGGATCGTCGTCATCATGCCCTTTTCGATGCCGATGGCGCCATTCAGCACCTTGGCGACGGGCGACAGGCAGTTGGTGGTGCAAGAGGCGTTCGACACCACGATGTCATCGCGCGTCAGCGTCTGATGATTGACACCGTAAACGATGGTCTTGTCCGCACCGTCACCCGGGGCCGAGATCAGCACCCGCTTTGAGCCGTTTTCCAGATGGGGCAGGCATTTTTCCTTGGTGGTGAAAATGCCGGTGCATTCCAGCACAACATCCACATTCGACCACGGCAGATCGGCGGGGTTCTTCAGCGCCGTCACTTTCATCGACCCGCGGCCAACGTCGATCCAGTCTTCGCCGGTGGTCACGGTCGCCGGAAAGCGGCCATGCACGGAATCAAAGCGCAACAGATGTGCGTTGGTTTCAACAGGGCCAAGGTCGTTGATCGCTACAACCTCGATATCGGTGCGGCCGGATTCGATGATGGCCCGCAAGATGTTGCGCCCGATGCGCCCAAACCCGTTGATGGCAACCTTGACGGCCATGGTGAACCCTTTCTTGCAGCGACTCACGCGTTACGTTAGCGCTAACATCGCGAAAACGGCGAAAAGATCAAGCCGGAAAGCAAGGCTCGGCTGAATTCAGCGAAGCATGGGCAGTGGGGGGGAAGGGGCGTTAGCGCCAGAAGCTCACCTGCGCGATCAGGTCGATCAACTTGCGCGCCAGAAACAACAGGGCCAACCCGCCGTTCAAGGTCAGGTCGGCCAGAATGGCCAGGGCAACGACCCCGGCCAAGACAAAGGAAATGCGGTTGCTCAAGACGCCTCCGGTTCAGCCCAGAAGCCGCCCCATCGCAGCGGCCACATCGGCCATCCGGCAGGAGAAGCCCCATTCATTGTCATACCAGGCCAGAACGCGGACGGTGCGGCCGCCGACGACCTTGGTCTGGTCCGGGGCAAAGATAGACGATTGCGGCGTGTGATTGAAGTCGATCGACACTTTCGGTTCCGGGTCATAGGCCAGAACCGCGCTCATCTTGCCCATCGCGGCTTCGCGAACGATCTCGTTCACATCGGCCACGGTGACATCTTTCTTGGCGACGAAGGTCAGATCCACCGCCGAGACATTCGGGGTCGGCACGCGGATGGCCGAGCCGTCCAGCTTGCCCGCCAGTTCCGGCAGCACTTCGCCGATCGCCTTGCCGGCCCCGGTCGAGGTCGGGATCATCGCCATGGCGGCGGCGCGGGCGCGGTACAGATCCTTGTGGCGGCGGTCCAGCGTCGGCTGGTCGCCGGTGTAGCTGTGGATCGTGGTCATGATGCCCGATTCGATACCGATCGTGTCATTCAGCACCTTGGCCAGCGGCGCGAGGCAGTTCGTGGTGCAAGAGGCGTTCGACACCACCAGATGCTCGGGCAGAAGGCTGCGGTGGTTGACGCCGTAGACCACGGTCAGATCGGCGCGCTTGGCCGGGGCCGAAACCAGAACCCGCTTGGCCCCGCGCCCCAAATGGACGGCGGCCTTCTCGCGCTCATTGAATTTCCCGGTGCATTCCAGAACGATATCAACACCTTCCCAATCCAGTTCTTCGGGATTGTAGGTCGACATCACGCGGATCGGGCCGCGGCCAAGGTCCAGCGTATTGCCTTCGACCTTCACCGTGCCGGGGAAACGGCCATGGACTGAGTCATATTTCAGAAGATGGGCGTTGGTTTCAATCGGGCCGGTGGCATTCATCGCCACCACCTGCACGTCGTTGCGCCCCGATTCCGCGATATGCGCCAGCGTGCAGCGCCCGATGCGGCCAAACCCGTTGATCCCGACGGTGATGGTCATGCGATTGATCCTTGCAGCCTGATGTTGCTTGCTTCGCGCTATACCCTAGCCACCGAAGTGCAAAAAGCGCAAAAACGACAGATTTTCAGCGTGTTATCGCAAACATCGCCCGTTCGCGCTAACAAGTCACGCTTTGCCTTTGGCCCGGACCCGGCTAGATAGGGCAGAGGTCAAGCAAAGGGTGTGGTATGAGCGGGCTTTTGGCGCTTTTGGATGATGTGGCGGCGATTGCCAAGGTGGCAGCGGCCAGCGTGGATGACATTGCGGCTGCGGCGGCCAAGGCGGGGGCGAAGGCGGCAGGTGTCGTGATCGACGATGCGGCGGTGACGCCGAAATATGTGCATGGATTCGAGGCCAACCGTGAATTGCCGATCATCGGGCGCATCGCGCTGGGGTCGGTCAAGAACAAGCTTATCATCCTGCTGCCCGCCCTTTTGGCACTGAGCTATGCTCTGCCTGCCGCCATCACGCCGCTGTTGATGATCGGCGGGGCTTACCTGTGTTTTGAGGGCGCGGAAAAAGTGTTCCATGTGCTGTTCCCGCATGCCGACCACGAGGTGGAGGAAGATTTCGCGACCGGCGACCCCGCGCATCTGGAAGAAGAAAAGGTCGCAGGCGCGATCAAGACCGATTTCATCCTGTCGGCCGAGATCATGACCATCGCACTGGCGACGGTGGAGAACCCGAGTTTCTGGATGCAGGCCATCACGCTTGCGGTGGTGGGCGTGCTGATTACCGTGGCGGTCTATGGCGCGGTGGCCCTGATCGTGAAGATGGACGATATCGGGCTGCATATGGCGGCCAACCGCAAGACCGCCGCCGCCCGCGCGCTGGGGCGGGGGCTGGTGGCGGGGATGCCGAAACTCATGTCCATCCTGTCCACCGTTGGCACGGCGGCGATGCTGTGGGTCGGCGGGTCGATCGTGCTGCACGGGTTGGAGGTGACGCATCTTTGGCCCTGGCCCTACGAGACGATCCACCACATCGCCGAAACTGCCGCCCATGCCGTGCCTGCTGCGCAAGGGTTCGTGATGTGGGCGGTACAGGCCGGTATCGACGGGGTGCTGGGGTTGGGGCTTGGCCTGCTGTTGATCCCTTTGGCGACGCGCGTCATCGGGCCGTTGTGGGCCGCCCTCAGCGGCAAGAAAGCGCCGGGGCACTAAGGCCCGGCGCGCGGCTTTCCGCCAAGGTCAAGGCGACGAAATGTCCAATGGCCTTTCCCATATTTCCGTTTTCTTCTAAGGGCTTGGTGCCGCGCTTACAGGCGGCTCGACTTAGGAGATGAAGATGAAGAAATTGATTGGTTCGGCTGCCGTTCTGGCGCTGATGGCCGGAATGGCTGCGGCGGATGAGGTGAAGATCGGTGTGCTTTTTGGCTTCACCGGGCCTTTGGAATCGATCACCCCGACCATGGCGGCGGGGGCGGAGCTGGCGATGGCCGAGGTGTCGGCCTCGGGCAAGTTCATGGGCGGATCGACCGTCACCCCGGTGCGTTCGGATTCGACCTGCGTGGACAGCACCGCCGCAGCGGCTGCGGCGGAACGTCTGGTGACGGCAGATGGCGTCAAGGCGATTGTCGGGGCCGATTGCTCGGGCGTGACCGGGGCGGTGCTGCAAGGCGTGGCGCGTCCGCAAGGCGTGGGCATGATTTCGCCCTCGTCCACCTCGCCCGCGCTGTCGACCGCAGAAGATGACGGCCTGTTCCTGCGCACCGCCCCGTCGGATGCGCGTCAGGGCCAGATCATGTCGGACATCCTGACCGCACGCGGCGTGAAGTCGGTGGCCGTGACCTATACCAACAACGACTATGGCAAGGGCATGGCGGATGCCTTCGCGGCGGCCTTCACGGCGGCGGGCGGCACCGTGACCGCCACCGTCCCGCATGAGGACGGCAAGGGCGATTATTCGGCCGAAGTCGCCACGCTGGCCTCGGCCGGTGGCGAGGTGCTGGTGGTTGCGGGTTATGTCGATCAGGGCGGCAAGGGCATGATCCAGTCGGCGGTGGACACCGGCGCCTTCTCGACCTTCTACCTGCCCGACGGCATGTATGGCGAAAGCCTGATCGCCTCGATCGGTGATGCGCTGAACGGCTCGTATGGCTCGGTTCCCGGCACCGACAGCGACGGCGCGGCGAAGTTTGCCGAGCTGGCCAAGGCGGCGAATTTCGACCCGTCCTCCTCCTACGCTGGCGAATCTTATGACGCGGCGGCGCTGATGCTTTTGTCGATGGCCGCAGCCAATTCGACCAAGGGCGCGGATTGGACCGCCAAGACCATGGACATCGCCAATGGTCCGGGCGAGGTGATCCTGCCGGGCGAATTGGCCAAGGCGCTGGAGCTGATCGCAGCGGGGACCGACATCGACTATGTCGGCGCGACCTCGGTCGAGTTGATTGGCGGCGGTGAATCCGCGGGCAACTTCCGCGAGTTCGAGATCAAGGACGGCAAGATTGAAACCGTCGGATACCGGTAAGCCTTTGGAGTAATGCGAAACGGCCCGAGGGAAACCTCGGGCCGTTTTGTTTTTGGCAATCTTCTTCGAAGAACTTGCGCGTCAGAGCAGCGCCTTGGCCTTTTCGACAGCGGCTTCGGCGGTGATGCCGAATTCCTTGTAAAGCCGGTCATAGGGGGCCGAGGCGCCGAAGGACGACATGCCGACGAAATCGGCCTTGGTGTCGCGGCCACGCTCGCCCAAGAGCCAGCGGTCCCAGCCCATGCGCACGCCGGCCTCGATCGCCACGCGCACCGGACCTGCGGGCAGAACCTTTTTGCGGTAAGCCTCGTCCTGTGCCGCAAAGAGTTCCATCGACGGCATGGACACGACGCGGGTGCCGATGCCCTGCGCTTCCAGCATCTCGCGGGCGGCAAGGGCGATTTCCACTTCCGAACCCGTCGCCATCAGGATCACCTGACGTTTGCCGGTCGCTTCGGCCAGCACATAGGCGCCCTTGGACGACAGGTTGGTGTTGGTGTGGGTCTTGCGCACCGCGGCCAGATTCTGACGCGACAGCGCCATCACCGAGGGGGTGGATTTCTGGGCAAAGGCGATTTCCCAGCATTCGGCCACTTCCACCAGATCGGCGGGGCGGAAGACCAAGGTGTTCGGGGTCGAACGCGAAATCGCCAGATGTTCCACCGGCTGGTGGGTCGGGCCGTCTTCGCCCAGACCGATGCTGTCATGCGTCATGACATAGACCACCGGCAGACCCATCAGCGCCGAAAGCCGCATCGCGGGGCGGGCGTAATCGGTGAAGGCCATGAAGGTGCCGGAATAGGGCCGCACGCCGCCATGCAGCGCCATGCCGTTCATCGCACTGGCCATGCCATGCTCGCGGATGCCCCAATACATGTAACGGCCGCCGGGGGTTTCCGCGTTGAACACGCCGAGATCGGCGGTCTTGGTGTTGTTGGACCCGGTCAGATCAGCCGAGCCGCCAAAGGTTTCCGGCATGATCGGGTTGATCGCCGCCAGCACCTTTTCGGATGCGGTGCGGGTTGCGAGTTTCGCCGGGGCCTCAATGGCGGCCTTTTTCAC
Source organism: uncultured Tabrizicola sp. (assembly GCA_964393035.1). Lineage (GTDB taxonomy): Bacteria > Pseudomonadota > Alphaproteobacteria > Rhodobacterales > Rhodobacteraceae > Tabrizicola_A. The sequence goes on from CAYMRX010000004.1 coordinate 194,750, forward strand.
ACCGCGCACAGCAGCGGCCAGCTTCGCCGGGGCCTCATCCGAGAAAATGCGCACGAGTTCAGCCTGCTTGGCGGCCGACAGCGCCGCCACGCGGGCTTTCCACTCGGCATGGGCCGCAGCACCCCGGGCGCCCATGGCTTCCCATTCGGCCTTGATCTTGGCTGGCACCTCGAACGGACCACCTTTCCAGCCATAGGCGTCTTTTGCCGCCTGCAGCTGGGCTTTGTCGGTCAAGGCACCATGGCCCTTGGAGGTATCCTGCGCGGCATGGCCATAGGCGATATGGGTCTTGCAGGCGATGAGGGTGGGGCGATCCGACTTTTTCGCCGCCGTCAGGGCGCGGTCAATGTCTTCGGGATCGTGGCCGTCGCAAGACAGCACGTTCCAACCGCTGGCGGCAAAGCGCGCCTTCTGGTCGGTGGCGTCCGACAGCGACACCTTGCCGTCAATGGTGATGCCGTTGTCATCCCACATCACGATGAGGCGGTTCAGCTTGTGCTTGCCCGCGATGCCGATGGCTTCCTGGGACACACCTTCCATCAGGCAGCCGTCACCGGCGATGACATAGGTGTAATGGTCCTGCACCTTGGCGCCCCAGCGGGCGCGCAGATGCGCTTCGGCCATGGCAAAGCCGACCGAGTTGGCAATGCCCTGACCCAAGGGGCCGGTGGTGGTTTCCACGCCGGCGACATGGCCGAACTCGGGGTGGCCCGCGGTGATGGCGCCCCACTGGCGGAAGTTCTTGATCTCCTCCAGCGTCACATCTTCGTAGCCGGTCAGATGCAACAGCGAATAGATCAGCATCGAGCCATGGCCCGCCGACAGGATGAAACGGTCGCGGTCCGGCCAACGGGGCGCTTTGGGATCAAACTTCAGGTGCTTTTCAAACAGCACCGTCGCCACATCGGCCATGCCCATCGGCATGCCGGAATGGCCCGAATTGGCGGCCGCAACGGCATCCAGCGTCAGGGTGCGGATCGCGGCGGCGCGCATCCAGTGGTCGGGGTGGCGGGCGCGGAGGGTCTCGATGTCCAAGGCGGCAGTCCTTTGGCTGAAAGCTGGCGTTGCGGGGTGCATACCAGCCTTGGCGGCAAGATCAAGCACGGCCCGCAAGCTGTTGGACGCAAAAGACAAGACCCCGCGCCGGGCAGGCGCTATGATCGGGCTTGACGCTGCCGTTGCGATTCGCAACGGTTGTGCAACAGGGGCCGGGGGTAAGTCTTTGGCCGGAAAAGACAGAAAGGGCGCAAGACCCATGCAGGATATTGTCGAGCTGGAGCGGCGGCTCACCGCAGCCTTGGAACGGATCGGGGCCGGGCTTGATCGCCGGGCGGGCCATGTCGCCGGGCAGGGCGAGGGGGATGAAATCGCCCGCCTGACCGAGGCTTTGGATGAAGAACGGATGGCCAATGCCCAATTGAATGAGCGGGTGCGCGTGCTGCACGAGCGGGCAACGCAGGGCGCGAGCGAGGCGGACGAAGGCTTGCAGGCCCAGCTTGCCGCCCAGGCCGATGAAATCGCCACCCTGCGCCGGGTCTTGGCCGAGGCGGGCAAGGAAATTGCCTCGTTGCGTGCCGCCCGCGCTGCCGAGGCCGCCGAGCTGGCCGAGGTTGTGGCGGCCCTTGATCCCCTTGTGAAGGATGCCGAACATGCCTGATCTTGATATCACCATTGGCGGCCGGGTCTTTCAGGTGTCGTGCCAACCCGGCGAAGAACATTTCCTGCGCGCCGCCTCTGCCATGCTGGATTCCGAGGCGCAGCCACTGGTCGCCGCCATGGGCCGCCTGCCGGAATCGCGGCTGTTGTTGATGTCGGGGCTGATGCTGGCCGACAAGGCCGCGGCCATCGAAGATGAAAACCGTCAATTGAAGGCCAAGCTGGCCGAGATTGAGGGCCGCCCCATGCCCGAGCGGGAAAAACTGGAAGTCCCGGTGATCCCGCCGCAGGTGGTGGAAACGCTGGCAGAGCTTGCCGCAAGGGCCGAGGCTCTGGCCGCGCGGGTCGAGGGCGGCGCCTGAGGCGGTTTTCGGGGCAAGGGGAAAGCGGGAATCTTATTCCCTCTGTCAAAATCTTGGGGCATGGGGCATGAGACAGGGGATTTTCCGTTTCCCATTCCCAAAGGACGCATGATGATGAAACCGCTTGCCCTGAGTTCGGCCCTTTTTCTCGGCGCTCTCCTGCCTTCAACCGTGCTGGCCCAGACGGTCTGGGAGGACAAGGGCATGCGGGTTGAAACCGTGACTTACACCTGCTCCAGCGCCATCGACGATCTGTCGGTTGCCTATTTCACCGCGCCCGATACCTCCAGCTTTGCCGCTGTGCAGATTGCGGGCGTGGTCCATGCCATGGTGCAGGATGTCAGTGGCTCTGGGGTGCTTTATGTCGATATTGACGCGCAAAGCGGCTACCGCATCCACAGCAAGGGTGACCTTGTGCTGCTTTTGAAGCAGGCGCCGGATGATGCGGCCGAAGAAGAACTTCTGGCCGAATGTACGGCGCGGAAAAGCTGAATGCAAAAGGGGGCCAAAGCGGCCCCCTTTCCATAGGATCCGGCAAGGTGGATCAGCCGTTGTTGGCCTCGCGGATGCGGTCGGCGGCCTCTTTCGAATAGGCGATGCCGTTTTGGTCAAACAGCGCATCCAGCTCCGCCGACAGCGCCATTTCCGTCACGATGTCGCAGCCACCGACGAATTCGCCCTTCACATAAAGCTGCGGGATGGTCGGCCAATCCGAGAAATCCTTGATCCCCTGACGGATGTCCGCATCGGCCAATACGTTCACATCGGCAAATTCGACGCCCATGTAGTTCAGAACCCCCGCCACGCGGGACGAAAACCCGCATTGCGGCATCATCTTGGTGCCTTTCATGAACAGCACCACGTCGTTTTTCGCGATCGTCTCGCGGATTTGGTCTTGAGCGGTCATTGTCGCGTTTCCTTGGCTTAAGGGCACCGGGGGGACGGTGCGTTTGTCTGGTCTCTTTGCCCGGTCGGGCCGGCGCTGCCATTGACCAAAGTCAACGGCGCTGCGGTCAGCCTGGGCGTCAGGCGGGGGCCTTGGTGGTCAGCGCCAGCGCATGCAATTCGCCATGCGCGCCGTCCATCTTGCCCTTCAGGCTGGCGTAAACCGCGCGCTGCTGCTGCACCCGGTTCATGCCACGAAAGGACTCGTCAATCACCTCGGCGGCCCAATGGTTCTTGTCGCCCACGGTGTCCATCACGGTGATCTTGGCCTGCGGAAAGGAGGCGCGGATCAAGGCTTCGATGTCTTCAGCTTCCATGGCCATGGGCGTTCTCCTTTGACTTACGGCTCAGATGTAAGGCCGGGCAGGGGCAGGGGCAAGAGGCTGTGGGGGCGCGATGTTATGCGCGGCGCGCCTGCCATTCGTCGCGCTGGATGCCGAACAGCAAAAGATCCACGGCCCGGTTTAGCGCCGGGCGCCACCAATGCGCCCGTTGGGTGCCTTCCAGCCTGTAGCCGATCTGGCCATAGACCCGCGCCGCGCGCAGATTCTCGCCCGAGGCATCCAGCCAGACCCGGGCCGCGCCAAATTCGGTAAAGGCGTGGTCGGTCAAGGTCTTGAGAAAGGCCAGCCCGCGCCCGCCGCCGGTTTGCGACAGCGCCAGACGGCGCAGTTCCACCCGGCCGGTGGGGTGGCCGATCTCGCAATAGAGCGCGAAGCCGGCAGGCGCGCCAGCTTCTTGCCAGATGTAAAGCCGGGCGGCCGGATCGGCGAGATAGGCGGCAAGCGCCGCGTCATCCTCATCGGTGATGAAGGGGGCATTGGCCGGATCTTGCGCCAAGGCACGGATGAAGGCGAAATCGGCGGGGGTTGCGGGGCGCAGGCTCATGAGGTCCATTCCTTGGCCAGCAGGCCGTAAAGGTAGCAGTCGGTCCAATTCCCGTCCGCGCGCTGCCAACATTCGCGGATATGGCCCTCGCGTGAGAAGCCCATGCGTTCATAAAGCGCGATGGCGCGGGCATTGTCGGTGGTGACATCCAGCCCGATCCGGTGGGCGTTCAGGGGGCCGAACATCTCTGCCAGCAGGGCGCGCAGGAATGGGCCGCCCTGACCGGGCGGGGCCACGATGGCGGAAAGCCCCATCACGCGCGGCACCCAAGCCATGGCAACAGCAAAGCCGGGCGGGCCATCTGGGGTTTGCCAAAGGAAAGCAAAGCCTTGCGTGATGGCACGGCCGATCTCGTCCTCGTCCGGCGGTTCGATCCATGCCGCGTTTTCCGGCGCGCGCCAGAGGGCGTCGATGAGGGGCAGGTCCGAGGGCCGGGCCTGCCGCAGCATTAGGCAACGGCCTTGGCAAAGGCCCCGCGATAAAGCGCCGACAGATCGGCCAAGGGAGCGCTGTCGCCGCCCAAGGTGACCATCGCGCCGCCGAATTGGCCGACGAGGGCCAAGGGCAGGCCTGCCGTCTTGGCGGCGGCGGTCAGGGCGGCCAGACCGGATTGCGGCAGGGCAACCAGATAGCGCGCCTGATCCTCGCCATAAAGGAAGCCGATCTCGGCGGCGTCGATCTTCAGGCCAAGGCCCGCGCCTTCGGCCATTTCAAAGGCCGCCAGCGCAAGGCCGCCATCGCCAAGGTCGGTGCAGGCGCGGAACGCCTTGCGGTTGGCGCGGATGAAGTCACCGGCCAGTTTTTCCGCCGCCAGATCGACATGCGGCGCATCGCCTGCCTCCATGCCGAAAGCCTCGGCCAGCAGCGCCGATTGGCCAAGGTGGCCCTTGGTCGCGCCGATGACCACCGCAAGATCGCCCGTCGCCGGGCGGCCCGCGATCAGATCGTCAAGGCTGGCCAAGATGCCCACGGCCCCGATGGTGGGGGTGGGCAGGATGCCCGAGCCATCGGTTTCATTGTAAAGCGACACGTTGCCCGACACGATCGGCATATCCAGCGCGGCCACGGCAGCGCCGATGCCTTTGATCGCACCAACGAATTGGCCCATGATCTCCGGCTTTTCGGGGTTGCCGAAGTTCAGGTTGTCGGTGGTGGCAAGCGGGATTGCCCCCACGGCGGTCAGGTTGCGGTAGGCTTCCGCCACCGCCTGTTTGCCGCCTTCAAACGGGTTGGCTTTCACATAGCGCGGCGTCACGTCAGAGGTGAAGGCCAGCGCCTTGCCGGTGCCATGCACCCGCACCACGCCCGCACCCGCGCCGGGGGCCACGACGGTATCGGCGCCGACTTGGCTGTCATATTGCTCATAGACCCAAGCCTTGTGGGCATAGGAGGGCGAGCCGATCAGCGCGCGCAGGGCGGCAATCGGGGCAATCGCGGGCACGGCCCCCAAGGGGGCAGCCGCAGGGGTTTCGACCCAAGGCCGATCATATTCCGGCGCAGAGGACGAGAGTTTTGACAAGGGCAGGTCGGCCTTGATCTCATTTCCATGCAGGATCAGGAAGCGGTCTTCCGGGATGGTCTCGCCGACGATGGCGAAGTCGAGGTCCCATTTCACGAAAATGGCGCGGGCGACATCTTCCAGTTCCGGCTTCAGAACCATCAACATGCGTTCCTGAGATTCCGACAGCATCATCTCATAGGCTGTCATGCCGGTTTCGCGCTGCGGCACATCATCGAGTTGCAGCTTGATCCCGAGGCCGCCCTTGTCGCCCATTTCCACGGCGGAACAGGTCAGGCCCGCAGCACCCATGTCCTGAATGGAAATCACGGCGCCGGACGCCATCAGCTCAAGGCAGGCTTCCAGCAGGCGCTTTTCGGTGAAGGGGTCGCCAACCTGAACGGTGGGGCGTTTTTCCTCGATCGTGTCGTCGAATTCCGCCGAGGCCATGGTCGCGCCACCAACCCCATCGCGGCCGGTCTTGGCGCCAAGATAGACGACCGGCATGCCGACACCCGAGGCGACCGAGTAGAAGATCTTGTCGGCATCGGCGAGGCCGGCCGCAAAGGCGTTCACAAGGCAGTTGCCGTTATAGGATTTGTGAAAGCGCACTTCGCCGCCCACGGTCGGCACGCCAAAGGCATTGCCATAACCGCCGACGCCTTCAACCACGCCCTTGACCAGATGCGAGGTTTTCGGATGCGAGGGCACGCCGAAGGACAAGGAGTTCATTGCCGCAATCGGGCGCGCGCCCATGGTGAAGACATCGCGCAGGATACCGCCGACGCCGGTTGCTGCCCCCTGATGCGGTTCGATGTAGGAGGGGTGGTTGTGGCTTTCCATCTTGAAGATGACCGCCTGACCATCGCCGATATCGACCACGCCCGCGTTTTCGCCGGGGCCACAAATCACCTGCGGCCCGGTGGTCGGCAGGGTGCGCAGCCATTTCTTCGACGACTTGTAAGAACAATGCTCGTTCCACATCGCCGAAAAGATGCCAAGTTCGGTGAACGTGGGCATCCGGCCCAGAATGTCGAGCAACCGCTCCCATTCATCCGGCTTGATGCCATGCTTGGCGACGATTTCCGGGGTGATTTCGGGTTCCGACATGGCAGTCTCCCATCAGGCGCGGTGGTTTGCGATGCCTTTAGGGCAAGGGGCGGGAAAGGGAAAGCGCCTGCGGTTATTGCGGCGGGAAATATTTTCATCATGGGCCATGGTCGGTTTGGGCCGCACATCTGGTCTCTGCCCAAAAACAAGCCACAGCGCGAAACGGGGCGCCCGGCGGGTTGGCCTGCGGGGCGCGATCTGCCGTTCTGGCAGGCAGTTCGGGCGCCAGCACCGGGGGGCAGGCCAAAAAAAAGGCCGAGCTTACGCTCGGCCAAGTCCAACAGGGAGGTGAAACGTCAAGAGCGAACTCGATTGACGCTTCGAGGGGGTATCTATGCGTATGGATTGAGCATCTCAAGAACGAATACGCTGCATATGCAGCATTGCCGTTATGCGCTGAGTGCATGGCTGGCGGTGCGCGGCCAAATCCATGCCGCAAACTCCTGTTTTTTCATCAAAAACAGGCGAAGGCAAAACGCGAGCCGCTAGATCTGCTGGCGCTTGCGGTAGTTGAAGATTTCCTCCGTCACAAACTCGCGGAAGGCGGCGACGCGTTTGGAATGGCGCAATTCCTCGGGGTAGGCGAGGAAAACTGGCACTTCGCTGCTTTCGGTCGCCGGCAGGACCCGCACGAGATTCGGGAAATCTTCGGTGATGTAGTCGGGCAGAACCCCGATCCCCAGATGGTTCAAGACGCCTTGCAGCACCCCGAAGTAGTTGTTCACCGTCAGGGTTGACGGAATGTCATGGCTCATCAATTCGGCCACCAGCATCGCCCCTGCTGCCACCTGCGCGGTTCCGGCGTGCTGGCAAATCAACCGATGGTGGGCAAAGTCTTCCATCGTGGTGGGGGTGCCATGTTCGGCCAGATATTCCGGCGTCGCATAAAGCCGCATCTTGATGTTCATCAGCCGCTTGCGAATGAGATCCGCTTGGCTGGGTTCCTTCATACGGATCGCGACATCGGCCTCGCGCATGGGCAGGTCCAGCACCCGCTCCTCCAGCATCAGGTCGATCTTCAGGCTGGGGTATTGTTTGAACAGGGTCGGCAGGCGCGGGGCCAGCCACAGCGTGCCAAAGCCCGTCGTGGTGGTCACGCGCAACTCGCCAAAAACCTCATCCTCCGAATCGCGGATGCGCGCGGCGGTGGCATCCAGCCGCTTGGCCATGGCTTGGGTCGCATCAAACAGCAATTCGCCCTGTTCGGTCAGAATCAGCCCGCGCGCATGGCGATGAAACAGCGTGACATTCAGGCTTTCCTCCAGCGCGCGGATCTGGCGGCTGACGGCCGATTGCGACAGGTGCAGCACATCGCCCGCATGGGTCAGACTGCCCTTTTCAGCCACCGAGTGGAAAATTCTCAGCTTGTCCCAATCCATGGCGCCCCTCCGTCCGCGCGTGACCCTAGCACGCGAAGCGCCTATGTAGTCATAAAAATGGCTGTGTAAACGACGGAAACCGCGAAAAATTCCCCCGCAGGCCGGGGATGCGCAAGCCGCTTTCACCCCGCGCGCAATCCGCCTAAGATGCAGGCGCAGAATAAATTGAGGGGGCCGATATGGCGGTAGGGGTTTTCGACAGCGGTCTTGGCGGGTTGACGGTTCTGGATGTCGTCGCAAAGCGGCTGCCAAAGGTGCCTTTCGTCTATCTGGGGGACAATGCCCATGCGCCTTACGGGGTGCGGACCCATGACGACATCTTCAACCTGACCGTCGCTGCCACCGAACGGCTTTGGGCCGAGGGTTGCGATCTGGTGATCCTGGCCTGCAACACCGCCTCTGCCGCCGCCTTGAAGCGGATGCAGGAAACCTGGGTGCCGCCGGGCAAGCGGGTTCTGGGCGTCTTTGTCCCCTTGATCGAGGCCTTGACCGAACGCCAATGGGGCGACAACAGCCCCCCGCGTGAGGTGGATGTCAAACACGTGGCGCTGTTTGCCACCCCCGCCACGGTGGCCAGCCGCGCCTTTCAGCGTGAGTTGGCCTTCCGCGCCATCGGGGTCGATGTCGAGGCACAACCCTGCGCGGGCGTGGTCGATGCGATTGAGCAGGGCGATGAAATTCTGGCCGAGGCCCTTGTGCGCAGCCATGTCGAAAGCCTGAAACGCCGGATGCCGCATCCGCAGGCGGCGATCCTTGGCTGCACGCATTACCCCTTGATGCAAAAGGCGTTTCAGGATGCCTTGGGGGCGGATGTGAAGGTCTATTCCCAAGCCAATCTGGTGGCCGAAAGCCTTGCCGATTATCTGACCCGCCGCCCCGAAATGCTCGGCTCTGGCACGCAGTCGAAATTCCTGACGACGGGCGATCCCTCGTATGTGTCGTCCAAGGCGACGCAATTCCTGCGCCGTCAGGTGGTGTTCGAGGCGGCTTAACCGAAGTGGTTCGGGCCGGGGGCGCCTTTTTGGCACATGAAGACGAGCAGGGCGATGGCCCAGCCGAGGAATCCCAGCCCGAAGATCACCCCGAAGGGGGCAAGCAGCGCATCGGGGCTGCGCGCGCCAGCCCCGATCATGGCGAAGATCAGAAAGGCTCCTATCGCGGCAAGCACTGGCCCGCCCAGCCACCAGCCGCTGCGGCCCGTGTCATGCAGGCGCCGGACGGTGGCGGCCAGTGAGGGCAGCACCAGACCAAGCGAAATCAGGGCCGAGACGGCAGGGGCGCCTGCAAGTTCAAAAAAACTGCCCACAATCCCGATCAAGGTGCAAAACAGGTAGAAATACCAATATTCTGATCGGCTCGCCCGGCCGGAAAACGTGGCGTATTTGTTGAGACAGGTCGAGATCGCCTCGCCAAAGCCACGGGCGGGTGCGCCGATGTAAAGCCCGTCGGGGCCGATCTGGCTGGGGCTTGGCGGCGGGCTGGTGTCTTGCGGGCTATGAGGGGACCACGGCGCGGAGGCGCTTGAGCCCCGGCGCGGTTCGGACAAGGCGACCGGGGCGCTGTCAAAGGCGGTTTGGGCTTGGCCGGGGGGCAGCGGCGGCGGGTTGACCCGCAGTTCGGCCATCTCAGAGGCGGGCCGCCAGTTCGGGATGGATGGGTTCCACACCAGCGTATCCGGCCCCAGCACGCCGCTTTGCAGATCGCGGCGCAGATCGTCCAGGTTGACCGGACCGTTCGAGACACCAGATTTCGCGAAATACCAATTTGAAGACATATGTTTAGCCCCATCCAATGACAGGCATAGAATGTCAGCGGTCTCCTGCTGTCAATCGCAGCTTTGCCTCTTGCGGTGGGGCGGGATTCCCTGTCGATTTGGCGGACAAACAGGGAGAGATCATTCATGCCCGCATCCCCCCGTCATGAGGCGTCCTATCTTGTCTACGACGTCTTCACCAAGACCCGCTTTGGCGGCAATCAACTGGCCGTCTTTCCCGATGCCACGCAACTGCCCGAGGATCGCTTGCAGGCCATCGCGCGCGAGTTCAACTTTTCCGAGGTGACGTTTTGCTACCCTCCTCGCGACCCCGCCCATACCGCCCGCGTCCGCATCTTTACCCCGACATCCGAGGTGCCTTTCGCAGGCCACCCCACCATTGGCACGGCGATTGCGCTGGCCGATCTGGGGCAGGGGCCAGAGATGGTGCTGGAACTGGGCGTCGGGCCGATTCCTTGCGTGGTCGGGCCGGAGGGGGCCGCTTTTACCACGGGCGTGCCGTTGCAGATCATCGCCCAGCCGCCCGTGGCGCTGGTGGCCGCGGCGCTGGGGTTGCCGGAAAGTGCGGTGCAAACCGCGACCCATGCCCCGGTGCAAGCCTCGCTCGGGCTGGCCTTTGTGCTGGTGGAACTGACCGACCGCGCGGCCTTGGCGCAGGCAAGGCCGGTGACCGAGGCCGTGCGCCAAGGGGCTGCGGCCTATCCGGCGGGCTTGGATTTCGCGATCTTTGCTTATGTCCGCGTGGGTGAGCGCGTCGAGGCGCGGATGTTCGCGCCCTTGGACAATGTGCCGGAAGACCCGGCGACGGGCAGCGCCTCGGCGACGCTGGGGGCCTATCTTGCCGCCTTGCCCGGCGGGCCGGAACGGCTGGCCATCAGCCAAGGGGTGGATATGGGGCGGCCGTCGCAGATTGCGGTCACCACCGGGCCAAAGGGGGTGACGGTGGCGGGCCAAGCGGTCAAGGTGATGGCCGGAACGCTGTATCTGTAAAGGAAGGCCAGGATGGACGCGTTGACGCAATGGAAGGCCAAACGGCTGGCGGCTTTGACCGCCGAGGATGGCTGGCTGAACCTGACCGACCGGGTGGATATTCCCAAAGGCCCGCAGCGTGTGGGCCATGCGCCGGACAATGATCTGGTGCTGTCGGTCGGGCCTGCCCATCTTGGGGTGTTGGAGCTGACGGCAACCGGGGCCAGTTTCACGCCGCCGGGGCAGGCCGCCGCCGCCTTTGCCCCCGCGCCGGGGGGCTTTCCGCAACTGGCTGTCGGATCGCTTTTGCTGGAACTGCATACCGTCGATGGCATCCCGGCCTTGCGGGTGCGCGATCTGACCGCCCCGCGCGTGGCCCATCTGCGCTATTTCCCCGAGGCGCCCGACTGGGTGATCCGCGCCCGCTGGGAGCGGCTGGAGCGCCCCGAACCCGCGACCATCGGCCAGCGCGGCGGCGGCGATACAGAAGTGACGCTGACCCATGTCGCGCGCTTTGCCCATCAGGGCCATGACATCGCGCTGGTGCCGACGCATTGGAAGGCGGGCCAGCCGATGTTCGTGATCCGCGATGCGACCTCGGGGAATGAGACTTATGGCGCCTCGCGCTTCTTGATGGGCGAGGAGATGGCGGAAGGCGAAATCACCCTTGATTTCAACCGCGCCTTTACCCCGCCCTGTGGCTTTACGCCTTTTGCGATCTGCCCCTTGCCGCCCCGGCAGAATATTCTGCCCTTTGCGGTTCGGGCGGGCGAGTTGATGCCGCAAACCGCCCCCTAAAGCGCCGCATTTTCGCCGCCTCTGTCGTTAACTTTGGCTGAACTGCCCATCGCCCCCGTGTCCGGGGCGCTTTTCGTATTTTGCCAAAGGGTGCGCCGATGTCACTTGCAAATTCCACCGCCGATGTGGCGATGATCAACCTCGTGATGACCGGGGTGGATGGCACGGGCGTCTGGCAAGATCCGATCCAGCTGATCCCGATGGGGATGAATGGCGATCCGGTCGATTTCGTCGCGCGCATCAAGGCCAGCCTGCCTTTGGTCAACAATCTGCGGGTTCTGTTCAATGAACACAGCTTCAACGAAGACGGTTCTTTGCATCCGCAGATGGAGGCATTCCTGGCCGAAGCCGTGGCGCAGGGCTATGAGCTGACGATCTGCTATGGCGAGGGCGATGCCCAGAACATCGGGCGCGGTATCGACGGTTGGCCGACCCTGACCAATGCCGGGGCCTTTGCCGCTTTGCAGGAAAACTTCAGCGATGTCAGCGGCGCCTGGGGCCAGATGCTGGAATGGATGGCCGCACACCCGGCCGTGGCGCAGGGTGTCTGGGGCTATGAGTTGATGAATGAAAGTGCGGCCTACCGCAACACGGTGCGCGCCAATGGCGCGGGCGACGGGCTGACGGCTGCGGATTTCATCAAGCTTTACGCCGATCACACCGTGGCCTTGGCAGAGATCATCGACGCCCGCGCCGCAGGCCGGATTCTGGTGGGTGGCTGGGGCTATAACGGCGATTTTGCCTCGTTGGATCAGGCGGTGGAGGGGGCCAGCACGGCGCTGGATCTCATTCGCGCGGGGGTGGGGGCCGATCTTGTCTGGTCGGCGCATCTCTACCCCGGCTGGATGGGCACCAATCAGGCGACCTCACCTGCCGATCTGGTTGCGCGGCTGGCCGAGGTCTATGCGCCGGTGGCGCAGGATGCGCTGCTCATCACGGAAATCAATGCCGACGGGCAGGTGGACAATGCCGCCGAGGCGCTGGATTACGCGGATTTCTATACCGCCTCTTATGAATGGTTCGCCGCCCAAGGGATTGGTTTTGGCTGGTTTCCCGGCCTGCAAACCGGGGCGTCACATCTTTTGTCGCTGAACGGCGATGGCGCCGAGGTCTACCGCCACCAACATTCGCTGGCCCATGCGCTGAATGCGTTTTCGCTGGGGCAAGAGGCGGGCGCGCCGGTGCTGGCCGATACCCTTGGCGTCACCCTGGTCACCGCAGATTTACGCAACGAAGTCTATGAAATCGCCGCCGGTGAGGCCACGTTCGACAGCGCGACCCAAGCCGGCTTTGCTTTTGGCTATGGGGCGAATGACAACTTGGCAGGCACCGATCAGAGCAATGATTTTCTCTATGGCGGGCAGGGCAACGATGCGCTGTCCGGCCTTGGGGCCGATGATTTCCTCTTTGGACAAGAGGGTGATGACCGCCTGACCGGGGCAGAGGGGACCGACAACCTCTTTGGCGGGCGGGGGATGGACTGGTTGGAGGGCGGCGCCGGGCGCGACCATCTGGCAGGCGGGCAGGGCCATGATACCTATGTCATCAGCGATGCCCTTGATGCCGTGGTCGAACATCTGAACGAGGGCAGCGATCTGGTGCAGACCAGCCTGCGCAGCTATCAGCTTGGCAGCAATCTGGAGCATCTGACTTATACCGAGGCGCTTGGCTTTGCGGGCAGTGGCAATGGCCTGGCCAACCGGATCACCGGGGGGGCAGGTGCCGACAGCCTGTCGGGCTTTACCGGCAAGGACACGCTGGTGGGCGGGCTTGGCCATGACACGCTTATGGGCGGGCAGGGCGCGGATGCGCTGGTGGGGGGAGGCGGGACAGATGTCGCCTCTTACCGCATGGCCGCGGCGGCGGTGCGCGCCGATCTGACAAAGGTGCAGACGCTGCCTGCGGCCGGAGAGGCGATGGGCGACAGCTTTTCCGGCATCGAGAACCTGGCAGGTTCGGCCTATGCCGACCAGCTTTGGGGCAATGCCGGGGCGAACACGCTATGGGGGAACGCGGGCGCTGACCTGATGCGCGGTCGGGCGGGCAATGACCACCTTTACGGCGGGGCGGGGGCCGACCGCTTCATCTTTGCCAAGGGCGATGATCTGGATATCCTGCGCGATTTTCAGAACAATGGCGACACCATCTGCTTTTCGGGCCTGACCGGGATCACCGCCGCCGCCAAGGCGCTGGCCCGCGCCGATCAGGTGGGCGCGCATGTGGTCTTTGATTTCGGCGCGGGCGACCGGCTGATGGTGCTGAACACCACTATGGCCGCGCTGCGCGACGATATCAGCATCCTGTGATCTGCGTTTCCCTCTTGCATGGTCCGGCCCTTGGTCGCAAAGAAGGCCTCAACATCTGGCAATAGGGGAAAAGCATGACCCATCGCATCGCAATTCTGGGCGCCTCGGGCTATACGGGGGCGGAACTCGTCCGCCTGATCGCCACCCATCCCGAGATGAAGATTGTGGCGCTTTCGGCCGACCGCAAAGCCGGGATGAGCATGGCCGAGGTCTTCCCCTTCCTGCGCCATCTGGATCTGCCTGTGCTGCAAAAGATTGATGAGATCGACTTTTCCGGGGTCGATCTGTGCTTCTGCGCGCTGCCCCATGCGACAACGCAAGAGGTGATCGCCAAACTGCCGCGCAGCCTGCAGATCGTCGATCTGTCGGCCGACTTCCGGCTGCGCGATCCGGCGGAATATGAAAAATGGTATGGCAACCCACATGCGGCCACCGATTTGCAGGCCGAAGCGGTCTATGGCCTGACCGAGTTTTACCGCGCCGAAATCACCAAGGGCCGGCTGATCGCGGGCACGGGATGCAATGCGGCCACCGGCCAATATGCGCTGCGCCCCTTGATCGCGGCCGGGGTGATCGACCTTGACGAGATTTTGATCGACCTGAAGGCCGGGGTTTCCGGCGCAGGGCGGTCCTTGAAGGAAAATCTCTTGCATGCCGAGTTGTCGGGCGGCACCCATTCCTATTCGGCGGGCGGCAAACACCGGCACTTAGGCGAGTTCGATCAGGAGTTTTCTCTGGTCGCAGGCCGCCCGGTGAAGGTGCAGTTCACCCCGCATCTTCTGCCGATGAACCGTGGGATTCTGGCGACGGTCTATGTTCGGGGGGATGCGAAGACCATCCATCAAACCCTTGCGAAGGCTTATGAAAATGAGCCCTTCCTCAAGGTTTTGCCCTTTGGCGCGCTGCCCTCGACCCGCGACATCGCCGGATCGAACTTTTGCCATCTGGGCGTGATCGGTGACCGGATCGCAGGCCGGGCCATTGTGGTGGCGGTTCTGGACAACCTGACCAAAGGCTCCTCCGGTCAGGCCATCCAGAACGCCAATCTGATGCTGGGGATTGCGGAAACCACTGGCCTGATGCTGGCCCCGGTTTTCCCGTGACGGCCTGCCGCAGTTGATGAAGGTCAAGGCATACCCCATGTGAATGGGGCATGCCTGCCGCAAGACTGATGGAGAGATTGAGATGGACGTCCCCGCCAAACCGGGTTTTCGCGGCATGAAGGGCCTGAAAAAACAGCGCCGGATTCAGGTGATCCTGCTGACCATTGTCGCGCTGATCGTCGCGGTGTCCCTGATTGGCTATGCGATGAAGGACGGTATCAACTTTTTCCGCTCACCCAGCCAAGTGGTAAGCGACCCGCCTGGCCCGGCGGAAACCTTCCGCATCGGCGGCTTGGTCGAGGCCGACAGCCTGACCCGCGGGCAGGGCGAAACCGTGACCTTCCGGGTGACCGATACCAATGCCTCGGTGCCGGTGATCTATACCGGCATCCTGCCGGACCTTTTCGCCGAAGGCCAAGGCATGGTCGGCACAGGGCAAATGCAGGGCGACACCTTTGTTGCCACGGAAATTCTGGCCAAGCATGATGAAACCTACATGCCCAAGGAAGTGATCGACACCTTGAAAGAACAGGGTGTCTATCAGGAACCGGTCAAGGACTAGGGTTTCATCTTGGCAAAAATACCCCCCGCGGAGCGTCCGCCCTTGGCCGTCACTGCCTCCGGCGGGGATATTTTCACCAAGGTAAAGCAGCGCGCGCTTTTCTGACCAACCATTAACCCTGCCGCGCCATGCTGATGGCTCTGCTGGAGTTTTGAGGCTTGCAATGAAAACTGTGCGCGACTTGGCGATCGAGATCGTCGCCCGTGAAGGGGGATTTATCGATGATCCCGACGATCCGGGGGGAATGACGAAATACGGCGTCACGCTTGAGACCCTGCGGCGATTGGGGCTTGATCTGACGGGCGATGGGCGGACGGACGGCGAGGATCTTCGCCGATTGAGCCGCGCTCAGGCGGTCGATCTCTACATGGAGCATTACTTTCGCCGCCCCGGTCTTGCCGCCTTGCCCGAGATTTTGCACGCATCGGTCTTTGACATGCAGGTCAATGCCGGGGCCAATGCGGTGAAGATCCTGCAACGGCTTTGCACCGATATGGGGTTTGCGTGCATCGATGACGGGGCGATCGGCCCGGCGACCATCCGTGCGGCGCAACTGGCTTTTGATGCCGCACCGTCGCTTTTGGCGGATGCTTACGGCATTGCGCGGCGTAATTTTTATTACGCCTTGGCCGATGCCCGCCTGGCCAGCCGCAAATATGCCCGCAGGCGGGATGGCGGAAAGGGGGGCTGGATCACCCGGGCCGAGGAATTCATCGCGCCACGGTATCATCTGACAGAAGCACAGCATAAGGCGAGGGTCGCGGCATGGGGTTGATGGGCTCGTTGATGACCGGGGCGGGCACGGTGGCCGCCGTGGGGACTGCGGCGCGCGATGTGGCGGAGGTGTTCACCCCCTCTGCCACGCGGCGGATGGAATTGTCGGCCGAGGCGCAGATGGCGGCGCTGAACCAGATGGGCGAGGAGTTTGCGCTTGCCCCGATGGGAAGATTTGACCGGTTTGTGAACGGGTTGAACCGCTTGCCGCGCCCGATGCTGGCCTTTGGCACCATCGGGCTTTTTGTCTATGCCATGCAGGACCCGACTGGGTTTGCCGCGCGGATGGCGGGGCTGAACGCGGTGCCGGAACCTTTGTGGTGGCTTTTGGGGGCGGTGGTGGCGTTTTACTTTGGCGCCCGCGAGACGTGGTATTTCCGCAACCGCCCCGCTGCTATGCCCGAGGTTGGGCTGACCAAACCCCCGCCCGAGGACAATGCCGCGCTGCGCGACTGGCGGGCAGGCCACAGATAGCCTGACTGTCTGGCAATTGTTACATCCTGCGGCTAGCCTGTGGCGAGTTCCACGGCAAGCCGCAGGTCCGCCCATGCCCAGCCCGATTTCCCGCCTGTTGCAGGGCGTGCCGCTGCCGCTTTTGGTCATTGGCCATGATCTTGTCGTGGCGGAGGCCAATCTGGCGGCGCAGGGGCTGTTTTCCGGGGGCGAGGGGCCTGTCGGGCGGCATCACGGGATGCTGTTTCGCGCCCCCGATCTTTTGCAGGCCATTGAGGCGGCACTGACGCGCGCGCAAGTTGCCGTGGTGCGGATGGTCACCCCGACCGTCGGCACGGACCGGGTGCATGAGGTCACCGTCACGCCCCTCGACGAAGGCGCGCTTCTGGCCTTTGTCGACCTGACCGAGGCCGAGGAGATGGACCGGATGCGCCGTGATTTCGTGGCCAATGTCAGCCACGAGTTGCGCACCCCCCTGACCGCGATTTCCGGTTTTGTCGAAACCCTGCGCGGGGCGGCCAAGGAGGATGCTGTGACGCGGGAACGCTTCCTTGCCATCATGGCTGCCGAGGCGGAGCGGATGAACCGGCTGGTGCGCGATCTGTTGCACCTCAGTCGGGTTGAGGCCGAGGAGCGCAACCGCCCGGAAAGCCGCGTCGATCTTGCCGGTATCGCGCGGGCTGTCGCGGACAGTCTGCAACCGATGGCACGGGCGGGTGATGTGCGGCTGGTGCTGGACGGGGCCGCAGAAGAAATCGCGCTGCGCGCCGATCCTGACCAGATGGTGCAGGTGCTGACCAACCTGACCGAAAACGCCATCAAATACGGCAGCCCGGCCGGCGCGGCGGTGACCATGGCGCTTGCCCGCGAAGACGGCCCGCGCGGGCCGCTGTTGCGCCTGTCGGTGCGCGATCAGGGGGCGGGGATTGATCCGGTGCATATCCCGCGCCTGACCGAGCGATTCTACCGTGTCGACAGCCACAGAAGCCGCGAAAAGGGCGGCACGGGGCTGGGTCTGGCCATCGTCAAACATATTGTGCAACGTCACCGCGGGCGGTTGGTGATTGAGAGTGAAACCGGAAAAGGAAGTATTTTCAGCATCTTGCTGCCAATTTCTTAAGGTATGACGACTAAGGGTTTCGTGAAACGCCGATTGTCACATGCCTGTTACACTGCTGTCGCAAAAGCTTGGCCAAGCGCCCCTAGACCGGGGGCAGACGACGGGCATCCGGCCCCTCGCTTGCCAGACTGGAGTGACAGATGTCTTTCTTCAAACTTTCCGCCTCGACCGTGGCGATGCTTGCCGCATCTAGCGTGATTGCCTCGGCGCGGGATCAGATTCAGGTGACCGGGTCTTCGACCGTTCTGCCCTATGCCACGATCGTGGCCGAAGCCTTTGGCGAAAACTTCGACTTCCCGTCGCCGGTTGTGGAAGGTGGCGGTTCGGGCGCGGGTCGCAAGAAGCTGTGCGAAGGTGTTGGCGAAAATACCGTCGATATCGCCAACTCCTCCTCGCGCATATCGCAATCGGATCTGGATCTTTGCGCGGCCAATGGTGTGGCCGAGGTGATGGAAGTGCGCATCGGCTATGACGGCATCGTGTTTGCCTCGGACGTTGGCGGCGCTGACTTTGCCTTCTCGCCGGCTGATATCTACAGCGCCTTGGGAGCCAAGGTTGCCAAGGATGGCGCGCTGGCCGACAACACCGCCGCGACCTGGGCCGATGTGAACCCCGCGCTGCCCGTGCAGGACATTCTGGCGCTGGTGCCCGGCACCAAGCACGGCACGCGCGAAGTCTTTGATGTCAAGGTGATCGAGGCGGGCTGCAAGGCCACCGGTGCCTTGGAGCTGTTCCTGACAACCGCGGAAGGTGCGGATGACACGGAAAAGGAAAAGAACGCCAAGGCCATGTGCCATGAGCTGCGCACCGACGGCAAATCGGTGGACATCGACGGCGACTATACCGAGACGCTGGCCCGACTGGACGCTGACAAGAAGGCCATCGGCGTCTTTGGCCTGTCCTTCTACCAAAACAACACCGACAAGCTGAAGGTTGCCCCGATCGACGGCATCGTGCCTTCGGTTGAAACCATCGCGTCGGGCGATTACCCAGTGTCGCGCCCGCTCTACTTCTACGTCAAGAAGGCGCATCTGGGCGTGATCCCCGGCCTGAAGGAATACATCGAATTCTTCGTGTCGGAGGAGATGGCTGGCCCGGAAGGCCCCTTGGCCGAATACGGTCTGGTGTCGGACCCGGAACTGGCCAAGACCCAAGCCGAGGTGGCCGCCGAAACCCCGATGGGACCGCTGGAATAAGCCAATCACGGGCGGGGCCTTCTGGCCCCGCTTTTTTCGTTCCCTTCCCGACGAAAGTCCCCTGATGTCCGTCCTGATGCTTCTTGCGGTGCTTGGCGTGCTGGCGCTGGCCGCGTTCGTTCTGGCGCGCCAAAAGGCGCTGGCCTCTGCCGGTGGCAGCCCGCGCGCGCTGCATTCCCTGCCCAATTATTATGGCTGGTTCGGTGCGGTTTCGGTCCTGTTGCCTGCCCTTTTCGGGCTGACCCTCTGGCCGGTCGCGCAACCGATTTTCGTCGAAAATCGGATCTTGGCCAATCTGCCAGCCGCGTTGGTGGCCGATGCTGCGGCCCGCGAATTGACCATGGCCGATGTGCGCCGGGTGGCGGGCGGCCTTGAGGCTGCGGTTGCCGCAGGCGCGTTGAGCGAAGCGCAGGCGGGCGCCTTGGACAGCCAGACCACCGACATTCGCGCGGTGCTGGCCGATGTCGGCGTGGCTTTGGGCAATGCGGTGACGGCGCCGGTGCTGTCGGCGGCGCAAGACTATCGTGCGCTGACCGCTTGGGGGGCGGCGGGGCGCACGGCGTTGGGTCTGGCCTTGGCGGTTGCGGGCCTTTTCTGGGGTGTCAGACGCGCCCACAAGGAGTTTCGCGCCCGCAACGCGGTGGAGCGGGTGATCCTTGGCCTACTGGTTGCGGCCTCGTCGATTGCCATTTTGACCACCCTTGGCATCGTCGGGTCAATGGTGACGGAGACGTTTGATTTCTTTACGAAATACCCGGAAAAAGATTTCTTCCTGTCGCTGACATGGTCGCCGAATTTCAAGGGAAATTCCGATCTGGGGATGCTGCCGCTTTTGTGGGGCACGCTTTATGTCACCGTGGTGGCGCTGATTGTCTGCGTGCCGGTGGGGCTGTTCACCGCGATTTATCTGGCCGAATATGCCTCAAAGGCCACCCGGTCCTGGGTCAAGCCGCTGATCGAGGTGATCGCCGGCATCCCGACGGTGGTGTTCGGCATCTTCGCCCTTGTCACCGTTGGCCCGGCCCTGCGCGACTGGATCGCGGCCCCGATGGGCTTGGGTGACAGCGGATCCTCGGTGATGACGGCGGGGCTGGTCATCGGCATCCTGAACATCCCCTTCATCTCGTCCCTGTCCGACGACATCATCAACGCCGTGCCGCAATCCTTGCGCGATGGCAGCTTTGGTCTGGGCGCCACCAAGTCGGAAACCGTGCGCCAAGTGATCCTGCCCGCCGCCTTGCCCGGCATCGTCGGCGCGGTTCTGATGGCCGCCAGCCGGGCCATCGGCGAAACCATGGTTGTCGTCATGGGGGCAGGGGCGGCGGCGCAACTGTCGATGAACCCCTTTGACGCGATGACCACCATGACGGTGAAGATCGTGGGCCAGTTGACCGGCGATACCGACTTTGCCGTGCCCGAAACTCTGGTCGCCTTTGCCCTTGGCATGACGCTGTTCGTCATCACGCTGGGGCTGAACATCTTCGCGCTTTTCATCGTGCGCAAATACCGGGAACAATACGAATGACCGCCGCGAAACCTGCCCAACCTGTGCTGTCGATCTATAGCACCAGCCCGGCGATGCAGCGCCGCAATGCGGCCGAGACGCGCTTTCGTCTTTATGGGCTTGTCGCGATTGCCCTGTCGCTGACCCTGCTGGCGGTGATGCTGGTCACCATCTTCCGCGATGGCACCTCGTCCTTCTTTCAGGCCCGTCTCAGCTATCCGGTTGAACTGACCGAAAAGCTGCTGGACCCGAAGGGCAACCGCAACCGCGAGGAAATGGCCAAGGTCACGACCGTCGGCTATGGCAAGGTGCTGTCGGCCGGGTTGATTGCCACGCTGGAGGCCCGCCAGATTGACCTTGGCGGCTTGAAGCCGAAAGAGGTGGCCGAACTGATTTCCAAAGATGCCGCCGGGGGCCTGCGGGCCAAGGTGCTGGCCGATCCTGCGCTGGTGGGCCGCACGATTGCGGTCAGCGTCTTTGCCTCGGGCCGGGTGGACGGGTTCCTCAAGGGCCGCGTCACCATGGAAAGCGCCAAGCGCGACAGCAACATCTCGCCCGAACAGTTGCAATTGGCCGATCAAATGCGGACGGCGGGTATCCTGTCGTCGGGCTGGAACTGGGATTTCTTCATCAACCCAGATGCCTCAGACCAGCGGCCCGAAGCGGCAGGGCTTGGCGTGGCGCTGATAGGGTCACTTTACCTGATGATCCTCGTGGCCGTGATGTGCGTGCCGGTGGGGGTGGCCGCCTCGATTTATCTTGAGGAATTCGCGCCGAAAAACACCCTGACCGACGCGATCGAGGTGAATGTCTCGAACCTCGCCGCGGTGCCGTCGATCGTCTATGGAATTCTGGGCCTGTCGATCTTCATCAATGTCTTTGGCCTGCCGCAATCGTCCTCGCTTGTCGGCGCGCTGGTCATCAGCCTGATGGCACTGCCCACCATCATCATCGCCACCCGCGCCGCAATCCGCGCCGTGCCGCCCTCGATCCGCGATGCGGCCCTTGGGGTGGGGGCGTCAAAGATGCAGACGGTGTTTCACCATGCGCTGCCTCTGGCCATGCCCGGCATCCTGACCGGCACGATCCTTGGGCTGGCGGCCGGTCTTGGCCAAAGCGCGCCCTTGCTCTTGATCGGCATGGTGGCCTTTGTCGACAACCATCCCGCCCCGCCGCTGGACGGTTTCCTTGATCCTGCGACAGCACTTCCGGTGCAGATTTACACCTGGGTCACCCGGTCTGACCCGGCCTTTGTGGAACGGTCGAACGGGGCGATCATCGTGCTTTTGGCCTTTCTTGTCGTGATGAACCTGTTGGCGATCCTGGCCCGCCGCAAATTTGAACGCCGCTGGTAGGGCTTGGGATATGACCATGAATGATATGCGAATGGAGCGCCGCGTGCTAAACGCAGTCAACAAGATCGAGGCCCGCAAGGTGCAGGTCTATTACGGGGAAAACCACGCCATCAAGGATGTCGATGTGGTGATCCCCGACAAGGCGGTGACCGCCTTCATCGGGCCTTCGGGTTGCGGCAAATCCACCTTTCTGCGCTGCCTCAACCGGATGAATGACACCATCCCGGTCTGCCGCATCGAAGGGCTGATCCAGTTGGATGGCGAGAACATCTATGACAAGCGGGTTGACCCGGTGCAGTTGCGCGCCAAGGTTGGCATGGTGTTTCAAAAGCCGAACCCGTTTCCAAAGTCGATCTATGACAATGTGGCCTATGGCCCGCGCATCCATGGCATGAGCCGCACGAAGGCGGATCTGGATGCGATCGTTGAAAGCAGCCTGCGCAAGGCCGCCCTGTGGAACGAGGTGAAGGACCGCCTGCACGCGCCCGGAACCGGGCTTTCCGGCGGCCAGCAACAGCGCCTGTGCATTGCCCGCGCCATCGCCACCAGCCCCGAGGTCTTGCTGATGGACGAGCCTTGCTCGGCGCTTGATCCCATCGCCACCGCGCAGGTGGAAGAATTGATCGACGAATTGCGCAGCGCCTTTTCGGTGGTGATCGTCACCCATTCGATGCAGCAGGCCGCCCGTGTCAGCCAGCATACGGCGTTTTTCCATCTGGGCCATCTGGTCGAATATGGCGAAACCGGGCAGATTTTCACCAACCCGCAAGACCCGCGCACCGAATCCTATATCACCGGCCGGATCGGCTAAGGAGGCACCATGGCAAACGAACATATCTTGCGCGCCTTCGACCGTGATCTGGAAGCGGTTCAGGCCATGATCATGCGGATGGGCGGGCTTGTGGAAACCGCGCTGGCCGATGCGGCACGGGCGCTGGAAAGCCGCGATGAGGTCTTGGCCGATCAGGTCCGCGCGGGCGACGCCGCCATTGATGCGCTGGAAGAACAGATCAACGCCGAATGTGCCCGGCTGATCGCGCTGCGCGCGCCGATGGGGCCGGATCTGCGCATGGTGCTGTCGGTGATGAAGATCGCCAGCAATCTGGAACGCTGCGGCGATTATGCCAAGAACCTTGCCAAGCGCACCAAGGTTCTTGCCGATCTTGCCCCTTTGCCCGAAGCGGCGGGGTCTTTGAGGCGGATGAGCAAGCAGGTCAGCCTGCTCTTGAAGGACGCGCTGGATGCCTTCATCGCCCGCGATGCCGGGCTTGCGGCCGAGGTTCGGCTGCGCGACCACGAGGTCGACCAGATGTATAACGCCATCTTCCGCGAACTTCTGACCCATATGCTGGAAGACAGCCGCAAGATCACCCCGGCGATGCAGTTGCATTTCATCGCCAAGAACATCGAACGGGTGGGCGACCACGCCACCACCATCGCCGAACAGGTGATCTACATGGCCACCGGCCAGCTTCCGGGCGAGGCGCGGCCCAAGGTCGATGCGGTTCTGGGTGGCGGGGGGCAGGGCTGATGCCGGGGCCAAAACCCATCGTCCTGTTGGTCGAGGATGAGCCCGCACAGCGCGAAATCCTGCGCTACAATCTGGAGGCCGAAGGTTTTCAGGTGGTGGCCGCGTCAAATGGCGAGGAGGCGATGGAGCGGGTCGCCGAAGGCTTGCCCGATCTCATTTTGCTGGATTGGATGATGCCGCATGTTTCGGGCCTGGAGGTCTGCCGCCGCATCCGCGCCCGCCCCGAAACCCGTGGCATCCCGATCCTGATGCTTTCGGCCCGCTCCGAGGAGGTCGACAAGGTGCGCGGCCTGGAAACCGGGGCGGATGACTATGTGATCAAGCCCTATTCGGTGGCCGAGTTGATGGCGCGTCTCAGGGCGCATCTGCGTCGGGTGCGTCCGGCGCAGGCGGGGGAGGTGCTGGAATGGCAGGATCTCGTGCTGGATCCCGAAACCCACCGGGTGACGCGCGCGGGGGCGGCGTTGAAACTTGGCCCGACCGAGTTCCGGCTTCTGTCCTGCCTGATGGAACGCCCCGGCCGGGTGTTCAGCCGCGAGCAGCTCTTGGACCGGGTCTGGGGCCGCGACATCTATGTCGACAGCCGCACGGTGGACGTGCATGTCGGTCGGCTGCGCAAGGCGCTGATGGCGACGGGCGGTACGGACCCGCTGCGCACGGTGCGCGGCGCGGGCTATGCGTTGGGCTGATGGCCCGAGTTTTCGTCGAAAACTCGATATTCCTGATTTTTCTGCGAAAACTCGGTCAGCGCCGGGCCTGCCGCACCAGCGAGGTTGTGTAGATCGCCAGCGCCGCCCAGATCAGCAGGAAGGCGATCATCCGGGCGCTGTCGAAGGGTTCGCCGAACCAGAAGACCGCCGTCAGGAAAATCATCGTCGGCGCGATGTATTGCAAGATGCCGATGGTCGAGAGTTTCAACAGCTTCGCCCCATTGGCATAGATCATCAGCGGCACCGCCGTGACCACGCCGCAGCCCATCAAAAGGGCGGTGTTCGCGGTGGTCGAGGCCATGAACATCGCCTCGCCCCGCGCCGCGCCCCAGAGGGCATAGCCAAGCGCGAAAGGCAGGAGCAGCATGACCTCCAGCGTAAAGCCCTGATTGGGGCCGATGGGCAGCATCTTTTTGAAATAGGCGTAAAAGCCCCAGGTCAGCGTCAGGCTCAGTGCCACAACCGGCACGCTTCCCACCTGCCATGTCAGGAACAACACCGCCGTTGTCGCCAGACCAATCGCCAGTTTTTGCGCGGTGGAGAGCCGTTCCTTGATCAAGACCGCGCCCAGAAACACCGAAAACAGCGGGTTGATGTAATAGCCAAGGGCGGCTTCCAGCGCATGGCCGGTCTGGATCGACCAGACATAGATCCCCCAATTGACCGAGATCAGCGCCGCCGTGATCGCCGCCATCGCCAACATGCGCGGGCTGCGCAGGGCGGTCATCAGATCGGCGGTGCGTCCCAGTATCGCCAGAATGACCAGCGCAATCGGCACCGACCAGATCACCCGATGCGCCAGCACCTCCAGCGTCGGGATATGGGCCAGGGCCTTCATGTAAAGTGGCAGGAACCCCCACAAGAGATAGGCGGTCAGCGCAAAGGCAAAGCCGCGCGGGGTGTCGATGTTTGGGGAGGATGCAGCGTTCATCTGCCCTGACTACCTCAGGGCGCGCGGGGCGGCCAATGCAATCTTGTGACCCCTACAATAAGCCCGCGTTATGGCTGGCCTTATCCCAGCGCATAGTTCAGCGTGCCGCACAGCCCATTGCTGTCGATATTTTCCGGGGGCGCCCCGGCAAACACCGCGATTTGCAGGATCGAACCGGCGATGTCATCTTCCAGGGGCGTAAAGACCAGATAGGTCGCCGGCCCATCGCCGCACAGCGTGTTGCCGTTTTCCAGCGGGCCGGGATCTTCGACGACGGAAAAAATCGCGCCCGGCCAGATTTCAGGGTCCGAAAGGTTCCAGGCTGAGGAGCGGTCTTCGACAAAATGCAGGAAAATCTCGTCGCCGCTTGCGGTTTGCAGGGTCTTTTCCTGCGCGGTGCCGGTCAGGCTAATGTCGCCGGTGATCGAGAAGGCCGTGGCGGACAGCGCGGCAAAGCTGGTGTCGCTTTGCCAAGGCATTTCATCTTCTTGGGCAAGTGCGGGGAAGGCGAGGGTGGAAAGCACGAGGATCTGAACAAAATACTGCATCATCTTTCTCTAATCAAAGGTTTCGTCTGAAAAGATAGGCTTTGCTGAAGGCCACATAGCCATCGGCAGTGACCTTGAGATGATCTTTGATTAAGTCATGCAACCGTGGCAAGCAGTGAAAGGGCACGGCCGGATAGCTGTGATGTTCGACATGATACGGCATATTCCAGGCAAGGTAACGCACGATCGCCGTGGTAAACGTGGTGCGGGTATTTTCCAGCATATTTGCCACCCTTGGGCAGTCGCCATGCTCGGCCAACAGATAGAGCCGCAGAAAGGGCTGGCCCAGTATCACGGGCAATAGCCACAGCCAGAACAGCAGGGGCGACATCAGCAGGCTGGCCGCCACCAGCGCGTAACCGGCCAACAGAACCCACGCCTCGGCCCGGATGCGGGGCAGGGCGGGTGCGGGAAGATAGGGCGCCTCTCCCCTGCCCAAGGCCAATTGGCATGTCACTTTCGCCATACCGCCCCAATAGGGCAGGCCCGAGACATGCCAAAGCCATTGGCGCCATGTCTCGGGCCTGGCGCCGTCCAATTCGGGGTCTTTGCCCGGAAGATTGGTCCAGCGGTGATGGGCAAGGTGGAAATACCGGAACCATTCAAAGGGCAAAAGCAGCACAAAGCCGCAGGCCCGGCCCACGACATCGTTCAGGGCAGCCGTGGCAAAGGGGGTGCGGTGGGTGCATTCATGTTCCAGCGTGAACAGGAAGATCAGCGCAATGCCCTGCGGCAACAACAAGAGCGGCCAGCCCGGCACGGCCGCCGCAATCAGCCCGCCAAGGATCACGATCAC
Organism: uncultured Tabrizicola sp.; assembly: GCA_964393035.1. GTDB lineage: Bacteria > Pseudomonadota > Alphaproteobacteria > Rhodobacterales > Rhodobacteraceae > Tabrizicola_A. The sequence continues at coordinate 221,018 of CAYMRX010000004.1, forward strand.
CCCCAGATGCCCGGCGAGATGCACCAGCCCTTTGGTGTTCGACAGCGTGGTGAGCCGAAGTTTTTCCTCCGTCGGCAGGCTGGAAACAAACTGGATATGATCCATTCTCTCGCTCATGCCTGCCGCCAGTCACCGGGCGCAAGGCCCTCCAGCGTCCAATCGCCAACCCGCCAGCGGATCAGGCGCAGACAGGGCAGGCCCACGGCCGCGCACATACGCCGCACCTGCCGGTTGCGGCCTTCGCGGATCGTCAGTTCAATCCAGCCATCCGGCACGGTTTTTCTTTCGCGGATCGGTGGTGTGCGCGGCCAAAGCCAGTCGGGCGGGGCGACAGCTCGGGCGCGGGCGGGCAGGGTGGGGCCGTCCTTCAGCGTGACACCGCGCGACAGGGCCTGCACCGCGGCGTCAGACACGACCCCTTCCACTTGGGCGAGATAGGTCTTTTCCAGCTTGTGTTTCGGGTCGGCAATCCGCGCCTGCTGGCGCCCGTCATCGGTCAGGATCACCAGACCTTCGCTGTCGCGATCCAATCGGCCCGCGGGGTAAACCCCCTTCACATCAACGAAATCCGCCAAGGTTGTTCGGCCCTCGCCGTCGGTGAACTGGCAAAGAACGTCATAGGGTTTGTTGAGACAGATCAGCATGCGACCTGTCTAGCACGAGCCTTGCGGGTTACGCCACGCCGTGCGAGGTTTCCGGCCATGGAAAAGATCATCGTGATTGGGGCGGGGCTGATCGGGGCTTCGCTGGCTTATGAGCTTGCCCGCAAGGGGCGGGAGGTGACGGTTATCGAGGCAGACCTGCCGGCGGGGCAGGCCTCGGGCCGCAGCTTTGGCTGGATCAATGCCTCGTTTTCGCTGTCAGAGGCGCATTTTGCCCTGCGCGTGGCGGGGATGGCGGCGCATCGGCGGCTGGCTCAGGCCCTGCCGGGGTTGCATTGCGCCTCGGGCTGCCTGTGGTGGGAGGAAACCGGCGCGGCGTTTGAGGCCACAGCCGCAAGGCTGGCCGAGGCGGGCTATCCGCTCACGCGCCTGTCGCGCGCCGAGGTGCTGGCCCGCGAACCTGCCTTGAAGCATGCCCCGGAGGCGGCGCTCATGTTCCCGACCGAGGCTTGGGTAGACGCCGCCGCGCTGACGCGGGCGCTTCTGGCGGCTTCGGGCGCGCGGGTGCTGAACGGGGTTGCCGCGCAAATTTCAATGACGGGCGGTCAGGTCCGGGGCGTCGATACCCCGCTTGGCCCAATTGCCGCCGATCAGGTGGTGATCGCGGCGGGGCTTGGCGCGCCGGCTTTGCTCGCGCCCTTGGGGCTGCATCTGCCGATGCTGCACCGCCCCGGCCTGTTGCTGCGCACCGCGCCGGTGGAAATGCGGCTGGCCCATATTCTCGCCGCACCGGAACAGGAAATCCGGCAGGATGCGACCGGCCGCCTTCTGGCGCCAGCCGCGGCCTTCCACCAGTCGGACAAGGGCGAGGATCTGGCCGATCCGCTGGGGCAGGCCGAGGCGACCTTGGCGCGGATTGCCGGGATGCTGGGCGTTCAAGGCCTGCGCGCCGAGGCTGTCATGCAGGCGGAACGCCCGGTGCCGGGAGATGGGTTGCCCGTCGTGGGACCTGTTGTTGCAGGGCTGTGGCTTGCCGTGCTGCATTCGGGCGTGACGCTTTCGGCCATTGTGGCCGAAGGGCTGGCGGCAGAGATCGCGGGGCAGGGTGTTCTGCCGGAACTTGCGCCGTTCCGGCCTGACCGGCTGTTGCGCCCGGCATAAGGAAAGGCGCGACGGTTGCCCGCCGCGCCCGCTGATTTTCAAAGAAAATCCGTTACTTCAGGATCGAGCGCCCGGCGTATTCCGCCGTCTCGCCCAGCATTTCCTCGATACGGATCAACTGGTTATACTTGGCCAGCCGGTCCGAGCGCGACAGCGAGCCGGTCTTGATCTGGCCGCAGTTGGTGGCGACCGCCAGATCGGCAATCGTCGCATCCTCGGTTTCGCCCGAGCGGTGGCTCATCACATTGGTATAGCGCGCGCGGTGGGCCATATCGACGGCTTGCAGCGTTTCGGTCAGGGTGCCGATCTGGTTGACCTTGACCAGCATCGAGTTTGCCACGCCCTTGGAGATGCCTTCGGCCAGACGGCGCGGGTTGGTGACGAAAAGGTCGTCGCCCACCAGTTGCACCTTGTTGCCCAGCGTATCGGTCAACAACTTCCAGCCTTCCCAATCGTCTTCCGAGCAGCCGTCCTCGATCGAGATGATCGGATAGTCGGCGGCAAGGCCCGCAAGGAACTCGACGTTCTGGGCAATGGTCAGCGATTTGCCTTCGCCCTTCATCTCATACTTGCCGCCCTTGAAATATTCGGTGGCCGCGCAATCCAGCGCCAGATAGATATCCTGACCCGGCTTGTAACCTGCCTTTTCAATGGATTTCAGAATGAAATCCAAGGCTTCACGGGCAGACTTCAGGTTCGGCGCAAAGCCGCCCTCATCGCCGATCCCGGTGTTGTGGCCGGCCTTTTGCAGCTCTTTCTTCAGGGTGTGGAACACTTCCGCACCCATGCGGATCGCTTCGCGGATATCCTGCGCGCCGACCGGCATGATCATGAATTCCTGAATGTCGATCGGGTTGTCGGCATGTTCGCCGCCGTTGATGATGTTCATCATCGGAACCGGCAACATGCGGGCCGAGGTGCCACCGATATAGCGATACAAGGGCTGGGCGGTGTATTCGGCGGCGGCCTTGGCCACGGCCAGCGACACACCCAGAATGGCATTGGCCCCGAGACGCGATTTGTTCGGCGTGCCGTCCATCTCGATCATGGTGCGGTCGATGCCGACCTGTTCGGTGGCGTCAAAGCCGACCAGTTCCTCGGCGATCTCGCCGTTCACCGCCGCCACGGCCTCGAGCACGCCCTTGCCCAGATAGCGCGCCTTGTCGCCGTCGCGCTTTTCATTGGCCTCATGCGCGCCGGTGGATGCGCCCGAAGGGACAGCCGCGCGGCCCATCGCGCCGCTTTCCAAGGTCACGTCAACCTCGACCGTCGGGTTGCCCCGGCTGTCCAGAATTTCGCGGGCGTGAATGTCGATGATCGTGCTCATGGGGCGCTCCCTTGGCGTGAAAGTGTCTTGGGCGCCTCTTACACGGTCAGAAGCGACAGGGGAAGTCTCTGCGGTGCGGCAAAACTCAGGCGGAAAGGGCGCGCGTTCTGGCCCGCATCCGTTCGCGGGCAAAGGTGTAAAGCCCCGAGACGATGATGAGCGTGGCCCCGATCAGCATGGCCGGGCCGGGACGCTCGCCCAAGAACAGCATGGCAAGGATCAGCGCAAAGACCAACCGGGTATAGCGGAAGGGGGCGATGGCGGCCGCCTCGCCCAGACGGGTGGCGGCGGTCACGGCATAATAGCCGAAAAGCCCCGAAACCAGCGCCATCGCCAGATCAAACCAGCGGGTCGGGTCAATGGCGGTCAGATGATGGCCGCCGATCGCCATCAGGATGGCCCCGGCAGGCACCAGCGCCATATAGGCCCAACTGACCAGCGGGAAGGTGCCGATGTCGGCCGGCATGGCGCGGGTGGACAGATCGCGCGAGGCAAGGGCCACAACGCAAAACACGGTCAGGATGCCTGCGGCCTGAAACCCGTCGTTCCAAGGTTGCAGCACGATCAGGACGCCCGCAAAGCCGGTGCCAATCGCCGTCCAGCGCCGCCAGCCGACAGGTTCGCCCAGAAACAGCGCGGCCCCCATGGTGACAACCAAAGGCGAGGCCTGCAAAAGTGCCGAGTTGACCGACAAGGGGATCAAGGCCAGCGCCGTGATGTACAGCATCGTCGCCCCCGCCTCTGACAGCGACCGCAAGAACGGCGCCCCCTTCAACGCGCGGGTGGTCAGAACCTTTTGGCCTTTGAAGGCGGCCATCACCCAGAAGACGCAAGCCCCGCCCAGACCCATCATGGCAATCACCTGACCCGGCGGCAGCGCCATCGCGGCGCGCTTCAGGAACAGATCCTCGATGGCAAAGGCCGCCATCGCGCCCACCATCAACAGGGTGGCGGCGGTGTTGTCGGTATGCTTCACGTTCTGGCCTTCTTTATCGGAACGGCCAGCAATTCCAGCCGGTGGCCAATCAGCTTGAACCCCAGCCGGGTCGCAATCCTTTCCTGCAACGCCTCGATCTCGGGATCGACGAATTCGATCACCGTGCCGGTCGAGACATCAATCAGGTGGTCGTGGTGGTCGCGTTCGGCATCTTCATAGCGCGCGCGCCCGTCGCCGAATTCCAGCTTTTCCAAAATCCCCGCCTCTTCCAGCAGCTTCACCGTCCGATAGACGGTCGCGAGCGAGATCTTGGGGTCCACGGCGGCGGCGCGGGCGTAAAGTTCCTCGACATCGGGGTGATCGTCGGCCTCGCCGATGACACGCGCCAAGACCCGACGCTGGTCGGTCATCCGCAGGCCCTTGGCCTCGCAGCGGGCGATGATGTCGCGCATGGGCGGTGTCCTTTCGATCCTTCGGGCTTTACGCCAACATCGGCCGCAGGGCCAGAGGCAGAAAACCGCGCTGGCCGATCCTTCGGGGCGGCCAGTCGGGTTAGCTTGCCACAATATATGGTGGTGCGTGGCCCGGCTGGGCGCAGGCGGAGGGGGAGAGCCCCCACGCCGCGAGGCTGCGATGCTCTCGGGGCGATTCTCTCGCCCGTCATGGTGGCGAGGTCGATTTGCTGGGGCTTTTCGGAGGCGCGGCCAAAGGTGATATTCTGCGCGATATCAAAAGATAGTCGTCTATACCTTTAGTTTATGCAGATTCTGCCGCCACTTTGACCCCGATTCCCCCCGGAAAATTGCAGGCATTTCTTGGAAGGCTGGCGCGGCACCTCTCTTTTGAGTTGCCGATCTCAGCGATCTTGTCTGTGGCATTTATGCTGTTGATGGCCGGGAATCAGCGCCGCAAATCACGGCGCTGAGCTGGCGACAAAGGGCGCGCGGCTTGCATGCGGTTTGGCAGGCAAACGCGCCGATTTCCTGAACAATTTGCCGATTGCCAGATCGGTGTCGAAGCCAGTTCAGGGCAAGGGTTAACGCCACCCCTAGACGGGTTATGCAAGGTGCGACACAAAATCTTGTGGATGACTTCAAAATCCAATTGCCGCCTCAAACGAAATCCTTCACCTTGATGAAGTCGCCCGGAAGACCACCAGATATAGGGGGCCGACGGCAAGCTCACCGGATCCGCAGCGCCCCTTTTTTGGCGCTGACTTGATGTGTTCGCACAGAAGATGCGGTTGGCCTGCCCCGACGGGCAAAGGGTTGAAAACAAAGCGGCAGGGGAAAAATCCTCGCCATTTAGGGACGGAGACGGGGCATGAAGATCGAGCGGAAGTTCACCACGGCGGTGGCCGGGGCTTATGGCGAAATGGCGTTTCAGATCACCGCATCGGAGATCCGCAACCCCGATGGCAAGGTGGTGTTTCGCAACGAAGCCGTGGAAGTGCCTGCCGGGTGGAGCCAGGTGGCCAGCGATGTCTTGGCGCAGAAATACTTCCGCAAGGCCGGTATCCCGGCCGCTTTGAAGCGCGTGAAGGAAAAGGGCGTTCCGGAATTCCTGTGGCGCTCGGTGCCGGATGATGAGGCCTTGGCGAAACTGCCGGTCGAGGCGCGCAGCGTGGGCGAAACCAGCGCCAAGCAGGTGTTCGACCGTCTGGCCGGCGCCTGGGCCTATTGGGGCTGGAAGGGGGGCTATTTCACCACCGAGGCCGACGCGCAGGCCTATTACGACGAGATGCGCTTCATGCTGGCGCGCCAGATGGCGGCGCCGAACTCGCCCCAGTGGTTCAACACCGGGCTGCATTGGGCCTACGGCATCGACGGCCCGTCGCAGGGGCATTACTACGTCGATCACACATCGGGGGAGTTGACCAAATCGGCATCGGCCTATGAACACCCGCAACCCCATGCCTGCTTCATCCAGTCGGTCAAGGATGATCTGGTGGGCGACGGCGGCATCATGGATCTCTGGGTCCGCGAGGCGCGGCTGTTCAAATACGGTTCCGGCACCGGCACCAACTTCTCCTCCTTGCGCGGCGAGGGCGAAAAGCTGTCGGGCGGCGGCAAATCCTCGGGCCTGATGGGCTTTTTGAAGATCGGTGACCGTGCGGCAGGCGCGATCAAATCGGGCGGCACCACGCGCCGCGCGGCCAAGATGGTCATCGCCGATATGGACCACCCCGATATCGAAGCCTTCATCAACTGGAAGGTGATCGAGGAGCAAAAGGTCGCCAGCCTTGTCGCCGGCTCCAAGATGCATGAGCAAAAGCTGAACGAGATTTTCGCGGCCATCCGCGCCTGGGATGGATCGTCGGAAGATTCGGTGGACCCGGCCAAGAACCCCGGTCTGAAAGCTGCCATCCGCTCGGCCAAAAAGGCCATGATCCCGGATACCTACACCAATCGTATCCTGCAATACGCGGCCCAAGGCTTCGACAGCATCGAATTCCCGACCTATGATACCGACTGGGATTCCGAGGCCTATATCACCGTCTCGGGCCAGAATTCGAACAACTCGGTCCGCGTCACCGACGCCTTCCTGAAGGCGGTCAAGGACGATGCCGATTGGGCGCTCATCCGCCGCACCGATGGCAAGGTCGCGAAAACCGTCAAGGCGCGTGATCTTTGGGATCAGGTCGGCCATGCCGCCTGGGCCTGTGCTGACCCCGGCATCCAGTTCCACGATTCGGTCAATGCTTGGCACACCTGCCCGGCGGATGGCCCGATCCGTGGCTCGAACCCCTGTTCGGAATACATGTTCCTTGACGACACCGCCTGCAATCTGGCGTCGATGAACCTCTTGACCTTCTTTGCGAACGGCAAGTTTGACGCCGAGGGCTATATCCACGCCTCGCGGCTCTGGACCGTCACCTTGGAAATCTCGGTGATGATGGCGCAATTCCCGTCGAAGGAAATTGCACAACTGTCCTATGACTTCCGCACGCTGGGTCTGGGCTATGCCAATATCGGCGGCCTGTTGATGAACATGGGCCTTGGCTATGACAGCGACGAAGGCCGCGCCTTGTGCGGGGCGCTGACCGCGATCATGACAGGGATTGCCTATGCGACCAGCGCCGAAATGGCGGCCGAACTCGGCGCCTTCTCAGGCTATGAGCGCAACAAGCACCATATGCTGCGCGTCATCCGCAACCACCGCGCGGCGGCTTGGGGCAAGGCCAAGTATGAGGATCTGAACGTCAATCCGGTGGCTTTGGACGCCGCCAATTGCCCCGATCAGCATCTGGTGACGCTGGCCCGCTCGGCTTGGGATGAGGCCTTGGCGCTTGGCGAAAAGCACGGCTTCCGCAACGCCCAGACCACCGTGATCGCGCCGACCGGCACCATCGGTCTGGTGATGGATTGCGACACCACCGGGATCGAGCCGGACTTCGCGCTGGTGAAATTCAAGAAACTGGCCGGCGGCGGTTATTTCAAGATCATCAACCAGTCGGTTCCGGCCGCTTTGGAAAAGCTGGGCTATTCCACCAGCCAAGTGGCGGAAATCGTCGCCTATGCCGTGGGCCATGGCTCCATCGGCAATTGCCCCGGTCTGAACCCGACCGCGCTGGTCGGCCATGGTTTCGGCCCGCGCGAGTTGGAAAAGATCGACGCGGCCCTGCCTTCGGCCTTTGATGTGCGCTTTGTCTTCAACCAGTGGACCCTGGGCGAGGAATTCTGCACCCAGACCCTTGGTATCCCGGCCGAAAAGCTCAACGATCCCACCTTTGACCTGCTGCGTCACCTTGGCTTTACCAAGGCCCAGATTGATGCCGCCAATGACCACGTTTGCGGCACGATGACGCTGGAAGGCGCGCCGTTCCTGAAGGCCGAACATTACAATGTCTTTGATTGCGCCAACCCCTGCGGCAAGAAGGGCACGCGCTATCTCTCGGTAAACGCCCACATTTACATGATGGCGGCGGCACAAAGCTTCATCTCGGGCGCGATCTCCAAGACGATCAACATGCCGAACTCGGCCACGATCGGGGAAACGCTGGCGGCCTATGAACTCAGCCATTCCTTGGGCATCAAGGCCAATGCGCTCTATCGCGATGGTTCCAAACTCAGCCAACCCTTGGCCGCCGCGCTGATCGAGGATGACGAGGAGGCCGAGGAAATCCTCGCCACCGGTTCGGCGCAGGAAAAGGCCGCCGTTCTGGCCGAAAAGATCGTTGAAAAGATCATCGTCAAGGAAATCATCCGCACCAACCGCGAAAAGCTGCCGGAACGCCGCAAGGGCTATACCCAAAAGGCCATCGTCGGCGGTCACAAGGTTTACTTGCGCACCGGCGAATATGGCGACGGGCGCTTGGGCGAGATTTTCATCGACATGCACAAGGAAGGTGCGGGCTTCCGCGCCATGATGAACAACTTCGCCATCGCGGTGTCCGTGGGTCTGCAATACGGCGTGCCGCTGGAGGAATTTGTCGAAGCCTTCACCTTCACCCGCTTTGAACCTGCGGGCATGGTGCAAGGGAATGACTCGATCAAGAACGCCACCTCGATCCTTGACTATATCTTCCGCGAACTGGCGATTTCATACCTCGACCGCACAGACCTTGCGCATGTCAAACCCACCGGCGCGGCCTTTGACGATCTGGGGCGCGGCGACAATGAGGGCAAACGCAACTTTGGCGAAGTGTCCGAAAATGCGGCGTCGAAATCGGTGGAACTGCTGAAGTCGATCTCCTCGACCGGCTATCTGCGCAAGCGTCTGCCGCAAGAGCTGATGGTGTTCCAAGGCGGCATCAACTCGGTCGGTGCAACGGCCCTTGCCGGGGGTGACCCCGTGACGGCGCTGAACATGCTGGTGCCGGAAACCACCAGCGGCATGGCCTCGGCCACGGCGATCTCCTCCGGCACGGTGTCGATGGACGCCCGTACAAAAGCCAAGATGCAAGGCTACGAAGGCGATCCCTGCGGCGAGTGTGGCAACTACACGCTGGTGCGCAACGGCACCTGCATGAAGTGCAACACCTGCGGCGGCACTTCGGGCTGTAGCTAAGCCAAGGCATGAGAACGAAGCACCGGGGCCCCAACGCGGGCCCCGTTTGCGTTTTGGCCCTTGCGCTTGGGGCAGCTTGGGGCAGGGTAGGCCCAAGGAGACTGTCATGGCCCACACGCACAAGCACGACGCGGATCACGGTGAGGATCACGGCGAAAGCATGGTGCTGCCCGCCCTTGTGGTCTTGGGCATGGGGGCGGGGCTGGCCGCCCATTTTGCCGGTCGGCATGATCTGGACCTCTGGGGCTATGGGCTGGTCTATCTGGCGGGGGGCATCCCCTCGGCGGTGGAGGCGCTGCGCGCGCTCCTCCGCGACCGGGTTCTCGACATTGATCTTCTCATGGTGCTGGCCGCCATCGCCGCTTGGGTTGTGGGGGCGCCGATGGAAGGCGCGATCCTCTTGACGCTGTTCTCCATTTCCGGCGCCTTGGAGCATCGCGCCATGGGCCGCGCCCGCCGCGCGCTGGAGGCGCTGATGGCGCTCAGGCCGGAAACCGCGCTGTTGCGCGATGGGGCGTGCGTGCGCGAGGTGCCCGCCGCCAGCCTGACGCCCGGCGATGTGGTGGTGCTGCGCCCCGGCGCACGGGTGCCGGTGGATGGGGTGATCGTTGCAGGGGGGGGCGCATTGGACGAATCCACCCTGACCGGCGAATCCGAGCCCCGCCACAAGGCAATGGGCGAGGCGCTTTTTGAGGCGACGGTGAACCTTGATGGCGTGCTGGATATGCAGGTGACGCGGGGGCTGGCCGACAGCACCGTTGCCCGCATGATCCATCTGGTGACCGAGGCGCAGGCCGCCCGCGCACCTTCGGAACGGTTTTCCGAATGGTTCGGCCAGCGTTACACCGTGGCGGTCTTGCTGGGGTCTTTGGCCGCATGGGGCGCGATGGTGTGGTGGGGCCAGCCGCAGGAGGACGCGCTTTACCGCGCCGCCACGCTGCTGGTCGCGGCCAGCCCCTGCGCCATCGTCATTTCGGTGCCCGCCGCCATCCTGTCCGCGCTTTCCGCCGCGGCCCGTGGCGGCGTGTTGTTCAAGGGTGGCGCGGCCTTGGAAACCTTGGCCGAGGTGAAAAGCTTTGCCTTCGACAAGACCGGCACCCTGACGACGGGCCGCGCCGAGGTTGCCCGCATCGCCGCGCCGGGCCTGTCGGAGGAGGCTTTCCTGACGCTGGTCGCAGGGCTTGAGGCGCAGTCGGAGCATCCCGTCGCCGCCGCCATTCGCCGCGAAGTTGCCGCCCGGGGGCTGGTGGTGGCCGAACGCGCCGATGTGCGCAGCCTGCCGTCCGAAGGTATCGCCAGCGGGCAGGGGGATGAAACCCTATGGGCCGGAAATGCGCGTCTTGCCAAAAGGATGCGGGCCGATCTTCATCTCGGATGGCTGGCGGATTTGCAGGCCGAGGACCGAACCCTGATCTATGTCGGCCAAGGCGCGCAGCTTATTGGCGCCCTGTCGGTCGCCGATCTGCCGCGCGACACCTCGCGCGCCGCGATTGCCGCCTTGCGCCAAAGCGGCACCACGCTGGCCATGATGACCGGCGACCGCCGCCCGGTTGCCCTGCGCATTGCTGGAGAGCTGGGCCTGCATGAGGCCGAAACCCATGCCGACCTGCTGCCCGAAGACAAGGTGGCGCTGGTGGCGGATCTGGCCGCCAAGGGCCGGGTGGCCTTTGTCGGCGACGGGGTGAATGACGCCGCAGCACTGGCCCGCGCCGATCTTGGCATCGCCATGGGGGCCGCGGGCAGCGAGGTCGCGCTGCAAGCCGCCGATGTGGCGCTGCTGTCCGAGGAGATGACCCAGCTTCCCGCCGCCCACCGCCTTGCCCGCCGCACCCGCGCCATCATCCGCCAGAACCTTGCCTTTGCCATGGCGGCGATGGCGGTGCTGGTCGTCGGCGCGCTGTTTTACGAACTCCCCCTGCCGATCGCCGTCATCGGCCATGAGGGTGGCACGCTTCTGGTTGTCCTGAACGGCCTGCGTCTTTTGGTTGATCCGATCCGGCGCGGTGGCCATGCTACTACACCCTGACCCCGAAACTCTTTCCGCACGGATGTGCAACAGACCTGAAAGGAATGCCCATGCCCATGATCCGCATCGAAATGTTCGAAGGCCGCACCGAGGCGCAAAAGCGCGCCTGCGCCGAGGCCGTCACCAAGGCTTGGGCGGAAACCTGCAACGGCAATCCTGACGCCGTGCATGTCGTCTTCACCGATATCGCCAAAAGCGATTGGGCGACGGGCGGCAAGCTGATGTCGGATGTGCTGAAATAAACCCATGCAAAAAACCGCTCTGATCACCGGCGCGGGTGCCGGAATTGGCCGCGCCACCGCCCGCGCCTTGCGCAGCGCGGGCTGGCGCGTGGCGCTGATGGGCCGCCGCGCAGCCGCCTTGCGCGACACGGCCGAAGGCGAGGATGTGCTGATCCTGCCCGCCGATGTCGGCAATCCGGCCGAGGTGGAGGCCGCCTTCGCCAGCCTCACCGCCCAATGGGGACGGCTGGACCTGCTATTCAACAACGCAGGGATCGCGGCCAAAGCCGCCCCCTTGGATGAAATCCCGGTCGAAGACTGGCTTCAGGTCATGCATACCAATATCTCGGGCATGGTGCTGTGTGCCCGCGCGGCCTTTCATCTGATGCGCTGCCAGTCGCCGCAAGGCGGGCGCATCATCAACAATGGCTCCATCTCTGCCCATGCGCCGCGGCCCGGTTCGGTGCCCTATACCGTGTCGAAACACGCCGTCACCGGGCTGACGAAAACCCTTGGCCTTGATGGCCGCGCCTTCAACATCGCCTGCGGTCAGATCGACATCGGCAATGCGCTGACCGAGATGACCCAAGCCTTTCCAGCGGGCGTGCCGCAGGCCGATGGCAGCATCCGCGCCGAGCCGACGATGGCGGTGGCCGAGGTTGCCGCCGCCGTCCTGCACATGGCAAACCTGCCCCTGTCAACGAACATCCCGTTCCTGACCATCATGGCGCGCGACATGCCCTTTCTCGGGCGCGGCTGATGCCTTCAATATGGCCTGAATATCCCCGCTGGGGGCCAACCCGGCCAGACCAGACGGCAAAGCCGGGCCATATGGCCGCCACAGATGCCGGGTGGGGGGCTACGCGGTCTTTACCGGGCCGGGGGTGCAGAACAGGTCGTAGACCCGCTCCATGATGGCGCCCGCCTTGGGGTCCTTGATCGAGTAATAGATCGCCTTGCCATCGCGCCGGGCCGCCACCAGCCCCTCGGCGCGCAGCCGGGCCAATTGCTGGCTGACCGCCGCCTGCCGCGCGCCCAGACGCGCCTCCAGCTCTGTCACGGATTTCTCGCCCGAGGACAGATGGCACAGGATCATCAAGCGCCCCTCATGGCTGAGCGCCTTCAGAAAGGTCGCGGCTTCGGCGGCGCGGGCGGCCATTTCATCGGGTGGCAAGGTCACGCAGCCCACCGCCTCACCGGGGTCCATCGCCTGTTTGCCGAGTGCAACCATCGTTTCCAGCCTTCTTCGCCTGTCGGCTTTGGGATAGCACAGCTTTCGTGCCGTTGCGATAGTGCGCAGCAAGCCAAGCGGGATTTCCCCGCCAAGGAGAGCATGTTGACCCATCAGGACCCCGCCTTTCCCGCCAAGGGCCGTTTCTGGCGTGGCAATCTGCACACCCATTCGACGCGCTCGGACGGGGTGCTGTCGCCCGAGGAGGTCTGCCGTCGCTACAAGGCCGAGGGCTATGATTTCATCGCGCTGACCGACCATTTCATCGGGGCTTACGGCTATCCGATTGTCGATACCGTGCCGATGCGGGATGCCGGGTTTACCACCATCCTTGGGGCGGAACTGCATTCCGGCGCCATGGCGAATGGCGAGCTGTGGCATATTCTTGCGGTCGGCCTGCCGGCGGATTTCGCCCCGTCAAACTCTCCAAGTTTCATTCCGGTGGCCGGGCAGGAAACCGGCCCCGAGATCGCCGCCCGCGCGGTGGCGGCGGGGGCCTTTGTCGCCATTGCGCATCCGCAATGGTCGGGCCTCACCCTGGCCGATGCCCGCATGATCAGCGCCGCCCATGCGGTCGAGATTTACAATCACGGCTGTGCCATGGGCTGCGACCGCGCGGATGGCGCGGCGATTGCGGATCTGCTCTTGACCGAGGGGCGCCGCCTGACGCTGATTGCCACGGATGACGCGCATTTTTCCGAGCCGGACCATTTTGGCGGCTGGGTCATGGTGAAAGCCGAGGAAAACACGCCGGAGGCCCTGCTGACGGCCCTGAAGGCGGGGCATTTCTATTCCAGCCAAGGCCCGGAATTGCGCGATGTGCGCATCGAGGCGGGCAAGTTGATCGTGGAAAGCTCTGCCGTGGTGTCGGTGGTGGCGCTTGGCCATGGCACCGGGGCAAAGGCGGTGCATGGGGCTTCGATGACCCGCACCGAGGTGCCGTTGGAGCGGCTGAACAACTCGCCTTGGGTGCGGGCGGCGGTGATTGACGCCGCCGGCAAGCGCGCGTGGTCAAACCCGATCTGGCTGGGCGCACAGGGCAAGAACCCGCGCGTGGCCGGATAGGGCGCGCGGGCTTTGCGGGAAGGACCGGGGGCCAGCCCCCGGACCCCCGGGATATTTGGACCAAGATAAAGGTCAGTTGCCGAGGATGCCCGGCAAACGCAGGTTCATGGCCTTGGCGTGATCGTGTGCGATGTCATAGCCCGCATCCGCATGGCGCATGACGCCGGTGGCCGGGTCGTTCCACAGCACATTGTTGAGGCGACGGGCGGCATCTTCGGTGCCGTCGGCGACGATCACCATGCCGGAGTGCTGCGAAAAGCCCATGCCGACGCCGCCGCCGTGGTGCAAGGAAACCCAGGTCGCGCCGCTTGCGGTGTTCAAGAGCGCGTTCAGCAAGGGCCAGTCGGAAACCGCATCCGAGCCGTCCATCATGGCTTCCGTCTCACGGTTGGGCGAGGCGACCGAGCCGGAATCGAGATGGTCGCGGCCGATGACGATCGGGGCTTTGAGTTCGCCCGATTTCACCATCTCGTTGAACATCAGCCCGGCGCGGTGACGGTCACCCAGACCGATCCAGCAGATGCGGGCGGGCAGGCCCTGAAACGCGATGCGTTCCCCGGCCATGTCGAGCCAGCGGTGGAGATGCGCGTTGTCGGGGAACAGCTTCTTCATCGCCGCATCGGTTTTGCGGATATCTTCCGGGTCGCCCGACAGCGCGCACCAGCGGAAGGGGCCGATGCCCTTGCAGAACAGGGGGCGGATATAGGCGGGCACAAAGCCGGGGAAGGCGAAGGCGTCTTCCAGCCCCTCGTCCAGCGCCACCTGCCGGATGTTGTTGCCGTAATCCAGCGTCGGCACACCGGCGTTCCAGAAATCGACCATGGCCGCGACATGGGTGCGCATCGAGGCGCGGGCGGCTTTTTCCACCGCCTTCGGGTCGGTTTCCTGCTTGGCGCGCCATTCGGCCACGGTCCAGCCCTGCGGCAGGTAGCCATGCAAGGGGTCATGGGCCGAGGTCTGGTCGGTCACGATGTCGGGGCGATGGCCGCCCGCCTTCATGCGCTTGACCAGTTCGGGGAAGACATCGGCGGCATTGCCCAGCAGGCCGACCGATTTCGCCTCGCCCTTGGCGGTCCATTCGTCGATCAGGGCAAGGGCTTCGTCCAGGGTCTTGGCCTTGGCGTCGAGATAGCGGGTGCGGATGCGGAAATCGATCCGCGTCTCGTCGCATTCCACGGCCAGACAGCAGGCCCCGGCCATGACGGCTGCCAAGGGTTGCGCGCCGCCCATGCCACCAAGGCCGCCGGTCAGAATCCATTTGCCCTTCAGGTCGCCGCCGTAATGCTGACGGCCCGCCTCGGCAAAGGTTTCATAGGTGCCTTGCACGATGCCTTGGGTGCCGATGTAGATCCACGACCCGGCCGTCATCTGGCCATACATCGCCAGACCCTTTTTATCCAGCTCGTTGAAATGCTCCCATGTCGCCCAATGCGGCACGAGGTTGGAGTTGGCGATCAGCACGCGCGGCGCGTCCTTGTGGGTGCGGAACACGCCGACCGGCTTGCCGGATTGCACCATCAGGGTTTCGTCGTCGTTCAGGGTTTTCAGCGTGGCGACGATGCGGTCGAAATCCTCCCATGTGCGGGCGGCGCGGCCGATGCCGCCATACACCACCAGCTCATGCGGGTTTTCGGCCACATCGGGGTGCAGGTTGTTCATCAGCATCCGCATCGCGGCCTCGGTCAGCCAGGATTTGGCGGTGATTTCGGTGCCGGTTGCGGGGTAGATGTCGCGGGTGTTGTGACGGGTGTTCATGGGAACCTCGGAAGAAAAGGGCCGTCAGACGGCGAGTTGCGGCATGGGGGTGGCGGTGGCGGCGGTCAGGGCGCCATTGCCAATGAGACGGGCGGCGGTGGCGATGTCGTCGGCCATGTAGCGGTCATCGCCCATGGTGGCGACATCGGCGCGCAGGCGGGCAACGGCCGCTTGCAGCGGGGTCGAGGTGGGCAGGGGCGCGCGGAACTCGATGCCTTGGGCGGCGCAAAGTGCCTCGACGCCAAGGATCACATTGAGGTTCGCCACCATCCGGCCCAGACGGCGCGCGCCATGGGCGGCCATGGACACATGGTCTTCCTGGTTGGCCGATGTGGGGGTGCTGTCGATCACCGTCGGATGCGCCATGTGTTTGTTTTCAGACATCAAAGCGGCGGTGGTCACTTCGGCGATCATGAAGCCGGAGTTGAGGCCGGGCTTTGGCGTCAGGAAGGCCGGCAGGTCAAAGGACAGCACCGGATCGACCATCAGCGCGATGCGGCGTTGGGCGATGGCACCGATTTCCGAAAGCGCCATGGCGATCATGTCGGCGGCGAAGCCCACGGGTTCAGCGTGGAAGTTGCCGCCCGAAACGATCAGCCCGGCCTCGGTCAGCACGAGGGGGTTGTCGGTGGCGGCATTGGCCTCGATTTCCAGCGTGCGGGCGGCTTGGCGCAGGACGTCCATGGCCGCACCCGTGACCTGCGGCTGGCAGCGGATGCAGTAGGGGTCTTGCACGCGGCTGTCGCCGATCCGGTGGCTTTCGCGGATCACCGAGCCATCAAGCAGCGCGCGCAGGGCGGCGGCGGCCTCGATCTGGCCGGGGTGGCCGCGCAGGGAGTGGATTTCGGGTTGCAGCGGCGCGGTGGAGCCCATGATGGCATCGGTCGACAGGGCGCTGGTCAGCAGGGCGGCCTGCGCGGCGTTCCAGCCATCAAACAGGCCCGCAAGGGCATAGGCGGTGGAAAACTGGGTGCCGTTGATAAGGGCAAGACCCTCTTTCGCGCCAAGTTCAATCGGAGAAAGTCCTGCGTCTTTAAGGGCTTCTGCGGCGTTCTTGATATGGTCTTTGAACTCTGCCTGACCATGGCCCAGCATGGCAGCGGTCATATGGGCCAAGGGGGCAAGATCGCCCGAGGCCCCGACCGAGCCTTGTGCCGGGATCACCGGGGTGACGCCTTTTTCCAGCATGGCTTCCAAAAGCGCGATGACCTCGTGCCGGACGCCCGAGGCGCCACGGCCCAGCGACAGAAGTTTCAGCACCATCATCAGCCGCGCCGTGGCGCGGGGCATGGGTTCACCGACACCGCAGCAATGGCTGAGGATCAGGTTTTTCTGAAGGGTTGCCGTATCTTCCACCGCGATCTTGATCGAGGCGAGTTTGCCAAACCCGGTGTTCACGCCATAGACGGCCTCAGACCCCGTGGCGGCGGCATGGATCATTCCGGCGGCGCGGTCGATGCCGGCGCGGGCCGAAGGGTGCAGCTTGGCCGGGGCCTCGTTGCGCCAGATATGTTCGAGTTGGGCAAGGGTTGCCTCGCCGGGAACCAGAATTTCGGGGATCAGGGTTTCAGGCGTCAAGACGGCCTCCGAAGATGCGGGTGTGAAGGGGGGTTGCCCCGATGCGATAGGAAAGTTCGGCCGGGTGGGTGGCATCCCACAGGCAAAGATCGGCCAATTGGCCGGGCGCGATGGCGCCGCGATCGGCAAGGCCAAGCGCGCGGGCGGCGTGGCATGTGGTGCCTTGCAGCGCCTCGAGCGGGGTCATGCGGAAAAGCGTGCAGGCCATGTTCATCGACAGGGGCAGGCTGGCCACGGGCGAGGAGCCGGGGTTGAAATCGGTGGCCACCGCCATCGCCACGCCCGCCGTGCGGAAGGCCGCGATGGGGGGGCTTTGGGTTTCGCGCAGGGTATAAAAGGCGCCGGGCAGGATGACGGCGACAGAACCGGCGGCGGCCATCGCCGCAACCCCGTCCGGGCCGATGTATTCCACATGGTCGCAAGACATCGCGCCCATGCGGGCGGCAAGGATGGCGCCTTTCAGGTCGGACAATTGTTCGGCATGAAGTTTGATCGGCAGCCCAAGGGCAAGCGCGGCCTGAAACAGGCGCTCCACCTGCGCGGGCGAAAAGGCGATGCCCTCGCAAAAGGCGTCAACGGCGTCGATCAGATTTTCGGCATGGGCGGCGTGCAACGAGGGGATGGCCACCTCGTCGATATAGGCGTCAGCGCGGCCCTTGTATTCGGGGGGGATGGCATGGGCGGCAAGGTGGGTGGTGATCACGCGCAAGGGGCGGTGCTGGGCGATGCGGCGGGCCACGCGCAGCATTTTCAACTCGTCCTCGACGGTCAGGCCATAGCCGGATTTCACTTCGATCGTGGTGGCGCCTGCGGCGATCATCAGGTCGGCGCGGGCCAAGGCCGAGGCCAGAAGTTCGGCCTCTGACGCGGCGCGGGTGGCGGTGACGGTTGACAGGATGCCGCCCCCGGCGCGGGCGACCTCCTCATAGCTTGCGCCGTTCAGGCGCATTTCGAATTCAACCGCGCGATGGCCGCCAAAAACGATATGGCTGTGACAATCGACAAGACCGGGGGTCAGCAGGCGGCCGCCGCAATCCTGTGTGGGCAGGGTTTGCCACTGCGCCGGAATATTGGACGTCTGTCCAACCCACAGAATCTGTTCGCCTTCCGCCACCACGGCGCCGTCTTCGATCAGGCCATAATCGCCCACCATGGTGGCAATCGTGGCATGGGTGAGGAGAATCGCCATTTGGCTTGCCTTTTGTCTACACTTGGGTCTAATATGTATGCACATAATAATTCTGTCAAGACGAGGCCGCCAATGACCGTAATTCATGCCAAGACCGCGCTTTTGCCGACAGGCTGGGCTGATGATGTGCGAATTGAGATTGCGGACGGGCGGATTGCGGCGGTGACTGCCGGGGCCAGCCTTGAAGGGCAGGGGGTGGATTGCCTGCTGCCCGCCATGGTCAACCTGCATTCGCACGCCTTTCAGCGCGCCATGGCGGGGATGACGGAATATCGCAGCGCGGGCCAGGACAGTTTCTGGACATGGCGCACGCTGATGTATCGTTTCCTTGACCGTCTGACGCCCGAGGATGTGCAGGCCATCGCCGCCATGGTGATGCTGGAGATGGCCGAGGCAGGCTATGCGGCCGTGGCCGAGTTTCACTATCTGCACCACGCGCCGGGGGGCGGGGCCTATGATAATCTGGCCGAAATGTCGGCGCGAATCGCGGCGGCGGCGGCGGAAACCGGGCTGGGGCTGACCCATCTGCCGGTGCTTTATGAGCGTGGCGGCTGTGACGGGCGGGCGTTGACGGCGGGGCAATTGCGCTTTGGCAATGATCCGGAGCGTTTTGCGAACCTGTGGGACGCGGCGGCCAAGGCGCTGGCCGATCTGCCCGCCGATACGGTTCTGGGCGTGGCGCCACATTCCTTGCGCGCGGCAAGCCCGGCGGGGATCGCGGCGGCGGCGGCGCTGAACCCCGCAACGCCGATCCATATCCATGTCGCCGAACAGGTGGCCGAGGTCACGGAAGTTCTGGGCGCCACCGGCGCGCGGCCCGTCGAATGGCTGATCGGCAACACCGATCTCAGCCCGCGCTGGTGCCTGATCCATGCAACGCAGATGGAGCCTTTCGAGACGGAAGCCATGGCCAAATTGGGTGCCGTGGCGGGGCTTTGCCCGATCACCGAGGCGAATTTGGGCGACGGCATTTTTGACGGGGTGCGCTTTCAGGCGGCGGGCGGGGTTTATGGCGTGGGGTCCGACAGCAATGTGCGCATCTCGCTTTCCGAAGAACTGCGGCTTTTGGAATATTCGCAGCGTCTGGGGCTGAAGGGACGCGCGATGTTGGCCGATGGCCCGCGATCGACGGGCCGGGTGCTGTATGAAACCGCCTGCAAGGGGGGCGCGCTGGCTGGCGGGCGACAGGGCGGGAAGATCGAGGTCGGGCAATGGGCGGATCTGGTCGCGCTGGATTGTTCGGGCCCGGATATGGCGGCAAGCCGGGGCGACATGCTCTTGGATACCTTCCTTTTTGCCGGCGATGACCGCATGGTGGCCGAGGTCTGGTCGGCGGGTCGTCACATCGTGACGGGCGGGCGGCATGCGGGCCGGGCGGCGATCATCGCCCGCTACCGGGCGGCAATGGCTCGCCTGCGCGAGGCTTTGTAAGGGGATGGGCATGAAGGGTTGGGAAGACATTCGCGCCGAGGTTTTGCGCCGTATTCGGGCGCGCGATTGGCTGCCCGGTGCGCAGATCCCGACCGAAGAAGACTTGGCAGCAGAATTCGGCGTCGCGCGTGCCACGGTCAACCGGGCGCTGCGCGATCTGGCCGAGGCGGGCGTGCTGGAACGGCGGCGCAAGGCCGGAACCCGGGTTGCCGCCTTGCCGGTCCGCAAGGCCACGCTGGATATTCCGGTGATCCGGCAAGAGATCGAGGCGCGCGGTCAGGCGCATAGTTTTCAGGTCCTGAAACAAGCCTTCATGGAGCCGTCGGTGCCGGTCGCCTCGCGGCTTGGGCTGCCGCCGGGGATCAAGCTTTTGTATCTGGAAACCCTGCATCTGGCGGATGGCAAGCCCTTTGCCTTTGAAACCCGCTGGCTGAATTCGGAAATCCTGCCGCGCCCGATGCCGGATTTTCAGGCCCTGAGCGCGAACGAATGGCTAGTGGCGCATGTGGCCTATGTGACCGGCGACATTGCCTTTACCGCCGAGGGCGCGGGCGCGCGGGAGGCCGCGGTCTTGGGCGTGCCGGTGGGGGCCGCGCTGTTCATCACCGAGCGCATGACATGGACGGCCGAAAGCCCGATCACCTTTGTGCGGCTGGCCCATGCCCCCGGTTACCGGGTGCAGACGCTGGTATGATGGGCCGGTCTTAACGGCCGCCGAACACTTTCAGCACGGTCTTGGTCAGCCGTTTGTGCATCCGCTGGGTGCGGTGGCGCTGGTGCATCACGGCATAGGCCGGTTGGCTGATCGGTTCCACATCGGTGACGGCGGCGAACTTTCCGCCTTCGATCAACTGTTTGGCGGTGCGGTCCAGCACGAAAGCCGCCCCGCCCATCGCCTGCAACAGGCCCGAAACCGCCGAATCCTGCCCCGAGGCATAGGGGGTGGCCGACATTTCCGGCAAAGCGGCGGCATGGCTGGCATCGAAGGCCGGCGAATAGCTGGCGCGGATATAATCCGAGGCGACAAGCTCCGCCCGTTTGGTGCCCTTGGAGGACAAAAGCCGATAGGTCACCTCGCCCACCGAGGTGAAATGCAGATCGGGTTGCGCCTGCGGCGAATAGACGATGGCATAGTCCAAGGCGCCGCGCGCCACATCTTCGCACATCTGGATCGAATAATCCGGCTCGATGTAAAAGGCGCAATCGTTCAGCGCCTTGCGGAAGGCGCCGACCCAACCCGCGATGCGGCCCGCCGCCAGATCATGCTGGATGCCGATGCGCAAGCTGACCGCCTGATCGCCCGAGGGCGCGACCGACCGCTGCGCCTCGGTCCAGGCGTGGCGCAAGCCGCGGGCATGGGGCAGGAATTTCAGCCCTTCGGTCGTCAGATCGGTGCCGGCGCGCGACCGGGTAAAGAGACGCGCGCCGATGGCCGCCTCCAGCACCTGCACGCGGGCGGAAACGGTGGATTGGGTGATCTCCAGCCGGTCGGCGGTGCGGTGGAAGCTGCGGGTTTCCACAAGATCAAGGAATGTATCAAGAAGTTCGATTTGCATGAAAATGCCTGTCGGTTATCGGGCCGGGTGACTGATCGTAATTGTCGATCAATAACCCGCCCAAGACGCGATTGAAAGGAATTTTGAGAGCGCCGATACTGCCGCGCAATGTGATGGGAGGCCCGACATGTCCGATTTTCCAACAAATGCCCGCGTGGTCATCATCGGCGGTGGCGCGGTGGGGGCATCCAGCCTTTACCATCTGTGCAAGGCGGGCTGGACCGACTGCGTTCTTCTGGAAAAGAACGAGCTGACGGCGGGCAGCACATGGCATGCGGCGGGCAATGTGCCGACCTTTTCGTCAAGCTGGTCGATCATGAACATGCAGCGCTATTCGGCGGAGTTGTATCGCCGTCTGGGCGATGAGGTCGACTATCCGATGAATTACAACGTCACCGGATCGGTGCGTTTGGGCCACACGAAGGAGCGGTTGCAGGAGTTTCAAAAGGTCGTCGGCATGGGCCGCTATCAGGGGATGGACCTTAAGATCCTGACGCCGGACGAGATCAAGGCGGTCTATCCCTTTGTCGAAACCCATGACCTGACCGGCGCTTTGCACGACCCCTATGATGGTGACATTGACCCTGCACAGTTGACGCAAGCGCTGGCGAAAGGCGCGCGGCAGATGGGCGCGCGGATTGAGCGGTTTTGCCCGGCGACCGGGGCGCGGCGTGAGGGCGATGATTGGGTGATCTCCACCCCCAAGGGCGAGATTCGCTGTGAGATCGTGGTCAATGCGGCGGGCTATTATGCCCGCGAGGTGGGCAAATGGTTTGGCCGCGACCTGCCGATGATGGTGATGAGCCATCAGTACATGCTGTTTGACACCATCCCCGAGTTGGAAAGCTGGACGGCGGATGTCGGCCACAAGCTGCCTTTGCTGCGCGATGTGGATTCGTCTTATTACCTGCGGCAGGAGAAGCATGGCTTCAACCTTGGCCCCTATGAGGGCAA
The DNA here is from genome assembly GCA_964393035.1 of uncultured Tabrizicola sp. Taxonomy (GTDB): domain Bacteria; phylum Pseudomonadota; class Alphaproteobacteria; order Rhodobacterales; family Rhodobacteraceae; genus Tabrizicola_A. Next base: position 243,061 of record CAYMRX010000004.1, read on the forward strand.
TTGCCGGGCGCATTGGGTGACCAAGGATGATCCTTTCCCCGAGGATTTTTCGTTCCAATTGTTCCCGGATGATCTGGAGCGGCTGGAATGGCACATCAATGACGCGATGGCGCGGGTGCCGCTGCTGGGCAAGGCGGGGTTGTCGAAGGTCATCAACGGCCCGATCCCCTATACCCCGGATGGCAACCCGTTGATCGGCCCGATGCCGGGCGTGCCGAATGCGTTTGAGGCTTGTGTGTTTACCTTTGGCATCTGTCAGGCCGGGGGGGCGGGCAAGGTCTTGGCCGAATGGGTGACCGAAGGCGCGACGGAATGGGACATGTGGTCCTGCGACCCGCGCCGCTTTACCGGCTTTGAAGACCAGGAATATTGCGTGAAAAAGGGGATGGAGGTGTATGGCCACGAATATGCCATCCATTTCCCGCATCATAGCTGGCCCGAGGGGCGCGACAAGAAACTGTCCGCCGTCCATGCCCAGACCAAGGCGCTTGGCGCGGTCTATGCGCCTTATAATGGTTGGGAACGCGCCGCATGGTATGCGCGCCCCGGCGATGATGTGTCGGAAGCGGCGCAGCGGACTTGGGACCGCGAAGGCCCGTGGTTTGCGGCGGTGAAGGAGGAGTGCGAGGCGGTGCGCGATGCGGCCGGGATCCTCGACCTGCCGGGATTTTCGCGCTTCGTGCTTAATGGCGCAGGGGCGGCAGAGTGGCTCGCGGCCCAAATCACCGGAAAACTGCCATCCGTCGGGCGGTTGGGCTTGGCCTATTTCGCCGATGACAAGGGCCGGATCGTGACCGAGATGTCGGTGGCGCGGCTTGCGGAGGAGGAATTCACCCTCATCACGGCGGCCACCGCGCAAAGCCATGATGGGGAATGGCTGCGGCGCCATCTGGCACCGGAGCTGTCCTTGACCGACCACACGGCGGAGTGGTCAACGCAGATCCTGACCGGCCCGAAATCCCGCGCGATTTTGGCGGAAGTGTCAAACGCCGATCTGGCCAAGGGGTGGCTGACGCATCAGACCGCGCGGATTGCCGGGGCCGAGGTTTGGCTCTGCCGGGTTTCCTTCGCGGGAGAATTGGGTTGGGAACTCCATTCGAAGCGCGACGATACCGAGGCGGTCTGGAACGCGGTGATGCGCGCGGGCAAGGGCCATGGGGTGCGTCCCTTCGGCATGTTCGCGCTGAATTCCCTGCGGGTTGAGAAGGGCTACCGCGCCTGGAAGGGCGATCTATCGACCGATTACTCGGTGCTGCAAGGCGGGCTGGAGCGGTTTGTGGATTGGACCAAGCCCGATTTCCGGGGAAAAACGGCGCTCCTGGCCGAAAAGCAGCGTGGGCTGACCAAGCGCTTTGCCACCCTTGTGATCGAGGCGGGCGAGCAAGACCCGCCCTATATGGCGACGATCTGGAAGGATGGCGCCATCGTGGGTGAATTGACCAGCGGTTACTATGGCCATCGGGTGGGGGCCTGCATCGGGCTGGGCATGTTGAAGGCGGAGGTCAACCTGCCGGGAACCAAGGTGGAAGTGGAAATCTTCGGCAGGCTTTATCCGGCCGTGGTGCAGGAAGATGCGCCGCTGTGGGATGCCAAGAACGAGCGTATTCGCGCGTGAGTGCGGGCGGAGCGGGGGCCAGCCCCCGCGCCCCCGGGGTATTTTGGCCAAGATGAAAGGCGAGGCTGTGAGAGGGACAGGGTCAGTAGATCGGGGGGGAGATCACCCAGATCACCACGGCGGGAATATCGCCGGGGTTCGACCAGCCATAGCTTTGGCCCTTGAACTGAAAGCTGTCGCCGGGGCTCAGCGTGGTTGTGAGGCTGCCCAGGGTGAAGGTGAGTTGCCCCGAGATCAGCACGCCGCCGTCTTCACGGGCCTCGGATTGTTTGCCCTGACCACGCGCGCCGGGGGCGAAGGTGGATTGGATCATCTCGAACCCGCCGGTGAGGCTGGGGGAGAGCAGTTCTTCGGAAAGGCCATGGGTCAGATCGCCGATCGCCACGCGGTCACTGGCGCGCTGGATCAGGCCGCGTTCGGCCGCCTCGCGGGCGGAGGAGCGGAAGAAAAAGCTGATGGTCAGGCCAAAGACCTCGGCGATGCGGGCAAGGTCGGAGATGGCGGGCGTGGTCTGGCCGCGCTCGACCTGGGAAAGCCAGCCGACCGAGCGGTCAAGGGCGCCTGCCAACTCTTGCAGTGTCATCCCGCGCGATTTGCGCAAGGCGCGGATATCGGGGCCGAGGGGATCGGTCATGGCGTCGTCCTTTTTGCACAGGGTGCCGTGAAATGGGGGGATCTCGCAAGAGGCGTTGTGAGGGAATTTCACAAGATTCGCTCGTTTGTGAAAAAATACGTTGAAATTTCATTTTGGACGGCGCAAAACCAGCGCATCCCCAATCTGAAAGGCTTCTGACCATGTGTGCCGCCCCGATCCCTTCCAAAGCCCGCGCCGTCATCATTGGCGGCGGCGTCTCTGGCGCTTCTGTCGCCTATCATCTGGCCAAGATGGGCTGGAAAGACATCGTTCTGCTGGAGCGCAAGCAGTTGACGTCCGGCACCACCTGGCATGCGGCGGGGCTGATTGGCCAGCTCAGGGGCAGCGCCAACATGACCCGTTTGGCCAAGTATTCGGCGGATCTTTATGTGAAGCTGGCGGCGGAGACGGGCGTGGAAACCGGCATGCGGCAAGTGGGGTCGATCTCGGTCGCGTTGACCCAGCACCGGCATGAGGAATTGCTGCGCCAAGCGACGGTGGCGCGGATTTTCGATGTGGATGTGCAGGAAATCTCGCCCAGCGAGGCGAAAGCGATGTATCCGCATCTGAACGTGGGCGATGTGGTCGGCGCGGTGCATCTGCCTTTGGACGGGCAATGTGACCCGGCCAATATCGCCATGGCGCTGGCCAAGGGCGCGCGGATGCAGGGCGCGCAGATTTTCGAATATACCAAGGTCACCGGCGTGACCCGCGCCAATGGCCGGGTGACGGGTGTCGATTATGTCGACCGCGATGGTGAGCCGGGGCATATCGCCACCGATGTGGTGGTGAACTGCGGCGGCATGTGGGGCCGCGATCTGGCCGAGCAGGCGGGCGTCACGCTGCCCTTGCATGCCTGCGAGCATTTCTACCTGATTACCGAACCTGTTGAGGGCCTTGGCCATTTTCCGGTGCTGCGGGTGCCGGACGAATGTGCCTATTACAAGTCCGACGCCGGCAAGATGATGATCGGGGCCTTCGAGCCGAAGGCGAAACCCTGGGGCATGGCGGGCATCCGCGAGGATTTCGAATTCGACACGCTGCCGGAAGACTGGGATCACTTCATGCCCATTCTGGAACATGCGATGAACCGCATGCCGCTGTTCCAGACCAGCGGGATCCATACCTTCTTCAACGGGCCGGAAAGCTTCACCCCCGACGACCGCTATTATCTGGGCGAGGCGCCGGAGGTGAAGGGTTATTGGGTGGCCGCAGGCTATAACTCGGTCGGCATCGCGGGATCGGGCGGGGCGGGTATGGCGCTGGCGCATTGGATCACCGAAGGCGAGGCGCCGTTTGACCTTTGGGAGGTGGATATCCGCCGGGCGCAGCCGTTCCAGAAGAACCGCGCCTATCTGAAAGAGCGGGTGTCGGAGACGCTGGGCCTTCTTTATGCCGATCACTTCCCTTACCGGCAGGTGGAAACCAGCCGTGGCGTGCGGCGGACGCCCTTGCATGACCATCTGAAGGCGCGCGGCGCGGTCTTTGGCGAGGTTGCAGGCTGGGAGCGGGCCAACTGGTTTGCCAATGAAGGGCAGGAGCGGGAATACCGCTATAGCTGGAAACGGCAGAACTGGTTTGACAACCAGAAGGCCGAGCATCTGGCGGTGCGCAATGGTGTTGGCTTTTTCGACATGACCTCGTTCGGCAAGATCCGCATTGAGGGGCGCGATGCCTGCCGCTTCCTGAACCGGATCTGTTCGGCTGAGATGGATGTCGCGACGGGCCGCATCGTTTACACCATGTTCCTGAACCCGCGCGGCGGGATCGAGGCCGACCTGACGGTGACGCGGCTGTCGGAGACTGCTTATCTGGCCGTGGTGCCGGGGGCGACCTTGCAGCGCAACCTGGCCTGGATGCGCAGCCAGTTGCGCGATGATTTCGCCGTCATCACCGATATGACAGCGGCGGAATCGGTCTTGTGCGTCATGGGGCCGAAAGCGCGCGACCTGCTGCAAAAGGTCAGCCCGAATGATTTCAGCAATGCCGCGCATCCCTTTGGCACCATGCGGGAAATCGAGATTGGCATGGGGGTAGCAAGGGCGCATCGGGTGACCTATGTGGGGGAATTGGGCTGGGAGCTTTACGTCAGTTCCGACCAGACCGCGCATGTGTTCGAGGCGCTGGAGGAAGCGGGGGCGGATGTGGGGCTGAAGCTCTGCGGGCTGCATACGCTGGATTCTTGCCGGATCGAGAAGGCTTACCGTCATTGGGGCCATGACATCACGGACGAGGATCATGTGCTGGAGGCCGGGCTTGGCTTTACCGTTTCCCGCAAGAAGGCCGCTTTCATCGGGCGGGAGGCGGTGCTGCGCAAGAAGGAGGCGGGGCTGGGGCGCAAGATGGTGCAGTTCCGGCTGACCGACCCCGAGCCTTTGCTGTTCCACAACGAGGCCTTGGTGCGCGATGGCAAGATCATCGGGCCGGTGACCAGCGGCAACTATGGCCATTACCTCGGCGGGGCGATCGGCATGGGCTATGTGCCCTGCGCCGGGCAGTCGGACGCGGAGATTCTGGCCAGCCGCTATGAGATTGAAGTTGCGGGCGTGCGGCACGAGGCGGTGGCAAGCCTTGTGCCGATGCATGATCCGAAATCGGAAAGGGTGCGCGGGTAACGCTGGCAGGAGCGGGGGCCAGCCCCCGCGCCCCCGGGGTATTTCCGCCAAGATGAAAGGCATGAGACATGACGGAAATCGGTGAAACCTGCGAACCGGCTCGGGCACGGGCGGGGCGTTCCGGGGGGCGGCAGGCGCGGGTGGCAATGCGGGCCGCGCCCTTGGCGGATGATGTGCGCCCGGTGCGGGGCGGCATGCCGGGGGGGCAATACAAACCCCTGACCGAGGCGGGGGTGGCGCAGATTCACGCCGCCGCTTTGGACGCGCTGGAAGAAATCGGTCTGTCACAGGCCCCGAAATCGGGGGTGGAGATCATGACCGCCGCCGGGGCGGTGCAGGGCAGCGACGGGCGTCTGCGCTTTCCGCGGGCGCTGGTCGAGGACATGCTGGCGGTGGCCGCACGCGACATCACGCTTTATGCGCGCGACCCCAAGCATGACCTGGTCTTGAGTGGGACAAATGTCCATTACGGCACGGCAGGGGCGGCGGTGCATATCGTCGATCCGATCACGCTGGAGTATCGCGATTCCACGGCGCAGGATCTTTATGATGCCGCGCGGCTGGTGGATAACCTTGACAACATTCATTTTTATCAGCGCACCATGGTCTGCCGCGATGTCTTGGACAACAAGGAGATGGATCTGAACACGCTTTATGGCTGCCTTGCGGGCACCAAAAAGCATGTGGGGACGTCGTTCAGTGATCCCAGCCATGTCGCCGATTGTTTTGACATGCTTTACATGGTGGCGGGGGGCGAGGAGAAATGGGTGGAGCGGCCCTTCGTGTCGAACTCCAACTGTTTTGTCGTGCCGCCGATGAAATTTGCCGAGGAAAGCTGCATCACGATGGAGGATTGCATCCGCCGCGGGATGCCGATGCTGCTTCTGTCGGCCGGGCAGGCGGGGGCGACGGCCCCGGCTCCGATTGCGCTGACCATTGTGCAGGCGGTGGCGGAGTGTCTGGCGGGGGTGGTGTATGTCAACGCCATCAAGAAGGGCGCTCCGGCGATCTTTGGCACTTGGCCTTTCGTGTCGGATTTGCGGACCGGGGCGATGTCGGGTGGCTCGGCGGAACAGGCGCTTTTGACCGCCGGTTGCGCGCAGATGCACCGGTTCTATGGGTTGCCGGGCGGGGCCGCTTCGGGGATATCCGACAGCAAACTGCCCGACATGCAGGCCGGATGGGAGCAGGGGATCACCAATGCGCTGGCGGGGCTCGCGGGCCTCAACATGTGCTATGAGGCGGTGGGGATGCATGCCTCGCTTCTGGGTTTCTGTCTGGAAAGCCTTGTCTTGGGTGATGACCTTTTGGGGCAGACCATGCGGTTGGTGCGCGGCATTGACGTGACGCCGGACAGCACCTCGCTGGATGCGATGAAAGAGGTCTGTCTGGGTGGGCCGGGGCATTATCTCGGATCGGAGCAGACCTTGAAGCTGATGCAGACCGAATATGTCTACCCCAAGGTCGGCAACCGGATGAGTCCGAAGGAATGGAACGAGGCGGGCAAGCCCTTGCTTTTGGACGGGGCGATTGCGCGCAAGAATGACATCCTGTCGAAGGCGGGTTGCGTGGTGGACCCCGAGATCGACCGGGCCATTCGGGCGAAGTTCAACATCTACTTCAAGTGATGCCGATAGAACGTTGATGGGGCGTGAAAATGTCAATTCACTACGGGTACATCGGCCTTGGCAATCTGGGGGCGGCCTGCGCGGGGTGCCTCTTGAAGGCGGGCTTCAGGGTGACGGTCTATGACCTGAACCCCAAGCTTGCCGCGCCTTTGCTGGCCATGGGGGCGACCTTGGCGGCGAGTGCTGAGGAATTGGCGGGATCGGTGGATCATGTGCTGACCTGCCTGCCGTCGCCGGCGGTGTCGGAACGCGTCTTGCGCAACATCCTGCCGCATTTGAGGTCCGGCGCGCATTGGCTGGAGATGTCGACCTTGGGTCGCGATGAGGTGCTGGCGCTGGCCGCCGTGGCGGCAGAGGCGGGCGTGCGGATGATGGAGCTTCCCGTCACCGGCGGGGTGCATCTGGCCTATCAGGGCAAGATCACCATGCTGGCGGGGGGCGACAAGGACATGTTCGATACCCATCACGCCGCGATGCAGGCGATGGGGGACAAGATTTTCCACATGGGGCCATTGGGGTCTTCGTCGATCATCAAGGTCATCACCAATATGCTGGCCTTCATCCATCTGAAGGCGACCTCGGAGGCCCTGATGCTGGCCAAGCGGGGCGGGCTTGATCTGGGGCAGGCCTGGCATGCGATTGCGGCCAGTTCGGGAAACAGCTTTGTGCATGAGACCGAAGGCGCGCTGATCCTGAACGGGTCTTATGACATTGCCTTCAATGTCGATCTGGCGCTGAAGGATCTTGGGTTCGCCTTGGGCTTTGGCAAGGAGTTTGGCGTGCCGCTTGATCTGGCCAGCATGACCAACCAGACCTATGTCGCGGCAAAGGCGGCTTACGGCGGCGAGGCGCAGTCGCCGATGATTGCCAAATTGCTGGAAGATCTCTTGGGCACCGACTTGCGCGCGCCGGGGTTTCCGGCAAGGCTGGAGTAACCGGGGCCGATCAAGCCGGGGCGCTGCCCCGGACCCCCGGGGTATTTTTGCCAAGATGAAAGGCCGGATCGTGGACGAGATTGCGAAGGCGCGGATGGCGCAGGTGTTGCATCACCGCAAGGCGGGGCTTGCCTTGGGGGACCCCGTGGTGCCGCCGATTTCGGTCGCGACCACCTTTCACCTGCCCGAGGCGCAGGGGGCGGCCTATTATTATGGCCGCTCCGGCCAGCCGACATGGGATGCGGTGGAGGCGCAGCTTGGTCTGTTGGAAGCGGCGGAGGTTGTGGCCTTCCCCTCTGGCATGGCGGCGATTTCGGGCGCGCTGATTGCCTGTCTGCGGGCCGGGGCACGCGTGATGATCCCCTCGGATGGCTATTATGTGACCCGGCTTTTGGGGCGGGATTTGCTGGCGGTTTACGGGGTGGAGGTGGTGGAGGTGCCGACGCTGGCGATGGCGGCGGCCGATTTCACCGGCTTTGATGTGATCTATATCGAGACGCCTTCGAACCCCGGTTTGGATGTCTTGGATATTGCCGAGATTTCGGCGCGCGCCCATGCGGCGGGGGCGCGTGTGATTGCCGACAACACGACGATGACGCCCTTGTTGCAGCAGCCTTTGGATCTGGGCGCCGATCTGGTGGTGGCGGCCGATACCAAGGCGCCTGCGGGCCATTCGGATGCGCTGTTTGGCCATGTGGCGGGGCGCGATGCCAATCTGATGGCGCGCATCCGCGAGGGGCGGCGGCAGTCGGGGTCGGTGCCGGGGCCGTTTGAGGCCTATCTCGTGCATCGCGGGATCGAGACGCTGGAGGTTCGGCTTGCACGGATGTGCAGCTCTGCCGCGGTGATTGCCGAGAGGTTGGCGGCGCATCCGGCGGTGAAGGCCTTGCGCTATCCGGGGCGGGCGGGAGACCCGTCTTTTGCGACCTCGCAAAAGCAGATGCTGAACGGCGGTTTCCTGATCGGGTTCGAGATGGCCGGTGAGGCGGAGGCCGAGGCGTTTCTGGCCGCTTGCCCGCTGATCGAGCAAGCCACCAGCTTTGGCGGCGTGCATACGGCGGGGGAACGGCGGGCGCGCTGGGGCGATGCGGTGGCACCGGGCTTCATCCGGCTTTCCATTGGCATTGAGCCGCTGGAGGTGCTGTGGGCGGCGATCGAGGCGGCACTTCCGGCAGGAAAAGCCTGATCTTTCTTTGAACTGGCCTTGACCTTCCCGCCCCTTCGCTACTTATTCAAGGGCAACGCGAAACCCCGAAACAGGAGAAGTCCGATGGCTTTCACCCTTCCCGATCTGCCTTATGCCCATGATGCGCTGGCGTCCTTGGGCATGTCGAAAGAGACGCTGGAATACCACCACGACCTGCACCACAAGGCCTATGTCGACAATGGCAACAAGCTGATTGCCGGGACCGAATGGGAAGCGAAGTCCTTGGAAGACATCGTGCGCGGCACCTATCAGGCTGGTGCGGTTGCGCAGAACGGCATTTTCAATAATGCCTCGCAGCATTGGAATCACAACCTCTTTTGGGAAGTGATGGGGCCGGGTGAGGCCAAGAAGATGCCGAGCACCTTGGAAAAGGCGCTTGTGGAGGCCTTCGGTTCGGTCGCCAAGTTCAAGGAAGATTTCGCCGCCGCCGGGGCGGGCCAGTTCGGTTCAGGCTGGGCGTGGCTGGTGAAGGACAAGGACGGTGCCTTGAAGGTCACCAAGACCGAGAACGGCGTGAACCCCTTGTGCTTTGGCCAGACCGCCCTTTTGGGCTGCGATGTGTGGGAACATTCCTATTACATCGACTTCCGCAACAAGCGCCCGGCTTACCTGACCAACTTCCTGGAAAAACTGGTGAACTGGGAAGCCGTCGCCGCCAAGCTCTAAGGCTTGCGGGCCGCGCGCCCTTGTGACAGCTAGAACCGCCGCCCCGGTATTCGGGGCGGCGGTTTTCATTTGGGGGCCAGCGCGTGGGATTGGGCATGACCGAGGCGGAAAAAGGCGTGTTGGCGATTGTCGCGGCCTGTCTGATCTGGGGCTTTGCGACTCTCTATTACAAGGCGATGGCCCATGTGCCGCCATTGGAGGTCTTGTCGCATCGCGTGCTGTGGACGCTGCTGTTTTTCGGCGCGCTTTTGGCGGTGCAGGGGCGCTTTGCCGAGGTGGGGCGGTTGATTTTCGGGCCAAAGGGGCTGCGGGTCGCCATGGCAGGCGCGGTGATTGCGCTGAACTGGGGCGTGTTCATCTGGGCCATTCAGGCGGGCTATGCCGTGGAATCGAGCCTTGGCTATTACATTCTGCCGCTGGTTTCGGTGGTGATGGGGGTGGCCTTGATGGGCGAGCGGTTGATGCCTGCCCAAGCGGTCGCCGTGGCGCTGGCGGCTTTGGCGGTGCTGGTGCTGACCTATGGCATGGGGGTGGCGCCGTGGATTGCGCTGATCCTGGCCTTCAGCTTTGCGCCCTATCTGGTGTTGAAAAAGGAAATGGCCGCGCCGGCGGTGGTGTCGGTGACGGCCGAGGTTCTGGTCATTGCCCCCGTGGCGGTGGTCTGGCTTATGGGTGCGCATTTTGCCGGCTGGCTGGAGTTTGGCCGACCGGGCGGGCTTTGGGGCCAGGATCTCTACGCCACGCTGATGCTGCCGGTGACCGGGCTGATTTCCGGTCTGCCGCTGATCCTGCTCTCCTGGGGCGCGCAGCGGGTGCGGCTGTCAACCTTGGGCGTGGTGCAATATCTGAACCCGACCTTGCAGGCGTTTTCCGCCGTCGTGGTGATGGGCGAGCCGTTCACGCCTTGGCACGGGCTGGCTTTCGGGCTGATCTGGGCAGCGCTGGCGATTTATTCCTTGACCGCGATCCGTCAGGAGAGGGCGGCGCGCAGAGAGGTTTCAAGCGCGCCGACATCCGCGACCACCCGGAACAGCCCCCGCACCGAAGCATCGGCAAAGCCCTGATCCACGATGTGCTCCAAAAGCGTGACAAGCGGCTGCCAATAGCCTTCAATGCTGACAAGGAAGATGGGTTTCCTGTGCAAACCGATCTGCGCCCAGGTCAAAACTTCGAAAAATTCGTCCAGTGACCCCGCGCCGCCGGGCAGCACTACGACAGCGTCGGAGTTCATGAACATCACCTTTTTGCGTTCGTGCATGTCTTCGGTGATGACAAAGGTGGTCAGGTCGCGCTTGCCAACCTCGGCGCGCATCAGATGCGTCGGGATGACGCCAAAGGTGGCCGCCCCGGCGCTTTGGGCGTTGCGCGCAACCTCTCCCATCAGCCCGACATCGCCCGCCCCATAGACCAGCCGCCAGCCATTGGCGGCAATCATCGCGCCGGTCGCGCGGGCTGCGGCGGTATGGGCGGGATTGAGGCCAGAGCGCGCACCGCAAAAGACACAGATCGAGGCGGGTGCGTGGGGGGGCATGGGGGCTCCGGAAAAAGGGTTGCTTTCCGGGGTGTATCGGGGTTCCCATGCAAAGGAAAGCAGCGGTCGGCAACAGACCGCGCGAGGAATGGGGAATGGAATGACAAAAGCTTGGGGTTGGGGCTTGGGCGCTGCGGGCGGCGCTGTGATGCTGGGGCTGATTTGGTGGCTGACCGGGCAGGGGGGCGATCCGGCTGTGCCAGAGGAGACGGCTGTTGCGGAACCGGCGGCCCCCGCCGCGACAGCGGAGGTCGTGGCGGAACCGGCCCCCGCACCGGAACCTGTGCCAGAGCCTGCCCCAGAACCCGTAGCAGAAGAACCCGCGCCGCCGCGCTTTGATGTGCTGCGGGTCGATGGCGGTGGCATGGCGACGATTGCCGGACAGGCACCCGCCGGGGCCGATGTGTCGCTCAGGCTTGACGGGGTGGAAGTTGGACGCGCCACCGCCGATGCCTCGGGGCAGTTCGCAGCACTTTTGACCTTGGCGCCTTCGGACAAGCCGCGCCTCATGGGGCTGGTGGCGCTGTTGGCGGGGGGCAAGGAGATCGCCGGGGTGGAAACCGTCGCGATTGCCCCGATCGCAGCCCCCGTCGTGGCCGAGGCAGAACCCGCGCCCGCGCCCGAACCGGTGCCGGCGCTGCTCTTGGGGGAGGAGGGCGTCAAGGTTCTGCCCGAACCCGCGCCGTTGCCCGGCGCGCCGGTTCAGGTGGACAGCATTTCTTATGGCGCTGCGGGCGAGGTGGTTTTGGCCGGGCGTGCCACGGCGGGCGCGGCCTTGCGGTTTTATCTTGACGATGCGGCGGTGGCCGAGGGCAAGGCCGATGACAAGGGGAACTGGCAGGCAACGCTTGCCGAGGTTGCGCCGGGCTTGCACCGCTTGCGCGCCGATGAGGTTGATGCCGCAGGCAAGGTGATCTCGCGCTATGAGACACCGTTCCAGCGCGAGGTGCCGGTGGTGGCGGACGCCCCCGCCGCCCCTGAACCCGCGCCTGCGGAGCCTGCGCCCGAGGTAGCCCCTGCGCCGATCACCGTCACCGTGCAGCCGGGGTTGACGCTTTGGGCCATCGCGCGGGAAAACTTCGGCGAGGGCATGATGTATGTGCAGGTCTTTGAGGCCAACCGCGACAAGATCAAAGACCCCGATCTGATCTATCCGGGGCAGGTCTTTACCGTGCCGAAACCCTGAGGCTTGCGTCGTTTTCTCAAGCCTGCACCGGGGCGCCGGGTGTTTGCTCGGGGCCTCCGGCGGGGATATTTGGGCCAAGATAAAGGCACGCGATTGGGTAGGGCGAGGGGCGCGCCTCAGTCTTTTGCGGGCCTGATTTCGGCCGGGCTGCGGCCATGGCGGCAACAGGCGACTACCTCGGGGTGGTCCATGCAGCAATCGTTGAGAAGAAAGGCGATGGTCTGGCCGATGCCGTTCGGGTCGACCGCATAGAAGACATGGCGTCCTTCCTTGCGGGCGCGGATCAACTGCGCCTGTTCCAGTGCGGAAAGGTGAAAGGACAGGCGCGAGGCCGAAAGCCCCAAGGCGCGGCCAATGTCGCCTGCGGCAAGGCCCGCCGTCCCCGCAGGCATCAACAGCCGCACGAGATCCAGCCTTGCATCACTGGCAAGGGCTTGCAGGGCGGTCAGGGCATCGGCGCGATTCATGGTTCAACTGTTCATGAAGGATTGAACTGTTCCCGTTTAACCGTTAGGGGAAGGCTTAGCAATCATCTTCGTGAGAGCCAGCCCATGCGCCGCAGCACAGCCACCTCTGCCGATCAGCACAGCCCGACCGCCTCTGGCTGGGCCACCATTGCCCGGGTTCTTCCCTATCTTTGGCCAACAGGGCAGCTTTGGGTGAAGCAGCGGGTCATTCTGGCGCTGCTGCTGTTGTTGGCGGCCAAGCTGGTATCGGTGACGACGCCCTATTTCTACAAGCTGGCGGTGGACATGCTGGGTGCTGAGGCCAAGCAGGACCCGGTCTGGATGCTGAGCTTGGGCGCGGTGGGGCTGACGGTGGCCTATGGTTTGGCGCGGCTTGGTGCGGTGGGTTTTGGCGAGGCGCGGGATGCGGTGTTTGCCCGTGTGGGGCAGCGGGCGATCCGGCAACTGGCCTTGGAAACCTTTCGCCACATCCATGCGCTTTCCCTGCGCTATCACATCACCCGCAAGACGGGCGGCTTGTCGCGGATCATCGAGCGCGGGGTGAAGGGCGTCGATTTCCTGCTGCGCTTCATGCTGTTTTCGGTGGGGCCCTTGATCCTTGAACTCAGCATGGTCTCGGCGCTGTTCGCCTGGCTTTTTGGCTGGCAATACATGGTGGTCGTGGTGGTGACGATTGCGATCTATGTCACCTTCACCTTCAAGGTGACCGAGATGCGCGTCCGCATCCGCCGCGAGATGAACGACCAGGACACCGATGCCAATCAAAAGGCGCTGGACAGTCTTTTGAACTTTGAAACCGTGAAATATTTCAATGCCGAGGAGCGCGAGGCCGCGCGCTATGATGTGGCGATGCAACGCTATGAGGTGGCGGCGGTCAAGACCGGGTTGTCCCTGTCTTTCCTGAACGCGGGCCAGTCCTTCATCATCACCACCGGCTTGGTGATCGTGATGGTGATGGCCGCGCGCGGGGTGCAGGCGGGGGTTTTGACGGTGGGCGATTTCGTCATGGTCAACGCCTATATGATCCAGATCACCATGCCCTTGAACTTCCTTGGCACGGTTTACCGCGAAATCCGGCAGGCCCTGGTGGATATGGGGGCGATGTTCGGCCTTTTGGGCCAGCCTGCCGAAGTGGTGGACCAGCCCGGTGCCAAGCCTTTGGCGGTCGCGGGGGGCGAGATCGTCTTTGACAATGTCGCCTTCGCCTATGATCCGGCGCGTCCCATCCTGAAAGGCATTTCGCTGACGGTTCGGCCGGGACACAAGGTGGCGCTGGTGGGGCCATCGGGGTCGGGCAAGTCGACCATCGGGCGGCTTTTGTTCCGGTTTTACGATGTCACCGGGGGGGCGATCCGCATTGACGGGCAAGACCTGCGCGCGGTGCAGCAAACCAGCCTGCATGCTGCGATCGGCGTGGTGCCGCAGGACACGGTGCTGTTCAACGATACGGTCTATTACAACATCGCCTATGGCCGTGACGGTGCGACCGAGGCCGAGGTTCATGCCGCAGCCAAGGCCGCGCGCATCCATGATTTCATCCTGTCCTTGCCGGAGGGCTATCAGACCACGGTGGGCGAACGGGGGCTGAAATTGTCGGGCGGCGAAAAGCAGCGGGTGGGGATTGCCCGGACGCTGTTGAAAAACCCGCCGATCCTGATTCTCGACGAGGCGACCAGTGCCTTGGACACCCAGACCGAACGCTCGATTCAGGAAAGCCTTTCGGAAATGGGGCAGGGGCGCTCGGTCATCACCATCGCGCACCGTTTGTCGACCATTGCGGATGCCGATTGCATCATGGTTCTGGAGGAGGGGCGCGTGACCGAGGAAGGCACGCATGACGCGCTTTTGGCCATGGGCGGCAAATATGCCGCGATGTGGGCGCGCCAGTCGGCCGAGGAGGAAAGCGCCGAGGCGGCATGAGCCCGCAGGCAACGGGGGCTTGACCGGAAAGGCACAACAGGCCAAACCGCGCCCATGGTTCCGCAGGACAAACTCGCCCAGATCACCCAGCGTTTCGAGTATCTCGAGGCGCGCCTGAACGCGGGCGCCGCCCCCGCCGAGATCGCGCAGGTGGCGCGGGAATATTCCGAGCTGAAGCCGGTGGCCGAGGAAATCGCCGCCTACAATCGCGCGCTGGCCGATCTGGCCGAGGCCGAGGCAATGCTGGCCGATCCTGATATGAAGGCGCTGGCCGAGGAGGAAATTCCCGGTCTGAAGGCGCGTATTCCGGAAATGGAAGACCGCCTCAGGCTGGCCTTGTTGCCGAAAGATGCCGCCGATGCGCGCCCCGCCATCGTGGAAATCCGTCCGGGCACCGGTGGCGATGAGGCGGCCTTGTTCGCGGGCGATCTGGTGCGGATGTATCAGCGCCACGCCGAGCGGATGGGCTGGCGCTGGGAGGTGTTGGAGCATCAGGCCTCGGACCTTGGCGGGATCAAGGAATTCACCGCTCTGGTTTCGGGCGAGGGGGTTTATGCCCGGCTGAAGTTTGAAAGCGGTGTGCACCGGGTGCAGCGCGTGCCGGAAACCGAAGCGCAGGGCCGGGTGCATACCTCGGCCGCTACGGTGGCCGTGCTGCCCGAGGCGGAGGAGGTCGATATCGACATCCCGGCCTCGGATATCCGCATCGACACCATGCGGTCCTCGGGTGCCGGGGGCCAGCATGTGAACACCACGGATTCGGCGGTGCGGATCACCCATTTGCCGACCGGGATCATCGTGACCAGTTCGGAAAAATCGCAGCACCGCAACCGCGAGATCGCCATGCAGGTCTTGCGGGCGCGGCTTTACGAGGCGGAGCGCGAAAGGCTGCATACCGAACGCGCCGCTGACCGCAAGGCGCAGGTGGGCAGCGGCGACCGGTCCGAACGCATCCGCACCTACAACTTCCCGCAAGGCCGGATGACCGATCACCGCATCAACCTGACGCTTTATTCGCTGGGGCAGATCATGCAAGGCGATCTGGGCGAGGTGATCGACGCGCTGATTTCCCACGATCAGGCGGCGAAACTGGCCGAGATGGAAGGATGAGCCGCCCGATGACCGGGGCCGAGGCCCTGCGCGCGGCCATTCCCCGCCTGAGGGAAGGCGGCATCGAGGATGCGGCGCTGGATGCGCGGCTCCTGCTGGCCCATGCGCTTGGAATTGCGCAAGACCGTCTGACCTTGCACCTGCCCGATGTGATCAGCGAAGCGCAGGCCGCGGCCTATGAGGCGGCGCTGACCGCCAGAACCGCGCGCCAGCCCGTTGCCCAGATCATCGGCCAGCGCCAGTTCTGGGGGATGACCTTTCGCGTCACGAAAGACACGCTCGACCCGCGCCCGGATACCGAGGCTTTGGTGGCCGAGGCGGTGAAAGCGCCGTTCCTGAACATGCTGGATCTTGGCACCGGCACCGGCTGCATCTTGCTTTCTTGCCTGAAATCCATGCCGGTTGCGCGGGGGCTGGGGGTGGATATCTCGCCCGCCGCGCTGGAGGTGGCGCGTGGCAATGCGGTTGCGCTGGGGCTGGACAAACGCGCCAGTTTCCGCGCCTCGGACTGGTTCGCCAATGTTCCGGGCCGCTATGATCTGATCGTGTCGAACCCGCCCTATATCGCGGCCGATGAAATGCCCGGCCTTGCGCCCGAGGTTCGCGATTGGGAGCCACATCTGGCGCTGACCCCCGGAGGGGACGGGCTGGAGCCTTACCGCATCATCGCCCGTGTCGCCCCGTCGCGCCTGATGGCGGGCGGGCGGCTTTTGGTCGAGATCGGCCCGACCCAAGGTGCCGCCGTGGCGGCGCTGTTTGCCGCCCAAGCACTGCAGGAAATCCGCATCCTGCCTGATATGGATGGGCGCGACCGGGTGGTGGCGGCGGTCAAATCAGGCTTGGATGAGGAGTGCGGCTGCGCCTGATTGGCCGGTTTTAGCGGATTTTCCGCAGAATCTGCTTGCCAGCCCCGGCTTATGTGATAATGCGGTTTCAGCACGAGTTCAGGCCCCGCAGGCCCGCCGTTGCTGAATACCAGCCACCCCGCCAAACATTCCGCGCCTTGATCGGCGCATGGCGCTGGGTCACCGCCCCAAAGGTCAAGATGCGCTCTTCCAAGTCCCGCTCGCGTTCCAAGCAGAACCGCCCGCGTACCCTCGGCAATATCATCAACCGGGTATTTGACAGTTCCGGCCCCGAGGGCAAGGTACGCGGCACGCCGCAGCAGATCATCGAGAAATATCAGCTTCTTGCCCGCGACGCACAATTGTCGAATGACCGGGTGGCGGCAGAGAATTTCTTGCAGCACGCCGAACATTACACCCGGCTTTTGGCCGAAGCGATGCGCGAACAGGCCGCTGAACAAGAGGCGCGCCAGCAGTTCCATCAGCAAAATGGCAACGGCAACCGCGATCGGGAGCGGAATGAGTATCGCGGCGAACAGCCCGGCGATGTGCAGCCCTCGTCCGAAGGTTTTGATGTCATTGGCAGCGAGGATGAAGGCACGCTGGTTGACCTGCCCGAAGCCCGCCCGCAAGGACAGCCGTCGCGCCGTGAGGACAACCGCCGCGAGGACCGCTATCGTGACCGCAACCAGCGCCGAGATGACCGGCCCCGCGAGGATCGGCCCCGCGAAGATCGCCCGCGTGAGGATCGGCCCCGTGAGGACCGCCCGCGCGACGAACAGCGCCGGGATGATCGTCCGCGTGAAGATCGTCAGCGCGACGACCGCCCGCGCGAAGATCGGCGCGAGCCGCGCCGTGCGCCCGAACCGCAGGCCGAATTGCCGTCCTTCATCACCGGCGCCCCGGCAGAGCCGGTGACGGCTGCGCCCGCCGAAGCGGCGCCCAGAGAAACTCCGGCGGAGGCCCCGGCCAAACCGGCCCGCGCGCCGCGCGCCAAAAAGCCCAGCCCGCCGAAACCGGACGCGCCAGAGGCGGCAGAATAAGAAAAGGCCCGCATCCGCGGGCCTTTTTCATTTCGCCACTTCGCGGGCCAAGGCGCAGAACCCTTCCAGCGAAATTTCCTCGGCCCGCGCTGTGGGCGGGATTCCCGCGGCCAGAAGCCGGTCTTCGATATCCGGTCCCCATGCCTTCAGGCTTGACCGCAGCATCTTGCGGCGCTGGTTGAAGGCCATGGCGGTCAGCCGCTGCAAGATCGCCTCATCCGCCGGGTAGCGGGGTTCGGCCAGCCGGGTCAGATGCACCACGGCGGAATGCACCTTGGGGGCAGGGGTGAAGGCCTCGGGCGGCAGGTGCATGACGATCTTGGCGTCAGCGCGCCATTGCGCCAAGAGCGCCAGACGCCCGTAATGATCGCCCTTGGGCTTGGCCACGATGCGCTCGGCCACTTCCTTTTGGAACATCAGCGTCAGCGATTGCCAGACTGGCGGCCAGATTTTCGGTGTCAGCCAACGGATCAAGAGTTCGGTTCCGACATTATAGGGCAGGTTGGCCACGATCTTGATCGGCGGTGTCAGATGGGCGAGCGGATCAATCTCCATCGCGTCGCCATTCACCACCTCAAGCCGCCCCGGATAGCGGGCGGCAATCTCGGCCAAGGGCGCCATGCAGCGCGGGTCTTTTTCCACCGCCAGCACCCGCCGCGCGCCTTCCACCAGCAGCCCGCGCGTCAGACCACCGGGGCCGGGGCCAACCTCCAGCACATCGCAGGCCGAAAGATCGCCCGCCATGCGGGCAATCTTGGCGGTCAGGTTGAGGTCGAGAAGAAAGTTCTGCCCAAGCTGCTTTTTCGCCACCAGATCATGCGCCGCAATCACCTCGCGCAAGGGGGGAAGCCCGTCGATCGTCGCCATGGTCCGCCTTTCTGGCGATTTTTCGCGGAAAAATCGCAGCTTTGAATTTTCGTCGAAAATTCGTTTAGCGCGTGGACCGCTGAAGCGCCATATCCCGTGCCAAGCGCAGCGCGGCAACCAGGCTGTCGGGGCGGGCCATTCCCTTGCCCGCAATGTCGCAAGCGGTGCCATGATCGGGCGAGGTGCGGATGAAGGGCAGGCCCAGCGTCACATTGACCCCGCCGTCGAAATCCAGCGTCTTGATCGGGATCAGCGCCTGATCGTGATACATGCAGATCGCCGCGTCATAACCGGCCCGGGCGCGGGGGTGAAACATGGTATCGGCCGACAAAGGCCCGGAAATCACCATGCCTGCCCGGCGCAGATGCTCCAGCACCGGGGCGATCAGGTCGATCTCCTCGCGCCCCATGGCCCCGCCTTCGCCGGCATGCGGGTTCAGACCCGCCACGGCAAGGCGCGGGGTGGTCAGGCCGAAATCGCGGATCAGCCCGGCATGGGTGATGCGGATGGTTGCTTCCAACAACTCGGGCGTCAGCACCTGCGGCACCTCGGCCAGTGCAATGTGGATCGTCACCGGCACCACCCGCAGCATGGGGCTGGCCAGCATCATCACCACATTGTCCACGCCCGCCAGATGGGCCAGAAATTCGGTATGGCCGGGAAAGCCAAAGCCCGCGCCATCCTTCAGCGCCTTTTTGTGCAAGGGGGCCGTGCAGACGGCAGAGGCCGCGCCCGATTGCGCCAAGGCCACGGCGCGTTCGATCACCTCGATCACGCCGCGGGCATTTTCCGGCACCAATTGGCCGGCCGGATTTTCAACGGCAAAGCGGTGCGGCAGCACCGGCAGCACGCCCGCCGGGACGGTCGCCGCCTGATCGGGGCTGTCGATCAAAACCATCGCGCTGCCCTTGGGCAGATGGCGCGGATCGCCGATCCAGAAGAAGAGCAGATCGGGCAGGGCAAGGCGGGCGGCCACGGCAAGTTCGGGGCCGACGCCCCCCGGCTCCCCGCAGGTCAGGGCGATGGGGGCAGGCATGGGCCTATTCCTCGATCAGGATCGCCTCAGAGCGCAATTCTTCCAGATAGATATCGGCCAATGCGCCCAGACGCTGGTTCAAAAGCTGCTCGCGGATCACCTCGCGGTCCGGCACAAGATCGGGCGAGGGGCCGCGAGAGCAAAGCATCAACAGCACCCGCCAGCCATCGCGGCTGATGCTGGTCGAGGTTTCCCCGGCATCGAGCGTGGCCAGCACCGCGCCCACATCGCCCCCAACGGCCGATTGCGGCTCTTGCTTGCGCAGGACGCGGTCCGCGGGCAGGTCTTTTGCCACGGTGTAAAGGTCATCGCAGGCATCGACGCGGGCCCGGGCGGCGGCAAGCTCCGCCTCGGCGCTGGCAGCGGCAGGCACCAGGAATTGCGCGTAATCCACCCATGGCCCTTCGGCCGGGTTGATCGGGTCTTCGCCGCGTTCGCTGACCCAGTAGATCACCAGCGTATCCTCAATCCGCACCGGGGCTGACATGGTGCCGGGCGGTTGCCGCTCCAATGCCTTGCGCGCGGCTTCGGGAAGTTCGGAAAGCCGGCTCCAGCCGGTGTTGCCCCCGCCATTGGCCCGGGCGGCGGCGGCGAAATCGTCTTCCGACTTGATTTGCGACTGGATCTTGCGGGCGCGGGCCAAGGCTTCGGACTGGTCCTTGCCCGCGGCCGGCAGCGTGATCTGGATCAGCTTCAGCTTGGCCGCGCCGGTCGGTTGCAGATTGGCAATCGCCCGGTCAATCTCGGCCTCGGTGATGGCGACCTTGCCGGCGAATTTGGCACGCACGACTTCGCGCCAGACCATCCCGGCCTCAACAAAGTCGCGGAAGCTTTCGGGATCAAGCCCCATCTCGCCGGTCGCCTTGACGAATTCCTCGGCGCTGAGATTGGCGCGGCCCGCAAATTCGCTCATCCCGCTCATGATTTGATCCGGCGTCAGCGCGATGCCCACCTCTTTCGCCGCCGCCATGCGCAAGCGGTCTTCGATCAATGTGGTGCGGGCGGCTTTCTCGATGTCGCCGGGTTGGCGCAGGATTTGCAGGAAAAGGATGCGTTGGCCAAGCTCATATTCGGTGACCGCCCGGCCATTCACGGTGATGACCGGATCAAACGGGTTGGCGGCCACCGCCCCGGCAAGCCCCAGCGCCACAACCGCCACGGTGCCAAAGAGCGCCAGTCTGCTTTTCAGCCCGGCCATTTGCGCCCATCCGATCCGACCGTTCATCGTCATCCGTTCCATCGCCTGTCTGCCTTCGCGTCCTAGCCCCGGCATTGCCGCGCCGGCCCCGCCGCCGCCCCGCCAAAGCCCAAAAGCTCGAGCGAGACTGAAAAATCCGTGGTCGGGCTTACACTAGTCGAGGATGTAAACCGACGCGAGAGAGAAAGATCGACCGCAAGACATTCGTTGCGGAAGCTCAACCCCACCCCTGCATTCGAGGCGCGGTTGGCCTCAATATCATAGCGGTTCATCACCAGCGCGTGCCATCCGGCCTGCCCGATGGCAAAGCGGCCGTCAAAGACGATCTCATTGGTGTCGATGCTGCGGCCCTCGGCCGGGTCGGCCTTGTGGAACAGATAGCCGGTTTCCAAGGTCAGGCGGGGGCGGCTGTAGCTGAGAAGGGCCTCGGCCTTGGTCACGGCAAAGCCATCGTCCAGCAAGAACCGGTTGGTCAGCCCGATCCCCTGCGCCGAGGTCAGTTGCATCGCCGCAAGCCAATCAGAGTTTTTGCCGTTCAACCCCGATCCGGCGGTGAACTGGCCCGGATTTTCGGCGCGCAGCACCCGGCCAAAGGCCAGACCAAGACCCCAGCCCTCGGGGTCTTGCCGCAGGTAATTCACGCCGATATTGGCCCGCGCACCGCGTTCGACCGCATCGGCACCTGGAAAGCGGTTCAGGGCAAAAAGGTTGCCTTGGTCGAATTCGACCAGAACGGAATCCTCATTCGGCAGGGCTTCGGTCCCGCTGGGCGCCCAGACCAGTTGCACCACGGGTTCCAGCACATGGTTCACGCCGTTCTTGCCGGCCTTCACCCAAGGCCAGCGCAATTCGGTCGCCAAGGCGCCATGGCTGCGGCTGTGGGTGCCGTCATAGGTGGTGTCATCGCCGATGCGGTAAAGATCGGTCGTCACCTCGCCCAGAACCCCAAAGACCATGCCATTCCCGGCGATCCAGTCGCGCCGCCAATCGGCCCGGATGCGCCCGCGCAGCACATCGCGGCCATCGGCAATCGTGTCGGCATCCGCCCCCGTATCAAAGCCAAGCGTCGAAGACCGCCGGTGGCTGTGGGTCTGGAAGGTCAGCCCGCCTTGCCCGCCCAAGGGGCCAAGGCTGAAGCGGCGCTTCCAGGTGATGTCGCCCAAAAGCGAGGCCAGCGTGTCGGCAGGCTCGCTGTCACGCAAGCTTTGCACCGACAGGAAGCGGCCCGAGATATGTTCATTCGACCGCGTGCGGCTGATCTCGATGCTGCTCGTCAGCCGGTCCTTGTCCGAGCGGCCATAGTCGCGCAGATAGGCGCGGTCGGATACCGTTTCGCCGTGAAACCGCAGCTCAAAGCCCTTGGGCAGGTTGAAGCGGCCATCTGCGGCCAAAAGGCCCCGTGTCTCGTCCGGCCGCAGATCATCGCGTGACCCGGCGGCGTTGAGTTCGATCTCTCCGGTGCGGAAGGCCTGCCGATAGCGCAGTTCCAGCGTCCGCGCGCCCTTGGTGGTCAGGAAGGGGGTCAGCGTCAGATCGCGACTGTCGCCCATCGTGATGAAATAGGGCCAGCTTAGCCCCGTCCCCAGCGTCGAGGAGGAGTGCAGCGCCGGCATCAGGAAGCCGGTTGCCCGGTTCAGCGAAGGGTCCGGCACCCGCAACCGGGGCAGGAACAGCACCGGCACGCCGCCAAAGCGCAGCGAGGCGCGGTCGAAATAGATCTGCCGTTCTTCTTGGTCATGCACCACGCGGCGGGCGCGGATTTCCCACAGCGGGGTAGGGTTCCCCGTACAGACCTTGCAAGACGAGGCGACCACCCGTGTCATCGCGGTATAGCGCCCGTCAACGCGCTGCACCTCGGCCGCCGCCATCTGCATACGCTGGTTCATCACCACCCGCGCCGAGCGCAGGATGCCTTCGGTCATGTCGGCCTTCAATTCGGCCTGCGAGGCGAGGATCACTGTATCCGAGCCGTCGCTCAGTGTGATCGGCCCGTCGATCAGCAGGCTGTCCGTGGCGCGATCATAGATCAGGCGATGCGCGGTCAGGCGGCGGCCCTGATAAAAGATCTCGACCGCGCCATCGGCGATCAGCCGATTTTCATCGGCAATCGACAGGCTGTTGGCGATCAGCGTCGCGGGTTCGTCCGCGCGGGCCAAGGGCGCGGCATAAAGAAGGGACAGCGCCAGGGCGGCCGTGGTCAGAAGGCGGCGCATGTCAGCCATCCTCCAGATGCAAAAGCAGGCTAAGCGCCAGAAGCGCGGCCGCGACGGGGGGGGTCCATGCGGCGACAACGGTAGGAATCTGGCCATTTTCTCCAAGAACCTGGGCAAAGTTGCGAATGAAGAAGATGAAAAAGCCCGCCAGAAGGGCGAAAAGCACCATCTGCCCGGTCTTGCCAAAACGCGCATGGCGCATGGTAAAGCCCGCCGCCACCAGAACCATGGCGGCCAGCAAAAGCGGCAGCGCCAGTTCCATCTGATAGGCAAGGCGCAGGCTGCGATCCGAAAAACCCGCCCGCTCCAGCGCCGCTGCCTGACCGTTCAGGTTCCAAAATGACACCCGGCTCTGATCGCCCAGACCCTCGACCAGCTTGGCCGGCGTCATGTCGGTGGGCAGCGACAGGGCGCCGTCCGACTGGGTTGCCCCGGCCTCGGGGTTGGGGCTGTCGAATTGCCAGATCTTTGCCCCCTCCAGCACCCATTCCCCCGGCTGCAACCGCGCCTTGGCGGCCTCGATCCGGCCGGTCAGCGCCCCTTCGGGCGAGAATAGATGCAACGTCACCTGCGACAGTTCGGTGCCCTCTGGCGTGATCTGCACAGCATGGATCACGGTCTGGCCCAAGGCGTCACCCTGCCGCAACCACAGCCCTTCGGCCGAGACAGACAACACCGCCCCCGCCGTCGCCCCCGCCAGCACCGCGCTGCGGCGTTCATATTCCTTCGAGGTTGCCGCCACCAAGGGATTGAACACGGCCACCGCCAAAAGCCCGATCGCCAGCGCCGTCGCAACCGGGGCCAGAAGAAAGCGCAACCCCGCCCGCCCGGCGGCGCGCACCACCACCAGCTCCGACGATTTTGCCAAGCCCAGAAACAACATGATCGCCGCCAGCACCATCAACAGCGGCAAGATACCATAAAGGTTCTGCGGCACGTTCAGCAGCGCCAGCACAAAGGCCTGCGACAGCGCGATATCAACGTCGGAATACCGCCGGATCTGCTCAATCAGGTCGATCAGCATGAGGACGCCAAGAAAGATCGCGAAAATCCGCAGAAAACTGAAGGCAAAGCGTTGTGCAAGGTAGAGATCAAGCGTCATGCGGCGACCCCCACCCGGCGTGGGCGCTGTGACCACCAGAGCAGAAAATAACCGATCGACAGGCCAAAAAGCGGGGCCGCATAGGCCCATGCCCAGCCGTGGTCCGACCGCAGCCCCAATCTGGTGGCCACCGAGGCGACGGCCTGCACCAGCACCAAAAGGACGACCGCAAGCCCGACCTGCCGCCACAGGCCAAAGCGGCTGAAGGTGCCCATCAACAAGGCGGCAAACCCGATAAGCGCCGCCGCCACGGCCAGAAACGGCTGCGCGATGCGGTTGTGGGCGTCATAGAGAAAGGCCGCCCGCGTCTCTCCCGTCTCGGCCAGAAGGGCCGGGGCGGCAGACATCAGTTCGGCCGTCGACAGCGCATCTATATTGCGCGCGCCGGGGGCGGCATCGGGCAAAAGCCCGCTCAGATCATAGGTAAAATCGGCAAAGCGCGTCATCGACAACCGCCGCTCGGTCCCGGTGACCTGCTGGGCCATGCCGTTGAACATCAGAAGCTTCGGACCCGAGTCGGTGCGGGCAAACAGCGCCTTTTCCGCGGTGTAGGTGGTGACCGCCTCGGGGTCGCGGGCATCGGTCAGAAACAGACCCAGCAACTCCCCTGACGGGGCAAGCTCACGCACATAAAGCGTCAGGCCGGTGCCGGGATGGGTGAATTCGCCATCCGTCAAAAAGCGCGCGGTGACGTTCTGCCGGATCTCGGCATAGCGCGCGGTCAAAGCCTCACGGCTGGCCGGCACCAGCACATGCGCAAGGATCAGGGCGGCCAGCGTCACGATCAGGCCGAACCACAAAACCGGCCGCGCCAGCCGAAACGATGAAAAGCCGGTCGCCTGCATGACGACCAACTCGCTTTCCTGCATCAATCGGTTGGCCACATAGACCGCCGCCGCAAAGGCCGCGATGGGAAGCACGACACGGATCACATTCGGCAAGGTCAGCAATGAGAATTCCAGAAACACCACCGCGGTCTGGCCATCGCCGATCAACTGGTCAAACAGCCCCACCGCCCGGTTGACCCAATAGACCGCCACCAGCACCAGCGCGAAAAAGCCGAAGACGGCCAGAAGCTGGACAAGCAGATATCGGTCGAATCTGGACAAGACACGCTATTCCTAGGGGCACGGGCCCGGTCAAACTATCAACATTCGCATCGGGCGAAAACTGCTATCTGGCATTTCAGCGCCCCCTTCGCTAGCTTTCAGCGAAATGCCGCGCGACGTGAAGGACGCGGCCCGAAAGGATGCCAGATGAACCAGCCCGTCGCCCTGACTTTCATTGACCTGACCCTCGATACGCTGGCCCGGCATGCGGGCCTTCTGGCGATTTTGGCCGATGGCGAGGCCCCGGCCTCCCCCGCCGCGCGCAAGCTTGACCGCGCGACGCGGGGCATGCTGGCCCGCGCCATGGCCAGCGCCGATTGGGCGCGGGCAAAGCCGGGCGAGGCGCTGACGCTGGCCTTCCCCGCCGGGCTTGCCGCCGAGATGCTGATGCTGGTGAAACTGCCGCGCAAGGCCGATGCCGCGCAGGCGCGCAAGGCCGGGGCCACCATCGGCCGCGCCCTTGGCACGGCGGATGCGCTGGTCTTGGCCGAAAACCACGCCATGGCCGCCGAAGTGTCTTTTGGCCTCTGCCTGCGCGCCTATGAATTCACCGCCCACAAATCCGGCGAGCAGAAAAAGCGGGGCGCGGTCGCCATGGCCTGCACCAAGCCCGAATCCGTCGCCGCCCGGGCCCAACCGATGGCGGCGCTGACCGAAGGCATCTTCTTCACCCGCGATCTGGTCAATGAACCCGCCAACGTGCTGACCACCGATGATTTCGCCGCCCGGCTGGCCGCCATGCAGGAGCTGGGGCTGGAGGTGGAAATCCTCGAGGAGCCCGATCTGCAAAAACTGGGCATGCGCGCGCTTTTGGGCGTGGGGCAGGGCTCGGAAAGCCCCTCCAAGGTTGTGGTGATGCAGTGGAAGGGCGGCAAGCCCGGCGAAGCCCCCTTCGCGCTGGTGGGCAAGGGGGTGTGCTTCGATACAGGCGGCATTTCCATCAAACCGGCCGGGGGCATGGAAGACATGACGATGGACATGGGCGGGGCGGCGGTCGTCGCCGGCGTCATGCGCACGCTGGCCCTGCGCAAGGCGGGGGCCAATGTCGTCGGCCTTGTCGGCCTTGTCGAAAACATGCCCGATGGCCGCGCCCAACGCCCCGGCGATGTGGTGCGCTCGATGAAGGGCGACACGATCGAGGTCATCAACACCGATGCCGAAGGCCGCCTCGTGCTGGCCGATGTACTGTGGTATGCGCAGGAACGTTTCAAACCGACGGGCATGATCGACTTGGCCACGCTGACCGGCGCGATCATCGTGGCCTTGGGTCATGAAAACACCGGGGTCTTCTCGAATGACGACGCCCTGTGCGACGCGTTCCTCGCCGCGGCAAAGGCCGAGGGCGAAGGCGCCTGGCGCCTGCCGATGGGCGATGGCTATGACGCGAAACTCAAATCCCGCGTTGCCGATATCGTCAATTCCTGTGGCCGCGATGGCGGGTCGATCACCGCGGCGCATTTCCTCAAACGCTTCGTCAAGGAAGAAACCCCCTGGATCCATCTCGACATCGCTGGCACGGCGCTGTTGAAAACCGACAGCACGCTTGCGCCCAAAGGCGCGACCGGCTGGGGCGTGATGGCGCTGAACCGCCTGATCCGCGACCGCTTTGAAGGAAAGGCGTGACCTTGGCCCTTTACCTTGGCGCAAATATCCATGACCCGGCCTGCCGCTGCGGCGTGATATCCTGATGGCCACGGCGATGTTTTACCATCTGACCCGCTCGGGGCCAGAGGAGGTGCTGGCCCTGATCTTGCCACGCGCGCTGGCCACGGGCTGGCGGGTCATGTTGCGCAGCCCCGATGCAGGCCGCCGCGACCGGCTGGATGCGAAACTGTGGCTGGAACCGGAAGACGGCTTTCTGCCGCATGGGCTGGAAGGCGGCGCCTTTGACGCCGGTCAGCCGGTGCTGATCGGGCAGGGCGCGGCTGTGAATGCCGCGCAAGGGGTGGTGCTTTTGGACGGGGCCGAACCCTTGCCGGGCGAGGAGGCCTGCGAGCGGCTTTGGGTGCTGTTTGACGGCGATGATCCGGCGGCGGTTCAGGCCGCGCGCGGGCTGTGGACCCGGTTGACCGGGCTGGGCATGGCCGCGCAATACTGGTCGGAAGACAGCGGGCGCTGGGTGATGATGTCCGAAAAGAAGCCCGCCTGAGGGAAACAATTTTTCGACGAAAAATTGAAGCGGCGGGTTGCCCCGCCGCTTGCGATTTCTGGCTTCGAAAGCGGTTCGGCCTCAGCCAACCAGTTCAAGGCCCGAGAAGAAGAAGGCGATCTCGCGGGCCGCCGATTCTGCGCTGTCCGAACCATGGACCGAGTTTTCGCCCTTCGACAGTGCGAATTCCTTGCGGATGGTGCCGGCGTCAGCCGCGGCCGGATCGGTCGCGCCCATCACTTCGCGGTTTTTCAGGATGGCGCCTTCGCCTTCCAGAACCTGCACGACGACCGGTTCCGAGGCCATGAACGCGCAAAGTTCGCCGTAGAAGGGCCGGGCGGCATGTTCGGCATAGAACGCGCCGGCTTGCTTGTCGCTGAGGTGGATGCGCTTGGACGCCACGACGCGCAGGCCGGCGTCTTCGAATTTGGCAACGATCTTGCCGGTCAGGTTGCGCTTGGTGGCGTCGGGTTTGATGATCGACAGGGTGCGTTCGGTGGCCATTTGGCTCTCCATGGGTAAGGGGGCCGATATTGGCCCGAAGGGATGGCGCGGCGCATAGCATGGGTCTTGGGCAAAGAAAAGCCGGGGGACAAGAAGGGGGGCGCTGCCCCCGTCGCGCCTTTGGCGCGCCTCCCCCGGGATATTTGGGCAGAGAGGATGGGGGAAGATTGACCTTTCGCCCCGGCTGCGGCATGGGCAGGGCATGCTGAAGATCGAAGACATCACCTATAGCGTCGAAGGCCGCCCCCTGTTCGAAGGGGCCTCGGCCACCATTCCCACCGGTCACAAGGTGGGTCTTGTCGGGCGCAATGGCGCGGGGAAAACCACGCTGTTCCGGCTGATCCGGGGCGAGTTGGCGCTGGAATCGGGGGCGATTTCGATCCCGAACCGCGCGCGCATTGGCGGGGTGGCGCAGGAAGTGCCGTCCTCGTCCACCTCGCTTCTCGATACGGTGCTGGCCGCCGATACCGAGCGTGCGGCGCTGATGGCGGAAGCGGAGGTCGCGCAAGACCCGCACCGGATCGCCGAAATTCAGGCGCGGTTGGCAGATATTGATGCGTGGAGCGCGGAGGGCCGTGCTTCGGCCATTCTCAAAGGTCTTGGTTTTGACGCCGAGGCGCAGTTGCGCCCCTGTTCGGATTTCTCGGGCGGCTGGCGCATGCGGGTGGCGCTGGCGGGCGTGCTGTTTGCGCAGCCGGATTACCTTTTGCTCGATGAACCGACCAACTATCTCGATCTGGAAGGCGCCTTGTGGCTGGAAAGCTATCTGGCGAAATATCCCCATACGGTGCTGATCATCTCTCACGACCGCGGCCTTTTGAACCGCGCCGTGCAGGGGATCTTGCATCTGGACAATCGCCAACTGACCTATTGGCAGGGCGGTTATGACCAGTTCGCCCGCCAGATGGCCGAGCGTCGCGCGGTCTTGCAGGCCGAGGCGAAAAAGCAGGAGGCGCGGCGCGCGCATCTGCAATCCTTCGTCGATCGCTTCAAGGCCAAGGCCAGTAAGGCCGTGCAGGCGCAAAGCCGCGTGAAGATGCTGGAAAAGATGACGCCGATCGTGGCCCCCGAGGATGCCAAGAAGGTGGTCTTCACCTTTCCGGCCCCCGAGGAACTTTCACCGCCGATCATCAATATCGAAGGCGGCGCGGTGGGCTATGGCGGCCCGCCGGTGCTGCGCAAACTGTCCTTGCGGATTGATCAGGATGATCGCATCGCGCTTCTCGGTCGCAATGGCGAGGGCAAATCCACCCTGTCCAAGCTTTTGGCAGGCAAGCTTGACGCCTGCGAAGGCAAGATGGTGAAATCCTCCAAGCTGCGCATCGGCTATTTCGCGCAGCATCAGGTGGATGAGCTGCACATCGACGAAACCCCCTTGCAGCACATCATGCGCCTGCGCCCCGCCGAGGGGCAGCCGAAGCTTCGGGCGCGGCTGGCGGGCTTTGGCCTGATGGCGGAACAGGCCGAAACCGTGGTCGGGCGGCTCTCGGGTGGGCAGAAGGCGCGGTTGTCGCTTTTGTTGGCCACCATCGACGCGCCGCATCTGTTGATTTTGGACGAACCGACCAACCATCTTGATATTGAGTCCCGCGAGGCCCTGGTCGAGGCGCTGACCGAATATTCCGGCGCGGTCATTCTGGTCAGCCATGACATGCACCTGTTGTCGCTGGTGGCCGACCGGCTTTGGCTGGTGAAGGGCGGGGCGGTGACGCCCTATACCGAAGACCTTGAAGCCTACCGGCGGCAATTGCTGGCGGGCGACGAGGTGGAAAAGCCCAGTCCCAAGACGGTTGAAAAGCCAAAAAAAGCCAGCCGCGACGAGATGCTGGCCCTGAAGGCCGAGGTGCGCAAATGCGATGAGCGTTTGGCCAAGCTGAACGAGATGCGCGACAAGCTGGCGACCAAACTGGCCGATCCCGCCCTTTATGAAGACACGCGCAAGGGCGAGTTGGAAACCTGGAACAAGAAATACGCCGAGGTGATGGATGGCCTTGACCGGGCCGAAGCCCTGTGGATGGCGGCGCAGGAAAAGCTGGAGGCGGCAGGGGTTTGATCGCGCCTCTGCGCGGGCAAATCCTCACGCAATCTGTGCAAACTTGCACAGAGGATGCGGTTGAACTTGGCGATCTGCGCATGCATATCGGGTCCAGCACAACACCGAAGGGGCTGAACGCCATGACCAACGCTACCATCACCACGCTGAAAAACCGCCGCACCGTCTATGCACTCGGCAAGGCGCTGCCGCAGTCCGAAGCGGCTGTCGAGGCGCTTATCAAGGAGGCCGTGCGCCTGTCGCCGTCCTCGTTCAACTCGCAATCCTCGCGCGCTGTGATCCTGTTCGGGGCGGCGTCGGAAAAGTTCTGGGGCATCGTTACTGAGGTCCTGCGCGCCATCGTCCCGGCCGAGGCTTTTGCCGGCACCGAAGCCAAGATGCAGTCTTTCGCCGCGGGCGCGGGCACGGTGCTGTTCTATGAAGACCAAGCCACCATCAAAGGCCTGCAAGAGCAGTTTGCGCTTTATGCCGACGCCTTCCCCGGCTTTTCGGAACATTCCTCGGGCATGGCGCAGATTTCGGTCTGGAACGCGCTGGCCGACGCGGGCATTGGCGCCAGCCTGCAACATTATAACCCGGTGATCGACGACGCCGTGGCTGCGGCCTTTGATGTGCCCGCAAGCTGGAAACTGCGCGCCCAGATGCCCTTTGGCGCGATTGCCGCCGCTGCGGGCGACAAGGCCTATATCGCCGATGAAGGCCGCTTCCTGACCTATGGCAACGCCATCGCCGCTGAATAAGCGCGACATCTTGCGAAAGGCCGCCCCTTGTGGGCGGCCTTTTTCCTTTGCGCATGCTGTCATGACGCTTTAGCGTGGCCGCCATGACATCCGCCTTCCTCATCACCGCCTTTGCCACGCTTTTCGTGGTGATTGATCCGCCGGGCCTTGTGCCTTTGTTCATCGCCCTGACCCAAGGCATGGACAGCCCACGCCGCCGCGGCATGGCCGGGCGGGCCTGCCTGATTGCCGCCGGGCTGCTGTTGATGTTCGGCGTCGCGGGTGAGGCGATCTTGACCTTCATCGGCATTTCCATGCCCGCCTTCCGCATCGCGGGTGGCATCCTGCTGTTCCTGACCGCCTTGGACATGCTTTTTGAACGCCGCACCCAGCGGCGCGAGGGGCAACATGCGGACCCCGATCATGATCCTTCGGTCTTCCCGCTGGCCACCCCGCTGATTGCCGGGCCGGGCGCGATTGCCACCATGATCCTGTTGATCGGACAGGGCGGCGGCGATTGGGCGGCAACCGGAGCGGTGGTCGGCTTGATGGTCTTGATGATGCTGGTGACCTATGCCTTCCTGCTTGCCGCCCCCCCGTTGGAGCGCATGCTGGGCCGCACGGGAACCATCGTGATTACCCGGCTTTTGGGCATGCTTTTGGCCGCCTTGTCGGTGCAATTCGTGATCGACGGCGTGCGCGGCACCGGGTTGATCGGATGAACGGCGACAATTTCGGCCAGCTTTTGTATCTGGGCCTGCTTCTTGCTGCCGTGGTGGGCTGGGGTCTGGCGGAATATCGCGGGCGGCTGGGGCAGGGCCTGCGCAGCCTGGCCGCCTGGGGATTGATCTTTGTCGGGGTGATGGCAGGGTATGGGCTGTGGAAAGACATCCGCCATGACGTCATCGCAGCCCAAAGCGAAACCGCCGATACGGTGGAAATCCCGCGCGCCAATGACGGGCATTACTACATCACGCTGACCATCGCAGGGCGGCCCTTGACCTTCATGGCCGATACCGGGGCCTCGGGCGTGGTGTTAAGCCAAGAGGATGCGGCGCGCTTGGGGATCGACCTGCAAGACCTTGTTTATGCGGGGCAATCGTCAACCGCCAATGGCATGGTGCGCACCGCGCGGGTGCGGCTTTCCGATGTCACGCTTGGGCCTTGGCACGACGACAGCATCGGAGCCTTTGTCAACGAAGGCGCCATGGCTGGCTCGCTTTTGGGGATGGATTATCTCGGGCGCTATGCGATCGAAATCGCGGGCGAGCGGATGATCCTGCGCCGTTAGGGCTTTTTCGGCACCACGCCAATCGCGGCCAAGGCGCGGTCCAAGGCAAGATCGGCCCCGGCCGAGGCGGCGAACGAAGCACGGGCCTGCGTCTTCAACCGGTCGAACTTGACCCGCAGGGCACGTTTTTCCTCGCCCTGACAGTCATTCCAAGGCCGGCCCTGCAAGCCCATGACCAAGACATAATAGCCGATGAAATGCGGCTGGGTTCCGGCCTCGATGAGCCGCAGATAGGCGGCATCGGCCCCCATCGCCCGGATTTCTTCCGCCGAATGAATCCCCGCACGGGCAAAGGCCGCTTCCGAGGCGGGGCCAAGGTTCAGGATGGAGGAAACAGGTTCTGTCATAGGAAAAAGGCCAGCCCGGTCGGCTGGCCCTTGGTTTTCAGATCGCCGCCCAATCGCGGAAGATCGGCTGGTTGCCCTGTTGCTGGCTGCCCTGCTGTTGGCCCTGCTGCTGTTGCGGCGCGGGCGTGCCGGTGCCGCCTTGCTGGGGGGTGGGGGAATTCGACATCTGACTGCTCCGTCTCTTGTTCAAGATCCCGGCGTTCTGCCGGTGACCATCTTGCCCGGTGATCCGGGCCGGAAGGCGCCGGAAAAGGGTTCAGATTACGACCATTTAACGCGAATTTTCGCCACGGGCAATCGTCACGCTGCGTTTGACGCCGCGTCCGCCGATCAAGGCGGCGTGATTGTGGGGTTCAGGCAACTTCCTTGGCGGGAAAGCCGATGGCTTCCAGGGCTGTCAGGGCCTGATCGGCGGGACCGGCGACCTTGACCTGCCGGTTGGCCAGATCCACCTCAACCGGGGCCATGCCGGGCAGCGGCGAAAGGGCCGCCTCAACCGAAGCCTTGCAATGGCCGCAGGACATGTCGGGAACGGAAAGCAGGGTCATGGGCATATCTCCTTCAGGGGGAATATGGGGGCAGGCAGAGGGGCTGTGCAAGGGGGGCCGAAGCGCCGCAGGGTCTTGTCTTGTCGCGGGCATGCGCACCATATGAGAGCATGACCCAGACGATCCGATTTCAATTAGACGGCATGACCTGCGCCTCCTGCGTGGCGCGGGCCGAGCGGGTGCTGACCGCGCAAGCGGGCGTTGCCAGCGCCCATGTCAACCTTGGCACCGAAACCGCCGAAGTGCGCTTTGACGCGCCGACGACGCCGGATGCCATGGCCGGGGCCTTGGCGCGGGCGGGCTATCCGGTGCGGCAAAGGCAGGTGGTGCTGGCGGTTGAAGGCATGACCTGCGCCTCTTGCACCGGGCGGGTGGAACGGGTGCTCAGGGCGCAACCGGGCGTGGCCGGGGCGACCGCGAACCTTGCAACCCGCGCCACGACCGTGACGCTGTGGGGCGATGCCGATGCGGGCGCTTTGGCCGCGGCGGTGTCCCGCGCCGGGTTTCAGGCCGCCCCTATGGCCGAAAGCCGCGGGCATGATCCCAAGGCCGAGGAGGCCCGGCTTTGGCGCGATGCCGCCCTTGCCACGGCCCTGACGCTGCCGGTCTTTATCGCCGAGATGGGCGGGCATGTTCTGCCGGGCTTTCACCATTGGCTGCACGGGTTGATCCCGCTGCAAAACCTGTGGTGGGCTGAGTTCCTTCTGGTGACGCTGGTCTTGATCGGGCCCGGCGCGCGGTTCTTTCGCAAGGGCATTCCGGCCCTGCTGAAAGCCGCGCCGGATATGAATTCGCTGGTGGCCTTGGGGGCCGGTGCGGCTTGGGCCTATTCGGTGCTTGTCACCCTTGCCCCTGCGCTGATCCCAGCCGGTTCGCGGGCGGTCTATTACGAGGCGGCGGCCGTGATCGTGACGCTGATCCTGTTTGGCCGTGCGCTTGAGGTCCGCGCACGCGGGCGAGCCGGGGCGGCGATTGCCCGGCTGGTGGCCTTGCAGCCGAAAACCGCGCTGCGTCTGTCGGGGGAGCCGGGGGCGGCCGATCCGGTGGAGGTGCCGATTGCCGCGCTTTTGGCGGGGGACCGCGTGCAGGTGCGGCCCGGAGAGCGGGTGCCGGTTGATGGGGTGGTGGTGGAAGGCCGTTCGGCCGTGGACGAATCCATGCTGACGGGTGAACCGCTGCCGGTTGCCAAGGCGGCGGGCGATACGCTGACCGGCGGCACCGTGAACGGAACCGGCGGTCTGGTGATGCAGGTGCGCGCGGTGGGAAGTGCGACGGTGCTGGCGCGCATCATCGCCATGGTGGCCGAGGCGCAGGGCGGCAAGCTGCCGGTGCAGGCGCTGGTGGATCGCATCACCCTGTGGTTCGTGCCGGTGGTGATGGGCTTGGCGCTTGTCACCTTTGCCCTGTGGATGGCGCTTGGCCCCGGTCTGGCGCAGGCGCTGGTGGCGGGGGTGTCGGTGCTGATCATCGCCTGCCCCTGTGCCATGGGCTTGGCAACACCGGTGTCCATCCTTGTCGGCACCGGGCGGGCGGCGGAACTGGGGGTGCTGTTCCGCAAGGGCGAGGCATTGCAGCGGCTGGAAACCGTTGCGCGTGTCGCCTTTGACAAGACCGGCACCCTGACCATGGGCAAGCCGGTGGTGCAGGCGGTGCATGTGCTGCAAGGGCGTGACCCCGATCAGCTTTTGGCGCTGGCGGCGGCGGTGGAGCGGGGGTCCGAACATCCCTTGGCGGGCGCGGTGCTGGACGAGGTGGCCCGGCGCGGCCTGCCGATCCCCGAGGCGACGGGCTTTCAGGCCCATCCCGGCCGGGGGGCCGAGGCGGTTGTGGCGGGCGGCTTGGTTCGGGTGGGGTCGGCCAAGCTTTTTGCGCCGCTGGAGGAGGGGCTTGCACAAATGTGCAGCGCGGCCCAAGCGCAGGGGCAGGGCGTGTTGCTGGTCGGCCGCGAGGGTCGGGCCGAAGCAGCCATTCTTGTGGCCGACCCGATCAAGCCGACCGCGGTTTTGGCGGTGCAATCCCTTGTACATATGGGGCTGGAGCCGGTGATGATCACCGGTGACGCCAAGGCCACCGCCGCGGCTGTCGCTGCGGCTATCGGTATTACCTCTGTGCATGCCGAGATTATGCCTGCACAAAAGGCCGAGGTGATCGGCGGCCTTGGAACCGGGACCGTCTTTGTCGGGGATGGGCTGAACGACGCGCCGGCCTTGGCGCTGGCCGATGTCGGCATGGCGATGGGCACCGGCACCGATGTGGCGATCGAGGCCGGGGATGTGGTGTTGATGCGGGGCGATCCGATGGGGGTGGTGCAGGCCATCGGCCTGTCGCGCGCGGTGATGCGCAACATCCGGCAGAATCTGTTCTGGGCGTTCGGTTACAACACCGTGCTGATTCCAGTGGCGGCGGGGCTTCTGGTGCCGTTTGGCGGGCCGCAACTGTCGCCCATGCTGGGGGCAGGGGCGATGGCGCTGTCGTCGGTCTTTGTCTTGGGCAACGCGCTGCGGCTGCGTCGTTGGCGCGCCTGAAGGCGGTCAGGCCACCTTCAGCAGGGTTTCAAGCCCGGTGTTTTCTGCAACCAGATCGGCCAGCGTTGACCGGTCAAGCCGCGCATAAAACGCGTCCAGCGCCTCTTGCAGCACACATTTCAGCCGACAACAGGCGGCCAGCGGGCAGGTCGCCTGCCGCTCCTCGGTGCATTCGGTAAAAGGCAAGACCGCCTCGAAGGCGCGGAACACCTCGCCCACACCGATCTTTTCCGGCCCGCGTGCCAGCATCAACCCGCCCGACCGGCCGCGTTGGGTTTTGATATAACCCTTGCGGGCCAGCAGGTGAATCACCTGCGCCAGATGGTTTTCCGAGGCGCCGCACGCCTCGGCCACCTCGTGTTTGCGCACGATGCGATCGGGGTTCACGGCGCAAAACATCAGCGTCCGCATGGCCAGATTGGTTCGTGTCGTCAGCCTCATCGCAGTATTCCCAGACAGAATTGCATGGCTGCACGATAGACGCGCGAGGACGCGCTGTATTTGATGCAGATCATAAACCGATTTTTAGCGCCCCCTTTTTCCTTTTCCTTGAATTGTGCATGAAGGATGGGCATAGCGATAAGGAATGATTGCGCTAACATGTCCCTTGAAGCCCCGGAATTTCCTGTGACGCCCCTCAGTCCTGACCCCCTTCGCGCCGATACCCTCCGCCACCTGACCTATACGTTGGGCAAGGATGCGCCGCATGCCAGCCCCTATGACTGGCGGATGGCGCTGTCCTATGCGGTGCGCGACCGCATCATGGGGCCGTGGTTCCAATCAACCCGCCGCACCTGGGCCGAGGGGCGCAAGCGCGTCTATTACCTGTCGATGGAATTCCTGATCGGGCGCCTGTTGCAGGATGCGGTGGTCAATCTGGGGCTGGATGATGCGGCGCGCGAGGTGATGGCGGGCTTCGGGCAGGATTTCACGGGTCTGGTGGAAGGCGAGCCGGACGCCGCGCTTGGCAATGGCGGGCTTGGCCGTCTGGCGGCCTGTTTCATGGAAAGCATGGCGACGGTGGGCTGCCCGGCCTATGGCTATGGCATCCGCTATGAACATGGCCTGTTTCGTCAACGCTTCGAGGGTGGCCAGCAGGTGGAAAGCCCCGAAGATTGGCTGACCCAGACCAACCCATGGGAATTTTCGCGCTCGGAAAGCGCCTATACCATTGGCTTCAAAGGGCAAATGGAAGGTGACACATGGGTGCCGGGGGAAACGGTGATCGCCTCGGCCCATGATACGCCGGTGATTGGCTGGCAGGGCAGATGGGCCAATACATTGCGGCTGTGGGCCGCAAAGCCCACGACCCTGTTCGATCTGGAGCGGTTCAACCGCGGCGATTACACCGCCGCCGCCGAACCCGAGGCGCTGGCCCGCACGCTGTCCCGTGTACTTTATCCCGATGACACCACCTATCAGGGCAAGGAATTGCGGCTGAAGCAGGAATATTTCCTGACCTCTGCCGCGTTGCAGGACATTTTGCGCCGGCATCTGGCCGCAGGGCTGTCGGTCGCCGATCTGCCGCGCCATGTCGCCATTCAGATGAACGACACCCACCCCGCGATTGCGGGGCCAGAGTTGATCCGGTTGTTGATGGACGATCACGGGATGGCGTTTGAACCCGCGCTGGACACCGCGCGGGCCTGTCTGGGCTATACCAACCACACGCTTCTGCCCGAGGCCTTGGAAAAATGGTCGACCTATACCTTTGGCACCGTGCTGCCGCGCCATATGCAACTGGTGGAAAAGATTGACAGCTGGCACCGGCGCACCTTCCACCCGCCGCATTACGTTGGCATCGTGAAGCACCACGAGGTGCGGATGGGCGAGTTGGCCTTCGTGATGAGCCACAAGGTCAATGGGGTGTCGGCGTTGCATTCCGAACTGGTCAAGACCTCGCTTTTCCCGGATTTGCACCGCAGCCATCCCGGCCAGATCATCAACCAGACCAATGGTGTGACGCCCCGGCGCTGGCTTGCCATGGCGAACCGGCCCTTGGCGAAGGTGATTACCGGGGCGATTGGCGAGGGTTGGCAGGCGGATCTGGCACGCTTGCGGGATTTGGAAAGCCATATTGAATCCAAAGGCTTCCGGGATGACTTTCAGGCGGCCAAGCGGCAAAACAAACAGGCTTTGGCAGCATGGATCAAGGAAAGCCAAGGTGTGCAGGTGTCGCCGGATGCGCTGTTCGATGTGCAGGTCAAGCGCATCCATGAATACAAGCGCCAGCTTCTGAACATACTGCAAACCATCGGCCATTGGTATCGCCTGCGCGAAAACCCGAATGCGCCTGCCGTGCCACGGGTGAAGATCTTTGGTGGAAAATCCGCACCGGGTTATGCGGCGGCAAAAGAAATCGTGCGTCTTATCAATGATGTGGCGGCGGTTGTGAATTCTGACCCGCAAGTCGGTGACAAGCTGAAGATCGTATATCCGGCGAATTACAACGTCTCGATGGCGGAACGCCTGATCCCGGCGGCGGACCTTTCGGAACAGATCTCGACCGCCGGGATGGAGGCGTCGGGCACCGGGAACATGAAGTTCATGATGAACGGTGCGCCGACCATCGGCACGCTGGATGGCGCCAATGTCGAGATTTTGGCCGAGGTGGGGGCGGAGAACTTCTTCCTCTTTGGCCTGACGGCCGAGGAGGCCATCCGACAGCGTGAAATCCAAAATCAGTCTGCGACGGCGATCGAGGCGTCTGAGTTGTTGAAGATCGTCTTGCAACTTATTGCAGAAGGAAGGTTTTCACCGGATCAACCTGACCGTTACCATGGGCTTTTGCACCGCATCTGGCACCATGATCATTTCCTCGTGGCGGCGGATTTTGCGGGTTATGACGCGGCGCAGGCCCGCGTTGATCTGGCCTATGCGGACCCTGAAATCTGGGTCAGGATGGCGGCCATGAACACCGCGCGGTCGGGGTTCTTCTCCTCCGACCGCACCATTCGCAGTTATATGAAAGACATCTGGAACATCCCCCCCGCCTTATGAGGACAGTATGACCCACCAGCCGCCCGACCGTGATACGGCGCGTGCCCTTGTTGAAGGGCGGCATGGTGATCCGTTTGCGCATCTGGGGTTGCATGATCGGGGCGGTTGGGGCGTGACGGCGCTGGTGCCGGGGGCCGAAAAACTTTGGGTGGTGAGCGATAAAACCGTTCAGGCAAAGCCGGTTGCCGGGGCGGAGGGGTTGTTCGTCGCGGCTTTGGAGGGGCCGACCCCCTACCGACTGCGCGCCGAGGCGGGCGGCACGGTGTGGGAGTTTGAAGATGCCTTCCGCTTTGGCCCCGTGCTGGGCGAGATGGACGAATATCTGTTGGCCGAGGGCACGCACAACCGGCTCTGGCAGGCGCTTGGGGCGCATCCCTGCACGCATGAGGGGGTTGCGGGAACGCGCTTTGCCGTCTGGGCGCCCAATGCGGGCCGGGTGTCGGTGGTGGGCAGTTTCAACCTTTGGGACGGGCGCCGCCATCCGATGCGCAAACGCGGCGTGACCGGGGTCTGGGAAACCTTCATTCCGGGCGTTGGCGCAGGGCTGGCCTATAAATATGAAATCGTCGGCGCGGATGGCGCGCTGCGGCTGAAATCTGATCCGGTGGGGTTCGGCAGCGAGCATCCCCCACAAAATGCCAGCGTTGTCAGGGATTTGCCCGGCAATCTTTGGACGGATGGCAGATGGATGACACAGCGCGCGGCGGCGCAGAACACCGCGGCCCCGATTTCGATCTACGAAGTTCACCTCGGCAGTTGGCGGCGCAAGGGGGATCGGCGGCTGTCCTATGAGGAACTGGCCGAGGAGTTGGTGGCCTATGCCGTCGACATGGGCTTTAC
Source organism: uncultured Tabrizicola sp. (assembly GCA_964393035.1). Lineage (GTDB taxonomy): Bacteria > Pseudomonadota > Alphaproteobacteria > Rhodobacterales > Rhodobacteraceae > Tabrizicola_A. The sequence goes on from CAYMRX010000004.1 coordinate 281,964, forward strand.
CCATCTGGAATTGCTGCCGATCAGCGAATACCCCTTTGACGGGTCCTGGGGCTATCAGCCGGTCGGGCTTTTCGCCCCCACCATCCGCCACGGCACGCCGGACGAATTCCGCGCCTTGATCGATGCGGCCCATGCCAAGGGGCTGGGCGTGATCCTGGACTGGGTTCCGGGCCATTTCCCCACCGATGCCCACGGCCTTGCGCAGTTCGATGGCACCGCCCTTTATGAACATGCCGATCCGAAAGAGGGCTTTCATCAGGACTGGAACACCCTGATCTACAATTATGGCCGCACCGAGGTGAAGAACTTCCTTGTTGCCAATGCTTTGTATTGGTTGGAGGAATTCCACATTGACGGGCTGCGCGTCGATGCTGTCGCGTCAATGCTTTATCGCGATTACTCCCGCGCCCATGGCCAATGGGTGCCGAACAAGGACGGCGGGCGCGAGAATTACGAGGCGATGGAGGTCTTGCGCGCGATGAATGTCGCGGCCTATGGCACGCATCCCGGCATCATGACACTGGCCGAGGAAAGCACCGCCTTTCCCGGCGTGTCAAAGCCCGTACATGCGGGCGGGCTTGGCTTTGGCTTCAAATGGAACATGGGGTGGATGAATGACACCCTGGCCTATATGGCGAAAGATCCGATCCACCGCCGCCATCACCATCACCAGATGACCTTTGGCATTGCCTATGCCTGGACCGAGAACTTCGTTCTGCCGCTCTCCCATGACGAGGTGGTGCATGGCAAGGGCAGTCTCTTGGGCAAGATGCCGGGGCAGGGTGCCGAAAAATTCGCCCATCTGCGCGCCTATTTCGGCTTCATGTGGGGCCATCCGGGCAAGAAGCTTTTGTTCATGGGGGGCGAGTTCGCACAAGGGCGCGAGTGGAACCATGATACGGGGCTGGATTGGCATTTGCTGGACGCGCCACTGCATCGCGGCATGCAAGCATGGGTGCGCGATCTGAACCGGCTTTATGCCGCAACCCCGGCGCTGCATGTGAAAGATGCGGAGCCAGAGGGCTTCCGCTGGCTGGAGGTCGATGACGCCGCGCATGGCACCTTTGTCTGGGCGCGGTTCGGGGGGCCGGGCGATGCGCCGGTGGTGGTTGCGGTGAACATGACGCCGGTGGAGCGGCGCCAGCGTATCGGCCTGCCTACACAAGGCCGTTGGGACGAGGTGTTGAACAGCGATGCCACCCCCTATGGCGGGCAGGGCCGGGGCAATCTGGGGGCCGTCAAGGCAGAGGCAGTGCCGTGGCAAGGCTGCGCGCAATCGGCGCGGGTCACCTTGCCGCCGCTCAGCACGATCTTTTTCAAGGCGGCAGGGGATGGGCCGCCAACAGGGGGAACGACATGAAGGCCAGACCAAACCAAAGATTGTCCAATCAGGCCATGGCCTTCGTGCTGGCGGGCGGGCGGGGATCGCGCCTGAAGGAACTGACCGACCGGCGGGCGAAACCGGCAGTCTATTTCGGTGGCAAGACCCGGATCATCGACTTTGCCCTGTCAAATGCGCTGAATTCCGGCATCCGAAAAATGGCGATTGCCACGCAATACAAGGCGCACTCGCTGATCCGCCACATGCAGCGCGGTTGGGGATTTTTTCGGGCAGAGCGGAACGAATATCTGGATATCCTGCCCGCGAGCCAGCGGGTGGATGAGACGAAATGGTATCTGGGAACCGCCGATGCTGTGGCGCAAAATATTGATATCGTTGACAGTTATAACGTCAAATATGTCATCATCCTTGCCGGCGACCATGTTTACAAGATGGATTACGAAATCATGCTGGCCCAGCATGTGGAAACCGGGGCCGATGTCACCATCGGCTGTCTGACCGTGCCGCGCGCCGAGGCCACGGCCTTTGGCGTGATGGCGGTGGACGCCGATATGCGGATCACCTCATTCTTGGAAAAGCCGAAAGACCCGCCGTCGATCCCCGGCGATCCGGCCAATTCGCTGGCCTCGATGGGGATCTATGTCTTTGACTGGACCTTCCTGCGCGATCTTCTGTTGCGCGATATGGAGGATGAAAACTCCAGCCATGATTTCGGCAATGACCTGATCCCCGAGATCGTGAAGAACGGCAAGGCCGTGGCGCATCGCTTTGCCGACAGCTGCGTCACAAGCGGGTTGGAGGATGAACCCTATTGGCGCGACGTCGGCACCATTGACGCCTTTTGGCAGGCCAATATCGACCTGACCGATTTCGTGCCGAAGCTGGATCTTTACGACAATTCATGGCCGATCTGGACCTATGGCGAGATCGTCCCGCCGGCGAAGTTCATCCATGACGAGGATGGGCGGCGTGGCTCGGCGGTGTCCTCGCTGGTGTCGGGCGATTGCATCGTGTCGGGGTCCGAGGTACGCAATTCGCTGCTGTTCACCGGCTGTCGGACCCATTCCTTTTCAACGCTGGATCACGTTGTGGCGCTGCCGCAGGTGATCGTGAACCGCAAGGCAGAGTTGAAAAATTGCGTGATTGACCGGGGGGTTATCATCCCCGAAGGCTTGGTTGTCGGCCAAGATCCGCTGGAAGACGCCAAATGGTTCCGGCGCAGCGAAGGCGGGGTTGTGCTGGTGACGCAGGATATGCTCGATGCGCGGGCGCGGGTGGTTTAGGGCGGACCCTCCGGGGGGGTATTTGTGCCAAGATGAAAGGAAAGGGGCGCGGAATGGGCCGGGTTTTGTCAGTCGCGTCTGAATGTGTGCCTTTGGTGAAAACCGGGGGCCTGGCCGATGTGGTGGGCGCTTTGCCGGGCGCGCTGGCGGGGCAGGGATGGGAAATGCGGGTGCTGTTGCCCGCCTATAAATCCTTGCGCCCCCGTTTGAACTCCATGGCCCTGGTGATGGAGGAGGACGGGCTTTGGGGCGGCACGGGGCGGGTCTATTTTGGCCAGATCGACGGGCTGTCGGTCTATCTTCTGGATGCGCTTCACCTCTTTGACCGCGAGGGCGGGCCTTATGCCGATCAGGGGGGCGATCACGGCGACAATATCCAGCGCTTTGCTGCGCTGTCTTGGGTTGCGGCCAGATTGGCGCGCGAGGGGGCGGCGGGCTGGAAGCCCGATGTCTTGCACGCGCATGACTGGCAGGCGGGGCTGGCCCCGGCCTATCTGCGCTATCATGGGTCGGGCGGGGTTGGTTCGGTTCTCACCATTCACAACATCGCCTTTCAGGGCTGGGCCTCGGTGCGGATGCTGAATGATCTGCGGCTGCCGCGGGCCGAGTTCCATTCGGATGCGCTGGAATATTACGGCAATTTGTCCACCCTGAAGGCGGGGCTGGTGACGGCGGATCGCATCACTACCGTCTCGCCCAACTATGCCGACGAGTTGATGCGGCCCGAGTTCGGCATGGGCCTGCAAGGGGTGATTGCCGCGCGGGCCGGGGTGGTTTCGGGCATTTTGAACGGCGTGGACGAAGGGCTTTGGTCGCCCGAGGCGGCGGCGCATCCCTATTCCGTGGCCAAGATCGCCGGCAAGGCGGCCAATCGCGCCGCTCTCTGTGCCGAGTTCGGGCTGGATGTGCCGGGGCCGCTGGCCATTCTGGTCAGCCGTCTGACCGACCAAAAGGGCATTGATCTGGTGTCGGCCGCGATCCCGGCCTTTGTCGCGGCGGGGGGCGGGCTTGCGGTTTTGGGCTCGGGAGATGCGGGGCTGGAGGCGGCGATGCACCAACTGGCCGCCGCGCATCCGGGCCGTGTCGCGGTGCGCATCGGCTATGACGAGAGCTTAAGCCGCCGGATGTTTGCCGGGGGTGATGCCGTGCTGGTGCCCAGCCGTTTTGAGCCTTGCGGCTTGACCCAGATGTATGGCTTGCGCTTTGGCACGGTGCCGGTGGTGTCGGCCGTGGGCGGGCTGGCCGATACGGTCATCAATGCCTCGCCCGCGGCCTTGGCCACCGGGGCGGCGACGGGGGTTGTGTTTCAGCCGGTGGATGGGTTGGCCTTGGGACAGGCGCTTGCCCGGCTGGTCGGCCTCTACCGTGATCCAAAGGTTTGGACACGCGTACAGAAAACCGCCATGCGCCACCCCGTCGGCTGGGCGGCTTCGGCTGCGGCCTATGCCCGGCTTTACGGCGAAGTTGCGGGCGGATGATCCATCTGACCGCAGGTTGCCCCTATCCGATGGGGGCGGTAATCCGCGACGGCGGCGTGAATTTCGCGGTGTTTTCCGCCCATGCGACGGCGGTTGAGCTTTGCATCGAGGGGCGGGCGCCGATTGCCATGACGGCCCGCAGCGGCGACATCTGGCATCTGCATGTCGCAGGGCTTGGCGCAGGCACGCGCTATGGCTTTCGCGCCCATGGTCTGAATGATCCGGGGCAGGGCCACCGCTTTAACCCCGCCAAGCTGCTGATTGATCCCTATGCCCGTGAGATCAGCGGGCGGATGCGCTGGCACCCGGATCTGGTGGGGCCTGCCGACAGTGCCCATTTGGGGCATTGGTCGGTGGTGGTGGAGGGGCAATTCGACTGGGGCGATGATCGCCCGCCCGCCGTGCCGATGCGCGACACCGTGATCTATGAGGCCCATGTCAAGGCGCTGACCCAAGCGCACCCCGAGGTGCCGCTGGCGGATCGCGGCAGCTATCGCGCGCTGGGGCATCCGGCGATTGTCGCGCATTTGCAACGGCTTGGTGTCACCACGCTGGAGCTGTTGCCGATCCATGCCTTTATCGACGACCGCTTTGTGACTGAACGCGGGCTGGTCAACCATTGGGGCTATAATACCATCGGGTTTTTCGCGGCAGAGGCGCGCTATGGCAGCCTGAACGATCTGAAATCGGCCATAAAGGCGCTGCATGCGGGCGGGATCGAGGTGATCTTGGATGTGGTTTACAACCACAGCGGCGAGGGCGATGCGGCGGGGCCGATCCTGTCGTTTCGCGGGCTGGACAATGCCAGCTACTATCGGCTTGCGGGGGGGCATGACCTGAATGATGCGGGCACCGGCAATACGCTGAACCTGCGCCATCCGGCGGTGTTGCGAATGGTGATGGACAGCTTGCGCTATTGGGTGGAGGAGGTCCATGTCGATGGTTTCCGCTTTGATCTGGCGCCGGTTCTGGGCCGGGCGGGGCATGGTTATGCGCCCGATGCGCCGTTCTTTGCGGCCTTGCAGCAAGATCCGGTCCTGGCGGGGGTAAAGCTGATCGCCGAGCCGTGGGATCTTGGACCGGGGGGCTATCGGCTTGGCCAGTTTCCGGGGCGCTTTGCCGAATGGAACGACCGCTACCGCGATGGGCTGCGGCGGTTCTGGCGCGGCGATGCGGGGCAGGTCAGCGATCTGGCCGAGCGGCTTTTGGGCAGCGCGGGGGCCTTTGACCATGACCGGCGGGCGCCGCAGGCCTCGGTGAATTTCATCACGGCGCATGATGGGTTCACGCTGGAGGATCTGGTTTCGTATAGACAAAAGCGCAATTTGCCCAATCAGGAAATGAACCGCGACGGTCATGGCGAAAACCATTCCGACAATCTTGGGGTCGAAGGCAAAACCGCGGATGCCGCGGTTCTGGCCGCACGGGGCAGGCGCAAACGCGCCATGCTGGCGACGCTGTTTTTGTCGCAAGGCACGCCGATGCTGCTGGCGGGTGATGAATTGGGCCATAGCCAGCAGGGAAACAACAACGCCTATGCGCAGGACAATGAAACGACCTGGATTAGATGGCCGGAGGAGGCCCCGCTGGCGGGCTTTGTCGCGCGGCTGGCTGCTGTGCGCGCGGCGCACCCCGCCCTGCGCCAGACCCGGTTCCTGCATGGCGAGATCGGCCCCGATGGCCATGCCAATGTCATCTGGCGCAAAGCCGATGGCCGGGTGCCAGAACCTGCTGATTGGCAGAGCGAGATGGCGAGCCTGGGGATGGAGTTGCGCGCCGAGGGCGACGTGCTTTACGCTGTGTTCAACGCGGGCGGCCCCTGCCGGCTGACCCTGCCCGATACCGCGCCGCGTTGGCGCCTGATCCTGTCCAGTGCCGAGCCTGCGGCGGCGCCCGTTGACTGTCAGGGTGCGCTTGATCTGCCCGGCCAAACCGTTTGCGTCTTTGAACCCCTTTGAGGAGGCCCGCCATGAGTTTGCGCATCCATTCGACTGCCCCCATCGCGGGACAAAAGCCGGGCACCAGCGGCTTGCGCAAGAAAACGACGGTGTTCATGGGGTCGCATTATCTGGAAAACTTCGTCCAGTCGATTTTCGATGTGGTGGGGGCGGCAGGCAAAACCTTTGTTCTGGGCGGGGATGGGCGCTATTTCAACGACCGCGCGGCGCAGGTGATCTTGCGGATGGCGGCGGCCAATGGCGCGGCACGGGTGATTGTCGGGCAGGGCGCGATCCTGTCGACGCCCGCGGCAAGCCACCTGATCCGCCTGAACAAGACGGACGGCGGCATCATCCTGTCGGCCAGCCACAACCCCGGCGGCCCGCAGGAGGATTTCGGGCTGAAGTTCAACATGCCGAACGGTGGCCCCGCGCCCGAGGCGGTGACCGAGGCGATGTATCGGTGCACCACCGAGATCTCGGAGTATCGTATCTGGGAAGGGCAGGACGTTGATCTGATGCGTCTAGGCCGGCACCAGATCGGTGGTATGGTGGTGGATGTGGTGGACCCGGTGGCAGATTATGCCGAGCTGATGGAAAGCCTGTTCGATTTTCCGGCGATCCGGGCGATGTTCCGGGGGGGCTTTGCCATGCGGATGGACAGCATGTGCGCGGTGACCGGGCCTTATGCCGTTGAAATTCTTGAAAACCGTCTGGGCGCGGCCAAGGGCACGGTGATCAACGCCACGCCCTTGCCGGATTTTGGCGGCATGCATCCCGATCCCAACCCCACATGGGCCAAGGCGCTGATGGACGAGATGATGGGGCCGGATGCGCCTGATTTCGGCGCGGCCAGCGATGGGGACGGGGATCGCAATATGGTGGTCGGGCGGGGGATTTATGTTTCGCCTTCCGACAGTCTGGCGGTGCTGGCGGCCAATGCGCATCTGGCGCCCGGCTATGCCAAGGGGCTGGCCGGGGTGGCGCGGTCGATGCCGACCTCTGCCGCGGCGGACCGGGTGGCGGCCGATCTGGGGATTGCCAGCTATGAAACCCCGACGGGCTGGAAATTCTTTGGCAATCTGATGGATGCCGGGCGCGTCACGCTTTGCGGCGAGGAAAGTTTCGGCACCGGCAGCGACCATGTGCGCGAAAAGGACGGGCTTTGGGCGGTGCTGCTGTGGTTGAACATTCTGGCGGTGCGGCAGCAATCGGTGGCCGTAATTCTGGCCCAGCACTGGGTGCGCTTTGGCCGCAACTACTATAGCCGCCACGATTATGAAGCGATTCCGGCGGAGAAGGCCGAGGCCATGATGGCGGCGCTGAAAGCCAGCCTTGCTGGCCTGCCGGGGCGGCAGGTGGGCGAGATGACCATCGAGGCCGCAGATGACTTTGCCTATACCGATCCGGTCGATGGCACGGTGTCCAAGGGGCAGGGGGTGCGGGTGATCTTTGCGAAGGGCGCGCGCCTTGTCATGCGGCTGTCAGGCACCGGGACCGAGGGCGCGACGCTGCGGCTTTATCTGGAACTCTATAAGCCGGGGCCTGACGGTTTGGATATGGACCCGCAGGCCGCTTTGGCCCCGGTGATCCGGGCGGCTGAGGCCCTGGCTGGGATTGGAGCCTTTACCGGTCGCACCGCGCCGGATGTGGTGACCTGACCTCGCGCGCGCAAAGGTGAGTATTTGGAAAGGCGCAAATCCTTGAGGTGGTTCAGCTTTTCAGGCCGGTTTCTTCCAGAAGGCCTTTGCGTTTCGCCTCATAGTAATAGCCCTTGGCATACCACATCATGGCGCGATTTTCGTTGCGGCCAGAGACGAGCCAAGCGCCGCGCAGATATTTTCCGGCGTATTTCAGATTGGTTTCAGCGTCCAAAAGACCCTCGGGCGCGCCTTTGTAGCCCATGGTGCGCGCGGTCTGCGGCAGGATCTGCAACAGGCCGTAATAGGGGCCGTTGCGTGCGCCCGGATTATAGCCGCTTTCGCGCTGGATCTGGCGGTGCAGCAGGCTTTCGGGGATCTGATGGATGGCGGCCCATTTGGAGATCAGCGCCCGCATCTGTGGCGTCGCCCCGGCCTTGAGGTCTGCGCCGCGGTCGGCGCGGTGCCCGCCGCAGGCGGCAAGGGTGGCGGCAAGCGGCAGGATCAGCGCGGAGCGGCGGGTCAGCATGGGGGCCTCGGACATTGTTTGTCGCGGTGATAGCGGGCTGCGGCAGTTTGGGAAAGGGGCGGGTTCGGGCGTCGGCGGAATAGCGTGTCTGGTTCACGCGGAATCGAAAAGCGTTGCCTCTCGCCTGCGCTCGAACACGCTTTTCGATCCGTTTTGGTTCAAGGGGAACCAGACACGCTTTAGGACTTTAGCCGGGATGGATTGCGGCTTGGCTTTGATGTTAGCCTTGCGGCAACAAGCGAGGTTCACCGATGCCGGATAGCCCGAGCCAGACACCCGACCGCCCCTTGGTGCGTGCGATGATCGTGGACGATCATCCGCTGTTTTGTGATGCCCTGGCCATGACCTTGAAGGTTCTGGCGGGCTTGCAAGTGGTGGAGACGGCGGGGTCGCTGGAGGAGGCGACCCGGCGGCTGGATGCAGGGGCGCTGCCGGATCTGGTGGTGCTGGATCTGAACCTGCCCGATGTGGATGGGCTGGATGGTCTTGTCCGCCTGCGGCTTGCGGTGCCGGATGTGCCGGTGTTGGTGGTGTCCTCCATGGCCGATCCGCGCATCGTGCGGGCGGCCTTGCGGGCGGGGGCGGCGGGCTTTGTGCCGAAACACGCCCATCGCGACAGCTATCGCGCGGCCTTGGAGGCGGTGCGCGCGGGCCGGGTCTGGTTGCCAGACGGCATGCAGCCCGAGGGCGAGGCCAGCCCCAGCGAGGAGGCGATTGCCCGGCTGGGCCTGTTGACACGGCAGCAGGCGCGCATCCTGCAACTGATTTGCGAGGGCAAGTTGAACAAGCAGATCGCCTTTGATCTGGCGATTGCCGAAACCACGGTAAAGGCCCATGTCACCGCGATCATGCGCAAACTGGGGGTTCTGAGCCGCACGCAGGCGGTGCTGATGGCGAAAGAGGCGCGGTTTTCGGCCATGGTGCCCGAGGGATGAGATCGGAAAAGACCGAATTGCCTGGCAGTTTCGATCTGATGCCGCGTGCCTCGGTGCCGGCGAGCACGCCGGATGCGGCGGCCGCCTTGGCGCGGGGGCTTGGGCCGGGGCCATTTGCCTGCGTTTTCCTGTTCATCTCGCCCGAGACCGATCTGGCAGCCTTGGCGCAAAGCCTGCCTGCCGCCTTTGCCGCGACCCCCGTCATCGGTTGCACCACGGCGGGCGAGATCACCGGGGCGGGCTATTCCGATGGCGAGATCGTCGCGGTTGGCCTGCCCGCGCGGCTTTTCACGGCCCAGCCGATCCTGATCCCCGATCTGGGCCAGATCGACGCGCCGGGCCTGATCGGGCAGTTGATCCGCGACCGGCAGGCGATGGCCCGGATGCGGCCGGCGTGGGAGGGCGAGTTCGCCTTTTTGCTGGTAGACGGGTTGTCGGTGCGCGAGGATGAGCTGGCCTCGGCCCTTGCGCGCGGGCTTGGGCCGGTGCCGCTCTTTGGCGGATCTGCCGGGGATGGCACGCGGTTTCAGGCGACCTTTGTCTTGTATCAGGGGCAAATTTTGCAAAACGCGGCGGTGGTGACGCTGATCCGCACGGCCGCACGGGTGCGGGTCTTCAGTCTTGACCACCTGCGCCCGACTGGCCTGCGCATGGTGGTGACCGAGGCCGACCCGGCGCGGCGTATCGTGCGGGGGATCAACGCCGAACCTGCGGCGCGCGAATATGCCCGCATTCTTGGCAAAGACCCCGGCCAATTGACCACCTTTACCTTTGCCGCCCATCCGGTCGTGGTGCGCATCGGCGGCGCCCATCATGTGCGCGCCATTCAGCAGGTCGATGCCAATGGCGATCTGGTGTTCTTTTCGGCCATTGACGAGGGCGTGGTGCTGACCTTGGCCGAGCCGCAGGACATGGCCGCACATCTGACGGCCGAACTTGCCGCGCTGCGCGGGCAGGGGGCGGCCCCGGCCATTCTGGCCTGCGATTGCATCCTGCGCCGGTTGGAGGCTTTGGAAAAGCAAAAGACCGGGGCCTTGTCGGCCTTGTTGCGCGCGCATGGCGTTGTCGGCTTTTCGACCTATGGCGAGCAGGTCAACTCCATGCATGTCAACCAGACCATGACCGGGGTAGCGCTTTATCCGCCCGACGTCCTGCCGGATGCGCCATGACCGACACCATCCTCAACCCCGCCGATCCGCCGGCCCGTCAGATCGAAAAGCTGCTGGCGATTTCGCGGGTGCTGATGCGCCGGGTGGAACAGATCACCGATGACGGGGGGGCTGCCTATGCGCAGTTTCAGCGCGCGGCGATGCTGGAAGATCAGGTGCGGATGCGCACGCGCGAATTGGAACGCGCGCTGGATCTGCTGAACGCCTCCAACGCCGCCTTGGAGGAGGCCAACCGCGACAGCGCGCGGGCGCGGCAGAACCTCGCCGATGCCATTGAGACCGTGCAGGAGGGCTTTGCCCTGTTTGGTCCCGACGATGTTCTGGTGATGTGCAACAGTCGGTTTTGCGTGCATCTTTCCGATGTGCGCCCGCATCTGGTGCCGGGGTTGAGCTTTGCCGATTATGTCGATCTGGTCAGCCGTTCGGCGGACCTGGAAATGCCCGAGGGCGAGACGGCCGAAATCTGGGCGGTCAAGCGATTGCGCGGCCATATGGATCAGCATGTGATCTTCAACGCCCGCATGCGCTGGGATCATTGGGTGCAGGTCAGCGAGCATCGCACCGCCGATGGCGGCACGGTGGTGTTGCAGACCGATGTCACCGATCTGATCCGGCTGGAGCGGCAGGAGTTGGGCCGTCTTCTGGACGATCAGGAGCGGCTGGTGCGGGCCACTTTGGACCATATCAACCAAGGGGTGGCGATCTTTGATGCGGGCCAGCGGCTGGTCGGCTGGAACGCCCGGCTGGGGGTCTTGCTGGCGCTGCCCATGGTGCGGATGCGCGTCGGGGCCGAATTCCATACCCTGTTCGATGGCCTTGCCCGCCAATTCCGCTTTGGTGCGGGGATGACAGCAGGACGGCTTTCCACTTGGGTCGATGGCCGCCGGGGGCGCCCGCCGCTGACCTTTGAGCTGCGCCGCGATCGCGGGCTGATCTTGGACGTTTTCGCGCAGGAGATGCCGGACAAGGGGTTCTTGTTCAGCTTCACCGATGTGACCGCCGAACGCCGTGCGGTCGAGGATATGGCGCGCGCCAAGGAAACATTGGAGGCCCGCGTGGTCGAACGCACGCTCGACCTTGAGGACGCGCTGGCGCAGGCCGAACGCGCCAATGCCAGCCGGTCGCGCTTTGTGGCCGCGGCCAGCCATGACCTGTTGCAGCCCTTGTCGGCGGCGAAGCTGTTCCTCTCCTCGGTGCCCGATACCGATGTGCCCGCCCCGGTGGCCGAGGCGGTTGGAAAGGCGCAGAACGCGCTGCAATCGGTCGAGGGGATTTTGGCCGCCCTTTTGGATATTTCCCGGCTGGAATCCGGCAAGGCCGCGGTCACCTTGGCCCCGGTCCGCATGGGGCGGCTGTTGCGGCAACTGGCCGATGAATTCGCCCCGATGGCGGCGGCCAAGGGCCTTGCCCTGAGCTTTCGCCCCTGCGAGGCGGTGGTTGTTTCGGATGCGGGCTATCTGCGGCGCATCCTGCAAAACCTGATCGGCAATGCGGTGCGCTATACGGATCGGGGGCGGATTCTGGTGGCCGCCCGGCCGCGCGGCCGGATGCTGCGGCTGGAGGTCTGGGACACCGGGCCGGGCATCCCGGAAGACGAACAGGAAAACATCTTCAAGGAGTTTCACCGTGTCGCCGCGCGGGCCAGTGCGTCCGAGGGCTTGGGCCTTGGCCTTGCCATCGTGGAGCGTGCGGCGGCTTTGCTTGGGCATCCCTTGGGGCTGTCCTCGCAGCCCGGCCAAGGCACGGTCTTTGTGCTGCAAGTGCCGCTGGCCGACCCCGACCTTGTGGCCGACCCGGTGGCGCAGCCGGGGCTGGCCAGCGGATCGGTCGAAGGCCGCATCGCGCTTTTGGTGGAAAACGATGCGGAACTGCGCCGCGCCATGGTGCTCTTGTTGGAAAAATGGGGCGTTGCGGTGATCGAGGCCGCGACCGGCGAGGAGGCTTTGACGCTGATTGACGATCTGGGCATCCTGCCCGACGCGGTGATTGCCGATCACGCCTTGGGCACGGGAATGACCGGGCTGGAACTGTTGCGCCATTTGCACGCCCGCGCGCCGGACTTGCCTGCGCGCCTCATTTCGGCCGACCGGGGCGAAGGGTTGGCCGAGGCCGCCCGCGCCGCCGGGGTGGGGTTTTTGGTGAAACCGGTGGAACCCGGTGTCTTGCGTGCCTTCCTTGCCGCGACTGCACCTACGACCAAGGGACCATAGCGCGCGCCAATCTCGCGGCCTAGTCTTGGCTCGGAGTGAGGAGCCATGTGATGCAACTGTCCGATGTGAAAACCATCAAGGCCAGCCCTGAAACTGTCTGGGCGGCCATCCTGAACCCCGAGGTGCTGAAACTTTGTGTGCCGGGCTGCGAAAGCATGACCGGTTCCGTCGAAGACGGCTTTGAAGCCACCGTCAAACAAAAGATCGGCCCGGTCAGCGCCAGCTTTTCCGGCGTGGTGAAACTCTCTGATATTGATCCCGGCCGTGGCGTGACCATCACCGGCGAAGGCAAGGGCGGGGCGGCGGGCTTTGCCAAGGGCGGCGCCAAGGTGCGGCTGACCCCGAATGATGCCGGCACGGAACTGGCCTATGAGGTCGACGCCTCGGTCGGTGGTAAGATCGCCCAGCTTGGCAGCCGGTTGATCGACGGCTTTGCCAAGAAGATGGCGGATGAATTCTTCACCCGTTTTCAAGACGCGGTTGAGACCCCGGAGGAGGGCGACAGCGGCGTTGAGGCCAATACCGAAGATGCCCCGAAGAAGGGCTGGTTCAAACGCATGATCGGGGCCTGAGGGCCGCGCTTAACCCAACACGACTACCCAGGAATTTCCAAGGGAGGAAACCCATGACGCAAGTCAGTATGACCGTGAACGGCAAACCCGTTTCGGCCGAGGTCGAGGGCCGGACGCTGCTGGTGCAGTTCCTGCGCGAGAGCCTAGGCCTGACCGGCACCCATGTGGGGTGCGACACTAGCCAATGCGGCGCTTGCGTGGTGCATGTCGATGGCAAGCCGGTGAAAAGCTGCACCGTTTTCGCGCTGGATGTGGCGGGGGCTTCGGTGAAAACCATCGAGGGCATGGCAAACCCGGACGGATCTTTGGGCACCTTGCAACAGGCGTTTCAGGACCATCACGGGCTGCAATGCGGCTTTTGCACGCCGGGCATGGTGATGTCGTCGGCCGCCCTTCTGGCCGAAAACCCGAAGCCCACCGAGGCTGAGGTGCGCCATTACCTTGAAGGCAATATCTGCCGCTGCACCGGATACCACAACATCGTCAAAGCTGTGCTGTCGGCCTCGGGCCAGACGGTCGCGGCGGAATAAGGGGGGATCAGATGCCGAAAGATCACGGGATTGGCGTGTCTTCCAAGCGCCGCGAAGATGTCCGGTTTCTGACCGGGCGGGGTGTTTACACCGATGACATGGCCCTGCACGGGCAGAGCTATGCGGTCTTTGTCCGCTCCACCGTCGCCCATGGCCGGATCACATCGATCGACACCGAGGCTGCGGCGAAAATGCCGGGCGTGCTGGCGATTTTCACCGGGGAAGATTTCAAGGATGTCGGCGGCAACCCGGCGGGCTGGCTTATCAACAGCCGCGACGGCACCCCGATGCGCGAACCGAAGCGCCCGGTGCTGGCCCATGGCAAGGTGCGCCATGTCGGCGACGCCTATGCGGCGGTGATTGCCGAAACCTACCAGCAGGCGAAAGACGCCGCCCAACAGGTTTCGGACGACACCGATATCGAAGAACTGCCCGCCATCGTGGACATGCGCGCGGCCTTGGCCGACAGCAGCAACCGCGTCCATGACGAGATCCCCGACAACCAGTGCTATGACTGGGGTTGGATCGAGGACAACCGCGCGGCGGTGGAGGCGGCGTTCAAATCGGCCCCGCATGTGACCACGCTGGAACTGGTGAACAACCGGCTGATCCCGAACGCGATGGAACCGCGCGCCAGCATTGGCGAGTATTTCCCCGGCACAGGGGATTACAAACTGACGACGACCAGCCAGAACCCGCACCTGACCCGGCTTCTGGTCGCGGCTTTCGTGCTGGGCATTCCTGAGAATAAACTGACGGTGGTGGCCCCCGATGTGGGCGGCGGCTTTGGCTCGAAAATCTATCACTATGGCGAAGAAGCTTTGGTCTTGGCGGCGGCCAAGAAACTCGCCCGCCCGGTGCGCTGGACGGCGGAACGCAGCGAATCCTTCCTGTCCGACGCCCATGGCCGCGACCATGTGACGAAGATCGAACTCGCCTGCGACAAGCAGGGCAATTTCCTCGCCTTCCGCACCGAGACCATGGCCAACGTCGGGGCTTACCTCTCGAACTTCGCCACGGTGACGCCGACCTTCCTGCATGGCACGTTGATGGCGGGCCCCTACAAGGTGCCGCATGTCTATGTGAATGTGAAAACCGTATTCACCAATACGGCCCCGGTTGACGCCTATCGCGGCGCGGGTCGGCCCGAGGCGACCTATTCGCTTGAACGCGTCATCGACAAGATGTGCCGCGAGCTTGGCCTTGACCCCTTCGAGGTGCGCCGGAAGAACTTCCTGACCACGGACATGTTCCCCTACACCACGCCGGTTGGCCTTGTGTATGACACCGGCAACTACCATGCGACCTTGGACAAGGCGATGGAGATGGCCGAGGTGGCGGGCTTTGCCAAACGCCGGGCGGACAGTGCCAAGCGCGGGAAACTCCGCGGCATGGGGTTGTCGACATGGATCGAGGCTTGCGGCATTGCGCCCAGCCACCTTGTCGGCATCCTCGGCGCGCGGGTTGGTTTGTATGACGCGGCCACGGTGCGGGTGAACGCGACCGGGAATATTTCCGTGATGGTCGGGGCGCATAGCCACGGGCAGGGGCATGAGACGGTGTTCGCCCAGATCGTGTCGGAAAAACTCGGCGTGCCGGAATCCTCGGTCGAGATCGTCCATGGCGATACGTCCAAGATCCCCTTCGGCATGGGCTCTTACGGCTCGCGCAGCTTGGCGGTTTGCGGCGTGGCGATGACCAAGGCCATCGACAAGATCGTGGCCAAGGGCAGGAAGATTGCCGCCCATATGCTGGAAGCGGCTGAGGGCGACATCACTTTCGAGGACGGCAAGTTTTCCGTGGCGGGCACCAACAGGTCCAAGACCTTTGGCGAGATCGCCTTCTCGGCTTACGTCCCGCACAACTACCCGTTGGAAACGCTGGAACCGGGCTTGGAGGAAACCGCCTTCTACGATCCGGCCAACTTCACCTATCCCGCAGGCGCCTATATCTGCGAGGTCGAGGTGGACGAGGGCACCGGCAAGGTCGATGTCGTCGCTTTCCACTGTGCCGATGACTTCGGCAATGTCATGAACCCGATGATCGTGGAAGGTCAGGTGCATGGCGGTGTGGGGCAGGGGATCGGGCAGGCGCTGTTGGAAAGCACGACCTATGATGAGAACGGCCAGTTGCTGACCGGGTCTTACATGGATTACGCCATGCCCCGCGCCGAGGATGTGCCCTTCTACAACGTCGATTATTCCTGCCAGACCGCCTGCACCCATAACCCCTTGGGCGTGAAGGGCTGCGGCGAGGCGGGGGCGATCGGTTCACCCCCGGCGGTGGTGAACGCGGTCTTGGATGCGCTGAACTCCGGCGGGCACAAGATCGCCCATATCGACATGCCCGTCTCGCCCGGCCGGGTGTGGCAGGCGATCAACGGTTAAGGGGAGGGAAAACCATGCACAACTTTGATTTCGCAAAGCCTTCCTCGATTGCCGAGGCGGCGAAACTTCTGTCCGGCGATGGTGCGCAGGCGCTGTCGGGCGGCCAGACCCTGATGCCGACGATGAAGCAGCGGCTGGCGCAACCGGCGGTTCTGGTCAGCCTGACCGGGATTGCCGAGATGAAGGGCGTCTGCAAAGGCGATGGCGGGTTGCACATCGGGGCGGCCACGCCGCATGCGGTGGTGGCCAAGGAAGCGGCGGCGCATTACCCCGCGCTGGCCGCTTTGGCGGGCGGCATTGGCGATCCGGCGGTGCGCTCTCGCGGGACCATCGGCGGCTCGATTGCCAACAATGACCCTTCGGCCTGCTATCCCTCGGCGGTGCTGGCCAGCGGGGCCACGGTGGTGACGAACAAGCGCAAGATCGCGGCGGATGACTTCTTTCAGGGCATGTTCTCGACCGCGCTGGACGAGGGCGAGTTTGTCACCGAGGTGCGCTTGCCGATCCCGGAGCGGGCGGCCTATGTCAAGTTCAACCAACCCGCCAGCCGTTTCGCCTTGACCGGGGTCTTCGTGGCCAAGTTCAAGGATGGCGTGCGGGTGGCGGTCACGGGGGCGTCGAACAACGGCGTCTTCCGCTGGTCCGAGGCCGAGGCGGCGCTGTCGAAATCCTTCACCGCCGATGCCCTGAAGGGCCTGACGGTCGATGACGGCGACATGATCTCTGACCTGCATGGCACGGCGGCCTATCGCGCCAATCTGGTCAAGGTACTGACGGCGCGCGCGGTCACGGCGGCAGGCTGAGGCCCCGACATCTTGCAAAGGCCCCGGTTCTTCCGGGGCCTTTGTCATTCTGCCGTCACGCCGTCTCGTCATTCTGCCGCATATCGGGGGTCTTGCCTTCATGCAAACCCAAGATATAGTTAAAGATAGGAATGCCGATATGACGGGGAACCCTCGGACGATGGACGGCGATTTCAGAAGCCACTTTGTGCGCGATCCGGCGGCGCTTCGGCAGTTTCCGGCTCTTGTTCTTAATGCCGATTACCGCCCGCTGTCCTATTACCCGTTGAGTTTGTGGCCTTGGCAAGAGGCGATCAAGGCGGCCGTGCTGGACCGGGTGCAGATCGTCGCCGAATATGACCAAGTGGTGCGAAGCCAAAGGCAGGATTTCCGCATACCCTCGGTCGTTGTGCTGAAAGACTATGTAAAACCCCAAAAGCGCGTGGCCTTCACGCGCTTTAATCTTTTTCTGCGGGACGAATTCTGCTGCCAGTATTGCGGCTCCAAGGGCGATCTGACCTTTGACCATGTGGTGCCGCGCGCGCGGGGCGGGATCACATCATGGGAAAATGTCGTGGCGGCCTGTAGCCCGTGCAACCTGCGCAAAGGGTCGAAAACGCTGAAGCAATCGGGGCTTTCTTTGCATCGTCCCCCCCGCCAGCCGACGCCCGCCGAGATGCAGGGCCACGGTCGGCGCTTTCCGCCAAACCATCTGCACGAAAGTTGGATGGATTATCTTTACTGGGATGCCGAATTGGAGGCATAACGCGCTGCTCCGCCTGCGCCTTCGACGTCTCGTCATAGGCCGACGCGACGGGTAACGAAGTTTACGAGGAGGCCTCCGGTGGTTCCAATTGATGTAGCGGCTATCAACCTGTCCATCGCACTGGCCTGCGGGGCGGTGATCGGGTCCGAGCGGCAGGTGCGCCAGCGCATGGCGGGCCTGCGCACCAATGCGCTGGTGGCCTTGGGGGCGGCGGGCTTTGTGATCTTCTCGCAATTGGTGCCGAATGAAGTCTCGCCGACCCGTGTCGCGGCGCAGGTGGTGTCGGGTATTGGCTTTCTCGGGGCGGGAATCATCTTTCGTGACGGCTTCAACGTGCATGGGCTGAACACGGCGGCGACGCTGTGGTGTGCGGCGGCCGTCGGGCTGGTGGCGGGGATCGGTGCCTGGCCCTTCGCGCTTTTGCTGACGGCCTGTGTCGTCTTTGTGAATCTTGGCCTCCGGCCCTTGGTCAAGTTCCTGAAAAAGCACACCAAAGCCGGGGTGCAGATCAGTCGCGCTTTCCGGGTGGACCTGACCTCCACCCCGGCGGACGAGGCGGCGATGCGCGCGTTGTTGCTGCGCCATCTGCCGCTGCATGGTCTGCATATGTCAGAACTTTCCGCAACTGCCGCCGAGGGGGAGGTGACACTTACCGCCGTGGTGCAAGGCGAGGCCCTGACGGACATGGCGATTGAGCAGGCCATCGCGCGGCTGGGCGCCGAACCGGGGATCCGCCGTCTGGCTTGGGTTGCGGTGGACGAGGGGTAGGCTCGGCATGTTGCCGCATCGCAAGCAATGCTAGACAAGTCTGCGTGACGGGGGTAAAAGGCGTCCGTTAGCGCTAACATAATCAGCAGGACACAAGCATGGCTCCGCGCGTCATACCCGTTGACCCCTTTGATCTGGTGATCTTTGGCGGCACCGGCGATCTTGCCCGCCGCAAGATCCTGCCGGGGCTATACCGGCGCTTTCAGGCCGGCCAGATGACCGGCGAAGCCCGCATCATCGGCGCGGCGCGGGCCGATCTGACCGACGACGGCTTTCGCGCCTTTGTCCGCGAAGCGGTGGAGGAGTTCATTCCCGCCGCGCGCCGCGACGAGGCCAGCCTTGCCGAATTTCTGAAGCATATCCAATATGTGGCCATCGACGCCAAGGGCGAGGGCGGCTGGCCGCAGCTTAAATCCCTGATGCGCGGCGGCGTGGTGCGGGCCTTCTATTTCTCGGTTGCCCCGGCGCTCTTTGGGGATCTGGCCGAGCGCCTGCATGCCCATGCCATTGCCGATGCCCAATCGCGCATCGTGGTGGAAAAGCCCTTTGGCCGCGATCTGGAAACCGCGCGGGCGCTGAATGCGGTTCTGGCCCAGCATTTCTCTGAGGCGCAGATTTACCGGATCGACCATTATCTTGGCAAGGAAACCGTGCAGAACCTGATGGCGGTGCGTTTTGCCAATATCCTGTTCGAACCCTTGTGGAAGGCCGAATATATCGACCACGTGCAGATTACCGTGGCCGAAACCGTCTCGGTCGACGGGCGCGGGGCCTATTACGACAAATCGGGTGCCATGCGCGATATGGTGCAAAACCACCTGATGCAGCTTTTGTGCCTGATCGCGATGGAGCCGCCCTATCACTTTGACCCCGACGCGGTGCGCGACGAAAAGCTGAAGGTGATCCGCGCCTTGGACCCGGTACAGCCCGAAGACATCGTGCGCGGCCAGTATCGCGCGACCAAGGGCGGCGATGGCTATGCCGATCACGCCGAAAACCCTGATAGCCGCACCGAAAGCTATATCGCGCTGAAGGCGCATATCTCGAACTGGCGCTGGAAGGGCACGCCGTTTTACCTGCGCACGGGCAAGAAACTGCGCGCCCGCTCCTCCGAGATTGCCATCACCTTCAAGGAGCCGCCGCATTCGATCTTTGACGATGAGCGCGGCTGGCGTGAAAATGTGCTGGTGATCCGGCTTCAGCCCAATGAGGGCATGAACCTGATGGTGATGATCAAGGAACCCGGTCCGGGCGGCATGCGTTTGATGCAGGTGCCTTTGGACATGTCCTTTGCCGAAACCGTGGGGGCCGATCTTGACGATGTGCCGGATGCCTATGAGCGGCTTATCATGGATGTGATCCGCGGCAACCAGACGCTGTTCATGCGCGGCGACGAGGTGGAGGCCGCCTGGGCCTGGGCCGATCCGATCATTCAGGGCTGGGAGGCGCGGGGCGATCGACCGCAGCTTTATGATGCGGGGTCGTCGGGGCCGGAAGATGCCCTGATGCTGATGCATCGCGACGGGCGGCGCTGGCGCGACATTCGGGAGTAAGGCCATGGAGCTGATCGAATATCCCGATCGCGAGGCGCTGGCGCTGGGTCTGGCGGGGCAATTGGCCTCGGAACTGGCCGAGGCGGTGCGGATGAATGGCACCGCGTCCTTTTCGGTGCCGGGCGGCAGCACGCCGGGGCCGGTGTTTGACACGCTGTCAGGGATCGACCTGCCATGGGAACAGATCGCCGTGTTCCTGAACGATGAACGCTGGGTGCCCGAAGACAGCCCGCGCTCCAATACCCGGTTGTTGCGCGAAAGGCTGTTGCGGGGGCCCGCGCATCGCGCGCGTCTCGTGCCGCTTTACGCCCCGGCCGAGACGCCCGAGCCGATGCTCGAGGCGCTGGCCGATGGCCTTGCGCCCTATCTGCCGATCTCGGTTCTCCTGTTGGGCATGGGGGCGGACATGCACATGGCAAGCCTGTTCCCCGGTGCCGATCATCTGGCACAGGCCCTTGCTGCCGATGCGCCGCCCCTGATGGCGCTGCGTGCCGAGGCCGCGGGCGAGCCGCGCATCACGCTGACCGCCCCGGTTTTGCGCGATGCCATGCATATCCACATTCTCATCACCGGGCAGGACAAGCGCGAGGCTCTGGCTCGCGCGCAGGGCCTGCCCCCCGAACTGGCCCCGGTGCGGGCGGTTCTTGACCACGCAACCGTGCATTGGGCGGAGTAAGCCTTGAACAGCAAATGGCAAGGTCTGAGCGACCATCACGCCGCGGGCGCCCCCCGCATCCTTGATCTTTTCGCGGCCGATCCCGATCGGGCGGCGCGGTTTTCGGCAAGCGCGGATGGGATGCTGTTCGACTATGCCAAGACCGGCATTGATGACCGGGCAAAGGCATTGCTGCTGGATCTGGCCCGCGTCTCGGGGGTTGCGGAACGGCGCGCCGCGATGTTCGGGGGCGAAAAGATCAACGACACCGAAGGCCGGGCCGTGCTGCACACCGCCTTGCGCGCCGATGACGCGGCGGTCATTCGCGTTGAGGGCGCCGATGTCATGCCCGAAATCCGCGCCACCCGCGCTCGCATGGCGGCTCTTGCGGAAGATATCCGCGCCGGACGCTTTACGGGGCAGGGCGGGCGCATCACCGATGTGGTGAACATCGGCATTGGCGGGTCGGATCTTGGCCCGGCCATGGCGACACTGGCGCTGGCCCCGTTTCACGATGGGCCGCGGGTGCATTTCGTTTCGAATGTGGATGGGGCGCATATCGCTGATACGCTGCGCGGTCTGAACCCGGAAACCACGTTGGTCATCGTCGCCTCCAAGACCTTCACCACGATTGAAACCATGACCAATGCCGATACCGCAAAGGCATGGATGGCGGGCAAGGTCGCCAAACCGGCAGCACAATTCGCCGCCGTCTCGACCGCGGCCGATAAGACGGCAGCCTATGGCATTGATCCGGATCGCGTTTTCGGATTTGAGGATTGGGTTGGCGGGCGTTATTCGATGTGGGGGCCGATTGGTCTTTCGCTGATGATTGCCATTGGCCCCAAGGCATTCGACGACTTTCTGGCCGGGGGCCGGGCGATGGATCGCCATTTCCTGACCGCCGATTTCGATCAGAACCTGCCCGTGCTGCTGGCGCTTGTCGGGATCTGGCACAACCAGATCTGCGGCCATGCCACCCGCGCCGTGCTGCCCTATGACCAGCGGCTTTCCCGGCTTCCGGCCTATCTGCAACAGCTGGAAATGGAGAGCAACGGCAAGCGCGTGGCCATCGACGGCTCTGACCTTGCCACCCATTCCGGCCCGGTGGTCTGGGGCGAACCCGGCACCAATGGCCAGCACGCCTTTTACCAGTTGATCCACCAAGGCACCCGCGTCGTGCCCTGCGAATTCCTTGTGGCCAAACACGGCCATGAGCCGGCGCTGGCCCACCAGCACCTGCTCTTGGTGTCGAATTGTCTGGCGCAGTCCGAAGCCTTGATGCGCGGCCGCAGCCTTGAGGAAGCCCGCGCCATCATGGCCAAAAAGGGCCTGACCGGGCCTGAGTTGGAGCGGCAAGCCCGCCACCGGGTCTTCCCCGGCAACCGCCCGTCAACGACGCTGGCCTATGCGCAACTGACGCCCTTTGCCCTTGGCCAGATCATCGCGCTTTATGAACACCGGGTCTTTGTCGAAGGCGTCATTCTGGGCCTGAACCCCTATGACCAATGGGGGGTGGAACTGGGCAAGGAACTGGCGCTGGCGTTGCAACCGGTGCTGGAGGGCAAGGCAGGCACGGAAAACAAGGACGGCTCCACCGCGGCGCTGGTCGCCTTCCTCAGGGTATGAAAAAGGGGGCCAGCGCGGCCCCCTTACGATTTTTCGTCGAAAAATCGCTTATTTCAGCGCGGCGGTCACAATGACCTCGACCTTGTATTCCGGGGTCGCCAACTTTGCCTCGCCGGTGGCGCGGGCCGGGGTGTGGCCTGCGGGCACCCAAGCGTCCCAGACCTTGTTCATGTCGGCAAAGGTCGAAATATCGGCCAGCCAGATCTGCGCCGACAGGATGCGGGTCTTGTCGGTGCCAGCCTCGGCCAGAATGCGGTCGACCTCGGCCAGACAGGTGCGTGTCTGCGCCTCGACGCTTTCGCCCGGGTTGCCGACCTGACCGGCCAGCCAGATGATGCCATTGTAGCACACGCCTTCAGACATGCGGGCGCCGACGCCGATACGCTTGATTTCATTCGCCATGGAAATGCTCCGTTCACGGGTTGCGGATGGATGGGTCTTGCTAGCCCGGCGCGGGGCAAAAGGAAAGCCGCTTGGCCGATGCCCTGCGGCGGGGCGGTGATGGGCGGGCATCCGCCGTCGGCGGAAACCCGCGCTTGGCCATCCCGTGCCGCCGTGGCAAGGACGGCGCGTGTTAACAATGCCGGACCTGTTCTTATGACTGCAAAACCGTTGAT
The DNA here is from genome assembly GCA_964393035.1 of uncultured Tabrizicola sp. GTDB lineage: Bacteria > Pseudomonadota > Alphaproteobacteria > Rhodobacterales > Rhodobacteraceae > Tabrizicola_A. The sequence goes on from CAYMRX010000004.1 coordinate 304,746, forward strand.
CCTCGTGCTTGCCGCCCTTATGGCCACTGCCCCGATGGCCGCCTATGCCGAAGCAGATGCACAGGATCATGCGACCACGCAGGCCGCCCCGGCAACGCAGGCGCTGTTCGGGTTTCTTGCCCCGAAAACCAAGGCCGAAAAGGCCGCCTTGCGCGCCGAACGCGCGGCCAAACGCGGCAAGCCCGGCCATGGGCAGTCGACCTCGACCAGTGATGCCGCCCGCGCCGAGGTGAAAGAAGCGGTCGCCGCCGCCATCGAAAACCGCCCCAAGGGCCGCCTGTGGTGCGTGCCCTTCGCCCGCGCCGTTTCCGGGGTCGAGATCAAGGGCAATGCCAAAACCTGGTGGGGACAAGCCAAGGGCGTTTATGCGCGGGGCCATGAGCCGCAGGTGGGTGCCGTCATGGCCTTTGCCGCCAGCCGCGCCATGCCCAAGGGCCATGTCGCCGTGGTGTCAAAAGTCGTGTCCGAGCGGGCGATCCTGATCGACCAGGCCAATTGGGAACGCAACCGCGTGACGCAAGACACGCTGGTCGTCGATGTCTCGGCCAAGGGCGACTGGTCCGCCGTCAAGGTCGCCAACGCCGGCGGCACGCTTGGCCGGGTGAACCCGATCAACGGCTTCATCTACAACTGAAAATCGCAGCAGATGCCCCAGAGCGCGCAGGGAAACCTTGCGCGCTTTTTGCTGGGCGAGGGTAAGATGGGGGGATGGAGCGGGTGAAGGGAATCGAACCCTCGTATTCAGCTTGGGAAGCTGCTGCTCTGCCATTGAGCTACACCCGCAACGCCCCTGACCTAAGCCAAGGGGCGCGGCGCGTCAAGACGGGTTGGCGGGAATTCAGGGGGCCAGCAAGAAGCCGGGCGCCTCGTGCCAGGCCGCGGTTCCTTCGATCTCTCCGGGGGCATCGGCCACGCCATGCAGCGCGCCTGCCCATGTCATGCCCAGCCATTCGACACTGCGGCGCAGCAGGGCCTCGGCGGGGGCGGACACCGAGGGATCGGGATCGGCGCGGGCGGTGATGAGGTAACTGCGCTTGCCGCTGAGACCGTCGAGCAGCCGCAACTCCGGCACATCCAGTCAGCCTGACAGATGCGACAGCGTCAGATGCAGCGGGGCCGGGAAGGCATACCAGTAGATCGGCGCGACAAAGACCAGATCCGTCGCCAGCATGATCTGACCAAACACATCGCCAAGCCGCCCCATCGGCACGCCCGGATGGCCGGGCCGCTGGTCGCGGAAGGCGGGCAGGGCGGGGGTGTTCAGATCCAGCCAATGGGCCTTTGCGCCATCGGGCAGCGCCTCTGCGGCATGGGCTGCAAGGCGGCGGCTGTTGCTGCCGTTGCGGGGGGATGCGGTAAGAAACAGGATGCGCCGGGACATGGGCGCAGAAAACCACGCAGCGCGGCCAAGGAAAAGGGGCCGGGCGCAAATTTTGCCCGGCCCCGAGGGCGGGGTCAGCTTGCGGGCAGCAAGACCGTGTCGATCACATGGATCACGCCGTTCTTTTGCAGCACATCGGCGATGGCCACCGTGGCGACATTGCCCTGACCGTCCTTGATCTTGACCATCTCGCCTTCGACCATGGCGGTGAACTCGCAGCCCCCCACGGTCTTGACCGTGTGCATGCCGCCATCATCGGCGACCATCTTGGTGACATCTGCCGCCAGCGCCTTGGCCCCCACGACATGGCAGGTCAGGATCTTGGTCAGTTGATCCTTGTTTTCCGGCTTCAGCAGCGTCTCAACCGTGCCTGCGGGCAATTTGGCAAAGGCGTCATTGGTGGGGGCAAAGACGGTGAAGGGGCCGTCGCCGTTCAACGTCTCGACCAGACCGGCGGCCTGCACGGCGGCCACCAGCGTGGTGTGATCGGCCGAATTTACGGCGTTTTCCACGATGGTCTTGTCCTCATACATCACCGCCCCGCCGACCATGGGGTTTTCGGCAAGGGCAAATGTGGCTGAGCCCAGCAGGGCCAGCGCAGCAAGACGGATTTTCATGAATATTCTCCCGTTGAACAAGCCGGGCCAATCCCGGTCAGGTACAAGGGGTACGAGCGCGCGCTCCGCCCGGTTCACCCCGCTCGCGCGGGCGTGACCGGGCGTGAGATGTCGTCAGCGGCGGCGGCGGCGGCCACCCTCGGCGCCTGATCCTGCGGTGTTGAAGTTGACATCGGGCAGCGTCACCACGCTGGAGAGTTCGGGGAAGGTGTCGACCGCGTTCGGAATGGCGCTGGCATTGACGAAATGCTCTTGGAAGCGCGGCTCGATGGCGGTTTCGACCTTGTGGATCTCATGCACGGTGGCCTCGATCGCATTGCGCGCCGCCACGTTGCACAGCGCAATCCGCGCGCCGGTGCCCGCGGCGTTGCCTGCCGAGATCACCTTGTTCAACGGAACATCCGGGATCATGCCCAGAACCATCGCATGTTTCGGGCTGATATGGGCGCCAAAAGCCCCGGCCAGCGTCACCTTGTCGACCTTTGCAACACCCATTTCGTCCATCAACAGCCGCGCCCCGGCATAAAGCGCGGCCTTGGCCAGTTGAATGGCGCGAATGTCGCCTTGGGTGACCATGATCTTCGGCCCGCCCTCGGCACTGGCGTCATGCAGCATATAGGTATGGGTGCGGCCATAAGGAATGCAGCGCGGCGTTCCCACCTGATCGGGCCCGCCGATCAAGCCGCCCTGATCCACAATCCCGGCCATGCGCATCTCGGCCACGGCCTCAATGATGCCGGACCCACAGATCCCGGTGATGCCGCTTGCCTTGATGGCCTCGGCAAAGCCCGGTTCGGTGGACCACAGGTCGCTGCCGATCACCTTGAACCGCGGTTCCTTGGTGACCGGGTCAATCTCCACCCGCTCAATCGCGCCGGGGGCGGCACGCTGGCCCGAGGAAATCTGCGCGCCTTCAAAGGCCGGGCCCGTGGGGCTGGAACAGGCCAGGACGCGGCTGGTATTGCCCAGAAGGATTTCGGCATTGGTGCCGACATCGACGATCAGCACCATCTCCTCGGACTTGCCGGGTTCTTCCGACAGGGCAACGGCGGCGGCATCGGCCCCCACATGGCCCGCGATACAGGGCAGCACATAGACCCGCGCGGCGGCGTTGATGTTCGACAGATCCAGATCACGCGCGTCCAGCGACAGGCTGCCCGAGGTGGCCAAGGCAAAGGGCGCTTGCCCCAGTTCGACCGGATCAATGCCCAAAAGCAGATGATGCATGACCGGGTTGCAGACGAAAACCACCTCATAGATCGACTTCACGTCGATCTTGGCCTCGTCGGCAATCGCGGCGGCCAAGGCGTTGATCGCCTCACGCACCGCGCGGGTCATCTCCACATCGCCGCCGGGGTTCATCATCGCATAGCTGACCCGGCTCATCAGGTCTTCGCCAAAGCGGATCTGCGGGTTCATCAGACCGGAGGAGGCCAGAACCGCCCCATCGCGCAGATCGCAAAGATGCGCCGCGATGGTGGTGGAGCCAAGGTCGATCGCAAGGCCATAAAGCCCACCATCGTCAAAGCCCGGCTTCACATCCAGAATGCGCGGGCGCACATCATGGTTGCCCTTGTTCAGCACAACCGTGGCTTTCCATTCGCCCTTGCGCAGCAAGGGCTGCAAACGTGCCATCAAATCCAGACCGGCCAAGGCGTCGCCCACGCCCCATTGCTGGGTCAGCGCCTCTTTCAGCCGTTCAAAATCACCCGAGGGGTTGTGCATGTCGGGTTCGGTCACTTCGACGAACAGCGCGCGGGTCGCCGGGTCCATCACGATATCGCGCTGGGTGACGGATTTGCGGATCACCTGCTTGTGCACTTGCGATTCCGGCGGCACGTCGATGACGACATCGCCCATCACCTTGGCCTGACAGCCCAGACGCCGCCCCGGCGCCATGCCGCGCTTGGATTTGTAACGCTCCTCCACCGCATTCCAGGGGCTGAGCGCATCTTCCTCAACCGTCACGCCATGCTTGGGAAATTCGCCATAACCGGGGCTGATCTGGCACTTGGAGCAAATCCCCCGCCCGCCGCAGACCGAATCGAGGTCAACCCCCAAGGTTCGCGCCGCCTGCAAGATCGGCGTGCCGATGGCAAAGCGTCCCCGCTTGCCCGAGGGGGTGAAAATGACCAAAGCGTCTTCAGACATGAAAAGCCTCCTGTGCGCCCCCCTGTTCTAGCCGCGAAGCACGCAGGGGCAAGGCCGGAAAGCGTCGTCTTTCCACCAAGTTGCGGCGCAAACGCGCCTCGCCTCCGCACCCTCGCGTCGATGCCTTGTCGGCAGCGTCGCGTGTCGGGAGGGGGGAAGTGGTTTTCATCTTGGCCCAAATACCCCCCGCGGAGCGGCCGACACGGGCCGAAAGCGCCTCCGGCGGGGGTATTTGGGCCAAGATGAAATTACAGCGCGCTGAATCGGTAAATGATCTCGTCAAAGCTGTCCGCCGCGAAGCTGTAGAACCAGCGCAGGGTTTCGGTCGCGACCGGAATACCATGTTCGGCATTGCCAGGAATGAACAGGGCGACGCCGGGGGACAGCTCATGCGGTTGGCCGTCAATCACCACGGTGCCGGTTCCTTCCAGACCGAAATAGACCTCGGCATGGGCGTGGCGGTGGGCGGCGAAATGCTGTCCTGCGCGGATGGTGGCGACGCCGCAGGTCAAGCTGTCAGTCGCGGTGGTCCCTTGGGAAAACAGGCCTTGCCATGTGAGCGTGCCCTTGGCGGGATCGTCCCAGGTGGCATGGGGCAGGGTGGCGCTGTCAAGGCGGAGCGCGGTCATTCCTTCAGCCAGTTCAGGATGGCCTTGCGGTCGCCATCAAGACGCGGCGCGGCGGGGCGGTGGTCAAGTTCGGGCAGGGTGGACATCTTGATCGGGTTTCCCGGCGCGGTAAAGCGGTTGCCTTTGGCATCGGGATCGACCGGCAGCACCATGGCGCGGGCAAGGAGCTGCGGGTCGCGCAGGGCTTCGGCCATGTCCTGCACGCGGGCGGTGGGCAGGCCTGCGGCCTCAAGCTTTTGGATCCAATGGGCGACGGGATGTTCCAGCGTCACCGCCTCGATCAGGCGTTTCAGGAGCGCGTGGTTCAGGCAGCGCGCGGCATTGCTGGCAAAACGCGGGTCCATGGGGTTCAGCGGCAGGTCCAGCGTTTTGCACAGATGTCTGAACATCGCATCATTGCCGGCGGCGATCACAAAGAAGCCGTCCGCCGCGCGATAGGTGGAAAACGGCGTGATCGTCGGGTGTCGGGCGCCGGTGCGGCCGGGGGCATTGCCGGTGGCCGTGGTCAGCGCGATGGCATGTTCCTGAATGGCCAATTGGCTGTCCAGCATGGCGACATCCACCTTGGCGCCTTGGCCGGTCTTTTCGCGGTCGTAAAGCGCGGCCAGCACGCCTTGGGCCAGAAACATCCCCGCCACGATATCGCCGATGGAGGCCCCCACCCGGACCGGCGGGCCACCTTCCTCGCCGGTGATGCTCATCACCCCGCCGCGCGCCTGCACCACCATGTCATAGGCGGGTTTGGCGGCATCAGGGCCGGTATGGCCAAAGCCCGAGACCGCGCCATAGATCAGCCGGGGATGGCGGGCGTGCAGCGTCTCCCAGCCATAGCCCAGCCGCTCCATCACACCGGGGCGATAATTTTCCAAAATCACATCGGCACGGGCCAGAAGCCGGTCGAGGATGCCGCGATCGGTGGGCGATTTCAGATCCAGCGCGATCGACTGTTTGCCCGCATTCAACGCCGCGAAATAGGCGCTGTTGCCTTGCGTGAAGGGGGGAAAGGCGCGGGTGTCATCCCCGGTGCCGGGGCGTTCGACCTTGATGATCCTTGCACCCAGATCTTGCAGGGTATGGCTGCAATAGGGCCCGGCCAGCACATGGGTCAGATCCAGAACGGTAATCCCCGAAAGCGGGGCCCCAGATGCAGACATGGCTCACTCCATGCGGAACTGTTTCGCCAGTTTCAGGCCTTGGCCTTGATAATTCGAGGAAATCCCCGCGCCATAAAGCGTGTCGGGCCGCGCGCTCATGCGTTCATAGACCAGCCGCCCGACGACCTGCCCATGCTCCAGCACGAAGGGGGCCTCGTGGCAGCGCACCTCCAGAACCCCGCGCGAACCGCTGCCGCCCGCCGCCGCATGGCCGAAACCGGGGTCGAAGAAGCCCGCGTAATGCACGCGGAATTCACCCACCATGGCTAGATAGGGGGCCATTTCGGCGGCGTAATCGGGGGGAATGGTCACCGCCTCGCGGCTGACCAGAATGTAGAAGGCGCCGGGGTCAAGGATGATGCGGGCGTCGGTGGCGCGCACCTCCTCCCAGAAGTCGCGGGCGGGGTATTGGCCGATGCGGTCAAGGTCGATCACCCCGGTATGCGGCTTGGCGCGGTAGCCCAGAAGATCGCCCTTGGCCGGTTTCAGGTCGACCGAAAAGCCAAGGCCCTCGGAAATCACCGCCTCGCCCGAGACCAAGGGATCGGCGGCGTGGAGCCTGCGCAGTTCGACATCGGTCAGCACCGATTGGCCCTGCCGGAAACGAATCTGGTTCAGCCGCTGCCCGGCGCGGACAAGCACGGAAAACGAACGCGGGCAGACCTCGGCATATAAGGGGCCGGCATAGCCTTCGGGAATGCGGTCGAACTCGGTGCCGCCATCGGTGATGGTGCGGGTCAGAAGGTCAAGCCGCCCGGTCGAGGATTTGGCATTGGCCACAGCCGTGATTCCCGGCGGCAGGGCCAGCACCTCCATCAGGGGCACGACATAGACACAGCCTTTTTCCAGAACCGCGCCATGGGTCAGATCGACCCGGTGCATTTCAAATTCGGCCAGTCGATCGGCGACGCGCGCGCCATTGCCGGCAAGGAATGAGGCCCGCACCCGGTAGGCGACGGTGCCCAGCCGCAGGTCAAGACTGGCGGGTTGGATCTGGTCGGGCAGGATGGCAGGCTGGCCCGACAAGGCGCCCGCCGCGATCATCTGACGCAAGGATTGAGCGGGCAGAACCCCCGGAGACATCATGGCCTTAGTTTCCGTCATAGTGGGCCCCTTTTGAAAACGAAACCGCCCGCGCTGCCAAAGGGCAGGCGGGCGGCTTTGTATTGGTCGGGCCGGAGAGATTCGAACTCTCGACCTCCCGCCCCCCAGACGGACGCGCTAACCAGACTGCGCTACGGCCCGACGAATAGGCGCTTTCATAACGATATTCCGGCCGGTCGCAAGCGGGAAAGCGCATCCTTTTGCCCATCGCCATAAACTGATCACAGCGGCGCTTGCGGCGGGGGCGCGGTCATCCGGTTGGCCAAGGCGGCCAACCGGTCGCGCAGGGCGCGGGCCTCGGCCGTGGCGAGGGCGCCGGCAGGCAAGGCGCGCAGACGATCAAGAAGCGGGGCATCGGCGGGCAGGGCGGTGACAGACCCAAGGCCGGCCCCCGCATCCACCAGATCTTCCGGCGTGACATCTTCCAGCATCGGGGCTTCTGGGGCCGGAGATGCAGGAGGGGGTGCGACGGGCTTGTCTTGCACCGGTGCGGGAACCGCTTGTGCCGATGTGCTGGCCACATGGTCAAAGAGCGGCAGCACATCGGCGGGGGCCGCACTTTCGATCCGCTCCACCTCGATGTTGCGGGCGCGCAAGGCATCTTCCAGCGCGACGATCTGGGCGGTCTCAATCTGGTCCTGCGGCAGGGTTACCTCGTCTGCCACCGTGCCGAAATTCGCCGCAAGTGCTGCTTCCAGCGCGGCCTCGGCATTGTCGCCTTCTTCGGAAACCTCTTGGCCCGACAGGGCGGAAACATGACGAACGCCTTGTTCGCGCAGCACTTTCTGGACGCCGCGAATCGTCATGCCTTCATTGTGCAACAGGTGTTTGATGCCCAAAAGCAGCGCCACATCGGCCGGCCGATAATAGCGCCGCCCCCCGGCCCGCTTGACGGGCCGGATCTGCGGGAAACGGCTTTCCCAGAACCGCAGCACATGGGCCGGGGTTTCCAGAACCTCGGCCACTTCGCTGATGGTGCGGAAGGCGTCAGGCGACTTGTCCATCCGCCGATCCTTTCCTTACTTTTTCTTGCCGGCCGCCACGCGATCTTTCATCAGATGCGAGGGGCGGAAGGTCAGAACCCGCCGCGGCGAGATCGGAACTTCATCACCGGTCTTGGGGTTACGGCCGACGCGGGCCGTCTTGTCGCGCACCGAAAAGGTGCCGAACGAGGAAATCTTGACCGTATCGCCCGATGCCAGCGCATCCGACATATGGGTCAGCACAGATTCGACCAGATTGGCCGATTCGTTGCGGCTTAGGCCGACTTCGCGGAACACCGCCTCAGACAGGTCCATTCGCGTCAGAGTCTTTTCGCTCATCATTTCCCCCCCGGGTTATTGGGGCAGATTGAGCGGATCAGTTTTCCGAGTCAATATCAAAGACTTGGAGACGCGCCTTCATGCGACTCTCTGGCGATACTACCAGCGCAGAACGACAGCGCCCCAAGCCAGCCCGCCGCCGATCGCCTCGGTCACGATCAGATCGCCGGGCTTGATCTGTCCGCGCGCCTTGCCGACCGACAGGGCCAAGGGGATCGAGGCGGCCGAGGTGTTGCCATGATCCTGCACCGTGACGATCACCCGCTCCATCGGCACCTGCATCTTTTTCGCAGTGCCTTCGATGATGCGGATATTGGCCTGATGCGGCACGATCCAATCGACATCGCCCGCATCCAGCCCGGCCTTGTCCAGCGCGCGGTGGGAGGTTTCTGCAAGTTTTTCAATGGCATGACGGAAGACCTCTTTGCCTTCCATCCGCAAATGCCCGGTGGTGCCGGTCGAGGTGCCGCCATCGACATACAAGATGTCCTTGTGGCGCCCATCGCTGTTCAGATCGGTCGACAGGATGCCGCGGTCGTCGGTGGTGCCCACGCCTTCTCCCGCCTCCAGCACAAGGGCGCCAGCCCCGTCGCCGAACAGCACGCAGGTGCCGCGGTCGGTCCAGTCCATCAGGCGCGAAAAGGTTTCCGCACCGATCACCAGCACGCGCACGGCCTGACCCGAAACGATCAGCGCATTGGCATTGGCCAGCGCAAAGGCAAAACCCGCGCAAACCGCCTGCACATCAAAGGCAAAGCCGCGCGACATGCCAAGGCCAGCCTGAATCATCGTGGCGCAAGACGGGAAGGTCAGATCGGCGGTCGAGGTGGCGACGATGATCGCGTCGATATCCCCCGCAGTCAGGCCCGCATCGGCAAGGGCTGCCTCTGCGGCCTTGGTGCCAAGATCTGCCGTCGTTTGGCCTTCGGCCGCGAAATGCCGCCGCTCGATGCCCGAGCGCGACCTGATCCATTCGTCCGAGGTATCCACCAGTGCCACGAATTCGGAATTCGGCACCACGCGTTCGGGCAAATAATGTCCGACGCCTTTGACCACGGCGCGTATTGTCATTCAGCGGACCCTGTCTCTGCCCCTATTGCAGCGGCATCCTGCCCCGCAAGCCCCGAACCTGCAAGCCCAGAACCAGCAAGACCCGTGGAGGCAACCCGCGCCGCAATGCGGTTTGTCAGGTCGGCCCGCGCAAGTTGATGCGCCAGCCGCACCGCGGCGGCAATTCCCGTCGCATCGGCCGAGCCATGCGACTTTACCACCGTTCCGTTCAGCCCCAAAAACACCCCGCCATTGGCGCGGCGCGGGTCGGTCTGCGCCTGTAGGCGTTTCAGCGCCTTCATCGCCAAAAGCGCGCCGAGCTTGGCAAAAAGGGTCGAGGTCAGCGCCTCGCGCAGGAAGCCCGAAATCAGCTTTGCCGTGCCCTCGCCGGTTTTCAGGGCCACATTGCCGGTGAAACCATCGGTCACGATGACATCCACGCGATCGGATGGGATGTCGGAACCCTCAACGAAGCCAACGAAGTCGAACTCGCCCGCACTGGCGGCTGCCGTCATCTGGGCAAAGGCCTCGTGCAGTTCGGCGCGGCCCTTGTGTTCTTCGGTGCCGACATTCAACAGGCCAACGCGGGGACGGGGCAGGCCAAGGCTGTTGCGGGCATAAGAGGTGCCCATGGCGGCAAATTGCAGAAGATCGGCGGCCTCGGCCTTGATGTCGGCGCCGACGTCCAGCATCACATTGAAGCCAGAGGGATTGCGCGAGGGCCAATAGCAGGCAATCGCCGGACGGTTGACGCCGGGCAGCTTACGCAGGCGCAGCATCGAGACGGCCATCAAGGCGCCGGTATTGCCACAAGAGACGGCCACCGTCGCCTCACCGTTCTTCACCGCATCAATGGTGGAAAACATCGAGGTGCCCGCGCCGTGGCGCATGACCTGCGCAGGCTTGTCCTCCATCGTCACCACGCGCTCGGCATGGCGCAGATCGACACGCGCGCGCAGCGTGGGCGCGCGGTCGAGAAGGGGGCTCAGCACCGCCTGATCGCCATGCAGGATGAAATGGGCATCGGGCAATTCGGCCGCAGACAGCACCAAACCGGCAACAACTGCCGCCGGTCCGCGATCGCCGCCCATGGCGTCAATCGAAATGACTGTGAGGGAAGGCCCCCCGCGCCCTGCGACCGTCTCAGCCGGAATTTCGGTTCCGCTTGCCATCAGTCAGGCGCGAGAGAGGGGCGGCTTACGCCGCGTCCTCGTCCATGTCGACAGCCTTGGTCGCCACGACTTCACGGGCGTCATAATGGCCGCAAGCCGGGCAAACGTGGTGCGGGCGCTTCAGCTCACCGCAGTTCGAGCAGTCTTGCGGGTTGCCAGCGACCAGAGCGTCATGCGAACGACGCATGTTGCGGCGCGATTTGGTGGTGCGGTTCTGCGGGACAGCCATGTCTCGACCTCGAATTAAGGGGGACAGGCCCCGGATTTTCCTTTGATTCCAGCGTGATCGGCCAAAGCAAAAGCCTCGGCCCGAAGACCCCGAATGAGCCGCGGAACATAGACGGATTCTGCGGGGGCGCAAGACCCTTTCTTCACCCTTCTGATGATGAGCCGGATGAAGGCTTTTTCAGCTTGTCGGCAAGGGCGGCAAGACCGGAAAACGGCCGCAGATCGGCATCCGACAGGGGGGCAACGCCCGGACCGGCAAACACGGCCTCGCCCAGTTCCGCCCCCGGCGCGCGCGGATATTGCGGCAGCGCCAGCGCCAGCGCCTCTGCGGCGATCTCGGCAATGTCCAGAACCTCGGGCAGGGGGTCCGTCTCGTCGTCGGCCATCTCCACCTCATCGCCCTCGGGCACGCTGTATTCCGCACTAAAGCGGCGGTGGACGGCCTCGCTCAGGCTGCAAGGCACCGGCGCTAGCGTCACGGAACAAGGCTGCACGGCGCGGGCCGTCAAGTCTGCGACCAGATCGAAATCATGGCGGCCAACCGGGCGCAATTCGCCCTGAAACCGCAGGGCGGGCACCTCGATCAGGCCCAGGGCCGCGGCCATGGCGGCGCGTGCGGGCGCATCGGGGCAAAAGTCAAAGCGGGTGGGTTTGCGCGCTGCCAGCGATTTGGTGACAAAGCGCAGTTCGGATGTTTCCTTGGGCTTGGTGTTGCGCGTTTCGGTCATTCTTCCGCCTCCTGCCGGGCTGGCTGCCCGTTTGTATTCTTGAACCGGACCAATTCCCACTGTAAGCCTTGGGCGCACAGGTCTGGTTCTGTCTGGTCAATTCGATAGTGCCGCAGGGCGCTGCACGCAAGACCAAGGGGATAACGGACCGCTCAGGGCAGGGGATTTGCATGTCGGAAGCTGTTTTGGCGCGAATGGCGGGCTTTGGCCGGGCGCTTGCGCTTATGGTGGCCGGGGTGGTGTTTCTGGCCTCTTGTGCTGCGGTCTATCAAAACCATGGCTATGTGCCGACGGATGAGGAACTGGCGCTGATCGAGGTGGGGCGCGACAACCGCGAAACGGTCGAGGCGACGCTGGGCCGCCCCTCCGGTCAGGGTTTGCTGAATGATGTGGGCTGGTTCTATGTGCAAAGCCGCTGGCGGCATTTCGGCGCCATGCAGCCCAAGGAAGTCGACAGGCAGGTCGTGTCGATCACCTTTACCGAAGATGGCGTGGTGGAAAACATCGAACGCTTCGGGTTGGAAGATGGTCAGGCCGTCGCGATTTCGCGCCGGGTGACCGACAGCAACATCAAGGGCGTGGGCTTCCTCAAGCAGCTTTTGGGCAATATTGGCCGCTTGCGCGCCGATCAGTTCATCGACGAATAAGCCGCAGCATCGCAGGGTTTTGGAAAAAGCCGCCCGGACCGGGCGGCTTTTCTCATGCCACGGGGTCGAACCGCACCGCCACGCCATTGATGCAATAGCGCAGGCCCGTGGGCGGGGGGCCGTCAGGGAAGACATGCCCCAGATGGGCATCACATTGATGGCACCGCACCTCGACCCGCCGCATGAAATGGCTCAGGTCTTCGTGTTCCTCGACCATGTCATTGGGCAGGGCGGCATTGAAACTGGGCCAGCCGCAGCCCGATTCGAATTTGGTCGCCGCGTCAAACAGCGCCGCGTCACAGCAGGCGCAGCGATAGGTGCCGGGGCCTTTGGGAAAGCCCTGATGGCTGAAGGGGCGCTCGGTCGCCGCCCGCCGGGTGACCTGAAACGCCAGCTCTCCAAGTTGCGCCAGCCATTCGGCATCACTCTTTTCAATCTTTTTCATGCGCGCCTTCCTGTCATCGTCCCGCCACCCTTGCGTGGCAGGGCTTGCTCACGCAAATCTAGGCCGAGGCTTGGCAATTTCCAAGCTGGCAGACAGGACCGGGATGCGGCTGGAAAAGGGACATCTTGTGGCGCGACTGGCCGAGACGCCCGCGGACATCGCGCGTGCGCAGGAATTGCGTCACCTGTGCTTTGTCGCCGCGCGGGGGCTGTGCCGCCCCGGTGGCCGCGATGGCGACGGTTTTGATGACCGCTGCCGCCATGTTCTGATCGAAGGCGCGGGCGGGCAGATTCTGGGCTGTTTTCGGGTCTTGGTTCTGCCCGCGCCCCGGATTGCCGACAGCTATTCGGCGCAGTTCTATGATCTTGACGCGCTGACGGCCTACCCCGGTCTTGTGATGGAGCTGGGGCGGTTCTGCATCCATCCGGCCGCTGAAGACCCGGATATCTTGCGACTTTCCTGGGCGGCAATCACCCGCTTGGTGGATGCGGAAAGCGTCAGCCTGCTGTTCGGTTGCACCTCGTTTGCCGGGGCGGATCCTGCGTTGCACGGTCCGGCGCTAGCCCATCTGAACCGCCATCACACCGCCCCGGCCGCCTTGGCGCCGCGCCGCAAGGGCCCGGCAATTTCCCTGCCGGATATCGCTTGTGATCCGCGCAGCGCCCTTGCCGCCATGCCGCCCTTGCTGCGCAGCTATCTGGGCTTGGGGGGCTGGGTCAGTGACCACGCGGTGATCGACGCCGATCTCGATACGCTGCATGTCTTTACCGCCGTCGAGGTCGCCCATATTCCGGCGCCCCGCGTCCGCGCACTTCGGGCCTTGGCGGGTTGACGCGGCCCGCGCGCGCCCTTAGGTCCCGCGCATGGCACGCGCACCCCTTCTTCAGCTTTCCGGCATCTCGCTGACCTTCGGCGGCAACCCGGTTTTCGACAACCTTGACCTTGTGGTGCAACCTGGTGACCGGGTGGCGCTGGTCGGCCGCAACGGGTCGGGCAAATCCACCCTGATGAAGGTGATGGCGGGGCTGGTCGAGGCCGACGCCGGCCTGCGCGTCGTGCCGCCGGGCATCACCGTGGGCTATATGGAGCAAGACCCCGATCTTTCGGCCTATGCCACCTTGGGCGATTATGCGGCAAGCGGCCTGCCCGAGGGCGAGGCTTACAAGGTGTCCGTCGTGGCCGAGGGGCTGAAATTCAACCCCGAAACCCCCGTCGCCACCGCATCGGGCGGTGAACGTCGCCGCGCGGCGCTGGCCAAGCTGATGGCCGAAGCGCCGGAGCTGATGCTGTTGGACGAACCGACCAACCATCTCGACATCCAGGCGATCGAATGGCTGGAAGCCGAGCTTTCGAACACCCGCTCCGCCTTCGTGCTGATTTCGCACGACCGGGCCTTCCTGCGGGCGCTGACCAAGGGCACGCTCTGGATCGACCGCGGCGAGGTGCGCCGCCGCGAATCCGGCTTTGAAGGCTTTGAGGAGTGGCGTGAAACCGTCTGGGCCGAGGAGGACGAGGCCCGCCACAAGCTGGACCGCAAGATCAAGCACGAGGCGAAATGGGCAGTCGAGGGCATTTCGGCCCGGCGCAAGCGCAACATGGGCCGGGTGCGGGCGTTGCAGGCTTTGCGCGCCGAACGCTCCAGCCAGATCCGCCGTCAGGGCACCGCCGCGCTGGAATTGGAAAGCACCACCACAAGCGGCAAGAAGGTGATCGAGGCGGTCGGGATTTCAAAGACCTACGGCGACAAGACGCTCATCAAGAATTTCGACATTCGCATCCTGCGTGGCGACCGGGTGGCCTTCGTCGGGCCCAACGGGGTGGGCAAGACCACGCTTTTGAAGATGCTGGTGGGCGAGATTGCCCCCGATACCGGCCATGTCAGCCTTGGCACCAACCTTGAGATCGCGGTTTTCGATCAGACGCGCGCGCAACTCGACCCCGAGGCGAGCCTGTGGGAAAACCTGACCGGCGATCCCCTGATGAAGGTTTCGGGTGCGTCGGATCAGGTGCTGGTGCGCGGCACGCCGAAACATGTGGTGGCCTATCTCAAGGATTTCCTCTTTGACGAACGCCAAGCCCGCGCGCCGGTCAAGGCGTTGTCGGGGGGCGAAAAGGCGCGGCTTTTGCTGGCCAAGCTGATGGCGAAATCGTCAAACCTGCTGATTTTGGACGAACCGACCAACGATCTTGATGTCGAGACGCTGGATCTGTTGCAAGACATCTTGGGCGATTATGACGGCACGGTGCTGTTGGTCAGCCACGACCGCGATTTCATCGACCGTGTGGCGACGGCGACGGTGGCGCTGGAAGGCAAGGGCAAGGCGACGGCCTATCCCGGCGGCTGGTCGGATTACGCTGCGCAGCGTCCGAAGTTGATTGAGGAAATTGTCGTAAAATCAAACACCTCACAGCCTGTTCTCAAGCAAGATGTGAAGAAGGCGGATGGCCTGAGCTTCACCGAGAAAAAGCGGCTGGAGGCCCTGCCGGGCGTGATGGAAAAGCTGGAATCGGAAATCTCCAAACTGTCCACCCTTATCGCCGACCCCGATCTTTTCACGCGTGAGCCTGCCAAATTCGCCAAGGCCACCGCCGCGATTGCCGAACGGCAAACCGCGCTGGCGGCGGCCGAGGAAGAATGGTTGGGCTTGGAAGAAAAGAACGGCTGAGCGGCCTTAGATCAACTCCGCCACCACCTGCGGGATGGCCATGACATCGTCGCGCGTGCAGTCGAACTGGCCGACCTGAACCCGGATCACGTAAGCCCCAGCGTGGCGGGTCTGGGTCAGGTAGATGCGGCCGTCATCGTTGATGCGGTTCAGTAACGCCTCGGTCGCGGCGTCACTCTCCAGCGCAAAGGTGAAAAGCGACAGGCGCGGCTCTGTGGTGATGCTGACGCCGGGCATCGCGCGCAGCGCCTCGCAAGCCTCACGCGACCAGGCGACATGGTTGCGGATGCGGGCGCGCAGCCCCTCCAACCCATAGGCGCGCAAGGTAAACCACAGTTTCAGCGTGCGGAAATTGCGGCCCAAAGGCACGGTCCATTCGTTGAAATTGACCACATCTTCCTTGCCCGCGGTTTCCAGATAGGTCGGGCGCAGGCCAAGGGTTTTGACCTGCGGCGTCGGGTCGCGCAGGAATTGCACGGCGCATTGGAACTGCGCGCCAAGCCACTTGTGCGGGTTGAAGATGATGCTGTCGGCCGCCTCGATCCCCGCCCACATGTCGCGGAATTCCGGGCAGATCATCGCCGACCCGGCCCATGCCGCATCAACATGCACCGGCAGACCCGCCGCATGGGCCACCTCGATGCATTCACCGATCCGGTCAAAGGCCCCGACCGAGGTGCCGCCCGCACAAAGGATCACCCCCGCAGGCAGCATCCCCGCCGCGCGGTCCGCCGCAATGGCGCCCGCCAAGGCGCCGGGCTTCATCGACAGGCTTTGATCGGTCGGGATCTTGACCAGATTTTCCTGTCCGACCCCGGCCAGACGCGCCGCCTTGTCCACCGAGGAATGGGTTTCGGCGCTGGCGTAAAGCCGCAGGCGGGGTGCGCCTGACAGGCCTTTCAGATTGCCTTCAAATCCCATGGCCTGTTCGCGCATCGTCAGCACCGCCGACAAGGTGGCGGTCGTCGCGCTGTCATGGATGGTGCCGGTGAACCCTTCGGGCAGGCCCAAGCCCTGCCGCAGCCACTGCACCATGACCTGCTCCACCTCGGTCACGGCGGGCGAGGTTTGCCAGATCATCCCTTGCGCCGCGATGGCATTGGCCAATTGTTCGGCCAGCATCGACGCCGGCGAGGCATTGGCCGGGAAATAGGCGAAAAAGCGGGGGTGCTGCCAATGGGTGATCCCCGGTGGCACGATGCGGTCGAAATCGGCAAAGATCGCCTCCATCGGCTCGGCCGCTTCGGGTGGGCTGGCAGGAAGCTGCGCCGAGATCGCTCCCGGCACCAAGGGCGCCCGCACCGGCCGGTCACGCAGGGCGGCATGATAGTCGGTTGCCCAGTCGGCCGCGCGTTTCGACCATTGGTTCAGATCATCGTGGTTCATGGCTAGCCCCTATTAACTTAACCCGTTAAGTAATGGCAAAACGGGCTTGGCGCAAGCTTGGTGAAAATGCTTGGCGGGGCAAGGGAATTGCGCTAGGGCAGGGGTATGAGACAGACGGGCATCATCGGCATTTGCTGCATTACCTGCTGACATAGGTCACGCGGGCTCGTCTCCATTTCCTGAAAAGGATCACGACAGACCCGCGCCGAAGGCGAGCGACGGGAAAGAACATGGTCACGATCAGGCTGCACAATTCGAAAACACGGGAGAAAGCGGTCTTTGCGCCCTTGGACCCGAAAAATGTGCGCATGTATGTCTGCGGGCCGACGGTTTATGACCGGGCGCATCTGGGCAATGGCCGCCCGGTGGTGGTGTTCGACACGCTGTTCCGGTTGCTGCGCCATGTTTACGGCGCGGATCACGTCACCTATGTGCGCAATTTCACCGATGTGGATGACAAGATCAACGCGACCGCCGCCGCCCGCAAGGCGGCAGGGGACGCGCGGTCCATGGAGGCATTGATCCATGAGCGGACCGAGGAAACCATCGGCTGGTATCACGCCGACATGGACGCTTTGGGCGCGCTGCGGCCGAGCCACGAACCCCGCGCCACGGAATATATCGGGCCGATGATCGCGATGATCGAAGGGCTGGTCGCGGGCGGTCATGCCTATGCCAAGGATGGCCATGTGCTGTTCCGTGTACGGTCGTACAAGGGTTATGGCGCGCTGTCGGGTCGCTCGGTCGATGACATGATCGCAGGCGCGCGGGTGGAGGTGGCCCCCTTCAAGGAAGACCCGATGGATTTCGTGCTGTGGAAGCCGTCCTCGGATGAGGAACCGGGCTGGGACAGCCCTTGGGGGCGCGGGCGGCCCGGCTGGCATATCGAATGTTCGGCGATGAGCTATGAGCTTTTGGGCGCGAGTTTCGACATTCACGGCGGCGGGCTTGACCTGCAATTTCCGCACCATGAAAACGAGATCGCCCAAAGCTGCTGCGCCCACCCCGAGGCGGGCTTTGCCAAATTCTGGCTGCACAATGAAATGTTGCAGGTCGAGGGCAAGAAGATGTCCAAGAGCCTTGGCAACTTCTTCACCGTGCGGGATCTCTTGGACCAAGGCGTGCCGGGTGAGGTCATCCGTATGGTCTATTTGTCCACACATTATCGCAGTCCGATGGATTGGACGGAAAAGAAGTGGAGAGAGGCCGCGAGAGTCATCGACGATTGGTTGGATGTCACTAATGATCTCACGCCAACGCCTTTCGAGTCATTCGTTGCCGAGCCCAAGTTGATTGAGGCGCTTTGTGACGATCTGAACACGAGCTTAGCTCTTACATATTTAAGAGCGCTTCGGTCACAGCCTCAAAAGTTACTCGATAACGCACGGTTCTTAGGCTTTCTGTCAGAGAAAGCCCGTCAGGAGCGCCGCAAAATCCTTGCGCAATTTGGCGTTGGCATTGGCAGTTCTGCGCCCGAAGCTGGGGTCAACGCGGCAGTTGATCGGCTCCGCAATCGGCTCGTTTTACTTCGCGAAACAGCAATGGAGACGAAAGACTTTGGCGTAGTCGACGCCCTTAAAACTGCTTTGACTGCTGCGGGCATTGAAGTGCGGATGTCGAAGGCGGGTGTAGAGTTGATCCCCGGCGTGGGGTTTGATCCTACAAAACTGGAGGGGCTATGATAACCTACAAATACTGCACCCCGCCCGGAGGCCCAAAGCCTCCGGGCCGCGCACGACCCGCCCCCCCGGGGCGGGCGCGGCAGTGCCGCTCCCACCCCGACGTGCCGTGCGCAGCCCTCTGCCGGTGCAGAAAGGCCCAAGCATGACACGCGAACGCCTCTATCTTTTCGACACCACGCTGCGCGACGGTCAGCAGACCCAAGGCGTGCAGTTCTCTGCCTTGGAAAAGCGGCAGATTGCCGAAGCCTTGGATGCTTTGGGCGTCGATTACATCGAAGGCGGCTGGCCGGGGGCCAATCCGACCGACAGCGAGTTTTTCGCCTCGGCCCCGAAAACCCGCGCGACCATGACCGCCTTTGGCATGACCAAACGGGTGGGGAGGTCGGCCGAGAATGACGATGTGCTGGCGGCCGTGCTGGATGCCCGCACGCCTGCGGTCTGTCTGGTGGGCAAGACCCATGATTTCCATGTCACCACCGCGCTTGGCTGCTCCTTGGATGAAAATCTGGAAAACATCGCCGCCAGCATCTCGCATTGCGTCGCGAAGGGGCGCGAGGCGCTGTTTGACGCGGAGCATTTCTTTGACGGCTACAAGGCGAACCCCGAATACGCCTTGGCCGCCCTGCGTGCCGCGCTGGCGGCAGGGGCGCGCTGGCTTGTCTTGTGTGATACCAACGGCGGCACCCTGCCGTCCGAGGTGGGCCGCATCGTGGGCGAGGTGATCGCCGCAGGTATTCCGGGCGATCACTTGGGCATCCATTGCCATGACGATACCGGCAATGCGGTGGCGAATTCCTTGGCCGCGGTCGAGGCAGGGTGCCGGCAGATCCAAGGCACCCTGAACGGCTTGGGCGAGCGTTGCGGCAATGCCAATCTGGTGACCTTGATTCCGACACTCCTGTTGAAGGAACCCTATAAGTCCTCATTGAAAACAGAAGTTTCCGATGCGGGTTTGAAGCATCTTCTGAAGATCAGCCGCACCTTGGATGATATTCTGAACCGGGTTCCCTTGCGCGCGGCCCCTTATGTCGGGGCATCGGCCTTTGCCCATAAGGCAGGGTTGCATGCATCGGCCATTTTGAAAGACCCCACCACCTACGAACATATCCCGCCCGAAACCGTGGGCAATGCGCGGGTTATTCCGATGTCCAATCAGGCGGGGCAATCGAACCTGCGGACGCGGCTGGCCAGCGCGGGGATCGAGGTCGAGGCCAAGGATGTCCGCCTTGGCCGCATCCTTGAAATCATCAAGGAGCGTGAGGATCAGGGCTATGCCTATGACGGCGCGCAGGCCAGTTTCGAGCTTCTTGCCCGCCGCGAGTTGGGCCTTTTGCCGCGCTTCTTCGAGGTCAAGCGTTACCGGGTGACGGTGGAGCGGCGGAAGAACAAATATGACCGCATGGTGAGCCTGTCGGAGGCTGTCGTGGTGGTGAAGATCGGCGACCGCAAGGCGATGTCGGTCAGTGACAGCATGGATGAAACCGGGCAGGACCATGGCCCGGTCAACGCGCTGTCAAAGGCGCTGGCCAAGGATCTTGGCCCCTATCAGGGCTGTATCGACGATATGAAACTGGTGGATTTCAAGGTGCGCATCACCAATGGCGGCACCGAGGCGGTCACGCGGGTCATCATCGATTCCGAGGACGGGCAGGGCCGCCGCTGGCAGACCGTGGGCGTCAGCGCGAATATCGTCGATGCCTCGTTCGAGGCGCTTTTGGATGCGATCAACTGGAAGCTGGTGCGCGACATGCAGGTGCCCGCGTGAGGGGGGCTGCATGAGTCTGGCGGCCTGCGCCGAGATCGTCCAGCGCGGCGATCCTGATCGCTTTGCGGCCGTGATGGCCGCGCCAGCGGCGGCGCGCGCACGGCTTTTCCCGCTTTATGCCTTTAACCTGGAGGTCGCCCGCGCGCCCTGGGTGTCGAAAGAGCCGATGATCGCCGAAATGCGCCTGCAATGGTGGCGCGATGTGGTGGCCGAACCCGCCCCCCGCGCGCATGAGGTGGCCGGGCCGTTCCATTCGGTGATCCAAGAGGTCGGGCTGCCGCTGGAGGTGATCGACAGCCTGATCGCGGCCCGGCTGCACGATGCCTATGACGAGGCTTTTGCCGACGGGTCGGCCTTTGACAGCTATCTCGACGATACGGCCGGCGGGTTGATGTGGCTTGCCGCCAAGGCCTGCGGTGGCACGGATGAGCCTGCGGCACGCGCCTTGGGCTGGGCCATGGGGCTAGCGAATTACCTGCGCGCCGTGCCGGAACTGGAGGCGCGCGGCCGCAGACCCTTGCCCGATGGCCGGCCCCATGCGGTCAGGGATCTGGCGGCGGTGGGGCTGGAAAAGCTGGCCTCTGCCAAAGGCCAGGTGCCGAAAGCCGCGGCACTGGCCGCTTGGCAGGTGCGCGGGCTTTTGCGGCAGGTCATGGCCGAGCCGGACGTGGTGGCCGCGGGAGGCATGGGCCTGTCGGAATTTGCCCGCCGCTGGGGGTTGTTGCGGGCGAGCATGACCGGACGGGTGTAGGCGAGGCAGGCGTAGGTGGTATCCACCGATCGGGTGCAGGGTGGGTTTCAGGATGTTTCGGCGGTAATATTTTGATAATAAATAAAAAAATTACAAAATGAGTGCGCCGAAAAATGCATTGTGTGATGTTGGCGTCCCAAATCTAGCGTCTACTGTGTTGAACACAGTATCAAAGCACCCCTATCCAGCAAAAAGATGCCGTTCCGCGTCCTGCCTGCTGTGCAATACTCGGATCACATCAAGCCGATCTGATTGATCTTTATAGTAAATCACATGTGAGCCCGTAATATACTTGCTGTATCCCGCCCTTATGTCGGTTGTCCGCCCCATCTTCCTGCCAGCAGCCAAGGCAAAACAGGTATCACGGATTTCGTCGGTGTAGCGGTCGGCTTGGTCGGCCCCCCAATTTTCTGCGCTATAGTCCCAGATTGCCTCGATGTCTGCCATCGCTGCCGGGGTGAAGGCGAGAGATTTCATTGCGCATCGAACGCAGCGCGCTTGCGAGCTTTGAAAGCTTCAAAGTCGAAGGGCTGAGGCTCGCCAGATTGCTCACCTGCAATCAGGGCGTCCTGCAAGGCCTTTACGCGGGCTTCATGTTCTTCCAGGAGCCGCAATCCTGCCCGCATCACATCGCTGGCTGAACCGTAGCGTCCGGCCTGAACCTGCATGTCGATGAAGCTGGTGAAATGTTCCCCAAGGGAAACCGATGTGTTGCGGCCCATGTCCATACCCTTGCGCTTCCTTGCTGTACCAATATTTGCTACATCGGCCACCTTTGCAAGTTTTGCATGGGTTGAACCTGCTGAAGTCCCGTTTGTGACCTGCGAATGCTTCTGGTTTCCCTAGGCCGACTGCACCACCAGCCACGGGAGTGCAGGATATAAGAACACAGCAACACGCGGATAATAATCCACCATGTCGTCGATCAGCGCGTCTCTTTCGGCCGCATCCACAGCCAGATCAGCGCACCCCCGGCGAGGGTCAGGAAAGGCAGCATGGCCAGATTGACCAGTTGCCAACCGGTCTGCACCGACCCGCCCGAGCAATTCATCAGCCCGCCCGAGGAGAAAGACGCCAGCGTCACGCCGCCGAAGACCACAAGGTCATTCAACCCCTGCAACCGCCCGCGTTCCTCGGGGCGTTGCGCATTGGCCAGCATGGTGGTCGCGCCGATGAAACCGAAGTTCCAGCCCACGCCCAAGAGACTGAGGGCGATGAAGAAATTCTCCAACTCCACCCCGGCCATGGCAACCGCCCCTGATCCGGCAAGGATCACAAGGCCGATGGCGATCACGCGCTCCACCCCCAACCGGGCAATGACATGGCCGGTGATGAAGGAGGGGGCATACATCGCCAGCACATGGGCGGTGACCACATCGGCGGCATTGCGTGTCTCGAACCCGCAGCCGACGACGGCAAGCGGCGAGGAGGTCATCACAAGGTTCATCAGCGCATAAGACACCGTGGCGCAGATCATCGCGACGGCGATGGTGGGGGTGCGCAACAATTGCCCCCGCGTGCGGCCGACCGGGCTGCCCGCCACGGCGGCGCGCGGTTTCGGGATGCGCAAGCCGATGAACAGGAACATACCCAGAAGGTTCAGCGCGATCACCGCAAGATAGGTGCCAAGGAAAGGCACCACCATGGATTGTGCGGTGACCTTCACCAGTTGCGGCCCCAGGACCGCCGACA
The DNA here is from genome assembly GCA_964393035.1 of uncultured Tabrizicola sp. GTDB lineage: Bacteria > Pseudomonadota > Alphaproteobacteria > Rhodobacterales > Rhodobacteraceae > Tabrizicola_A. Next base: position 327,316 of record CAYMRX010000004.1, read on the forward strand.
ACAGCCCCCCCGCCATGACCCATGAAATCGCCTTGGGGCGGAAGCTGTCGGAGGCGGTATCGGCGGCGGCAAAGCGGTAAAAACCCTGCGCACTCATATAGATGCCGGTGAATAGGGAGCCGATCAGGAAGATCGGGAACGAGGCCAGCATCAACCCCACCGCGCCAATTGCGGCCCCGAAGGCCCCGCCAAGCGCACCAAAGACAAACCCCGCGGTGCGGCCATGTTTGGCCATGAAGCTGGAGATCGGCGTGGCCGTCAGCATCGAGCCGATGACGATGAAGCTGATCGGCAGCGTCGCCCAGCAGGCATTGGGGGCAAGGCTTTGCCCGGCCAACCCGCCGATGGTGAAGATCATCGGCATCTGCGCGCCAAGGATGGCTTGGGCCGCCACCAGCACCAGAACATTGCGTTTCGCGAGGCTGTCATTGATGTCAAGGGTCATGGGGCCAAGGGCTAGTCCCGGCGGGCAGGGCGGGCAAGTGGGAAATTGTATCGGATACGCTCGGGCATGCCCGGGGGCATGGCGGGGGGGGCATGGCGGGCGGCGTGGTGGGGGCTTGCCATGTGCCTCAAGCGCGGGCCATCTTGGCGGCCATGGTGGGACGGATCATTGAAACCTTGGATTGTGTGGCCGAAGGCGCTGCGTGGCTGGCCGAGGCCGAGCCGCGCTTTGCCCAGGCATTGACCCAGATCGGCCCCTTGCCGCTGCGCCGACAGCCTGATGGGTTCACGGCACTTCTCGATGCGATCACTGGTCAGCAGGTTTCCATCGCCTCGGCCGATGCGATCTGGCGGCGGATGGAGGCGGCGGGGCTGACCGACCGCGCCACCTTGGCCGCCGCCAGCGATGAGGCCTGCCGCGCGGCGGGCATGTCGCGGCAAAAGGCGCGGTATGGCCGGGCGCTGGCGCAATCCGACATTGATTTCGACGGCTTGCGCGGGTTGCCCGATGCGCAGGTGATTGCCACCCTGACCGCCGTGCCCGGTATCGGCACATGGACCGCCGAGATATATGCCATGTTCGCCCTTGGTCGGGCCGATGTGTTCGCCCCCGGCGATCTGGCGCTGCAAGAGGCGGCGCGGGTGTTGTTCGATCTGCCCGAACGGCCAAAGGAACGCGCCTTGCGCAATCTGGCCGAGGCGTGGAGCCCATGGCGATCGGTTGCGGCGCGCATCCTTTGGGCCTACTACCGGGTGGCAAAATCACGGGAAGGCATCAGATGACGCGGGAGTTGAAATTCGGGCGGGTTGCGGCGCAGTCGGGGCAGGCGAAATCGCTCGTGGTGTTTTTGCATGGCTATGGCGCGGATGGGGCCGACCTCTTGGGTCTGGCCGATCCCTTGGCGCCGCATTTGCCGGATACCGTTTTCATTGCCCCCGATGCGCCGGACCTCTGCGCGGTCAGCGGCTTTGGCCGGCAATGGTTTCCGATCCCGCGCTTTGATGGCTCCTCCGAGGTGGAGGCCGCTGTTGCCATGAACCATGCGGCCGATGATCTGAACGCCTTTCTCGATCAGCGGCTGGCCGAGGAGGGGCTGACCCCCGCCGCGCTGGCGCTGGTGGGGTTTTCGCAAGGCGCGATGATGAGCCTGCATGTCGCCCCGCGCCGCAATCAGGCGATTGCCGGTGTGGTGGCGATTTCGGGCCGGTTGCTGCGCCCGCAGGTCTTGGCGCAAGAGATGAAGGTGAAGCCCCCGGTGGTGCTGATCCACGGCGACTGCGATGATGTGGTGCCGTTTCAGGAAATGCAGGTGGCAGGAAATGCGCTGGTGGCGGCGGGGTTCGACACCTTTGGCCATGTCATGCAAGGCGCGGGCCACGGGATTGCCCCCGATGGTCTGGGCGTGGCGATGCAGTTTTTGAAAGAACGCCTGCCGGGGTGAGGGGGTGTGGCTGAGGCCCACGCCGAAGCCAATCCGCGACGAAGGCAATTTGAACCGCCGGGCCTCAAAGGCCCGGCCAGCGCCCGCCCCGCCCTCGGCGGGCGCTTCTCGCCCGCCGGGTCAGGCGCTGGCCTCTGTCTGTATTGGCGGACAGGATCACGCGGCACCCGAACGCGTCGGGCGGGGAAAGGCAGTGCCTTTCCTTATCCGCCCGAAAGCCAGAGCGCGCAGATTGGCGCGCGCATGGCAAACCCCGTCAGCCTTGCCCGCCGCCCGCAAGATAGGCGGCACAGCCTGTCAGGGCGGCATAGTCATCCTCGACGATCTCGACCGAGAAATTGCCCATGAAGTCGGCAAAGCGCCCCTTGTCGCGGAAATGCGCGGCAAGGTTCATGGCGTCAAAATAGGGTTGCAAGGCGCGGGCGACGCCGCCGATCAGGTAAAGCCCGCCAAAGGGCAGGTGGATCAGGGCAAGGTTGCCCAGCTCTTGGCCCAAAAGATGGACATAAAGCTGCGCCGCTTTCAGCGCCAGCGCCTCGCCCGCGGCGGCGTCGGCCATGATCTCGGCCCCGCGCTTGTCGGCCGGGGTTCCAGCCTCATGGGCGACAAAGGCGTAGACCCGTTCCAGACCCCGGCCTGCCAGCACATCCTCGACCCCGGCAAAGCCGTGGGCGTGGGGGCCGATCTCGGCCACAAAGCGGGCAAGGCGGTGGTCCTCCTCGGTGCGGACGGGCATTGAGATATGGCCACATTCGCTGGCGGCCACCACGCGGCCCCAAGGGGTTTCATGCACGGGTGCGGCATTCATCCCGGTGCCAAGCCCGACCACCAGCATTGCCGCACCGGGCTTTCTTGGCCCGGCAATCACCTGCCGCAGGTGCTGGGGCGCGATGCGGCCCAGCGCGTGACCCTGGGCTTGCAGATCGTTCAGGATGGCGGTTTGCCCGGCCCCGGTGGCGGCGCGCAGGCCGTCCGCGGTGATGGTCCAGTCAAGGTTGGTCATCGTGGCAACCCCGTCGCGCACCGGCCCTGCGGCGGCCACGCAAACACCGGCAACCTGCGGCTGACCTTCCTCTTGCAGATAAAGCCGCAGCACGGATTCCAGATCGGCAAAGCCCGCATTGGCATAGCGCCGGATGCTGCCCGCCTGCACCCCGTCGCCCCGCGCCAGGGCGACGCGGGTGTTGGTGCCGCCGATATCGGCGACAAGGGTGAGGGTGGGGGGCTGGGTCATGGCAAATCTCGATGGCGGTGGCCTTCGCTTCTAGCGGCTTTGGGCGGAATCACAAGCTGGAAGGCGGAGGGGAGAGGCGATCGGGAAAGGCGGGGGCCGCGATGAGTTCGGCCAAGACACTCGCCAGCAGCGCATGGGCCGGGGCAGGCGGGTTGCCCTTGGCCCATGCCAGCACGATGGCCTCGCTGCCCGCATCATGGATCGGCCTTGTGACCAGGGGCTTGCCGTCCTGCGACAACCGCGCGGCGGGGTTGGTATAAGACAGACCCACGCCCAAGCCATTGGCGGCAAGGCTGCGCATCAGATCCAGGGTCGCCGCCCGCCGCGCAAGGCTGGGTTGCACCCCGGCACGGGCAAAAAGCCCGCGCATATGGCGGATCGACAGGCCCTGATCGGTCAGGATCAAGGGGTGATCCGCCAAATCCCGCAAGGAAAGCGTTGCGTGCCGGGCCAGAGGGTGGGTTTCGGCCAGCACCGCATGGGGAGGAATGCGGGCGATGATCTGGCGGGCGATCCCGGCCTCCAGCCCCAGATCCCATGTCAGCGCCAGATCGGCGCGGCCTTGGGTCAGGGCCTGGGCCAAATCTTCAAACCCCATCAGGCTGGGGCGCAGGTCGATCTGGTCGGCGGTGCGCGCCAGCAAGGGGCCAAGGCACGAGGCGGCAAGATCTTCGAACACCGCCAGCCGCAGGCTATGGCCCGACAGCCGCGCGGGATCGGCAAGCCGGGTCAGGCGCTGCAAGACCTCCTCGGCCTCGGCCAGCCAGCGCTGGCCAAAGCTCGTCGGCATCAGCCGCCCGCCGGGGCGGCGCAGGAACAAGGGCTGGCCAAGATGCGCCTCAAGCTGTGCCAGTGCCACGGAAAGCGCGGGCTGGCTGACATGCAAGGCGCCGGCCGCCGCACTCATCCCGCCATGGGCGGCGACACCGCAGGCATATTCGATCTGGCGCAGGGTCAGGGATAGCATCAGGCTATGGCCTTTATTGAAAGGTATGATTTGCGCCAATGATAGGGCTGAGACATAGCTTTGGCAAAGCAGGAATGGAGGGGCCGATGGCGACTGTTGTGACAGAGCAGATGGTGGCGGATTTTCAGCGCGACGGGGTCGTGCTGATCAAGGGCCTGTGGAAGGACTGGGTGGAGCCATTGCGCGCCGGGATCGAGCGCAACATGGCCGAACCCGGCCCTTATGGTGCGGAAAACCTGAAACCGGGCGAGGGCGGGCGGTTCTTTGATGACTATTGCAACTGGACGCGCATCCCCGAGTTCGAGCGCGTCATCAAAGGTTCGGATGTGGCGCAGGTGGCGGCGCAGTTGATGCAATCAGCCCGCGTGCAGATGTTCCATGACCATGTGCTGGTCAAGGAACCCGGCACCTCGAAGCCGACGCCATGGCATCAGGACGGGCCATATTACTTTGTGCAGGGCCGCCAGACGGTATCGTTCTGGTCGCCTTTGGACCCTGTGAAAGAGGCAAGTTTGCGCTGCGTGGCGGGCAGCCATCGTTGGGAAAAGGAAGTGCTGCCGACGCGCTGGCTGGCCGAGACGAATTTCTACCCCGACAGCGAGAAATACATGCCCGTCCCCGATCCCGATGCCGAAGGCATGCGGGTGATGGAATGGGAGATGGAGCCGGGCGATGCGGTGGCCTTCGACTATCTGACGCTGCACGGCGCGCGCGGCAACAATGCCGCCAGCCGCCGCCGGGCATTTTCGCTCAGGCTTCTGGGCGATGATGCGCGCTATGTCACCCGGCCGGGCCGCACCTCGCCGCCGTTTCCGGGCCATGACATGGTGGAAGGTCAGGTCTTGCGGCAGGATTGGTTCCCCTTCCTGCTGTGATCCGAAGCGGTCCGGAATTTTGCGAAAATTCCGGGCCATTTGGTCAGGCGCGCGCCCGGTGAGGACGGGCGGTTTTTGGATATTTGTGCCAAGGTAAAGGGCAGGAAGGGCCGGGCTTGCCTGCGGCAGCGCGGGCCCTTGCCCCGGCCGGTGATTTCCGGTGATGCTGCCGGGCAAAGGAGCCTGCCCATGTCAAAAGACCGTCGCCTGCCTGCCTATCCCGCGCCGGAGTTTCCGCCGCGCAAGCCGAAGCTGTTCGCCCGCACCCCGCCTGCGATCTTTCCGGTGCTGCTGGGGTTGCTGGGTCTGGGGCTGGCGGCGCGCAAGGGGATGGCGGTGCTGGGCCTGTCTGCGTCGCCGCTTGGCGGCTTGGTCGAGGCGGCTTTGGGTGCGCTGATGATCCTGTGGATTTTTGCGGTGCTGGCGCTGAAGGTCAAGGTGATCCGGCGGTTTGGCGTGTTGGCCGAGGATATGCGGGTCTTGCCGGGGCGGGCGGGCTTGGCGGCCTCGACGATGTCGGGGATGGCGGCGGCGGCCGTGCTGTTGCCCTATGCGCCACGGCTGGCGCTGGTTCTGGTGCTGGCGGCGCTTGTGGCGCATGGGGGGATGGCGGTCTTGCTGCTGGGCGCGCTGGCCAAACTCTCGCCCGAGGCGCGCAGCGTCAGCCCGGCCTTTCATCTGGCCTTCGTCGGCTTCATCGTGGGGGCGGGGCCTTTGGCGCAATTGGGCTATATGGGGCTGGCGACGGCGATCTTCTGGGGCAGCATGGTGCTGGCGCTGGTGATCTGGGCGGTGTCGGTCTGGCAGCTTTGGCATGCGGTGCCGCCGGCCCCCTTGCGCCCCTTGCTGGCGATCCATCTGGCCCCGGCGGCCCTGTTGTCGCTGGTGGCGGGACAGATCGGGGCGCCGGGGTTGGCGGTGGGCTTTGCCAGCCTTGGCGTGGTGATTTTCCTTGCGCTTTTGTCGTCGGCGCGCTGGATCACGGTTGCCGGGTTCTCGCCGCTCTGGGGCAGCTTTACCTTTCCGCTCGGCGCCTTTGCTTTGGCGCTTTTGTCGCTGGGCGGCACATGGGAGTTGCCGGGGATCGTGGTCTTGGCGCTGGCCTTGGGGGTGGTGCCGGCGATTGGCTGGGCCGTGCTGAAGCTATGGCCCGGCAACCGGCTGGCGATCAAGACCAATGCCGCCGAGGCGTGACGGCGCGACAGCCGTAATCGCGGGGGGCGATTCTCTCCTCAAAAAATCTGTGCCAACCGGGGAGCGGGCACCGGCAATTCGCCGCCCGGATTCGCCAAATCTTTGAAAAAGCCTGAATGTGACGTCAGGAATGCTTGTTTTTACGCTGGAAACTCCGGGCTTGACGGGCGATACTTGTTGTGTTCGCCCATTTTCAACGGCGGATATGCAGAGCGCGACTCGTCGCGCGACGGTTAACAAGGACAAAAACAATGGCCGCCGATAAGCAGAATTTGCAGGACGCCTTTCTCAACCAAGTCCGGAAATCCAAAGTCCCGGTTACCATTTTTCTTATCAACGGGGTCAAGCTTCAGGGCATGATCACCTGGTTTGATAATTTCTGTGTGCTTTTGCGCCGCGATGGTCAGTCGCAACTGGTCTACAAACACGCGATCTCCACCATCATGCCGGGTGGACCGCTGAGCCTTTACGAGGGCGAAGACTGAGCGGCGATCCTACCGACGAGCCGTTCGACAATGACCCGCTGTCCGAGGATGGCGGGCTTTATGCGCATGGTCATGAGGATGCGCATGGCACCGCAAAGCCGGTCACCCGGGCCTATGTGCTGCATCCCGATCTGAAATCGGCCCGTGCGCGCCGCTTGCCCGAACATGGGCTGGCCGAGGCGGTGTCCCTGGCCGCGGCTCTGCCGAATATCGAGGTCATGGGGGCGGAGGTGGTGCGGTTGCCGAAACTGCATCCCGGCACGCTGTTCGGATCTGGCAAGGTTGACGAGTTGCAGCGTCGGATCAAGGAGTTGCATGTCGATCTTGTGCTGGTGGATGGGCCGGTGTCGCCGGTGCAGCAGCGCAATCTGGAAAAGGAATGGGGCGTCAAGCTCTTGGACCGCACCGGGTTGATCCTTGAGATTTTCGCCGATCGTGCGCGCACCCGCGAAGGGGTGTTGCAGGTGGAATTGGCAGCCCTTTCCTATCAGCGCACGCGGCTGGTTCGGGCCTGGACCCACCTTGAACGTCAGCGCGGCGGGTTTGGCTTTGTCGGCGGGCCGGGGGAGACGCAGATCGAGGCCGACCGTCGGGCGATTGACGATCAGGTGATCCGGCTGAAGCGGCAACTCGACAAGGTGGTGAAAACCCGCGAGTTGCACCGCGCCGCGCGCCGCAAGGTGCCGTTTCCGGTGGTGGCCTTGGTGGGCTATACCAACGCCGGGAAATCGACGCTGTTCAACCGGATGACCGGGGCCGATGTTTTGGCCAAGGACATGCTGTTTGCCACGCTGGACCCGACGATGCGGGGTGTGGTGCTGCCGTCTGGCCGCAAGGTGATCGCCTCGGATACGGTGGGCTTTATTTCGGACCTGCCGACGCAACTGGTCGCCGCCTTCCGCGCCACGCTGGAGGAGGTGCTGGAGGCCGATCTCATTTGCCATGTGCGCGACATCAGCCATCCCGAAAGTGCGGAACAGGCCGCCGATGTGGCTGAAATCCTGACCAGCCTGAAGGTCAACCCGGATGTGCCGATGTTCGAGGTCTGGAACAAGCTGGATCAGGTGGCAGGCACCGAGCGGGCCGCGCTGATGCAGCAGGCGGAGAACCGGGCCGGGGTCTTTGCGGTATCGGCGCTGACGGGCGAAGGGATTGACGATCTGCTTGCCGCCATCAGCGCGGCCTTTGACGAAGAAAAATCCCGGCGCGATCTGCATCTTGGCTTTGCCGAGGGCAAGCGGCGGGCCTTCCTGCATGCCGAAGGCGTGGTCGAGGCGGAAGCCATGGGCGAGGATGGCTGGAAGATTTCCGTGCTGTGGACCGCCCGGCAGGAAAAACGTTACCGCGAGCTGTAGGTCGGGCGTCAGCCCGACTCGCGTCCCAACCGCAGATCAACGCTGCCGCCCCAGAGGCGCGGCTTCGCCTGCGGGATCATTTCCGCAAATAAAGCTTGCGCAGCAGCGGCAGGAAAGGCCGGCTGCGGGCGGCGGCGGCTGTCAGGCGGGCGGCGTCGGCAGCGCGGGCCTTGGCACGGGCATTGTCGGCGTCGCCGCGCAGGGCGTCCAGTTGAGCGGCCGTCAAGAGCGGGGCCGGAGTGAGATCGGTCAGCGCCGTGATCTGGTCGGGGGTCGCCGTCCAGCGCCGGATGCCAAAGCCGTAATAGTGAAACCGCGCATCCCCGCGGGGCAGCAGCCCGATATCGGGGCGTTGGGCGGGGTTGAACAGACCCAGAACCGGCAGATGCAGGCTTTCGGCCTGCGAGAGCCAGCCCGCCGCCCAGGAAAAGGTGCTGATCGACAGCGCCAGATGTCGCGCCTGCCGCAAGGCGTTGAAATCGGCCATCACGCCCCGGCTGGGCAGAAACCGCGCGTCGGGAAAACTTTGTCGCAACAGGTCAGAGTAATGGTCCTGCCCAAGCTGCCCCATGAACACCGGCCGAAGCCCGGTTTCACGCAGAACGGCGGTGTAAAACCCCAAGGGCACCGGCCCGTAATCCTTGTGCCGGGCCTTCAGGATTTCATCCGCCCGCACATTCAACAAGATCTCGCCCGGCCCTGCGGTTGCCTCCTTTGGCACGGGCTGCGTGGGCAGCAGGCGCCGGAAGCGCTCGGGGTCGCCCCAGGCGTCGGCTTGCAGCACCATGCAGTAAAGTCGGGCCAGGGGCATGTCGCCCCGCCGCATCAGATCGGCAATCAGGTCAAGATCGCTGTCCTGATTGAAGATCGTGGGCAGAAAGAAATGCCGCCGCAACAGGCCCTGATCGACCAGACCGAATTCGGGCAGCCGATAGTTCGACAAGGCCAGCCCCGGCACCCGTGCGGCAAGGCTTTGCCCCGTTACCCATTGCAAGATGTGATTGCCCAAGCGGCCATGCGGCCGCAGGATCAGCGCCGGGGGGCTTGGCGGTGTCATTGCGCCGGCTCGGGTGTCAGCTCGGTGATCCCCACCGCGCCGCCACGGGCCAGTTCGGGGTCAAGGCTCATCGGGATATATTCGCCGCGCCGCCACAGTTCGGACATGTCATCATAGAACCGGCTCAAGGGATGGCCCGATTGCCCGGTGGACAGGATGAACACCGAACTGTCGGGATCGGCAAAGTCATAAACCCCGCGGTAAGCCCCGGCATGGACATTGAGATAGGGGTTCGCCCCGGTGCCCTTGGTGCGGCCGCGCATCAGCGTGGTGTCACCGCCGCTGGTGGATTGGCGGATATTGACGAAGAATTTCAACCCCGCCACATCGCCCAAGACCGGGTGGTCATGCGTCGCCTGATGCGCATCGCCCCAACGCCAGCTTTCCAGTTTCGGCCCATAGGATTCGACCAAGCCCAAAAGCGCTTCATCAAGCGAAATGCGGGCGATGTCGGCGCAGCTTTCCACCGCGGCCGACTGGATCACATCGCACCAGACCGAAGCCCCGCCGATGTTGCGATAGACGCGCTCAAGGAATTGGGCCTCGGGGTGGGTAAAGTCATCGGCCAAGGGGCCGATCTCGTCCCGTGTCAGGCGGTCTTGCAAGGCGCGCAGCCAAGCCTCGGCGATCAGGGGTTCGGGCATGTGCTCGTTCATCTCGCCGTTCCACTCGGCCAAAAGCATCAGCGCGCGCTGGCGCAGACGTTCGGGCGTGCCATCGGGCGCGGGTTCGCCGGTGAACCACAGATCCGCCCCGATCAAGGGCAGGATGCTGCGGGCGGTGGGGGAAACGGTATCAAGCTGGGCCTCGATGAAGCTGTCGCGGGTGTGCACCTCGCGCGCTTTCATCAGGGAAAGCCAGCGCTGGATGCGCTGGGTGTCGCCCCAGTCATAAGACACATGGTTCGGGAAGGGGCGATCAACCGTCTTGTTGTTGGTATTGCCGATGATGCCCGATGCGGGGTTCACCTCGCGCGGGTTCTGGTCATAGGGTTGCACGCCCGTCCAACGGTTCTTGCCCTCCCATCCGGGCGCGGGCATCCGGCCCTTCGTCACATGCGAGGGGTCGCGGGCGGGAATGGCCCCGATGGTTTGCAAGGCGATGGTCTTGCCATCGGCCAGCGTCAGGTTCTGGCTTGGCGCGACGAACAGCCGCCCGGCCTCCATCGCGTCTTCCACCGATTGCGACGTCATCAGGCGCAGACCGGCCGTCATGGAGGTATCGGCCGCAGAAAGGGCCGTCCATTGCAGCGCCGCCACCGCGCCGGGGGGCGTCACGCTGTCCAGATCGTAATGGCTTCCGGGCAGGATCGGGCCGGCGTCGCTCCAGCGTTGGGTAATGGTCACGGGATCGGCATCCTTGACCGTGATGATGGTTTGCTCGGTGCGGAAGGGCTTGGGGCCTTCGGGCGTCAGGTATTCTTCGGTATTGGCCGGGTTCACCCGTTCCATCACCAGATCCTGATCGTCGACATAAGACGAGGTCAGCCCCCAGCCCATCTTGTCCGACCGCCCGACCAGCATCAAAGGCATGCCCGGAATCGTGCCGCCGATGATGCCGCCCGTCGGCAGTTCCAGCCGCGCCAGATACCAGATCGAGGGTGCCGTCAGCCCCAGATGCGGGTCATTGGCCAGAAGGCTGCCGCCTGCGGCCGAGCGTGCGGGCAGGGCGGCGAAGGCGTTTGACGCCCCGGCAAAGGCGCGCGAATGAAAGGGCGACAGCGGCGCGTCGATATAGGCCATCTGGTCCTTGGCGGGCGGGGCAAAGGGGCCGGGCATCAGGCTGGCATAGGGGGGCAGGGCCATCACCCCTTGGGTCGGGTCATCGGGCAGAATGTCCGAGAGCCGCTCGGGTGACAGGATCTGCGACAGTTGCGCGCGCTGCACCTCGGTTTCCAGATGCGCCGACAGGTCCAGCGCCATCAGCTTGATGATCGCGATGGAATCCGCAGGCGACCAGGCAGAAATCTCGTTGGAAAACAGGAAAAACTCCGGCGCGCCACGCCCGCGCGCGCCTGCGTTCACTTGCGTGATCCAGGCGTTCACCCCGCCGGCATAGGCCTCCAGCACCGTCTTGGTGCGTGCGTCCTGCGCCGCGACCGAGTCTTGGGCCAGCGTGTAAATGTCCAACCGGCGCAACAGCTCATCAATCTTCACGGTCCGCGCGCCGAAGATTTCCGACAGCTTGCCTTGCGCCGTGCGCCGCAACATCGCCATTTGCCACAGCCGGTCTTGGGCATGCACAAAGCCCAGCGCGAAGAACACATCCGCCTCGGACTTGCCAAAGATATGCGGCACATTGGCATTGTCGCGCACCACCTCGACCGGGGCCGAAATGCCGGAAAGCGCAAAATCCTCGTCATAATCGGGCAAAGAGCGGGACAGGACGTAATAGGCCACCCAGCCGATCAGCAGCGACAACACGACAATGCCGGTGACAATCCGCACCATCCAACGAAAAGCAGTCAACATCGGGCGCATCCTTGACGGCGGGAACCGGATGCAGTCCTAGTGCATCGGCGCGCAAACGGCAATCAGATGAGGGGCTTCATGGCAAAACTGGCATTTCTGGGCTTGGGCGTGATGGGCTTCCCGATGGCGGGGCATTTGATGTCCAAGGGCCATGCGGTGACGGTCTATAACCGCTCTGCCGCCAAGGCCGAGACTTGGGTGCAAAAGCATGGCGGTACCGCGGCTGCGACCCCGCGCGCGGCGGCGATGGGGGCCGATTTCGTCATGGCCTGCGTCGGCAATGACGATGATCTGCGCGCCGTCTGTCTGGGCGAGGAGGGGGCCTTTCAGGGCATGGCCAAAGGCGCGATCTTTGTCGATCACACCACGGTATCGGCGCAGGTAACGCGGGAACTGGCCGGGGTTGCCGCCGGGCGGGGCCTTGGTTTTGTCGATGCGCCGGTGTCGGGCGGGCAGGCGGGGGCCGAAAATGGCGCGCTGTCCATCATGTGCGGCGGGTCAGAGGCCGATTATGCCAAGGCCGAGCCGGTGATGGCGGCCTATGCCCGCATCTGCCGGCGTCTGGGCGATACGGGCGCGGGCCAGATTGCCAAGATGATGAACCAGATCTGCATCGCGGGCCTGATGCAGGGCCTCTCCGAGGCTTTGGCCTTTGGCCAGAAGGCGGGGCTGGATGGCGCGGCGGTGGTCGAGGTCATCAGCCAGGGCGCGGCGGGCAGTTGGCAGATGGTCAACCGCCACAAGACCATGCTGGAAGACCGCTTCGATTTCGGCTTTGCCGTGGACTGGATGCGCAAGGACTTGAAAATCTGTCTGGAAACCGCCGACCAGATCGGCGCGGCCCTGCCGGTCACGGCGCTGGTCGATCAGTTCTACAAGGATGTGCAACTGATGGGCGGCGGGCGCAATGACACCTCAAGCCTGATCCGGCGGCTGCGTTGAACGCCACGCCCCAAAGGCTTGCGCCTTTTGAAATACTCTCTGGGGGTGCGGGGGGCGAAGCGCCC
>CAYMRX010000004.1:339856-410992 GCA_964393035.1 uncultured Tabrizicola sp.
CCCCCCGTCGGTCTTTTTTTCTCGCTCCCCCGGGGGGGGGGGCCCCCCCCCCCCCCCCCCCCCCCCCCGCTGCGCCGGAGGGTCAGGGAATGATCCGGCTGTATTTCACGCCCGCCAGTGTCGCCCCTGCGATCAGGCCCTGCTGACCGAAGATCAGCCCGATCACCGGGTCCAGCTCGGTGGTCTGTTTGCCGATCGAGGCCCCCTCTTGCGGGGTGGCAAAGCGGATGTCGGCGGAGGCTGCCCAACCGCTGGCGCTGCGGAACTCTTGCAGGGCGGCGTCGGTCATGAAGAACAGCGCATGGGCATATTGCTGCGCGCCGATCTGAAGGCCGATGGTGGCGCGGGTGGCGGCATAGTAATCCACCGTCGCGCCATTGACCTGCAAGGCGCCGCGGCCATAGCCGCCGCCGATGCCAAAGCCCGCCTCGGTCAAGAGCGGCATGTAAAGAACGCCATATGCCTTTCCGGCCAGATCGCGGGTGCCGGGATAATGCGAGAACAGATAGTCGCGCGTGGCGCCCACCCGCGCGTCGATCTGCGCGGCCCCGTTCGAGTTCACGCCATTGCCCATGATTGCGCCATCACAGGCCGCAAGCAGCCCCGCGCCACCAAGGGCCAAAACCGTCCGTCTGGTAATTTGCGTCATCTGTTCGCTCCGCCTCATGCCGGGGTATATTCCCCGTTTCCCCACAGCTTAGCGGGCAAACCGCGCGCTGTCACCTGTCTCGAAGGCCCGTGGCGGGAGTTTGCCTGCGGCCTTACAACCCGGCCCGGATCAGCCGGGCGATCCGGGGGGCGAAATAGGTCAGAACCCCGTCACACCCGGCGCGTTTGAAGGCCATCAGGCTTTCCACCATGGCCTTGTCGCCATCAATCCAGCCATTGCCCGCCGCCGCCATGATCATCGCATATTCGCCCGACACCTGATAGGCGAAGGTCGGGGCGCCAAAGGCGTCTTTCACCCGCCGGCAAATATCCAGATAGGGCATGCCGGGTTTCACCATCACCATATCCGCGCCTTCGCGCAGGTCACGTTCCACCAGACGCAGGGCCTCATCCGTATTGGCGGGGTTCATCTGATAGGTCTTCTTGTCGCCTTTCAGGGCCCCCGACGCCCCGACCGCATCGCGGAACGGGCCATAAAAGGCCGATGCGTATTTGGCGGCATAAGACAGGATGGCGACACCCTGATGGCCATGCGCCTCCAGCGCTGCGCGTATCGCCCCGATGCGGCCATCCATCATATCTGACGGCCCCAGAATATCGGCCCCCGCCTCGGCCTGCACCAAGGCCATCTTCACCAGTGCCTCGACCGTCTCATCGTTCAGGATGACCCCATCCACGACCAGCCCGTCATGACCCAGCGCGTTATAGGGGTCCAGGGCCACATCGGTCATCACGGCAATCTCCGGCACCGCCGCCTTGATCGCCCGGATCGCCCGGTTGGTCAGGTTTTCGGGGTTCCAAGCCTCCTCGCAGCCGATGGTTTTGACCGATGGATCGGTGTAGGGAAACAGGCAGATCGCCGGAATGCCCAAAGCCGCCGCGTCCTCGGCCGCCTTCACGACGAGATCAAGGCTCAGCCGTTCCACCCCCGGCATCGAGGCGATGGGCTGGCGGGTGTTCACCCCGTCGCACAGGAAGACAGGCCAGATCAGATCGCCCAGGGCCAGCGTGTTTTCCTGCACCATGGCGCGCAGCGCGGGGCTGCGTTTCAGGCGGCGAAAGCGGTGGGCGGGGGTGGCGACAGGCTGCATGGGAACCTCGGGGGTGCGGGCTTGAAAAGGCTTGCGATTGCTTGCCTTGCCTGCCATGGAAATGCCAGCGCCTCAAGCGGGCATTTGGGCGCGGCTTTGCGGCAAAGGGCTTGGTTCTCGTGGACTGGTACAGCGTCATCTTTGAACTGATCGACATGCGGTCGTTTTCAAACCTGTGGTATTGGATCGTGCTGGCCGTCTTGTGGTCGAGCGCCAGCCATTGGGTCTTGGGCGTGCCGTTCGACATGATTGCCCGCGCCAAGCGCCATGGCGGCTCCGCACAAGAGGATCTGGAAGCCATGGTGCGCATCAACACCGGGCGGATGCTGTATATCGTGCGCGCGGCCGGTTCCTGGCTGGTGGCAAGCTGGGCTTTTGCGACGACGATGCTGGGGCTGTTGGGCTTTGGCTATGACATTGAATTTGCGCAAGCCGTGCTGTTCCTGTTCGTGCCGTTTTCGCTTTTGATGGCGCTGTCGCTGCGCACCTCGCTTCTGGTCGAGGCGGGGGAGAACACCGGGCCCGCGCTGCACCGCCGCCTGCTGCGCCACCGGATTTCGACGCAGGTTCTTGGGATGTGCGCCATCTTCGTGACCTCGCTGTTCGGCATGTATCAAAACATGCACATCGGCGTTCTGGGCTGATCCATGGCGGGGGTAAGGGTCATTCTGGGCGGCGCGCCCGAAGGGTATGATGCCCGGTTTTTGGCGCGTGAGGCGGCAAAAACCCCGGTCCTGCACATTGCGCGCGACGACAAGCGGATGGCGGCGATGCGCGCAGCGCTTGCCGTCATGGCGCCGGGGCTTTTGGTCTTGGATTTTCCGGCATGGGATTGCCTGCCTTACGACCGCATTTCGCCCAACCCCGAGATTTCCGCCCGCCGGCTGGCGACGCTGGCGGCCCTTGCCCATGGCGTGCCGGGGCCATTCGTGCTGCTGACCACGCTCGGCGGCGCGATGCAGCGTATCCCGGCGCGTGAGGTGATCCGGGGGGCCTCTTTTTCTGCCCGCGTCGGCACAAGGGTGGATGAGGCACATCTGAAGGCGTTTTTGTCGCGCATGGGGTTTTCGCCGGTTTCCACCGTGGCCGAACCCGGTGACTATGCCATTCGCGGCGGCATTGTGGACATCTGGCCGCCGGGCAATTCCGGGCCGGTGCGGCTTGATTTCTTTGGCGACACGCTGGACGGGTTGCGGCGCTTTGATCCGGTGACGCAGCGCACCACGGAAAAGCTGCAAGACATTGATCTTGCGCCCATGTCCGAGGTTTTGCTGGATGAGGCCTCGATCACCCGGTTCCGCCAGACCTATCGGGCCGAATTTGGCACCGCCGGTTCGGATGACCCCTTGTATGAGGCCGTCTCGGCGGGGCGCAAACACGCCGGGATGGAGCATTGGCTGCCCTATTTCCACGACCGGATGGAAACGCTGTTCGACTATCTGCCGGAAGCGTGCGTCATGGTGGACGATCAGGTCACGCCCATGCGTCTGACCCGTTGGGAAGGGATCGAAGACCAATATGACGCTCGGTTGGAGGCCATGAAGGCCAAGGGGCGGCTGGACACGGTGTACAAACCGGTCGCACCGGGACTGCTCTATCTTGACGATGCGGCATGGGAGGCCGCAACCGCAGGGCAAAAGCTGATCCAGCTTTCCCCCTTGGCGCAATCGCCGGGGCCGGGGGTGCTGGATGCGCAGGCGCGGATCGGGCGCAGTTTCGCGCCGGAAAGACAACAGGAATCTGTAAGCCTTTTCGGGGCCTTGTCGGATCATGTTAAAAAATTGCTTCAAGACGGCCAAGTGGTCATCGCCTCATGGTCGGAAGGCGCGCGGGAACGGCTTCAGGGTCTGTTGGAAGATCAGGGTCTGAAGGGGGCCACCCCCATCAAGGATTTCCGCGAGGTTCCTGACGGAAAAGGCAAAGTTTTCCTGATCGTCTGGGCCTTGGAGGCGGGCTTTACCGCGCCGGGGCTGGCGGTGATTTCCGAACAGGACGTGCTGGGTGACCGGCTTGCCGCCAAGCCCAAACGCAAGCGCAAGGCGGAAAACTTCCTGCGCGACGCCGAAAGCCTGTCGCCCGGCGATCTGGTGGTGCATGTCGAACATGGCGTCGGGCGCTATCTGGGGCTGGAGACGATCACCGCGCTTGGCGCGCCACATGCCTGCGTCAGCTTGGAATATGCCGAGGGCGCAAAGCTTTACCTGCCGGTTGAGAACATCGAACTTCTCAGCCGCTACGGCCATGAGGAAGGGCTTCTCGACCGGCTGGGCGGCGGGGCCTGGCAGGCGAAAAAGGCCAAGCTGAAAGAGCGCATCAAGGAAATCGCCGACCGCTTGATGCGGATTGCCGCCGAACGCGCTCTACGCCACGCGCCGATCCTTGAGGCGCCACATTCCCTGTGGGAGGCCTTTGCCGCCCGCTTCCCCTATCAGGAGACGGACGACCAGTTGTCGGCGATTGCCGATGTGGTGGCCGACCTTGAAAAGGGCAGTCCGATGGACCGCTTGATCGTGGGCGATGTGGGCTTTGGCAAGACCGAGGTCGCCATGCGCGCGGCCTTTGTCGCAGCACTTTCCGGCATGCAGGTGGCGGTGATCTGCCCGACCACGCTTTTGGCCCGCCAGCATTACCGCAGCTTTGCCGAACGCTTCCGGGGCTTTCCGATTTCGGTGCGGCCTTTGTCCCGCTTTGTCAGCGCCAAAGAGGCCAACCTCACGCGTGAGATGATGGCGGCGGGGACGGTGGATATTGTCGTCGGCACCCATGCGCTTTTGGCCAAAGGGGTAAAGCTGAAAAACCTTGGCCTGATGGTGATCGACGAGGAGCAGCATTTCGGCGTGACGCATAAGGAGCGGCTGAAAGAGCTGCGCTCTGACATCCATGTGCTGACCCTGACCGCGACGCCGATCCCACGCACGCTGCAACTGTCGCTGACCGGGGTGCGTGATCTGTCGATCATCGCCACGCCTCCGGTGGACCGTCTGGCGATCCGCACCTATGTGTCCGAGTTCGACTCTGTGACCCTGCGCGAGGCGCTTTTGCGCGAACATTACCGGGGCGGGCAAAGCTTCTGGGTGGTGCCGCGGATTTCCGACCTGCCGGAAATTGAGGACTGGCTGAAAACCAACGTGCCCGAGGTGACGTTCATCACCGCGCATGGGCAATTGGCGGCGGGCGATCTCGATGACCGGATGAACCAGTTCTACGACGGCAAATATGATGTGCTGTTGGCGACCACCATCGTGGAATCGGGTCTGGATATTCCGACGGCCAATACGATGATCGTGCATCGCGCCGACATGTTCGGTCTTGGACAGTTGTATCAGATCCGCGGCCGGGTGGGCCGGGCCAAGACGCGGGCCTATTGCTTCCTGACCACCAAGCCCCGCGTGCCGCTGACGCCGCAAGCGATGAAGCGGTTGAAATTACTGGCAAGTCTCGACAGCCTTGGCGCGGGGTTCAACCTTGCCAGCCATGACCTTGATCTGCGCGGCGCGGGGAATTTGCTGGGCGAGGAACAGTCGGGCCATATCAAGGAAGTCGGCTACGAGCTGTATCAGCAGATGCTGGAAGAAACGATCGCCAAGATCAAATCCGGCGAGTTGCAGGGGCTGGCGCAGGTCGATGACGGCTGGTCGCCGCAGATCAATCTTGGCGTGCCGGTGATGATCCCCGACGCCTATATTCCCGATCTGGATATCCGGCTGGGCCTTTACCGTCGCCTGTCCAGTCTGGCCACCAAGGTGGAGCTGGAGGGCTTTGCCGCCGAGTTGATCGACCGCTTTGGCCCGATCCCGAAAGAGGTCAACACGCTGATGCTGATCGTGCGGATCAAGGCGATGTGCAAGCGCGCCGGGATCAGCCGCATCGACGCCGGGCCAAAGGGCGCGACGGTGCAGTTCCACAATGACAAGTTCGCCAATCCGGCGGGGCTGGTGGAGTTCCTGCGCGAACAGGGACCGGCGGCCAAGGTGCAGGGCAACAAGATATTGCTAATGGGCGAGATGAAGTCGGAATCCGACCGCATCAAGGGGGCGTTCAACATCGCCAAAGGACTGGCGGAAAAGGCCAAGGCCGGGAAATAGGCCCCGGATTCAGCCCTCGGATTTAGCCCCGCTGACCCGCCACGATCTGACGCATGCCCTCCAACGGCACATAGCCGCGCACCATGGTCTGGTCGATCACAAAGGTCGGTGTGCCTGACACCTCCATCGTGGAGCCAAGCGCGTGGTTGGCCTCGATCACCGCTTCCACTTCGGGCGCCTCCATCCGGGCAAGGATCGGGGCCGGGTCAAGCCCGAGATCCGTCGCCAAACGGGCCAGCGTTTCGGCGTCCGGGCTGCCGCGCAGCGCGATCAGGGCGTCATGCACCTTTTTGTAAGATTCATTGCCATGCAGTTGCAGCACCGCAATCGCAAATTTCGACGAGATGGTCGATTCCTCGCCAAGGATCGGGAATTCTTTCAGCACAAAGCGGATATTGCCATCGGATTTGACCAGTTCGGCCACCTCATCATGCGCCTTGCGGCAATAGCCACAGCGGTAATCGACGAATTCGACCACCGTGATATCGCCATCAAGGTTGCCGCCGACCCATGAGACGCCATCGTTGAAAATCTTGTCCTTGTTGTCGGCCAGCATTTGCAGGTCACGGTCGGCTGCGGCGGCGTCTTGGCGTGATTGCAAGACATCCATCGCCTCGACCAGCACTTCAGGGTTTTCCAGCAGATAGGCCTTCACCTCGGCCTGAAAGGCGGCGCGCTCGGCCTCTGACATCTCGCCCAGCCCTCCGGCCAAGGCGGCGGTGCCCATCAGGCAGAGGGCAAGAGCGAAAACGGTGCGTCGCATCGGGAAATCCTTTGGGGGTGCGGGCAGATGGCACGGGGTTGACCATCTGGCCCCGCTTGGGGTTCATGGGGCGCGACTGTAAGGGGCGGGGCATGAAAAGATCAAGCCGGGGTCAGGTTGATCCCTTCATTGTGATGGATGTGATGGAGGAGGCGCGCGCGCTGGAAGCCGCGGGGCGCTCCATCATCCATATGGAGGTGGGCCAGCCCGGTACGCCCGCGCCCAAGGCCGCGCGCGACGCTGTTGCCCGTGCGCTGGAACAGCCCTTGGGCTATACCGTGGCACTTGGCCTGCCCGAACTTCGCCGGGGCATCGCGGGGCTGTATCAACGCTGGTATGGGGTCGATCTGAACCCCGACCGCGTGGTGGTGACGGCGGGATCATCCTCGGCCTTCCTGCTGGCGTTTTCGGCGCTTTTTGATGCGGGCGACAAGGTGGGGCTGGGGGAGCCGGGCTATCCCAGCTATCGCCAGATCCTGCGGGCCTTGTCCTTGCAGCCGGTGGGCATCCCGACACGAGTTGAGAACCGCTTGCAGCCGGTGCCATCCGACCTTGAAGGGGTGGAGATGCAGGGGCTGATCGTCGCCTCGCCCGGCAACCCGACCGGCACCATGCTGTCGCAGGACGCCTTGAAGGCGTTGATGGATCATGCCGCCGCGCGCGACATCGCCTTTGTCTCGGACGAGATTTACCACGGGCTGCATTACGGCGACCGCGCGGTTTCGGCGCTGGAAATCAGCGATCAGGCCTATGTCATCAATTCCTTCTCGAAATATTTCAGCATGACCGGGTGGCGTCTGGGCTGGATGGTGGTGCCGGAGGATCACATCCGCACGGTGGAGCGCTTGGCGCAGAACATGTTCATCTGCCCGCCCCATGTCAGCCAGATTGCAGCCCTTGCCGCGCTGGACAGCATTGACGAGCTGGAGGCCAATCGCGCGGTCTATGCGGAAAACCGGCGGCTGATGCTGGAAGGGCTACCGCAGGCGGGCTTCACGAAAATCGCGCCGCCGGATGGGGCGTTTTATGTCTATGCCGATGTGTCGGACCTGACCGAGGATTCGCTGCAATTCGCCCGCGACATTCTGCATGGGGCCGGGGTTGCGGTGACGCCGGGGCTGGATTTCGATCCGGTTCGCGGTGGCCGGACCTTGCGGTTTTCCTATGCGCGGGCAACGGCGGATATCACCGAGGGGTTGAAGCGGCTCAGCGCCTATATGGCGGGCCATCCGGTCAAAGGGCGGTGATTTGCGCGACCGGCAGGATTTGGGTATTTATGCCAAGATGAAATGGCTTTTCGCGGTTCTTTTGTTGGCCCTTGGGCCGGGAGAGCCTGCCGTCGCGCAGGAGCTTTCGGCGCTTGCGCGTTTGGAGCCTGCCAAATCCGCGATTTCGGACAGCGGTGCGGGGGTGGAGATCCGGCTTTCCTTGTCGCAGCCGGTGCCATGGCGGGTGCGGTTTCGGGCCGATCCGCCGCGCATGGTGCTGGATGTGCAGGAGGTGGACTGGACCGGGGCGGCGGGGCTGTTGCGCGGGTCGCGCAATGTGACGGGGTTGCGGGCCGGGGTGTTCCGGCCGGGCTGGTCGCGGCTGGTGCTGGATTTGTCCGGGCCGATGGCGCTGGTCTTGGGCGAGATGTCGACCGAGACGGACAGCCGGTTGACCTTGCGGCTGGAGCCGACCGGGGCGGCGGCGTTTCAGGCGGCGGCCAGCCAGCCCGAGCTGCCGGGCTGGGCGATGCCGACGCTTACTGATCTCGCGCAACCGCCCGCACGCGATCCGGGCAAGCTGATCGTGGTGCTGGACCCCGGCCATGGCGGGCTTGACCCCGGGGCCGAGCGCGAGGGGCAGTCTGAGGCGGCGCTGATGCTGACCTTTGCGCGGGAGTTGAAGGAACTTCTGCTGCGTGACGGCCGGTTTCAGGTGGTGATGACCCGCGACAGCGACCATTTCGTGCCGCTGGAAACCCGCGTCTCCATCGCGCGGGCGGCGGGGGCGGATCTGTTCTTGTCGCTGCATGCCGATGCGCTTGCGGAAGGCGAGGCGACGGGCGCCACGCTTTATACGCTCTCCGAGGAGGCCAGTGATGCCGCCTCCGAGGCTTTGGCGGCGCGTCATGACCGCGATGATCTTCTGGCGGGCGTTGATCTGACGGCGCAGGATGATCTGGTGGCGACGGTGTTGATGGATATGGCGCGGGCCGAAACCACACCAAAGCTCGCCCGCCTGGCCAAGGCGCTGGAGGTATCCATCAAGGCGGCCGATCTGAAGATGCACCGCATCGCGCATCAGACGGCCGGATTTTCCGTGCTGAAATCGCCCGACATTCCGTCGATGTTGGTCGAGTTGGGGTTCCTGTCGTCAGCCCGCGATCTGGGCCGGTTGCAAGATGGCACATGGCGCGCGCGCATGGCAGAGGCGTTGCGGCTGGGCGTTCTGGCCTGGGCCGAGGAGGAGGCCGCGATCCGCGCCCTTGGTCAAAGCGGGCAGGTCCAAACCGGGTTGGGCCAAAGTGGCGATTGAACGCGCAGTGCCGCAATGCGCGCCTTATCGTGTTTTGACCTTTGCCGCCCGTCCGCCTATAGAGTGGCGCAGGCGGCGTTGGGGGTATTGGGCGTGATACGGTTCTGCGGCTCTGTGTTCGGGGCCATCTTCACCTTGGTGACCATGGGCCTGTTGTTCGGCGCCCTGACGGTGGGGGGTATCTTCTATATCTACTCTGCCGATTTGCCGAGCCATGAGAGCCTTGCGCAATACACGCCCCCGACGATCAGCCGGATCTATTCCGGCGAAGGCCGCATCATCGACGAATTCGCCCATGAGCGGCGGCTGTTCGTGCCGACCGAAGACATTCCCGATCTGGTGAAGCAAGCCTTCGTTTCGGCCGAGGACAAGCATTTCTACAGCCACAAGGGCTATGATGTGACCAGCATGTTCGCGGCCTTTCGCGATGCGGTGATCTCACGGGGATCGAATGTGCGGGGGGCCTCCACCATCACCCAGCAGGTGATGAAGAACTTCCTTCTGGACGGCTCGCGCTCGGTCGAACGCAAGATCAAGGAAATCATCCTTGCCACAAGGCTGGAGGAAACGCTGTCCAAGGACAATATCCTTGAGCTTTATCTGAACGAGATTTTCCTTGGGCAGAACAGCTATGGTGTGGCGGCCGCGGCGCAGACCTATTTCAACAAACCCCTGACGGCCCTTGCCCCGCATGAGGCGGCAACGCTGGCCAGCCTGCCCAAGGCGCCGGGCGAATATCACCCGGTGCGCGGCAAGGATCGCCTTTTGGAACGGCGCAACTATGTGCTGCGCGAGATGTGGCAGAATGGCTATATCAATGAGGCCACCTATAATGCGGAAAAGTCCCAGCCGCTGAAATCGGTGCAGAACGGCGATTATCCGGCCTTCCGTGAAGCCTTGCCGCCGCGCAGCTATTTCACCGATGAAATCCGCCGCCAGCTTTCGGGCACCTTTGGCGAGGAGGAGTTCTTTGGTGGCGGTCTGTCGATCCGCGCCACGATGGAACCGGAATTGCAGGCCATTGCGGCCCGGGCGCTGCGCCGAGGCTTGGAGAAATACGACCGCAATCAGGGCGTTTGGCGCGGCACGGGAAAGACCATTGCCGTTGAAAAACTTGGCTCCGAGGCTGACTGGCGCGCCGCCTTGGCCGAGATCACCGATCTGCCGCGGGATGTGGAGGGCTGGCAGGCCGCGGTGATTCTGGAACTGGGCGAGGATTACGCCCGTTTTGGCGCTGAAGGGGATCTGCAAGGCCATGAGCCGGTGATCCCGGCCGCGGATGTCACTTGGGCGCGCAAACGCCTTGCCGACGGCAAATTGGGCAAGAAGGCGCAGGTGCCTGCCGATCTGCTGTCGGTCGGCGATGTGGTGATGCTGCGCGCGGTCACCAATGAGGAAGGCGACAGCTTTCAGCACTGGTCCCTGCGGCAGGTGCCGGAGGTGCAGGGCGGCTTGATGGCGATGGACGTCAACACCGGCCGCGTCATCGCCATGCAGGGCGGTTTCAGCTATCAGGCCTCGGTCTTCAACCGGGCCACGCAGGCAACGCGGCAGCCCGGCTCCAGCTTCAAGCCCTTTGTCTATGCGGCGGCCCTGGATTCGGGCTTTACGCCCGCCACCATCGTGGTGGACGCCCCGATCGAGATTGAAACCCCCGAAGGGCTGTGGACGCCGAAAAACGCCTCGAACAAGTTTTACGGACCCACGCCCTTGCGCACCGGGATCGAGCAAAGCCGCAACCTGATGACCATCCGCATCGGGCAAGAGATCGGCATGGATCTGGTGGCGGAATATGCGGAAAAATTCGGCGTTTACCGCAATATGAACCCCTTCCTTGCCAATGCGCTTGGCGCGCAGGAAACCACGCTGTTCAAGATGGTCGCCGCCTATGCCATGTTCGCCAATGGCGGCGAGCGGGTGGAGCCGACGCTGGTGGACCGGGTGCAGGACCGGTTCGGCAAGACGATCTATCGCCATGACCAGCGCCTATGCGAGGATTGCACCAAGCCCGATCTGCCAAAGGGGCAGGGGGTCCGCATCAAATCCGACCGCGAGCGGGTGATGGATGCCATCACCGCCTATCAGCTCACCTCGATGATGGAGGGGGTGATCCAGCGCGGGTCAGGCACCGGCGTCAAACTGCCGGTGCCGGTGGCGGGCAAGACCGGCACCACCAATGACGCCAAGGACGTCTGGTTCATTGGCTATACCTCTGAGGTTGTGGCCGGCTGCTATATGGGCTTTGACCAGCCGCGGACCTTGGGGCCGGGGGCGTTTGGCGGCACGCTTTGCGTTCCGATCTTTCAGGAGTTCATGAAAGAGGTCGTGGCAAAATATGGCGGCACCGAATTTGCCGTGCCGGATGGCGGCTATTTCCAAAAGATCGACCGGTTCACCGGCGCGAAGCTGCCAGCCGATGCCGCGGGCGACAATGTGATTTCGGAATATTTCCGCGAAGGCGAAGATGTTCTCTTTGGTCTGGACGCGCTGGTCGATGGCGGCTTTGGCATGGGGGACAACCTGCCGCTGTTCTCGGCCGGCGAGACGGATCAGAACCAGACCGACACGGTAACCACCTCGGACGGCCAGACCAAGGCGGTGCCGAAAAAGGCCAATTTCGGCACGCTGTCCTCGGGTGGTCTTTACTGATCTGCCCCGCTTGCCCAACCGCTTGGCCCGCGCTATCACCCGGCCCGAGAATTCAAGGAATCCGTCATGCGCGCCGAAGTCCAGAACCATGTCGAGCAAATCGAAAAGTCGCTGAAGCTTTTGGCGCAGCGGCTGGATTGGGAAACCGCGCCGCATCGGCTGGAAGAATTCGATGCGTTGATCGAAGATCCGAACCTGTGGAACGATCCGGCCAAGGCGCAAAAGTTGATGAAAGAGCGTCAGGCGCTGATGGATGCGGTGAAAGCCTACAAGCTGATCGACGGCGGCTTGCGCGACAATGTCGAGCTGATCGAGATGGGCGAGGCCGAAGGCGATGCCGAGGTGGTGGCCGAGGCCGAGGCGGCGATCAAGGCGCTGGTTGAAAACGCCGCGCAAAAGGAACTTGAGGCGCTTCTCGATGGCGAGGCGGACGGCAACGACACCTATCTGGAAATCAACGCAGGCGCTGGCGGCACCGAAAGCTGTGACTGGGCCAGCATCCTGGCGCGGATGTATGTCCGTTGGGCCGAGAAAAAGGGCTACACGGTTGAAATGCAGTCGGAAACCGCGGGCGAAGAAGCGGGCATCCGTTCGGTGTCTTACAAAATTTCCGGCCATAACGCCTATGGCTGGCTGAAATCGGAATCCGGCGTGCATCGTCTGGTGCGCATCTCGCCCTATGATTCCGCAGCACGGCGGCACACCTCGTTCTCGTCGGTCTGGGTCTATCCGGTGGTTGATGACAACATCGAAATCGAAGTCCACGACAAGGATATCCGCATCGACACGTACCGCTCGTCCGGTGCGGGCGGCCAGCATGTCAACAAGACCGACTCAGCGGTGCGGATCACCCACTTCCCGACCGGGATCGTGGTGACCTCGTCCTTGAAATCGCAGCACCAGAACCGCGACATCGCCATGCAGGCGCTGAAATCGCGGCTTTACCAGATGGAATTGGACAAGCGGAACGCCGCGATCAACGAGGCGCATGAATCGAAGGGCGACGCGGGCTGGGGCAACCAGATCCGCTCCTATGTCTTGCAGCCCTATCAGATGGTGAAAGACCTGCGCACCGGGGTTGAAACCAGCGATACCGGCGGTGTGCTGGATGGTGATCTGGACAAGTTCATGGCCGCAACGCTGGCGCTTGGCGTGCATGGCATGGGCCGGGCCGAGGCCAACGCCGAGGATTGATTGCCCGCTGCCGCGAGGGGGGGGGCAATCCTTTGGTAAAAATACATCTTTTCTGAACATGCATCTCCCGCATAGGCTTTGCCGAAACGGGAGGGAAGCCATGGTGCAAAGCGAGCCGGATCGGCCCGAGGTCTTGCGGGTCGAGGCCGCCGACATCCGCGCATCCCTTGCGGCGGGTTGGCACGACGTTCTGCGCGCCCCGCATTACGGGCTGTTCTTCGCCTGCTTTTACGTCGTGGGCGGCTGGCTGGTGACCTGGGCCGTGATGGTCAAAGGGCAGTTGTGGTGGACCTTGCCCGCCGCCGCCGGTTTCCCCATTCTAGGCCCCTTCATCGCCTGCGGGCTTTACGAGGTGTCCCGCCGGCTGGAGGCCGGTCAGCCCCTGCGCCGGGCCGAGGTGTTTTCGGTGATCTTCCGACAAAAGGACCGCCAGATTCCGTCGATGGCGGCGGTGATCGTGGTGTTCTTTCTGTTCTGGAACTTCCTGTCGCATATGATCTTCGCGCTGTTTCTGGGCCGCGCGACGCTGACCAACGTCTCCTCCTCGCTTGCCATCTTCCTGACACCCGAAGGACTGGCGATGCTGGCGGTGGGCACCGGCGTGGGCGCGGTCTTTGCCACCTTGCTGTTCGGCCTGACGGTGGTCAGCCTGCCGATGCTGCTGGAGAGGGAGGTGGTGCGGACAAGCCCGGCGGTGATGCTGGGCTGGGGCGCGTTGATCGGGGGGCTGTTGTTTCTGGGGATGCTGCCGGGGTTTCTGGGGCTGTTTGCCGTGCTGCCCTTGCTTGGTCATGCAAGTTGGCACCTGTACCGCCGGGCCATCGTCTGGCGTGACTGAGGGGGCAGAAATGAAAACGGGCACCGCGAAGGCGCCCGTTTGAAAGCCAGCCTGCGGCAGAAATCAGGGTTCTTCGCCCGCCATCGGTGCCGCAGAGGCAATGCGCGAGGTGGGGGCAACCGGCGGACGGCCGGTTGACAGGGGGTCGTCCTGACGCTGCACCGAGCCTTCGAAATGCGCGCCGGATTCAATGGCGATGGTCTTGTGGATGATGTCGCCTTCAACCTTGGCGGTCGAGGTCAGCCGCACCTTCAGCCCGCGCACCCGGCCAATCACCCGGCCATTGACCACGATGTCATCGGCCACGATCTCGCCGCGGATGGTGGCGGTTTCGCCGACGGTCAACAGATGCGCGCGGATGTCGCCTTCGACGGTGCCTTCAACCTGAATGTCGCCGGTGGTGCGCAGATTGCCGACCACGGTCAGATCGGACGACAGCACAGAGGCCGCCACCTTGCCCTTGGGCGCAGCCGCAGAGAAATCCATCGAGGGTTTGGTCACAGGGGCCTCCGGGGTTTTGGGCTTGTCGGCGTCGCCCGCTTTTGCGGGGCCGGGCTCGTTGATGCGGCTCTTAGAAAACATGGTTCGCTGCCTTTATGAACGTCATCGGGTTGACGGCATTGCCGCCGATCCTGACCTCGTAGTGAAGATGCGTGCCGGTGGACCGGCCTGAATTGCCCATATCACCGATCCGGTCGCCACGCGAGATTTTTTGTCCAACCTCCACCCGGATTTGAGCCAGATGGCCATAGCGGGTTTCGATGCCAAAGGCGTGTTTGACCTTGATCAAACGGCCATAACCATTGGACCAGCCGGCATGGGTCACGACCCCATCGGCGGTCGCATAGATCGGGGTGCCGTAGGATCCGGCCATGTCAGAACCCGAGTGCATCCGCGTGCCCCAGCCCTTTGGATCCTGCCGCATGCCAAAGCCCGAGGTCCAGCGGAACGGGTCTTTCAACGGCATGTCGAAGGGGGCCTTGTACGCGGCAAGCCGGTAAAGGTTCATCTGGTCAAGCCCGGCGAGAATCGCATTTGCGCGCAGCTCATCCGGGGTCGGCGCCCCTTTGGTCGACAGCGCGATCGGCGCCAAAGGCCCACCTTGGCCGTTATAGCCCTTGCGCACCGCGTTCAGCAGGTCGTCGGGGTCCATGCCCGCCTCTTTGAACATCTTCTCCAAAGGCTCGACCGAGACGGTCAATGCTTCCTCCAACTGGGTGAAGATGGCGGCATTGCGCATTTCAAGGTCTTGTTTTTCCTTGGAGACTGCCATGACGCGCTCGGCCGCCTTGTCGGCAACGCCTTGGATGCGGTCGCGCTCTTTGGCGGTGCCGTCAAGGCTGGAGGTGACGAATTCCAGCGTGGCCAAGGTATCCGCGGCCCGTGCCGCTTCGCTGCGGCCGGTGCCTTCGGTGCCATCCTGCTCGGCGCTGGCCAGATCGGCCCGCGCGGCATCGCGTTCCTTGATGGTGCGGCGCAGCGTGTTCTGGATCACGTCGATCCCGGTTTCCAACTCGCGGCGGCGATCTTCCGAGGCCAGAAGCCGCCCCTGCATCGCCGCAACCTGTTCCAGCGCCAGATTGAAACGATCCTGCGCCGAGGCGGCCTCATTGGCGCGCAGATCGCGGTCGGCGGACAACAGGTTCATCCGCTCCTCGTAAAGCGCCTGCTGGCGCAGCACCTGTTCGCGCGACGACCCTGCCGAAATGGAATCCAGCAGCAAAATGGCGGTGGCAAGGATGGTCCAGGCCAGCGCCAGCCCGCCCACAACAACGGCAACCGCCTGCGTCACCGGGCGCAGCCGGATGAAGCGGGTCTCGGTGTCGGATTTCAGGAAAAGACGCTGTTCGGGAAAATACCGCTCCAGCGTCTGATTGATCCGATAGGCAAGGCGCGTCAGCACGTTGAGCGATTCCGATTGGTTGTTGAGTGCGGGTCAATGCCTGCCCAAGGGGAGGCCCAAAAAGCGTCGTCGACAGAATGTGCGATGTGATTAGCGGGCGGGAGGAAAGCCTGCAACAGCTTTGCGGAACCGACCGCCGAGCCTGCCGGATTCGGGCCAATCATCGGCAGAATTCTGCCGAAAGGTCAAATCCCGACCGGCTCCGCATCAACGAGCGGCCAATAGAAATCGGGTGGCAATCCGGCCTCGGCGCGCTTTTCTTCGTTGAAGGGCGGCTTCAATCCACCATGGAAGTACATCCGTACAAGATCGTGAAACGCTTCTTTCGGGTCCAGCCCGTCGCGCCCGCAAAGCCAGTTGAACCATTTGGACCCATAGGCGACATGGGAAACCTCCTCGGCATAGATGATGTCGAGGGCGGCCTTGGTGTCGTTATCGCCGACGCGGGTGAACAATTCGATCATGCCGGGGGTGACATCCAGCCCCCGCGCTTCCAGCACCATCGGCACCACGGCCAAACGGCCTTTCAGATCGGCCACCGTGTCTTCGGCGGCCTTCCACATGCCGGCATGGGCGGGCATCGCGCCATAATGGCTGCCAAGCGCCTCCAGCCGGTCACAGATCAGGTTGAAATGCCGCGATTCCTCGTCAGCGGCCTTCACCCAGTCATCATAAAAGCCCAAGGGCATCGGATGGTCGGTGAAACGCGCAACGATATCCCAATGCAGATCAACGGCATTAAGTTCGATATGCGCAACCGCGTGCAACAGCGTCAGCCGTCCGATGGCCGATGAGGGCCTGCGGCGCGGCACATCGCGCGGCGGCAAAAGTTCGGGCTTTGCCGGGCGGGCCGGGAACAGCGGTGGTTCCGCCTGCCCGATGGGCAAAGGCTGGCCCGCCTTGCGCGCGGCAAACCATGTGGCGGCATGGGCGTGCGACAGCGCGGTTTTCGCGCGCCCATCGGCACATGTCAGCACCTCGACCGCCATTTCTGCCAGCGTTTTCATGCCAAGCCCCCCAGCGCCCTTACAAAGCCCGCGCGGCGGCCAGAACCTCATCGGCGTGGCCCTTGACCGACACCTTGGGCCAAACCCGCGCAATGCGACCTGCGGCGTCGATCAAGACGGTGGTGCGCTCAATGCCCATGAAGGTTTTGCCATACATGGATTTCTCCTTCCACACGCCATAATCCTCGCAGGTCTGCCCGGCTTCGTCAGAGGCGAGAATCACTGCCAGACCGTGCTTTTTGCAGAACTTGTCATGCGCCTTGACGCTGTCTTTCGACAGGCCGACCACCGTGGTGCCGGCGGCGGCGAACTCCGCAGCGCGCGCGGAAAAATCCTGCGCCTCAAGGGTGCAGCCGGGCGTGGCATCCTTGGGATAAAAGTAGAGAACCACCTTGCCCGGTCGCAAGGCGGCAAGGCTGATGCTGCCGCCGCCATCGCGCGGCAGGGTGAAATCGGGCGCCATTTGGCCGGGTTCGATCATGGGCGGCTCCTTGCCTTTGGGGTCAATGCCCTGTGCGATCTAGTTGCCTTTCGTCAAAGATAAAGGCAAGCCCGACGCAAGACAGCGGCGAAAGGGCAGCATGGCGGACGGCGCGACAGAAAAGGGCACCGGGACAGGCAGGGATGAAACGGCAGAGGCTGCCGATTTCGTGCTGGACCCGGCGCTGCCTGCGGCCACGCATTGGGGTCTGCGATCCGGTTTGCGCTGGCGGCTGATCTTTGTCGTGGCGGTGCTGGGTCTGATCCTGAGTGGCTATGGCCTGATCGGCCGGGCCATTCCGCTGCCGGTCTGGATGGTGGCCGAGGTGGAAACCCGGCTGAACCGGGCCTTGGCCGATGGCCTGCCGGGGGGGGCGGTGGCGCTTGGCGCGGTCGATCTGACGCTGGATGCCGATTACGTGCCGCGCCTGCGGCTGGAGGATGTGCGCCTGCTGCAAGCCGAGGGCGCGGCTTTGCTGACCCTGCCCGAGGTGCGACTGGCGCTGCAAGGGGCGGCGCTCTTGCGCGGCGAGGCGCGGGTGGCCTCGGTTCGGCTGACCGGTGCGCGCATCGCGATGACGCGCGACAAGGATGGCCGGTTTGACATCTCGCTGGGCGATGGCGGGTTTTCGCCGCAGATCAATGGCATTGGCGATCTTTTCGATCTGGCCGATACCGCGCTGGCCAATCCCGCATTGGCCGGGCTGAGGCGGATCGAGGCCGAGGCGCTGACGCTGCGGCTGAGCGACAGGCGCTCGGGCCGGGTGTTTGAACTGGGCGATGGCCGTTTGACGATCGAGAACCAGCCCGAGGCCTTGGCGGCGGAGCTTGCGGTGTCGGTGCAGGCGCGCGATGGCTTGCCGGGGCGGGCGCTTTTGCAACTGGTGTCGGAAAAGGCCGCCTCAAAGGCGCGGCTCTCGGTCGAGTTCAAGGATATTGCCGCCGCCGATCTGGCGGCGCAGGCCCCGGTTCTGGCCCCTTTGGCCAGTCTGGAGGCGGCGATTTCGGGGCGGTTGGCGGTCGGGCTGGCCACCGAGGGCGTCGAGGCGCTGGAGGGCAATCTGGAAATTGGCAAGGGCGCGCTCAGGCCCACCGAGGCGGCGCAACCGGTGGTCTTTGACCGGGCCAGTCTGGCCATGGCCTATCAACCCGACAGCGGCGCATTGCGCCTGACCCGGTTTGAGGTGGAAAGCCCGACCCTGCGGGCCTCGTCCACCGGTCAGGCCTGGTTGATCGGGGCGGATGGCGCCCGGATCAAGGGGCCGCTGACCGGGGATTTGCCCGATGCCTTCCTGTCGCAGATCAGCTTTGACGATGTGCGCGTTGACCCCGAGGGGGTCTTCGAGGCGCCGGTGCATTTTAGCAGCGGTGCCTTGGATGCCCGGTTGCGGCTGGATCCGTTTCAGGTGGAAATCGGCCAGTTGTCTTTGGCCGAGGAAGACCGGCGGCTGGTGCTGAAGGGCCGGATCGGCGCGGATGCCAAGGGCTGGACGACCGCGCTTGACCTGACGCTGAATGAAATCGCCCATGACAAGCTGATCGCGCTTTGGCCCAAAAAGCTGCTGGCCAAGACCCGTGACTGGATCGGCAAGAACATTCTGGAAGGCAACCTGCACGACATCCGCGCCGCGCTGCGCGCCGCCCCCGGTGCCGAGCCGCGCCTGCATCTGTCTTACAGCTTCGACAAGGCCGATGTGCGCTTTCTGGCCAGCTTGCCCCCCATCGAGGGCGGCAAGGGCTATAGCACGATCGAGGGCCTGACCTATACCATGGTGATGACCGAGGGGCAGGTGACGGCCCCCGAAGGCGGCAAGATCGACATGGCGGGATCGGTCTTTGCGGTGCCGGATGTGACCCAAAAACCGGCCCGCGCCGATATCCGCCTGTCCACCCGCTCCAGCCTGACGGCCACGCTGTCGCTGCTGAACCTGCCGCCGTTCAATTTCATGACCAAGGCCGACCGCCCGGTGGATCTGGGCGAGGGCCGGGCCGAGGTGGAAACCCGGTTGAGCCTGCCTTTGCAAAAGAAGGTGGCGCTCGGGGATGTCAGCTATGAGGTGAAGGGCAGGGTGCTGGAGTTCAGCTCTGACAAGCTGGTGGCGGGCCGCCGCATCACCGCCCCGCTGCTGGAGGTGACGGCGACACCGAAAGGGCTGGAAATCAGCGGCAAGGGCAATCTGGGAGAGGTGCCTTTTGATGTGACCTTCGCCCAAGGTTTTGCCCCCGACCAAAAGGGGCGCTCCACCCTGCGCGGTGAACTGGTGTTGTCACAGGCGGTGACCGAAGAATTCGGGCTTGGTTTGCCGGCGGGCATGGTGTCGGGCCAAGGGCGGGCCAAGGTCGAGATCGACCTGAAAAAGGGCGCGCCGGGCGAATTGCGCCTGACTTCGGATTTGCAGGGTATCGGGCTGACCTTGCCCGAAATCGGCTGGGCCAAGGACCGCGAGGCCAAGGGGCGGCTTGAGGCCGATGTGACTTTGGGCGCGCTGCCTGCGGTGCATCGGCTGGAATTGGAAACGGCGGGCCTGACGGCGGCGGGCAAGGTCACCTTGCACAAGGGCGGCGGGCTTGATCTGGCGCGGTTTGACCGGGTGGTGCTGGGCGACTGGCTGAATGGCGCGGTGGAATTCCGCGGGCGCGGGGCGGGCAAACCCGTGGGCATTGCGGTGACCGAAGGCAGCGTGGACATCCGCAAGATGCCAGGTGCCGAAAAACGCAAACCCGGCAAGAGCGGGCAGGGCAGTGGTCCCTTGTCCCTGGCGCTGGACCGCTTGAGTGTGAGCGAGACCATTGCGCTGACCGATTTCCGGGGCGATTTCAGCCTGCTCGGTGGCTTCAGCGGGGATTTTACCGCCGCCATGAATGGCGGGCCTGCGGTCAGCGGCACGGTGGTGCCAGCCCCGCATGGCACGGCGGTGCGGCTGCGGTCGCAAGATGCGGGCGCGGTGGTGGCCTCGGCCGGGATTTTTGCCGCGGCGCGCGGCGGGGAGATGGACCTGACGCTGACCCCGCGCGAAACCAAAGGCCATTATGATGGCCATCTCAGCATCGCCAATGTGCGGGTGCGCAATGCGAATGTGCTGGCCGAACTTCTGAACGCGGTCTCTGTCGTCGGGCTGCTCGAACAGCTTTACGGGCAAGGTCTGGTGTTCAACACGGTCGAGGGCGAGTTTCTTCTGACGCCGAAGCTGGTCGATCTGCGGCGCGGTTCGGCCACCGGGGCCAGCCTTGGGGTTTCGATGGCGGGGGTCTATACCACGGGCAGCGGCCGACTGGCGATGCAGGGCGTGATCTCGCCGGTCTATCTGCTGAACGGCGTCGGCGCGATCCTGACCAAGCGTGGCGAGGGGGTCTTTGGCTTCAACTATACGCTGGAAGGCACGGCAGGCGACCCCGAGGTTGCCGTCAACCCGCTGTCGATCCTGACGCCGGGCATGCTCCGCGAGATGTTCCGCGGCGGCACCACGGGCAGCGGGACGCCCCCCCAGCCAAAACAGGGCAAGAACTGAGCATGCAGCTTTCTGACTTCGACTTTCACCTGCCCGAGGCGTTGATCGCCACGCGGCCCGCCAAACCCCGCAGCGCCGCACGGCTTTTGCTGGCCGAAGGCGACGGGATCCGCGACCTTCAGGTGTCGGATCTGGTGCAGATTTTCCAGCCCGGTGATCTGTTGGTGTTGAACAACACCCGCGTCATCCCGGCGCGGCTTTTTGGCACGCGCCAACGCGGTGAAGCGGTGGCCAAGGTCGAGGTCACCTTGCTGGAACCAAGTGCGGGGGGCTGGCGGGCGCTGGCCAAACCCTTGCGCAAGGTGCAGCCTGGCGAGGAGATCGTGTTTTCGCCCGCCCTTTCGGCCCGCGTGGTGGCGAAATCCGAAACCGATCTGGAACTGGCCTTCAACTGCACCGGCGCGGATTTTGACGCGGCATTGAACGCGGCGGGCCTGATGCCGCTGCCACCCTATATCGCCGCAAAACGCCCGGCCGATGCCGCGGACCGCGATGATTATCAAACCGTCTTTGCCCGCCATGCGGGCGCCGTGGCCGCGCCGACCGCCTCGTTGCATTTCGATGCCGAATTGTTGGCGGCCCTGCACGAGAGGGGCGTCGAGTTTGTCGAGGTGACCTTGCATGTCGGCGCTGGCACCTTTCTGCCGGTGAAGGTCGAGGACGTCACCACCCACCGCATGCATGCCGAATGGGGCGAGGTGACGCCTGCCGCCGCCGCGCGGATCAATGCCGCCAAGGCCGAAGGCCGTCGGGTGATCCCTGTCGGCACCACCGCGCTGCGGCTGGTTGAAAGTGCGGCCGCCGAAGGGCAGGTGGCGCCCTGGACCGGCACCACCGATATCTTCATCTATCCCGGCTACCAGTTCCGGGTGGCCGATGCGCTGATGACCAATTTCCACCTGCCGAAATCGACGCTGATGATGCTGGTCGCGGCCTTGATGGGCAAAACCCGGATTGACCGGATCTATGCCCATGCCATCGCGCAAGGCTATCGGTTCTTTTCCTATGGCGATGCGAGTTTGCTGATCCCGTAAGACCCTGCCCGGGCGCCCATTCCCGACCCCGGAGGGTTTCCCACCCTCCGGTCCTCCCGGGGAGTATTTCCAAAGGCGCAAACCCTTGGCGCAGGGACAGGTTGGCGGGGCTGGTGGCGGCCCCCGCATCTGTGCCAAGATACAGACGAGGCTGGCCCGACCGGAGATCCCAATGCTTTCAGTGATGCGCAACTCATGGGCCCTGCTTTTGGGCATGATGCTGTTGATGTTGGGCAACGGGATTCAGGGCACCCTTCTGGGGATCCGTGGCAAGATCGAGGGCTTTTCCACCCAGGAAATGTCTTATGTGATGGCGGCCTATTCGGTGGGCTTTCTTCTGGGGTCCCGTTTTGCGCCGCAGATGATCCAGCGGGTGGGCCATGTGCGGGTCTTTTCGGCTCTTGGGTCACTGATTGCCGCCGGGATGATCCTGTTTCCGGTGGCGCCGGACTGGATGGCCTGGGCCGTGATGCGGGTCTTGCTGGGGTTTTCCTTTGCCGGCGTGTTCATCAGCGCCGAAAGCTGGCTCAACGCCTCGTCGTCGAACGAGACGAGGGGGCAGGCGCTTTCGGCCTATATGATTGTCAGCATGATCGGCGTCATCGCCTCGCAGGTCTTGATGAACCTGCGCGATCCGAGCGGCTTCGATCTGTTCATCTTCGCCTCGATTTTTGTGTCGCTGGCCTTCACGCCGATCCTGCTCTCGGCGGCGCGCGCGCCTGCGTTTCAGGAAATCAAGCCGATGCCGATCTTGCAGCTTTACCGCACATCGCCTTTGGGCTGCACCGGGTTGTTCCTGCTGGGCGCGTTGTTTTCAACGCTGTTCGGCATGGCTTCGGTCTGGGGATCGGAGGTT
The DNA here is from genome assembly GCA_964393035.1 of uncultured Tabrizicola sp. GTDB lineage: Bacteria > Pseudomonadota > Alphaproteobacteria > Rhodobacterales > Rhodobacteraceae > Tabrizicola_A. The sequence goes on from CAYMRX010000004.1 coordinate 362,458, forward strand.
GGGCTTTCGGTCAGGAACATCTCGATCTTCATCGCCTCGATCTATGTGGGCGGGCTGGTGCTGCAATATCCGGTCGGCTGGGCCTCGGACCGCTGGGATCGCCGCGAGATGATCCTGTGGATGTCGCTGGCCGGGGCGGTGGCGACCGGCGGCGGGTTGATTTTCACCTGGAATATGGCTGTCCTGAGCGTCTTGGGCTTTTGGGCAGGCGGCATTGCCAACCCGCTTTATTCGCTTCTGGTCGCCTATGTGAACGACTATCTCAATGAAAGCGAGATGGCCGGGGCTTCGGCGGGGCTGTTGTTCATCTACGGGCTTGGTTCCATTGGCGGGCCGATGGGGACGGGTTGGCTGATGGGGGTGGTGGGGCCATCAGGCTTTTTCCTGTTCATCGCCACGATGTTTCTGGCGATTGCCGTTTACGCCACCTGGCGGATGACGCGCGGACGCAGACGGCTGTTCCGCCGCCGCCTGCGCACGCTTGCCCCCTTCTCCAGCCCCGTCGCGGTTGAGGCCAGCATCGGGCGCGACAGCGACATCTAGCTTTTCCGCTGGCATTGCCCGGCTGAACCTGCCAGCTTTTGTCGAAACAGGGGGGCAGGCATGTCTGATCCGATCGAGGTTCTGGATTTCTGGTTGGGCGAGGTTGGCCCCGCGGGTTGGTATGCCGGGGGCGAGGTGCTGGATCTGGAATGCCGGATGCACTTTGGCGATCTGTGGCAGGCGGCCCATGACGGCGGGCTGGAGCATTGGGTCGATGGTCCGGCGGGCACCTTGGCCTATCTGGTGATCTGCGATCAATTGGCCCGCAACATGTATCGCGGCACCGCCAAAGCTTTTGCCACCGATGGCAGGGCCTTGGCTGCGGCGCGGATTGCGGTTGCGGAAGGCTGGGATCTGGCCGCGCCGGAACCCGAGCGGCAGTTTTTCTACATGCCCTTTGAACATTCGGAAAACCCCGAAGATCAGGCGCTTGCGGTGCAGTTGTTGACCGAGCGGCTGTCCTCTGATCCCGAGATGGCCCTGCATGCCCGTGCGCATCAGGCCATCATTGCCCGCTTTGGCCGCTTTCCCTTCCGCAATGCGGCTTTGGGGCGGGCCTCGACGCCGGAGGAGGCGATGTTTCTGGTGGAAGGTGGCTATATGGCCGAGGTCAATCGGCTGCGCGCCAGCCATGCAGCCAGCGCATAGAGGGCGGGCGTCAAGAATGTTGCTCGGTTAAATTGGATAGTTTAATGGCAAACTACTTTTTCTGAGGGAGGGAAAGATGGCGGGCCAAAACTTTGATGTGGTGGTGATCGGGGCAGGACCGGGGGGCTATGTGGCCGCCATTCGGGCCGCGCAACTGGGCCAGAAAGTCGCCATTGTGGAGCGCGAGAATCTGGGCGGCATCTGCCTGAACTGGGGCTGCATCCCGACCAAGGCGCTTCTGCGCTCGGCCGAGGTGTTCCACCTGATGCACCGCGCCAAGGAATTCGGCCTGAAGGTGGAAGGCGCCTCCTATGACCTTGACGCCGTGGTGGCCCGCTCGCGCGGGGTGGCCAAACAGCTTTCGGGCGGCATTGGCCATCTGATGAAGAAGAACAAGGTGACCGTCTTCATGGGCGCCGCAACCCTGCCCAAACCGGGGGTTGTCTCGGTGAAAACCGACATGGGCGTTGAGGAATTGACCGCCAAGGCGATCATTCTGGCCACCGGGGCGCGGGCGCGCGAATTGCCGGGGCTGGAGGCGGATGGCGATCTTGTCTGGACCTATCGCCATGCCCTGCAACCCAAGCGCATGCCGAAAAAGCTGCTGGTCATCGGATCTGGCGCCATTGGAATTGAATTTGCAAGCTTCTTCAACACTTTGGGCGCCGATGTTACGGTTTGCGAGGTGATGGACCGCGTGCTGCCGGTGGAAGATGCCGAGGTCAGCGCATTCGCCAAGAAAGCCTTTGTGAAACAGGGCATGAAGATCTTGGAAAAGACCACCGTCAAGAAACTGGACCGCAAGCCAGGGGTGGGTGTCACTGCGCATCTGGAAGATGCAAAAGGCACGGTAACCGCTGAATTTGACACGGTTATCTCGGCTGTTGGCATTGTCGGCAACGTGGAAAACCTCGGGCTTGAGGCGCTTGGCGTCAAGATCGACCGCACCCATGTGGTCACGGATGAATTCTGCCGCACCGGGGTTCCGGGGCTTTATGCCATTGGCGACATCGCCGGCGCACCGTGGCTGGCGCATAAGGCGAGCCATGAGGGCGTGATGGTGGCCGAGCTGATCGCGGGCGGGCATCCGCATCCGATCAAGCCCGGCTCGATCGCCGGTTGCACCTATTGCCATCCGCAGGTCGCCTCGGTCGGCATGACGGAGACCCGCGCCAAAGAGGCGGGGCATGAGGTGAAGGTGGGCCGTTTCCCCTTTATCGGCAATGGCAAGGCGATTGCGCTTGGCGAGGCCGAGGGCTTCATCAAGACGGTATTTGACGCCAAGACCGGGGAATTGTTGGGCGCGCATATGATCGGCGCCGAGGTGACGGAGTTGATCCAAGGCTATGTCATCGGCCGTTCGCTGGAGACGACCGAGGAAGACCTGATGAACACCGTCTTCCCGCATCCGACCCTTTCGGAAATGATGCACGAGGCGGTGCTGGACGCCTATGGCCGGGCCTTGCATATCTGAGCGCGATAGATATCTCTGCAAGAAATCAGGGGGGCTGACGGCCCCCCGTTGCATTTCTGGCCAAAGGAATCCGCCATGCGCGCTGCCTTGACGATTTTTGCCATCTGGGCGGCGGGGCTTGGGGCGGCAGCGCAATTTGGCAAGATGTCGGTGGCTTATCCGGCGCTTGAAGGCATTTACGCGCAGCAAGCCGGCATTGGTATCGGCATCATGCTGTCGATTGTCGGCACCATCGGGTTGATTTTCGGCACCACGGCGGGGCTGTTCGTCGCGCGGATCGGCCCAAGACGGGCGATTGTCGCGGCTATGGCTTTGGGGGCGGCGGTCAGTGCCGTACAGACATGGTTCCCGCCCTATCCGGTGATGTTGGTGACGCGGGTGCTGGAAGGGGCCTCGCATCTGGCGATTGTCGTGGTCGGGCCAACGGCGATTGCGGGCCTGGCCTCGGGGCGCGGGCAGGGGGCGGCGATGACGCTCTGGTCTTCCTTCTTTGGCGTGACATATGCGGTGTTGTTCTGGGTCGGGCCCGGGCTTTTGGCGAACCATGGGCCGGGCCTGTTGTTTGGCCTGCATGCCGGGTGGATGGCCATGCTGGCGCTGATCCTTTGGCTTTTGCTGCCCGCGGATGAGAAAACAAAGCCCGCCCCGGCGATGGGATCGCTGATCGGCGCGCATCGGGCGATCTATGCCTCGCCCTTCCTTGCCGCCCCGGCGATGGGCTTTGTCTGCTATACGGTCACATATGTCGCGGTATTGACGCTTTTGCCTGCACAAATGGGCGATATGGGGGGATTTATCGGCGTCGCCATGCCGCTTGTGTCCATTGCGGTGTCCCTGACGCTGGGCGTCTGGTTGCTGGGGCGGATGGCGGCCGTGCAGCTGGTGCAGGCGGGCTTTGCCGCGGCCATCCTCGCCGCGTTTGGGCTGTGGCTGGCTTGGGGTGGGGCTTTGGCGGTGGGATTTGCGCTTGGCCTCGCCGCCAGCCTTGGCATCGTGCAAGGCGCGAGTTTCGCGGCCTTGGCCCAGTTGAACCCCGAAGCCGAAGATCGCGCCAAGGCGGCCGGAGCGATTGCGCAATTGGGCAATCTGGGCACCACAGCGGGCACGCCACTTTTGGTTTGGGCGATGGAACAGGCCGGTCACACCGGCCTTGCCCTGTTTCTGATCGGCTTTTCAATGCTGGGAATTGTGATCCATGCCGCGCAACACCGGCGGCGGATCAGCGTTGAACCGCGCCCCCTGCGCTGACCCAATCGCCAAAGCCGCCGATGTTATGGGCGGTATAGCCCATGCGCTCCAACACCTGCGCCGCTTGCCCGGCGCGGCCGCCGACGGCACAGAACACCGCCACGGGCTTTGTCGGGTCCAGCCGCGCATCATGGTCGGGGCCTTGCGCATTGGCCTTCAGCGGCACCAAGGACAGCGGGATATGCACCCCGCCCTTGGCCGTGCCCGAGACGGCGATTTCCCCCGCCTCGCGCACATCAAGCAGCGTGACTTCCCCCTTGGCCGCCAGTGCGACGGCATCGGCCGCAGTGAAGCGCGGGGCGGAAGAACCAAAGATTTTGAACATGGGGAAAGCCTTTCGGGCAGGGTTTTCGCAAACATATTCCTGGCCTGGAATTTGTAAAGCCCTAGGCGGCAGGGTTCACCCTATGTTCACATTTTCTGGTTGGAAAGCGGGGCAATTCCTCCTACATCTGGGCGGGTCTGGTGGGGTGCAACATGGCCGAACAGAAGTTCATCGAGGTGCGCGGGGCGCGCGAGCATAACCTCAAAGGTGTGGATGTCGACATTCCGCGCGATCAGCTTGTGGTGATTACCGGGCTGTCGGGGTCGGGCAAATCCAGCCTCGCCTTTGATACCATCTATGCCGAAGGCCAGCGCCGCTATGTCGAAAGCCTGTCGGCCTATGCCCGACAATTCCTTGATATGATGGGAAAACCGGACGTTGACCATATCTCGGGCCTTTCCCCCGCGATTTCCATCGAACAGAAAACCACCTCGAAAAACCCGCGGTCAACCGTGGGTACCGTGACCGAGATTTACGACTATCTGCGGCTGTTGTTCGCCCGCGTCGGCACGCCGTTCTCGCCCGCCACCGGGTTGCCGATCACGGCGATGCAGGTGCAGGACATGGTGGACGCGGTGATGGCGATGGAGGAGGGCACGCGGGCCTATCTTCTGGCCCCCATCGTGCGCGACCGGAAGGGTGAGTATAAAAAGGAATTCCTTGATCTGCGAAAGCAGGGCTTTCAGCGCATCAAGGTGAACGGCGCCTTTTACGAATTGGAAGATCCGCCCACGCTGGACAAGAAGTTCCGCCACAACATCGACGTTGTGGTCGACCGGATCGTGGTGCGTGAGGGGCTGGAGACGCGGCTGGCCGACAGCTTCCGCACCGCGCTGAACCTTGCCGATGGCATTGCGGTGATAGAAACCGCGCCCACCGAAGGCGAGGGGCAGCGCACCACCTATTCCGAGAAATTCGCCTGTCCGGTGTCAGGCTTTACCATTGCCGAGATCGAACCGCGCCTCTTTTCCTTCAACGCCCCTTTCGGCGCCTGCCCGGTTTGCGATGGCTTGGGGATGGAGTTGTTCTTTGACGAACGGCTGGTGGTGCCGGATCAGGGCCTGACGCTGGCGCAGGGCGCGATTGCCCCATGGGCCAAATCGAAAAGCCCCTATTTCACCCAGACCATCGACGCCATGGCCAGGCACTATGGCTTTGACAAAAAGGCCAAGTGGAAAGACCTGCCTGAACAGGTGAAGCAATTGTTCCTGCGCGGCTCCGGCGGCGAGGAGATTGAGTTCCGCTATGACGAGGGCGGGCGGATTTATCAGGTGTCCCGCGTGTTCGAAGGCGTGATCCCGAATATGGAACGCCGCTACCGCGAGACGGATTCAGCCTGGAGCCGCGAGGAGATGGAGCGGTTCCAGAACAACCGCCCCTGCGGAACCTGTCAGGGCTACCGCCTGCGACCCGAGGCTTTGGCGGTGAAAATCGCCGGGCTGCATGTCGGTCAGGTGGTGCAGATGTCCATCCAAGAGGCGTTTGACTGGGTGGAAACCGTGCCGGCCAGCCTGTCGGCGCAAAAGAACGAAATCGCCCGCGCCATTTTGAAGGAAATCCGCGAGCGTTTGGGCTTTCTGGTCAACGTCGGCCTGAACTACCTGACGATGAGCCGCAACGCCGGCACGCTTTCGGGCGGGGAAAGCCAGCGGATCCGCTTGGCCAGCCAGATCGGGTCGGGGCTGACGGGCGTGCTTTATGTGCTGGACGAACCTTCAATCGGGCTTCATCAGCGCGACAATGACCGCTTGTTGACCACGCTGAAAAACCTGCGCGATCAGGGCAATACGGTTCTGGTCGTTGAACATGACGAGGATGCGATCCGCGAGGCGGATTATGTCTTTGACATGGGGCCGGGGGCGGGGGTGCATGGCGGGATGGTGGTGTCGCATGGCACACCGAAAGCCGTGGCCGAAGATCCGGCCAGCCTGACCGGGCAATATCTGGCAGGCACGCGGGAAATTGCGGTGCCGAAGGTGCGGCGCAAGGGGAATGGCAAGAAACTGACCGTGGTCGGCGCCACGGGCAACAACCTGAAAAACGTCACGGCCGAGTTTCCCTTGGGCAAGTTTGTCTGCGTGACCGGGGTTTCGGGCGGCGGCAAATCCACCCTGACCATTGAAACCCTGTTCAAGACGGCTGCCTTGCGGCTGAACGGCGCGCATGAAACGCCAAGCCCCTGCGAGACGATCAAGGGGTTTGAGCATCTGGACAAGGTGATCGACATCGACCAGCGCGCGATTGGCCGCACGCCGCGGTCAAACCCGGCGACCTATACCGGCGCCTTCACCCCGATCCGTGATTGGTTCGCGGGCCTGCCCGAGGCCAAGGCGCGGGGCTATCAGGCCGGGCGGTTTTCCTTCAACGTCAAGGGCGGGCGCTGCGAGGCCTGTCAGGGCGATGGGGTCATCAAGATCGAGATGCATTTCCTGCCCGATGTCTATGTGACCTGTGAGACATGCAAAGGCCATCGCTACAATCGTGAAACTTTGGAAATAAAGTTCAAGAACAAAAGCATATCTGACGTTCTTGATATGACATGCGAAGATGCCCGCGAGTTTTTCCAAGCGGTTCCGGCGATCCGGGACAAGATGGAGGCGCTTTGTGAGGTCGGGCTTGGCTATATCAAGGTAGGTCAGCAGGCGACGACGCTTTCGGGCGGCGAGGCGCAGCGGGTGAAGCTGTCAAAGGAACTTTCCCGCCGCGCCACAGGGCGGACGCTGTATATTCTGGATGAGCCGACAACGGGCCTGCATTTCGAAGATGTGCGCAAACTGTTGGATGTGCTGCATGAACTGGTCGAACAGGGCAATACGGTGGTGGTGATCGAGCATAACCTTGATGTCATCAAGACGGCCGACTGGATCATCGACATTGGCCCCGAAGGCGGCGATGGCGGTGGGCAGATCGTCGCGACAGGCACGCCGGAAGATGTGGCCAAGGTTGAGGAAAGCCATACCGGGCGTTATCTGAAGGCCATGCTGGCCCCCAAGCGGCATGCGGCAGAATAGGGGGGGCGTTCTGGCCGCTCCTGATTTTTCGCCGAAAAATCAGGCCCGTTTCATCCTGCAGGTTGAAATCCGAAAGAATCGGCACCGTCTTGTTTGCTTATTTGGCTTGGAAATTCCGGCATGTGTTCAGCCAATGCCAAGGTGGGCATCAGCGCAGGCCCCGGCACCTTGGCCGCGTTAACCTTTACGGCCGTTACCTTGGCATCAACGTGGTGGCGATCTTCGCCTCCCCGCCCTTTTGTTGCGTATCGGGTCAGGCCTTATCGAATCTCAGGCATTGAACAGGGCGGCAATCTCGGTCTGTTTCAGACCCAACAGCGCCAGCGCCTGATCTTCCCGCTCCACCACCCGGACCAGAACCTGATCCAGCCCATCCCAGCTTTTGCGTGCCATATTGGCCAATTGCTGTGCCGCCCGATGCGGGGCGTAAAACACCACGATCCTTTCGCCGCGCTTTGGCAAAAGGTCTTCGGCCATGCGGGCCTGCGTTTGCATGAGGGCAGGAAAATTCCGCTCCACCCCGGTGACGCCAGACAGATCACAAAGCTGCCGCATGGTGTCGTGGTGGTCGGGATGGCGGGCGACGGCGGCCACGGCCGCCAAAGACTCAGCAAGAGTGACCTGTCCCGAATAGGCGAAAATCGCGAGATTGAGCCGGGGCAGGACTTGATACTGAACAGACATGGGGTTGCGCCACAATCAGACTATGAAGCCTGACAACAGCACAACCCCGGTCCGCAATCAATGGTCCGCAATCAATCCAATTGCTTGAAGTTGAGCGAAGCGCCTTCCTTGATGCCCGAGAACCAGCGCGCGGTGACGGTTTTGGTCTTGGTATAGAAGCGGAAGGCGTCGGGGCCGTATTGATTCAGATCGCCAAAGGCCGATTTCTTCCAGCCGCCGAAGGAGTAGTAGGACAAGGGCACCGGGATCGGGAAGTTGATGCCCACCATGCCGACATTGACGCGGGAGGCGAAATCGCGCGCGGTGTCGCCATCGGCGGTGAAGATCGCCGTGCCGTTGCCGTATTCGTTGTCCATCACCAGCTTCAGCGCGTCTTCATAGCTGTCCTTGCGGACGGTCGAGAGGACCGGGCCGAAGATTTCCTGTTTGTAGATGTCCATCTCGGGGGTCACACGGTCAAATAGGGTCGGGCCGACGAAGAAGCCGTTCTCATAGCCTTGAATTTTGATCCCGCGACCATCAACGACGAGTTCCGCCCCCTGAGCTTCGCCCGAACCGATCAGCCCGTTGATCCGGTCGCGCGCCTGCGCGGTGATGACAGGGCCAAAGTCCACGTCCTCGCCCGCGGTATAGGGACCGACCTTCAGCTTTTCGATGCGGGAAACCAGCTTGCCCACCAGCGCATCGGCGGTTTTCTCGCCGACCGGCACCGCGACCGAGATTGCCATGCAGCGTTCGCCTGCCGCGCCAAAACCGGCGCCCACCAGCGCATCGGCGGCCTTGTCGAGATCGGCGTCGGGCATGATGATCATGTGGTTCTTGGCGCCGCCAAAGCACTGGGCGCGCTTGCCGTTGGCCGCAGCGCGGCCATAGATATACTGCGCGATCGGGGTCGATCCGACAAAGCCGACACCCTGAATGGTTTCATGGTCCAGAATACCGTCAACGATTTCCTTGTCGCCGTTCACCACCTGCAACACGCCATCCGGCAGCCCGGCCTCTTTCAGAAGCTCGGCCAGGAACAGCGAGGTCGAGGGCACGCGCTCGGACGGTTTCAGGATCATCGCATTGCCGCAAGCCAGCGCCGGGCCCATTTTCCACAAGGGGATCATGGCCGGGAAGTTGAAGGGCGTGATGCCCGCCACGACGCCAAGCGCCTGACGCATGGCATAGATGTCGATGCCCGGTCCGGCGTTGTCGGTCATCTCGCCTTTCAGGAAGGCGGGCGCGCCCATGCAGACCTCGATCACCTCAAGGCCGCGCTGCACATCGCCGCGGGCGTCGGGCAGGGTCTTGCCATGCTCGACGCTGACGAGTTCCGCCAGCTTGTCCATATGCTTGTTGATAAGCGCGCCAAAGGCCATCATCACCCGCGCGCGGCGCTGGGGGTTGGTGGCGGCCCAGCCGACTTGCGCCTTGGCAGCGTCGGCAATGGCGGCGTTCAACTCGGCCACGGTGGCCAGCGCAACCTTGGCCTGCACCTCGCCGGTGGCGGGGTTCATGATGTCGGCAAAGCGGCCCGAAGTGCCTGCAACCAGCTTGCCGTTGATCCAGTGACCGATCTCTTTCATGGGGAATCCTCCTGATTTGGCCGCGAGAATAGTCTTGCGGAAATGCCGTGAAAAGCGCCAAGGTGGCAAAAGCGTTTTGCATTATTGCAATATGGGGAAGCCGATGGACTGGGATGATCTGCGCGTATTCCTTGCCGTGGCGCGCACGGAAAGCCTGTCGGCGGCGGGAAAGCGGCTGAAGATTGATCCGGCGACCGTCGGGCGGCGGGTGGCGCGGCTGGAGGAGGCGCTGGCGGCGCGGCTTTTCGTCAAAAGCCCACAAGGCTATGCCCTGACCGAGGCCGGCGCGCGATTGGTGCCGCAGGCCGAGGCGGCCGAGGCCGCGCTGCGCGGGGTGGGCGAGGTCACCTCTGGTCCCGAAGGACTGACCGGCCTCATCCGCATCGGCGCGCCGGATGGCTGCGCCAATTACCTGTTGCCGCAGGTCTTGGCGCGGATTTGCGATGCCAATCCGGGGTTGGAGGTGCAACTGGTGGCGCTTCCCCGTGTTTTCAACCTGTCGAAACGCGAGGCAGATATGGCCATCGGCGTCTCCCGCCCCGAAGCCGGGCGGCTGACGGTGCAAAAGCTGACCGATTACCGCCTGCATCTGGCGGCAAGCCAGCAGTATCTCGCACAGCATCCGCCGATCACCACCCGCGCCGATCTGGGCGGGCATCGGCTGGTTGGCTATATTCCCGACATGATCTTTGACAAGGAACTCGACTATCTGGCCGAACTGGGGTTGGCCGCGCCGCCCTTGGCGTCAAATTCGGTTTCGGTGCAACTGAACTTTCTGCGGGCCGGGGCCGGGGTGGGGGTGGTGCATGATTTCGCCCTGCCGTCGGCCCCCGATCTGATGCGAATCCTGCCGCAAGACATCAGCCTGACGCGGGCCTTTTGGTTGATCCGCCATGCCGACGATGCCCGCGTGACCCGGCTGAACCGCTTTGCCGAAGCCCTCGTGCGCGAATCCCGTGCGGAAATGGCGCGGTTGGAAGCGGCCACAACCCAAGGTCACGCTTGACAGAATCTCTGCGCGGCCCGACGCTTCCTTGGACAACCACGCATCAATGGGAGGTGCCGATGCTTGTCAGTCAGATCCTGAAATCCAAGGGCTCCGAGGGGGTTGTCACCGTGCAACCCGGTCTTTCCGTCGCTCAGGCCGCCGAGGTTCTGTCGCAAAAGAAGATCGGCGCGCTGGTGATCTCGAAAGACGGCAAGACGCTGGCCGGGATCGTTTCGGAACGCGACATCGTGCGAGAGGTCGGGCGGCGCGGCGCAACCTGTCTGAGCGACAACGTGGAAAGCATCATGACGGCCCGCGTCGTCACCTGCGTCCGCGCCGATCAGACCGATGTCGTGTTGCAGAAGATGACCGATGGCCGTTTCCGCCATATTCCGGTGATCGAGGGGGGGCAACTGGTCGGCCTGATCTCCATCGGGGATGTGGTCAAGGCCCGTCTGTCTGAGCTTTCCATGGAAAAAGACGCGCTTGAGGGCATGATCAAGGGGTTCTAAGCCACCGTTCCGGCGGCAAAAAAGGGCTTGCGCGGGCAGGCGCAATAATGTTGCGTGTCCGCGCAAGGCTTTGGGAGGCTTCATGCGCATCGGTCTATACCCCGGCACCTTTGACCCGATCACCATGGGTCATACCGATATCATTCAGCGTGCGACCGCCTTGGTGGATCGGCTGGTGATCGGGGTGGCAATCAACCGCGACAAGGGGCCGTTGTTCACGCTGGAAGAACGCGTCGCGATGGTCGAGGCGGAATGCGCGCCGATTGCCGCCAAGTCCGGCTGCGAGATCGTCGTGCATCCGTTTGAAAACCTGCTGATCGACTGCGCCCGCGATGTAGAGGCAGGGGTCATCATCCGGGGTCTGCGTGCGGTGGCGGATTTTGAATATGAATTCCAGATGGTTGGCATGAACCGGGCGATGGATGCCAGCATCGAGACAGTGTTTCTGATGGCAGATGCACGCAGGCAGGCGATTGCTTCGAAACTGGTCAAGGAAATTGCCCGGCTGGGCGGCGATGTGTCGAAATTCGTGCCGCCGGCGGTGGAAACCGCGTTGAAAGCCCGGCTCAAGCGCGGGGCATGAAGCGCGGGCTCGCTTGACCAATGCTTTGGCCTCTGGCATGGCCTGTGGCCAAGCAAAGGACTTGATCAAATGAACCTCTTCGCCGAAATCCGCGTCGCTGTTGTCGATGCCTTGGGCCAGATGGCCGCCGATGGCGCCTTGCCCGCAGGCCTTGACCTTTCCGCCGTCTCGGTCGAACCGCCGCGCGATGCCGCCCATGGCGATATGGCGACCAATGCCGCGATGGTGCTGTCAAAGCCCGCCGCCATGCAGCCGCGCGCGATTGCCGAAGCCTTGGCCGCCAAACTGGCCGCCGATCCGCGCATCACCAAGGCCGAGGTTGCCGGGCCGGGGTTCCTGAACCTGCGCCTGTCGCCCTTGGTCTGGCAGGGCGTCGTCAAGGCCGCGCTGGTCGAAGGCGGGGCTTTTGGCCGCTCTGAGATCGGGCAGGGCGCCAAGGTCAACGTCGAATTCGTCTCGGCCAACCCCACCGGCCCGATGCATGTCGGCCATGTGCGGGGCGCGGTGGTGGGCGATGCGCTGTCGAACCTGCTGGCCTTTGCCGGCTGGAACGTGACGCGCGAATATTACATCAATGACGGTGGCGCGCAGGTCGATGTGCTGGCGCGGTCGGCCTTTGAGCGCTACCGCGAGGCGAACGGGCTGGAGCCGGAGATTCGCGAAGGGCTTTACCCCGGCGATTACCTCATCCCGGTGGGCGAGGCGCTGAAGGCCAAATATGGCACCAGCCTGCTTGAAAAGCCCGAATCCGACTGGCTGCAAGATGTTCGCAACTTTGCCACCGAAATGATGCTGGCGATGATCCGCGAGGATCTGGCCACGCTTGGCGTGCGGATGGACATCTATTCGTCCGAAAAGGCGCTTTACGGCACGGGCGAGATTGAAGCGGCGATCGAAACCCTGCGCGGCATGGATCTGATCTATGACGGCGTGCTGGAGCCGCCGAAAGGCAAGACCCCGGAAGATTGGGAGCCGCGCGAACAGACCCTGTTCCGCTCCACCGCGCATGGCGACGATGTGGACCGCCCGGTGAAGAAATCGGACGGAAGCTGGACCTATTTCGCCCCCGATATCGCCTATCACTACAACAAGGTCCGCCGCGGCTTTGACATGCTGATCGACATTTTTGGTGCCGACCATGGCGGCTATGTCAAACGCATGAAGGCGGCGGTTTCGGCCTTGTCGGGCGGAAAAGTTCCCTTGGATATCAAGCTGATCCAACTGGTGAAGCTCTACAAGAACGGCGAACCCTTCAAGATGTCGAAGCGCGCGGGCACCTTCGTGACCCTGCGCGATGTGGTGGAGGAGGCGGGCGCCGATGTGACCCGCTTCATCATGCTGACGCGCAAGAACGACGTGGCCCTGGATTTCGACTTTGCCAAGGTCTTGGAGCAGTCGAAAGACAATCCGGTGTTTTATGTGCAATACGCCAATGCCCGGATCAACTCGGTGATCCGCAAGGCGCGTGAGGCGGGGATCGCTTGCGATGACGCCACCTTGGCCAGCCTTGACCTGTCGGGTCTGACCCATGAGGCCGAGATTGAGCTGGCCAAGAAGATCGCCGAATGGCCGCGTCTGGTCGAGATCGCCGCCAAGGGGAACGAGCCGCATCGTGTGGCCTTCTACCTTTATGAACTGGCCTCCGACCTCCATGGCTTGTGGAACCGTGGCAACGACGATCTATCCCTGCGCTTCTATCAGGAGGGCAATGCCGCAACATCTGCGACAAAAATCGCGCTTGCCCGCGCCACGGGCGTTGTGATCGGCTGCGGCTTGGGTATCTTGGGCGTCACCCCGGTCGAGGAGATGCGGTAAACCGTGCCCCGTCCGTTCGAGCAGGCAAAGAATAAGCCCCAGCGGCATGTATCGCGGGGCGGGCGAGGCGACAGCATGGCGGAACTCGACTACGATCATTTTGACAGCGGCTATGCGGCGGCAGAGCCGCGCTTTGGCCGCATTTCCCAAATGGGGGGGGCGGCCTTGTCGGTGGCCCTTTTGTTGGGCGGGGTGGTCTGGGGCTATCAACTCGCGATGCGCGATGTGACCGGCATTCCGGTGATCCGTGCCGTGGGCGGGCCGATGCGGCAGGCGCCTGCGGTGCCGGGCGGGTCTGAAACCTCGCATCAGGGGCTGTCGGTCAATGCGGTTGCGGCCGCGGGCACGGCTCTTCCCTTGCCTGAAACCCTGCGTCTGGCACCAAAGCCGATGGATCTGGCCGACGAAGATATCGCCGGGATGGAGCCGTTGGAGCCCGCGGGCGACGCCACACTGGCCGCCGCCGTGGCCGAGATTTCCCCCATTGCGGCCGCAGCACCTGCGGCCTTGCCGCAACCGACACCCGAAGCCTTGCCCGCCACGCAAGAAGATGCCGTTGCCGCCGCCTTGGCCGAAGCCCTTGGGCTGGAGGAACCCGCCGCGGCCCCGCAAGGGGAAGTGGTGGCCAGTCTTGAGGCCGTCACGGAAACTGCGGCCCCGGCTACTGAGATTGCCTATGACACCATCGCCCCCGGCACCTTGCTGGTGCAGCTTGGTGCTTTTGACGATCAGGAAAAGGCCCGTGCCGAATGGGCGCGTCTGACCGGAAGCTTTGCCGAGTTGATGGGCGGCAAGGCGCTGGTGATCCAGCCCGCGCAAAGCGGCGGCAAGACGTTCTACCGTCTGCGCGCGCATGGCTTTGCCACCGATGATGACACCCGCCGGTTCTGCACCGCGATGCTGGCCGAAAATGCCACCTGCATCCCGGTTGCGCAGCGTTAAGCCATGGCTGCCATTGGCCGGATGGCCGCAATCTTTGGCTGTGACGGGCTGACACTAACTGCCGACGAACGCGCATTTTTCCGCGATGCCGATCCGTTCGGCTTCATCCTTTTTGTCCGCAATATCGACACACCCGATCAGGTTGAACGCCTGACCCGATCCCTGCGCGATGCGGTGGGACGCGATGCGCCGATCCTGATCGATCAGGAAGGCGGCCGCGTGCAGCGGATGCGCGCGCCCCATTGGCGCAACTGGACCCCGCCCTTGGACGCCGCCAGCCTTGCCGGCCCACAGGCCGCGCATGTTCTGGCCCTGCGCGCCCGTCTCATCGCCGAAGAACTGCGTGCCGTGGGGATTGATGCCAATTGCGCCCCCGTGGCCGATATCGCCGGGCCGCAAACCCACCCCTTCCTCCGTAACCGCTGTTACGGCGAGACGGCTGCACAGGTGTCCAGCCGCGCCCGTGCGGTGGCCGATGCCCATCTGGCCGCCGGTGTCTTGCCGGTGGTGAAACATCTGCCCGGCCATGGGCGGGCGACGGCGGACACCCATCTGCACCTGCCAACCGTCACCGCCAGCCGCGATGAACTTGCCGCGCAGGATTTCGCGCCCTTCAAGGCGCTGAATGATCTGCCGATGGCGATGACCGCCCATATCATCTTTGCCGCCTATGACGCCGACCGCCCCGCCACCCAATCGCCCGAGATGATCAAGGTGATCCGGCAGGAGATCGGCTTTCAGGGCCTGTTGATGACCGACGATCTGAACATGCAGGCGCTGTCGGGCAGCCTTGGCCAGCGCACCCGCGCCGCGATGGATGCGGGCTGCGATATCGCGCTGCATTGCAAGGGCGATATGGCCGAGATGCTGCAAGTGGCTGCCGAGGCCGGCGATATGCGCCCCGATACGCAGGCCCGCGCCGTGGCCGCGCTGGCGCGCCGCACCCCCTCTGATACTGTTGACATTGCCGCCCTTGAGGCCGACCTTGCCGCCATGGGGCAGGGTGCGCTGGATGGCTGACGCCGGACAAGAAGATTGGGTGGGCCATGATCGCCTGCCAACCGCTGAAAGGCTGGACGCCGAGGCGCTGATTGTTGACGTCGATGGCTTTGAAGGGCCGCTGGATCTTTTGCTGACCCTGTCGCGCACGCAAAAGGTTGATCTGCGCAAGATTTCCGTCCTGCAACTGGCCGAACAATATCTCTTGTTCGTGCGCCGCGCCGCGGCCTTGCGCATCGAACTGGCGGCCGACTATCTGGTGATGGCGGCTTGGCTGGCCTTTCTGAAATCGCGCCTGCTCTTGCCCCCCGAACCCGGTGAGGCGGGGCCGAGTGCCGAAGATCTGGCGGCGCATCTGGCCTTTCAACTGGAACGCCTGCAAGCCATGCGCGAGGCCGCCGCCCGGTTGATGGCGCGTGACCAGTTGGGCCGCGATTTCTTTGCGCGCGGCCTGCCCGAAGACATCACCCACACCCGCGACATCACCTGGGAGGCGACGCTCTTGGATCTGATGCGCGCCTATGCCCGCATCCGCACCCGCGATGAATTCCGCCCCTATGCCTTTGATCGGCAAAACGTTTACACCATGGAACAGGCGCTGGAACGGATGCGGGGGCTTTTGGGCTATGCGGGAGAATGGTCGGACCTGACCTCGTTTTTGCCCGAAGGTTGGGATGTCTCGCCCGCCCGCCGCCGGTCGGCCACCGCCGCGCATTTTGCCGCCGTGCTGGAAATGGCAAAACGTGGGCAGATCCGGTTGAAACAGGGCGAAACCTTTGCCCCGATCATGATCCGAAAGGCGGATGGCGCATGAACGAGCCGCAGGAACAATCGCTGTTCGAAGCCCCGCCGATGGGCGAACAGGAACGCATGGTGGAGGCGATCCTGTTTGCCAGCGCCGAAGCGGTGACCCTGGCCGAGCTTGTCTCGCGGATGCCACATGGCTGTGATCCGGCCGAAGCCCTGGTGATTTTGCGCAAACGCTACGAAGGGCGCGGGGTGCAGATCATCAAAGTGGGCGACGCCTATGCTTTCCGCACGGCGGGCGACTTGGGTTTCCTAATGCAAAAAGAGCATGTGGAGCAGAAAAAGCTCTCGCGTGCCGCCATCGAGACCTTGGCGATCGTGGCCTATCACCAACCGGTCACGCGGGCGGAAATCGAAGAAATCCGTGGGGTTGCGGTGTCGCGTGGCACCATTGATCAGTTGATGGAACTGGACTGGATCCGCCTTGGCCGCCGCCGCATGACGCCGGGGCGCCCGGTGACATTTGTGGTGACCGATCATTTCCTTGATCATTTCGGGCTGGAATCGGCCCGCGACCTGCCGGGGCTGAAAGAACTTCGCGCCGCAGGTCTTTTGGACAGCCGACCCTTGCCGATGGGAATTGGCCAGCCCAACGCGGACGAGGAAGAAGAATCGCAATCCGGCCAGAGCGAGCTTTTTGAGGACTGACTTTTAAGGACGGGGCTTTATGGACCGAATTTTGCAAAAATTGCTGCACCAATTCCTTGGTCGGCTGATGAACCGTGCCATTGATAGCGGAATTTCCTATGCCGCCCGGCGCGGCAAAGATCCCGCCGATATGACGGATGAGGAGCGGGCGCAGGCGCGATCAGGGCAGGATCTGGCAAAAAAGGCGCGGAAAATCTCCCGCGCCTCTCGTAAACTGTTTTAACCTTCCGGCGCTGACCTTAGCCGCGGCCGCGACGACCACCGCGACGGCCACCGGCGGCCTGAGATGCCGCAGCCGAGGCTTCGGCGAAGGTCTGACCGCCTTCGACGGCTTCCAGCACCTTGGCAAAGCGGATCCACTCGCCACCATTGGCGTCGTGGTTCATCAGGAAGTTGGCGGCGCGGATCGCCTCCATTTCCTGCTGACGCACGGGGTTCATGATCGCGCTCGTCATGCCAGCGCCAATCGCCATCGGCAGGAAGGCCCCGTTGATGCCGTGACGGTGCGGCAGACCGAAGGAGATGTTCGACGCGCCGCAGGTGGTGTTCACGCCCAATTCCTCGCGTAGACGACGTACCAGCGCAAACACCTGCTGACCGGCCGAAGCCATGGCACCAACCGGCATGACCAAGGGGTCCACCACGATGTCATGCGCCGGGATGCCGAAATCGGCCGCACGCTCAACGATCTTTTTCGCCACCGCAAAGCGGACATCGGGATCGGGCGAGATGCCGGTGTCGTCGTTGGAAATCGCCACGACCGGCACGTTGTATTTCTTGACCAGCGGCAGAACCAGTTCCAGCCGCTCCTCCTCGCCCGTGACCGAGTTCAGAAGCGGGCGGCCTTCGCAGGCCATCAGACCGGCCTCAAGCGCACCGGGAACGGACGAGTCGATGCACAAGGGCACGTCGACGGTTTGCTGGACGATCTCGATCAGCGCCTTCATCAGGGGCGGTTCGACAAAGTTGTTGTCAGCGTAACGCGGGTCTTGCGCCATCTTGTTGGTGAAAACCGCGCCCGAGTTGATGTCGAGGATGGTCGCGCCGCAGGCAACCTGCTCCAGCGCGTCCTTGATGACGGTTTCGAAATTGCCGGCCTCAAGCTCGGCCGCCAGTTTCTTGCGGCCGGTGGGGTTGATACGTTCGCCGATGACGGCGAAGGGTTCGTCAAAACCGATGATGACGGTTTTGGTTTTGGATTCAACGACGGTGCGGGTCATTCTTCAACCTTTTTCTTAAGCGTTAGCAGGCACGCCCGAGGCGCCGCCATTGTCAGTGACCCATTGGGCATTGGTCTTGATACCACCCAGCGGGAAGAAGTGGACCTGTTCGATCCCGAAATTCGGGTTCTTGGCCTTGTGCGCGGCCAGATCGGCGACAAACTCGGTCGGCTCATAGGGCAGCAAGAGCTTGGTCACATCCATCGCCCGCTTTTGCAGCACGCGCAAGCTGGCGCCGACGCCGCAGGAAATCGCGAATTTGATCAGGGTTTGCAGCTTGGCCGGGCCTGCCACACCGATATGCACCGGCAGCTTGATGCCTTCGGCTTGCAGGCGGTTGACCCAGTCGATCACCGGGGCGGCCTCAAAGCAGAACTGGGTCGCCATCGCCATTTTGGCATCGGTGCGTTCCGAGAAGGCCGACTTCCAGCGCGCGGCTTCCATCACCATCTTGTCCGAGCCATCGGGATCAATGTCCTTGTTGCCTTCGGGATGGCCGGCCACATGCAGACGGTCAAAGCCGGTGAAGGCCCCGGTTTCCAAAAGCTGCATCGAGGTTGCAAAATCGCCCACCGGATTGGTGACGCCGCCAGCCAGCAGCAGACCCTGATTGACGCCCACATCCTTGTAGCGCGCCACCCAATCCACCAGCGTCGCCTTGTCCTTGATGATGCGCGCCGGGAAATGCGGCATAACATCAAAGCCTTCGCCCGCGATGCGCTTGGCGGTTGCCACCATGTCTTCGATCGGGGTGCCGTCGATATGGGCGATGTAAACGCGGGTGCCTTTCGGCAAAAGCGCGCGGAAATCTTCCACTTTCTCGGCGGTGCGCGGCATCACCTCGATGGAATAGCCTTTCAGGAAGGCTTCCATCTCGGCGGCTTGCGCGCCAGAGGCGGCTTCTTTGGTATCCTTGCGGAAGAAACTCAGGGCCATGTTGTTCTCCTCAGGCTTTCGCCCAACCTTCGTTGGCAATCAGCGCCTTCAGGCGCTCGGTGTCATATTCGGCTTCAAGCTGGGCGGCGACCTGGGCGGCCACCTCCTCCTGTTCGCCGTCAACCTCATAGGGGGGGGCTTTGCGCCATTCCGCCAGATAGGCGTCGGCATCCTTGGCACCGATTTTCATCGCGCAGCGGTCTATGGCTTGTTCAAAGCGCTCGGTCAGTTGCTTTTTCGCGCCGCGGCGGCCTTTTCCGGCAATCACCTGGGCAGGAATGTCGCGCCAGTAAACGATGACAACTTCGGCCATTTTCGGCTGATTCCCCGTAAAGTTCTGCCCTCGGTTCTAGTCGCCTGATCGCGACAGTCAGGGTCGGTTTTCGACATGACACGCGGCGGATGCGACCCCGGCCACGTTGGGCGTGAACCTAGGTCGGATTTGCCGCCCTGACCAGCCTCTCGCGGTGCCGATGTTTGGGGCAGGGCGCTTGCGTGGCCGCCGGTTTGCGCATACCCTGCCTGCAACCACGTATGGAGGGCGACATGACGCCCGAGCGTCCCCGAGGGGCGGACGCCAAGAAAGCTGCGGTTGAGGCCACGAAGACGGCTTCCCGCAAGCCTTTGCCGTCAGCCCCTGACAAATCCGCGGGTGGGCTTTATGCCGCCGTGGATCTTGGCACGAATTCGTGCCGGATGCTGATTGCCCGACCACAGGGCAATCAGTTTCAGGTCTTGGACAGTTTCTCCAAGGCGGTGCATTTGGGCGCGGGGCTGGAAGCCTCGGGCAAACTGTCGCATGCCTCGATGGGGCGGACGTTGCAGGCGCTGCGGATCTGTCAGAAAAAGATTGAATCCCACGGCGTCGGCCGGATGCGCCTTGTCGCGACCGAGGCCTGCCGTCGCGCCCGCAACGCCCGCGATTTCATGCGGCAGGTCAAGCGTGAGACGGGGCTGCATGTCGAAATCATCCCGGCCGAGGAGGAGGCGCGGCTGGCGGTGATCTCTTGCGCGCCTTTGGTCAACCGGTCGACCGAACAGCTTTTGGTGGTCGATATCGGGGGCGGGTCCACCGAACTTGTCTGGGTCGATCTTTCCGCCGTGGCGCCGGAAAACCGGGGCAGGGCGATCATGGGGCTGCACCGCGGTTTTGCCGCCCAGCCCGAGGGCGGCGCGCGGGTGGTCGACTGGATCTCGGTTCCCTTGGGGGTCGCCACGCTGAAAGACCAGTTTCACGATGTCGAGGATGACGCCGCGCGCTTTGCGCTGATGTCGTGGTTCTTTGAAGAAAACCTTGCGGCCTTCAGCCCCTATAACGCCGCCCAGCCGCGCGCCGGCTTTCAGATCATCGGCACAAGCGGAACGGTGACGACGGTCGCGGCCAGCTATCTCAACCTGCGGCGCTATGACCGCACCAAGGTGGATGGCTTGCAGATGACCTCGGATCAGATTGATCTGGTGATCCGCGAATATCTGGCCCTTGGCCCCGAAGGCCGCCGCACGGATCCGCGCATTGGCCGTGACAGGCACACGCTTATCATGTCTGGTGCGGCTATCCTTCAGGCGCTGATGCGGATATGGCCGACCGACCGCCTCTCTGTGGCCGATCGCGGCCTGCGTGAGGGGCTTCTCTATGCGCAGATGAGCGCGGACGGCATTTTGGAAGACGGACCCTATCTATGACCGACAAACCCACCACGGGCAAAAACACCTCCGGGCGCGGCCAGCGTGACCTGCGGGTGCGGGTGAAAACCGCCAAGGGCCGCAAGCTGTCGTCCACGCTGTGGCTGGAACGGCAGTTGAACGACCCTTACGTGCAGCGCGCCAAACGCGAGGGCTATCGCGGCCGCGCGGCCTTCAAGATCATGGAGTTGGATGACCGCTACGGGTTCCTGAAACCGGGCGCGCGGGTGGTGGACCTTGGCTGCGCGCCGGGCGGCTGGTGTCAGGTGGCGGTGGCGCGGGTCAATGCGCTGGGTCAGAACCCGAAAAAGCCGATTGGCACCATTCTGGGGGTGGACCTGCAAGAGGTGGAGCCGATTGCCGGTTGCGACATTCACCAGTTGGACTTTCTGGCCGATGATGCCGATGAAAAGGTGAAGGGCTGGCTTGGCGGCAATGCCGATGTGGTGATGTCGGACATGGCCGCCGCGGCCAGTGGTCACAAGGGCACCGACCACTTGCGCATCGTGGCCCTGATCGAGGCGGCGCTGGCCTTTGCCTTTGACGTTCTGGATGAAGGCGGCACCTTCGTGGCCAAGGTTCTGGCCGGCGGGGCGGAAAACGAGATGCAGGCGCTGTTGAAGCGGTCCTTCAAGAAGGTGGCAAACGTCAAACCGCCATCAAGCCGGGCCGACAGTTCGGAAAAATTCGTGGTGGCCATGGGGTTCCGCGGCCGGGCCGCAGACCCGCGCGACGCGGATCATGATCTGGATCAGGATTGATCGGCGCGCGGGAAACAATCCCGCAGGGCAAGGCAGCAAAAAGGGCGCCCCAAGGCGCCCTTGCATAGGCTGATTTCCGCCGAAGGATCGCTCAACCGCCCCAGGTGCGGACCGGGCCGCAATCCATATGCACGAAGTTCGACCGCGAGTAGGCGCCAACGCCGCCGCCCGAGCAGGTCTTGGCCGCGCGGGCCATCTGACCGACCGACCGCGACTTCAACCGCAGATCCGCCGCCTGACCTTTCATGTGCAGAGAGTTCCGCGCCACACCGCTGGATTTGGAGCGCAGCATCGCGTTCGTCTCGGGGCTGCGATAACCCGACAAGAGCATGTAGGGTTCGTTCACATCCATCAGACGGTGCGCGGCTGCCATGACGTCAAAGTTGCGCGGGTCCATCTTCATGGATTTGGCATTGCGCCAATCCCGCATGAAGTGATTGATTTCTTTAAGAACTTCCGGGATGTACTCGCCTTCGACCCAATAGATCGTGTCGATGCTTTCCCCGGTGCGCCCGGAGTAGAGCCGCAGGCGGCGAATGTCGCCAGCGCCCTTGAGATAGCCCGCAGCCGCCGTATAGGCCGGTGCCGCAACCAGCGCGGTGGCCGCAAAAGCACTGAGCAGCCCGCGCCGCGTAAACCCGATAGAAGATGTGATCGCCATTCTTTGCGCCTGTCCCGTCGCTGGTCTTCGACCGCCTGAACCGGCGGTTTCATTTTGCTACTCTTCCCCAAGTGCATGCATCTTATGGCACATTCACCGCGAGGACCAAAGCAAAGATTGACCGCCTGCGCCGCAGTCTGACCGCAATAGGCAAATTTTTGCTGAACAGCCGGGGAACAAGGCGGGGAAAACAGCCGAGCATTTGATTGTTTCGCTGCCGGTGACAGTTGACGGAACTTTCCCGCGAAAAAGTGAGGCTTTGTTTACACTTGGCGTAATTTCGTCGACACTATGCACAGACATGACCGCGCCAGGGCAGTTTGCCGCGAAGGATTTGATGTGATTGGATTTTTTACAGGGTGGAGCGTATCTGCCCGCAGCCGTTTGGCCGCCTCGCTTTCGCTGATTCTGTTCTGCGCGCCGCAAGGAGCCGGGGCCGCGCCCCAGCCCGGCACCGCCTATGTTCATGCCCTTGCCGCGGCAGTTGCCGAAAACGAAGCCCTGGCGGGGTTCTATCGCGATACGGGCTATGGCGATCTGTGGACCGGGGCCGATGATGTCGCCCGCCGCCGCGCCGCCCTTGCCGCCTTTGACCGCGCCGCCGATCAGGGCCTGCCAACGGCGCGCTATGACGCCGCTGCATTGGTCGCGGCCTTCCGCGCGGCTGAAACCGAAGGCGACCGCGGCCGGGTCGAGGCCGCGATGAGCCTTGCCTATCTCGCCTATGCCCGCGACCTGTCGTCGGGGGTTTTGACGCCTTCCAAGGTTGACCCCGGCATCGTGCGCGAGATTGCCCGGCCCGATCCGGCCGCCCTCATGCGGGCCATTGCCGTCAGCCCGACCCCGGCGCGCTTTTTGCAAGGGCTGGCCCCCGATGCGCCGGAATATGCCCGGCTGGTCAAGGAAAAGCTGCGGCTGCAAGCCGGGCCGGGATGGGGCGCGGAAATTGCCGCCGACAGCCTTGGCCTTGGCGCCAGCGGCCCCGCAGTGATTCAGTTGCGCGATCGGTTGATGGCGCGCGGCTATCTGAACCAGACCGCCTCGGGCCATTATGATCAGGCGCTTTTGCGGGCGGTGCAACGCTTTCAACTCGACCATGGCATTGCCGCCGATGGCATTGCCGGGGCCGCGACCATTGCGGCGCTGAACGTGCCGGTGGCCGAACGGCTGAAATCCATCACCGTCGCCTTGGAACGCCTGCGCTGGATGGGCGATGCGCCGCGCGGGGCGCGGCATATCTGGGTCAACCAGCCGGATTTTGTCGCCCGCATCATCGACAATGGCCGCACCACATTTCAGACCCGCGTGGTGATCGGCAAGAATGTTGCCGATCAGCGCAGCCCGGAATTTTCCGACCAGATGGAATATATGGTCATCAACCCGTCCTGGGGGGTGCCGCGTTCGATCACGGTGAAAGAATACCTGCCGCTTTTGCAGCGCAACAGCAATGCGGTCAGCCATTTGCAGGTGGTGGACGGCAAGGGCCGCGTGGTGCCGCGGGGGGCGGTGAACTTCGCCGCCTATTCGGCGTCAAGCTTCCCGTTCGGCCTGCGTCAGCCGCCCTCGGACGGCAATGCGCTGGGGAAGGTGAAATTCATGTTCCCCAACCCGCACAACATCTATCTGCATGATACGCCAGCCAAAAACCTTTTTGCCAATGAGGTGCGCGCCTATAGCCATGGCTGCATCCGGCTGGGGGATCCGGTGGATTTTGCCCATGTGCTTCTGGCGCGGCAGACGGAGGATCCCAAGGCGGTGTTTCAGGCGGAACTGGACAGCAAGCAGGAAAGCTCCGTCTCGCTGGATCACAAGGTTCCGGTGCATCTGGTCTATTTCACCGCCTGGCCCCATGGGCGCGGCCAGATCGGCTATCGCAAGGATGTCTATGGCCGTGACGCAAGGCTGTTTGATGCCCTGACCGAGGCCGGGGTAGCCTTGGACGCGGAACGGGGCTAAGGCTTTTCGGGTAAGAACCGGAGGACGCCATGGCCCATTCCATCGCTGACATTGCCAAGGCCTTGGGGGCTGAGGCCGCTGGAGAGCTGTCCTTGCGTGTCGGCCGCGCGGCCGAACCGGCAATGGCGGGGCCGGAGGATCTCGCCCTCGCGATGGACCCGCGTTACGCCGACGGGCTGGCCAAGGGCAAGGCGCAGGCCGCGATGCTGTGGCCGGGGGCGGATTGGCAGGGCATGGGCCTGAAGGCGGCGATTTTTGCCCCCCGCGGGCGGCTTGCCATGGCCGGGCTGTCGCGGATGATGGACCCCGGCCCCGAGATTGCGCCCGGCGTGCATCCGATGACGGCGATCGACCCGACGGCCGAGATCGGCGCAGGCGCGGCCATCGGTCCCTTTGTCAGCATCGGGCGCGGGGCGCGCGTGGGGGCGCGGGCGCGCATTGCGGCGCATGTCTCGATTGCCGAAGGCGCGGTGATCGGTGACGATGCGCTGATCTTGCAGGGCGCCCACATCGGCGCGCGGGTGAAGATCGGCCATCGCTTCATCTGTCAGCCCGGCGCGGTGATCGGGGCGGATGGGTTTTCCTTTGTCACGCCCGAGAAATCCGGCGTTGAGGAAATTCGCGAAACCCTTTCACAACGCAGCGAAATTCACGAACAAAGCTGGACGCGGATCCATTCCTTGGGCGCGGTGGTGATTGGCGATGATGTCGAAATCGGCGCCAATTGCACCATTGACCGCGGCACCATCCGCGACACCCTGATCGGGCGCGGCACCAAGCTGGATAATCAGGTCCACATTGGCCACAATGTGCAGGTGGGCGAAGACACGCTTCTGTGCGGGCAGGTCGGCATTGCAGGCTCCAGCCGCATCGGCAACCGGGTGGTCCTGGCGGGGCAGGTCGGCGTCAATGACAATATCTTTGTCGGGGATGATGTGATCGCGGGCGGTGGCACCAAGATTTTCACCAATGCGCCCAAGGGGCGGGTGCTGCTGGGCTATCCGGCGGTGAAAATGGAAACCCATGTCGAGATTCAAAAGGCGCTGCGGCGTTTGCCGCGCCTTGGCCCGCGTGTCACCGCGCTGGAGGCTGTCATCTCCCCGTCATCCGGGGGGGCTAGGTCTGAGGACGACTAGCCAGATGGAGACACGGATGGATGGTGCTTATGGGGTTGAATGGTCAGTCGCGGAGCGGGTGCGGGCGATCATCGCCCGGCACGCCATGCTGGATGTCGACATGGTGCAGCCAGAGGCCCGGCTGGCCGACCTTGGGCTTGACAGCCTGATGCTGGTCGAAACCATCTTTGGTCTGGAGGAGGCCTTTGACATTTCGGTGCCCTTCAACGCCAATGACCCGGCGCAAGGCCAGTTTGACCTGTCCACCGTGGGCGCGGTGATTGCCGGCGTCGAGGCGCTGATCGCGGCGCGATGAGGCGGGTGGTCATCACCGGGGCGGGCACCGTCAACCCTTTGGGGCAGACCGTCGCCGCGACCAATCAGGCGCTGCGGGCCGGGGGGGCGGCGATTGGGCCGCTGGATATTGCGGATCTGGACCGGTTGTCGGTGAAGATCGGCGCGCAAGTTACCGATTGGAAACCGGAAAACCATTTCGACCATGCCCAGCTTGGCCTGCTGGATCGCCATGTGCAATTCGCGCTTGTCGCGGCCCGCGAGGCCCGTGCGCAGGCAGCTTGCCCGGCCGCCCCCGATAAAACCGCCGTCATCATGGGCAACGCGGGCGGCGGTCTGACCACCTCGGACGCGGCGTTTCGGGCGGTCTATGCCGATGGCAAGGCGCGCGTGCATCCGTTTACCGTTCCGCGGCTGATGGGGTCGGCGGCGGCAAGCCATATGTCAATGGAGATGGGGCTGACGGGGCCTGCCTTTTCGGTGTCATCGGCCTGTGCCTCGTCCAATCACGCCATCGGCCTTGCCTTTCAGATGGTGCGATCTGGCATGGTGGAGGCGGCCTATGCGGGCGGTTCCGAGGCGATGCTGTCCTTTGGCGGGTTGAAGGCCTGGGAAGGCCTGCGCGTGATGTCGCCCGAGGCCTGCCGCCCGTTCTCGGTCGGGCGCAATGGCATGGTGCAAGGCGAGGGAGCGGCGGTTTTCGTGCTGGAACCCTATGAGGCGGCACGGGCACGCGGCGCGCCGATTCTGGCCGAGATCATCGGCTTTTCCATGACATCGGATGCCAGCGACATCGTGCTTCCCAATCCCGAAGGCGCGGCCCGCGCCATGGCCGGGGCCTTGGCCGATGCCGGGATCACCCCGGATGTGGTCGATCACATCAATGCCCATGGCACCGGCACGACAGCCAATGACCGCTCGGAAGCCGAGGCGATTGCCCGCATCTTTGGCGACCGGCGCCTTGCGGTAACGGCGACGAAATCGCTGCATGGCCACCTGATCGGGGCGGCGGGCGCGGTGGAGTTGCTGGCGGTCTTGCTGGCGTTGCAAGAGGGGATCATTGCGCCCACCGCAGGCTATCTTGGCGCTGACCCGGAGTGCCGGGTTGATCTGGTGACGGGGCAGGCGCGGCAAGCCGATGTCAGGGTTGCCCTGTCCAATGCCTTTGCCTTTGGCGGGCTGAATTCGGTTCTCGCCCTGCGCCGGGCCGATTGATCGCCGGAATACCAAAAAGGCCCGCACCATGGCGGGCCTTTTCAGGAATGTGCAAAGGATTACTGCGCCGGAACCGTGGCGGCCACCACGTCATAGCCAGCGGTAAACCCTTTCAAGGAGATATCGAGGTCCACGCGCTTGTCGGGGGCAGCGGCGGGCACCAGCGACACGGTGGCCTTGGCGCCTTTCTTGAACTGCTCCACTTCCTCGGCGGTAAAGCCGACGCGCGCAACGCAGCCTTGGATGGTGCAGAAGGTGAAGGGGTAGATCTTGGCAGGCGCGGTGTCGATCGCGATGGTCAAAGCCTCGGTCAGCAGGGTTTCAAGCGGAGCAACGATGGTGCCACCCGCGACCGCCTTGCCACCAGCGGGCAGAGCGAAGATCGAGAATTCGGCCACGGCATTGCCTTCAGCATCTTTCAGCAACTGGAAAAGCTGGCAGGGGTCCTTGCCATCTTCGGTCTTTTCACAGCGCTGCTCCCACAGTTCGAAGGTGGTCGCGAGATAACCTTGGCCCACCTGCGCGGTGTCCTTGGTCAGAACCGCCGGGGCTGCGGTGGTGCCCATCGACAGATCTTCGGTGGCCTGTTCGGTCGCGGGGGCGGTGGTTTCCTGAGCAAAGGCCGGAACGGCGGTCAGCGCCAGAAGGGAGAGGCTTTGAAGCAGCTTACGCATCGACATCTCGTCTTTCGTTGTCATTACGGGGCCGCGCTTATCATGTCACCGCCCGCAAGTCAGCGGGGAAAGCGCCATGGCGGCAGGCGCAAGGGCCGTTTCCTGCGCAAATCCACTTGATCGGGCGCATTTGGGGCCGGCATAGGCCAGCACCGCAGGACAAACAGGCTGAAAAAGGAAAAAGGGCCGGCGAACCGACCCTTTTTCTCTATTATTTGCTCCCTGTCGGACTGGCCGACGTCATGACAGGGACGCTATTGCGGATTTTTTGCCCCGTCAACAGGCTTTCGCGTGTTTTGTGTCCGAAACAATCGGCAAAGCGTCGCAAAGGAATAACAATCCTTGGAAGGCGCCTCGGGGCAAAATGCCGTGTTCGGCAAGATCAGACTGGCATGAAGGGGCCAAGCCTGTATCTTGACGCAAGGGCGGGCCAGCGAGCGTGCCATATTTTCAAACGGTTCAATTTGGGGGTCGCGATGTCGGATGCAATTTTTGTCGGTGGGGGCGGCGAGGGCTATGGTGTGGCCCAGAACCTGCT
This sequence comes from uncultured Tabrizicola sp., assembly GCA_964393035.1. Classification (GTDB taxonomy): domain Bacteria; phylum Pseudomonadota; class Alphaproteobacteria; order Rhodobacterales; family Rhodobacteraceae; genus Tabrizicola_A. The sequence goes on from CAYMRX010000004.1 coordinate 390,309, forward strand.
GTTGAAATACGGCAACCGCCATGGGCTGATCGCAGGCGCCACCGGCACCGGCAAGACCGTTACCCTGCAAGTGCTGGCCGAGGGCTTTTCCGCCGCGGGTGTGCCGGTGTTCATGGCCGATGTGAAGGGCGATCTGGCCGGAATTTCGGTGGCAGGGTCTGCGGATCACAAGCTGCACGAAGCCTTTACAAAACGCGCGACGACCATTGGTCTTGATCTGCAATATCAGGCCTTTCCCGTCACCTTCTGGGATTTGTTCGGCGAACAGGGCCATCCGATTCGCGCTACCGTGGCCGAGATGGGGCCGCTTTTGCTGTCGCGCCTTCTGGAACTGACCGAGCCGCAAGAGGGCGTCTTGAATGTCGCCTTCCGGCTGGCCGATGAGGAAGAACTGCCGCTTCTCGACCTGAAAGACCTGCAAGCGTTGCTGACCTTCATCGCAGAGCATGACAGCGAGATTTCGGCGCGTTACGGGCTGGTGTCCTCGACCTCGGTCGGGGCGATCCAGCGGCGGCTTCTGGTGCTGGAAAATCAGGGCGCGGCGCAGATGTTTGGCGAACCGGCGCTGGAACTGGCCGATCTGATGCGCTGCGATGCCCAAGGGCGCGGCATGATCAACCTTCTGGCCGCCGACAAGCTGATGAACTCGGGCCCGCGGCTTTATGCGACCTTCCTTTTGTGGCTGTTGTCGGAACTCTTTGAGGAACTGCCCGAGGTGGGCGACCCCGAAAAGCCCAAGCTCGTCTTCTTCTTTGACGAGGCGCATCTTCTGTTCACCGATGCCCCGAAGGCGCTGGTGTCCAAGGTGGAGCAGGTGGCGCGGTTGATCCGGTCAAAAGGGGTCGGCGTCTATTTCATCACGCAAAATCCAGCGGATGTGCCGGAGATGATCCTTGGTCAATTGGGCAACCGGGTGCAGCACGCGCTGCGCGCCTTTACCGCCAAGGATCAGAAAGACCTGAAAATGGCGGCGGAAACCTACCGGCCGAACCCGCGCTTTGCCATCGAAGACGCCATCCGCGATGTCGGCACCGGCGAGGCGGTGACCTCTTTTCTTGAGGCCAAGGGCGTGCCGGGCATTGCCGAACGCACGCTGGTGCGGCCGCCGTCGTCGCAGTTGGGGCCGATTGATCCGGCCTTGCGGGCGCAGTTGATGGTCACATCGGGCATGGCGGCGAAATATGGAACAGCCATCGACCGCGATTCTGCCTATGAGCGGCTGCGCGCCAAAGCTGATCGCGCCGCCCGCGATGCCGCCGAGACCGCCGCGCGCGAGACCGAGGATGACCGCGGCTTTTCGCAGGAGCGCCGCTATGATGGCCGATCCGGGGAAGACGATCGCCCGGCACCGCGCAATCGGTCGGGCAGCCGCAGCGATTCGATTGGCGAGGCCTTTGTCAAAAGCTTTGCCCGCCAATTGGGCAGCAAATCCGGTCAGGCCATCGTGCGCGGGGTCTTGGGGTCAATTTTCGGTCGGCGTTGACGGGTTTTGCGCAAATGCGGCAGGCGGGGCCGGCAAGGCTCCGCCCATCCGGGCGGCGTGACAAACTGTTGCCGCGCAGGGGCCGCAATTCTCCGTTAAGACGTTTCGCAACGATTTTTCTGCGAGAGGTTCTTTGATGGCGGTAACGGCTGCTGAGCAATATATGTTGGAACTCATCAACCGGGCACGGCTTGACCCGTTGGGGGAGGCAGCCCGATATGGCATCAGCCTGAACGCCAATCTTGCCGCAGGCCAATTGCACAGCGCGCCGCGCGGCGTATTGGCGTTTCAGGGGAATCTGGAGAGTGCCGCCATCGGCCATTCGCGCTGGATGCTGGCGAATGATGTGTTCTCGCATAGCGGGGCCAATGGCTCCACCCCGGCCCAGCGGAGCAGTGCGGCGGGCTATCAAGGCTGGGGGGCGGGCGAGAATATCAGTTGGCGCGGCACGACCGGCACGCTGAACCTTGAAAGCACCATCGCCTTGCAACATGCCGATCTGTTCTTGTCGGCGGGCCACCGCGTCAACATCCTTTATGACAGCTATCGCGACATCGGCATCGCGCAAGAGGCGGGCCAGTTCACGGCGGGCGGCACGACCTACAATGCCTCGATGGTGACGCAGAACTACTCCAGCACGCCGGGGGAGTATTATGTGACGGGCGTGGTCTATTCCGACACCAATGCCGACCGGTTCTATTCGATCGGGGAAGGGCAAAGTGGCGCCACCTTTGCCACGGCCGGCGATGCCACGGTCAGCGCCGCCGCCGGGGGCTATGCGCTTCAGGTGGTGGAGGGCGGCCCGGTTCTGGTCACGGGCAGCGTTTCCGGCACGGCTTTTTCGGTGCGCATCACGGTGGATGACGTCAATGCCAAGCTGGATGTGGTCAACGCCAGCATGTTTTATGCCTCTGCCAACATCACGCTTGTGTCCGGGATCAACAATGCCCGGCTTCTGGGAACCGGTGCGCTGAGCGCCAGCGGCAATGGGGCGGCCAATACGCTGGAAGGCAACAGCGCCGCGAACACGCTGTCGGGATATGGCGGCAATGACACCTTGAACGGGCGGGCGGGCAACGACCTGTTGCGCGGCGGCACCGGGAATGACCGCCTGATTGGTGAGGCGGGCAATGACACCCTCTATGGCGATGGGGGCAATGACCGCATGGCCGGTGGCAGCGGGGCGGATGTGTTCGTGTTCAACGCCGGTGCAGGGGTTGACATCATCAGCGATTTTGCCGCCAGCACCGACCGGTTGAAGTTTGACGATGCGATCTGGTCAGGAAGCGTGAGGAGTGCCGCAGAGCTGGTGGCCGAACGCGCCCATATTGTGGCGGGCGATGTGGTCATTGATCTGATGAACGGGGCGACCCTGACGCTGGATGGCGTCAGCAGCCTGTCGGGGTTGTCGTCCCGGATTGACCTGTTCTGATCAGACCGCCTTGCCGGCTCAGACCGGCCGGATGCGCAGCCGTGTCACGCGGTTTTCCTGCCGGGCCAGCACCTGAAAGCGAAAGCCGTGGAAGGCAAAGGACTGGCCTTCCACCGGGATCATCTGCGCCTCGTGGATCACAAGGCCCGCGATGGTATTGGCCTCGCTGTCGGGCAAGGCCCAATCCATCGCCCGGTTCAAATCGCGGATGGTCATTGCCCCATCGACCAGCCAGCCCCCGCTGTCATCCGCAACCAATCTGGAATCGCGGGCGACGACGTCAAACTCGTCGGTGATCTCGCCGACGATTTCCTCCAGAATGTCTTCCAGCGTGATCAGGCCCTGAATCGCGCCATATTCATCAACCACGATGGCAAAATGCGTGCGCCGTTTCAAAAAGGCGCGCATCTGGTCGTCCAGCGTGGTGGTATCGGGGACGAACCACGGCTTCATCGCCAGTTTGACGACGTCCAGAATCTCCAGCCCTTCGCCCGTGCGGCGCAGGCGATCCACCTCGCGCAGCAATTCCTTGGCGTGAATGACGCCCAGTATGTTTTCCTCCTCGCCGCGAAACACCGGCAGGCGCGAATGGGCCGAGGCCAGAACCGCCGAAATCAGCGTCTCGGGGGGCTGATCGGCATCCACCATCTCGATCTTGCTGCGGTGGGTCATGATCTCGCCCACCCGGCGTTCTGCCAGATCGAGCGCGCCCAACAGCCGGTCGCGGTCCTCTTTCTCCATCCCGCCGCCAGAATGGCTGGCCGCAATCGCCTGCGTCAGGTCTTCGCGCAGCCCCTCGGCGCGGTCGGCTTGGCTTTGGCGCAGCAGGGCAGGAAGCCAGGACAGGATACGGCGCATGACGTCAGGTCTTTTTAGCAAGGGGGTGATGGGTCTGCACCAGCGCCTTCAACTGGTCATCCAACACATGGGTGTAAATTTCCGTCGTGGCAATATCGGCATGGCCGAGCAGCGTCTGGATCACCCGCAAATCCGCCCCGCCCGCCAAAAGATGGGTGGCAAAGGCATGGCGCAGGGTATGCGGCGTGACCTTGGCGGGGCTGACCCCGGCCAGAACCGCGATATCCTTGAGGATGAGGTGGAAATGTTGCCGTGTCAGATGGCCGTCCGTGCCAGAGCCGGGAAACAACGCCTTGGAGGCCGCTTTTCCCGCCTTGCGCGCAACCTCCTCATTGGCATCGCGATGCGCCAGCCAAACCGCTGCCGCCGCGCGGGCCGGGGGCGACAGCGGCACCATGCGCTCCTTGTTGCCCTTGCCGCGCACCAGAATCATCTGCGGATTGCCCCGGACCGCCGCCACCGGCAGGCCAACCAGTTCCGACACCCGCATCCCGGTGGCGTAAAGCAATTCCATCAACGCGGTATTGCGCAGCTTTTCCCCCGTGCCCCGCCCCTTGGAGCGGGCGGCATCCAAGAGCCGATCCACCTCGTCATGGCTCAGGGTTTTCGGCAGGCGCTGGCTGGCCCCCGGACCCGAGATGCGCAAGGCCGGGTTGTCCTTGCGCCAGCCTTCATCATGGGCAAAGCGGTAAAGCTGCCGGATCGACGACAACCGCCGCGCGCGGGTGGCCTTCGACAGACCCTCGGCCTCGCAGGAAATCAGGTAATCCTCCACCGCGGCGCGGGGCAGGGTGGCGATATCCAGCCCGCGATGCGCGGCCCAAGCGGTGAAATCCTTCAGGTCGCGGCCATAGCCCAAGAGCGTGTTGCGCGCGGCATTGGCCTCGGCGGCCTGGGCCTGAAGGAAGGTGGAGATCCAGCGCTCTGCCGTGGCCATCTGCCTTACCCCCGCCGTTCCAGCAGCATCAACTCCAGTGCCGTGCGGCGGGCGATGTCTTCCAGTCCCAGCTTGCGCAACAGCGCCAATCCCTCGGCCAGCTTGGCAAGTTCGCCGTGCAAGCCCACCTCGATCCGCGCCATGGCCAGCAAGATCGCCTCGCCGATGCGGGCCTGATCCAGCAAAAGCTCCGCATCCTCCGACAGGGCCACCGTTGAGCCGTCAAAGGCGGGCTGAATGGCGCGGGCCAGACTGTCGGGCGGGGTCAGCCCCTTGACGCTGCCCTGCGCCAAACCGGCCAGAAAGCGGCCCCGCAGGTCATCCGGCGCATGGCGGCTGTTGGACAGGCGTGCAAAATCCGGCGAGAGCAGCCCCATGTCATAGGCAATCCGCCCGGAATCGCCGGCCAACGCCATATCGGCCAGCTTCTCGGCGAAAAGCGTGGCGAAAGGCACCTCCAGCTCTGCATCGGCCATGCGGGCATAGGCCAGCGGCAGGCGTTGCTCCACCGCCGTCAGATCGCCCTCCTGCAAGGCGGCATCGAAACGCTGAAAGGCATCAACCCTGTCCCAGACCCCGCCCGAGGCCGCCGGATCGCGCTGGGTGAACAGCCCCAAAAGCAGGTTGGGCGTGATCGCCCCGGCACGGGCCAGACGTTCGGCCGCCTCGACCTGGGCTTTCCATCCGGCGCGCTCTGACAGATCGGCATGGGCAAAGGCCAAGGGCAGGGTGGCGGTGGGCAAGGGCTCGCCAATCGCCTCGTAGATGCGCCAGATCAGCGGGTTGACGGGCTTTGGCGCCGCGGGCGGCGGCTCACCTTCAAAAAGGTCGGGGTCAAGAAAGCGCGACAACAGCGCATCTTCGGTTTCGGTCACATGTCCAAGGGCCTGCGCGGTGCGCAAGGTCAGCGCGGCCGAGGACCAATCGCCTTCGCGCGCAACGCAAAAGACCCGGGTCGGCAGCGTGGGCGACAAGGCCTGTGCCTGCACCAGCGCCGCGCAGGCCCGGTCTTCGTTGCCCGTCAACAGCGCCACATCGAAACTGCGGCGAAAGAGTTCGGGGGTACGGGCGGGCAGGGCGGCATCCAGCAGCGCCTGCGCCTGTTCCAAGGCGCCAAGCGCCAGCAGCTTGTCGATCCGCGCCATCAAAAGCCGCCCGTCAACGCCCGCATCGGCCGGGGGCAGCGCCTCGGCCAGAAGCACGGTGATGAGCAGGCTTTGCAGCGATGGCAAGCCGACCGGATCGGCGCGGGTCAGGGCGGCCGCAGCCTCGTCCGTCAGGCCCATGCCCCAAAGCGCATGGGGAAAGCCGGTTTGCGCCGGGGTCAACAGCCCCACCGCATCCGGCGATGGCCCCCCCAGAACCGAGGTGGTGACGGCGGCAGGCAAACCGCCGCTGCTGGTCACCGGGGCCTCTTTGATCTTCGGCTTTTTGGGGGGCTGCGATCGTGAAGGGTCTGTCGGCACCACGGTATCGGCCGGGGCCGTCACCGGCTGCGACAGCCAGTCAATCGCCGAGAGCGGTTTTTTGCGCCGTGATTCGGCCGCCACCGGCAGCGCCATCAGCCCCGCCAGAAGCGGCAGGGCGATCCAGCGCATTTGCCCGCGCTTAGCCCGCATCCAGCGAGACCGGCTGGCGGATTTCCTGCATTTCAGGGGCCAGATTGCCCAAATAGGCATAGCCCGCCAACCCGGCAAATGCCAAAACGACCAACACGACCACCAGTTTCAACAGCCGTACCATGCGCTGCCTGCCCATTCCCCCCGGTTCTGCCGGGGCGTTGCCTTTTCTATGGCCCCCGAAATCGGTGACCGCCTCATGTCGAATATATATGGCATTTGCGCCAAGTTCACGCCATTCAGGGAAGAAAGTTGACAGTCGGCGGCGCTTTGTCCGGAAACGACAGTTTGTAACAGGGGAATTGGGTGGGAAATCCGCTGCGGCTTAAGAAGACTGCCGTGATGGTGGGCATGATGGGGGCGGGAAAAACCGCTGTCGGCACGGCCCTTGCCCGGCTCTTGGGGGTGCCCTTCCTTGATTCGGACGAAGAAATCGTCCGCGCCGCCGACCGATCCATCGCAGAAATCTTCGAACGCGACGGCGAGGCGTTCTTTCGCGCCCGTGAAACCGAAGTCATCAGCCGATTGCTGAGCGGCACGCCGGGCATCCTGTCCACCGGGGGCGGGGCGTTCTTGTCTGCGCATAATCGCGATTTGATTGCCGAAAAGGGCGTGTCGATCTGGTTGAAGGCCGATCTTGATCTGTTGTGGCAGCGGGTCCGGCACAAGACGACACGGCCCTTGCTGCGCACGGCGAACCCGCGCGAAACCCTGCGTGGACTTTACGACGCCCGCATGCCCTTTTACCAGATGGCCGATATCGCGGTGGAATCCTCGCCGGATCTGTCGATCGAGGATATGGCGCAGCGGGTGATGGCCGCACTTCTCACGCGGCCGGATGTGCTGGAAAAGGAATAGGACATGACGATCGATGTGGTGCCGGTGGCGCTTGGCGCGCGCAGCTATGAGGTGCGCATCGGCGCGGGTCTGATCGCACGGGCCGGGGCCGAGATTGCCCCGCTGTTGCGCCGCCCCAAGGTGGCCGTCGTCACCGATGACACCGTTGCCGCGCATCACCTGATGGCCCTGTCCGAAGCCCTTGCCGCAGAAGGCATCGCCATGACCGCGCTGGCCGTGCCGCCGGGCGAAGGATCGAAAAGCTGGGAGCAATTCGCCCGCGTCTCGGAGTGGTTGCTGGACCAAAAGGTCGAACGGCGCGACGTCGTGGTGGCGTTTGGCGGTGGTGTCGTGGGGGATCTGGGGGGCTTTGCCGCCGCCACCCTGCGGCGTGGCGTGCGGTTCGTGCAGATCCCGACGACGCTTCTGGCGCAGGTGGACAGTTCGGTTGGCGGCAAGACCGGCATCAATACCACCCAAGGCAAGAACCTGATCGGCGCTTTCCATCAACCATCGCTGGTTCTGGCCGATATCTCTGCGCTGGAAACCCTGCCCCCGCGCGATTTTCTTGCCGGTTATGGCGAGGTGGTGAAATACGGGCTTCTCGGCGACGCCGCCTTTTTCGACTGGCTGGAGGCGAACGGCCCGGCCATGGCGGCAGGGGATGCGGGATTGCGGCAATATGCGGTGAAACGCTCGGTCGAGATGAAGGCCGAGATTGTCGCCCGCGACGAGACCGAAGAAGGCGACCGCGCGCTTTTGAACCTTGGCCATACCTTCTGCCATGCGCTGGAAAAGGCCACCGGCTATTCCAGCCGCCTGTTGCATGGCGAGGGCGTGGCGATCGGCTGCGCTTTGGCCTTTGAACTCAGCCAGAGGCTGGGCCTGTGTTCGCAAGAGGCGCCAAGCCGGGTCCGGGCGCATCTGAAGGCGATGGGCATGAAGACGGATATCGCTGATATTCCGGGCAATCTGCCCGATGCCGCAGCCCTTTTGGCGCTGATGGGACAGGACAAGAAGGTGATCGACGGCCGGTTGCGCTTTATTCTGGCGCGCGGCATCGGTGCGGCTTTCGTGGCCGAGGATGTTCCGGGCGCAGTGGTCACCGGGGTGCTGACCGACGCCTTGGCCCGCCGCAGTTGAGGTATTGTCTTCGACATATCTCGCAATGATTTGTTCTTTAATGTGAATTCGAGATTCCCAACCTCGCGTCAACACCGCTTGCAAGGGTTGCCCCGCTCGGGCTAGGTATGCCCCAACCTGTTTTCAGATGTGAGACCGAAGATGAGCGACGCCAACGACGCCTATAACGTGACCGCTGACGAGCTGCGCCAGTTCATTGAACGGTTTGAGCAGTTGGAAGCCGAGAAAAAAGACGTCGCCGAACAGCAAAAAGAGCTGATGGCCGAGGCCAAGGGCCGCGGCTATGACACCAAGGTGATGAAAAAGGTCGTCGCCCTGCGCAAGCGCAAGCCCGATGACATCGCCGAAGAAGAAGCCGTTCTCGACATGTACAAATCCGCCCTTGGGATGATCTGACGGCGGCCTGACACGACCCGCAGGGGGCACAACCTCAGGGGGCGAGAAATGTGATCTCGCCCATCTGGGCAATCCGCGCGACATCCGCCTCATAGGTCTGGGTCATTTCGGCCACCATATCGGCCGTCCAGCCGGGCATCTCGATTTCCTGGTCGATCCGCTCGGGCAGGGCGAACTTGTCGAGAAAGGCCGAGACGATCTTGCGGCGCTGCATCACGCTTTGCGGCGGATGGCTGTCGAGATAGGCCTTCAGGCGCGTCACGCCCTCACTGGACATCAGGCCCGCATTCAAATCGTCCTCGCCCTCCAGCGAAAGGCCGTCGGGCAGGCCCGCCACCGCGCGCAAGACCTCGGGCCAGACAAGCGGCGTGTCCTCATCGCACCAGACCGTCAGCGGCACCCCCGGATTGGCATCGACAATGCGCTCGATCACATCCAGCCATGACATATCCAAAGGATCGGCGCCGTTCAGAAACTCGCGGTAATTCTCGGGTTTCAGACGCCCGTGCAACTGCGGCAGGAACGAGGCCGGGTTGCGGATGGCAAGGTGAAACTCCGCCTCGATCTGCGGGAAAATCTGGCAAAAGGCGCGCACCCTGTCGCCCGCGGCCGGATAAAGCCGCTCATTCAGGACGTAGTTCGGCAGCGACAGGAAGCTTTCCCAAGACAGGATCAAGCGGTCGGCGCGGTCTTCCTCCATGATCTGTTCCAGGATCAGCGCCTGTTCGTCCATCGTCGCCGCCTTGCCCTTCAGCTTGGTCGCGGTTTCCCGCAAGAGCCTGCGATAGCGGTTCGGTCCCGGCACCACGATGTCATGTTGCGCCAAAAGATCCCGGTTCTTCAAAAGGCAGCGCAACAGGCGTTCATCATCGGTGAAATGGGCGCCAAGGTGGTAAACGATCCGCATAATGGACTGATCTGCTTTATGTTCTCTATTGCGCCGACTATAGTGGGTTTTCTGGACAGGGAAACAGCTTTCCGCTATGCGCAAACCCATGTCGAGCCTGCAAAACAGCCGCAAATCCGTCATGCCCTTCGGGCGCCTTTGGCCCGATGGCTGGACGCTGGCGGCCCTTGCGATCGTGTCGGTGGTTGTGGCGCCGCTCTTGGCGGTGGTCTGGATCGCCTTTCACCCGACAGAGAACATCTGGCCGCATCTTCTGGCCACCGTGCTGCCGCGCTATTTCACCACGACGCTGATCCTGATGGCGGGGGTGGGGGTGCTGACGGCGGCGATGGGCACCGGGGCGGCCTGGCTGGTGACGATGTACCGCTTTCCCGGTCGTGGCTGGCTGGTGCATGCGCTGCTGTTTCCGCTGGCCTTGCCGGCCTATGTCGGGGCCTATGCGCTGGTGGATTTTCTGGATTACGCCGGCCCCTTGCAAACCGCGATGCGCAGCACGTTTGGCTGGGCGGACTCGCGCGATTACTGGTTTCCCGAAATCCGCAGCACCTGGGCCGCAACCCTTGTCTTGTCGGCCGCCCTTTATCCTTACGTCTACCTTCTGACCCGGCAAGCCCTGCGCGAACAGTCGGGCGGGGTTTATGAGGTTGCCCGCGCGCTTGGCACCGGGGGATGGGGGTTGTTCTGGCGGCTGGGCCTGCCCTTGGCGCGGCCCGCCATCGCCGCGGGCGTCGCCCTGGCGCTGATGGAGACGGTGGCCGATTTCGGCACCGTCACGCATTTCGGCGTGCAGACCCTGACGACGGGGGTATTTTCCACCTGGCTCTCGGGCGGCAATGCCGGGGGGGCGGCGCAGATTGCCGGTGTCATCATGGCGCTGATCCTGACCCTTGTCGCCATCGAGCGCGTCAGCCGCCGCAATGCCCGCTTTCACCGCGCCGCCCGCAACGCCCGCCCGATCGAGCCCTTGGCCCTGTCAGGCTGGCGTGGGGCCGTGGCCTTCGGGCTTTGTCTTTTGCCCTTTGCCATGGGGTTCCTGCTGCCGGTTGGCGTCATGCTGACCCATGCCTTTGCCAATCCCGCAGTGTGGCTGGCCAAGGGGCTGATGGAGGCGGCGCTGAACACGCTGATGGTCGGCGGGATTGCCGCGGTCGTCACGGTCGGGGCGGCGCTGTTTCTGGTTTACGGGGTGCGGATGGCGGGCAGGGGGGTGGCGCGCGTGGTGCTGCCGGTCACCATGCTGGGCTATGCCGCCCCCGGCGCGGTTCTGGCGGTGGGGCTTTTGGTGCCGCTGGCCGCGCTCGATCACCGCCTGGCCGATGCGATTCTGGCGCTGACGGGGTATGATCCGGGGCTTTTGCTGACCGGCACCTCGGCGGCACTTGTGCTGGCCTTTGTGGTGCGGTTCTTCGGCATTGCACAAGGGGCCGTCGATGCCGCCTTTGGCCGGATTTCCCCCTCGCTGCCCATGGCCGCCCGCAGCTTAGGCGAGGGCAGTGGCGGCACATTGCGCAGGCTTTACCTGCCGTTGATGCGCGGCTCGGTCGCCTCGGCGCTCTTGGTGGTCTTTGTCGATTGCGTCAAGGAATTGCCCGCAACCCTGCTCTTGCGCCCCTTCAACTTCAACACATTGGCAACCCGCGTGCAGGAACTGGCGAGCCTTGAACGCTTGGGCGAAGCCGCCCCCGCAGCCCTTGTGGTGGCCACCTTCGGCCTCGCCGCCGTCGCGCTCCTCGCCCATACCCACCGCGACCGCTGAGGGCTTGCAACCGGCGCAGGCCAAGAGTATGCCAGCCACAGAGTGCCCTTATAGCTCAGCTGGTAGAGCATCTGATTTGTAATCAGGGGGTCGGCGGTTCAAGTCCGTCTGGGGGCACCAAAAAATCGAACAAAAATATATACTTAAGCAAATATCGATCCGGCCAATCCTGCATCGTTTTTGATCTTGTCACTGATTTTGTCACTATCGTCAGATCGACTCAGAATTGCAGCACAAGCCCCCTCGTGATATCGTTAAGGTGACTTCCCCGCAGGATGTCAGCCTATTCGCTCGGGAGATCCGGCCCACGGGCAGGGAGCGAAGAAAACAGGGGCCAGACGTCAACAAACGTCTGGCCCCTTGGTCTAAGTGGAGGAATGATGGATCTGTCGGCCAGGCTTGACGCTATTGAAAAATGTGCCGGAGACGCCAAGGCTCTTCTAGCACAACTGCTTCAAAAGCCCTCTCTGCTTGAGCCGCAACCGCATCCAGAAACGCCAGCGCGATACAACCCGGCTCAGGAACGGCAATAGGCGCACTGCCTCGGCGATCGACCAACACTAGATCATCGCCATGACGGCGGACGGTGGCGGTGAAGGCCAATGTCGGACCGTGCGGCTGGCGATAACGAAACCCTGCAGTGATCTGTGCGCTGTCGTGACTGGTCAGCGTGACGGACACATCAACAGGCCCGCAATACTTCTCAAAGGGCTGGAATTGCTCCGCTATGGCGGGACAGGCCCGAAAACAAAGATCCATAAGCGCGTCGCTACGCCTTTGAGCGGCCATCTTTCGGGCCAGTATGGGGCCGTCATCGAGATACATTGTCAGCACTCCGCAGGTTGTCGAGGATTTCAGAAGGGTCGGGATAAGCGATCAGGGGCAGGCATCCATAGGCTTCGGCCAGTTCGGCGTCAGTGAATATGCCGCCACCGCTAGCGGTCATCTCGAAGCCGCCTCCGGCTTGGAAGATCCGCTGGGCGGCCTCGAGGCCAACGATCCCGCGTTGTTTGCCAGCACGTCTTTTTACGGGCATGTCAGGCTCCCCGGTTCGATCGGATTGCAGGCGGGCGGGAGGCCTCGGGCGCTGCGCAGTCGAGATCCAATTCGCGCAACAGCCGCGCAAAGGCCAAACGCGCGTCACGTTCGATCGCAGCCTCTGGACGAGCCTTCGGGCTTCCAAAACGGTCCAAATAGACCAGCCCCTCACGCGCCAGGATCTCGCGCGCCTCATAAACGCGATCAAGTGCCTGCGCCGCCAATGTGAGCAGCTTCAGGTGATGAGGCTCCAACACGAATTCGCGGTTTACCTGCCGCCACCAAGCTGCCGTTGCCGGTGAAAGGCCGTCAGGCGCTTCGATCTGCATGGGTGATCTCCAGATTTTGCGTTCAACGGGGTCGGGACGCGATAAAAGAAATGGGGGCGACGGGTTTGGAGGTGGGCCGGGGAAGGGATCCGACCCACCCCCGGTCCAGCGCTTTAGCCCTGAACGCCACTGATGACGTGGAAGGCTGCCGCATGCTGCACTGCGATGTCCGCGCGCATATGGGCGACGAACGCAACCTGGTGATTGTCTGCATAACGCTCGCGCAATATCTCGATACGAATTTCCTGGCGCATACCGATTAGCAGTTTCCGGAAATCACCCACGATGATCTTGGACTCATTATCGCCCGCGCCGCCATCCGTGGCGATCTGTGTCGTCGTGAGCATCGGCAGACCGACCAGACGAGGCGGCAAGGCCAAGGGCTGGCCAGTAGTGTCGACCAGTCCAGATAGTTTTCCTTCATCGCGCGGATGCAGGATCACAGCGGTGGGTTCACCAACGTTTGCTGTAAGCAAACCAGTGCGGGCGGCCAGGAGAGGCCCGTAGGAGGCCAAGGCTGCATTGTGCGCCGTGGTGCCAATGCCAGATGTGTTGGTGATGCCACGGGGCTCTGGCGCGGTCCCAGAGCCGATCAGGGCCACCCGGTCCAGTTCTTGCGCCAAGGCAGCTGTAAGAACGGCGGGCAATGCGCTGGAGACGTTCAAGGAATCGTCCAAGAGCTCGCGCGAAACCTTGACCAGGACTGCCAGGGATTTGGGTTCGAACAAGACCTGCCCGAAGGTGGGGGCGGATTCATTCAAAGCCGCATTTTCGGCGCGCCATGCGGGCACTGCGTCTGCAATGATCTTGGCGATGCTGTGCTTGTTGGAGTCCAAGGGAACCGTTTGCGCGCCAGCACGCACGCAAACCGACGCAGCGCGCAGATTGTCGATCAATTGTGCCGAAAGCGTCCTCGGCACAGTATAGCCACCTGCGCTGTCGGATCCTTCGGCTAGTGCGCGACGTTCTGCGTCGGTGGTCGCACCAGTGACCATGGCACGCAGCAGGCGGCCAGCCGAAAGGCCTTCATAGGCGTCGTTAGAGCGTGCCTGCGCATAGGTCCGGAAACGATGCTCTGGTGCCAGGGACCAATCGGCCTCAGCCTCAAAGTTGTCGCCACCATCAACGGCAGAAACCGATCGCGGCTCAAACGTCGGGCGTTTCGATTTGTCGACGCCATTGCGGGGGGAGCGGTCGCCGCGGGCGGTGCGTAGATCTTTCTCCGAAGCCGCTTCGGATGCGATAACGGTGAGACCGTCGAAGGCACGCTCAATTTCGGCGGCGCGGGCTTCCTCGGTCTTGTCGCCGATCTTGTCGGCCAGACCTTTGGCCGCAAAGCGAGCGTCCTTTTCGACCTGGTTTAAGGCGGCCCAATCGAGCGTGTGCATTTCGAGGGCTTCAAGATCTTGGCCTGCTTTGCGCAAGCATGCAGTAAAGGCCATGGCGTGCTTGCGCATCGCGGCGATGTGGGAAATTTCGATATTCATGGGATTTCTCCGTGACGGGGCAAAAGCAGCGGCTCGCCCCAAGGTGAATGGGATGGATCCGCTCTGCCAGCGTCGCTGGAGTTTCGGCACGATCGCGCGGCGTCGCCGATGCGAGGTGATGACAAAAAGATACCATCATAAGACCAAATATTCAAGACGATCGGCGATCGCGACGCAGTTAGGTGGCGGCGGCCTCTACCATTGGGAGGAATATTTTTGCCTTTTGTACATTTTGCCAGGAATTTCTAACACAGCAGGAGCTAAAAGCACCTGAAGAGAAAAAACCATTAAATTAACAGGATAAGTTTGCAGTCATGCTGATCATGCTTGTCCCGTTGTGAGGCTGAAAAACCGCAGTTTCAGGGTCTACTTCGCAGCCTGAAAATTTTGCCGCGGCAGAGAAATAAGCCGCCTCACGTTTTGAATTGGGTACTTCATTCAAGTTCCAAATAAGAATTTTTGTTTTTCCTGCCTTAACTGCAGTACCGGCATTGAATTTATAGCCATCATACTCGACGTTCGGAGCGAGACCGCAACCGACTAGCGCCACGTTGCAAAGCATAAGACTGAGTAACGCAATCGTTTTCTTGCCACGGTTCATTACGCGCTCCTGCATTGACCGTTTTCGATAAGCTGAACCAGCTTTAAAGAGATCCTTACCACTGGGTAGTACATCATCACAGTACAGATTACCAATCAGAAGCCGTTCCAGACATGCACCGCCAATATCATTGCCAAGATATCTCGCATGGGAAGCCCCTTTCGCTTCACAGCATCGACAGCGAGCGGCAAGAGTCAACGAAAAGCTGCCAGTTCTCCAAGTCGCCGCCATCAGGGGTGCGACCAGATCGTGAAAGGCGTCATGTGGTAGATCTCCCAAATGGGTTAGTGCGAGCCATCGGTTGTGTCACCATTGTCCCTTGCGGGTGCATCGCAGAGATTTGTCGCAATAGAAAAGAGGGGGGTTCTCTGCCCCTGTAACGTATGCGCAAGGGACAATGGTGACACAACTCATGGCTCGCCAGCCAAAGCCTGGATTGTCTGGCGCGCCTGTTGCCTGCGGTCAGCTTCGCGTTTTCCGCGTTCTTCAAACTTAAGGTGAACCTTTGGGTTGACCATCCAATGTGGTGGTTGCGATGGGCGAGGTGGGTCGATCCTGTCCAGCCATCCCAGCGCTGCCAATTGTTCCAGCAAAGGGCGGATTTCGTGTTCTCTCAGCCCCCGCATCGTGCGGTCTCCGCGCTGCACATCACGGTTCGTCACAGTTTCAAGCTTATGGGCCAGGATGTGGCCCGCGATTGCTGTCAGCCTGTCGTGATCATCTGACAGGCCCAATACGCCGCTGTAGAAGGCAATTGCGTGTGCCAGCAGAAAGCGGTGCAGAAACTCGGCAACGCGCTGTGCAGTCGCTTCCGTTACTGTCATGGGCAGATCGCTGGGGTCAAAG
This sequence comes from uncultured Tabrizicola sp., assembly GCA_964393035.1. Lineage (GTDB taxonomy): Bacteria > Pseudomonadota > Alphaproteobacteria > Rhodobacterales > Rhodobacteraceae > Tabrizicola_A. The sequence goes on from CAYMRX010000004.1 coordinate 405,978, forward strand.
TCTGGTGTTTCGCAAAGCGCAACGTTTTCGATGTGTTCGACGCAATGCCAGATCACACAAAGGCGGGCGAACAATCCGTCATATTTGCCAATATGCGATGCCAGCTTGCGATTGATCGTCTCTAGTGACTGCAATTCGAGGTGACGCGCCTCCAACTCACGTCTCACGCGTTGTGCACCCTCATCAAATTCTAGAGTATCCATGCCACACCAGCCTGGTGGTTGTAACTTGTGCAGGCGGTCAATCAGCATGCTGTAACGGGCGTTGACAGGCGGCATCGGCTCATCGCGGCCCAGGGTTGCGTTGCGCAGCATGATGGGAAACAGCCTTTGCAAAAGGCCATCATCCACCGCATCACCTGCAACCTTGCGCAATGGCTCGGGCTGGATCCCGCCCAACATGCAAACGGACAAATTGTCGATGATCGCCGCCCCACGGGACACGCGGTTCAATGCGAATTGTCCACCGTTGAAACTTCGCAACCAAAACGCCCGGTCAGCGGATGCACCTTTTCCACCATTGTATTTGTCCATTGCACCGAAAAATCCGCTAAACTCATCCTGCAAAAGCAAGACGCCCCAGGGGCTGCCCTCCAAGACTTGCTGCGCGGCCTCGATGGTCACATCCTCGAGCCTCAGTCGGGTTTGTAGTGGCCTTTGTTTTCCCTTTTTCTCATCAGGCGAAAGCGCATCGTGTTCGGAAACACGTTTCTGCCATGCGCGCATCATCGCAACATCAAGGCGGCATAGCGGACTTGTCGCCGCCGATATGATCGGACTTTTCTTTGCGGAAGGTGGCCCCATCAATGCCGCCCATAGGCGGGCGCTTTCTTTCCAATCATCGTGGCGTTTAACCTTGATTTGCACCTTGTCGGGGATTGCAGCCGCGCACGTCACAAGCGCCGCCACGGCTAGCCCCGCAGGGTCTGCCCCCATCTGGTCACCGTTAGCGCGGGCAAATTGTTCGATGATCGGCGGCAAAAGTCCTTGCGGCAACGCGGGTGGATCGAAGCTTCCCCAGAGATCCACCGGGTCTGCATCAGACGGTTGAGGCGGTGTAAGTGCCACCCGCTCCCCGATCATGCCCGCCATTTCTTTTGGCGCACGCGGCTGCTTCAAGCCGGCTGCAAGGCCACTTTGAACGGTGCCGGCAATCTCACCAGCGGAAAGCCCAATGCTATGTGCGGCGGCTGTTAGGCGCGCTCTAACGGTCTCATGATCCAGCCCACCGCATGCAATGATTTGCCCAAGGTTAAAGGCGGCTGTGTTCAAGGTGGCATTACGTTGCCCGTCCGCCGCCGCCAACAGCGCGGCCATTTCGCCTCGCATAGCCGCATCGGCCCAGCCGTTGCCCCGGTCAAACTGTGGGGCCTCTTTGGGCATGGCAAGATCAGATAGCTTCTGCGCGGGCTTGAGGCACAGTTTCAAAAGCCATTCAGGGCAATCTGCCAGGTCAAATAGCGGTGGCGGATTCAGCCAGCGATAGGGAAGATCGTTGCCGGGCTTAACGCTCGGCACGCCAATAACCATGCCGCCATCTCCACGCACATCAACGCCTGGTGCGACCTGGCCAGCGCTGTTCGAAAAGATCACCCCGTCCGGCCACCGAAAATAGATGTGCCGTGATCCAGATGGTGACAAAGCCTCAATGGTCGGAGGCAAGCCACCGTGCTGTTCTATCAACGCGTGCAAATTGCCGATGCCGTCAATGCCGTGGCCTTCCACCGTATCCGCTTCGATGACGAAGAATCCCGATTTCGGCCCCGTTGCGATGCCAACATTTGCGTTTGGCCACCGCTGCCAGTCGCGGCGGATTTCTTCTGAATCAACTGTTGCGCCCCATTTTTTGCCGTCTGAATATTTTCCGGCCTTGTGGCTTTTCTTTTCTCCCCGGGGTGCAGGGAAAACATGCCAGCCTCGTGCTGCGTATTCTAACGCTGCGTCCATGATGGTTATTTCCATCGTCATGCCTCGGATTGATTGCCCGAAGCGAATAGATGCGCTATAAACGACATGTACCGTGTCGCTTATATTCTGCGCCCGTCCGCTTCATGCGGGCGGTTTTTCAGTTTGAACGAGCGGCGCGGGGCTGCGCCTGCTCTTTTGCGAGCAACCAGGCCTCAATCGCCTCAGGTCGATAGAAGATCCGCCGACCCAGCTTGATAAACGGGGGGCCGATACGTTGCGCCCGCTCGCGCTGGACAGTCCGTGCGCAGACACCGCGCGTTGCGGCATAGGTTTCTTCAGGGATAAGATCTTGAATGGCCATCGCAGTCTCCGGAATGGATTTATCTGCGGCCAATGTCGTCAGGTTTCGATCAGCGGTAACGGACGAGAAATTGGGGAGCGCTACCCCTGTTTTTCTCCGACGGCTAAAGCGCCGCGTAGCCATGCAGAAAATGCCGCTGGACTCCTTAACTTATCGCTCGAAGGCACGTCATCACCGATACGAAACTCCACAATCAATTTTTCAAAAGGGGTCAAGTCTTTAAGGAATATTGTTCTATCGATGTCCGCGAGGCCCCAACCGCTAGATAGCCGCGTTTCTACCCCGTCGGACTTCAAAGCGTTCCGGATTTCCCGCACCAACAGATCGCGCGCATGTGCGGCTGTCTGCGTTTTGTTTTCCTTTGGTTCGGCACGATCGATGACGGTGACCGCACGCAGCATTAAGGCGTAGGCTTCATCCAGCAACCGCCGTGCGCGGAAATCCGGTGCAAATGGCCTCCCCAAAGTTTGCATCGCGAAAAGGTCGCTAGCCTCCTCCAAAAAATTGCCGTGCTTCGATCGTGCAGACACAAGCTTGGCCATTGCTGCATTTATCGCCTTACTCGTAGCGTCCTTGCGCATGTGCCAGCTTTGAGGGTCGCCCTTCGATAGGCTAAGTTTGGAAGCTGACAGGGCAAGCTGGCGATGCCCATATTCGTGAAACGCGGCTCGGATCCGCTGCCAAGCGTCATCTGATATGTCCTGCCCAACGATCTCGCTTGCCTTCTCCATTGATATGGGTGGTTCGACGATCATCCCGCCTTGACCCCCGGCTGCACGTTCTGAAAATGAACCACTCATGCCCGCGCCTCCAAAAGCACAACATTGTCGCCGCCAAGGGCGTCGGGATCTCTACCTTCGATGATCGCCATCAATCGGCGATCCCAGGCCTCCAGTGCCGCGCGAATTTCATCTGAATAGTCGTGCTGGTCATAAGTGGCGCGGATCCCGCCGATAACGTGCCCGATAGCGATTTCTGCGATGTCAGGGCGGACCCGGCAGGCGCTTAGGCCTGTTCGCATCGTCCGTCGCAGATCGTGTGGCGTCCAGTGCCCCCAGATTTCATCGTCACCATTGCCCAGGATCTCGCGGTTTCTGGATACCGCCCGCGCAACGGCATGGTTGGTTATTGGCTGCCCAGGCCTGGCCTCAAAGAGATGACCGGCCCATGGATCATTTCGGCGACGTGCGAGCCGGTGGATTTCGTCGCGAGCCTGGTTCAAGAGCGTCATCGCGGTATCAGTCAGATAAACCCGTTGCGTTGTTTCGGTCTTGCCGCGACGGCTCGCTGGGATAGTCCACCATCTGCCATTTATCTCGGACTCGTGCATACCTGTCACCTCTCCCGGACGCTGGCCTGTGACCAGGACCAATTTTAGGGCCAGCGCGGTCAGTTTATAGAAGTCGGCGCGCTCAACATTGTGCCAAAAGGCACGGATCTCCTCTGGATCCAAAACCCGCTTTCGCACGGTAGGAGCGAGCGGCTTCTTTTTGCCCGCAACGTGGATGCTGTTCGGCTTAAGATCGGCAGCCGGATTTGCAGGGATGTATTCGCGATCGGCTGCATAGGTCAGAATTTTTCGGACATAAATCAGCAACTGCGCAGCACTGCGTGGCGCGGTGCCCGCTTTCGCTTCCACAAGGTCGATCACGTCACGTCGGCGAACATCGGTGATTTTAAGGTCACCGATCGCAGGGATCAGATCCTTTTTAACCAGCGCCTGGATTGTGCTTGCGCTGCGTAGGCCGCTCGCGTGCTTTTCCAGCCAATCCAAAGCCACCTCCTTCATCAGGGGTTCGGCCCGCCGCCGCCGCTTTTCTTCAAGAGGGTCAGCGCCCATCGCAATACCTTGAACAAGGTTGCGCGCCTCAGTCCGCGCGGCTTCCAGCGTCCAAGTCGGATAGTCGCCGATCGTTTTTCGGCGCTGCTTTCCATCGACGTAATATTGCAAGATGAACGCGCGTCCTCCGGCCTGTGTGACGCGAAACCCGAAGCCGCGCGGGGCATCTCTGTGGTCATCAAAAAACAAGCGTTGCCCGGTCTCGGGCGGGTCGATGTGATCGAGGTGCAATAGGCCGTCATCAGCCTTTGCCTTGCCAGGTTTCTTGGTCGTGAATGTCGGCATCTGGTCCTCCTTTTAGTGACAAATCCGGCGAGGGCGTTTTCGGCTCTGACAAACGGTCATCGGGTCGCGCGATGGGTCATTCAGTCGAGACGAAAATTTTCTTGTCACTGGATTTGTCACGGCTTGTCACTGCATCGTGCGTCGCCCGCTGTCGCTATATGTCAGTTGGCATGGTATAAATGTCAATGAAAAACAATACGTTCATGTCGATCAATTTGGAATTTGTCACTAAATCAATGCGCCAAATCGGCAAAAATATTGATTTGTAATCAGAGGGTCGGCGGTTCAAGTCCGTCTGGGGGCACCATATTTATCAAAGAGTTAGACTATCTGCCCTATCTGCCATTTCGCTCAGGGGGCCAATCTTGCAGAAATCTTGCACGGTGTTGGACACGAACGGGAATGCGCTGGCAGTAGCGGGGACTTTCGTGTTGGGAAATCAAAGCAAAATCACCGTACGGCGCATCGAGATAGTGGGATTGAGCCGAACTGCATGACGATTATTTCTGCAGGCAACCCAACCCGACGAAATCGCCGCCGCGATCACGGGCCAATTGACAGCATTCGCTAGGGTCAGGACCCATTGATTATCCGCTCGCGGCGTGATTCAGCCTCTGCGAGG
>CAYMRX010000005.1:0-391251 GCA_964393035.1 uncultured Tabrizicola sp.
CGCAGAGGCTGAATCACGCCGCGAGCGGATAATCAATGGGTCCTGACCCTAGGGAGCGATTGAACCGCTCTTGCCCAGGAATCAACTGGGGCGCGGCGCGTTGACGACCGGCGGGTGAGCAGCGGCATCATTCATGTGCTGCGGACGGAGTGCCGTTGGCAGGATTGCCCGCCCGACTACAGTCCGGCGAGCACCTTCTAGAACCGGCTCAACCGGTGGAACCCCCGGGGCCTCTGGGCGCGCATCTTCGCCACCCTCTCGGCGCAGGTGGAACTGCCCGATGATCTGAGCATCGACAGCACCGCCGTGCGCGTGCACCGCTCCGCCCACGGTGAAAAAGGAGGGCGCAAGTTCAGGCCATCGGGCGCTCGCGTGGCGGTCCAACCACAAAAATCCGCGCGTTGACATGTGGTTGCGGGCGGACCGTGGCCTTCTTCCTCAGTCCAGAAAATTGCGCCGACATCACGGCAGTACCCGCGCTCCTCGACAAGATGCCTGCATCACGCCGCCTGCTGGCCGACAGAGGAGATGACGCGGGCAGCCTGTGGCGCGTCTCGCCGCCAGCGCAACCGAGGCTGTGATCCCCTCAACGCGATCCCGCACGCGGCCCATCCCCTACGATACCGTGGCCTATGCCGCACAAAATCTGATTGAGCGCGCTTTCTGTCGCCTGAAAGACTGGAGATGCATCGCCACCCGCTACGACAAGCTGGCCATCAACTTCGAAGTCGCCGTCGCCCTCGCCACCATCATGCTCTGGTGGACCTGATCGCGTCTCAACCTAGGGGGCAGGGCGTGTCGGGAGATCAGGATTTCCCACTCATGGCTCCAGATGCTTATCGTCGGCCAGAAGGCTCATCAGGTGCTGGCCATAGGTCGATTTCGCGGCGACGCTTGCGCATTTTTCGAATTCGGCGCGGGTGATCCATCCGGCGTGGAAGGCGATTTCCTCGGGACAACCGACTTGCAGGCCCTGCCGCGATTGCAGAGTGCGCACGAAGTTTCCGGCATCCAGCAGGCTGCCATGGGTGCCGGTGTCAAGCCAGGCGTAGCCGCGTCCCATCTGGCGCACCGTCAACGTACCCTCATCAAGGTAGGATTGCAGCAGATCGACGATCTCCACCTCGCCGCGGGGCGAGGGCTTGATGGTTTTGGCGCGGGCAGGGGCGGTGCCGTCGACAAAGTAAAGCCCGGTCACCGCATAGTTGGACGGCGGATTCGCCGGTTTTTCCACGATCTTGGTGACGTTGTTTTCAGCGTCAAATCCCACCACGCCATAGCGTTCCGGTTCGCTGACGCGATAGGCAAAGACGGTGCCACCGGTGTCTTGCTGATCCGCCGTCTGCAAGATTTCTGGCAGACTATGACCGAAGAAGATGTTGTCGCCCAGAACAAGAACCGACGGTGCGCCGTCCAGAAAGTCCTCGGCGAGGATAAAGGCCTGTGCCAGCCCATCGGGTGAGGGTTGGGTGATGAAGGTAAAGGACATGCCCCATTGCGACCCATCGCCAAGAGCCCGGCGGAATTGTTCCTGATCGAGCGGGGTGGTGATGATCGCGACCTCACGGATTCCGGCCAGCATCAGCACCGACAGCGGATAATAGATCATCGGCTTGTCATAGACCGGCAGAAGCTGTTTCGAGACGCCAAAGGTGATGGGATAAAGCCGGGTGCCAGAGCCGCCGGCCAGAATGATGCCCTTGCGTGTCATGTCGAAAGCTCCTTGAGAATACGGTCAAGTCCCTGCTGCCAGTCGGGTCGGTCGATCCCGAAGGCGGCGTGCAGGTTGCTGCAATCCATGCGGCTGTTCAATGGCCTGCGGGCCGGGGTGGGATAGGCGCTGGTCGGAATGTCAAGGATCTGGCAGGGCAGGGCGGCCCGCGCCATGATCGCCCGGGCGAAATCGGCCCATGAGGTATCGGGCACGCCGCTGAAATGATAGGTGCCGCCAGCATGGCCTTGCCGCATGGATTCGGCGGCAAGGATCAGGGTCTGGGCAATATTCGCGGCCGGGGTTGGCCCGCCGATCTGATCCGCGACCACCGACAGGGTTTCACGGGTCGCCCCCAGCCGCAGCATCGTCTTGACGAAGTTCGTGCCATGCGCCGAAACGACCCAGCTGGTGCGCAGGATCAGATGCGCCCCACCCGCCGCGCGAACCCCCGCCTCGCCCTTGGCCTTGGATCGGCCATAGGCGCCAATCGGGGCGGTGGGGTCTTCGGGCGTAAAGGGGCGGGTACCGTTGCCGTCAAAGACATAATCGGTCGAGATGTGCAAAAACGGGATGCGCAAATCGGCGCAGGCTTGGGCCATGGCCGCAGGCGCGTCGCCATTCACCACGGTCGCCTCCGCTTCTTCGGCTTCCGCGCGATCGACGGCCGTCCAGGCGGCGGCGTTGATGACATGGCTGGGCCGCTGCGCTCGGATCGCGGCGTCGCAGGCGGCCGGATCCGCAAGATCGGCCGCGGCACGGGACAGAAACACCGCATCGGGTAGGCGTCGCTGCAATTCCAGCGCCACCTGACCTGTGGAGCCGAAGACCAGCGCCGTCATACCTTGGTGCCCAGCCGGGTGCCGACGCCCGCGCGCGACAGCAGCGGTTTCCACCACGCCTCATTGTCGAGATACCATTGCACCGTGCGCTCCAGCCCCTGTGCCACCGTGACCGAAGGACGCCAGCCGAGTTCGGTGCGGATGCGGGTCGGGTCAATGGCATAGCGGGCATCATGGCCGGGCCGGTCGGTCACGAAGGTGATCTGATCGGCATAGGGCGTCGCCTTGGGCCGCAGCCGGTCCAGCACCGCGCAGATGGTGCGCACCAGATCAATGTTGCGGCACTCATTCTCGCCGCCGATGTTATAGCTGCGCCCCGGCACGCCCTTTTGCAGAACCAATAGCAGCGCATCGGCGTGATCTTCGACATAAAGCCAATCGCGCACATTGTCGCCCGTGCCGTAAACCGGGATCGGCCGCCCCGCGAGCGCGTTCAGAATGACCACCGGCACCAGCTTTTCGGGAAAGTGGAAGGGGCCGTAATTGTTGGAGCAATTGGTCATCACCACCGGCAGGCCATAGGTTTCGGCCCAAGCACGCACCAGATGGTCTGAGGAGGCCTTGCTGGCGGAATAGGGGCTGCGCGGATCGTAGGGCGTGGTTTCGGTGAACTGGCCCGTGGGGCCGAGCGAGCCGAATACCTCATCCGTCGAGATATGGTGAAAGCGGAACCCGGCGGGGCGGCCTGCGGTCACCCAATGGCTGCGCGCAGCCTCCAGCATGTTGAAGGTGCCAAGGATATTGGTCGCGATGAAATCCGCAGGGCCGTCGATCGACCGGTCCACATGGCTTTCAGCGGCCAGATGCATCACCGCATCGGGTTTGTGGGTGGCAAAGATGCGGTCCAGTGCGGCCCGGTCGCGGATGTCGGCATGTTCAAAGGAATAAAGGTTCGACCCCGCCACGCTGGCGACGTTTTCCAGACAGGCGGCATAGGTCAGCGCGTCAAGGTTGACCACCTCATGCCCACGGCCCACCGCCATGCGCACAACCGCCGATCCGATGAAGCCTGCACCGCCCGTAACCAGAAGCTTCATGCCCGGCTCTCCCACACGAAAGGCGATTTGGTCTGTGCAACGAAGGGGGCCGCCGCATCCTTGTCTGACAGGTGGGGCGTTGCGCCGCCCAAGGGCCAGTCGATCCCCAGATCAGGATCGTCCCAGCGCACCGCGCCATCACAGGCCGGTGCATAGACATCAGTGCATTTGTATTGCACCTCGGTGTTCGGTGTCAGGGTCAGGAAGCCGTGCAGAAAGCCCTTTGGCACCAGCAGTTGTTTGCCCGTGTCCGCCGTCAGCTCCACCCCGACCCATTTGCCGAAATAGGGGGAGCCCAGCCGGTAATCCACCGCGACATCGAAAATCGCGCCCCGCGTGCAGCGCACCAGCTTGTCTTGCGCATGCGGTGCGGATTGATAGTGCAGCCCCCGCAGCGTGCCCTTCTGTGCCGAATAGGAATGATTGTCCTGCACGAAATTCAACGCGATCCCGGCGGCGGCAAAGGTCTGGGCATTCCAGCTTTCGCTGAACCAGCCCCGCGCATCGCCAAACTGGCGCGGCGTCAGAACCAGAACGTCGGGCAGGGCGGTCGGTTCTAGCTGCATATGACCCTCAGTGGCGTAAAAGCTGTCTTGGGCGCTGTGTCCCGAAAGACTGTCGCGCTTTGCGGTAATGCCCCGCGATAGCATCCCTTTGCGTCCAAATTCAAGGGTGGCACAGAGAACGGCTTTGGTCCGGCCCAAGTATCCCTTGCGAAAGTTAACTCATGCCTAACGTGCAACCGCCGCTGGGCCTGACGCGTCATGCCCCAGCGGCGGTTTCCGGCCCGATTGCCTTAAGCTCGATGGTCAGCCGCTGCTGTCCAGCCAATCGCGGAATGCTTGGACAACGTCGCTGTCGCAATCCACCAGATATTGCGGGGCCGGGTAATCGCCCTGATGCACATCGCGGGCAAAGCGGCCCATCGCCTCGACCCGCAGGGTTTGCAGACGGTCCTGTTCGGCCGCAAAATTGGCGTAAACCTTGGCGTGACGCGGGACCCGGCCCCGGTTCTGGCCCAGCACATCATCGCTGAACAGATATTGCGCATGGCCCGCCGCGCCAGCCCCCATGGAGATCAGGAAAAGCTTGGTCTTTTCGGCGATGGCTTGGGTGATCGAATGGGGGACCACCTCGATTTCAACGGCAAAGGCCCCGGCCTCCTCCGCGGCTTTGACCTGCTGCCAGACCAGCTGCGCCGTCGCCAGCGTCTTGCCCACGGCCTTGAACCCACCCGTCCAGGTGCGCTTCGACGGGATCAGCCCGACATGGCCACAGACCGGCAAACCGTGATCGGCCATCGCGCGGATCGTCGCCATCGAGCCTGAGCAATAGAAGGCATCAGCCCCGTGTTTATAGAGCGGAAAGGCCCAGTGCAGGAAATCATCCGTCGTGCCGATTTCATAGAAATTGTCACCGGGGAAGATAAAGGCGTCGGGGGCCACCTCGCGGAAACGCCGGTCATAGACCATGGCCGGCGGCACCGATAAAAGCTCCACCCCGGCGCGGGCCGCTGCCTCGGCCTCCTCAAGGGTTTCGACCCGCAGCATGGCAAACGGATGTTTGCCGCGTTGATCCAAAAGATCCTTGACCGTCAACCGTGCCATCTTAGGCCACCTCGATGAACACGCGGTCACCGTCGACCTTTACCGGGAAGGTTTTCAGGTTCACGCAGACCGGCGCGCGCATCGCCTCGCCCGTGCGGTAATCAAACTGGCCATTGTGCTTGGGACATTCGATCAGGTGATCCATCACCAGCCCATCACACAGATGAACGTTTTCGTGGCTGCACATGCCTTCGGTGCAGTAAAACGTGCCATCGGGGGCGTGATAGATCGCAAAGGTCTGGTCCGCGTGGTCAAAACGGATCAGGTCTTCGGGGTCGATGTCATCGGTGGCGCAGGCGTCGATCCAAGGCATGTCTTACTCCGCAGCTTTTGGGGGCATCATGCCCGGCACATAGTGGTGGAAATCTTCGCGATAGGGCTTGGCGCTGGCAGGCAAGGCGCGCTTGAGGAAATAATCCTCATAGGCAAGCTGACGCTTCAACGCGGGCCACATTTCGGCAAAGCCTTCGGCGATGGAGCGGTTGGGCGCCGGCAGATCGGCCTTGATCGCCTCATGCAGCCGGGGCAGCGCATGATAGGGCACCATCGGGAACATGTGATGTTCAACGTGGTAGTTCATGTTCCAATAGATGAAACGGCTGACCGGATTCATATAGACCGTGCGCGAATTCAGCCGGTGGTCGATGACATTGTCCGCAAGGCCGCCGTGCTGCAAAAGCCCGGTCATGATGTGATGCCATGCGCCAAACATCCGCGGCAGGCCAACCACCATCAAGGGCAGGATCGACCCCATCCAGATCGCAAGGGCAACCGTGGCCAGATAGATCGCCAGATGCACCAGCGCGACGCGCTGCACCTTGCCCCATTCCGACGGCGGCACAAAGGTTTTCTCGGTTGCCGTCGGTCCGAAAAGGGCGTTTTGGATCAGGTTCGGAAAGAATTTCAAAACGTCGATCACGCCAAAGAAATTCAGAAACAACTTGGCCAGCTCTGGCGGCCGCATCACCGCAATCTCGGGGTCGCGGCCGACGAAATAAGTCTCAGAGTGGTGGCGCGCATGGCTCCAGCGCCACGTGGCCGCGTTGCGCATGATCATGAAGCTGGCGATCTGGTAGACCGCATTGTTCATCCACGGCGTGCGAAAGGCGGTGCCGTGGCTGCATTCGTGCCAGCGCGAGTCGCTGGCCGAACCATAAAGCACGCCATAAGCCAGCCAGAAGGGTATGGTCCACAGGCTGTCCCATGTCACAATGCCGCCGATGGCAAACGCGATCATCAGCCCATAAAGCAGGATCGTATCGCGAATGGCCGGGCTGTCGGATCGGGCCATCAGATCCTTCATCACCTTGCGCGGCACCTCGGTGTGATACCATTCCGCCGCCGTCAGGCCGCTTTCCACTGCATGCCGGGCATCGGCGCCGAACGGGCTGTAATCGCGTTTGGCCATGGGTATCTCCTCTCGTCTGGGTCGCATCGGGCCTTTTCTGTCGATAGCCACAGCTTGCTTCCGTTACAAAGAGGGGAGCTTGCAGAACACATCAAAACTCGTCACGATGAGGGTAGGTATTGATGTGTTTTCGTCAGGATGAAAGATGGCAGGCAGACCCACCATTCAAGATGTCGCCCGCGCTGCGGGGCTTTCGACGGCCACTGTCGACCGGGTATTGAACGGCCGCGAAGCCGTGCGCGAGGAGACGGCGCGCAAGGTCTATGAGGCGGCCAAGGCGATTGGCTATCACGCCGCCTCGCTGATTGGCCAACGCATGCAGGCCGATCTGCCGCGGCTGCGACTGGGGGTCGTCCTGCACAAGGAAAAGCAGGCGTTTTACCAGAATTTCAAGTCGGAGATTGAGCGTGCGGTGGCCCAGGCCAGCGGTGTCCGCGCCAGTGTCACGGTGGTCTTTGCGCCGTCGCAAAGCCCGGGCGATTTCGTTGCGCAGATGGAGGCTTTGGTCGGCCGTGTCGATGCAATCGCGGCCACGGCGGTGACGCACCCCGAGGTTACCGAAGCTGTTATTCGTTTGAACGCCAAGGGAATTCCGGTCTTTGCCTTGCTGAATGACTTTGGTCAGGGCGTGCGGCAAAACTACCTTGGTTTGAACAATCTGAAAGTTGGCCGGATTGCCGCCCATATGATCGCAACCGCCACGCATCATGCTGGGAAGGTTGCGATTTTTGTTGGCGGTTATCGCTGGCATGGCCATGAGCTGCGCGAAACCGGGGTGCGCAGCTACTTTCGCGAGCATGGCCCGCAATTTCAGGTGCTGGATACGCTGGTAAATCTGGAAACCCGACAATTGACCTATGAGGCAACGCTGGATTTGCTAAACCGCCACAAGGACTTGCGCGGTATTTACTGTGCAGGTGGCGGGATGGAGGGGGCGATTGCGGCCCTTCGCGAGGCGCGCCCACCCGGCGAGGTGGCTTTGGTGGTCAACGAATTGACACCGGAAAGCCGGGCCGCGCTGATTTCACGCTATGTCACCATGATCATTGCCACCCCCCTGCCACGGCTTTGCGCCGATCTGGTGACCCTTTCGACAGAGGCCGTCGCGCAGGGCATCACCTCGGTTCAGGGGCAGCATTTCCTGCCGCCTGATCTCTATTTACCCGAGTCTGTTTGACGTAAAAGCATCAAAACTTCCTGCGCTATTTCGTCATCTGTGACGAAAAGACGCGCCCTGCAATTGACGGAATCACCCCGCCGCCGCAGGGTCCGACCGCAATGGCAACACGGCTCGGGAGGTTTCACATGGTCCAGTTTGCACTCAACCACATGACGGTGGCGCGGCTTGGCTTTGCCGATCTGGTTGCTCTTGCGGCCGATCTGGGCTGCGTCGGGATCGAGGTCCGCAATGACCTGCCGCAACCGCTGTTTGACGGGCTGGACCCGGCCAAGGCAGGCGAGATGATCCGCGCCAAAGGCTTGCGCCTTTTGGCCGTGGCCGAGGTGAAGCGTTTCAACGACTGGTCCGAGGACAAGGCCGCCGAGGCGCTGGCATTGATGAAGATCGCCAAAGCCGCTGGCGCCGAGGCTGTCAGCCTGATCCCGCGCAATGACAATCTCGGCATGGGCAATGGTGAACGGCAGGCGGCGCTACGGGTGGCGCTGAAGGCCCTGAAGCCGATGCTGGAAGATCACGGCCTGATCGGCATGGTCGAACCTTTGGGCTTTGAAATCTGTGCGCTGCGCCACAAATCCGAAGCGGTCGAGGCCATCGAAGCGCTGGACGCCAAGGGGCGGTTCAAGCTGGTGCATGACACGTTCCACCACATGCTGGCCCATGGCGGGTCCTATTTCCCCGACCATACGGGTATCGTCCATATCTCGGGCGTCACCGATCCCAGTGTCGGTGTGGCAGAGATGCAGGATGCCCACCGCGTTCTGGTGACCGAAGGTGACCGGCTGGGCAACATCGCGCAGATTGCCGATCTTCAAAGGCTGGGCTGGAACGGCCCCGTCAGCTTCGAGGCTTTTGCACGTGAGGTTCACGGCTTTGCCGACCCCAGGACGCCGCTTGCCAACTCGATGCAATTCATCCGCGACGGGTTGGCCCGCAAGGCCGCCTGATACGTGTGTGATGCGGGCTCTGGGAGAGAGCCCCCGGCCAAGAGAACGGATGGGCCGGCATCCAACAAGGGAGAGAGACATGAAAAAGGCACTTCTGGCTGCGGGCTTTTCCGCACTGATGACGACCACCGCAATGGCCGACGGCATTGGCGTGTCGATGGCGCTGTTTGACGACAACTTTCTGACCGTTCTGCGCAACGGCATTCAGGCTCAGGCCGATGCGGGCGGGTTGAAGGTGCAGATCGAAGACGCGCAGAACGATGTGGCCAAGCAATTGGACCAGATCAACAATTTCATCGCATCTGGCGTCTCGGCGATCATCGTCAACCCGGTTGACACCAGCGCGACCCAAGCCATGTCGGATGCCGCGGCTGCTGCCAACATTCCGCTGGTCTATGTCAACCGCCAGCCGGTGAATGTCGATACGCTGCCCGACAATCAGGTCTTCGTTGCCTCGAACGAAGTGGAATCCGGCACGCTGGAAACTATTCAGATGTGCGACAATTGGGCGGCCGAGGGCAAGACCGAGGTCAACACCTATGTCATGCAGGGCGAGCTGTCGAACCAAGCTGCCGTGCAGCGCACCCAAGACATCTATGACGTGATCGAGGCCGGCAAGTGCAAGGTCAAGGTCAACGTGATCGACCAACAGACCGCCAACTGGAGCCGCGATCAGGCGCAGACCCTGATGACCAACTGGCTGTCGACCGGCGCCGCCTTTGATGGTGTGATCGCCAACAACGACGAAATGGCCATCGGCGCCATTCAGGCGATGAAGGCCGCGAACATCGACATGGCCACCGTTCAGGTCGGCGGTGTGGATGCGACGCAAGACGCCCTTGCCGCGATGCAGGCCGGTGATCTGGATGTGACCGTGTTCCAGAACGCGGCCGCGCAAGGGTCGGGCGCGCTGGATGCGGCGACCAAACTCGCTGCGGGCGAGGCGGTGGATCAAAAGGTCTATGTGCCGTTTGAACTTGTCACCCCGGCCAACGTCGCGGACTATCTGGCCAAGAACTGATCTGGGGATCAGTTGTCTGGGCGGCGCTGCCGCCCCCTTGCCCGGCCGCTCCCATGGCCGGGCCTTTTGATCGCTTTGGGTGAAGGCAAACGGATGTCACAAGCAACACATGGTCTTGGGGGATTGCGGTATGACGCTGCGCGTCGGTCGCGTGCGGCGGAGTGGAATGTGTTTTTGGCGCTGGTCATCATGGTTGTGATGTTCGAGGCGCTGAACCGTCTGCAGGGCGGGTCGTTCCTGTTCAACATGCGCGACGGGGTGGACAGCCTGTTCAACATGCAGCGGCTCGACATCATGATGCTGCAGGTGGCGATTGTCGGGATCATCGCCTTGGGGGTGACCCAAGTCATCATCATCGGCGGGATTGATCTGTCGTCGGGCTCGGTTGTGGGTGTCACGGCGATGGTGACGATGAGCTTTGCGCAAACCGCGCTGGTGAATGGCAACCCCAATCCCAAGGCGATCTTCGGGCCTTGGGCGATGGATCTGCCGGTGCTGGTGCCGATTGCCATCGGGCTGGCCTGCGGGGCTTTTGCCGGCCTCGTCAATGGCTTGCTGATTGCCTACACCCGCATCCCGCCCTTCATCGCCACGCTGGGCATGATGGTGGCGGCGCGCGGCGCCTCGCGCTGGTGGTCGAATGGCCAGCCGGTCAGCTTCCCGACGGAAAGCTATGGCGCGCTGTCGAACGGCGATGTGCTGGGCAGCCTGAGCTTTGGCCTCCTCAGCTGGAAGGGCCAGAACCCGGCGGTGGTCTTCATCCTGCTGGCGCTGCTGTTTTGGGTGCTGATGCGCTTCACGCTGTACGGCAAGCGCACCTATGCCATCGGCTCGAACGAGGCGGCGGCGCGGATGTCGGGGATCAACACCGACCGCCACAAGGTGCTGGTCTATGCCATCGCGGGGCTTCTGGCCGGGGTGTCGGCGGTGCTCTTGACCTCCAAGAACCTGACCGCGCAGGCGGGCATGGGGATGATGTACGAGTTGGACGCCATCGCCATGGCGGTGATCGGCGGGGTGTCGCTCTCGGGCGGGCGCGGCTCGATCCTGGGCACGGTTCTGGGGGCGATGATCTTTTCGGTCATCATCTCGGGCTTCACCTCGATCCAGCTCGACGCCTATTACCAGGAGATGGTGAAGGGCGCGATCATCGTCGGCGCGGTCGTCCTCGACCAGTGGCGGCAGGGCAAGCGGGCAAGAGGGTAGGCCATGAGCAAGATCATTCTGGAAACGCGCGGGCTGACCAAACGCTATGGCGGGGTGCATGCGCTGGAGGATGCCAATTTCATCCTGCATGAGGGCGAGCATGTCGCCGTTGTGGGCGACAATGGCGCGGGCAAATCCACCTTCGTGCGGCAGGTGACGGCGGTGGAGCAACGCAGTGCCGGCGAGGTGTTTTTTGACGGCCAGCCGGTGAATTTCGCGGGGCCTTTGGAGGCGCGCGAGGCCGGGATCGAGACGGTGTTCCAGACGCTGGCGCTGGCGGACGATCTCGATGTGCCGTCGAACCTGTTCCTGGGGCGCGAGCTGTTCAAGTTCCGCCTTGGTCCTTTCAGTTGGCTCGACCGCAAGGCGATGCGCGACCGCACGCTGGAGGCGTTGAAGACCACCGCCGTCAAGATCCCCAATGTCGACAACCCGATCCGCAACATGAGCGGAGGCCAGCGCCAATGCGTGTCGATCGCGCGCACGGCGGCCTTTGCCTCGAAGCTCGTCATCATGGACGAACCCACGGCCGCGCTTGGCGTGCAGGAAACCGCGCAGGTGGAAAACATCATCCGCGGGTTGAAAGACCGCGGCATCCCGATGATCCTGATCTCCCACAACCTGCGGCAGGTCTTCGACCTCGTCGACCGCATCGTCGTCTTCCGCCGCGGCCGCATCGTGGCCAGCTTGCGCAAGGACGAAACCGACGGCAACGACATCGTCAGCTACATCACGGGCGTCAAAGGAAACGCGGACGCCGCTTGAAACAGCGGCGTCCCGGCTGCACCCTTGCTTCGGGTGGTATTGCCCGGCCGAAGCAATCCCTTTTCGGGGCATGATCTTCGCGCAGGGAAATATCGGGGCGGCTTGGTGATCTGTCCCCTCTTTGCGGATGGCGCCTTTGCTGTAAGCTGCGGAAAATGGCAACAGGGACCGCCGCGATGACGACATCTTCGAACAACATGCAGGTCAATGATTTTGGCATCGAACATGCGCATTGGCGCAACTGGGTTGGCAACCAATCCTGTGTGCGGGCGGCGCGCGGCGCACCGCGCAGCGAGGATGAGCTGTGCGCGCTGATCGCCGAGGCCAGCGCAAAGGGGATGAACGTGCGGGTGGCGGGCTCTGGCCACAGCTTCACGCCGGTGGCTTTGACCAACGGGCTTCACCTCACCCTGTCGCAGATGAAGGGCGTCAAGAACGTCGACCATGCGCGCCGCCGGGTGACCGCATCGGCGGGCACCACGATCAACGAATTGGTCAAGGTGCTGAAATCCGAAGGGCTGTCGCTTATCAATCAGGGTGATATCGACAGTCAGGCCATCGCCGGGGCTTTTACCACCGGCACGCATGGAACCGGGGCCGGGCTGCCTATTCTGGCCGATTGCATTGTCGGAATGAAGCTTGTGCAGCCGGATGGCTCCATCCTTGTCGTGGATGAAACGACGCCGGATCTTCTTTTGGCGGGGCGGGTATCGCTGGGCACGCTTGGCGCCATTTCAGAGATGACCTTGCAGGCCACCGCCAGCTATCGCCTGAAAGAGCGGATCTGGCGCGAGGACTTTGAGGCGGCGATGGAAATGCATGATGATCTGGCGGCAAACCACCGTCATTTCAGCTTTTTCTGGTGCCCTTATGAGGAAAGCCGTCACCTCTATTGTCTGCCCGACACCGCGGCGACGTCAAAAAGTGGCCGCACCGCCGATGTCTGCGAGATGAAGGTGATGGACATCACCGATGACGCCCCCTTTGAAAGCACCTTTGAAAAGGTCGCCTACAGCGCTGACGTCTACCCCATTGAATATATTCCGAACTTTCACGAGCTGGAATATGCCGTGCCGCGCCAGCATGGCAAAGACGCGGTGCGCGCGGTGCGCAAGATCATGCTGGAAGACTTTCCAGATGCGCGCTTTCCCATCGAATACCGCTTTACCGCCGGGGATGAGGCATGGATGAGCCCCTGTCACAGGCAAGAGAGCGTGACAGTGTCTGTCTCAGGAGAGCCGGGCAAGGATTACTGGGCCTATCTGCGCGCCGTGGACAAGATTCTGCGCGGCTATGGCGCCCGCCCGCATTGGGGCAAGATGCATTTCCTGACCGGCGAAGATGTGGCCGCGATCTATCCCCGCGCCCATGATTTCCGGGCCTTGCGGCGCAAGCTGGACCCGCAGGGGATCTATCTGAACGATCATCTCAGCCAGCTTTTCCGCTGAACGGGGCGCTGGGGCAGGGGGGGCAGCGGCAAAGCCGTCTGGCCCCCACCTTGCCCGCGCCCCCACGCAACCCGCAGATTGACAAGCTCCCCGCTGCCCGGTTACCTACCCGGCGATGGTTCCCAAAACCAAGGGATGAAAAGGGAACACGGTGAGGATTACCCATCAGGGGCCGAATCCGTGGCTGCCCCCGCAACTGTGAGCGGCGAGTCCCCGGTCAAGTGCCACTGGCCGCCCCCATTCCACGGGGGGCATGAGCCGGGAAGGCGACCGGGGTGCAACGACCCGCAAGTCAGGAGACCTGCCATCGCTCTTGTGCTGCAAGCCGTCCGGGGCGGGGTGCCCTTCGGATCATTCGATAGCGGCACGTCCGATGTGGAAGGATAAGACATGCATATCATGGAAGGCTTTTTGCCGGCGTCTCATGCGTTGGGATGGTATATCGTTTCGGCGCCCTTTGTTGTCGCCGGCGCCGCGAGAATCCGCACAATCGTCCGCGAGCAGCCCGAGGCGCGTTTGACGCTGGCGGCCTCGGGCGCTTTTGCTTTCGTGCTGTCTGCGTTGAAAATTCCCTCCGTCACCGGCTCGTGCTCGCATCCGACGGGCACCGGGCTTGGGGCCATCGTCTTTGGCCCTTCGGTCATGGCGGTTTTGGGGGTGATCGTGCTGTTGTTTCAGGCGCTGCTGCTGGCGCATGGCGGGCTGACGACGCTGGGGGCCAATGCCTTTTCGATGGCGATAGTCGGGCCTTGGGTGGCCTATGGGGTTTGGAGGCTGGCCGGGCTGGCCGGGTTGCCCTTTGCGGCTTCGGTGTTTCTGGCCGCAGCCTTGGGCGATCTGGCGACCTATGTTTTCACCTCGCTGCAACTGGCGCTGGCCTATCCTGATCCGGTGTCGGGCTTTGTCGGGGCGGTCCTGAAATTCGGTGGGATCTTTGCGATCACCCAAATTCCTCTGGCGATTGCCGAAGGGCTGTTGACCGTCGTGGTGATCGAGGCGCTTTCCGGCAAAATCCGGGACGAAGATCGGATTTCCGCGCTTTCGGGGGGGAACAAGTGATGTCGATGCGCTCGTTCTGGATGCTTCTGGCGGTTGTGCTGATCGCAGTCTTCCCCTTGATGATGGGGGGCGAGTTTGGGGGGGCCGACGACAAGGCCGCCGCGATTGTCGAAGGCACCGAGGGCTTTGCCCCGTGGTTCACCCCGATCTGGGAACCGCCAAGCGGTGAAGTCGCCAGCATGCTGTTTTCCTTGCAGGCGGCGCTTGGCGCTTTGGTCTTGGGCTATGCCATTGGTCGGGCGCATGGCCGCCGCCGCCCCGATGACAGCCGCGACGCCTCAAAGGACGGCGCTGTGCCGCCGCGGGCGTAACATGGCGGTCGGCACCCTTGATCGTGCGGCCAGTCTGAACCACTGGCGGCACCGGGCCCTGGCGGAAAAGGCCCTGATCGGCTTTGGCTTTTTGGCGCTGGCCTTGGTCTTGCCGCCTTGGCCGGGGGCGGTGCTGGTCAGCCTTGCCATTCTGGCCTTTACCTTTCTGGGCGCGCGGGTGCCCGTGCGGCTTTGGCTGGCCACGGCGGCGCTGCCTTTGGGATTTCTGGCCACCGGGGCCGTGATGCTGATGGTCGAGGTCGGGGCAGGCGGGCTGTCTTGGGCGCCGGGCGGTGGCGTGCAGGCGGCCGAACTGGTCGCGCGGGCGATGGCGGCGACCTTCTGTTTGATGTTTCTGGTCATGACCACGCCGATGGCCGACCTTTTCGGCGGACTGCGGCGCTTGGCTGTTCCGGCCGAATTGGTGGAACTGGCGCTGCTGACCTATCGGTTCGTCTTTCTGATCGCCGATGAAGCGGCGGCGATGACGGCGGCGCAACGGGCGCGGCTTGGTCATTCCAGCTATCGGCGTTGGTTGCGTTCGACCGCGCGGGTGATTGCCAATCTCTTGCCGCGTGCCTTGGCGCGGGCGCGGCGGATGGAAACCGGGCTGGCCGCGCGCGGCTGGCAGGGCGAGATGCGCGTCTTGTCGTCCCGCGTTCCGGCCTGCGGGCGCATGCTGGCGCTGGTTCTGGCGGCGCAGGCCGCGGTGCTTTTGGCGGCTGTGGCGATGATGGTGATGTGGTGACCTCAGTCCTGTCGGCCAGCAACCTGCATTATGCCTATCCGGGCGAGGTTCCGGCGCTGTGCAACCTTTCCCTGCGGGTGGAGGCAGGGCGCAAGCTGGCCATTCTGGGGCCGAACGGGGCGGGCAAATCAACCCTGCTGTTGCATCTGAATGGCTCGCTCCGCCCGCAGCGAGGGGCGGTTTTGCTGGACGATCAACCCGGCGATTATTCCCGCCGTGGCCTGATCCAGTGGCGCAGCCGCGTGGCCTTGGTGCTGCAAGATGCCGACGATCAGATCTTTGCCGCGACCGTGGCCGAGGATGTGTCCTTCGGCCCGCTCAATCAAGGCCTTGGCGAGGCCGTGGTGCGCGCCCGGGTGCAGTCCGCGCTTGAGGCCTTGGGGATCGCCGATCTGGCGGGGCGAGCGCCGCATATGCTGTCGGGCGGGCAGAAAAAGCGGGTGGCGATTGCCGGGGCCGTGGCGATGCAGCCGGAGATCCTCTTGCTGGACGAACCCACGGCGGGGCTTGACCGCGAAGGCGCGGATCAGTTGATCGCCGTGTTGCGCAGCCTTGGCCAGCGCGGCATGACGCTGGTGTTTTCCACCCATGACATCGAATTGGCGCAGACCCTGGCCGATGATGTGGCGCTGTTTCAAGGCGGCACGGTTCTGGCGCAGGGAGAGGCCGAGGCCCTGCTGACCGATGCCGATCTTCTGGCCCGTGCGGGCTTGCGCCCGCCGATGCTGGTTGACCTGTGGCTGACGGCGCGGGCGCGCGGGCTTTGCCCCGCGTCAGGCCCGATGCCCCGCACGACCGAGGCCCTGCTCGGCCAGCTGTTTCCCGACACGCCTTCCGCCCTGCGCGCCGTCAAATGATCCTTGGCGCGCACGGCAAACCCGTTGCCCGCGGCACAGCCTTGAGGTATCGGGCGTTTGTCTGGTGCCGCGCGCAAGCGCGGAGAATCGGGAATGTGGTGCAACTCCACAACGTGCCCAACGCTGTAAGGTGGAGGGGGTCGCAGATGCCACTGGCCGCAAGGTTGGGAAGGCGTGGCCCCCTTTGATGCCAAGTCAGAAGACCGGCCAGACGAAACCGGGGCTGCCGAAGGCCGGCGGCGGTTCCGTTTTTCGCCAAGGGGAATACCATGTCTGACGTCCTGAGTGCCGAAAGCTTCCTCCTGCCTGCCGGGCCTTTTGCGCCCGCCGAACGGGCGGCGGTCTACCGCGCCATCCATTCGCGCCGCGATGTGCGCAGCCAGTTCACCCCGCGCCCGATTGACGAAGACACCCTGCGCCGTCTGCTGACCGCCGCGCATCACGCGCCCTCGGTTGGCCTGTCGCAGCCGTGGAATTTCATCGTCATTCGCTCGGATCAGGTAAAGGCCAAGGCGCAGGCCGCCTTTGCCCGCGCAAATGCCGAGGCCTGCGCGATGTTTCCCGGCGCGCAACGTCCGCTTTATTCGGCGCTGAAGCTGGAGGGCATTTGCCAAGCCCC
This sequence comes from uncultured Tabrizicola sp., assembly GCA_964393035.1. GTDB lineage: Bacteria > Pseudomonadota > Alphaproteobacteria > Rhodobacterales > Rhodobacteraceae > Tabrizicola_A. The sequence goes on from CAYMRX010000005.1 coordinate 16,764, forward strand.
GGTCAACCTGTGCATCACCTGTGACCATACGCGCGGCGGGCCGGTGGTCTTGGGGCGCACGCATCAGCCCGAGATGGATCTGTTCTCGACCGTTTGCGCGGTGCAGAACCTCTGGCTTGCCGCGCGGGCCGAAGGCATTGGCGTCGGCTGGGTCAGCATCTTTCACCGCGAAGACCTGCGCGACATTCTGGGCCTGCCAGAGCATGTGAGCCCGGTTGCATGGCTTTGCCTTGGCCATGTCGATGAACTTTATTCCGAACCTGAGTTGCAGGCCAAAGGCTGGGCGCGGCGGATGCCGCTCGACGATCTGATCTACCACGAAAGCTGGGGCCAGCATGCGGGCTGACGGCCCGATCTTCCTGCCCTGCCATTTCGGAGAATGGTTGCAGGGCAGGCTCGGGCCGGATGGTCCCTTGGCGCTGGTGACGCTGGTGCCGCAAGGGGTTGCGCTTGCCGCATGGCACCGCCCCGCGCGGGGGCTTTTCAGCCATGCGATTGGCCATGGCGCACTGTCGCCCGCCGTTTTGGCGCGCTTTGGCCGCAGGCTTGGCGGCAAGCCCCAGGGGCGCGTCCTGCTGCGCCTGCCCTATCCGCCGGGGATGGGCACCGGCATGTCCACGGCCGGGCTTTTGGCGGTGGCGGGCGCGGGTTACACGCCCGAAACCTTGGCGCGGGCCTGCATTGCGGCCGAAGGCGCAAGCGATCCCTTGATGTTCGCGGCACCCGCACGGCGGCTGTGGGCGCCGCGTGAAGGCCGGGTGCTGGGCGGGCTTTTGCCCCCGCAACCCCGTGCGCATCTTCTCGCCGGTTTCTGGGGGCCACCGCGCCCGACCCGTGCTGGCGATCAGGATTACGATGATATTTCCGAACTGGTCGCGGCGTGGCGGTCCGGCGGCGATCTCGCCCATCGTGCCGCGCTTGCCAGCGAAAGCGCGCGGGCCTGCATTGCCCGGCGCGGCCCTTTGGGCGATCCGACCGAGGTGCTGGCGCGCGATCTTGGCGCGCTCGGCTGGGCGATTTCACATTCCGGTGCGGCCCGCGCCCTGATCTTCGCGCCGGGGCAGGTTCCGGCGCATGGCGTGGCGGCCCTGCGCGAAGCGGGCTTGCGCGGGGTTCACAGGCTGGCTACCTGCGGCGGGTAAATCAGGGGGACAGCATGCGCGATCACGGCGGCAATCTCGATCAGGCTATGGCGTGTTACGGCGCGGGCGACTGGATCGACCTGTCGACAGGGATCAACCGCCGCCCTTGGCCTTTGCCCGCGCTCTCCGCCGCCGCTTGGCGCAACCTGCCGACCAAGGCGGCGCAAGCGGCTTTGGTGGCCGAAGCCGCCGCAAGCTGGGGTGCGGCCGCCGGGGTGGCAGGCCTTGCGCTGGGCGGCGCGCAAGCCGCGATCCAACTGGTGCCGCGTCTGCGCCCCAAGGGCCGCGCGGTGGTGCTTGGCCCGACCTATAACGAACACGCCGCCTGCCTGATTGCCGAGGGCTGGCAGGTTCGCACCGCCACTGATCCGGCCGATCTGGTCGGGGCCGATCTTGCGATCATCGTCAATCCGAACAACCCGGATGGCCGGCATTTTGCGCCCGAGGCGCTTTTGGCGCTGGTCGGTCGTGTCGGTCTTCTGGTGGTCGATGAAAGCTTTGGCGATGTGACGCCCGAGCTGTCGCTTTTGCCCCATGCGGCGCGCGCGGGGCTATTGGTGCTGCGCTCTTTCGGCAAATTCTACGGGCTGGCCGGAGTGCGTCTGGGCTTTGCTTTTGGTGCGGAGGCCGACATCGACGCTTTGTCGCGGATGAGCGGGCCTTGGCCTGTTTCCGGCCCCGCCATCGAAATCGGCACCCGCGCGCTGGCCGATCAGGCATGGGCAGAGGCGATGCGCGCCCAGCTTGCCGCCGACGCCGCCCGCGCCGACGCGCTGGCGCAGCGCGCGGGCTGGCAGCTTGTCGGCGGGTCGGATCTCTTTCGGCTCTATGACACCGGCAATGCCAAGGCTGCGCAAGATCAACTCGCCCGCCACCAGATCTGGAGCCGGATCTTCCCATGGTCGCAGACGCTGTTGCGGCTTGGCCTGCCGGGGCCAGAGCCGGAATGGCAGCGGCTGGAAGCGGCGCTTACGCCAAAGCCTTAACGCGCCAGCGCCAGCAGGCCCGGCACATCAAGATGCGCCTCCAGATGATCGGCCAGCGCGTCCAGCACCGCCTCGATCCCGGCACCATGCTGGCGCGGGGCGGCCTGAATGCCAAGGCCCGCCAGATAGGCCGCGCGGAAAGCATCCATATGGAACAGCCCGTGCAGATAGCTGCCCACCACCCGACCATCGGCCCGGATCGCGCCCTCGGGTCTGCCTTCCACCATGGCGAAGGGCCGTGCGCAATCGGCACCTTGGCTGCGGCCGATGTGGATCTCATAACCCTCAACCGGCAGGCCGCTGGCGACATGGGTCGCCCTGACGCGCGACAGCCGCTTGTCCGGTGTCATCACGGTTTCAATGTCGAGATGCCCTAGCCCCGCCGTCTCTCCGGCCGGGCCTTCGATCCCCTCGGGGTCTGAAACGCACTGCCCCAGCATCTGATAGCCGCCGCAAATGCCCAAGACATGCCCGCCGCGCCGCAGATGGGCGGTAAGGTCAATGTCCCAGCCTTGGGCGCGCAGGAACGCCAGATCGCCGCGGGTGGATTTCGACCCCGGCAGAATGACCAGCCGCGCATCGCCCGGAATGGCCTCGCCCGCGCGCACCATGACGAGATTGACGCCCGGTTCGGCTTTCAAGGGATCCAGATCGTCGAAATTGGCAATGCGGGACAGGGTCAGACAGGCGATGGTAATGCCGTTCCCGCGCGGGCCAGAGGCGATGTCCAGGGCATCCTCCGCCGGCAAGAGATGCGCCTGCGGAAACCACGGCAGCACGCCGAAACCGCGCCAGCCGGTATGGGCCTCGATCAGACGGTAGCCGTCGTCAAACAGCCGCGGATCACCACGGAATTTGTTGACGAGAAACCCCGCCACCATGGCTGCGTCGGCCGGATCAATCACCGCCTTGGTGCCAACCACCTGCGCGATCACGCCGCCACGGTCAATGTCGCCCGCCAGCACGACCGGCACATCGGCGGCGCGGGCAAAGCCCATGTTGGCAATGTCGCCCGCGCGCAGGTTGACCTCGGCCGGGCTGCCAGCCCCTTCCACGATCACCAGATCATAGGCCGACTTCAACCGCTGAAAACTTTCCAGCACGGCCCCCATCAACTGCGGCTTCAAGGCGGCATAATCCCGCGCCCGCGCCGTGGTCAGCCGCTTGCCCTGTACGATCACCTGCGCGCCGATGTCGGATTCGGGCTTCAGCAGAACCGGGTTCATGTCCGTCATCGGCTCCAGCCCGCAGGCCAAGGCCTGCAAGGCCTGCGCCCGCCCGATCTCACCGCCATCCGCCGTCACGGCGGCATTGTTAGACATGTTCTGCGGCTTGAAGGGCGCGACCGACAGCCCCCGCCGCCGGGCGGCCCGGGCCAGACCGGCCACCAGCATCGACTTGCCAACGTTCGACCCGCACCCCTGGATCATCAGCGCCTTCATGATCCCCCCTCTGCGCGGCGGACAGGGCGGGAGCCTCCGGCGGGGATATTTGCCGCCAAGATAAAGGCCGGGTGCAGGAAGGTTGGGCTCAAGGTCGGCAGCCGCGCCTCGGGCCGTTTGCACGGGGGAGACGCGGCGCCTTTACCTTGGACGGTCATCGGGATCCCTCCCTGTACCGTGGGCCAAGATTGACAGGAAAAGGTTAAGAAACCCTTGCCTTTATCTTGGTGAAAATATCCCCGCCGGAGGCTCCGACAGGTGCGGCAGCGCCGCCGCATCAGAACTCCACCCCCGGCTGGCCCTTGATGCCCGAGCGGAAGGGATGTTTCAGAAGGGTCATCTCGGTGGCGAGATCTGCCGCCTCGATCAGCGCCTCCTTGGCGTTGCGGCCGGTCAGGCAGACATGGGTCAAAGGCGGCTTTTCGTCGCGCAGGAAGGTCAGCACCTCGTCGATATCCAGATAATCATAACGCAGCGCGATGTTGATTTCGTCCAAAAGGACAAAGCGGATCGACGGGTCGCGGATCAGCTCCTTGGCCTTTTTCCAGCCGGCGCGGGCGGCGGCGATGTCGCGGGTCTTGTCCTGGGTTTCCCAGGTGAAACCTTCGCCCATGGCGTGGAACTGGCACAGATCGCCGAAATGCCCCTCGATCAGGCGACGTTCGCCGGTGTCCCAGGCGCCTTTGATGAACTGCACCACGGCGCAGGGCATGTCATGCGCGATGCAGCGCAGGATCATGCCGAAGCCGGAGGAGGATTTGCCTTTGCCCGCGCCGGTATGGACGATGATCAGCCCCTTTTCCCCCGACTTGCCGGCCATGATCTTGTCGCGGGCGGCTTTCTTCTTGGCCATCTTGGCGGCGTGGCGGGCGAGATCTTCTTCCGGGGACGCAGCTGGAGTCTCTGGGGTCATGTCGTTTGTTGTGACCATCGGGACGTTTCCTTCTCCTTGACAGCGCCGACTTTGTGCCACAGGAGAGGGGCATAGGCGCTGGTGTCTGTCTTAGGGCAGGCCAAGAGGGAATGCGACCGGAATTGCGACGTGTTTCGTCGTGGCGCCGAAGTGCAGCCGCCCCCGCGACCGTGACCGGAAAGGTCTGTTCAGTGCCACTGGCCGCAAGGTTCGGGAAGGCGGGCAGAGCGCCGGGGCAGGGCTTCGCCCGCTGGCCCCGATATCCGCAAGCCGGGAGACCTGCCAGAGCCGGAGCTGAAATGTGCGGACGGGGTGTTCCGTGACCTTCGGATATTGGGTCCAATCTGCCCAAGCCGTCGGACATTCCCCTTGCGTATCACCTGGAGGGGCCATGGCCACCGTTTTGCATGTCTGCACCACCTGCCGCGCCGGCCAACCGGTGCCCGAGGGGGATATTTGCCCCGGCAAGCGGTTGCATGACAGCCTTGTGACCGCAGGGGCCCCCGAAGGCGTCAGCATCCGCGCCGTGGAATGTCTGTCGGCCTGCGATCATGGCTGTTCCGTTGCCTTGTCCAAGCCCGGCAGTTGGTCTTATGTCTATGGCCGCATGACCGAGGCTGACACCGCTGAAATCCTGCGCGGGGCCGGGCTTTATGCTGCTACTGCCGATGGTCTTGTGCCCTGGCGCGACCGCCCTGTGATCTTCCGCAAGCAAAGTCTTGCCCGAATTCCCCCGATGGAGATTTGAATGACCGATCTGACCAAGATTCCCGTGACCGTCATCACCGGCTTTCTGGGCGCGGGGAAAACCACGCTCATCCGCCACCTGATGCAGAACCCGCAAGGCAAGCGGCTGGCCATTCTGGTCAATGAATTTGGCACCGTGGGTGTCGATGGCGATATCCTGAAGTCCTGCGCCGATGCCAATTGCCCGGTGGAAAACATTGTCGAACTGGCCAATGGCTGCATCTGCTGCACCGTGGCCGATGATTTCATCCCGACGATCGAGGCGCTGATGGCGATGCCAGAGCGCCCCGATCACATCCTGATCGAAACCTCGGGTCTGGCGCTGCCGAAGCCTTTGCTCAAGGCCTTTGACTGGCCCGCGATCCGTTCGCGCATCACGGTCGACGGGGTTGTCGCGCTGGCCGATGCCGAGGCGGTGGCGGCGGGCCGGTTTGCCCCCGATGTGGCGGCTGTTGATGCGCAGCGCGCCGCTGATGACAGTCTGGACCATGAAACGCCCCTGTCCGAGGTGTTCGAAGACCAGATCGCCTGTGCCGACATCATCCTTTTGACCAAGGCCGATCTGGCGGGCGATGCCGGTCTGGCCGCTGCCCGTTCGGTGATCGAGGCGGAGTTGCCGCGCAAGCTGCCGATCCTGCCGGTCACCGATGGCACCATTGACCCCCGCGTCATTCTGGGCCTGAACGCAGCCGCCGAGGATGATCTTGCCGCGCGCCCCAGCCACCATGATGGTCATGACGACCACGAGCATGACGATTTTGAAAGCGTTGTGATCGACCTGCCCGAGGTTGGCGACGTCGAGGATCTGGTCGCCCGCATCCAGCGCCTTGCACGCGAGCAGCATATCCTGCGCGTCAAAGGCTATATTGCGGTGCAGGGCAAGCCGATGCGCCTTTTGGTGCAGGCTGTGGGTGAGCGGGTGCGCCATCAGTTTGACCGCCCTTGGGGTGCCTCGTCCCGGCAGTCGCAACTGGTGGTAATCGCCGAGCATCACGTCATCAATGAGGCCGCAATCCGCGCGGTTCTGGGGGCATAAGACGACCCGATGCACGTTGTCTTCCGCGAAACCCAAGGCCTGGAGGCCGCCGAGGCGCCCTATGATCCCGCGCAGGATCCGGGCGATTTGGTGGTCTTGTCCTTTTCGGACAGTGATCTTGGGGCTTTTGCGGCGGGCTGGCATCGGGGCGCGGGCAAATTGCCCTCGCTTCGGCTGCAAAACATTGTGGCGCTGAAGCATCCCATTTCGGTCGATACCTATGTTGAACGGACGCTTGCCGGGGCGAAGGCCATCCTGATCCGCCTGATCGGCGGCGAGGCCTATTGGCCCTATGGCATTGCCTCGGTGCAGGATCTGGCCCGGCGCAAGGGCATTGCGCTGGCGGTTCTACCGGCCGATGGGCGGCCTGATCCGGGGCTGGATGCGGTGTCGACGCTGCCGGTTTCAACCCTGCGGCGGTTGCAGGCGCTTTGCGATACCGGTGGCGCGGTGGCCGCACAGGCCGCTTTGGCGCAGCTTGCGCTGGCGGCGGGGCTTTATGCCGGGCCGGTGCCGGGCGACAAGCGCCTGCCCGATATGGGGTTTTATGATCCCAATCAGGGGGTGATCGCGGCCCCGCCAACCGAACCGCATGTTCTGGTCAGCTTTTACCGCAGTTATCTGACCGCAGCCGACACCGATCCGGTTGATGCGCTTATCCGGGCTTTTCGGGCCGAGGGCATCGCCGCCTGCGGCGTCTTTGCCGCCTCGCTGAAAGCGCCCGGTTTTGCCGATTGGCTGCATCCCCATCTGGCGGCCAACCCGCCGCTTGCCGTGGTCAATGCCACCGCCTTTTCGGCGCGGGGCGAGGATGGGGCGACGCCCTTTGACGCGGCCGGTTGCCCGGTGTTTCAGGTGGCGCTTTCCACCGCCCGACGCCGCGATTGGGCTTCGTCCGATCGGGGGTTGTCGCCGGCCGATCTGGCGATGCATGTCGTGCTGCCCGAAGTGGACGGGCGGCTCTTTGCCGGGCTTGTGTCGTTCAAATCCCCCGGCGCGCGGGACGAGGCGCTGCAATTTTCGCGCTTTGCCCATCGCGCCGATCCGGCCCGTGTGGCGGCCGTTGTGGCGCGGGTGAAGGGCTGGCTGCGGCTGGCCGCAACACCGCGTGAGGTGCGGCGGCTTGCGGTGGTTCTGTCCACCTATCCGGGGCGCGGCTGGCAGATGGCCCATGCCGTTGGTCTTGATGCGCTGGCCTCGACCGAGGCGCTTTTGGCCGATCTGGCGGCAGCGGGCTACCGGGCGGATTGTGCCGCACTTGCCCCGGCCCTGACGCAGGAAAAGCTGGACTGGCCGCTGGCGGCCTATCATGCGGCGCTGGGGCGCCTGCCCGAAAAGCTGCGTCAAGACCTGCATGCCGCCTGGGGCGCACCCGAGGATGACCCGGCCTGCGACGGCGGCATGTTCCGCTTTGCCGCCCTGTGGCGGGGAAATGTTCTGGTCGCCTTGCAGCCCGAACGCGGCGAGGTTGCTGCCCGCGACGGGGAGTATCACGATCTCGCCCGCGTGCCGCGCCATGGCTATGTCGCCTTTTACCTGATGGTGCAGGCGCTTGGGCTTCAGGCGCTGGTGCATATGGGGGCGCATGGCACCTTGGAATGGTTGCCGGGCAAATCCGTTGCCCTGTCTGGCACCTGCTGGCCCGAGGCTTTGGCGGGTGACCTGCCGGTGATCTATCCCTTTATCGTCAATGACCCCGGCGAGGCGGCGCAGGCCAAGCGCCGCATCGGGGCGCTGACGCTGGGCCATTTGCCGCCGCCCCTGCGCGCGGCCGCCTTGCCCGAAGGGTTGCACCGGCTGGAGCGGCTTTTGGACGAATATTCCACCGCCGACGGGCTGGACCCGGCCCGGCGCGACCGGCTGATCGCGGCGGTCCGCACCGAGGCGCAAGCTGCCGGCGTCGAGGATGATCTGGGCCTGCCGCCGGGGGCCAGTGCCGCCGAGGCGATCACCCGGATTGACCGTTTCGTCTGTGATATCAAGGAAAGCCAATACGGCGAAGGGCTGCATGTCTTTGGCCGCGGCGCCTGCGGGACCGAAGAACGCGCGGGGCTGCTGGCCGCACTGGATGGCAAGCGCGTCGCGGCGGGGCCGTCGGGCAGCCCGGCGCGCGGGCGGTCCGATGTGCTGCCGACCGGGCGCAACCTTTACGCGGTTGACCCCCGCGCCGTGCCAAGCCGGGCCGCCCATGCCCAGGGCGTGAAGCTGGCCGAAGAATTGCTGCGCAAGGCCTTGCAGGATCAGGGCGACTGGCCGCAGGGTCTGGTGGTGGATCTTTGGGGCAGCGCCACCATGCGCACGGCGGGCGAGGAGTTTGCCATGGCGTTGCATCTTGCGGGCCTTGCGCCGGTCTGGGATGCGGCTTCGGGCCGCGTCTCGGGGGTGGAGGTGGTGCCGCTGACGCTTTTGGGCCGCCCGCGCATTGATGTGACCTTGCGGGTGTCGGGCCTGTTTCGCGATGTGTTTCCGGGGCTGGCGACGCTGTTTGAAACCGGGGCGGCCATGCTGGCTGATCGCGAGGAAACCGCCGCCGACAACCCCTATGTCACCCGTGCCGCGCGGGTGTTCGGGCCAAAGCCGGGGCAATATGGCCTTGGCATGGGCGTCTCGATGGATGAATTCACGCCCGAGGCGCGGGCGGTGGCGGGCGAGGCCTGGCTTGCCGCCTCATCCTGGGCGATTGGCGTTGATGGCCAGTCGCGCGATGATCGGGCCGGGCTTGAGGCGCGGCTGAAAGCCGCCGACAGTTTTGTCCACGCGCAGGATCTGCCCGAAAGCGATGTGCTGCTTGCGGGCGATTATGCCGCGCATGAGGCGGGGTTTGCCGCCGCCTTGGCGCGGCTTGGGGCGGCGAAGCCTGCGCTTTACCATCTGGATGCCACCCAACCCGACCGCCCCCGCGCCCGCAGCCTGCCCGAGGAGATTGCCCGCGTGGTGCGCGCCCGTGCCGCCAATCCGGCTTGGGCCGATGGCATGATGGCGCATGGCTTCCGGGGGGCGGCCGAAATTGCCGCCACCGCCGACCATATGGCGGCCTTTGCCCATCTGGCGGGCGTGGTGCCGCCGCATCTGTTTGACCTGTACCACGAGGCGACCTTGGGGCGCGACGATCTCACCGCCTTCATGGCGCGGGAGAACCCTGAAGCCTTGGCCGCATTGCGGGACCTGTTCCAAAGGTTGGCCGATGCCGGGCTTTGGCAAACCCGCCGCAATTCCATCGCGGCCGCATTGGGAGGGGGCGCATGACGGACCCTTCGTTTCAGGTTCAGGGCTGGTGTCCGGGCGCGCTGCGCCCGATGATGTCGGGAGACGGGCTGGTGGTGCGGGTGCGCCCGCAGGCCGGGCGCCTGACGCCCGATCAGACGGCCGGAATTGCGGCGGCGGCGCGGGCGCATGGCAATGGGCTGATCGACCTTTCGGCGCGGGGCAATGTGCAGCTGCGCGGCGTCAGTGCGGCCGCGCATCCCGCGCTGATCGCCGATCTGCGTGCCCTTGGCCTGATTGACGCCGATGCGCGTGACGAGGCCCGGCGCAATATCCTTGTCACGCCCTTTGCCGATGCCGCCACCGATGCGCTGGCCGCCCGGTTGGGCGCAGTGCTGTCCCAGATGCCGCCCTTGCCCGGGAAGTTCGGCTTTGTCGTCGATACCGGCCCGGCGCTGGTCTTTGGTGGCATTGCGGGCGATATCCGCTTTGAACGCGCGGCGGATGGGGCGCTTTTGATCCGCTGCGAGGGGGCCGCCCTTGGCGCCCCCGTGACCGAGGATGCGGCCCCCGAGGCCGCGGTGGAGCTGGCACATTGGTTCGTCGCCGCAGGTGGCGTGACGGAGGGCCGGGGTCGAATGGCGGCGCTGATCGGGCGCGGACTGACCCCCGAGGGCCATCTGGCGGGCCGGATCGCGCCCGCCCCTGCGGCGCCTGCCGCGATGCCGGGGCTGGTGGCCGAAGGGGCCTTGGTGGGCTTTGCCTTTGGCCAGATGACGGCGGAGAGCTTGACGGGCCTTGCCGCCCTTGGCCCCTTGCGCATCACGCCATGGCGGATGGTGCTGATCGAGGGGCTGCGCACCTTGCCCGATCTTCCGGGCCTGATCCTGCGCGCCGATGATCCGATCCGCCGGGTCGAGGCATGTTCCGGCGCGCCGGCCTGTTTGCAGGCGCTGGCCCCGGTGCGCGATCTGGCGGCCCGGCTGGCGCCCGAGGTGCCGGAGGGGCGGCTTTTGCATGTTTCGGCCTGCGCCAAAGGTTGCGCCCATCCGGGCCGCGCCGATCTGACCCTTGTTGCCACGGCGGAGGGCTTTGACCTGATCCGCAATGGCACCACCCACGATACACCCGACCAGCGGGCGCTTGCCCCCGCGACGATTGACCTGAAAGGACTGTTCTGATGCCGCATGTCTATGAAACCGATGGTGCGGCGATCTACGTCCAGTCCTTCGCCACCATCCGGGCTGAGGCCGATCTGGCGCGCTTCACCCCCGAGGAGGAAGTCGTCGCGGTCCGCATGATCCATGCCGCTGGCATGGTCGGGCTGGAACGCCATGTCCGCTTTACCCCCGGCATGGCGATTGCCGCACGGGCCGCATTGGAGGCAGGCGCGCCGATCCTGTGCGATGCGCGCATGGTCAGCGAAGGCATCACCCGGCCGCGCCTGCCTGCGATGAATGAGGTGATCTGCACCCTGCATGATCCTTCGGTGCCCGCCCTTGCGGCCAAGATCGGCAATACCCGCTCGGCGGCGGCGGTGGAATTGTGGCGGCCGCATCTGGCGGGGGCGATTGTCGCCATCGGCAATGCGCCGACCGCGCTTTTCCATCTGTTGAACATGCTGGAAGACCCCGATTGCCCGCGCCCGGCCGCCATCATCGGCTGCCCGGTGGGCTTCATCGGGGCGGCGGAATCGAAAGAGGCGCTGATGGCCGCCCCGCCTTGCCCCGCGGTGATCGTCGAAGGGCGGCTCGGCGGGTCGGCCATCACGGTCGCCGCTGTCAACGCGCTTGCAAGCCGGAAGGAATGACCATGGCCCCGATTGGACGCATCATCTGTGCCGGCCTTGGCCCCGGCGACCCGGATCTGATCTCGGTCCGTTCGGATCGCGCGATCCGGGCGGCGCGCCATATCGCCTATTTCCGCAAGGCCGGGCGGCAGGGCCAAGCCCGCCGCATTGTCGAGGGCATGCTGGCGCCGGGCGCCGTTGAACACGCGATGGAATATCCGGTCACCACCGAGATTCCCTTTGACAGCCCGGAATACAACGCGCTGCTCGCCGCCTTTTACGACGACTGGACCGCACGGCTGCAAGCCTTGGCCGAAGGCGGCCAAGAGGTCGTGGTGCTGTGCGAGGGCGACCCCTTCTTCTACGGCTCTTTCATGCATCTTTATGTGCGGCTGAAGGATGTGGTGCAGGTTGATGTGATCCCCGGTATCCCCGGCATGGTGGGCTGCTGGAACGCCACGGGCCAGCCGATCACCTGGGGCGATGATGTGCTGACGGTCTTGATGGCAACCCTGCCCGAAGACGAGTTGACGCGCCACATGCAGGGCGCGGATGCGCTGGCCATCATGAAGACGGGCCGCAACCTACCGCGTGTGCGTCGGGCTTTGGCCGCGGCGGGGCGGCTGCAAGATGCGTGGCTGGTGGAGCGTGGCACCATGCCCGGCCAGCGGCTGGTGCCCTTGGCTGAAGTTGACGTCGAGGACTGCCCGTATTTCGCCATCGTGCTGGTGCATGGCCATGGCCGCCGTCCGGTTGCGGAGGCTGCAGAATGAGCGCAGGTTGGATTGCCGTCGCGGGTCTTGGCCCCGGCGATGAGGCGCTGGTGACGCCCGAGGTCACCGCGACCTTGGCCGAGGCGACCGATGTGGTCGGCTATATCCCTTACGTTGCCCGTGTGGCCCCGCGTGATGGGCTGGTGCTGCACCCCTCGGACAACCGGGTGGAGTTGGACCGTGCGCAATTTGCACTGGATCTGGCCGCTGCGGGGCGGCGGGTGGTCATCGTCTCCTCGGGCGATCCGGGGGTCTTTGCCATGGCCTCGGCGCTGTTCGAGGCGCTGGAGGCCCGGCCCGACGCCCATGACACCGATATCCGCATCCTGCCCGGCATCACCGCGATGCTGGCGGCGGCGGCGCGGGCCGGGGCGCCCTTGGGGCATGATTTCTGCGCCATCAATCTCAGTGACAACCTCAAACCCTTTGCCGAGGTGGAGCGCCGTTTGCGCCACGCGGCACAGGGTGGCTTTGCCATGGCGTTTTACAACCCACGTTCCAAATCACGGCCGCACCAGTTCACCCACGTGCTGGAGATCCTGCGCGAGGAATGTGAACCTGAACGGCTGGTGCTGTTCGCCCGCGCCGTCAGCCGCCCGGATGAGGCGATCCGTTGTGTGTCCCTGTCCGAGGCGACGCCGGAAATGGCCGATATGCAGACCGTGGTGATCGTCGGCAATCAGGCGACGCGGCGCGTCGGGCGTTGGGTTTATACCCCGCGGTCCGTCTTGAGCCCTTCGGTTACCGGATGACACACCCACGCCATCACCTCTGGAACCGTGGCGACCACCTTGCGGGTGGGCAGCGTGGGCCGGTCGATCAGGATCACCGGCAGGTGCAGGGCGCGGGCGGCGATCAGCTTGGCCTCGGCCCCCGCACCACCGGCGTTTTTGGCGACGATATGGGTGATGGCATGGGCGCGCAGCAGCGCCTGATCGGTTTCCACATCAAACGGGCCGCGGGCAATCACCACGCTGGCCTGCGGCAGGGGCAAGGCCGCCTCGGGCGGATCGACAAGGCGCAAGAGGTAATGGTGCTGCGGCTTGGCGGCAAAGGGGGCGAGTGTCTGCTTGCCGATGGCCAGAAACACCCGCGCGGGGGCATCGGGCAGGGCGGCAACGGCGGCCTCAATATCGGCGACGCTCTGCCAGTCATCGCCGGGGCCAGCGCGCCATGCCGGACGCTCCAGTGTGAGCAGCGGCGTGCCGGTTGCGGCACAGGCCCCGATGGCGTTGCGGCTCATTTGCGCGGCGAAAGGGTGCGTCGCGTCCACCACATGGCTGATGCTTTCACGGGTCAGATAGTCCACCAGCCCCGCCACGCCGCCAAAGCCGCCAATGCGCATCGGCAAGGGCTGGGCGACCGGGGCCTCGGTGCGGCCGGCATAGGAAAACACCGCATCCATCCCCGCATCGGCCAAGGCGCGCGCCAGACGGCTGGCCTCGGTGGTACCGCCAAGAAGAAGGATGCGCGTCATGTCTGAACCTTGGCTTGCGATCATCGGTCTGGGCGAAGATGGACCGGCGGGGCTGGCAAGTGCAAGCCGCGATGCGCTGGCTGCGGCTGACATCGTGTTCGGGGCACCGCGCCATCTGGAATTGGCCGGGGTTGGGGCAAGGGGCCAAGCATGGCCAATCCCCTTTGATCTGGCACCACTTCTGGCGCTGCGGGGGCAGAGCCGGGTGGCGATGCTGGTGTCGGGCGATCCGTTCTGGTTCGGCGCGGGGGGCTCGGTTGCCGCGCATCTGCGGCCCGACGAATGGCGGGCCTTTCCGGTGGCGGGGGTGTTTTCGCTGATCGCCGCGCGCATGGGCTGGCGGCTGGAAGACTGCCTTTGCCTTGGCCTGCATGCCGCGCCCTATGCCCGCCTGCGCCCGGTTCTGGTGCGGGGCGTCCGGGTGCTTGCCACCCTGCGCGACGGGGCGGCGGTGGCCGAACTGGCCGCGTGGTTGCAGGACAACGGCTTTGCCGAGGTGCGGCTGACGGTATGTGAGGCCATGGGCGGCCCGCGCGAACGGCTGCGGGACGGGGCAGGGTGGACAGATGTCCAAGCGCCGGTGGCCGTGGCGATTGACGGGGCCGATTTGCCGCGCAACGCGGGGCTGTCGCGGGCGCCGGGCCTGCCCGACGTGCTGTTTCAAAGCGATGGGCAGATCACCAAGGCCCCGATCCGCGCCCTGACGCTTTCCGCCCTTGCCCCGCGTCCGGGTGAGCTTTTGTGGGATATCGGCGGCGGGTCCGGGTCGGTTTCGGTGGAATGGTGTCTGGCGGGCGGGCGGTCGATCTGCCTTGAGACGCGGGCCGATCGGATTGTGAATATTCAGGCCAATGCCGCAGCTTTTGGCGTGGCCCATCGCCTGACCGCGCTGCATGCGACCGCGCCCGACGGGCTTGCCGCGCTGCCCGCCCCGGACGCGGTTTTTGTTGGTGGCGGGGGGGATGCGGTGCTGCACGCGGCCCTTTGGCCGCTGCTGCCCGAAGGCGCGCGGATCGTGGCCAATGGCGTGACGATTGAAACCGAGGCGGTTCTGGCCGATCAGCACGCGCGCCATGGCGGCACGCTGATGAGGCTGGATATTGCCGAGGCGGCGGCGCTTGGTCGCTTTCGCGACTGGCGTTCCGCGCGGCCCGTTGTGCAATGGCGGAGCGTGAAATGAGGGTGGCCGGGATCGGATTTCGTCAAGGCGCGCCGCTGGAAAGCCTGCGCGGCGTGTTGAAGGCGGCCGAGGCGCTGGGCGGGCCGGCCGAGGCCCTGGCCAGCCTGCCCGAAAAGGCGGCCGATGCTCGCCTGCAAAGCCTTGCCGCCGAGCGGGGTTTGCCCCTATACCCCGTGGCCGTTGCGGGCCTAACCACCCCGACCCAATCGCCCCGCGTCCACGCGCTGCACGCCACCGGATCGGTGGCCGAGGCGGCGGCGCTGGCGGCAGCAGGGCCGGGGGCAAAGATCACCGTGGCGCGGATCACCGCGTCGGATGGCATGGCAACCTGCGCCATGGCCGAGACAGAGGAAGCCAAGACATGACCGTTCATTTCATCGGCGCCGGACCGGGTGCCGCCGACCTTATCACCCTGCGCGGCCGCGACCTGATCGCGGCCTGCCCGGTCTGCCTTTATGCCGGTTCGCTGGTGCCCGAGGCCCTGCTGTCGCATTGCCCGCCCGGCGCAAAAATCATCAACACCGCCTCGATGAGTCTGGACGAGATCATCGCGGAAATCGCTGCCGCCCATGCCGCGGGGCAGGATGTGGCGCGGCTGCATTCCGGGGATCTGTCGATCTGGTCGGCGATGGGCGAACAATTGCGCCGCCTGCGCGCCTTGGACATTCCCTATGACGTCACGCCAGGGGTGCCGTCCTTTGCCGCCGCCGCCGCCGTTCTGGGTGCGGAGTTGACGCTGCCGGGCGTGGCGCAATCGGTGATCCTGACCCGCACTTCGGGCCGGGCGTCTTCCATGCCCGAAGGCGAGACACTGGAAAACTTTGCCCGCACCGGGGCGACGCTGGCGATCCATCTGTCGGTGCATGTGCTGTCCGATGTGGTGGCCCGGCTGACCCCGCATTACGGCGCGGATTGCCCAGTGGCGGTGGTGTTCCGCGCCAGTTGGCCCGACCAGAAGGTGGTGCGCGCCAGCTTGGGCACGGTGGAAACCAGCATTGGCGACGGCGAACGCACGGCGCTGATCCTTGTCGGCCATGCGCTCGGGGCCGAGGAGTTCATTGAAAGCCGGCTTTATGCAGGCGATTATGACCGCCGCTATCGCCCTGTCGGCACTGAACCGCGGTTTCCTGAATGACACCTCCGGGCCTGCTTATTTCTGCCCCCGCCTCGGGCACCGGCAAGACCACGGTCACGCTGGGCCTGATCGCCGCGTTCCGCGCGGCGGGGCTTGCGGTGCAGCCCTTCAAATGCGGGCCGGACTATATCGACCCGGCGTTTCATGCCGCGGCGGCGGGACGGCCTTCGGTCAATCTTGACAGTTGGGCCATGGGGCAGGGCCGCATCGCCGGGCTGACCGGGGCGGCGGCGGGCGCCGATCTGGTGATTGCCGAAGGTTCGATGGGCCTGTTCGACGGTGTGGCGCGGGCCGGGGAAACCGGCACGGGGGCCAGCGCCGATGTGGCCGCCCTGATGGGCTGGCCGGTGATCGCGGTTCTGGATATATCGGGGCAGGCGCAGACGGCGGCGGCGGTGGCTGCGGGGCTGGCGGCGTTCCGCCCCGGATTGCGGCTGGCGGGGGTCATTCTGAACAAGGTTGCCTCCCCCCGGCACGAGGCGCTGGTGCGCGCCGGCATGCAGGCGGCGGGCCTGACCGTATTGGGCGCCTTGCCCCGCAAGGCCGCCGTGGCCCTGCCCGAGCGGCATCTGGGGCTGGTGCAGGCCGAGGAATTGCCCCGCCTGCAAGGGATTCTGGCCGAGGCGGCGGCCTTTGTCGCCGCGCATTGCGATTTGGAGGCGATCCGCAAGGTGGCCGGGGTCACGCAGCGCAGGGCCGAGGCCGTGCCGACGGTGCCCGCCCCCGGCGGGCGCATCGCGCTGGCCCGCGATGCGGCGTTTTCCTTTGTCTATCCGCATCTTCTGGCCGATTGGCGGGCGCAGGGGGCAACGATCCTGCCCTTCTCTCCCTTGGCGGATGAAGTCCCCGATCCCAGCGCCGATTGCTGCTGGCTGCCGGGGGGCTACCCTGAACTTCACGCCGGACGGCTGGCGGCGGCGGACCGGTTCCGCACCGGCCTGACCGTATTTGCCGAAACCCGCCCCGTGCATGGCGAGTGTGGCGGCTATATGGCCTTGGGCGCGGGGCTGGTGGCGGCGGATGGCACCCGGCATCGGATGGCGGGCCTTTTGGGGCTGGAAACCAGCTTTGCCAAGCGTCGCATGCATCTTGGCTATCGCCTTGCGCGGCCCTTGCATCCCTTGCCGGGACCGCTGGGCACGGCGCGGCTGCGCGGCCATGAGTTTCACTACGCCACCATACTGAACCAGCCCGATGCCCCGCTTGCCGCGGTTGAAGACGCCAATGGCGAGGTGGTGCCGGAAACCGGATCCTGCCGCCAGACCCCCGGCGGCGCCCGCGTCAGCGGCACCTTCTTTCACCTGATTTCCCCTGCCAGCGCCGAGGTTTCCCCATGAGCGGCTTTGTCTCTTTCGTCTCCTCCGGCCCCGGCGACCCCGAACTTCTGACGCTGAAGGCGGCGCGCCTTCTGGCCGAGGCCGATGTGGTCCTGTTCGACGATCTGTCGGCAGGCCCGATCCTGTCGCATTGCCGCGCCGAGGCGGATCTTGTGGCGGTTGGCAAGCGGGCCGGGCGCCCCTCGCCGAAGCAGGATCATGTCAGCCGTCTGCTGGTCGATCATGCGCTGACCGGGGCCAAGGTGGTGCGCCTGAAATCCGGCGACAGCGGCATCTTTGGCCGGCTGGAGGAGGAAATCTCCGCCCTCAAGGCGGCTGGGGTGACGTTCGAAATCGTGCCCGGCGTGCCATCTGCCTGTGCGGCGGCGGCGGCGGCGGGCATCCCCCTGACGCGGCGGCTGACCTCGCGGCGGGTGCAGTTCGTGACCGGCGCCGATGTGACGGGCGATCTGCCCGAGGGGTTGAACTGGGCCGCTCTGGCCGATCCTGCGGCGACCACGGTGGTCTTCATGGGCAAGCGCACGTTTCCTGTTCTCGCCGCCGGTCTGATGGCGCATGGCCTGTCCGCCGACACGCCCGCGCTGATGGCCGAGGCCGTCGGCCACCCCGAACAGCGGTTGATCCGTTCGACCATCGCCGCCTTGGGCGAGGTGATTGCCGCTGAGGCCGGCAGCGGTCCGGCGTTGATCCTCTATGGCCCCTTGATGGAGGGCTAAGACCTGTGGGCCTGCACGCGACTGTCACACTTTGCCAGTCCTGCGCGCTTGGCCGTCAGGGCTTTGCCACCGAGCTTGGCGCGGCCATGGTCATGGCCTGCCTGCCGGTAAAGGTCGCCACGGTCGATTGCATGTCGGGATGCACAAGGCCGTCAACCTGTGCCTTTCGCAGCCCCGGCAAGACCGCCTATCTGTTCGGCGATCTGACTGAGCAAGATATTGAATCACTTGTTGTTTTTGCCAGACTTTACCTCGCTTCGCCCGATGGCGGGCTGGCCGATGCGCGCGTGTTGGGTGATCTGCGCTTCAAGGTGATTGCCCGCATTCCGGCCTGACCTGAGCCCGATAAAGCTTGACCGGATTTCCGCCGTGGTGGTAACTGGATCGGCAAGGTGTCCGATCAGACGCAAAGCGTTCGGACTGAAACGGGAATGGGGAAAGGGTGGACCGATCACGGCACCTCAAGCCCCAACCGCCCCCGCGACTGTAAGCGGAGAGCGGCTTTCCACAAAGCCACTGGTCCTTCGGGGCCGGGAAGGCGGAAAGCAGGCTACGACCCGCGAGTCAGGAGACCGGCCATGCGCTAACGGTAACACAGCCGTCGGGTGTGACGGCAAGGAGATGAAGATGACCATGAAATCTGGTGCCCTGCACGCAACCTCGCAAACCTCGGCCCTCGTGTCGGTGCTGTTCGTCGCTTTTGTCGGCGCGGCGCTGCTGTTCACGGCGGGTCTCGCGCAGTCCTCGACGCTGCATGACGCCGCGCATGACGTGCGCCACGCCACTGGCTTTCCCTGCCACTGACATCTGGCCAGAATGATTCAGAAAATGTTGGCCAGCGCGATGTTCGCTGGCGTTGTGGCGGGGTTGCTTGCGACCCTGCTGCAATTCGCATTTGTCCAAAAGCCGCTGCTTCTGGCCGAAGAATATGAAACTGGCAATCTCGTGCATTTCCAGGGCGTCGTGCCTGCGGAAACTGGCCATGATGCCGACGCGGCCGCAGGGGCCGAACAAGTGGGGCAGGAGACTGCCGCCCATGATGCTGCGACCCACACGCATGATGATGGCGGCCATGAGGAAGATGGCGAAGGCGCTGCGCCCTCGACCCTGAAGCGCAATGCACTGACCGGGTTGTTCCTGTTGCTGGTCTATACCGCCTATGCGGCTATTCTGGTTGCCGGGTTCGGCTTGGCTCTGGTCTACGGGCGCCGCATTGACGCGCGCGAGGGGCTGTTGTGGGGCATCGCCGGTTTTGCGGCCTTCCAGCTTGCCCCGGCGGTTGGGCTGGCGCCAGAACTGCCGGGCATGCTGGCCGCCGAGACTGGCCCACGCCAGATCTGGTGGCTGGTCACGGTGCTGGCCACAGCGACCGGGCTGGGCCTGCTGGCCTATGGGCGCGGCCTGCTGGTTGTCGCGCTTGCCGTGGCCCTGCTCGCCGCCCCGCACCTGATCGGGGCACCCACGGTTGAGACCTATGCCGGTGTGGTGCCACCCGAACTGGCGGCCAGCTTTGCAGCCCGGGTTCTGGGCGTGGGCCTTGCGGTCTGGGCTGTTCTGGGATGGACGGCGGGCGCGCTCTGGTCCAAAGAGATCGCGACCGGCTGAACGCCATGACACCAACTGCCGCCGCGGGTCTGTTTACGCCCCGCGGCGGCGGGAACCATAGAGTTTTCTCATGATCGACCTGACCCTGATCGGCATCGGCACCGGCAACCCGGACCATGTGACGCTGGAAGCCGCCAAGGCGATGAACGCCGCTGACCTGATCCTGATCCCGCTCAAGGGCGAGGACAAGGCCGATCTGGCCGGGTTGCGGTTGGACATCTGCCGGTCCTGCGTGACCAATCCGGCGACGCGGATCGAAAGCTTTGATCTGCCGGTGCGTGACCCCGGCACCCCCGATTATCTGCGCCGGGTGAACGATTGGCATGATGAGATCGCGGCGGTTTGGGCCGCCTCGATCACCGCGCATCTGGGGCAGGGCGGCGGGACAAAGGTGGCCTTTCTGGTATGGGGCGACCCGTCACTTTATGACAGCACCCTGCGCATCGCCGAGCGGCTTGCCCGCCAGATGCCGCTGCGGTTGAAGATTATTCCCGGCATCACCGCGATCCAGACGCTATGTGCGGCGCATGCCATCCCGCTGAATGATCTTGCGGCCCCCGTCACCATCACCACCGGCCGCCGCTTGCGGGAGGTCGGCTGGCCCGAGGGCGCCGACACGGCCGTTGTCATGCTGGACAGCGGCGGGGCCTTTGCCGCGTTGGACCCGGCCGGGGTGACGATCTGGTGGGGCGCTTATGTCGGGATGGAAAACCAGATCCTGCTGTCCGGGCCTTTGGCGGAGATGGCCGATGTCATCACCCAAACCCGCGCCAAAGCCCGCGCCGATCATGGCTGGATCATGGATATCTACCTGATGCGGCGGAGTATCCGCTAAGTCGGAAAGGGGCGGCTCACGCCTCTGAGGTTTCCAGGCTCGGTTCGGCTTGGCCGGGGGCGCTGAGGGCTGGAATGATGGTTTCCGGGCCGCGGTTCATCTCGGCGTCAAGGTCTTTGACGCGGCGCTGCCATGCCTCGTTGTTTTCCAGCGCATTCTGGATGGCGACTTTCAGGTCCGAGGCCAGACAAGGCAAGGCCAGTGAGACATCGCAGATCGGCAGGCGTTCCTGGGTAAAATCATGCGCTGGCATGCGGGTCGAGGCGAGGATCACGGGCAGGTCGGGATGGGCGCGTCGCAGGATCAGCAGGGGGCGGATCACAGCGGAAATGCCGCCAAAGCCCTCGATCTCGACGATCACCATCGACCAGTATTCAATGGGCATGCCGAGCAGATCCTGAATCTGCCGCAGGTCGGAGCATACAACCACATCGCAGCCTTGGCCGCGCAGGATCTCAATCTGGAAGGTCAGGGCGGCCGCATCAGCCGTCAGCACCAGCACCGGGTCTGCGGTCATCGCGGTGCGCGGCTCCGTGCGCCGTTGGTGCGATTTGAAAAGCCGCACGGCACCTCCGCCGCTTTCCAATGTGGCGCTGGGATCTCCCGACATGCTGTTCACAGTTTTGCGCCCCTTGTAAACCGGGCCAACTCAAACGAGTGGCAATAGATCAACCCATGCCGTGATTGTCCGCTATTGGAGATTGGCAATCAAACTCGCATCAGGTATCCAGTTCACCCAAAGGATAATCTTCGCTATCCAAGGATAGTATTTATCCTTTTGGCGGGATTCGACGTCACTTTGAGATTCTGTATCTACCTTGGATTGTTCTTGTGGAACCCGCACACCACCGAGAAATGATACCCGTGGCGAGGCGCCCATCACCGAAACCGGTCTTCGGGAGGATGTTACGGCAGACGGGCTGCGTTTCGATCCTGCCAGACCTGATTGTTGATCGGTGCTTCTGCCAAGGCCAGATCCAGACGCGACAAGGAAACCGGGCCGCGAAGCGTAACGTCGGCAATGGCCAGGCGCTCGGTCGAGAAGTCGTCCACGGCACTTTCATCGCTGATGAGAATGACGGGCGTTGTCTGATGCCGCAGGCGGAATGCGATCAGGTCAGATGCCACCGAGGCGATGCCGCCGCAGCTGTCCAGATCAACAATCGCAAGACCAATCGGTTGGTTTGATGTGGAAATCTTCAGATTTGCCTGCCGTAGCGATTCAATGGAGCTGAGATCGACAGCGTTTTCCGTCAACCAGTGCTTCAACCGGATTTGACGTTCCCGCGGGTCGATCAACAGAACGGTGCTGCCATGAAACGCATCGGCATAGGACAGGGTGCCCGGCCCGATCTGGCTGTCGCTCAGCTTGCGGGCAACCACATGGTCAAGGGCGGCCTCTTGAAGGTCGGATGCAAACGAGAGGCGCGCCACATTGCCCGCCCTTGCTTTCAGGCTTTTCGCTAGGTGGGAAAAAAAATTCCCGTCAGATTTCTTCATTGCAATGGCATTTGACATGGGGCACCTCGAACTTCTGGTCAAGTTTCCCTCGCGCCGACGCGCAGGTCACGTGCAATCTTGATAAAATTTACTCACTTTGGATAGATATCTCTCGTTAGAGTGGTTTTTGAGGTGCCGTATTCGGCGACATCTCGCTTATATCAATCAATGGATAGGCGACAGTCTCACCCGAAATATTGGGGGGCGGGTGGTGTGGGCGTACCTTCATACATGCAACTTGGAGGGTATGCCTTGGTAGGCTTGGTGATAGCAGCTGCGATCGGAGGCTTGGCTTTGGGTGTTGCCGCGCTTGCCGGAGTGGGCGGAGCTGCGCTGACCGTGATCTATGCGGCAAGTTTCGTTCCGGTGGCCCTGGTCCTGCTGTGGCCCCGGCACGCACGGCGGGACTGACAGGCCGCAGGCAGCGGCTGCCAATCCGGTTGCGAGGGGCGTCATGCCCCCTGTCGGTCAATCAGAAGGATGCGGACTCAACGATGCCGCTTTGCTCGGCAATCAGGGCGGCTTGAGTGCGGTTTTTCGCGTTCAGGCGCGAGCAGATCGAGCGCAGGTGCATCTTGATGCGGACCTCGGTCGATTCCAGGGCGCGGGCGATTTCCTTGTTGGTCTGCCCCTTGACCAAGAGCCGCAGGACGGACAGTTCCTTTTCGGAAAGCCGTGGGGCCTTGATGTCGACGGATTGCGGTTCGGCGACGGAGAAGGGCACGAAAATCTGGCCAGAGGCGATCAGTTTCAGCGTGCTGCACAGCGATTTCAGCGGCAGGGTCTTGGGGATATAGCCGCGCGCGCCGTTCAGAATGGATTGCCGCACGAAAACTTCGTCAACCAGCCCCGAAAACACCACGACGGCGCCTGGTTCATTGGCTTTCACGATGTCCTCGACGCTGGACGGGCTGGCCATGCCGGGCATGGCGATATCGAGAAGCAGAACCGAGAAGGGGCCGAACTCGGCGATGGCATCCAACACGGAGGCCTTGTCCTTGGCTGTCTTGACGGGCGCCTCAAGTTCATTGCTGATGACATGTGCAACCGCATCGCGGACGATATCGTGGTCATCGGCGACCAGAACGGACAGCACTTCTGACATTGGCCCAGCCTCAAGAGGGGGTGCTTGATCGCACCGCGTTGTTAAATAGTCTATCTGACATTGATGATAGTGTCCTTGGTGATAGTTTTCCAGCACTCGCGCACATGATCAGCGTAATTGCGCGCAGATGTATCAAAAGATACAAATTATGTATCGTAAGGGGAAATGGCGCATCTCGATGGGTGTGATAACCCGACGAAGGGTTTTTGTCTGTGGGTGAGGAAGTGATGCTGTCCCAAGGATTGTTTTTGTCAAGCCGTATCAGGGCGTTCCTTGCTACTGGCATGCTATGTGCGGTGGCGATCACGGGGCCGTCGGCCCAAGTGCAGGCGCAAGAGGGTGTCTTGCTGACCATGACGGCCGGGACGGGCGAACCGCTGCGGCTGGATCTCGCTGCAATTGATGAATTGCCGCAGACGGAATTCTCAACGCATACCCAGTGGACCGAGGGCAAGATCAGGTTTTCCGGCCCGACCTTGAAGGATGTGCTGGAGCTGGCCGATCCTGAACTGAATGCGGAAAGCGTCGTTCACCTTATCGCGGCAAACCACTACGAAGTGACACTGGACATGAGCCTCTTGGAAGACGATGCTCCCATCGTCGCGACCCGGATGAATGGCAAACCCTATGGGACGCGGCAGAATGGTCCGTTGTGGGTTGTTTTTCCCTATGAGTTGGATTCACGGTATCAAACTGAAAGTGTCTATTCCGCCAGCATTTGGCAATTGATAGAGATTCGCATCGAAAAGTGAATCTTGGCCCGCCCTGACACAGGCGGCCATTGAAAGGTCCGGATGTCCAATCTCGGCTCCAAAGACACTCTCTCGCCGCCGGAAAGCAATTGGGCGGTAGGCGGCTCATTGATCCTGTTCATCCTTTCGGCCCTTCTGCTTCTGGGGGTGCAGGGGATCACGCTTTATGACCGGTTTGCCAGAGCGTCCGAGGTCGGTCTTGACAACCATGTATGGATCTTTTCGCAGCTTGAGGTGGAGGCGAAGAACTTCTCCATCGCGCTTCTGGAGGGGATGACGACGGAAGGCGAGGGCCAGCCGGATGCGGCGCATGAACGCAAAATCCGCATGGCCTTCGACATCTATTACAGCCGCACACGGACGGCGACATCGGTTGCGCGTGAGGCGTTTGAAGATGCACGGGTGCGCAGCCGGTTCGAGTTGCTGGTGCAATCGAGTCAGGAACTCGCCAACCAGATGGACGCCAAGCCGCGGCTGACCGCGCAAGATGTGGTCGCGCTGCACGATGCCTTCAATGCCGATGTGCCATTCATCCGCAAAGTGGCCAATGCGGCGATGCTGGATTCGATTTCGAACGCCGAAGAAGGGCGCGAGGCGCGGCACTGGATTTTGGGCCAGTTGCAACTGGTGATGGGTCTGGTGATCGTTCTGATGGTCCTGTCGGTGCGTCAGGCGATGAAGGTGACCCGCTCTGTCAGCCACCATGCCGCGGAAACCGCAAAGGTCGCCTCGCGACTGAGCCGAACGCTCAATGCCTCGTTGGATGCGGTGTTGATCGTCAACGACGAGGGCAAGATCAAGGAGTACAACTCTGCCCTGAGCAACATCCTCAAGATGCAGGTGGGTGAAGTTATCACTGGCATGGATGTCATGGATATCATTGCGAAAGAAGATCGCAAGGAAGTAAGCCAATTGATCGCGATGCTGCGGTTTGACGGGGCGTCTGGCCCCGCCGACATCGGTGTGGCGCAGCGGATCAATTCGCATATTTATGATGCCAATGGCGCGCTGTGCCCGGTCGAGCTTTCCTGTGCGATCGACCATTCGTTTGACGGCCGCTTTTCCTACATTGTCTTCATCCGGGATCGCTCGCAAGAAGTGGCCGCGGCCAATGTGCTGCGGGATGCCCGCGACCGGGCGCGGATGGATGCCAAGGCGAAAGAGCGGTTCCTGTCTGTGCTGAGCCATGAAATGCGCACGCCCTTGCACGGGGTCATCACCTCGCTGGAGCTGGTGCAATTGGGCGAGGTCACGGCCAGCGAGCAGGGGTTCTTGCAGACCGCATCGGCCTGCGCAAAGTCGGCGTTGACCCAGATCGACGATGTGCTGGCCCTGACGCGCAACGGTTATCTTGGCGATGCGGACGAGCCGTTCCTGCCCTCAAAGCTGATCGACGAGATTGTCAGCGAAATCGTGCCGCTGGCGCTGGAGCGTGGCAACACCATCAGCGTCGTGGTGCAGGGCGATGCCAAGCAAAGCCTTATCAAGTCGAAAAGCCGCAGCTTCCAGTTGACGGTGCGCAATCTGGTTTCGAACGCGGTGAAATACACCAGCAATGGCGAAATCGAAGTTACCCTGACGGCGCAGACCATCGCCGCGGGCCTGATCGCGGTCGAGGTTGCGATCAAGGATACCGGTATCGGCATCAGGCCGGTGGACCAGTCGCGGATCTTTGAAGAATTCGCCATGGTCGGCGACAGCGCGGCCGGGAAAGCCTCGGGCTTTGGGCTGGGCTTGTCGATTGCGAAATCCTCGGTCGAACGCTTGCGGGGCCGCATCGGAGTGGAAAGCGAACTGGGCAAGGGGAGCCGGTTCTTTTTCAGCTTCGAGGCCCCGGTGTCCGACAAGCCCGCCCCGGCCCCCAAGCTGGATGTCCTGATCCTGTCGGCCGCCACAAAGGCGGCGACACCGTTGAACATCCTGATCGTGGATGACAACCCAGTGAACCGTGCCTTGATGGCTGAAATGGTGCGGCGTCTTGGCCATCACCCCGAAATGGCACAGGACGGGACCATTGCGCTGACCATGGCGCGCGAAAAGATTTATGACATCATCTTGATGGACCTGAGCATGCCGGGGTTGAGCGGCTTTGAGGCGGCCCGTCTGATCCGGCGCGAAAGCACCAATACCGACAGCCGGATCTATGCCCTGACGGCGCGTGATTTGACGGAATGTCGCGACGAGGTGCGGCAGGCCGGCATGGAGGGCGCGCATCAAAAACCAATCAGCCTGTTGCAACTGCGAAATCTTATCGAGCAAGCCATCCCGGCAAAACCGGATGTGCCGTCGCTGGCCTCCTTCCCGGTCCTGGAGAATTTCCGGGATGTGCTGGGTTTGATGGGGCGCGACATGACCCGCAAACTGGCCGCGGCCATGATGGAGGACACGGTCGAGGCACAAAAGACGCAGGCGAGGATGGGGGTGTCGGTCAAGGCAAGAATTGAGTCGGCGCATCGGGCTGGCGGCTCTGCGGCGGTGCTGGGCGCCACGCGGTTGGCCGAGGCATGGCGCAACGTGGAAACCGCCCTGCGCACGGAAGACAAGCCGGGATATGATCGGTTGATGGTGGCGATTCCCAAGTATTTTGAGCAAACCCGCGCCGCCCTGTTGGGCGAAAATGCCCTTGGTCCCGAGGTTTCGACCGAATAGGCCGGCTGCCGCGCCCCGCACCGATGTTGCCTTGGGCGCGGTCAATGGCCGGCGTTTGTTCCTCTCTGTGATACAATCTAACGCGTTATCGGCATTGATCCGCCGATAGGCCGATGTTATCTTTTGGGGGTATTTGGTGTCTGCTCGTTTAAAAATGCATTTAAAAATTGCCCGCTAACGGGAGGCATTGAAATGTCGTTGCGACCAGCAACTTTGGCGTTCGTTGATGATCATCCGGTGCTGCTCTCCGGCATGTGCCAGCTTTTTTCTGCTCTGGATGGCTTCAACGTCGTTGCGGTCGGCAAGTCGGCTCAGGATGCGGTGGAGATTTCCCAGTCGCATGCGCCGGATGTCATCGTTGTCGATCTGAACATGCCGGGGCGCACGCTTGAGGCGATTGCCAAGGTGGCAAGCGGCGGGGGAAGCACGCGCTTTGTGGTGTTCACAGCGTCCAACTGCATCGACACGGCCATTGCCGCGCTGGAGGCGGGGGCAAGTGGTTATGTGCTGAAAGGCAGCACGATTGAGGAATTGACCGAAGCGATCGGTCAGGTTCTGAACGGGGAAACCTACATTACCCCCAGTTTCGCCACCAAAGTCGTGGCGGGTTTGCGTCAGGCGGCGCGGCGCGTTGCACAGCCGCGCGTGGTGTTTTCCAAGCGCGAGGAGGATGTTTTGCGCCTCTTGCTGCGGGGCCATACCAACAAGGAAATCGCCGAAGGGCTGTTTATCAGCGACAAGACGGTCAAGCACTATGTGACGGTGCTGATCCAAAAACTGCATGTGCGCAACCGGGTGGAAGTGGTGCTTGCCGCGCAAGAGCTGGCCAGTTCCGGCGCCTTGCCAGCGGGGGCCTTTATCAACTGATCGGCTGGCCCGGGCCCGGCGCTTCGCTGCCAAGCGGCAGCAACACGGTCAGCACGACCTGCTGCCCCACTGTCTCCAGTTGACACGAGCCGCCAAAGGCATCCAGCCGGCGGCGCATGCCATGCAAGCCAAGACCGTGCCAGACTTTGCTGCGCGGTCGGTCGGTTGTGGCGGCAAGTGTATTGCGTACGCTGACAAGCAGGATCTTTCCATGCAGATGCACCGCCAGATGGGAGGTGTCACCTTCGCCATGGTGCAGCGCATTCGACAGCCCTTCTTGAATGACCCGGAACAGGCAGACCGAGCGCGGCGCATCCAGCCGATCCGGCAAGGTGCCGATGTCCAATTCGATGTCTTGCCCAGAAAGGCTGCGATGGCGTGTCACGGCCAGATCAATGACGCTGCTGGTGGTCAGATTTTCCACCTCGGGCAGGATCAGCCCCGATGACAGGATGCGCAGTTGCGACAGCACATCACGGGCCAGGGCGGCAAAGGTGGTGCCGTCGGGCAGCGTGCCGCGCGCCCCGGATTCTGACATCAGCGACATCAGACCCAGAAGTTGCACCGGGCCGTCATGCAATTCGGCGCCGACATGGTTCAACACCTGTTCATTCGATTGCGCGGCATCAAGCCGCGCCTGAACGGCCTCGCGGCGAAGTTGTTCATTCTGCGCCATCAAGCGGCGTTTCACCAAGAGGCGCGCCTCAAGCTGCTCGCTTTGCCGCACGCTGAGCGCAAGCAGCGCCAGCATCCCCAAGGTCGCCAAAGCCGTCATCAGCCAGACCGTGCGTTCAACAAAGGCGCGGTCTTGCAGGATCTGGTTCGCAGGTTGATAGATCTCTCCCACCGCGACGAACTGGCCGGATTGCGGGTCGTGGATCGGGACGTAGATTTCGAAATACGGATAGGGCAGCGGGTTTTCGCCCGCCTTGGGCCCGCTGGTTTCCAGCCGCGTGATGGTTTCCCCTGCAAGGGCGATCTTGAGATCGCCGGAGTCGTGCATGTCGGGCGTGTCGTCCTGAATGCTGGAAAACAGCAAGTCTCCGTGCGGCGACCAGATGCGCAGCGTCACATCTGCCGCGGTGCCGGAATGGTTCTGGATAACCTCGGCAATCGCGGCACGCACCGCCTCGGAGATCGGGTCCTCGCTGCGTTGCGCCAGCGCATAGGGGGCAAGCAGCTTGTCCACATAGACCGCGCCGATTTCGCCCAGCGAATGAAGTTGCAAGGCCCGGTAGCGATTGATGATGAACAGACCCAGGCCGATCATCATCAGCAGCACCGCAAAGGTCATGAAGGCGGCAAGCCGCCGCGGGGGCAGGCTGCGGCCCGCAAGCACGCGGCCTGACGATTCGTCATCGGTCGGAACCGAAGGGGGGGCCGGATTATCCATCATGGTTCAGACCGCCCGGTGCGTTGCGCCGATTCGGAAGAAACAAGGTATTTCGGAAAAAGTTCCAGCATCATCAACCATATGTAATTGCTCAATATTATTAACAAATCCTTAATAACATCTCCAAGCGGACATGGGACCAAGGTCTTAAGCGCGTTCGGACTAAAGTCTACAATCCAGATATACCAATTTCGCCGCGCCGTCAGCGACCTTTGGTGCTTCCGCCAGTTCGGGCCACATGCAAGCATAACAGGGTGTTGGGGGAATTTTACGGCCACTTTTGATCGCGTATAGCTTGCCACGGATCAATGGCGGTCCCGTCCCATTTCGCTTCATCAATTTTATCCTCGTCGCCATGGGCGGCGGGGTCTGGGGGAGATTTGTTATGACCGTTAAGCTCAATGTCGCTGACCTTGATTTCATCCTGCGTCAGATCAAGATCAGTGAGGCCCATGCCGCCGGAACGCCGCTGACTGAAATATGGGTCGATGGCAACGGCAATGTCGTGCCGGCAGGAACGGTGGGCGCACTGCCCGCTATTTCTGACCCGCTTGTACCTTACGGTCTGCGCACGGTCGATGGCAGTTACAACAATGTCGTCGAAGGGCGGGAAACCTGGGGCGCGGCAGATCAGGCCATGCCGCGGCTTCTCGATCCCAATTTCCGCAATGACATGGACGGCGATGTGATGCCGCTTGGCCCGCCCGGCGGGCCTGCGGTCACCAACACCAATTACGGTGTGATCGGCGTGCCTTCGGCGGGGAATGGCGGCAATACCGGCAATGTGGCCGATGCCGATCCGCGCATCATCTCGAACCTCGTGGTGGATCAGTCGATCAACAACCCCGCCGCCGTCGAAGCCTGGTTTGCCAGCGAGGCGGCCCTTGCGGCCTTTCATCTGCGCTATGGAGAGGATGCGATTCCGGTGCGCCCCGGCGAGGGGATCGCACAGCCATTGCTGGCCAATGCGGATTTTGAGGTGCAATCCATGGCCGACGGCGCGCCGGGGGTCATCACGGATGCCTTGGGCAATTACACCATCGGCGCCCCGAACGGCTGGACCCTGACCGGCGGCACGGGCGGGGTGGTCGCCCCGGCGGCTGCGGTGACGGATGCAGGCGGTCATACCGGGCCGAACGTGGCCTGGCTGACGGGCGGTGCCACCTTGGCGCAATCCTCTGGCCTTTTGGCCGAAGGCGTCGCCTATACACTGAACTTTCGGGTGGGGGACCGCACCGATCAGGTCTGGTCAGGCGGCACAGCCCGCTTGATGGCGGTTTCGGCCGATGGCCTGACCACGGTGTTCCTATCGCAGACCACGCTGCCGACCCCGGCCGATGGGCAATGGACGGCCGTCTCGCTGTCCACGACGGCCATCCCGGCCGCGCTTGATGGCTATACCTTGCGTGTAGAAATCCAGCAGACGGGGGGTGCCCAAGTGCTGGTCGATCAGGTCGAAGTCACGGCCTCGTCGTCGCAGGGCAATATGATCGAGATCGACAACACCGATCTGGCCTCTTTGCCCAACATCGCGCCTGATGACGGCATTTCGGCCCCCTTCAATGCCTGGATGACCTTCTTTGGCCAATTCTTTGACCACGGGCTGGACCTTATCAGCAAGGGCGGCAACGGCACCGTCTTTGTGCCGCTGCAAGCGGATGACCCGCTGGTGCTGGGCGCGGACGGGATTGCCGGAACAACCGATGACCTGCCGAACCATTTGCGCTTTATGGCATTGACCCGGTCTACCCCGGTTGCCGGGCCGGGGGCGGATGGGGTTCTGGGCACGGCGGATGACACCGCGCATGAAGGCCAGAACGTGACCACGCCCTATGTGGATCAGAACCAGACCTATACCTCGCATGCCTCGCATCAGGTGTTCTTGCGCGAATATGAGATGAGGGAAGTTTCGCCCGGTGTCTTTGAGCCCGTGGCGACGGGCAAATTGCTGGACCATGCCGGGGGCGGGCTGGCCACATGGGCCGATGTCAAGGCACAGGCGCGCAACCTTCTGGGGATCGAGCTGACCGATGGCGATGTGCTGAACATCCCGCTGTTGCGCACCGACGCCTATGGCGCGTTCATCCGCGGGCCGAATGGCTTGCCGCAGATCGTGACGGGGCTTGGTCTGGATGGCATCCCGAACACTGCGGATGATGAGGTGGAAGAAGGCAACCTGACGGCCCCGGTCAATACCTTTAGCGCCGGGGCCGTGCGCATCGGGCATGCCTTCCTTGATGACATCGCCCATAACGCCAACCCCTTCAACAGCCAGACCGGCGCGCTGAAAACCGCTGATGCCGACAGCGTTCTGGGCCTTGGCACTCCGGGAAGATATGACAATGAGCTTCTGGACCGCCACTTCATCACCGGCGACGGGCGCGGCAACGAAAACATCGGGCTGACCTCGGTCCACCATGTGTTCCACTCGGAGCACAACCGGCAAGTTGCCTCGCAGCAGTTGGAAATCCTGTCCTCGGGGAACATGGGCTTCATCAACGAATGGCTGGAAACCGACATCGGCGGTCTGCCTGCCGGATTCGAGACGATGACCGCGCTGCAACAGCAGGCCTTTGCCGAGACGTTGGACTGGAACGGCGAGCGGCTGTTTCAAGCGGCGCGTTTCGCGACCGAGATGCAATATCAGCACCTGGTGTTCGAGGAATTCGCCCGCAAGGTTCATCCCAACATCGAACCCTTCGTCTTCAATGCGGTGACAGATATCAACCCGGCGATCTTTGCTGAATTTGCCAATGTTGTGTACCGCTTTGGCCATTCGATGCTGACCGATGGCATGCCGCGGGTCTTTGCCGATGGCACCGGCGACAACATGGGCCTGATCGGCTCCTTCCTGAACCCGGTCGCCTTCGACAATGACGGCGCGCTCAGCGCCGATGACGCGGCGGGTGCGGTGATCCTTGGCATGACGGCCGAGCGCGGCAATGCGATTGACGAATTCGTCGTCAGTTCGCTGCGCAACAACCTTCTGGGCCTGCCGCTTGATCTGGCGGCGCTGAACATCGCCCGTGGCCGCGATACCGGAATCCCGAGCTTCAACGATGCCCGCGCCCAGCTTTTTGCCCAGACCAATTCCGTCTGGCTGAAGCCCTATGACTCCTGGGTCGATCTGGCGGCCAATCTGAAAACGCCGATGACGGTGGTCAACCTGATCGCCGCCTATGGCACCCATGCCACGATTCTGGCTGAGACCACGCTGGAGGGCAAACGCCTTGCGGCCTTTGATCTGGTCTTTGGGGGAGGCGCCGTTTCCGACGCCGACCGGTTGAATTTCCTCAACAGCCGCAATGGCTGGACCTCCGACACCAATGGTCTGAACGACATCGACCTTTGGGTGGGCGGCATGGCCGAACGGATCATGCCCTTTGGCGGCATGCTGGGTTCGACCTTTACCGCCGTCTTTGAAGCGCAGCTTGAAGCGTTGCAGTTTGGCGACCGCTTCTATTACCTCAGCCGGACTCAGGGGCAGAATCTTCTGAACCAGCTTGAGCAGAACTCTTTCTCGAAAATGCTGCTGGCCAATTCGGGCCTTGCTGACCCCGGTGCGGATGGCATCCGGGGTACGGCAGACGACATTGTGACCCATCATATTGGGGTCGATTCCTTTGCCCGTTACGATTTTGTGCTGGAAGTGGACCCGGAAAATCAATTGATCTCCGACCCTGTCGGCAATGATCCTGTCCTTGAGGGGATGGGGCTGGGCAAGGTGGTGCGCGATGACAATTACATTCGCTTCTCCGGTGGCGAGCATATCGTGGTCGGAGGCACCAGTGGCAATGATACGATCTTCACCAGCGATGGCGATGATGGCATCTGGGGCGACGCGGGGAACGATTACATCCAGTCCGGCTTTGGGGTCGATCTGGTGAACGGCGGCGGTGGCAATGACATCCTGATCGACGATGGCGACGAGGCCGACTTCCTGAAGGGCGAGGAGGGCGATGATGTCATCGCCACCTCCTCGGGTCTGGATATCGTGATGGGGGGCGACGGCAAGGATGTCGTCTATCTTGGCACCGATTCCTCGGAAATCTTTGGCGGCGCGGGCGACGACTTCCTGATGGGAGGCGAAGGCCACGACAACCTCATGGGCAACGAGGGCAACGACTGGATGGAGGGCGGGAACGGCTTTGACGTGACCGCCGGTGACAACACCGAGTTGTTCTTCAACAGCCGCATCATTGGCCATGATGTGATGTTTGCCGGCAGCGACGAACATGATTTCGACGCGGAATCCGGCGATGACATCATGGTTCAGGGCGAAAGCGTGATACGCAACGAAGGCATGTTCGGCTTTGACTGGGCCACCTACAAGGGGGTGCAGACCGCCGCCGACGCCGATCTGCGCATCCGCATCTTCACCACCGATCAGCAAGACATCCTGCGCAACCGCTTTGACAAGGTCGAGGCACTGTCGGGCTGGGCACAGAACGATGTGCTGTTGGGCGATGATCGCGTGGCGCCGGGGTCGATCCTGCCCGGTGCCGGGGCGAATGAGGCCGTTCTGTTCAACGATGGGTTGGATCAGGCCGGCATTGACCGCATCGCGGGTCTGGAAGATCTGGTGACGTTGCAACCCGGCCAGATCTATTGGGAGGCCGGCAATATCATCCTTGGTGGCGGCGGGTCTGACAGCATCGCCGGCAATGGCGGGGATGATATTCTGGACGGTGACCGCTGGTTGAATGTGCGTATCCGCATCACCGGCAACCCCGGTGACGCGAATCTGGCCGAAAATGAAATCGCTACGGTCGATACGCTGCGCCATGTCTTCACCGCAACCGATGCCCCTGTGGCGTCTTGGGTCGGCAAGAGTGTGTTCGAGCTGATGGTGTCGCGCGTCATCGCGCCGTCCCAGATGCATATCGTGCGGGAATTGCTGGATGGGGGTCAGGCGGCCGATACGGATGTGGCGATCTTCAACGATGATGTCGACCAATACACCATCACCTACTTGCCCGATGGCTCGGTGCGCATCGCGCATACCGGCTTTGGCACCAATGTCGATGTCCTCATCAATGATGGCGTCGATACCTTGCACAACATCGAATTCGTGCAGTTCCGCGATGGTGTCGTGGACATCCGGCAACTCCCGGCGACCGGCCAGCCGGTGATCAGCGATCTGACCCCGACCGAAGGGCAGACGCTGACGGTCAACCTCGCCGGGATTGCCGATCCCAACGGCATTGCCAGCGCGATTGCGGTGCAATGGCAGTCGCTTAACGGCGCGAACTGGGTGGATATCCCCTTCGCGACGGGGACCAGCTTTACGCCGGATGATCCGCTGCTTTTCGACTTCAACGGGCAGCAGGTCGGGCGCCAGTTGCGCGCGGTGGCGAGCTTCACCGATGGCTTTGGCCATGTGGAAACCGTGATCTCGGCCCCGACGGCCGTGGTGGGAGATAACTTTACCGGCAGCGCTCTGGCGCTGAATTTCACCGGCACGGCGGGCGACGATATTGCGGTGGGCAACAGTCCAAGCTTCTTCAGCACTGGTGCCAACGTGATGAACGGCAATGCCGGGGCAGACAGCCTGTCTGGCCTTGGCGGCAATGACACGCTGAACGGTGGCGATGGCAATGACACGCTGGACGGCGGGACGGGCGTTGATACGGTGACGGGCGGCAATGGGCTGGATCTCATCCGTCTCAACTTCACCACGGGCGCCGGGGGGCGTGACAGAGTTGATGGTGGCGCCGATGAGGACACCGTTGCGATCACCGGTGCTGCGAACGCTGAAACCTTCCGCATCTACACCAAGTCCGCGGCGGAAGCCGCAGGCATGACCGGCTTCGCCCTGACGACCGAGATTGTCATCACCCGCAATGGCACCAACAACGCCGCCATCGTGGCCGAGTTGGACAATATCGAGGAGATTATCATCAACACGCTGGACGTCAGCGCCAATGACGGCAATGGCGCACCCAATGGCGGGACGAACAGCGGCGATACCATTCTGGTGATTGGCGACTTTGCCCTCACCAGCCTGAATTACAGCACAATCACCATCAACGGCTCTGCCGCCAATGACACGATCGACATTTCCGCCTTCTCCTCGGCGCATCGGGTGGTGTTCCGCAGTGCAGGTGGCAGCGACGTGATCGTTGGCAGCCTGCGGCCGCAGGATGTGATTGATCTTGGCAGCGGCACGCCGGTTGTCACGCAGCTTGGCAATGGCATGACCAGGGTCGATGTCGGCACCAACAGCGTGACCTTCCGCGCGCCGAATGGCCTGCCGACGATCCCCGGTCTGGATTCGGGCGATGATAACGAGGCAAACGGCGGCTTTGTCCTGACGGCGCGTGATCTTGCCGGGCTGAAGAACCTCGTCAACGGCCGCCCGGCCTTTGACGATGACGACGACACCGAGGGCGTGGCCGGGGTGCGCCAATTGTCCGGGGCTGGAAATAACGAAGACAACCCGGATTTTGGCACGGCCGGAACCCCGTTCATCCGCCTGACCGAGGCGCATTATGGCGCGCCCGATGCCAATGGCAATCGCGCCATCAACCCGCTGTTCGACGGGCTTGACCCCCGCGCGATTTCCAATGCGCTGGGCAGCCAAGAGGCGGACCTTGCCCCCAATGCCAAGGGTGCCAGCACGTTGTTCATGGCCTTTGGCCAATATTTCGACCACGGGCTGGATTTCATCGCCAAGAATGCGGCCTATGGCACCATCGAAATCGGCGGTCCCGGCATGGTGCGGGCGCCGGGCTCGGACAACCCGGCCGATCTGACGCGGGCGGCGGTGGACCATATCGACGCGAATGGCGTGCCGCAGCACCTCAACATGACCTCGCCCTATGTCGATCAGAACCAGGCCTATGGCAGCCACGAGCTTGTCGGCCAGTTCCTGCGCGAAAGCGACGGGGCGCAGGGGTTCGGCATGCGGCTTGTGCAGGGTGAGGCCGATCCGTCTGATCCCGATTTCAACCTGTTGCCCACGCTGCGCGACCTGATCCTGCATCATTGGGAGGCGAACACCGTCTTCCGTGATCCCGGCCTGCCGGGCGGCGAGATTGCCTTCCGCGATCATTACGCGGGGCTGGTCGATGGGGCCGGGGTGGTCAACGGTGCCATGGTTGCAGGTTTGGCCGGCAACTTCATGGGCTCTGGCCAGCCGCTTTTGCTGGATGCCAATCCCTTTGTCGGTTTGCTGGATCACCGGGTTGCAGGCGATGGCCGTGCGAATGAGAATTTTGCTCTGACCTCGGTGCATACCATCTGGGCGCGCAACCATAATTTCCATGTTGAAAACCTGATGGCCCAAGGTTTCGAGGGCAGCCAGGAAGAAGTGTTCCAAGCTGCCAAGATGCTGAACGAAAGCGACTATCAGCGCGTGGTGTTCAATGAATTCGCCGATATGTTGCTGGGCGGGCTGCGCAGTTCAGAAGGCGATATCGGCAGCCATGGCTGGGATGGTTACAACCCCGATACGGATGCGCGGATCAGCCATGAATTCGCCGCCGCCGTCTACCGGGTCGGGCATTCGCTGATCGGCCAGACCTTGCAGGTGATCGGGGAGGATGGGCAGCCCATGCAGGTGCCGCTCTATGATGCCTTCCTGAACCCGACAAACGCGGCGGGTGCCTTCACCGGTCCCTTGCCGGCGGGCTATGTGCCGCAACCGGGTTATGCCCAGCATGGCGTTGCCGCGATCCTGGCCGGCACCGCGACCCAAGCGGCCGAGGAGGTGGACTACAACATCGTCGATGCGGTGCGGAATGATCTTGTCCGCATCAACGCCGACCTCTTTGCCTTCAACGTCGCCCGTGGCTGGGATCTTGGGCTGGGCACGTTGAATCAGGTGCGGGCTGACCTGATGGCCTCGACCGATCCCTATATCCGGCAGGCGGTTGGTTTTGCCGGAGATCTGACGCCCTATACAAGTTGGGCCGATTTCAAGGCCCGCAATGGCCTCAGCGATGCGGTGATTGCGCAGTTCCAGACCGCCTATCCCGATCTGGTGCTGACAACGCCCGAAGACATTGCCGCCTTCATGGCGGTCAATCCGGACATCGTGCTGCACGATGGCCCGGCGGGAAGCAAGATCGTCTCGGGCATTGATCGGTTGGATCTTTGGGTCGGCGGCCTTGCCGAAAGCCATGTGCTGGGTGGCATGGTGGGCCAGACCTTCTGGGTCGTCCTGCACGAGCAATTCGACCGGCTGCAGGAAGGGGATCGGTTCTATTACACCGACCGCTTTGATAACTTCGACTTCTACGCAACCTTTGGCGAGGACACGACCTTTGCCAATATCATCAGCCGCAACTCCAGCCTGGACAACCTGGATGGCACAGCCTTTGAGGCCAATGCCGACGAGGAGGATGAGGAGGACGATGGCACCGTTGGCGGCGATGACGACGACAATGAAGATGACGACACTGGCAACGGCGACGATGAGGGTGACGACGAAGACGACGGCGACACCGGAAGCGGCGGCGAGACCGACGAAGACGACAGCGATCAGGATGGCGACGACGACGCCGACGATGATGATTGCGACGACGACCACACCGACTCCGACGACGAGGATGACGATGTCGTAACCCCGCCGCCGTCGGGCGACACTGGCGGCGCGGTGGTTCCG
Organism: uncultured Tabrizicola sp.; assembly: GCA_964393035.1. Classification (GTDB taxonomy): domain Bacteria; phylum Pseudomonadota; class Alphaproteobacteria; order Rhodobacterales; family Rhodobacteraceae; genus Tabrizicola_A. The sequence continues at coordinate 53,955 of CAYMRX010000005.1, forward strand.
CCGCTGGCTGCGGCCGGGGTCGTGGTCGGTACTGCTGCGGGCGAGGCCCTGTTTGGCACCGCGGCGGCCGACAACATCATGGGCTTGGCGGGCCGTGACATGCTCTTTGCCGGGGACGGGGCCGACAATGTGCTGGGCGGCGCTGGCAATGACATGATCTTTGGCGATGGCGGCGATGACCGGTTGTTCGGGGAGGACGGCGACGACTTCTTCGAAGCGGGTGCGGGCAATGACTTCGTTGTCGGCGGCGTGGGTCAGGACAGCTTTGCGGCCACGATCGGCGACGGCAACGACGTCTATTACGGCGACGAAGTTTCCGGTGGGACCGAAAGCGACACGCTGGACATGTCGCGCATTCAGGCCAACGTCACGGCCGATCTGGGATCGGCAGGGACGGGCCGCGGCTTGGCGGGCAGCACCCAGTCCGGGCAGGATGTGTTGTGGAGCATCGAGAACTTCATCGGCGGCAGCGGGGATGATGTCATCACCGCGGGTCGGGCGGCGAACCAGATCGACGGCGGTGCCGGTAGCGACACCTACCGCTTCCTGTCGGCCGAAGATGCCAATGGCGACACCATCCTGTCCTTCCAGCCGGGGGATCGGGTTGACCTGTCGCAGATCGACGCCAATGGCTCGGGCGCAGGTGACACCAGTTTCACGCTGGTTTCGGGCGCCTTGACCGGGGTCGGCCAGTTGCTGGTCAGCCATGAAATGCGCGAGGACGGCGAATACACGGTCATTCATGGCAATCTTGCCGGCGGGACCGATGCCGAATTCAGCCTTTCGATCCGCGGTCACCATGATCTGACGGCCAGCAATCTGACCCTCTGAGGTCTGATAAGGTGCCCGGTTTGCCTTTGTGTCCCCACGGCAGACCGGGCACTTTCTCCCTTTTGTTTCAATATTTTGCAGATCTTCCCTTTCAGACAGGAATACCATCATGGCCGCCCGCAGCAAGAAACCCGGAAAAAAGGCGACAGAGGCTCTTGGCGGGATCAGGGGGCTTGTCACGTTTTTGATGTCGATTTCCGGCATCATCAACCTCTTGGCGCTGACCGGCTCGTTCTACATGCTGCAAATCTACGACCGGGCCTTGGTCAGCGGCAGCGTGCCCACGCTGGTCGCCATTTCGGTTCTGGCAATCGGGCTTTATGCCTTTCAGGGCATGTTCGACATCATCCGCTCGCAGGTTCTGGTGCGCATGGGCGCGCGGCTGGACCGGCGGCTTGCTCCTTTGGCGCATCAGGTGGTGATCGACATGCCTCGCTTGGGCTATTCGCCCGCCGAAGCGCTGGAGCGCGGGCGCGACGTTGATACCCTGCGCGGCTTTTTCGGCTCGCAGGGGCCGATGGCAATCTTTGACCTGCCTTGGATGCCGCTGTTCCTGATCTTCGTCTACCTGCTGCATCCGGCCTTGGGCGCGCTGACCATTGCAGGGTCTTTCGTGCTGGCCTGCCTTGCCATCGCGACCGAGGTTCTGACCCGCAAATGGAGCCAGGCCACCACCGTCGCGACGGTGGAGCGCAACGCGATTGCCGATTCAAATGCCCGCAATGCCGAGGTGTTGAAGGCCATGGGCTTTGCCTCGCGCGCTGTGGCGCGGTTCGCCGGGGCAAACGAGCGCCACCTTGATCTGCAAACCCGCACCAGCGACATTTCCGGCACCTTTGGCGCGATTTCGCGGGTGCTGCGGATGCTGTTGCAATCGGCGATCCTGGGCCTTGCCGCCTATCTGACCATTCTGGGCGAACTTTCGGCCGGGGCCATCATCGCCGCCACGATTTCCGCCTCGCGCGCCATGGCGCCGATCGACCTTGCCATCGGCAACTGGAAGAACATCGTCGCCGCCCGCAACGCCTGGCGCCGGATGCGCGACACGGTCGAGGTGCTGGACAGCCAGGATGCGCCGATGGTGCTGCCCGCGCCGAAGGCGACCATCAAGGTCGAGGGGATTACCGTTGCGGCCCCCGCGACCGGGCGGGTGCTTTTGAGTGATGTCAGCTTTACCCTGAACGCGGGCGAGGCGCTGGGAATCATCGGGCCAAGCGGGGGCGGCAAATCCACCCTTGCCCGCGCCTTGACCGGGATCTGGCCGGTGCTGCGCGGCGCTGTCCGGCTGGATGATGCCGATCTGATCCAATGGGGCGATGACGAGCGGGGCCAGCACATCGGCTATCTGCCGCAGGATGTGGCCCTCTTGGATGCCACGGTCGAGGAGAATATCTCGCGGCTCGATCCGTCGCCCAACCCGGTCGAGATTGTCGGCGCGGCCCGCGCGGCGGATGTGCATGAGCTGATCGTGCGGCTGCCGGACGGGTATCGCACCGCCTTGGGGCCGATGGGCACGGCGATTTCGGGTGGCCAGCGTCAACGGCTTGGGCTGGCGCGGGCGCTTTATGGCAACCCGTTCCTTGTGGTTCTGGATGAGCCGAACGCCAACCTCGACCCCGAGGGCGAAGCTGCCCTGACAGCCGCAATCGAGGCGATCAAACGGCGTGGCGGCATTGCGGTGGTGATTGCGCATCGCCCGTCGGCCTTGCAGGCCTGCGACCTGATTGCCGTGATTCAAAAGGGCAAACTCAGCGCCTTTGGTCCGAAGGACCAGATTTTGAACGCCCGCCCCGGCCCTGCGGTGGCCGAGGAAAGCCCTGTGCCGGCGGCCCGGACCACCACCCCGGTCGGGGGCAGGCCGGTTCCGGTTGCCGTCAACCCAGAAAGGGGGACCAAGTCATGATCGAGGTCAAGGGAACGCGCACCGCGGCGGCGGCTCAGGTTGATCCCGCCGATCCGCTTGGTCTGCGCCGCGATCCGCTGCCTGTGGGCCGGACGCTGGCGATTTGGGTGGGGGGGCTTATCGGGGTCGCGCTTTACCTGAAATCCTTTCTGGGGTCGGGCGAGGCCGAAGCCCGCCCCGAGCCGGAGCCGCGTCGGGCGCCAGATGCGGAGGACGAAACCCAGAGCAAACCTGCATCGCGGGCGATGCAGGCCCAGCCGGCTGCGGCAGAGCCAGAACCGGCCGCGCCATCTGCATCCGAGGCACCAGAGGCGCCCCGGTCGTCGATGCTGTCGCTGCCCGAGGTGGTCAGCCGCTTTGACAGCGGGTTCGCGTCTGGCCTGCCCGCGCTGAAGCTGCCAACCCCGTTCTTGTCGGCCAATGATGTGCTGCCGCCCTTCAGACCCTTGCGCGATCCGGTGCCCGAGGCGGTGATGCCGCGCAGCGGTGGCGGCACCAGCTCGACAGGGCCGGACCTGTCAAACTTGCCGCGGGATCGTGACGTTACGGTTGATCCGCGCAATCGCGCCCCGCGCAACTCTGGCCCGGTCAATCTGGGCGAGGTGGGCAGCGGTGCGACCTTGGCCATCGCGCTGTCACATCTTTTGGCCAAGACCGCCGATGCCGACGGGGATGTGCTGACCGTTTCGATGGGCGGGGCGTCGCAGGGGCAGATCGGGTCGGTCAACGGCGGGTGGCGCTATCTGGCAGACACCGAGGAACTGGGCGAGGTCACCTTGCGGTTTCGGGTCAGCGACGGCAGGGCGCTGGTTGAACAGACCGCAACGCTGACGGTGGTGGAAAACCTGTTTTCCGGCAGTGAGTTGGCCGATCTTCTGGTCGGCACCCAAGGGCGGGACCGGATTTTGGGCAGGGGCGGCGATGACAACCTTGCCGGTCTGGGCGGGCGCGACCGGATCGACGGTGGCGACGGGGCTGACAATATCGCAGGCGGCGCGGGCAATGACAGCCTTGAAGGCGGCGCGGGCGATGATGTTATCGCGGGCGGGGCGGGCCATGACCGGATTGCCGGGGGGGATGGCAATGACCGGCTGCATGGCGAAGCGGGCGATGATGTGATTGCGGGCGATGCCGGCGATGATCTGGCTACGGGCGATGCGGGCAACGACAGTCTGAGCGGTGGCTCCGGTCGCGACAGTCTTGACGGCGGCGCGGGCGATGATCTGCTCGCTGGCGATGACGAAGACGATTTGCTCCTCGGGGCGGCAGGGCAGGATACCCTGCGCGGGGGCACCGGCCACGACACGCTGGCGGGCGGTGAGGGCAATGACTGGATCGGCGCGGGCGATGGCAATGACAGCGTTCAGGGCGAGGCGGGCGATGATGCGCTCTTTGCCGATGCCGGCGCGGACCGGGTTTCCGGTGGCAGCGGCAATGACCAGTTGTTCGGCGGCGCAGGGGGCGACAGCCTTACCGGAGATGAGGGCCAGGATCTGCTGTCGGGGGATGCGGGGGATGACCTCCTTGATGGCGGTGCGGGCGAGGATATCCTGACAGGCGGTGCGGGGGCTGACAGCCTGTCGGGGGGCACCGGGGCCGATGTCGTTTTGGCCGACGGGGACGCCGCCGCAGATCAGTTTGATGGCGGCGACGGTTTTGACCAGTTGAACTTTTCTGCCGCGACCGACGGGGTCGAGATCAACCTGATGACCCTGATGGCGACGGGTGACAGCACCGGCGAAGACAGCTTTGACCAGTTTGAGTCCTTTGTCGGCAGCACTTATGACGATGTGTTCGTGGCCAGCGAGGGCACGGCGACCCTTACCGGCAACGGCGGCGCTGATCTGTACCAGTTTCAGCCCGGCGACACGGTGGCACCGGTCATATCGATCTTTCAGATCACCGATTTTGACAATGACGATCTGATCTGGATCGCCACAGCGCAGGGCGCAAGGCAAATCCGCAGGGCGCAGGCGGCGCTGGAAGACAGCATCGACGACTTCTTCGAGGAGTTCTCCGAAGGCATCAACGCCGACGAGCCACGCCTGCGCTATTCGCATGAATGGACAGACAGCTACCAACGCACCTTGGTCGAAGTGGATTTCGATCATGACGACCAGATCGACCTGACGCTTCACATTGATGGCGAACACCTGCTCGCCCTCGACCACGCCTGACCGTTCCGCTGCAAGGAGACATGCCATGACTTCCCCGACGCCACAGCCCCGCGAAACAGCCCGGCGACTGGCCTTTGATCATCTTGGTGGCCGAGTCATGGCCGGGGCCGTGCTGGCCCTTGGCCTGATGGGCGGTATCGGCGGCTGGGCCTTTACCGCCAAACTCAGCGGCGCGGTGATCGCCGTCGGGGTGGTCAAGGTCGATCAGAATCTGAAAGAGGTTCAACATCGTGACGGCGGCATCGTCGGGGAAATCCATGTGCGCGAAGGCGATGTGGTCGAGGCGGGGCAGGTGCTGTTTCGCCTGGATGATGCCCAGTCGCGCGCCGAACTGTCGATCCTGACAACGCAAGTGGACGAGGCCGAGGCCCGCCGCGCCCGTTTGATCGCTGAACGGGATGGCCGTGCCGAAATCAGCTTTCCGCAGCGATTTGCCGCCGAAGAAGCCCGCCACCGCGAATTGACCGCGGCCGAGACACGCCTGCATGCCAGCAACCTTGCGAACCGTCAAAATCAGCGCCAGCAACTGGAATTGGGCATCGCGCAGGTGGAAGACGAAATCGAAGGTCTGCAAGCCCAGCGGGCGGCTTTGTTGGAGGAAACCGAACTGGTCGAACAGACCCACACCCGCCTAGTCGCCCTGAACGAAAAGGGTCTGGCCGAGGCGCCCCGGATCGAAGAAGTCGCGCGCGAGCGCGTCAAACTGCGCGGGCGCATCGGTGAGATGGACGCCAACACCGCCCGTTCCCGCGCGCGGATCGGAGAAATTCGCATGCGGATCATGGCGATTGACGATATCGCCCGCACCGAGGCGCAACGCGAACTTGCGGTGGTCGAGTCGCGGATTCAGGAAATGTCGGACCGTATCGTGGCCGTGCAGGACCGGCTGTCGCGCACCGATATTCGTGCCCCGATCGCGGGGCGCATCAACGAAGTCTCGGTCTTCACCGTGGGCGGCATCATTGCCCCGGCCGAAGTTCTGGCCACCATCGTTCCCGGCGCGGCCTTGCTGCGGGTCGAGGTGCAATTGCCGCCATCCGCGATTGATCAGGTCCATCTTGGCCAGACCGCCCGCGTGCGCTTTTCCTCCTTCAACCACCGCACCACGCCCGAGATCCTTGGCGAGATCAGCTATGTCTCGCCGGCCACATCGCTGGCGGCGGCTGGGGCCGAACCGGCCTATATCGGTCATGTGACGATCGAACCGCAGCAAATCGCCCGGCTGAAAGACCTTGAACTCTTGCCCGGCATGCCGGCCGAGGTCTACCTGTCCACTCAGGAACAAGTCGCCGCAGCCTATTTCGCCCGCCCCTTGATCGACCAATTCCAACGCGCCTTCCGCGAGGAGTAGCGATGGCGTGTGGGGCAAAGGGTGCTGTGAATGGGGCGAACAGGTGACCTTGTCAGACCCGAACGCCCTGTCCTATTGGGCTGGGCGGGAGCCGTCAAAGTGGCCTTGTTGCACAAGTCGTCCGAGGACAGAATTGCCCTTCTGCCGGATAGATCTGATCTCCGGAAACTGGACCGTTTGAATCTGGAGTTTTCCGCTACGCTTCCCTGGCTGGGAGAGGAGCGGAATCGCCATGAAAGCATCGAAGTTTTTGGACGCGCAGAAGGCGTTCATCATCAAGCAGGGCGAAGATGGAACGCCGGTTACGGAGATCTGCCGAAAGGCGGGGATCAGCCAGGCGACCTACTTCAACTGGAAGAAGAAGTATGCTGGTCTGCTGCCGACCGAGATGAAGCTGCTCAAGCAACTCGAGAACGAGAACGCACGGCTGAAGGAGATCGTGGCGGACCTGACCTTGGATCGGGGGATGTTGCAGGATGTGATCCGGCGAAAGCTTTGCAGCCTGGCCGGATGCGCGAACTTGTTCGCGGGGTGTGCCGCGATTAGGCTCCTCTCGCGCATGTAAACATGCGCTGCCGGGCAGCGGGGCGATGGATTTTGTTCACGACCAACTAGCGACGGGCAAGAAGCTGCGTGTTTTGACCGTGGTCGACACGTTCTCGCGCTATGTGCCGGTGTTGGATGTCCGCTACAGCTACCGCGGAGAAGATGTTGTGGCGACCCTCGACCGGGTGTGCCGCACGGCTGGCTATCCCAAGACGATCCGGGTCGACCAGGGCAGCGAGTTCGTGTCGCGCGACATGGACCTATGGGCCTATCAGCGCGGCGTCGTCCTGGACTTCTCTCGTCCCGGCAAGCCCACGGACAACGCCTTCATCGAGGCATTCAACGGAAGGTTCAGGGCTGAATGCCTGAACCAGCATTGGTTCCTCACCCTTGCGGATGCGGCAGAAAAGTTGGAGGCTTGGCGTAGATACTACAATGAGGAACGGCCACACGGCGCGATCGGCAATAAGGTCCCGATCATGCTGACGAAATCGGGGGACGTCACCAGCCCGTCACCCTGAGCGAAGCCGGAAAACTCTGCCTTCAGGCGGTCCAACGTTGGGGATCGGATCAACCTTGGGGCAGTCTCGAGTCGCAGATGGAGGAAAAATCCCGTGGCAGGTCAGAAAGTAGTGGCGTCGCCCAAACAACTACATTCTACTACAAAGGGCGCAGGTTCTTGGATGCGTGGCAGTCTCTCCGACCATTACAAGATCGATGAAGCCAGCTGTGAGCTGTTGCCGCGCCAGACGAATCTTGATTGGGCTTTTGCAGCCTGCTAAAATGACGTTTCTCACAAAACGATGGCTACTGTCGGATCTTTGGTGCGCATTACGTCGGCGCCAGAAAACAACAGCACGTTCTGGCAGCGCGCTTTCAAGGGCGGACAAATGGGCGCGCGCGCCTCTATCTTGTCAATTCATTGGAATTGCATGGAATTTATATTTAAATGGTGCTGCAAGAGAGGATTGAACTCTCGACCTCTCCCTTACCAAGGGAGTGCTCTACCACTGAGCTACTGCAGCGCCGGGGCGCGTCGGCTTTGGTTTCTGCCGGGCGTGGCGGGTGATTAGACGCAATTTTCGGGGGGCGCAAGAGGCATTTCGCATCCCTTCTGGACGGTTTTTGCGCCCTGCGCTATGGAAGGGGCCATGCAGGACAATGCGACCCCTTCCACAGCAGGAAAACCAAAGCCGAAAGGCCGGGACAGCCGCGAAGATCGGCTGAAATCGGCCCTGAAGGCCAATATGGCCCGGCGCAAGGCGCAGGCCAAGGCGCGGGCGGATATGGGCGCGGACAAAGATAAAGAGGACGAGTAGCCAATGGATTCGATTCTGGTCAAAGGCAATGGCGCGCTGAATGGGGCGATTCCGATTGCGGGGGCGAAGAATGCCTGCCTCACGCTGATGCCCGCGACGCTTCTGAGCGATGAGCCTCTGACGCTGACCAATGCGCCGCGCCTGTCGGACATTCGTACCATGACCCAGCTTCTGGGCAGCCTTGGCGCTGAGGTGGCGAGTTTGCAGGATGGCCAGGTGCTGGCAATGTCGAGCCACCAGATCACCAACCATACCGCCGACTATGACATCGTGCGCAAGATGCGCGCCTCGATCCTTGTCCTGGGGCCGATGCTGGCGCGGGATGGGCACGCGATTGTCTCCTTGCCCGGTGGCTGTGCGATTGGCGCGCGACCGGTTGATTTGCACCTGAAAGTGTTCGAGGCGATGGGGGCCGATCTGGACCTGCGCGATGGCTATGTTCATGCCAAGGCGCCCGGCGGGCGGCTCAAGGGGGCCGTGATCGAGTTTCCCTTCGTCTCGGTGGGCGCGACCGAGAACGCGCTTCTGGCCGCCACCTTGGCCAAGGGCACCACGGTTATCAAGAAGGCCGCGCGCGAGCCGGAGATCGTCGATCTGGCGCAGTGCCTGCGCAAGATGGGGGCCGAGATTGAGGGCGAGGGGACCAGCACGATCACCGTGCAGGGCGTGGACCGCCTGCACGGCGCGACCCATCCGGTGGTGACCGACCGGATCGAGCTTGGCACCTATATGCTGGTGCCAGCCATTGCGGGGGGCGAGGTGGAATGTCTGGGCGGGCGGTTGGATCTGGTCGGCGCCTTTGCCGAAAAGCTGGATGCCGCCGGGGTTGAGGTGACGGAAACCGCGCGCGGGTTGAAGGTCAAGCGCCGGGGCGACCGGGTGCGGGCGGTGGATGTGGTGACCGAACCCTTCCCCGGTTTTCCGACCGATTTGCAGGCCCAGATGATGGCGATGCTTTGCACGGCCAATGGCACCTCGGTTCTGGAAGAAAAGATTTTTGAAAACCGCTTCATGCATGCGCCGGAACTGCTACGCATGGGGGCAAAGATCGACGTACATGGCGGCACCGCCACCGTGACCGGCGTGGAAAAACTGAAAGGCGCGCGCGTCATGGCGACAGATCTGCGCGCCTCGGTCAGCCTGATCCTTGCCGCCCTTGCCGCCGAGGGGGAAACCGTGGTTTCCCGCGTCTATCACCTTGATCGCGGCTATGAGCGGGTTGAGGAGAAACTGCGGGCCTGCGGCGCACAAATTGAACGGATCGCCGGATGACCGACGCCCGGTTCGAAGACGGCGACGAGGCTCCGCTGCGCCTGCAGGCGCTGGGGCCGGATGATCTGCCGGTGCTGGCCGCGCTGGTGCAGGATGCGGTCATTCCGATCACGGAAATGACCTATGCCCGCCCGCGCCGCCGCTTTGCCGCGCTTCTGAACCGCTTTCGCTGGGAGGACCGCGAGGCTGCTGCCCGTGAAAAGCGCCCCTATGAACGGGTGCAGGCGCTTCTGGCCGTGGAAAACGTGACTGCCGTGCGGACCCAAGGCATCGACCGGGGGCAGGGGGAGACCATCCTGTCCTTGCTTGATCTGCGCTACGATGGCCCGACCGAAGGGCCGGGAACCGTGACGCTGACCCTTGCCGGGGATGGTGCGATTGAACTGGCGGTCGAGGCGCTGGAGATCAGCCTGCGCGACACCACACGGCCCTATCGCGCGGTGTCGGGCAAGGCGCCAAAGCACGATTAAGCCCGGCTCAACTGCCGAAACAGGTGACCTTGCGGCCATCCGGCCAACGCCATTCCACCAGATCGGCGGTGCCGCGCAGCCTTGCGCCATCGCCGGCAGCATAGGACAGCGGAAACAGCGCATGGGGCTTGCGCACCACCAGATGCGCGATACCGCCCACTGTCACATCCGCCGTCTCGCGCCCGCGATAGAGCGCCACTGTCATGCGGCCATTCGCCTCGCAGGCAAAGCGGTAGGTTCGTTCAACCGATGGCACCTCGGCAATCGGCGGCACGGCGACAGGGCCGCCGACCTCCAGATACTTGCCCGAAGCCCAGCCGACCTCGCCCTTGGGGGTGCGGATCTGATACCAGATCTTGCCTTTTGCCTTGCAGCCATAGGCGATGGAACGGCCGGTGTCGTTCAGCCCGCCCTCGGCCCCCGAACAGGTGGTATAGCATTGTCCCTTGGCCTGCGCCGCCCAGCCGGTGGAGGTTGCAACCTGCCCCGGCGCGAGCCGGGCTACCAGCTTGTCCGCCGCCGTCGGTCCGGCCCGTAGGTTCAACGTGTCATTTGAGGTCACACCGATGACACGCATTGTGGTTCCCTTGTCAGGGTCGCAGATGTCATCCGCAAAGGCGGGTTGGGACATCATAAGGGCCAAAGCCAGAGCAAAAACGCGCATGGGGCACCCCGAAAGAAATGAATAAGCCAATAAGGTCAGCTTACCCCATTTCGCGTCTTTGTCGATCTGCCGAAGCGACGCGGGCCTATCGTCCCAGCCGCGCCCTTGCGAACGCGCCGATTTCAGCGATCAGCGCGGTATAGTCGGCGGGCGCGGCCGTTTGGCCCAGCACCCAAGGCAGCAGATCCTGATCGTTTTCAGCAAGCAGCAGATCGTAAAGCGCCAGCTTGCCGTCATCCATGCCCGCCAGATGCGCGTCGGCATAGGGGCCAAGCACCAGATCCATCTCCTTGGTGCCGCGCCGCCAGGACCGCATGCCCATGCGCTTCAGCCGTGCCTCTGCCGTCTCCATGCCCATCCCCGCTTGCACCATGCGCGCCCCGCGCCTATGAACTCCGCAAACCCCATAAGTTGCGGAGCCCCTCATGGCCTTCCTGTCCGATACGCTTTCCCGTGTCAAACCCTCGCCCACCATCGCGGTGACCACCAAGGCGCAGGAGTTGAAGGCGGCGGGCCGCGATGTGATCGGCCTTGGCGCGGGCGAGCCGGATTTCGACACGCCGGAAAACATCCGCGCGGCGGCCAAGCGGGCGATTGATGAAGGCAAGACCCGCTATACGGCGGTCGATGGCATCCCCGAGCTGAAAAAGGCGATCTGCGCCAAGTTCGAACGGGAAAATGGCCTGACATATGCGCCGAACCAGATCACTGTCGGCACCGGCGGCAAGCAGATCCTGTACAATGCGCTGATGGCCACCTGTAACCCCGGCGATGAGGTTATCATTCCAGCCCCTTACTGGGTGTCTTACCCTGACATGGTGCTTTTGGCCGGTGGCACGCCGGTGGCGGTGGAATGTGGCATTGAAAACGATTTCAAGCTGACCCCGGCGCAGTTGGAAGCGGCAATCACGCCGAAAACCAAATGGTTCATCTTCAACTCGCCCTCGAACCCGACCGGGGCGGGCTATACGCGCGCGGAGCTCAGGGCGCTCTGTGATGTGCTGGTCAAGCATCCGCAGGTCTGGATCATGTCGGATGACATGTATGAACACCTTGTCTTTGACGATTTCGAATTCACCACGCCTGCACAGGTGGAACCGGCCCTTTATGAGCGCACGCTGACCTGCAACGGCGTGTCGAAATCCTATGCCATGACCGGCTGGCGGATCGGCTATGCGGGTGGTCCGGTGCATCTCATCAAGGCGATGGGCACCATCCAGTCGCAATCCACCTCAAACCCCTCATCGGTGTCGCAATACGCCGCCCTTGAGGCGCTGACCGGCCCGCAAGACTTCCTTGCCCCGAACCGCAAACTGTTCCAGCGCCGTCGTGATCTGGTCGTTTCCATGCTGAACGCCGCCAAGGGCGTCAAATGCCCGAAGCCCGAAGGCGCCTTCTACGTCTATCCCGATATTTCGGGCTGCATTGGCAAGACCAGCGCGGGTGGCGTGGCGATCACCAATGACGAGGCCTTCGCCAGCGCGCTGCTGGAAGAAACCGGGGTTGCCGTGGTCTTTGGTGCGGCCTTCGGGCTTTCGCCAAACTTCCGCGTCAGCTACGCTACCGCCGACAGCGTGCTGGAGGAGGCGTGCAAGCGCATCCAGTCCTTCTGTGCGGGTTTGAAATAAGGGGTGCCATGTCGGCCGATCTGCCGGATTATTACTTTCGGGTGCGCGACAACGGCGCGGTGGTGTTTCGGGTCGATACCGAAAACCGCCAGCGCCGTATCGACATGGAAGAAATTGCCACCGTCAACATCAACAACGGCAAGGTGAAGCCGCATGGCGATGAGGCGCTGACCGCCGAGGAGGAGGCGCTGATTGCCTCTTGGGTCGCCGAGCGCCGCACAGTGCTGGCCGCCCGCGATGTCGATGACATCCTGCGCGCGGTGGATCACCTGAATCTGACGACGCAATGGGCGCAGTCCAAGGCCAGTGACGACGCACTGGAGCAGGTGACGGACAGCCTTCTGATGGCCATGCATGATTTGCGCAGCGTGCTGGTGCGCAAAAAGGCGGAACGGCTTTTGCGGGCCGAGGGTTCAGAGTGATCGGCCCGGTTCCGGCGTGCCGACCCGCCGCCAGAACCGCCCCATCATCAGCGTCGCGGCAAAGGCAAGTCCGATCACCAGCCCAAGCCACAGGCCAATGCCGCCCATGCCAAAGACAAAGCCCAAGACATAGCCGGCCGGAATACCGATCAGCCAATAGCTGACGGTTGCTGCGATCATCGGCACCTTGGTGTCATGGAGGCCGCGCAACAGGCCAAGCGCCATGACCTGCATGGCATCGGCCATCTGAAAAAGTGCGGCGACCGCCAGGAGTTTGACGCCAAAGGTCACGATCTCGACCGCGCCGGGTTTGGAGGTGTCAAGAAACAGGCTGATGATCGGGGCGCCAAGGGTCAGGAACAACACGATCATCGCCAGACCAAAGATCACCGACATCGCAATCGCCACCTTGGCCCCCGCCCGCAGGAAGGCCATGTCGCCTGCGCCCGCCGCCTTGCCCGCCCGCACCGTGGCGGCATTCGACAAGCCAAGATGCACCATGAAGGTCAGCGCCACGGCCTCCATCGTGATGCCATGGGCCGCAAGTTCGACCGTGCCGATCCAGCCCATCATCAAGGCCGTCGCGGTGAACAGCGCACTTTCGGCAAGCCCGGTCAACCCAATCGGCCAGCCCAGACGGAACACCGATTTCAACGCCCCCACATCGGCCCGCCAGAAGCGTTGGAACAGATGAAACCGCTGCAAGTCGGGCTGGTGGTGGGCATAAAGCGCCAAGACGACAAAGCTAAGGCCCTGCACCGTGACCGAGGCGAGCGCCGCCCCCTGCACGCCCAGTTCGGGCCAGCCCCAGTGCCCAAAGATCAGCCCATAGGCCAGGACGCCATTGACCATCACCGCCAGAACCGTGGTCCACAACACCACTTGGGTTTTCTCCAGCGCGGCCAGATAGCTTTTCAGCGCCATCACCAAAAGGGCGGGCACCATGCCAAGCCCACCGATCCGCAGGAAATCCTGCGCCAGGCTTGCCACCTCGGGCTTTTGCCCCAGCGCCAGAAGCAGCGGCTCTGACCACCAGAACAAGGGATAGGAACCCAGCCCAAAACCGATGGACAGCCACAGCCCCATGCGGGCATCGCGCCGCACGCGGGTTTCATCCCCGGCGCCAAGCGCGCTTGCGACCAGGGGCATCACCGCTTGGGCAAAGCCTGATCCCAGAATGAAGATCACAAAAAACGCCGAAGTTGCCAAAACCACGGCCGCCAGTTCATTGACCCCATACCAGCCGAGCAGCACGGTATCGGTCACATGCAGCGCCATTTGCGCCAGATGGCTGCCGATCAGGGGAAGGCCCAGAACCAGAATGGCACGGGCGTGGGAAAGGGGGGACAGGTGGCTCATGACCTCAGGTGTAATGGCGGGGGCGGCCCCTCACAACCCCCGCCGGGCCAAGGCAGGTTCAGTCCCGCCGCACCGCCGGATGCAGCGCCGCGTCCAGAATATGGCCATTGCCCTGCAAAACCTGACTGGCGCGCCCCACGATCAAGGGGTCGGGCTGGCCGATCACCGCGTGGTCCTTGTTCGGGTAGTCGATGGTTGACAGGAAATGACGCATGCAATTCAGCCGTGCGCGTTTCTTGTCGTTCGACTTGACGATCACCCAAGGCGCATCGGCGGTGTCGGTGTAAAAGAACATCGCCTCCTTGGCCTCGGTGTAATCCTCCCATTTGTCCAAGGAGGCCTTGTCGATCGGCGACAGTTTCCACATCTTCAACGGGTCGGTTTCCCGCGCCTTGAACCGTGACCGCTGTTCGTCGCGCGTGACCGAGAACCAGTATTTGTAAAGCCGGATGCCCGAACGCGTCAGCATGCGTTCAAACTCGGGCGCTTGGCGCATGAATTCCAAGTATTCAGCGGGGGAGCAAAAGCCCATCACCCGCTCCACCCCGGCGCGATTGTACCAAGAGCGGTCATAGAACACCATTTCGCCCGCCGTTGGCAGATGCGCGATATAACGCTGAAAGAACCACTGGCCCTTTTCCACATCCGAAGGCTTCGTAAGCGCGCAGACCCGGGCATAGCGCGGGTTCAGATGTTCCATAAAGCGTTTGATGGTGCCGCCTTTGCCCGCAGCATCGCGGCCTTCCATCAGGATGACGAATTTCTGCCCCGTATCTTGCGCCCAGATCTGCACTTTCAAGAGTTCGGCCTGCAATTTGGCCTTTTCCACCTCATAGAGGGCGCGGCCCATCAGCCGGGCATAGGGGTATTTGCCGGATTCAAAGGCGGCACGGATCGCATCGGGGCTGACGGCCGGAAATTGGCGTGGCCCTGTCAGGCCTTCACCCTCGCCCGAGCGGTCTTCTGTCGCTGTGGCAGGGGCGGCCCTTGGCGAGCGATTGGCATCTGGGGAAAGAACTTCGTCCATATGAATCACCTTTCATCAAGATCGGCCCGACCAAAGCCTGCGCCAAAAGGCCGCGCCATGATCCGCATCAATAACCCATGGCCGCGATGGAAGTTCTGGCCACCTGTCACCTGCGGGTTACAGCCGGGCGGATGAGAAACGGGGCGCTTTTGTTTTGGCGATGCAGGCCCTAACCTGCCCGCAGAGGCTTTGCTGAACTGGAAAAACTCATGATCCGACTTTACGGTTGCTATCGTTCGCGTGCGACCCGTCCGCTTTGGGCGCTGTTTGAAACGGGCCTGGCCTTTGACCATGTTCCGACCATTCAAGCCTATCGCTTGGCCGATCCTGCGGCGTCAGACGCGCCAGAGCACACGGCTTCGCCCGGCTTTTTGAAGATCAATCCCATGGGGCAGATTCCGGTCTTGGTGGATGGAGATCTGGTGTTGACCGAAAGCCTTGCCATTACGCTGCATATCGCGCGCCGTGCCGGAGGGCCGCTTGCCCCCGCCTCGGATGCGGAAACCGCGCTGATGGAACAATGGGCGCTTTTCGCCATCTCGGCGGTTGAAGGTCCGGCGCTGGAAATTGCGTTTGCGGCAATTGATGCGGAGGCCGGTGCGCCCGAGGGCCAGGCCATCATCGCTGTCAGCGCCGAAAAGCTGCGCCGCCCCTTCGCGCGGCTGGAAAGCCACTTGCAAGGGCGCGACTGGCTGCTGGGCAACCGCTTTACCGTCGCCGATATCCTTGTCGAGGAGTGTGTGCGCTATGCTCATGCCCATTCCACACTTTTCGACGAATTCCCCGCCGTGCAGGCATGGGTGGCCCGCTGCCAGTCCCGTCCGGCGTTTCATAAGATGTGGGCTGGGCGGCTGGCCGAACCGGCGTAAACTGGGAGGCGCTTGAAGAATTGCGTATTCCAGTGTATATTCAAATGGTCATTTTGACTGGAGCCGAGCCATGACCCGCCTTCTCACCCCGCAAATCTGCACCATGACGGAACTTCGCGAGCCGCAAAAAGTGCTGGACCGCGCCAATGGCAAGCCGGTGGCAATCCTGAAAAACTCCGCATTGGTGGGCTATCTGGTGCCGGCGGAAGCTGTTGGCGAAACCATGCACCGCCCGGCCACGCTGGAAGAAGTGATGGAAAGCATCGCGCGCCGCCGCGAAATCAACCAACCTGTTCTTGATTATCTCAAAGACAAATGACCTTCCGCATTCTGACCGCTGAGCTTGTCGAAGCCATTCACGATGCAGTGCTGAACCCCGGCGAGTTGACCGGCCGTGCCTTGGACAAATCCCTTGAGGGGGCCTTGGCGCGGGTGGAAAATCGGCTGGCCTATGATCTCATTTCCGATGCCTATGATCTTGCCGCCGCTTATGCCGTTGCCATTGCCCAAGGCCATTGCTTCAACGACGCCAACAAGCGCACGGCCCATCAGTCGATGGACGTTTGCTTGGACCTGAACGGCATCCAGATCGCCTGGACTGTCTCCGAAATCGGCCCCGTCATCATCCGCGCCGCCCAGCGGCTTTTGGACGAGGGCGAATTGGCCGAATGGCTGCGACAGCGTCCGTGACCCCAACATCTTGCGGACATCCCCCGCAAAATGGTCTAATGCTCGGCAACCCAAGACAAGACGAGTATCATGGCAGAAGACCTTCTCTCCGGCAAAGACCAGACCTATGACGCCTCCTCGATCGAGGTGCTGGAGCCTTTGGAGGCGGTTCGCTTGCGCCCCGGCATGTATATCGGCGGGATTGATGAGCGCGCCTATCACCACCTAGCGGCCGAGATTCTCGACAACTCGATGGACGAGGCGGTGGCAGGCCATGCCAGCCGTATCGAGGTGGAGTTGAACGCAGACGGCAGCCTGACCATCCGCGACAATGGTCGTGGCATCCCGGTGGACCCGCATCCGAAATTCCCCGACAAATCGGCGTTGGAAGTGATCCTTTGCACGCTCCATTCGGGCGGCAAGTTCAACGGCAAGGCTTACGAGACATCGGGCGGGTTGCATGGCGTTGGCTCATCGGTCGTCAACGCCCTGTCCGACAGCATGGTGGTCGAGGTTGCCAAGAACAAAGAGTTGTTCCAGCAATCCTTCTCCCGCGGCAAGCCGCTGGGGCCGATCCAGAAAATCGGTGCAGCACCCAATCGGCGCGGCACGACCGTGACCTTCCACCCCGACGCGCAAATCTTCGGCAGCCACCATTTCAAGCCAAGCCGCCTGATGAAGATGGCGCGGTCGAAGGCCTATCTGTTCTCGGGCGTGGAAATCCGCTGGAAATCGCAAATCCCCGACGGCGACATGCCGATGGAGGCGGTGTTCCACTTCCCGGGCGGGTTGGCGGATTATCTGTCGGATACGCTTGAGAAAACCACCACCTACGCCGACCGTCCCTTTGCAGGGAAGGTGGGGTTTCAGGAAAAATTCGGCGTGCCGGGGTCGGTGGAATGGGCGATCAACTGGTCGCCGGTGCGTGATGGTTTCATCCAGTCTTACTGCAATACCGTGCCAACACCCGAAGGCGGCACGCATGAATTCGGCTTTTGGTCGGCGATCCTGAAAGGCATCCGCGCCTATGGCGAGTTGTCGAAGAACCGCAAAGCCGAGCTGATCACCCGCGACGACATGCTGACGGGCGGCTGCGCGCTGATTTCGGTTTTCGTGCGCGAGCCGCAGTTTGTCGGGCAAACCAAAGACCGTCTGGCCACCGAAGAAGCGGCGAAATGGGTGGAAAACGCGGTGCGCGACCATTTCGACAACTGGCTGGTGTCTGATCCGAAATCGGCGGGCGCGATCCTGGATTTTCTGGTGCTGCGCGCCGAAGAACGGCTGAAGCGCAAACAGGAAAAGGAAACCCAGCGCAAAACGGCGACGAAAAAGCTGCGCTTGCCGGGCAAGCTGGCCGATTGCAGCGCCAAGAACCGCGAGGGGACCGAACTTTTCCTCGTCGAGGGCGACTCGGCAGGGGGCAGCGCCAAGGCCGCCCGCAACCGCGAAACGCAGGCGCTGCTGCCCTTGCGCGGGAAAATCCTGAACGTCTTGGGGGCCGCGTCGAACAAGCTGGGTGATAACGCCGAAATTCGCGACATCTGCGAGGCTTTGGGCGTGCAGATGGGCACCAAGTTCAAGGTCGATGATCTGCGCTATGACAAGATCATCATCATGACCGACGCCGATGTGGACGGCGCGCATATCGCCAGCCTGCTGATGACCTTTTTCTTCACCCAGATGCGCCCGATGATCGACAAGGGGCATCTCTATCTCGCCTGCCCGCCGCTCTATCGTCTGACCCAAGGGGCAAAACGGCTTTATGTGGCGGATGACGCCGAGAAAGAGATCTGGATGAAGAAGGGTCTTGGCGGCAAGGGCAAGATCGACGTGCAACGCTTCAAAGGGCTTGGCGAGATGGATGCCAAGGACTTGAAGGATACCACGATGAACCCCGCAACCCGCAAGCTGATCCGGGTGTCGATCGACGATGACGAACCGGGCATGACGGGCGATCTGGTGGAGCGGCTGATGGGCAAAAAGCCCGAGTTGCGCTTTCAGTATATTCAGGAAAACGCCCGGTTCGTGGAAGAACTGGACGTGTAAGGGGAGCTTACCCCAAAGGCCCCGGCCTGCGTTCTTCGGTCAAGAGCACATTGGCCTCCACCTGCCCAAGGCCGGGCAGGGTCATGATGCGCCGCCGCAAGACGCGTTCGAAATCCGCAATGTCGCGGGCGACGACGCGCAGGCGGTAGTCAAACAGGCCCAACACGTGCTGCACCACCTGCACCTCGGGGATGGCCTGCACGGCGCGTTCGAAATCCTCAAGGCTGACGCGACCCTTGGTGGCCAGTTTCACCCCCAAAAACACCGTCACGCCAAAGCCCAAGGCGGCGCGGTCCACCTCGACCCTGAGGCCCGACAGGATGCCCGCCTCCTCCAACCGTTTTACCCGCCGCCATGTCGCGGGTTGTGACAGGCCAAAGCGGCGGCCAAGTTCGCCTGCCGACAGATCGCCCTCCCGCGACAATTCCCGCAACAGCGCGCGGTCAAGGTCATCAAGGTCGATCACGCTGCTGGTCATAGCGGCAATCCTTCGCTGTCCTTGATCGTCGCAATCAGCATCAGCGCATCGACCTCGGCGATATGTGGCAGGGACAGGATGCGCGCGCGGTAAACCTCTTGGTAATGGCCCATGTCGCGCGCGACCACGTTCAGGCGCACATCGACCCGGCCAAGAAAGGTTTCAATCGCCACCACTTCCGGTACCTCGCGGGCCGCGGCGATGAATTCGTCAAAGGCGCGCGGGTTGGTCTTGTCGAGCGTGAAGCGCAGGCTGACTTCCACCTCGAACCCCAAGGCCCGCCAGTCGATTGCCGCCCGGACGGCGCGGATCGCCCCCCCCTCGCGCAACCGCTCCAACCGCCTGCCCAGCGTGGCGGCGGTCACCCCGGCCCGCGTCGCCAGATCGGCGCGTGGGCTGGAAGGTTCGGCCAGCACTTGCCGCAGGATGCGGCGGTCAGTGTCGTCGATTTGCATGAAATATTCACCAAATGGTATTTTAGAGAATGAGTTTTCTCAGAAAACTCTCAATCAGTCAAACTATGCACGCGATCACCTGCAAATCCTCCTATTGTCACGCCATCAACTCAAGGAGACACGCCCATGCGCGTTTATTATGACCGCGACTGCGACATCAACCTCATCAAGGACAAGAAGGTCGCCATCCTCGGCTATGGCAGCCAAGGCCATGCCCATGCGCTGAACCTGCGCGATTCGGGCGCCAAGAACCTTGTCGTCGCTCTGCGCCCCGGCTCCCCCTCGGCCAAGAAAGCCGAAGGCGAAGGCCTGAAGGTCATGGGCATCGCCGAAGCCGCCGCTTGGTGCGACGTCATCATGTTCACCATGCCCGACGAATTGCAGGCCGACACCTACAAGAAATACGTCCACGACAACCTGCGCGAAGGTTCGGCGATTGCCTTCGCTCACGGCCTGAACGTGCATTTCGGCCTGATCGAGCCGAAACCCGGCGTTGACGTCATCATGATGGCCCCGAAAGGCCCGGGCCACACCGTGCGCGGCGAATATTCCAAAGGCGGCGGCGTGCCCTGCCTCGTGGCCGTGCATCAGGATGCAACCGGCAAGGCGATGGAAATCGGCCTCAGCTACTGCTCGGCCATCGGTGGCGGCCGTTCGGGCATCATCGAGACCAACTTCCGTCAGGAATGTGAAACCGACCTGTTCGGTGAACAAGCCGTTCTCTGCGGCGGTCTGGTCGAACTGATCCGTATGGGCTTTGAAACCCTGGTCGAAGCTGGCTACGAGCCGGAAATGGCCTATTTCGAATGCCTGCACGAAGTGAAGCTGATCGTCGACCTGATCTATGAAGGCGGCATCGCCAACATGGACTACTCGATCTCGAACACCGCTGAATATGGCCAATACGTCTCCGGCCCGCGCATTCTGCCCTACGATGAGACCAAGGCCCGCATGAAGGCGGTTCTGTCGGACATCCAGACCGGCAAATTCGTGCGCGACTTCATGCTGGAAAATGCCGTGGGCCAGCCGACGATCAAGGCCTCGCGCCGCTCGAACGACGAGCATCAGATCGAACTCGTCGGCAAGAAACTGCGCGACATGATGCCGTGGATCTCCAAGGGCAAAATGGTCGACAAATCGCGCAACTAAGCGATTTTCGGATAAAAAATCAGGGCCGGGGGGAAACCCTCGGCCCTGTTCATTTGATCTGTGCTGTGGTCGGAGCCGAATCCGAAAAGGCCCGTCAGAGCGCCTTTTCCACCGCCCCGACGATGTCATCGACAACGTCCCGCAGCATGTCGGCGTCCTCACATTCCGCCATCACGCGGATCAAGGGCTCGGTTCCCGACTTGCGGATCAGGATGCGGCCCTTGCCGGCAATCCGCGCCTCATTGGCCTTGATGACCGCTTGCACGGCGGCGGCATCCAAAGGCTTCTTGCCCGCCTCGAAGCGCACGTTCTTCAGCATCTGCGGCACGGTGACGAACTGCTGGATCAGCGTGCTGGCCGGCTGGCCCGACCGCGCAAGTTCGGCCAGAAACTGCAAGCCCGCCAAAAGCCCGTCGCCGGTGGTGGCATAATCGGTCATCACGATATGGCCCGATTGCTCACCGCCCAGATTCCAGCCGCTGCGCCGCATTGCCTCAACCACATAGCGGTCGCCGACATTGGTGCGTTCCAGCCTGAGGCCGCGCCCGGTCAGGAATTTCTCCAGCCCAAGGTTCGACATCACGGTGGCCACCAAAGTACCGCCCTTCAGACGGCCTTCCTCGGCCCAGCGGGCGGCAAACAGTGCCATGATCTGATCGCCATCGGCCACTTGGCCATGCTCGTCCAGAATCATCACCCGGTCGGCGTCACCATCAAGGCTGATGCCCACATGCGCGCCATGCGCCACCACGGCCTCGGCCGCGGTCTGGGTATAGGTCGAGCCGCATTTTTCATTGATATTGGTGCCATTCGGGGCAACGCCCACGGGAATGACCTCGGCCCCCAATTCCCACAAGACCAAGGGTGCTGCCTTGTAGGCGGCCCCGTTGGCGCAGTCGATCACCACCTTCAGCCCATCCAGCCGCAGGCCCGGCGGGAAGGTGGTCTTGGCATATTCGACATAGCGCCCCAGCGCATCGTCGATCCGCTTGGCGCGGCCGATGTTCTGCGGCTGGGCCGGGGCAATCTCGCCCGCGACCATGGTTTCGATCTCGATCTCCGCCTCATCCGACAGCTTGAACCCGTCAGGCCCAAAGAACTTGATGCCGTTGTCATGATGCGGGTTGTGGCTGGCCGAAATCATCACGCCGAGATCGGCGCGCATGGATTTGGTCAGGAACCCCACCGCCGGGGTGGGCACCGGGCCCAAGAGCAGCACGTTCATGCCCGTCGAGGTCAGCCCCGCCGTCAGCGCGTTTTCCAGCATATAGCCCGAAAGCCGGGTGTCCTTGCCGATCACCACCCGATGCGCATTGCTGCCATCGCGGCGGAAATACCGCCCCGCCGCCTGACCCAGCTTCAGGGCCATCTCGGCGGTCATCGGATAGGTGTTGGCCCGGCCGCGCACCCCATCGGTGCCAAACAATTTACGCGTCATATGGAATATCCCCTTGTCGCAGCCTGCCACAGGCGCAACGCCTGCCGTGTTTCGGCCACATCATGCACCCGGATCATCTGCATCCCCTGCGCCACGCCGGCCAAGGCCACCGCGAGCGAACCCGGCATCCGCCGTGCGGCTTCCGCCTCTGCCCCGATGGTGCCGATAAAGCGTTTGCGACTGGCCCCGAGCAGCACCGGCACGCCAAGGGCGTGAAACAGGCTCAGCCGCGCCAGAAGCGCCAGATTATGCTCCAACGTCTTGCCAAAGCCGATACCGGGATCAATGGCCAACCGGTCTTCCGGGACGCCTGCCGCCCGCGCCACCGCAAGCCGCGCGGCCAAGGCGTCATAGACATCCAGCAAAACATCGTCATAGCGCGGATCGTCCTGCATGGTGGCCGGTGTCTCGATGGAATGCATCAGGATCACCGGCACGCCAGCCGCTGCCGCCACCCCGGCCATGCCCGCGTCAAAACGCAGCGCCGTCACATCGTTCAGGATCGTGGCCCCCGCGGCAAAAGCCGCCTCTGCCACCGTCGCCTTGCGCGTGTCGATCGAGATCGGCAACGAAAGCCCGCCCTCGCGCAGTGCCGCAATCACCGGCGCGGTGCGGGCGGTTTCCTCGGCCACGGAAACCTCCGCCGCACCGGGGCGTGTGCTTTCGCCGCCAATGTCCAGAATATCGGCCTCTGCCGCCATGCGTCGGGCCTGCATCAAGGCGGCTTCCGGGCGCAGGAACAGCCCGCCGTCGGAAAAACTGTCCGGCGTGATGTTCAAAATCCCCATGATGCGCGGCGCATCCATGCCCAGCCCGCCAAAACCCGGCCGCGGCGCGGAAAGCCGCAGCCGCTCGGCCTCGGTCAGATCGCCCAAACCCACCACGCGCGGCGCGGCATCCCGCGCCAAAATCTCCACCCGGTCAAACCAGCACCAGCCGCCCGCCAAAGCCAAAGCCCCTGCCGGGCGGGCCGGGTCACTCATCGCAATCGGGCGCAAATAGGTTGTCACGGGCAGCCCTTCAATGTGGCGCATATTTCCTGCGGGGGGTGCCGCAAGCGGTTCGCGCATCGGATTAAGCCCCAAGCGTTCACCCGGCAAGGGGAAAGCTTCAGGCCTTTTCTACCCGCACGCGGCTTCCCGCCGGCAATGCAACATCGCCGTGAACAATCAGCCGTTCGGCCGCCATTGTTTCGGCTAGCCACAAGGCCAGCGCCACCGGCTCGCGGCTATGCGGGCCGTCTACCGCATCCAGCACCAGCTTCGACGGCGCCCAGACCATCATCTGCCCGCGCTTCACCGCCCAGTCGATCTCGGTTCGCGTCGCCATCACCACGCAGCGCGGGTCCCGTGCGGCCAGAACCCAGGCATTTTGTTCAATCGCCAGCATGTCCACCCGGCGTTGGGTGGGTTTGTGACCGGTTTCGGGGCGCACCATATCGGGCAGGCCCACCGTCAGAATCACCGGCAGGCCCTGGGCCTGCAAGGCGTCCAGCCGCGCGGGCAGGTCGGGGGCGGCAATCGCGGCATTGTCGAGATAGACCACCAAAGGATGCAGCGAGGATTCCTTGCCATCCTGCCCCATCACCTGCAACGCCGCCTCGGCGCGGCTGCGGACAATCTCGACGCCCAGCTTATAGGGGCCGACATCCAGCTTTTCGATCCGCACGAAAACCCGCATCGCCTGCGGCTCGGCCAGAATGCGTTCGGCCACCCGCTCCGCCAGCGTTTCCAGAAGGTTCAGCCGTTCGGCGGCCAATTCATCGGCAATCGATTCGGTGATCCGGTCGTAAGACAGGATCTTGTCCACATCGTCATCCAAGGGGGCAGGCGCGGGGCGCACCTCGACCACCACGTTGAACATCACCCGCTGGGTATGGCCGCGTTCCTTTTGAAACGCGCCGATTTCCACCTCGACCACATGATCTCGCAGGGAAATCCGGTCGCGCGGGTCCGCACTGGCCGACGCGACCGCGCGTTCTTCTGGGTGGGCGAAGGCGATGCGGATGTCGCTGGTCATCAGGCCGTCCGTTGGCTTGGCGCGTTACAGGCGCGAAAAAAGTTGGGGGCAAGCTACGGCTTGCCCCGGTTTCCGCCTAGCCCGAAGGCGGCATGAAGATCAACCCGAACGACGCCGCCGCGGCTCAGGGCTTGTAGAACAGATGCGCCCCGATCGATGCCGTGCGTTCAAACTGGTGCGACCATGACGGGTTGACCGACCGCGTATGAAAATGCGTTGCCCCATAGGTCAGGCTGCGCGGCGCACCATCCAGCATCAGCCGGGCGATACGGCCCGCGGTTTCGCCCGCCTCGCGGTCACGCATCACATCGCGCGCGCCGTCGCAGTTGTAAGAGAACTGACAGCCGCCATTGCCGCCTTGCTCCACCACGCCGCACACCGAATTGGGATAATCCGGGCTGTCGACCCGGTTCAGGATCACCTCGGCCACGGCGAACTGGCCCTTCAGGCTTTCGCCGCGGGCTTCAAAGTAAAGCGCCTTGGTCAGGCATTGCCACTGGGCGTCGCCCTGCGGTTGCGGCAGGCCGGCCAGAAAGGCATGGGTATAGGAAAGGGCCGCCGGTACGCCGGCCTTGGACTTTTGTTTGCTTTGCTTCGGCAGCACTTTTTCCGGCCCAGTGGCCAAAGCGGTGCGCTGGCCCTCGGGCATGGCGTCAAGGGTGGCGTGTTCGGCATCCATCAGGCTGGCAAATTGCACACCCAAAAGAACCTTAGGATCGTTGGACTGGCTCACCGTCACTTCGGCGAAGGCCGCTCCGCTGTGGAGGCCAAGCGCGAGAATCGCGGCCGTCCAGATTTGGTGCAAGCGCATTGTCTAGGGTGGTCCCGGTTGTTTCAGTCAGAGGTTCGAACGGGAAAAAGATGGTTAACTCGGCAACGGGGGTCGTGCCTAAAGAGCCAAAGGCCCCGAGTCCACCTCTGTGGTAAAAATACAACTCAATTTTGCCGCTTTTCGGCGGGTTTCCGCCGAAAAATCTCATGTGACATCTGAGCTTCTTATCACAAAATCATGATTTTGTGTCAGATTTCTGAATTCCCACAGGATCGGCCAAGGCGAGATGGGCGGCTGCAAGCCGGGCCAAGGGCACCCGGAACGGGCTGCAAGAGACATAATCGAATCCCTGCTGGCGGCAGAAGGCAATCGATTCGGGGTTGCCGCCATGCTCGCCGCAAATCGACAGTGTCAGGTCTTTGCGGGTGGCCCGGCCACGTTCTGCACCGATGTGCAAAAGCTCTCCGACCCCGTCCACATCCAGAATATGGAACGGATCTTCCGGGAAGACGCCCTGTTGCACATAGGTGTTCATGAAACGCCCGGCATCGTCGCGCGACAGGCCATAGGTCATCTGGGTCAGGTCATTGGTGCCGAAGGACAGAAACGCCGCGTGCTGGGCAATCTCTCCGGCGCGCAGGGCCGCGCGCGGGGTTTCGACCATGACGCCCAACTTGTAGTCAAAGGCGACGCCGGTCTTGACACGCACGGCCGCAGCCACCGCATCAATATGGGTCTTGACCAGTTCCACCTCGCGGCGGGCTGACACCAGCGGGATCATGATTTCCGGCACCACCGGCGCACCTTTCTTGGCGACGGCCACCGTCGCCTCGAAAATCGCCTGCGCCTGCATGGCGTAAATCTCGGGCAGCACGACCCCCAGACGCACGCCGCGCATCCCCAGCATCGGATTGAACTCGGCCAGGGCCTCGGCGCGGCGGGTGACATCGGACAAGGGTTTGTCCAGCGCCTCGGCCAATTCGCGCAACCCTTCGCGGGAATGCGGCAGGAATTCATGCAAGGGCGGGTCGAACAGGCGGATGCAGACCGGCAGCCCCGCCATGATTTCGAACAGTTGTACAAAGTCCTCGCGCTGCATCGGCAACAGGCGGGCAAGGGCCGCGGCGCGGTCTTGCGAGGTGTCGGCAAAGATCATCTCGCGCATCACCACAAGACGGTCTTCGTCAAAGAACATATGTTCGGTGCGGCACAGGCCAATGCCCTGCGCCTCGAACTGGCGGGCTTGGGCGGCGTCTGCGGGGGTGTCGGCATTGGCGCGAATGCCAATGTCGCGCACCGCATCGGCCCAGCCCAGAAGCGTGCGGAAGCTGTCATCCAAGGCGGGGGCCAGCATATCGGCCGCCCCTGCCAGCACCTCGCCCGTGGTACCGTCCAGTGTCACCAGATCGCCCTCGCGGAACACCCGCCCATCGGCGGCGGTCAGCTTTTTGTCCTTGGCATCCAGTCGCAGACCCGAGGCGCCGACCACACAAGGCAGGCCCAGCCCGCGGGCGATCACAGCGGCATGGCTGGTGACCCCGCCACGTTCGGTCAGGACGCCCACGGCGGAATGCATGCCGCGAATGTCCTCCGGCGCGGTTTCGCGACGCACAAGGATGCAAGGCTCCCCCCGTGCCGCGCTGGCCTGTGCGGCGGGAGAGGAAAACACCAGCCGCCCCACGGCTCCGCCGGGGCTGGCGGCAATGCCCTTGGCAAAGACGTCGCGCGCCCCACGCGGATCGACCTGCGGGTGCAAAAGTTCCGACAGCGCGCGGGGTTCCACCCGCAGGACCGCTTCATTGGGTGAAATCACCCCGTCCTGAGCCAAAGCCACCGCGATTTTCAGCCCCGCCCGCGCCGACCGCTGCACCTTGATCGCATCCAGAACCGACAAATGCCCGTCCTCGATGGTGAATTCGATCTGCATTTCTTCGCGCAAGCGTTTGCGGCAGGCGGCGCCATGGTGGGCCAACTGATCGAAAATCTCGGGCGACAGGTCTTCCAGCGACGGCCCGCGCGGATCGCGGGTCAGATACATCGCCTCGGTCTTCTTCAACGCATCGCGGCCTTGGGAATTGCCCAGATAGCGCCCGGTGACCTGAGCCAAGCCGGTGACCGGATCGACAAATTGAATGACGCCAGACCCGGACAGGCCCTGCCCAATGCCTTGCGCCATGGCCTGCACGACCAGACCCAAGGCGGCCTCAACCGGTGCGCCCTTGGCCTGTCGCAACAGCCGGGCCGAGGTGCCTTCCCAAGCCCGTGCCATCGACCGCAGCACTTCGGACAGTTGCTGGGCAGGATCTTCGGGGAAAGGCTCGTCCATCTCGCGCTCGTACTGGCGCAGCGCCTCGTCCAGGGCTTTGGGGCCGGGCTTGATCTCATCGAACATATCGGGGTCAAGACGGGCAACATGAGTGGCGTAAGATTGCACAAATCGAAGATAGAGCGCATCCGCCGCCTCTTGCCCATGGCGCGCGGCCAAAGCCGCGTGGCGGTCTGCATTCATGCCGACATTCAACACGGTGCCGGGGCCGCCCCAATCGGGGTTCTCGGGCGAGGGGCGCACCGAGATCAGCGCGGCCTCACCGAAATGGGCCAGAATGGCGCGGGTGTCGAGCGTATGGCCCGCAGCGATCGCGCGCACGGTTTGCGCGGGCAAGGCCACGGTCATCGGCACCGGCAGATCCAGCCGCACCAGCCGTTGCAGGCATTTTGCACGCCACCCATGTGCCGCGGGGGTGATCGCGGCCGAGGGGGTGACTTCGCAATAGTCGAGGGGCGAATGTTTCTGCACTGCGGCGGCCTTCCTTTTGCGGGCGCAGGATACACCCCAATGCCCGTCGCGCAAGCGTTACGATGGCTTTGTGTCACGCCATCGTTTGGCGGGCTTGCCCGGTTTTCCGGCGGCCATGGAAACAGGTATGGCAAATGCGGGAAAATCCTTGTCGCTTTTCATGCGGTCTTGTCGTGGGAAGGTCGCTATTCTTGCCTGCAACACCACTTGGGAGAGCATTGATGAAACTGCCGCATGACCATATCGACGCCGGGGGCTTGCAAGAGTTCTCCGTGGTCTTCACCGACCGCAGCCTGAACCACATGTCGGCGCGGTTCCAAGGCGTGATGCGCGAGATCTCGACCACCCTGCGCGAGGTCTATAACGGCAGCGCCGTGGCGCTGATCCCCGGCGGTGGCACCTATGCGATGGAGGCGGTGGCGCGGCAATTCGGGCAGGGTCGGGCGCTGATTGTCAGGAATGGCTGGTTTTCCTACCGCTGGACCCAGATTTTCGAGGCGGGCGGCTTTGCCAAGGACACCACCGTTGTGATGGCGCGGGCCGCAGGCAATGGCGCGCAATCGCCCTTCGCCCCGCCGCCGATCGAGGATGTCGTGGCAAAAATCCACGAGGCAAAACCCGATGCGGTGTTTGCCCCGCATGTGGAGACATCGAGCGGCATCATCCTGCCGGATGGGTACATCGCGGCGATGGCGGCGGCGGCGCATGAGGTCGGCGCGCTGATGGTGCTGGACTGCATCGCCTCGGGCTGCATTTGGGTTGATATGGCCGCGCTTGGGGTGGATGTGGTGATTTCGGCCCCGCAAAAGGGCTGGTCGGCCTCGCCGGCTGTCGGGGTGGTGGTGCTGGGGCCGCGCGCCGAGGCCCGCTTGGCCGAGACGACTTCAAACAGCTTTGCCATTGATCTGAAGAAATGGCGCTCGATCATGGAGGCCTATGAAAAGGGCGGTCACGCCTATCACGCCACCATGCCGACCGATGCCATCGTGGGTTTCCATGCCGCGATGATGGAAACCAAGGCCATGGGCTTTGCCGAGGCCAAGGCGGCGCAATGGGCGCTGGGCCGGGCGGTTCGGGCGCTGTTGGAGGCCAAGGGCGTGGCTTCTGTTGCGGCTGACGGCTTTCAGGCGCCGGGGGTGGTGGTCAGCTTCACCACCGATGTCGATGTGCAGAACGGCAGCAAGTTCAAGGCCTTGGGCTATCAGATTGCCGCAGGCGTGCCGTTGCAGGTGGGCGAAGGGGCCGAGTTCCGCACCTTCCGGCTGGGGCTTTTCGGTCTGGACAAGCTGAAAGATGTCGATGGCACGGTGGCGCGGTTGAAAGCGGCGGTCGATCAGGTTTTGTGACACCTCCTCGGGCGCCTTCGGCTTCTCGTCGCAGGCGCCCAAAGACGGGCGGTGAAGCCGACGAAAAGGTCAGCGCACGCCAAGCCCCGCCTTCATCAAGGTCTTTCGCACCGGGGCCAGCGAGTAAAGCGCGTTCAAAGCCCCGGCCCGCAGGTCGCGCAGGAAGGGTTCGCCCAACATCGAAGTGCGGTTCAACAGATCAATGCCCGCGAGCCGGGCCTTGACCTCGAGATGGCGCTTTTGTTCAAAACGGGTCAGCATTTCGGCGCTGCCCAGATCAGCGGGGTGGGCGGTGGCCAATTCCAAAAGCGCAGACAGATCGGCCAGCGACATGTTCAACCCCTGCGCCCCGATGGGTGGCATGACATGGGCGGCCTCGGCGATAAGCGCCACGCGGGTTGCGACCATGCGATCCGCGACTTGCGTGATGATCGGCCAGACGGTGCGGGCCGAATCCAAGGCAAGCGGCCCAAGGATGCCGCAGGAACGTTCGTTGAGGGCGGCCTCGAAATCGGCCACGGGCAGGGCGGCCAGCCGGGCAACCTCTGGCCCCGTCTCCATCCAGACAATCGCCGAGGCGGGTTTGCCTGCACGATCCGGCAGCGGCACCAGCGTAAAGGGGCCGCCCGAGCGGTGGATCTCGGTCGAGACATTGCCATGCGGCACTGGGTGGTTGACGGTAAAGGCCAGCGCCTTTTGGCCGTAGCGCGTTGTTTTCACAGAAATCCCGGCCTGCTCGCGCACGGTCGACGCGCGCCCGTCGGCGGCGACGATCAGCCGGGCGGCGATACGGCGCCCATCGGAAAGCGTGGCCAGTGCCTCTGCCTCACGCAGGGTCACGCGGGCGGTGGCGGTGCCGGGCAGAAAGGTGACGTTCGGCAATTCGGCCAGCCGCGCCACCATTTCCCGCCGTAAAAGCCAATTGGGCAGGTTCCAGCCAAACGGCTGGTCCGAGATTTCGGCGGCATTGAAATCCTTGATGACGCGGGGTTCCGGCTCTGGGCCGCCCGCATCAATGATCCGCATGATCTGCAAGGGGGCGGCAAAGGGGGCAAGGCGGTCCCAAAGACCCGCGGCCTGCAAGACGGGGATCGAGGGGTGCAGGAACGCGGTGGAACGATGGTCGGCGCCGTCGGCATCCCGCTCGGTGATCGGGGGGGCGGGGTCGGTGCAGATCACCGAAAACCCGGCCGCGCCAAAGGCCGCCGCGGCGGTCAGCCCGGCAACGCCTCCGCCCGAAACAAGGATATCGGTTTTGATACGGTCCATCTGCGGCCCCCTTTTGCCTGCCATAATCTAGGGCGTGCTACGGGGAAAGCGAAGGGGCAAGGTGTCACGGCATGCGCGGCGGGATGACCTGCCAGCTTTGATGATAGCGGTATTCCTGAAGGTTCGGCGTGGCGCCAATGCGGTCCACCACGGCGAAAAGGCCGGGGGCATGGAGCGGGGTCAGCACGCCATGCCAGGTGCCCCTATGCAGGTTGATCCCTTGGCGGCCATTGGTCAGGAAGGCCAGCGGCGTGCCGGGGGTGCCGCCCTCATCCGGGGCGACGATAATCAAAAAGGGATGCTGGCTCAGCGGCAGAAAGGCCTGGGAGCCTTCGGGATGGCGTTCAACAAGGCTGAAGTCATAGGGCAGGGCGCGGGGTTCGGCATTGAACACCGAAATCCCCGCCCGGCCTTCAGGCCCGAAGTCGAGCCGCGCCCGGTCGTGATGGCGCTGGCACAGGCCATCGTTGATGAGGCGAAAATCGCCCGTGGCCTCCAAGACATCGCCAAAGGCGGCGAAGGCGGCGGCGGTCAGGGGCTGGGCCGTGATTTCGTGCATGTTGGGCCTTTCGTCTCAGACCAACCCCGGGGGCGCTTCGCCCCCCGGACCTCCCGAGGATATTTGGGCAGAGAGGATGGGATCAGCGGGCAGGGCGGTAAGCCCCCGGACCGCGCAAGGTGGCATGGCGGTTGACGTCCTTGTAAAGCAGATAGCGGAAGCGGCCCGGCCCTGCGGCATAGCAGGCTTGCGGGCAATAGGCGCGCAGCCACATGAAATCGCCGGCCTCCACCTCGACCCAATCCTGATTGAGTTTGTAGACCGCCTTGCCTTCCAGCACATAAAGCCCGTGTTCCATGACGTGGGTTTCTTCAAACGGGATCACGCCGCCGGGCTGAAAGGTGACGATGTTCACATGGGCGTCGTGGCGGAGATCTTCGGGATCGGCAAAACGGGTGGTGCCCCAGCGCTCGTTGGTGTCGGGCATCCAACGGATCGGCACATCGCGTTCATTGGTGATGATGGGGTCGGGGGTGGCGACGCCGGGGGCGGGTTCGTAAAGCTTGCGCAGCCAGTGGAAGCGGGCCGGCGCGCTGCCTTCGGCCAGCAGCGTCCAGCGCCGACCGGCGGGAATATAGGCGTAGCCGCCGGCGTCCAGCTCGTATCCGGTGCCATCGATGGTCAGGGTGGCAAGGCCTTCGGTGAAGAACAGCCAATGTTCGGCACCGGTTTCGGCATCCGGCGCATCGGAGCCACCGCCGGGTTGCACCTCCATGACATATTGGCTGAAGGTTTCGGAAAAGCCGGACATTGGCCGGGCGATCAGCCAGAGCCGGGTTTTGTTCCAGCCGGGCAGGAAGCTGGTGACGATGTCGGAAAAGCACCCCCGCGGGATGAAAGCATAGGCCGGGGTGAAGACCGCGCGCTGGGTCATCAGGGCGGTTTGCGGCGGCAGGCCACCGGGGGGGGCGTAATATCCGGTCATGGCAATTGATCCTTCAGGCGCAACTCCGCGATGCGTTCGACTTGGGCGCAGGCGGTGGTGAATTCAGTGGCCGTATCGTTGCCGATGCGGGTTTGGAAGGCGGCGAGGATTGTGTCCTTGGTGTTGTCGCGCACAGCAATGATGAAGGGAAAGCCGTGTTTGGCGACATAATCGGCATTCAGGCGCTGGAAGGTTTCCCGTTCCGCATCGGTCAGCGCATCCAGTGCGGCGCTGGCCTGTTCGGCGGTGCTTTCGGCTGTCAGGCGTTTGGCCGCGGCGAGCTTTCCGGCCAGATCGGGGTGGGCTTGCAGAACGCCCAGCCGTTCGGCGGCGCTGGCGGTGCGGAACATGCGGGCCAGCGCATTGTGCAGGCCCGTGGCGCAGTCATGTGCGGGGCCAAGCTCCAGATCGAAGGCGCGATCGGCGATCCACGGCGAATGTTCGAAAATGCTACCAAAGCGGGCAACGAACCGGTCGCGCGCCATCTGAGAGGGGCGCTCTATCCGATTGTGAGGATGGGTTTTTTCCCAATGGCGGGCAATGTCGATCCGGCGCGGGAACCAGACGCCATCATGTGATTTTGCATAGTCGAGGAATTTCTTCAGCCCGGCATACTTGCCCGGCCGCCCGATCAGGCGGTTGTGCAAGCCGATGGAGAACATCTTGGCGCGGCCCTCGCAGCCTTCGGCGTAAAGCGTGTCGAAGCTGTCTTTCAGATACTGATAGAACTGTTCGCCCGTGATATAGCCGGGGGCGGTGGCAAAGCGCATGTCATTTGCCTCCAGCGTATAGGGGATGACCAGTTGGTCGTGATCGCCCACCTCCAGCCAATAGGGCAGATCGTCGTCGTAAGTGTCTGAAATCCAGGCAAGACGGCGGGTTTCTGCGGTCAGCCGCACCGTGTTCATCGAGCAGCGCCCGGTATACCAGCCCATGGGCGGCTCTCCGACCACTTCTTCGTGCAGCCGGAAGGATTCCGCGATCTGGCGCGCCTCCTCGGCCGGGTCCATGTCGCGGTGATCGACCCATTTCAGCCCATGGCTGGCAATTTCCCAGCCCGCCGCCTTCATCGCGGCCACCTGTTCAGGGTTGCGCGCAAGGGCCGAGGTCACGCCGTAAATGGTGACGGGAATCCCCATCCCGGTGAACAGCCGGTGCAACCGCCAAAAGCCCGCGCGCGCGCCATAATCGTAGATCGATTCCATGTTCCAGTGCCGCTGGCCCGGCCAAGGCGCCGCCCCGGCAATGTCGGACAGGAACGCTTCGGATTGCGCATCGCCATGCAGAAGGTTGTTCTCGCCGCCTTCTTCGTAGTTCAGTACCAGTGACACGGCGATCTTTGCACCGCCCGGCCAGGCTGCATCCGGGGCATCCGGCCCGTGGCCGCGGAAATCGCGAGGGTAGCGGGTCATCTTCTTCTCCTGCATTTGCGGCAGAATAGGCGTGCGCGCGGATGGAATTTATCAAATAATCCAAGAAGCACCTATGCTGTCCTCGGGCAAGGCAATCTCGTGGCGCTGCGGTAGAAACATCGGATGACAATGGAGATCCCCATGCCCGGACGGCTTTCAACCCATGTTCTGGATACCGCCCGCGGCAAACCGGCGGCGGGGGTGAAGATTTGCCTCTATCGGGTCGCCGGTACGCAGCATGAAAAGCTGACAGAGGTGGTGACCAATCACGATGGCCGCACCGATGCCCCGCTTTTGACCGGCGATGCTTTGACGGCGGGCATTTACGAGTTGGTGTTTTCTGCGGGCGACTATCTGCGCGCCAGTGGGCAGGCAGAGGGGGGCACGCTGTTTCTGGACGAAATTCCGATCCGCTTTGGCGTGCCGGATGCGGGCCAGCATTACCATGTGCCTTTGCTCATCAGCCCCTTCGCCTATTCGACCTACCGGGGTAGTTGATCCCGGCGCTTTGCCTTGCCGGAGGGGGGCTTGCGGCCTATCACTTGTCTGCGACGGAAATCGGCGGAGCCGACGTGTCATGTCTGACGCAAGAGGTTGCAGGTAAGGGCGGGGCGCATGGCCAAGGATACCGGAGACAAGGATACCGGAAACAGGCCGCAAGGCGCGGATGCCGATCTGATGCGGCTTTTGGCGGCGCGGCCAAGGCGGCGCTGGGGTCTTTGGGCCTTGGCGGCGGTGGTTGCGCTGATGTTAGCGGCGGCGAGCTGGTGGGTTTGGGGCCGCGCGGATGTGGCGGGCGCGGTGCGCTACATCACCGCCCCGGTGACACGCGGCGATCTGACGGTCAGCGTCACCGCGACCGGCACCTTGCAGCCCACAACCCGGGTCGATGTGTCATCCGAACTTGCCGGAACGCTGGCGACGGTGGAGGTGGATTTCAACGACACCATCGCTGTCGGGCAGGTTTTGGCCCGGTTGGATACGTCAAAAATCGCAGCACAGGTTGCCAATGCCGCGGCGCAGGAGGCTTCGGCCCGCGCGCGTCTGGTGCAGGCCGAGGCGACGGCGGCCGAGGTGGCCGAAACACTCTCCACGCAGAAAACCCTGTCGGATCGCGGTCTTGCCAGCCGGTCCAACATGGTGACGGTCGAGGCGAATGACGCCCGCGCCCGTGCCGCGGTGGATATGGCGCGGGCCGATCTGACGCTGGCCAAGGCCAATCTGGCATTGGCGCGCGCCGATCTGGATGCGGCGGTGATCCGCTCGCCCATTGACGGCGTGGTGCTGAACCGCAAGGCGGAAGCGGGGCAGATCGTCGGGCCGGGGCTGAATGATCCGGTGGTCTTTGTGCTGGCCGAAAACCTCATGCGGATGGAACTCCTCGCCGATGTGGACGAGGCCGATATCGGGCAGGTCGAGGTGGGGCAAACTGCCGAATTCACCGTTGACGCCTTTGACAACCGCGACTTTGCCGCGACCATCACGCAGGTGCGCTATGCCTCGGAGGTGACCGATGAGGTGGTGACCTACAAGGCGGTGCTGGCGGTGGACAATCCCGATCTGCGGTTGCGCCCCGGCATGACGGCCACGGCGACCATCACCGTCGCCGAGGAGACCGGCGTGCTTTTGGTGCCGAATTCCGCTTTGCGCTGGGCGCCGCCCAAGGCCGCCAGCGGGCAGGGGGCCTCGGGGTTGGCGGGGTTGATCCTGCCCACGCCCTCCAGCCGCAACCCGGCGCAGGCCGTGGGATCGGGCAAGTCGATCTGGGTCTTGCGCGATGGCGCGCCGGTCGAAGTGGCGGTCACGGTGGGCGCGACCGACGGGCGCAACACGATGGTTGCGGGCGAAGGGCTTGTCGAAGGTGACGCGGCGATCACCGATCAGATGACGGTGACCAATTAAGATGGGCGCGCCCCTGATCTCTTTTCGCAACATTGCCCGCAGCTATGGCGAGGGCGAGGCGCGGGTGGTGGCGCTGGATGGTGTCAGCTTTGACATCACCGAGGGCGAATTCGTCGCCATCATGGGGCCGTCCGGCTCGGGCAAATCGACGGCGATGAACATCATCGGCTGTCTGGATCGGCCGACGGCGGGGGAGTACCGGTTCAAGGGCATCCCCGTCGAAGGGTTGGATCAGGACGCCCGCGCACTCTTGCGGCGCCATGACTTGGGGTTCGTGTTTCAGGGCTTCAACCTTCTGGCGCGCCAGTCTGCGCTGGAAAATGTTGAGTTGCCTCTGATTTACAAGGGGTTGCCTGCCACGGAACGCCGGGCCTTGGCAACCGAGGCGCTGCGCAAGGTCGGGCTTCAGGGCCGTGAGGGGCATGACCCATCGCAGCTTTCGGGCGGCCAACAGCAGCGCGTCGCCATTGCCCGCGCCTTGGCCGGGGGGCCTGCGGTGATCCTTGCCGACGAGCCGACCGGCAACCTCGATTCCGCGCGCGGCCATGAAATCATGCGGCTGTTGCAAGTGCTGAACCGCGACGAAGGCATCACGGTGGTGATGGTCACCCATGAAGATGACATCGCCGCCTATGCCCGGCGGCTGATGGTCTTTACCGATGGTCAGTTGACGCGCGATGATCCCGTCAAAGAGCGCGCCTGACATGCTGTGGGAAGCGATCCGTCTGGCCTTTACCGCGATCATCCGCAACAAGTTGCGATCGTTTCTGACCGTGCTGGGCGTGGTGATCGGGGTGGCGGCGGTCATTGCCATGGTGACGGTGGGAGAGGGGTCGTCAACTCAGGTGCAGGCCTCGGTTGAGCGGCTTGGCACCAATGTGCTGGTCTTGCGGCCGGGGCGGGTGCGGATGGGCCCACCTTCGGGCGAGCCTGCCGCGCGCTTTGACATGAAGGATGCAGCGGCGCTGGCGGAACTGCCGATCATCGCCCATGTCGCGCCGCAATCTATGGCCAGCTATTCTCTTGTGGCGGGCAATGCCAACACCACCGCGCAAGTCTATGGCACCACGGCGGAATATCTGGTGGTGCAGAACTGGTCCCTTGCGTTTGGCCGCAGCTTCGAAGCCAGTGAAGAAGGCGGCGGGGCGGCGGTCTGTATTCTGGGGCAGACGGTGCGTGCCAAGCTTTTCGGCGGCACCGATCCTTTGGGGCAAACCATCCGGTTGCGGGGGCTGGCCTGCGAGGTGATCGGCGTGCTGACCGCCCGTGGGGCCGGCAGTTTCGGCCAGGATCAGGACGAGGTGGTGCTTTTGCCGATCAAGGCCATGCACCGCCGTTTGCAAGGCGATACCGAGGTTGGCTCGATCTCGGTTGCGCTGTTGAAATCGGTGTCGTCGGCCGATGGCATCCGCTCGGTGCAGGCACTGATGCGCGAACGCCGCAATATCGACATCGGCAAGGCGGATGATTTCTCGGTCACCGACATGAAGGATTTCAACAACCTGCTCAGCGGGGTCAATTCGGTGATGACGGGGCTTTTGTCGGCGGTGGCGGCTGTCAGCCTGCTCGTCGGCGGCATTGGCATCATGAATATCATGCTGGTCTCGGTGACCGAACGCACCCGCGAGATTGGCATCCGGCTGGCGGTGGGGGCCAGTGGCGGGCAGGTCTTGCTGCAATTCCTGATCGAGGCGATTGTGCTGTCGATCCTTGGCGGCGCGATCGGCATCGTGGTCGGGTTGGCGCTGGCTTGGGGGGGATCAGTTTACCTTGCCGTGCCCTTCACGCCATCGCCCGTCGTGATTGCGCTGGCCTTTGGTTTCTCGGCGGTGGTCGGTGTGGTTTTCGGTTTCTTCCCCGCCCGCCGGGCCGCGCGGATGGACCCGATCGAGGCGCTGCGCCACCAGTAATGGGGCGGCTTCAGGGGCAAGGCCGCGAAATTGCAGAACGCGGCTCATCGTCGTCCGGGTGGTCAGGCCGCGCAGGCGGCCTGTGCCTCGGCCACGGCTGCCCGAATACCCTGCACGATCTGCTCCGCCTTGGCATCGGTCAGAAGGTAAGACAGGTTGACCCGCACCCAGCCGGGCTTGTCCACCGCATGCCCCTCGCGGATGTCCTGTTCCAGATGTGCCGAGGTGTTGGGGTCGATCTGCAACAGCCGATGGCCGTAAGGCCCCGCACAGGAACAGCCGCCGCGGGCCTGAATTCCGAAATTCTCGGACAATCCTTGCGTGAAGGCGATGTGATCGACCGGGCGGCCTTGCCCGTCGCGCAAGCGGAAGGAAAAGATCGGCAAAGGGCTGGCCGCCGCCGGATTGCCCAGAACCTCCATCCCCGGCAAACCGGCCCAGACCTTTCGCGCCATCGCGCCCAAGTCGGCATTGCGGGCATCTATCCAACCCTGCCCAAGCGCCTCTTTCACCAGCATCACAAGACCCGCCCGAATATCGCCCACCACATTCGGCGTGCCCGCCTCCTCGCGGGCAACCACATCGGGGCTGTAAAGCTGGGTCTGGGGCGAGACGAAGGCCACCGTGCCACCGCCGGGCAAAGTCGGCGTGTCGCGCCGCACGATGGTGTCGCGGAACGCCAGAACGCCCGAAGCCTGCGGGCCGCCGGGAAACTTGTGTGCCGAAAAGATGATCGCATCCTTCATCGCGTCCGGTGCTGTCTGCATCTGCATCGCCAGATAGGGCGCGCCCCCGGCATAATCCCAGACCGCCAGCGCGCCATGCGCTTTCAGCACCCGTGTCACCGCATCGCTGTCCGTCACGATCCCGGTGACATTCGACATGGCCGAAAAGCTGCCGACCAGCAAATCTGCCCCGGCATGGGCCTGCAAGGCCGCCTTCAGCGCCGCCATGTCCGGCCCGCCCGTGGCACCCTCGGCAATTTCCACCACCTCAGCCCCGCTTTCGCGCCAAGGCAAGATATTGGAATGATGCTCATATGGCCCATGCAGCACGACGGCGCGCCCACCCCGCGCCAAAGTGCCCGGAATGTCCAAAAGCCCGACCACCCGGTTCAACCCCGAGGTCGCGCCCGCCCCGGAAAATACCACATGGCAGCCCGCACCTGCCCCCAGAATCCGGGCAATCTCGCCCCGCGCCGCCTCACGCAACCGCGTGGAATAACCGCCGCAATACGAGCTTTCGGTGTGGGTATTGGCATAATAGGGCAGCACATGCTCCATCACGAAATCTTCCACCTGCCGCAGCGCCCGGCCCGAGGCAACGTAATCGGCGTAAAGCAGCGGCTTCCGTCCGCGCGGCCCGCTGATCTGCACATTCTCGCCGATCAACCCCGCCCGCAGCCGGGCGGGCAGGTCGGGCAGGGCAAGCTCGGCTTTGAAGGCATCAAGGGCGGGGTGCGGCATGGGGATCTCCTTTGCCGAAGTTATCTTGCGAAAATGACGCAAAAACCCGCTCAAAATTTGCGTGGAAAGCTGAATAGTTGTGTCATATGATCGACTGATGGCACTAAATTTGGATCATATTGATCGCCGTATCCTTGAGGCCCTGCAACGCGACGCCACCGCCTCGCAGCGCGCGCTGGCCGAAACCGTCGGCCTGTCGCA
The DNA here is from genome assembly GCA_964393035.1 of uncultured Tabrizicola sp. Classification (GTDB taxonomy): domain Bacteria; phylum Pseudomonadota; class Alphaproteobacteria; order Rhodobacterales; family Rhodobacteraceae; genus Tabrizicola_A. The sequence continues at coordinate 92,606 of CAYMRX010000005.1, forward strand.
AAACGCCCTCTGGCGACGGTTGCAGCGGCTGGAAGCCTCGGGCGCGATCAAGGGCAGCACGGTGGTGCTGGACCGCCAGCTTTTGGGGGCGGGGCTGGTGGTCTTTGCCATGGTGAAAACCCGCCACCATTCCGCCGACTGGCTGCGCGCCTTTCGCAGCCATGTCCGCACGATCCCGGAAGTCATTGATTTCTACCGCATCGGCGGCGAATACGACTATCTTCTGAAGGTCGTCACACAGGATATGGCCAGCTATGACGCTGTCTATCAGCGCCTGATCGAAAAGGTGGAACTGGAAACCGTCACCTCGTTCTTCGCCATGGAGGCGATTGAGGAACAACGCCCGATCCCGCTTTAGCTCCGATTTTCGGCGGAAATCGGCGCCCCTTACAGCTTGGGTCGCGCCGCTGCCGACCCGAACCAGCCGCCCACCGCCGCCTCATAGGCCATGCCCGCCCGGAATACATCGCGGTCCGAGTAGCTGCGCCCGACGATCTGAATCCCCGTCGGCACCCCGTTTTTCGCCCGCCCCGACGGCACCGCCAAGACCGGCAGGCGCGACAGCATGTTGAAAGGCACCGTCATCGCCCAGCCCAGATCGGGGTTCACCGGCTTGCCATTGATCTGCATGCTGTCCTTGGTGCTGTCAAAGGTTGCAGGTGGGGCCGGGATGGCCAAGGTCGGGCAGATCAGTAGGTCATGGCGCTCCAGTATGGTGCCAATCGGCGGGTAGGCGGCCGCGATCACCTCCAGCGCCGCCACATAATCCCGCGCGGTCGATCCTTTGCCCTTTTCGGCAAAGGCCCGGACATAGGTCGTCATCTCCTCGGCATGATCGTCCAGAAGGCCCGAGATATAGCCGCCGAAAATATGGGTGAGGTAAGCCATGCAGGCCTCGAACACCTCTGGCCCCCAGCCGGTTTTCACCTCGGTCACCGTGGCGCCCAAGGACCGGAACACATCGAGCGCCCTTTCCGTATTGGCGCGCACCTCGGGATCGACCTCGTAAATCCCAAGGTCCATCGAATAGGCGATTTTCCAGCCCGAGATGGGCTTTGCCTCCAGCGGGATCGTCAGCTTGGGCCGCAGGCTGGAAATGTCGCTGGCATGCGGGCCGGTCACCACGTTCTGCAACAGCGCCGCATCGCGCACCGTGCGGGCCATCGGGCCGGTGTGGCAGAAGAAATCCAGATTGAACGGCGGGTCATCGGTGTTGCGGCCATAGGGTGGTTTATACCCCACCACCCCGCAGGCCGAGGCCGGGATGCGGATTGACCCGCCGATATCGGATCCCATGCAAAGCGGTGACGTGCCCGCCGCCAAAGACGCAGCCGAACCGCCCGAAGATCCGCCCGGCGTGAATTCCGGGTTCCATGGGTTGCGGGTGACGCCCCACAACCGGCTCCAGCAGAATCCGGCGGCCGAAAACTCGGGCGTGGCGGTGCGGGCATGCACGATGCCCCCCGCCGCCAGAATGCGCTGATTGTTGACCGAGGTCTGTTCGGCCACATGATCCTTCAGGATCATGGATCCCGACGAGGTCGGCTTGCCCTTGATCTCGTTTTCATCCTTGATCCCGATAGGCAGACCTTCCAAGGCCCGCACCCGCGCGCCCTTGGCATATTTGGCCTCCGCCTTGCGGGCCAAATCCATCGCCTCGTCAAAATGGGTATAGGTAAAGGCATTGACCGGCGCTTTCACCGCCTCGGCCCGGGCGATCACCGCCGCCATCAACTCCACCGGTGACAGTGATTTGTCGCGAAACCGCGCCAACGCTTCATGCGCAGGCATGTAGCACAGATCAAGATCGGCCATGGTGTCCCCCCGTTTTCAACAGGCTAGACGGGCGGGGGGGCTTTCGTAAAGCGCAAGTTGCGCGGCACGCCTGTGCGACGCGGGACCGCTAGGGAACGGAGGAACCCTGCCTCAGAACACCTCTTTCACCGCCTCCATCGCCACATAGGTCGAGGTGCCCGCCACATGGGGCAGGGCGGAAATGCGCTCCGCCAAAACGCGGCGATAATCCTGAATGTCGCTGGTCCTGACCTTCAACAGATAATCAAACCGGCTGGCGATCATGTGGCATTGCTCCACCTCGGGAATGGCCATCACGGCCTTGTTGAAGGCTTGCAACGCCGCCTCGCGGGTGTCCGACAGCCGCACCTCGACAAAGGCGACATGGGCTAGCCCCATGCGGATCGGGTCGAGATTGGCGCGATACCCGGTGATGACGCCCGCATCCTCCAGCCGTTTCATCCGCGCTTGCGTCGGTGATTTCGACAGCCCGATGCGGCGGGCCAGTTCGGTGGCTGAAATCCGCCCCTCCACCGCCAGAACCCGCAAGATGGCGTCGTCGAAACGATCAAGCTCGATACGGGCGTTTGACATGGTGCTTTTCCTTTGTTTCGCGGAAATGGCCTGCCAATTGCCCTAAACTAAGGCAAACCGCCTGTCAAACCTGCGCTATCATGGCCCCAAGTCAAATGGAGTCCATCATGCCCGTCCTCCCGTCGCAAACCTCTTGGCAGATTATCGACCGTCAGTCCCTGCGGGACGAGGCGGCGCTGGTCAAATCGCTGATCGCCGAGGCGGGGCTGGACAGCGCCCAACGCGCCCGCATCACGGCTGCCGGGGCTGATCTTGTCCGCCGCATCCGCGCCTCGGTGAAGCCCGGGTTGATGGAGGTTTTTCTGGCCGAATATGGCCTGTCGACCGACGAGGGCATCGCGCTGATGTGTCTGGCCGAGGCGCTGTTGCGCGTGCCGGACGCCGAAACCATGGATGCGCTGATCGAAGACAAGATCGCGCCGTCGAACTGGGGCAAGCATCTGGGGCAATCGGCCTCGTCGCTGGTCAACGCTTCGACCTGGGCGCTCATGCTGACCGGCAAGGTGCTGGATGATCGTGAACCGGGCGTGGTCGGTCACCTCAAAGCCGCTGTCAAACGGCTGGGTGAGCCGGTGATCCGCACCGCGGTGTCCCGCGCGATGAAAGAGATGGGTCGCAACTTCGTCTTGGGCGAAACCATTGATCTCGCGATGAAACGCGCCCGCGAGTTGGAAGCCAAAGGCTATACCTACTCCTATGACATGCTGGGCGAGGCCGCCCGCACCGAAGCCGACGCCCGGCGCTATCACCTCGCCTATTCCAAGGCGATCACCGCCATCGCGGCCGCCGCCACCACCGGCGATATCCGCACCAACCCCGGCATTTCGGTGAAACTGTCGGCGCTGCATCCGCGCTATGAGGTTGCCAAGCGCCAGCGCGTGATGGAGGAACTTGTCCCCCGCGTCCGTGCTCTGGCGGGTCTGGCCAAGGCGGCCGGATTGGGCTTCAACATCGACGCCGAGGAGGCCGACCGTCTGGCCCTGTCCTTGGACGTCATCGAAGCCGTGCTGTCGGATACCGCGCTGAAAGGCTGGGATGGCTTTGGCGTTGTGGTGCAGGCCTATGGCCGCCGCGCCGGGGCCACGATCGACTGGCTTTATGCGCTGGCCCAAAAACTTGACCGCAAGATCATGGTCCGTCTGGTGAAGGGCGCCTATTGGGACGCCGAGGTGAAGCGCGCGCAGGTGATGGGGCTGGAAAGCTTCCCCGTCTTTACCCGCAAGCAGGCCACCGATGTCAGCTATATCGCCAATGCCAAGAAGTTGTTGGGCCTGACCGATCGCATCTATCCGCAATTTGCCACCCACAACGCCCATACGGTGGCGGCGATCATGGATATGGCATCGGATAAAAAGGCGTTTGAATTCCAGCGCCTGCACGGCATGGGCGAACGCCTGCATGACATCGTGCTGACCGACAACGGCACGCGCTGCCGCATCTATGCGCCGGTCGGCGCGCATCGCGATCTTCTGGCCTATCTCGTGCGTCGCCTGTTGGAAAACGGCGCGAACTCGTCCTTTGTCAACCAGATCGTCAACGAAGATGTCGCCCCTGAAACTGTCGCCGCCTGCCCCTTGACGGCGATGGAGGCAACCGCCACCACCGCCAATCCGGCGATTGCCACTGGCCCCGCCCTCTTTGGCAGCCGCAAGAATTCCAAAGGGTTTGATCTGACCGACAGCGGCGATCTGGAGGCGATCGAGACCGCCCGCGCCCCGCATATGGACAAGCTTTTCGAAGCCGCGCCCCTGATCGCGGGCGCCAAGGCCGGGGCCGAGCGGCTGGAGGTGAAGAACCCCGCCACCGGCGCCTTGGTCGGCCATGTACTGACCGCAGGCGCGCCGGATGTCGATACCGCCCTGCGTCTGGCCGAGCCTTGGGCCGCGGCCGCCGCCGAACGCGCCACCGTCCTGCACCGCGCGGCCGACCTCTATGAGGAAAACTTCGGCGCGATCTTTGCGCTTTTGGCGCGCGAGGCCGGCAAGACCGCTGCCGACGCCGTGGCCGAACTGCGTGAGGCCGTTGATTTCCTGCGCTATTATGCCGATGGCGCGGCGGGCCTTGCCAATCCGGCCCGTGGCACCTTTGCCTGCATCAGCCCGTGGAACTTCCCGCTTGCCATCTTCTCGGGCCAGATCGGGGCCGCCTTGGCCGCCGGCAATGCAGTGGTGGCCAAACCCGCCGAACAGACCCCACTCATCGCCCATCTGGCCGTGACGCTTCTGCATCAGGCGGGGGTTCCGGCCTCAGCGCTGCAATTGCTGCCCGGTGACGGCCGCATCGGCGCAGCGATCACCCGCGACCCGCGTGTTGCGGGGGTGGCCTTCACCGGCTCCACCGAAGTCGCCCTTCTGATCCGCGCCGCCATGGCGGAAAACGCCGACCCCACCGCGCCGCTGATCGCCGAAACCGGCGGGCTGAACGCGATGATGGTGGATTCAACCGCGCTGCCGGAACAGGCGGTGCGCGATGTGCTGGCCTCCTCCTTCCAATCCGCAGGCCAGCGCTGTTCGGCGCTGCGCTGTCTTTACCTGCAAGAGGATGTGGCCGATCACACGCTCGACATGCTTTACGGCGCGATGGATGAACTCGCGCTTGGCGATCCGGCCAGCCTGTTCACTGATGTCGGCCCGGTGATTGACGCCGAAGCTCAGCAAGGCATCGCCGATTATGTTGCCGCCGCCCGCGCCGAGGGCCGGGTGCTGAAGGAAATGGCGGCCCCCAACGGTGGCACCTTCATCGCCCCGACCGTGATCCGCGTGAACGGCATCGCCGACATGGCCCGCGAAATCTTCGGGCCTGTGCTGCACGTCGCCACCTTCAAGGCGGGCGAGATCGACAAGGTTGTGGCTGCGGTCAACGCCACCGGCTATGGCCTGACCTTCGGCCTGCACACCCGGATTGATGACCGGGTGCAGGTGGTGGTCGATGCGCTTCAGGTCGGCAACACTTACGTCAACCGCAATCAGATCGGCGCTGTCGTCGGCAGCCAACCCTTTGGTGGCGAAGGTCTTTCTGGCACCGGCCCGAAAGCTGGCGGCCCGGAATATCTGGCCCGCTTCACCAAGGCGCCAACCCCCGCCGCAGGGGCAGATGACCGCGAAACCTCGGAAGCCGACACCGCCGCTGCGCTGCAACTCGACCGGGCAACCGCGCATCCCGAACGCGCCTTGGTCCTGCCCGGACCGACCGGCGAGTCGAACAAGCTCACCTTTGTTCCCCGCGCGCCGATCCTCTGCCTTGGCCCCTCCGCCGCAACCGCACTGGCGCAGGCCGAGGCCGTCCGTGCCCTTGGCGGCCACGCGGTCGAGGCCCCCGGCCTTGCCCCGGCGGCGCTGACCCGGCTGAACGGCTTCTCCGGCGCCATCTGGTGGGGGGATGCCGAAGCGGCCCGCACCCGCGCCCGCGCGCTGGCTGCCCGCAAAGGCCCGATCCTGCCGCTGATCGGTACCAAACCCGACGCAGGCCATGCGCTTCTTGAACGCCATGTCTGCATCGACACCACGGCTTCGGGCGGCAATGCCCAGTTGCTGGCCGAGGTTTCGGGCAGTTGACGCCTTCAAGGTGGTGACAAATATCCTCGGGGGGGTGAATTGGCCCCTCGGCCAAGGGGGGCTGACGGCCCCCCTTACACCCTTGACGCCAAAGCGCGCATCGGAAACTCTGATCCCATGTTCCCGATCCGTGACCACAACCCCTCTGGCCGCACGCCCTATGTCACCTTTGGGCTGATCGCGCTCAATGCCTTGGTTTTCCTTGGCTATTGGACATCGCTGCAAGATTACCAGATTGACCGCTTTTTTCAGATCTGGGGGCTGGTGCCGGCCGCGCTGACGCAGGGGCAGGGCTGGGCCAATATCCTGACCTCGATGTTCCTGCATGCCGGATGGATGCACATCTTGGGCAATATGCTGTTCTTGTGGATATTTGGCGACAATCTCGAAGATGAGATGGGCCATGCCGGGTTCTTGGCCTTCTATCTTCTGTCCGGCCTTGCCGCCGCCTTGGCGCAGGTGGCGATGGACCCGGCCTCGCCCGTGCCGATGGTCGGGGCCTCTGGGGCCATCGCAGGTGTGATGGGGGGCTATCTTCTGCTTTATCCCAAGGCGCGCGTCGATGTGCTGTTCATCTTCATCATCTTTTTCCGCATCTTCGCCATCCCGGCCTGGATCGTGCTGGGCGTCTGGTTCGGCCTGCAAGTGTTCAGCGGCCTTTCTGTGCCGGACGATATGGGAGGCGTCGCCTATTGGGCCCATGCGGGGGGCTTTGCGGGTGGGGCGGTGCTTGGTCTGCCCGCCTTACTGCGGCGCGGCGGCAAGGCATATTGGGCGCGGACCGCAGGGCATCCCCCGCACCCCAAGGCCGAATACACGATGTCACGCTCGAACATTCCGCGGGTTCCGCGCCGTTAAGCGGCTATTGCCAAACCGGGGCCGCGCCGAGGGGCAGGGGGCCAAGGCTCATGCGCCCCGCCTTGGCGGTCATGGGCAGGGTCAGCACCGCCGGGTCACTGCCTGTCTCTGCCATCACTTCCAACCCGCGGGTCAGCACCGGGGCAAAGTCTTCGGTGATCACGCCCAAAGCCACCAGAAGCGGCGGCAACAACCGCCAATTTTCGACCCGGATATCAATCTGCCCGGCGGCAAAGCCCGCCTCATCGCGCGCCAGCATACCCTTGGCAAAAAGCTGCAACTCCCCCCAATTCAGCCGCGCCGCCGTCAGGTCAAGTTGCCGAAGGCTTGGCTGGCTCTCTCCGGCATGGCGGTCAAGCGGCGCGGACAGGGTTGCGGTTGCATCGACGAAACCCTCCTCGATCAGCCCCGGCATTCCTGCCACCTTGGCCCAATCGGCCAGAAGCTGCACCTGCTGCACGCTCAACCCCAGCCGATAGGCGTGATCCCCGCCCGTCTCGGCCCCGCCCGTCTCGGCCCGGATCGAGGCAACCGCCTTTTCCGCCCCTTGCACCACGCCAAGCCCCGGCGACAGGCGCAATGCCGCACCCTGCACAACCGCCTCTGACAAGGCCATATCGCCCCCCGGCACCAGGAGAAGCGACCCCATCATGCCCGTCCCGTCCAGCGTTACCTCGCCCTCCGGCAAGGTGAAAACCTGTCCTCCCGGCAGGGCGGCGATCAGATGCCAAGGCTTCCATGTCATGGCAAACACTTGCGCGAAGGGCGCGCGCCAGCCGATGCCGCTGGCCGGATAGGACAGATCAATTCCCGTCACCGTCAGGTCAAAGCGGTTGGGAAAGCCCGCGACGGTCAGATCCTCATAACGCCCGTGTTCGGCCAGCCAGCCCTCGGCCGCCGTCTTGACCCCGCGCGACCCGACGACCCACCAGCCCCCCCACAGTACGGCCAGAACCACCGTCACCCAAAGCAATCCGCGCATCAGCAGCCCTTCCCATTTCCGCGCCGCCTTTCTACACCAGCCAAAGACAGGAGGGCCAGTGATGGCGCAAGACATGTGGGTGTTCGGCTATGGCAGCCTGATCTGGAACCCCGAGTTTCCGGTGGCGGAACAGGTGATCGCGCGAGCCGCGGGCTGGCACCGCAGCTTTTGCATGCGCTCCATCCATCATCGCGGCACCGAGGTGGCGCCCGGCCTTGTGCTGGCGCTGGATGCCGATGCCCGCGCCCATTGCGACGGGGTGGCCTTCCGCGTGGCGCCGGGGGCAGAGGAGGCAACGCTGCACGCCCTGCGCGAGCGCGAATTGATTTCCTCGGCCTATCTAGAACACCAACTGCGGGTCGATCTTGCCGACGGGCGGCAGGTTGAGGCGCTGTGTTTCGTGATCGACCCCGATCATGTGCAATATTGCGGCGGCCTGCCCTTGGAGGAACAGGCGCAGATCATTGCGCAGGCGGTGGGCGGGCGCGGGCCGAACCGCGATTATCTGTTCTCGACCGCCAGCCATCTGGCCGAGCTGGGGATCGGCGATGCCGATCTGGAATGGCTCGCGGCGCGGGTCCGGTTGCTGTAGTTTTCCTTGGCAAGTCCTGCCCGCCTGCTATTGTCGGGGGCGAGCAGGCAATCGGGCAGAAGAAATGCGCAAGACAGCCCCCGAAACTGAGCTGAAATTCAGCCAGCCCATCCGTCAGATCGTTACCATGCTGCTGGCCTCGGGGTTGGTTGCGGCAGGGGCTTGGCTGATCCATGACGCGGTTCTGGATGTCATCTGGACCAATCTTTGGCTGAACGGTTTTATTGCCGGTGTTTTTGCTTTGGCCGTTGTGACCTGTTTTTGGCAGGTGTTCATTCTGGTGCAATCGGTCTCGTGGATCGAGGCCTTTGTCCGGCAGGAGCCGGGGTCGGCGGATGCGCAGGCGCCACGGCTCTTGGCGCCCTTGGCGCAGCTTTTGCGCAGCCGGGGCGCGCGATCGAACCTGTCGTCTTCGTCCACCCGGTCCATCCTTGAATCGGTCGCAACCCGCATTGATGAGGCGCGCGATATCACGCGCTACCTCATCAACCTGCTGATTTTCCTTGGGCTTCTTGGAACATTCTACGGGTTGGCCACCACGGTTCCCGCCGTGGTCGACACCATCCGCAGCCTGACCCCGCAGGAAGGCGAAAGTGGGCTGGCGGTGTTTTCCAAACTGATGGCCGGCCTTGAAAGCCAGCTTGGCGGCATGGGAACGGCGTTTTCCTCGTCGCTTTTGGGCCTTGCCGGCTCGCTTGTGGTCGGGCTTTTGGAGCTTTTTGCGGGCCATGGGCAAAGCCGGTTCTACCGCGAGCTTGAAGACTGGCTGTCCTCGATCACCCGGGTCGGATTTGCGGCTGCCGAGCATGAGGGCGAGGGTAGTGCGGCCCTTGCAGGGCTGATCGACCATCTTGGCACGCAGGTCGAGGTGTTGCAGACCATCGCGGCGCAGGGCGATGCCGACCGCCGCGCGCTGGAGGAGCGGCTGGAACGCCTTGCCAACGCCATCTCGCGGCTTGCTGGGCAAAGCGAAACAATGGCGGCCCAAACTGCGGCGCTGACCCGCATCGCCGAAGGGCAAGAGGCGCTGATCGCCGCCCTGCAAGGCGCCGAAGGGGGCGCCCATTCCGACGCCGAAAGCCGGATGCGCCTGCGCTCGATCGACGTGCAGCTTCTGCGTATCCTTGAGGAATTGACGGCGGGCCGCGCCGAATCCACGGCTGATCTGCGCGCCGATCTGACGGCGCTGATTGCTGCCGTGCGCCATTTGGGCCGGGGGCACTGATGGGCCTGTCACGCCGCCGCGATGCCTCGATGATCTGGCCCGGTTTTGTCGATGCCGTGACCACGCTGTTGATGGTGATGATGTTCGTCCTGACCATCTTCACGGTGATGCAGGCGGTGCTGCGCGACACGATCACAACCCAAGGCGCCGAACTTGGGGAGTTGAATGCGCAGGTGGCACAACTGGCCGATGCCCTTGGGCTGGAGCGCAAGCGCGCGGAGGGCTTGCAGGCGGATTTGACCGTGGCTTTGGGCAATATCACCCGGTTGAACCAAGAGAATACCGGCCTGACCGCAGATCTTGCCGCCGCCACCGAAAAAGGGGTCTCGCTAGAGGCGTTGGTCGCAAATTTGCAAGCCAAGGGCAAAGCTGACGCGGCTTCGCTGGCTGAAATGCAGGAAAAGTTAAAGTTGTCGGGCGATGAGTTGGCAGCGTTGACGCTGCAACTGGAAGAGAAACGCAAAGAGGCCGAGGAGGTTCTGACGCTTCTGGCTGCGGCCCGCGCCAAACCGGCGCCCGGGGCGGAGCAGGGCACTTTGGTGGATATCGCCAAGGCCACGCTGTCCGAGCAACAGGAAGAAAACCTTGCTGCGGCGCGCAAGCTGGCGCTGCTGAACGAACAGATCACGGCCCTGCGCGGGCAGTTGGGCGCGTTGCAGGGCCTGCTGGATGCCTCGGTCGCGCGCGATGCAGAGGCCAAGGTGCAGCTTGAGGCGTTGGGCAGTCAGTTGAACGCGGCTTTGGCGCAGGTTGCGACCGAACAGAAAAAGCGCGCCGAGATGGAAGCGGCCGAGCGCAAGCGGCTTGAGGCGGAAAACGCCGATCTTGCCCGGTTCCGCAGCGAGTTTTTCGGCCAGCTTAGCCAGGTGCTGGCCGGCCGCGACGGGGTGCGCGTGGTGGGCGACCGTTTCGTGTTTTCCTCAGAGGTGCTGTTTACTCCGGGGGCCGCCGATCTTGCCCCCGAAGGCAAGACGCAAATCGCCGGCGTGGTCGCAACCCTGACCGAGGTTGCCGGGCAGATCCCGCCGGGGATTGATTGGATCATCCGGGTGGATGGCCATACCGACAATATGCCGCTGTCCGGCAGCGGCGATTTTGCCGACAATTGGCAATTGTCACAGGCCCGCGCGCTGTCGGTGGTGCGCTATATGGTGGATGATCTGGGCTTTTCCCCCGAACGGCTGGCCGCAACCGGGTTTGGCGAGTTCCAGCCGGTAGCCACCGGCGACACGCCCGAGGCCCGGGCGCAAAACCGGCGGATCGAGTTGAAACTGACCGAGCGCTGATTTTTCGACGAAAAAACTGTCACGCGGAAGGGATTTTGAACGAATTAGGCCCCCGCCATTTGGGCGAGGGCCATGAGGGTGGGCTGGCTTTATTCCGCCGTCAGCAGCGGTGGCTTTTGCCCGGTCAGCCGGGGTTTCTGCGGCTCCTCATAGCTGAGATGCAGCATGCCGTCTTTCACGCCCACATGCACGGTTCCGCCTTTGGTCAGCTTGCCGAACAACAGTTCTTCGGCCAGCGGTTTCTTGATGTGCTCCTGAATGACCCGGCCCAAGGGGCGCGCGCCCATCTTGTCATCATAGCCTTTTTCGCCCAGCCAATCGGCAGCTTCGGGCGTAAGGTCGATGTGGACATTGCGGTCGATCAGTTGCGCCTCAAGCTGCAAGACGAACTTGGTCACCACCTGCTGAATGATGTCGCGGCCCAAGGGGGCAAAGGCGATGACCGCATCCAGACGGTTGCGGAATTCGGGCGTGAAGATCCGCTCGATCGCGGCGGTATCCTCGCCCGTCCGGCGCTCGCGGCCAAAGCCGATGGCGGCCTTGGCCATTTCCGAAGCCCCGGCGTTGGAGGTCATGATCAGGATCACATTGCGGAAATCCACCGTCCGGCCGTTGTGGTCGGTCAGCTTGCCGTGGTCCATCACCTGCAGCAGGATATTGTAGACATCCGGGTGGGCCTTTTCCATCTCGTCCAGCAAGAGGACGCAATGCGGGTGCTGATCGACCCCGTCGGTCAGCATGCCGCCCTGATCAAAGCCGACATAGCCGGGCGGGGCACCGATCAGGCGGGACACCGCGTGTTTTTCCATATATTCCGACATGTCGAAACGCAGGAGTTCCACGCCAAGCGAGGAGGCCAGTTGTTTAGCCACCTCGGTTTTACCCACCCCGGTCGGCCCGGCAAAGAGGTAATTGCCGATGGGTTTTTCCGGTTCGCGCAGGCCCGCGCGGGCGAGTTTGATGGCCGAACAGAGCGCCTCCACCGCCTTGTCCTGACCGAAAACCACCCGTTTCAGGGTCTTTTCCAGATCGCGCAGGGTTTCTGCATCATCCTTCGACACCGATTTGGCCGGGATGCGGGCGATTTTGGCAACCACGGCCTCAATCTCTTTGGTGCCAAGCGTCTTGCGGCGTTTGCCTTCAGGCAGGATGTGCTGGGCAGCGCCCGCCTCGTCGATGACATCAATGGCCGAATCCGGCAGCTTGCGGTCGTGGATATAGCGCGCCGCCAGTTCCACCGCCGATTTGATCGCGTCATTGGTATAGCGCAGGTCGTGGTGTTCTTCGAAATGCGGCTTCAGCCCCATCAGGATCTTGATGGTATCGGGGACCGAGGGTTCATTGACGTCGATCTTCTGGAAGCGCCGCGACAGGGCGCGGTCCTTTTCAAAGTGCTGGCGGAATTCCTTGTAGGTGGTCGATCCCATGCAGCGCAGCTTGCCGCCCTGCAAGGCGGGTTTCAGCAGGTTCGAGGCATCCATCGCCCCGCCCGAGGTGGCCCCCGCGCCGATCACCGTGTGAATTTCGTCGATGAACATGATGGCATCGGGGTGGTCTTCCAATTCCTTGACCACCTGTTTCAGCCGTTCCTCAAAATCGCCGCGGTAGCGGGTACCGGCCAAAAGGGCCCCCATGTCGAGCGAATAGATCGTGGCACCGGACAGGATTTCCGGGGTCTGCTTGTCGACGATCTTCTTGGCCAGACCTTCGGCGATGGCCGTCTTGCCCACGCCTGGATCGCCCACCAACAGCGGGTTGTTCTTGCGGCGGCGGCACAGAACCTGAATGGCGCGCTCCACCTCGGCCTCGCGGCCGATCAGCGGGTCAACATCGCCCTTCATCGCCTTGACGTTCAGATCGACGCAATACTTCGACAGCGCCGATTCCTTGGCCTCACCCGCCTCGCCCTTGGGCGTTTCATGGTCTTCCGCCCCGGAAACCGAGCGCGCCTCGCCATAGGAGGGGTCTTTGGCCACGCCATGCGCAATGAAATTCACCGCGTCATAGCGGGTCATGTCCTGTTCTTGGAGGAAATACGCCGCGTTCGATTCGCGTTCGGCAAAGATGGCGACCAGCACATTGGCGCCCGTCACCTCATTGCGGCCAGACGATTGCACATGGATCGCCGCGCGCTGGATCACGCGCTGGAAAGCGGCGGTCGGCACGGCTTCGGACCCTTCGACATTGGTGACGAGGGTCGACAGATCATCGTCGATGAAATCGACAAGGGTCTTTTTCAATTCATCCAGATCCACCGAGCAGGCCTTCATCACGCGGGCTGCGTCGGGTTCTTCGATCAGCGCCAGCAGAAGATGCTCCAGCGTGGCGAGTTCATGGCGGCGCGCATTGGCAAGGGCCAGTGCGGAATGGATTGCCTGTTCCAACGTTGTCGAGAATGACGGCACCTTGATGTGCTCCTGTTTTCAGGGCCGGGAGGGCAGATGCCCAATGATCCGACCGTGGCCTCATAAGGTAAAGGATCGGTTTTCTTTCGACAGTTTCAAGCCCTATTTCTGCAAGAATTCGTATCAGCCCAGAAAAGTGATCGCGGGTTGCAGATGCGTTTCAACCCGTGAGGTCGGGGAGGCGCCTAGAAGCGGTCCTTGCGCGAGCGGATTTCGGCAAAAACTTCGGCATCTGGTGCCCCCGCCATGCCAACGGCGGCTTTCACCTGCGGCAGCCCGGCCCGCAAAAAGGGGTTGGTGGCCAGTTCTTCCTCCAGAACCGACGGCACCGAGGGCAGGCCCTCGCCGCGCGCGCGGGCCACCTCGTGCTGGCGCATGGCAAGGCGCGGGTTGGCCGGTTCGATGGTGGCGGCAAAGCTGAGGTTCGAGGCGGTGTATTCATGACCCGAACAGATCAAGGTGCCTTCGGGCAGGGCGGCGAGTTTCTGCAAAGACGCCCACATCTGGTCGGGGCGGCCTTCGAACAGCCGCCCGCAGCCCCCCGCCATCAGGCTGTCGCCGGTAAAGCAGTATCCCGATCCGGCGAAGTAAAGCGCGATATGGCCAACCGTATGGCCCGGCACGTCGATCACCACAGCTTCTTCGCGGCCGACCGTAACCTTGTCGCCCTCCCACAAGGACCAATCCAGATGCGGCAGACGGTGGCGGTCGGCCTCGGCGCCCCAGACCTTGGGGCCAAGTGCCCCGCCGGTTGCCGCTTTCAGTGCCGCCACCCCGGCAATATGGTCGTCATGATGATGGGTGAGGAAAATATCGGTCAGCCGCCATTCCCGCCGCGCAAGTTCGGCCAAAATCGGCCCGGCCTCGGGCACATCCACCACCCCGGTCGCGCCCGTTGCCGGATCATGGAGGAGCCAGGCGTAATTGTCCTTCAGGCAGGGCACGGGGACGAGTTCAAGCGGCATGGTATTTCCCACGGTTCCGGGTATCTTGGCTTCAAGATGATCCGAAGGGGGCCAAGCTGCAATGCACCTTGATGTGCTTGACCTGCGCAATTTCTATTATCGCACGCAACTGGGCCGGGTGGCGCAGCGCGCGATCCGCGATCAGGTGGTGGCGATGTGGCCGCCCCTGGCCGGGCAGACCGTTGCAGGGTTTGGCTTTGCCGTGCCGCTGTTGCGGCCCTATCTGGCCGAGGCGCGCCGGGTGGTCGGGTTGATGCCGGGACCGCAGGGGGTGATGCCTTGGCCTGCGGGTATGCAGAATGTCTCGGTCCTGTGTGAAGAACATCTTTGGCCCTTGCCGACCGGGCTGGTGGATCGGCTGGCGGTCATGCATGGGCTGGAAACCTCGGATGACCCCTCGGCGGTGCTGGCCGAGGCGCACCGCGTGCTGGGGCCGGGGGGCAGGGCACTGTTTATCGTGCCGAACCGGGCAGGGCTGTGGTCGCGCCGCGACGCCACTCCCTTCGGTTTCGGTCGGCCCTATTCGGCGGGCCAGCTTGAGGCGCAGCTAAAACGCCACGGCTTTACCCCCGAACGCAATCTGACCGTGCTGCACGCGCCGCCCAGCCAAGCCCCGTTCTGGCTGCGCTCTGCCAATCTGTGGGAGCGGATCGGCCGCCGCCTGCCGTGGCTTTCGGGCGGTGTCTTGATGGTCGAGGCGTCAAAACAGGTCTACGCCCCCACCCGTGGCGGTCTTGCCGAACGGATCAAGAAACCCGTCCGCATTTGGGATGGCGCCGCCCAGCCGGTGGGCAGCCCGAAACAGGGCTAGGGATCGGGCCAAGGTTCGGCGGGGATGCCGTGGTGCGGTCTTCTGGCGTGAAACTTGAACGGCCCCCCCGACCTTCGAATCAAAGTGCCGGTTCAAGACGCCCCGTTTGTCCCCCGCGAGAGGCCGCAAGGCATGTGGCCCGACCTGATAGCGCTATACCGCGCGCGGAATTGCGCCATGCCCGCAAGGCCGGGCTTGACCATGCCCGAAAAAGCCCCATTTGCCGCATCGTTTTCCTCAGAAAACCCGCCTCTGCCCGGTTGCGGGGTAGGGAAGGCTCTGCTAGAGACGCCCCAAATCGAAAGACGCATGCACCCGCTTGCGCCCCGGTCGGCATGTGCCTTCCGTGGCAAGGGACGGGTCAAAGACAGCGGAAGGGATGACGTGTCCGAACCAGCTTCGATCTCTCAGGGCATTGCCGGGCGTTATGCGCAGGCATTGTTCGAACTTGCCAAGGAAGCAAAAGACCTGAAGGCGCTTGAGGCAGATGCCGATGCGCTTGGTGCCGCCTTGGCTGCCAGCCCGGCTTTGGCCGCGATGATCGCCTCTCCGGTGGTTCCGCGCGCCGAACAGGTGGCCGCCATGTCGGCGGTTGCGGCGAAGATGGGCCTGTCGGCCTTGACCGCCAACACCTTGGCCCTGATGGGCGGCAACCGCCGCCTGTTCGTGCTGCCGCAACTGGTGGCTGACCTCAAGGCGCGCATCGCCACCGAAAAGGGCGAAGTGACCGCTGAAGTCACCTCGGCCAGCAAGCTTTCGGCGGTCCAGTCCAAGAAATTGGCTGAAACGCTGAAGGCATCGGTTGGCAAGACCGTGAAACTGAACACCACCGTTGATGAAAGCCTCATCGGCGGTCTTATCGTCAAGCTCGGCTCGACCATGATCGACACCTCGGTCAAATCGAAGCTCGCGGCTCTCCAGAATGCAATGAAAGAGGTTGGGTGATGGGAATTCAGGCTGCTGAGATCTCTGCGATCCTTAAGGACCAGATCAAGAACTTTGGCAAAGACGCACAGGTGGCCGAAGTTGGCCGCGTGCTGAGCGTTGGCGACGGCATCGCCCGCGTGCATGGGCTGGACAATGTTCAGGCCGGTGAAATGGTCGAATTCCCCGGCGGGATTCGCGGCATGGCGCTGAACCTTGAAGTCGACAACGTCGGCGTCGTGATCTTCGGTTCCGACCAGGACATCAAGGAAGGCGACACCGTCAAGCGCACCAAGTCCATCGTGGACGTGCCCGCCGGCAACGGCCTTCTGGGCCGCGTCGTGGACGGCCTTGGCAACCCGATCGACGGCAAAGGCCCGATCGCGGCGACCGAGCGTCGGATTGCCGACCAGAAAGCCCCCGGCATCATTCCCCGTAAATCGGTTCATGAACCGATGGCAACCGGCCTCAAGGCCGTTGACGCCATGATCCCGGTTGGCCGTGGCCAGCGCGAACTCATCATCGGCGACCGTCAGACCGGCAAGACCGCTGTGGCGCTCGACACCATCCTGAACCAGAAAGTCTATAACGAGGCTGCTGGCGACGACGAGTCGAAGAAACTCTACTGCATCTACGTTGCGATCGGCCAAAAGCGTTCGACCGTGGCGCAGTTGGTGAAGAAGCTGGAAGAAACCGGCGCCATCGACTACACCATCGTGGTGGCTGCAACCGCTTCGGACCCGGCTCCGATGCAGTTCCTGGCACCCTATGCCGCGACCGCCATGGCGGAATTCTTCCGCGACAATGGCCGTCACGCGCTCATCATCTATGATGATCTGTCGAAGCAAGCCGTTGCTTACCGTCAGATGTCGCTTCTGCTGCGCCGCCCGCCGGGCCGTGAAGCCTATCCGGGCGACGTGTTCTATCTCCACTCCCGCCTCTTGGAACGTTCCTCGAAGCTGAACGAAGACTTCGGCGCAGGTTCGCTGACGGCTCTGCCGATCATCGAAACCCAAGGCGGCGACGTGTCGGCCTTTATCCCGACCAACGTGATCTCGATCACCGACGGCCAGATCTTCCTGGAAACCGAGCTGTTCTATCAGGGCATCCGTCCGGCTGTGAACACCGGTCTGTCGGTGTCCCGCGTGGGTTCGTCGGCTCAGACCAACGCCATGAAATCGGTGGCTGGCAAGGTGAAGCTGGAACTCGCTCAGTACCGCGAAATGGCGGCCTTTGCGCAGTTCGGTTCCGACCTTGACGCTTCGACCCAGGCTTTGCTGAACCGCGGCGCGCGTCTGACCGAGCTGATGAAGCAAAACCAGTACTCGCCGATGACCAACGCCGAAATCGTTTGCGTGATCTACGCAGGCACCTCGGGCGCGCTGGACAAGGTGGCGGTCAAGGACGTTGGCCGTTTCGAGGCTGGCTTGCTCAAGCACCTGCGCACCACCGGCAAGGCGCTTTTGGAAGACATCACCAAGAACGACCGCAAAGTCGCGGGCGATCTGGAGAAAGCCATCAAAGCCGAGATCGCTGCCTTCGCCAAAGACTTCGCGTAACCGGCCCTGAAGGAGAAGGCAGATGCCCAGCCTTAAGGACCTGAAAAACAAGATCGCGAGTGTCAAGAACACCCGCAAGATCACCAAAGCAATGCAGATGGTCTCTGCGGCAAAACTGCGCCGGGCGCAGGATGCCGCCGAGGCTGCCCGCCCCTATGCCGAACGCATGGCTGCTGTCATGTCGGGTTTGGCCGCCGGGGTTGGCAAATCGGCAAGCGCACCGAAACTTCTGGCCGGCAACGGCCAGGATCAGGTGCATCTTCTGGTGGTGATGACCGCAGAGCGCGGGTTGTGCGGTGGTTTCAACTCGACCATCGTGCGTCTGGCCCGTGCCCGTGCGAACGAGCTTTTGGCCGCTGGCAAGACCGTCAAGATCCTGACGGTCGGCAAGAAGGGCCGCGAGCAATTGCGCCGTGACCTTGGCGCGCATTTCGTGGGCCATGTGGACCTCTCTGAGGTCAAGCGCATCGGCTATAGCCATGCACAAGGCATTGCCCGTGACATTCTCGCCCGCTTTGAAGCTGGCGAATGTGATGTGGTAACGCTGTTCTTCAACCGCTTCCAGTCGGTGATCAGCCAGATCCCGACGGCGCAGCAGGTCATTCCTGCCGTCTTCGAAGAAGCGGGTGGCTCGGCCCAGTATGACTACGAACCCAGCGAGGAGGCCATTCTGGCCGACCTTCTGCCGCGGGGCGTGGCCACGCAGGTCTTCACGGCTCTTTTGGAAAATGGTGCCTCGGAACAGGGCGCGCGGATGTCCGCCATGGACAACGCGACCCGCAACGCAGGCGAGATGATCACCAAGTACACGACGATCTACAACCGTTCGCGTCAGGCTGCGATCACCAAAGAGCTTATCGAAATCATTTCGGGCGCTGAAGCGCTCTGACGAACCGGAGAAACACTATGGCAAAAGCACCGAAAGCAGCTGCCGCGGCAGGCAAGGTCACCCAGGTGATCGGCGCCGTGGTTGACGTGCAGTTCGAAGGCGCGCTTCCCGCGATTCTGAACGCACTCATCACCGACAACAACGGCAAGAAACTGGTTCTGGAAGTTGCCCAGCACCTGGGCGAAAACACCGTCCGCACCATCGCCATGGACGCGACCGAAGGTCTGGTTCGTGGCGCTGGCGTCACCGACACCGGCGCGCCGATCTCGGTTCCGGTCGGCGACGCGACCCTTGGCCGTATCCTGAACGTCATCGGCGAGCCGGTTGACGAAAAGGGCCCGGTTGTCGCGAAAGAAACCCGCGCCATCCACCAGCCCGCTCCGTCCTTCTCGGAACAGGCCACCGAAAGCCAGGTTCTGGTGACCGGCATCAAGGTGATCGACCTGCTGGCGCCTTACGCCAAGGGCGGCAAGATCGGCCTGTTCGGCGGCGCCGGCGTGGGCAAGACCGTTCTCATCATGGAACTCATCAACAACATCGCCAAAGTGCACTCGGGTTACTCGGTGTTCGCAGGCGTTGGTGAACGCACCCGTGAAGGCAACGACCTTTACCACGAGATGATCGAATCCGGCGTTATCAAGATTGATGACCTGACCGCTTCGAAAGTGGCCCTTGTCTACGGCCAGATGAACGAACCGCCGGGCGCCCGTGCGCGTGTGGCTCTGACCGGTCTGACCCTGGCCGAACAGTTCCGCGACCAGTCCGGCACCGACGTTCTGTTCTTCGTCGACAACATCTTCCGCTTCACCCAAGCGGGTTCGGAAGTGTCGGCCCTTCTCGGCCGTATCCCTTCGGCCGTGGGCTACCAGCCGACGCTGGCGACCGACATGGGCGCCTTGCAGGAACGCATCACCTCGACCAAGGCTGGCTCGATCACCTCGGTTCAGGCCATCTACGTTCCGGCCGACGACTTGACCGACCCCGCGCCGGCCACCTCGTTCGCCCACCTCGACGCCACGACCGTTCTGTCGCGCGCCATCTCGGAACTCGGCATCTACCCGGCCGTGGACCCGCTGGACAGCACCTCGCGTCTTCTGGACCCGGCCGTCATCGGTCAGGAACACTATGAAGTCGCCCGTTCGGTGCAGGGCACCTTGCAGCGCTACAAGTCGCTTCAGGACATCATCGCCATCCTTGGCATGGACGAACTGAGCGAAGAAGACAAACTGACCGTGGCTCGTGCGCGTAAGATCCAGCGCTTCCTGTCGCAGCCCTTCGACGTGGCAAAGGTCTTCACCGGCTCGGACGGCGTTCAGGTTCCCCTGGATGTCACCATCGCCTCGTTCAAGGCGGTTGTGGCTGGCGAATATGACCACCTGCCGGAAGCGGCCTTCTACATGGTTGGCGGCATCGACGAAGTGATCGCCAAGGCCCAGAAGCTCGCCGCGGCAGCGGCGTAAGGGGGCATCATGGCAGCCACCCTGCAATTCGACCTCGTCTCGCCCGAGCGGAAGCTTGCTTCCGTTCAGGCGACCGAGGTGCAGATCCCTGGGGCCGATGGCGACCTGACGGCGATGGAGGGGCACGCCCCCACCATCACCACGCTGCGCCCCGGCATCCTGAAGTCGATCTCGACCGAGGGCATCAAGTCCTATGTCGTGACCGGCGGTTTCGCTGAAATTTCGGCTTCGGGCGTTTCGGTTCTGGCCGAACGTGCCGTTCCGGTTGAAGAAGCGACCGTGGAGCTGATGGATCAACTGATTGCCGACGCCACCGAGGCATCGGCGGTCGCCGCCGACAAGGACGCCGCCGACAAGGCGATGGCCGATCTCGTGGCGCTGCGCGCGGCAGTCAACCTCTAAGCTGTGACCAGATTTGCAAAAGGCCCCGGTTTTCCGGGGCCTTTTCCTTTGTTGACCCATTCTTGCCAAAATCGTCTAGTATCCGGCCTTGAACGAAGGGAATTGCGATGAAACGCCTTACATCAGGCTCGGTTGGCATCCAGCAAGGCAGCCGCGTGCTGTTTTCGGATTATGCCGATGGTGGCGTGATGTGGACGGGCGAGGGCGAGCGCGAAAGCCGCCACGTGATTTCGTTCAAGGAACCGTTTTCCGCGCCGCCCTCGGTGATGGTGTCGATTTCCATGTGGGATACCGACCACGCCCATAACGCGCGCGTCGATCTGACAGCAGAAAAGATCACCACCAAGGGCTTTCACATCGTGTTCCGCACCTGGGCCGACACCCGCGTCGCCCGCATCCGGGCGGATTGGCTGGCAATTGGCGCGGTGAAGGATGATGAGGATTGGGATGTGGCGTGAGGGGGGATACTGATACCCCGCCGCAGCCGTAGGTCGGGCTTCCGCCCGACTGCACGCAACATGGCCACCAGCGGCAGCATTCGCGCGAATGCCGCCTACGATTTCCGCGCGGAAATCGCCGCCTTACCCGCGGGGGTAGAACCCCTCATAGATCGGCGTCAGCGTCTCGGTTTCAAACAGCGATGACACCGACATGCCGCCCCAGATGTTCAGGATGGCTTGGGCAAACATCGGCGCGGTCGGCACGATGCGGATGTTGGGGCAGTTCTTCACCGCTTCGGTCGGCTCGATGGAATCCGTGATGACCAGCGATTTCATCACCGAATTTGTCACCCGCTCCACCGCAGGCCCCGAGAGAACCCCGTGGGTGATATAGGAATGCACCTCGGTCGCGCCGTTTTCCAGCAGCACTTCGGCCGCCTTGCACAGGGTGCCCGCCGTGTCGCAGATGTCATCGACGATGATGCATTTCTTGCCGGTCACATCGCCGATCACCGTCATGCCGGCCACTTCACCGGCCTTCTCGCGGCGCTTGTCCACGATGGCCAAGGGCGCGTTGATCCGCTTCGCCAACTCGCGCGCGCGGGCCACGCCGCCGACGTCGGGCGAGACCACCATCAGGTCTTGCATCTGGCCCTTGAAGTGATGCTCGATGTCCAAGGCAAAGATCGGCGAGGCATAGAGGTTGTCCACCGGAATGTCGAAAAAGCCCTGAATCTGCGCGGCGTGCAGGTCCAGCGTCAGCACGCGGTCAACCCCGGCTTCGGTCAGGAGGTTCGCCACCAGCTTTGCGGAAATCGGCGTGCGGGCCTTGGCGCGGCGGTCTTGGCGGGCGTAACCGAAATAGGGGATCACCGCGGTAATGCGATCGGCCGAGGAGCGGCGCAGCGCGTCGCACATGATCAGCAGTTCCATCAGGTTGTCATTCGCGGGCCGCGAGGTCGGCTGGATGATATACATATCCTCGCCGCGCACGTTTTCGAACACCTCGACGAAGACTTCGCCATCGTTGAACCGCTCCACTCGGGCGTCCACCAGATTGACACTCATCCCCCGGTGCATCGACATCCGCCGTGCAATGCCCTTGGCGAGCGACAGGTTGGCATTGCCCGAGATGAGCTTCGGTTCGTTGATCGGCGGCATGGGGCACCTTGGGCTGGGGATTCGGGACGTTGACACCGCTTATCACCCAGTTAGGCTTTGGGAAAGTTCACCAAAGTGGGGGAAGGTGCAAATGACGCAGATTGACTACTATCTTGCGGTGCAATCGCCCTATGTCTACCTCGCTGGCACCCGTCCGGCCGAGATTGCCGCGCGCCATGGGGCAAAGCTGGTCTACAAACCGCTGGATGCAACACAGCTTTTCCCGCGCACCGGCGGCAAGGTTCGCGCCGAACGGCATCCCAGCCGCAACGACTATTCCGCGCAGGACCGGGTGCGGCAGGCCAGGAAACTGGGCGTGCGGCTTGACGCCCAGCCGTTCTTTGGCGCGGCCAATCCGGCCCCGGCGGCCTATGCGGTGATTGCCGCGCAAGCGGCGGGCGGCGGGGATCTGGCGGGATTTGTCGCCGCCATCGGCCGGGCGATGTGGGCCGAGGGGCGCGATATTTCCGACGATGACACCCTGCGTCCGCTTTTGGTGGCCCATGGCTTTGATGCCAATGTGGCCGACCGGGGCATGTTGATGGCCGCCGAAACCTATGCGGCCAATCTGGAAGACGCGGTGTCGCGCGGGGTGTTCGGTGTGCCGTTCTTTGTGGTGGGGGATCAGAAATTCTGGGGGCAAGACCGGTTGGACGATCTGGACCTCTATCTTGCCGGAAAGCTTTGAATGACCGTTTCGCATCCTCCGCACCGCCATTGGGATCGTGGCGGCAAACGCCCGCTTTTGGCGCTGCATTGCAGCTTGGCCCATGCCGGGGCCTATTCTGGCCTTGCGGCGGCGCTGCATGGGGTGACGCTGACGGCGATGGATTTCATCGGCCATGGCAAGGCGCGTGACTGGGACGGGGTGGAGGATTACCACAGCGCCGCAACCGCCGAGGCTGTCGCCTTGGCCGAGAGCCTGTCGGACGGAAAGCCACTTGATCTGATCGGCCATTCCTTTGGTGGCACGGTGGCCCTGCGCATCGCCGCCACCCGGCCCGATCTTGTGCGTTCGCTGACGCTGATAGAGCCGGTGTTCTTTGCCGCCGCCCGTGCCGCACAAGACCCGGATTGGGATCTGTTTATCGCCGATCATCGCAGCTTTGGCGCTTTGGTGGCCAATGGCGACCGGATTGAGGCTGCACGGCAGTTCCATGCCATCTGGGGTGGGGGGGAGCCGTTCGACGTGCTGCCTGCGCGGATGCAAAGCTATATGGCCGAGCGTATTCACCTCATCACCGCACCCTGGCCGATGGTGCTGGATGATCGCCCCGGTCTTTTGGCACCGGGGCGACTGGAGGCCATCCGCATTCCGGTCCTGCTGGTGGAAGGCAATCTGTCGCCGCCGATCGTGTCCGCCGTCAATCGCGCCTTGGCGCGGCGTTTGCCGCATGTCTGCCGCATGACGGTGCCCGAGGCCGGGCATATGCTGACGATCAGCCATCCCGTGCAGCTTGCCGCGCTGATGACCGCGCATCTGGCGGCAAGCTAGCGCTCCAAGCTGGAGTTCCTCGTGCGCTTTCGGCCCCTCGTCGACGAGGAGTTCAGCCGCGCAAGGCGGTCAGGAATCCGTCCACATCCGCCTCGGTGGTGGACCAACTGGCCACCAGCCGCGCGCGTTCGCGCCCCATCGGGGCCGGGAAGGGGTAATAGGCCGCACCCGCGGCTTCAAGCTTGGCATGGGTACCCGCCGCCCATTCGGGGAACAGGATATTCGCCTCGACCGGATGCACCATTTCGACATCGGGCCTTTGCATGAGCCCGTGCGCCAGACGCGCGGCCATGGCATTGGCATGGGCGGCAAGTCGCAGCCAAAGCCCATCTTCCAGATAGGCCGCCATCTGGGCCGACAGGAAGCGGTGCTTTGACATCAAATGCCCGGCCCGCTTGCGGCGCAGCTCGAATTCCCACGCCTTGGCGGGATCAAAGATCACCACCGCCTCAACCCCCATGCAGCCGTTCTTGGTGCCGCCAAAGGACACCACATCCACCCCGGCGCGCCATGTCATGTCGGCTGCCGTCGCGCCGGTGGCGACCAGCGCATTGGCAAACCGCGCGCCGTCCAGATGCACCGGCACGCCATGGGCGCGCGCCACCCCCGCCAGTGTGGCAATATCGGCTGTGGAATAGACCGTGCCCGCCTCGGTCACATTGGTGATCGACAGGGCGCCGGGTTGCACGCCATGCACGCCCGCCCCCTTGGCACGCAGGATGGCGGTCTCCAGCGTTTCGGCCTCCATCCGGCCATGCGCACCGGGGATCAGGGTCAGCTTGGCCCCATGGCTATAGAATTCCGGCGCGCCGCATTCGTCTTCGGCGATATGGGCATGGGTGTGGCAAAAGACGCTGCCCCAAGGCGGCGTCAGCAGCGACAGCGACAGCGCATTGGCGACGGTGCCTGTGGTGACCAGATAGACGGCGGCCTCGGGGGCCTCGAACGTCTCGCGCACAAGATCGCGCACCCGGTCCATCAGCGCGTCTGCCCCATAGCTGCGGGCATAGCCCTCATTGGCGCGGGCGACGGCGGCCATTACCTCCGGCGCGGCCCCACTGGCGTTGTCAGAGGTGAACCACATTCAGATTTCCTCGGAGAAGATGTAATCGTCCCAGTCATCCTCGGCCACGGCGGCTTCGGACACTGTCTTGTTGCGCATCGAATTGCCGGATTTATGGGTGGACAGCGGATCGCCTGTCACCAAGGGATGCCAGTCCGGCAGCGGTTTGCCTTGTTGCAACAGTTTGTAGGCACATGAGGCGGGCAGCCAATAAGCGATGCGCGGAATGGTTTTCGGGTTCAGCCGGATACATTCGGGCACATGGGTAAAGCGATTGGCGTAATCACCGCAGCGGCAGGTCGCATCGTCGAGAAGCCGACAGGCGACGCGGGTATATTCCACCTCGCCGGTATCTTCATATTCGATCTTGTTCAGGCAGCACTTGCCGCAGCCGTCACACAGCGCCTCCCATTCGGGGGCGGTCATCTTCTTCAGCGGGATGGTTTCCCAAAAACGGGGGCGCAGGTTTTCCATGCGTGCAAACTGGCCTTTCACCGGTCAAAAGAAAAGCGCGAATTCCGGCGTCAGACTTCGGCCAAAATTTCGCGCGCGCGGGTGCAGTCGGCGGCCATCTGGTCCAAAAGCCCCTGAAGCCCGTCAAACTTCATCTCGGGGCGCAGATATTCGACCAAGGCCACCGACAGGTGATGGCCGTAAAGATCGCCCTTGAAGTCGAAAAGGAAGGTTTCAAGGTTCGGGATCGCCCCGCCGAAATGCGGACGCACCCCCAGCGAGGCGGCGCCATGATAGCTGCCCGCCTGCGGGCCGCTCAGCACATCAACCTTGACGGCATAGACGCCAAAGCGCGGCAGATGCAGCCCTTCGACCCCCATATTCGCCGTGGGGAAGTTCAATTCGCGGCCACGCTTTTCGCCATGGATCACCTCGCCCTCGATCCGGTGCCAATGGCCCAGCATCGCGGCGGCCTCACGCGGGGAGCCAACCGCCAAGGCCTGCCGGATCGCGGTCGAGGAAATCTCGCGGTCGCCATGCTGGATCAGGTCTGACACGGTGACGGCAAAGCCGAGTTCGCGGCCCATGGCTTGCAGATCGGCGGCCTTGCCCTTGCGGTTGGCGCCAAAGCAGAAATCGGCCCCGACAACGACATGGGAAACCCCCAACCCCTTGGCCAGCACCTCGCGGGCAAAGACCTCGGGCGTGAGAGAGGCCATCGCCTGATCGAACGGCAGTTCAAACAGGGTTTCGACACCCAGTTTCGCCAGACGGTTCGCCCGCGCTTCGGCGTTCATCAGCCGGAAGGGCGGGGCCGAAGGCGAGAAGAATTCGCGCGGATGGGGTTCAAAGGTGATGATACCCAAGGGGGCCGATCCGCGCGCAAGGTCGATCACGGCCCTGTGGCCCAGATGCACGCCGTCGAAATTGCCCATGGCGACAGAGGCGCCACGGGCGCCCGCCGGAATGTCAGCCCAATTCTTGATGATCTGCATCTTGCCCCGTGGAGACGGGCCGCCCCGTCTTGCGCTTCAGTCGAACTTGCGGCTGGGCGCCAGAACCAGCGCCTCGCCTTTCAGAACAACCGTATTGCCCACTGCGCAATGGGTTTCAAGGGTCACGCGGCGGCGGGAATGGTCAATCGCCGTCACTTTGACCACCGCCTCCACCATGTCGCCGGGCCGCACGGGGGCCATGAATTTCAGCGATTGGCCCAGATAGACGGTGCCATGGCCGGGAAGCTGTTCGCCGATCACCGCTGAAATCAGCCCGGCGGTCAGCATGCCATGCGCGATACGGCCCTGAAAAATGGTGTCTTGCGCATAGGCGTCATCCAGATGCACCGGATTGCGGTCGGTCGAAACCTCGGCAAAGAGTTCAATATCCCGGTCGGTCACAACCTTGCGCAGGTTGCGCGACATGCCGATTTCAAGGTCTTCGATGCAGATCGTGCCGCGGGGCATATTGTCCAGCATGGGGTGATTCCCGTTCATGATGGTGTCAGGATAGCCCATGCTGCGTTGCAGAACAATATCATTGCGCAGCTTTAGTTCCAAAATGGAACTTCGTGCGCAATTTTATTGCAAGGCGATTTATCCCAGATGCCCCATGGCATAGGTCGGGAAGATCTGCTGCCGCGCGATCCATGCCTCTAAAAGCGCCTTGTCAGGCCGGGCCGCATCGGGGCCAAAGGAGGCCGCCGCAATACCGCCAGTGATGAACAGCGTGTCCAGCCCCTCGGCCATGCCGCCCTTGATGTCGGTGCCGATCCCATCGCCCACGCACAGGATGCGCGGATCATCCAGCCCAAGCTGGCGACGGGCCAGATCATAGATCGGCGGATGCGGTTTGCCGAAATACAGCACGGTGCCGCCCATCGCCTCATAATCCTCGGCCAAGGCCCCGGCGCAATAAAGCCGTTTGTCGCCCATATCGACGATGATATCGGGGTTGGCGCAGAGCATAGGCAGGCCGCGGGTTTTGCCGAGCAAAAGCTGTGCGCGATAATCCTCGGGGGTTTCGGTCAGATCATCGGCCAGCCCGGTGCAAACAATGCCTTCGGCATCCAGCATCCCCACCCGTTCCGGGGCCACGGTACCGGGCGGCAGGATGGTGAAGAAATCCTCATCCTTCTCGGCACCTATGTGGAAGATCTTGCGCCCAACCGCGCCTTCCAGCATCGCCGTCTGTGTGGCATCGCCCGAGGACACCACCACATCCCATGCCGCGCGCGGCACGCCCATGCGGTCAAGCTGGGCAATCACGGTGGCATTGGGGCGCGGCGCGTTGGTCACCAAGGCCACCTTGCCGCCCCCCGCGCGAAAGCCCTTCAGCGCGGCGACAGCTTCGGGGAAAGGGGTCTTGCCGTTGTGCAGGCACCCCCAAAGATCGCAAAACAGCGCGTCATACTGGCCGGCAATCTCGGCAAGGGAAGTGATGATCCGGGTCATGCGGGCCTCCGATGTTTTGCCGCTTGTGCCATGGCTGGGGGGCGGCTGCAAATGCTGCATTGTGAGGCGGCTGCGCATCATATATTTTTTGCGGAATATGATTGAGGTGCCGCCATGTTGACCCGCCGCGCGATGAGTGCCGCCCTTGCCCTGCTGCCCCTTGCGGGACTGGCGCAGGCCGAAGGCTTTGAGACGAAACCGCTTTCGATGGCCGATATGCAGGCCGAAGGCGGCGTCATCGTGGACATTCGCACACCCGAGGAATGGGCGGAGACCGGGGTGATCGAAGGGGCAAGGCTGGTGACATTCACGGGCGCGCAAAGCTTTATCGCGGCGCTCGGCCCCGATCTGGCGGATGGGCGTGACCTGATCCTGATCTGCCGCTCGGGCCGCCGGTCGGCCGCCGCGGCCGAGGCGCTGCAAACCATGGTCCCGAACCGCATCATTTCGGTCGAAGGCGGCATGGGCCGGATCATCGCCGAAGGTTATCAGGCCGTGGCCCCCTGAACGCAAAAGGCCGGGCAATGCGCCCGGCCTTCGAATTTTCACCGAAAATTCGCGCGATTACAGTTTCAGCGCCGGGATGATCTGCTTTTTGCGGCTCATCAGGCCGGGAATCACCACGGTATCGCCCGTCACCTTCACCTCGAACGAGGCTTCGGCCATCTGTTTCACCAGATCGTTCGGCACCAGAAGCGTGGCTTCTTCTTTCAGGATGTCGATCACGAACAGCAGCACCTGATCGGCCCCGTCTTCCTTGGCCACACCCACCATCGAATTCATCAGGCTGGCCTTGCGGTCCAGAACGACAGCCGGGGCGGTGGTTTCCAGAACCGACACGCGCAACTCCTTGCCCGCGACGTTGTATTCCTTGCTGTCCATGCGCAGCAGTTCCGCGTCCGAGAACGAGGACACATCCGATTTGGCGGCAAACATCTGGGCGGCAAACTCGGCAATGTTCACGCCAAGGTCAGCGGCCAGCGCCTCGGCCACGGCGCGGTCATGCGGGGTGGTGGTGGGCGAGCGGAATTCCAGCGTGTCCGACAGGATGCAGGTCAGCATCGCGCCCTTGATCGCCTTCGGGGCGCGGGCCACATCGGCGCCCATCAGGTCATGCATGATGGTGGCGGTGCAGGCCAAGGGGCGGATGGTGATGTCGATCGGGTTTTTCGTCTTGATGCCACCGACCAGCATGTGATGGTCGATGATGCCTTGGATCTTGGCGTCATTGATCGAGGGCGGCAGTTCGGCGGGGTTGTTGGTGTCAACGATCACCACTTTGTCGTCGGCGGTGACATCCGCGATGATCGCGGGCTTTTCAAAGCCCCAGTGCTTCAGCATGAAGGCCGCTTCGGTGTTCGGCTCGCCCAGCAGAACGGCTTTGGCCGGGGTGTTTTTCACCTCGGACAGATACCAGGCCCAAACCAGCGGCGAGCCGGTGGAATCGGTGTCGGGGGATTTGTGGCCGAAAACGAGCGTGGTCATGGGATGCCTCAGGCTGAAGGGTTTGGCGCGGCTTATAGGCGGGGGGATGGGCTTTGTCACGGGGGGACGCCGGGGGTGCGTCGTGCTTGGAGCGGAGATGCTGCGTTGCAGCAACAGGGTTCAGGCCTTGACCGCGCGACCCTCAATCAGGATGAACCAGCCAACGGCCAGCATCACCAGCCCGCCCCCCGCCAAAGTGGCGGTTGACGGGGTTTCGGCATAGACGAGCCAGACCCAAAGCGGGGTCAGCGGGGTTTCCAATGCGCCCATCAGGCCCGTGACCACGGGGGCGGCCCGACGTGAGCCTGCGATGAACAGCGCAAAGCCAAGGGTGGAGTTGACAAGGCCAAAGCCCGCCATCAGGGCGATATTGCCGGGCGTGACCCCCGCCAGCGAGGCGAAGGGCAGGCAAGCCAAGGGCGCCCAGATCGCCGAAACGATCCCGGCGGCAAGGGCGGGCATGTCGGGCCGGGCGCGGGCGATGACGATGATGGCCGCCATGGCCGCCACCATGCCCAAAGCCATCAGATCCCCCAGCGCCTGCCCATCGCCGCCCACGCCCACCATCACCGCTGACCCCGCCAAGGCCAGCCCCGAGGCGAGCAGGGCCACCCGGCCGGGGCGTTCGCGCAAGACCAGCCAGCCAAGGGCTGCGGCGGCAAAAGGCACGGTGGCATAGATGATCGCCACATGGGCAATCGTCGTGGCCTTGAGCGATCCGACAAACAGCAGCATGCCCAGCCCCGAACACAGCGCATAAAGCCAGCCAGCCCGCCCAAGCCGGGCAAAATCGCCCAAGCCCGCCCAGCCCTTCATCCAGATCAGTGTTGCGATCAGCCCCACCGCGCCAAAAAGCCCGCGCCACAAGATCACGGTGGGCGTATCCAGCGGGATCGCGCGCGCAAACAGACCCGAAGTGGACCAAGCCAGCGTCGCACCAAACAAGAGGATCAGCGCTTTGCGATTCATCGGCGGATGGGCATCAGTAAGGGTGGGGGGATTTGGGCAGGCCGGGCCATTGGCTTGGCTCATGGCCGTAAATCATTGCGGCCCCGGTGTCACGGGCCAATTGGTCAAGCCGGTGGAACGTTTCCATCGCACGGACGGGGTCTTTGGCATCGGCAAAGCCCTCGTCCGGTTCGGAAATCCGGTTGATGGCGTCTGCGGCAAGGATCACCTGACGCCCATCCGGCAGCGCCAGATGCGCCGAAAGATGGCCCGGCGTATGACCGGGGGTCGGGATCAGGGCCACGCCCTCGCAAAGCGGCGTTTGGCCGGCGATGGTCAGGTAGCGGGCCTTGGGCCAGCCCATCGGTTGCACATCGAAGAAATAGCACGGGCGCGGGTCGGCACGCTCGGTTTCGGTCAGAATGATCGTCGCGTGACCGAACAGCGGCAGGCTGCCGACATGATCAATATGGCCGTGGCTGAGGATCACATGGGAAATATCGGCCGGGGTCAGGCCCAGCAGGGCCAATTGCCCTGTCGCAGTGTTTTCCGCGCCAAAACGGGCGAAGGCGCCAAAGCGGTGCAGCCCGTCACGGGCGGCGGTGGCGTCCGGGGCGGTGACATAGTCGGGCGGAAATCCGGTGTCGAACAAGATCCGCGCACCCCTATCGGTTTCCAGAAGAAACCCCGGAATCCCGATGGTCCGCAGGCCGGGGCCGACATCAAACAACCCGAAATCGAGGACATAAAGCCGGGCAAGCCGGTGGCCCGGCAGAAGTGGTGTCACGCTCATCGGAAGGTCAGCCTTTCCAAGGTGAACCCCTCGGCCTTGAGAAGCGCCAGCACCCCTTCTTGGCCCGACAGATGCAGCGCGCCAAAGGCCGCCAGCACCGGCCCGTCCTTGGCCGCGGCGGCCAGCACCGGAATCCAGGCCCGGTTGCGCCGGATCATCATCGCTTCTTCCATCACCGCGAATTCATGCGCCACCTTTTCTGGCGAATATCCCGGCACCGTCAATGCCTGATCCCGGCTGAAATCCCAGATCAGGCGGGATTCTTCGGCGAAATAGGCCGCGGACATGGTGATGGACAGATCTTCGGAGCGATCCTCCAGCGCCAAGGACGCGGTGACCATCGACAGTTGATCCTCAAGGCTCAACGCATCGAAGATATCGAAAATCGTGTCGTAAGGCTCCAACGCCTTGACGGGCAGATCCCGCGCCGCGGCTTCTTCCATCACCATTGCATCAAGACCGCGGTCTTCGCCCATGGCCTGCAAGGCACAAGGCGGGATGGACAGGATCATCGACAGATACCAAGGCCGCATCTTCGCCGCCATGAACCCCGGCACCCCCCGCGCGGTCATGGCGGTGGCAAGCTGCTCCCAGACCTCGGGCGGAAGCTGTTCAGGCAGGGTGGGGCCATCGGTGATGACCATCAGCCCCGGCTCCTGGCCCAGCCGGGCTTTCAGGGCCGACATTTCCTCGGGCCCCGCTTCGACCAAGACCGTCTTGGCACGGTCAAAGGCCGGGGCCAGCCGGACAAGCGTCTCGGCGTGGCGCGGGTCGTCCATATGGTAGGTGCCGATCAGGGTGATGTCCTGTTCGCCCCTTGTGGCCCGCCAGAAATTGCCTTGCGCGAAAGGCACCGCATGGCTGCGCGCCAAAAGGTCGGCGCGGTCGGCCTCTGCCATGGTCCCTATCAGGTCTTGCCCCACACAATCCGCCGTCGCAGGCAGGGCAAGGCCCAAGACATACAGCAGAACGGCGAACATGTGGCGAACCATGGGGCAACTCTTACCTTGGGGTGATGCGGGCTTTGGGATGATGGGGCCAAGCGTCGCATGCAGGCCGCCCAAGGCCAAGCGGAAAGGCCCGCACCGGTCATGAGAATTTTTCCCAAGGCAGGCGTTGACTCACGCCGCGCTTGTGCCTAACTCATGCGCCGTTAGCACTCATCAAATCTGAGTGCTAATCCCATTCAAAACCTGGAAACCCAAGGGAGTGTTACCAGATGGCTTTCAAACCGCTGCACGACCGCGTTGTCGTTCGTCGCGTCCAGTCCGAAGAAAAGACCAAGGGCGGGCTGATCATCCCCGATACCGCCAAGGAAAAGCCCGCTGAGGGCGAAGTGGTCGCCGTCGGCGAAGGCGCACGCAAGGATTCGGGCGAGCTGATCGCAATGTCGGTCAAAGCGGGCGACCGCGTTCTGTTCGGCAAATGGTCGGGCACCGAAGTCACCCTGAACGGCGAAGAGCTGCTCATCATGAAGGAAAGCGACATCATGGGGATCATTTCCTAAGTCGCCTTTCCCCGTCCGGTGCGCGGCCCGCGCACCCCACGAAACCAGATATGAAGGAGTAGCACCATGGGTGCGAAAGACGTTCGTTTTGATACCGATGCCCGCGACCGCATGCTGCGCGGCGTGAACATCCTTGCTGATGCTGTGAAAGTCACCCTCGGCCCGAAAGGCCGCAATGTGGTGATCGACAAATCCTTCGGCGCCCCGCGCATCACCAAGGACGGTGTGTCGGTTGCCAAGGAAATCGAACTGGCTGACAAGTTCGAAAACATGGGCGCCCAGATGGTGAAGGAAGTCGCTTCCCGCACCAATGACGAAGCGGGCGACGGCACCACCACCGCCACCGTTCTGGCCCAGGCCATCGTGCGCGAAGGCATGAAAGCCGTTGCCGCCGGCATGAACCCGATGGACCTGAAGCGCGGCATCGACCTTGCCACCACCAAAGTGGTCGAGGCCATCAAGGCCGCTGCCCGTCCGGTGAAGGACTCGGCCGAAGTTGCCCAGGTCGGCACCATCTCGGCCAATGGCGAAGCTGAAATCGGCCGTCAGATTGCGGACGCGATGCAGAAAGTCGGCAACGAGGGTGTCATCACCGTTGAGGAGAACAAGGGCCTGGAAACCTCGACCGACGTCGTGGAAGGCATGCAGTTCGACCGCGGCTACCTGTCGCCCTATTTCGTCACCAATGCCGACAAGATGATTGCCGAGTTGGAAGACGCCTTCATCCTGCTGCACGAAAAGAAACTGTCGTCGCTGCAGCCGATGGTTCCGCTGTTGGAAGCCGTGATCCAGTCGCAGCGCCCGCTGATCATCGTCGCGGAAGACGTCGAAGGCGAAGCTCTGGCAACCCTCGTCGTGAACAAACTGCGCGGCGGTCTGAAAATCGCTGCTGTCAAGGCTCCGGGCTTCGGCGACCGCCGCAAGGCCATGCTGCAAGACATCGCGATCCTGACCGGCGGTCAGGTGATCTCGGACGATCTGGGCATGAAGCTGGAGTCGGTCACCATCGACATGCTGGGCCGCGCCAAGAAAGTGCAGATCAACAAGGACAACACCACCATCGTTGATGGCGCCGGTGCCAAGGCCGAGATCGAAGCCCGCGTGGCCCAGATCCGCGCCCAGATCGAGGAAACCACCTCGGACTACGACCGTGAAAAGCTGCAAGAGCGCGTGGCCAAACTGGCTGGCGGCGTTGCGGTGATCAAGGTCGGCGGCATGACCGAAGTCGAAGTGAAAGAGCGCAAGGACCGCGTCGATGACGCGCTGAACGCCACCCGCGCTGCCGTGCAAGAAGGCATCGTGGTCGGCGGCGGTGTGGCCCTGATCCAGGCTGGCAAGGCTCTGGACGGCCTGACCGGCGCAAACAGCGACCAGAACGCTGGCATCGTCATCGTGCGCCGCGCGCTGGAAGCTCCGCTGCGTCAGATCGCGCAGAACGCGGGCGTTGATGGCGCTGTCGTGGCTGGCAAAGTGCGCGAATCCGCCGACAAGACCTTTGGCTTCAACGCGCAGACCGAAGAATATGGCGACATGTTCAAGTTCGGCGTCATCGACCCGGCCAAGGTCGTCCGCACCGCTCTGGAAGACGCGGCTTCGGTCGCCTCGCTCCTCATCACCACCGAAGCCATGATCGCCGACAAGCCAGCGGACAAAGCTCCGGCTGGCGGCATGCCCGGCGGCATGGGCGGCATGGACGGCATGATGTAATCTGCCAACAAGGCTGATAAGGAAAGGGCGGCTCCGCAAGGGCCGCCCTTTTCGTCTGAGGTTCCCATGCCCCCGCTTCCCGACCATATGCGTGCCGCACGCCCGTCCGATCATGCGGCGATTGACGCGCTGCTGCACGCGGCCTTCCCCAGCCCGGCCGAGGCGGCGCTGGTTCGCGCCCTGCGCGCGGCGGGTGTGATGGACATGGAACTGGTCCTGCCCGATGACGCGGCGCTCGCTGGCTATCTTGCCCTCAGCCGCATGGTGGAACCGGAGGGCTGGCTTGCCCTCGCCCCCTTGGCCATCGCGCCCGATTGGCAGGGCAGGGGGCTTGGCCAGCGCCTGACCAAAGCCGCGCTGAAGCTGACGGCCATCAAGGGGCAGACGGTCGTCGTTCTGGGTTCCCCCGCCTTCTACGCGCGCTGCGGCTTTTCGCTGGCCCGTGCGGGTCGGCTTACCTCACCCTATCCGCTCGACCATACTTTGCTGGCCCGCGCGGGTGACGACAGCCCGGCCGCGACCCTGCGCTATCCGGCCGCCTTCTCGGCGCTCTGATCCAGCCTGGAAAATAGGGGGCTGCGCGCCCCCTCGGGCCTGCGGCCCTCACCCCTGCGGAGTATTTTCAAAGGCGCAAATCCTTTCATCTTGGCAAAAATACCCCCGCCGGAGGCTCCGACCTTTGGGCCAGCTCGCCGCTACAAGGCTTTGGAAAAACGGTGAATCCGATGCCGGGTCCCCGGTTCATGCCGGCTTAATCCCGTAGGCGCAAAGCCCTGCCCCTGCCAAAACCGCCATCCGCCGGTGTTCTCCTCCAACACTGCCAGCAACAGGCGGGGGCATCCCTTGGCGCGGGCCAGCCGCTCCACCTCGGCCAGAAACACCGGGCCCAGCCCGCGCCCCCGCGCACTCGGATCGAACAGCATCAGGCCCAGATAGCCATCTTCGGGTTCCGGAAAGCCGAAGGACAATTCGGCCACCCCCATCAGCGCCCCGTCCAAAAACATCCCCAAGCGATGCGAAGCGGCAGGGTCACAGTTCGGCGGGCAATCGGTGAAAAAATCCTGCGCTTTCTGGCGGTCCGGCGCACGGCGGTCGGCCAAGAGCCAGTAATCCGCCGCGCGGGTGTCAAATTCCTCCACCAGGGGCAGATCGGCCTTGGGATCAAGCCGGCGGATCAAGCGGTCCAATGTCCAAAACCTCCAGTTCCAGCGCGCCCGAGGGCCGCCGCCACACCACCGTATCGCCGACCTCGGCCCCGATCAGCGCCCGCGCCAGCGGTGATTGCGGCGCGATGCGGCCAAGGGCGGCATCCGCCTCATCCTCCCCGACGATCTCGAAAACCCGTTCCTCGCCTTCCATCTCCACCCGCACACGGGCGCCGAATTGCACCTCCGAGGAGGGCTGCGTCGCAGCTTCGACGAGGATGGCGGAGCGCAGCCGCGCCTCAAGATAGCGGATGTCGCGCTCGGCCGCGGCTTCGGGTAGGCGGTCCAGCCGTTCGGCCCGTGCCTTCAGCGCCGCCAGATCTGCCTGCCGCGCCAAGAGCCGCGCCTTCAAGGCGGCCAACCCGCGCGGGGTGACATAGTTCGGATGGGCCGAGATCGGCAGGTCGGGCAACGGCTCCAACTCGCCGGTGCCCTCTTTCACAAAGGCGCGGCTCATCGGACGATCGGCTCCAAGGGGTCATAATGGCAACCCGTGCCCCAAGCGGCCTGCGCCAGCGTGTCCGGTTTGAAGCGGATCAGACCGGCCTCCATCTCGGTGCGCGAAAAGAACCGCCGTTCGGTCACCACCCCTTCGGGGTCGCGCCAAGTGGCGTCAAGCTGGCCATGCGTTACCGTGCAGCGAAAGAACAGATCGACCTGATGAAAGCCGGTCGCCGGATCGTGAAACTCATTGATCAAGGCCGGCGCACCCACGGCAATCTCCAGGCCACATTCCTCCAGCACCTCGCGCGCCAGATTGTCAGGCAACGAGGCGCCGCTTTCCGCCCCGCCCCCCGGCGCGCACCAGAGGTCAGACTTGCCGCCCGGATAGGCGTTGACCAGCAAGAGCCGATCCTCCTCCAGGATCAGCGCGCGGGTCGCAATGCGGGGGGTACGTTTGGCCATGGCCAAAGAATACGGGGCAGGGCGGCGATGTCTACCCCTTGCCCCGCGGCCCCTCAAGCCGTTAGGACTCTGCCATTGAGGAGACATTTATGAAAATTCTTGCAAAACCGGGCGCGGGAGATGAGGTGGTGATCCTGCTCCACGGCCTGAGCCGCACGCCGCGTTCGATGCGGCTTTTGCAAGAGGCGCTGGTGCAGGCGGGCTATGGGGTGATGAACCATGGCTATCCCTCCACCAAGGAACCCATCGCGCAGCTTGTTGAACGGGTGGGCCGCAAGGTCATGGCTTGCGGAACGCGCCGGGTGCATTTTGTTACCCATTCGCTGGGCGGCATCCTTGCCCGCGCGTGGCTGGCCGAACACCGCCCCGCCCATATGGGCCGCATGGTGATGCTGGCCCCGCCGAATGGCGGGTCGGAACTGGTGGACCGTTTCGGCGATCTGGGGGCCTTTCACTGGCTGATGGGGCCCGCGGGGGTGGAGCTTGGCACCGGGCCGGACAGCTTTCCCAACCGCCTTGCCCAGCCTGAACTTGCCGAGCCAGACCTTGCCCTGCCGGAATATGAGGTCGGCGTCATTGCCGGCACCGTGCCCCTGAACCCGTTGATGGGCGGCATCATTCCGGGGCCGAATGACGGCAAGGTGTCGGTCGCCAGCACCCGGCTGGCGGGGGCGGCCCATATCACCCTGCCGGTCAGCCATACCTTCTTGATGAACAACCCGATGGTGATCGCGCAGGTTCTGGCCTTTTTGCGCGAAGGGAAATTCGAAGATGATCTGACGCTGCCCGCCGCCGTCATGCGGCTGGTCACGGCGCTGAAGCGTTAGCCTTTTGCCACCACCCGGTTGACATGGCCCATCTTGCGGCCCGGCCGCGCCTCGGCCTTGCCATAGAGGTGCAAGGCGGCGTGACGTTCCTTTAGGATCAGGGGGATGCGATCCACATCATCGCCGATCAGGTTTTCCATCACCACATCGGAATGGCGCGCGCCATCGCCCAAGGGCAGGCCCACCACGGCGCGGATGTGCTGTTCGAACTGATCCACCGCGCAGCCGTTCTGCGTCCAATGGCCCGAGTTATGCACCCGTGGCGCGATTTCATTCACCAATAGCCCCTGCGGCGTGACGAACAGCTCCACCCCCATCACGCCCACATAGTCGAGCGCATTCAAGATGCGTGCCGCCATCAAGACCGCATCCGACCGCTGCCCGGGCGTAAGCCGCGCCGGGATGGTCGTCGTCGACAGGATCCCGTCCTTATGCACATTCTCGCCCGGATCATAGGCCGCGACCGAGCCATCCAGCCCCCGCGCCGCGATCACCGAAACTTCATGGCTGAAGGAGACAAACCCCTCCAGCACCGCAGGCGCGCCCGCCATGGCCGCAAAGGCGGCAGGCGCATCGGCGGCGGTCATGATCCGCGCCTGCCCCTTGCCGTCATAGCCAAGCCGGGTGGTCTTCAAAATCGCGGGCGTGCCGATGCGGGCCAAAGCGGCCTCCAGATCGGCCAGCGTATTCACCGCAGCATAGGGCGCGCAGGTCAGGCCAAGCCCGGTGAGGAAATCTTTCTCGGCAATCCGGTCTTGGCTGATTGCCAAGGCGCGGCGGTTCGGGCGGATCGGTTTTGCGGCCTCCAGAAGATCGAGGGCCGCCGTGGGGACGTTTTCAAACTCATAGGTGATGACATCGACCGCAGCCGCAAAGGCGGCCAGGGCGGCGTGGTCGTCATAGCTGGCCGTCGTGCAGGCATGGGCGACATCGGCGGCAGGCGCGCCCGCGCCCGGCTCATAGATATGGGTCTTGTAGCCCAGGCGGCTTGCCGCAACCGACAGCATGCGGCCAAGCTGACCGCCGCCCAGAATGCCGATGGTGGAACCCGGTTTCAGCATCTCATTCATCCTTCGGCTCCTCCGGGATCGAGGCGGAAAGCGCCTCGCGCCAGGCATCCAGCCGTGCGGCCAAAGCCGCGTCCGAAATCGCCAGAATACCCGCCGCCATCAACCCGGCATTGGCCGCGCCAGCCGCGCCAATGGCCATGGTGGCGACCGGATAGCCCTTGGGCATCTGCAAGATCGAATAAAGACTGTCGACGCCCGACAGCGCCTTGGTCTGCACCGGCACGCCAATGACCGGCACCCGGGTTTTCGACGCCATCATGCCCGGCAGATGCGCCGCACCGCCTGCGCCCGCGATGATGACCTTCAATCGCCCGGCGGCCTCTTTGCCATAGGCCCAAAGCCGGTCCGGGGTGCGGTGGGCTGAAACGATCTTCGTCTCATAGGCAATGCCCAACTGATCCAGAATCAGTGCGGCCTCTTTCATCGTCGACCAGTCAGACTGGCTTCCCATGATGATCCCCACATCGCACTTGGCGTCAACGGCCATGCCTGCCCCCTATCGGTGATAAGGCAGGGATTATACCGGGGCGGGGCAGGGGGCAACCCGTAGCTCGGGCTTAAGCCCGACTCCGCGTCAGGCAATGATATCGGGGATCAGCTGATCTTCGAACTTCACGATCTGATCCTTCAGCGCCAGCTTTTGCTTTTTCAGCCGCCGCAAGGTCAGCGCATCGGGGCGCCCGCTGGTTTCCAAGGCGGCAATCGCCTCGTCCAGATCGCGGTGTTCGCGCCGCAGGACTTCCAGCTTCACCCGAAGCATGTCCTCAAAGTTCATCTCGCTGGAAATGTTCATGGCAGGATCAGGGTCCACACTTCTTGGCTTTGTCCAAGGTTACAGCGATTCGGGGCGGCAATGGGGAAGAATCTGGGGGCGATATGATCATTTTTTGTGAGCCGGTAAACTCTTGCGGCGCGCGGGCCACCGACCCATATTGAGGCAACCGGCTGCCAGAATGGGGCCGGGATCAAAGATGTCGCTTACCCGAGGACACCGGACATGACGAAACTCAGCTTCGGCGCGCACCCCTTCCTTTTGGGGTTCGAGCAGTTGGAACGGCTGGTCGAACGCACCGCCAAAACCGCTTCGGAAGGCTATCCGCCCTTCAACATCGAGGCGACCTCGGACAACACCTATCGCATCACCCTCGCGGTGGCGGGGTTTCGCGAAGAAGACCTCGCCATTACGGTCGAGGATCGTCAACTGGTGATCCGCGGGCGGCAGGGTGATGACGGCGCCGACCGGGTTTTCCTGCATCGTGGCATTGCCGCCCGTGCCTTTCAGCGCAGCTTTGTGCTGGCCGACGGGGTGGAGGTGGCAGGGGCCGGGCTGGACCATGGTCTTTTGAACGTGGACCTGCGCCGTCAGGTTCCTGAAACCATTGTGCAGACCATCAAGATCGGCCGCAAATAAGGAGATCGTCATGGAGATGAAATTCAACGCCTTGCCCGCCGCAGAACGGGCCATCGTCTATGTCCGCCCGGTGCCCGTGGCGGATTTGCCGACCGAGGTGCAAGAGCAGATCGGCGAT
This sequence comes from uncultured Tabrizicola sp., assembly GCA_964393035.1. Lineage (GTDB taxonomy): Bacteria > Pseudomonadota > Alphaproteobacteria > Rhodobacterales > Rhodobacteraceae > Tabrizicola_A. The sequence continues at coordinate 131,945 of CAYMRX010000005.1, forward strand.
CTGGCCACGGTCTATGCGCTGCACCGGTCGGATGGCCAGCAGGTCGCCTTGGTCGCAGACCGCAAGCTTGCCTTCAATCTGGCGCGCGAGCATGAAATGGTGCCGGTGAGCGTGCATTGATAGCAAAACGCCGCCCCTTGCCGGAGCGGCGTTTGATTTTTCTGCGAAAAATCTAAGGCTTACGCCTTGATAAGGCCCAGAGATTCCAGTTTCAGGATCACCTGATGGGCGCAGGCGTCCACCTCGGTGCCTTCGGTGTCCAGCACGATTTCGGCTTTGGTCGGGGCTTCATAGGGGTCGGAGATCCCGGTGAATTCCTTGATCTTGCCTTCGCGGGCCAGCTTATAAAGCCCCTTGCGGTCGCGGCGTTCACATTCCTCGACCGAGGTCGAGACGTGAACCTCGATGAAGGCGCCAAAGCCCTCGATCATCTCGCGCACGGCACGGCGGGTCGCGGTATAGGGTGCGATCGGCGCACAGATTGCGATGCCGCCGTTCTTGGTGATCTCGGACGCGACATAGCCGATGCGGCGGATGTTGATGTCGCGGTGTTCTTTCGAGAAGCCGAGTTCCGAGCTGAGATGTTTGCGGACCACATCGCCATCCAGAAGCGTTACCGGGCGCCCGCCCTGTTCCATCAGCTTGACCATCAGTGCGTTGGCGATGGTCGATTTGCCCGAACCGGAAAGCCCGGTGAAGAACACGGTAAAGCCCTGCTTGTCCCGTGCGGGTGAGGTCTTGCGCAGTTGGGTCACGACCTCGGGGAACGAGAACCATTCCGGAATGTCCAGACCTTCGCGCAGGCGGCGGCGCAGTTCGGTGCCGGAAATGTCCAAGACCGTGCAGCCTTCCGGCACTTCGTTCGCCGGGAAATATTGCGCCTTTTCCTGCACATAGACCATGTGTTTGAAATCGACCATGGTGACGCCGATTTCTTCCTCATGCGCCTTGAACAGCTCTTGCGCGTCATAGGGACCGTAGAAATCCTGACCCTGGCTGTTCTTGCCGGGGCCGGCGTGGTCACGGCCAACGATGAAATGGGTCACGCCATGGTTGCGGCGGATCAACCCGTGCCAGACCGCCTCACGCGGGCCAGCCATGCGCATCGCGAGATTCAAGAGCGACATGGTGGTGGTCGAGGCCGGGTACTTGTCGATCACCGCCTCATAGCAGCGCACGCGGGTGAAGTGGTCGACATCGCCCGGTTTGGTCATGCCGACGACCGGATGGATCAAGAGGTTGGCCTGCGCCTCACGTGCCGCACGGAAGGTCAGTTCCTGATGCGCGCGGTGCAGGGGGTTGCGGGTCTGGAAGGCCACGACCTTGTGCCAGCCCAGCTTGCGGAACAGCGCGCGCAGCTCGTTCGGCGTGTCGCGGCGGGCCTTGAAATCGTAATGCACGGGCTGCTGGATGCCGGTGATCGGGCCGCCGAGATAGATCTTGCCGGCCTGATTGTGCAGATAGTTCACCGCCGGATGCGCCAGATCATCGGCACCGAACACCTTTTCGGCCTCATGCGCCTTGTTCGGCTCCCATTTGTCGGTGATCGACAGGATGGCAAGGATCACGCCTTCGGCGTCGCGCAGCGCAATGTCCTGACCGGGGGCAACCTTTTCGGCAAAGGCCTCCGACACATCCAGCGTGATCGGCATCGGCCAAAGCGTGCCATCGGCCAGCCGCATGTTGTCGACGATACCGTTGTAATCGGCCTCGGAGTTGAAGCCCTTCAGCGGGAAGAACCCGCCGTTCATCAAAAGCTCCAGATCGCAAACCTGACGCGGGGTCAGATCCCACGACGGCAGCCCGGCTGCCTCGTGCTTCAGTTTCAGCGCGGATTCGTGAGAGACATACAGCTCCGGGATCGGGGCGTGATTAGACAGGGCCATTGGTAAATGCTCGCTTTGTTGACCTTGGCTGCGCCGGGTGTCGGACCGGTGCAGATTTGGACGCGGCTTTAGACCCTGAACCGGGCATATTTCAAGCAAACTTGGGGTTTTGTTGCGCAATTAGGGCGGAAATGCCGCGAATGGCGCCGGGCTTGGGACGTCATCCCCCGGAACGCGGCGGGGGGATGACAAGGTTCCGAAAGGGACGGGCCGATCAGTGGCCGGCGAGGTAGCGCTCGGCGTCAAGGGCGGCCATGCAGCCCATTCCGGCGCTGGTGACAGCCTGACGATAGACATGATCGGTCAGGTCGCCCGCCGCGAACACGCCGGGAATCGCGGTGCGGGTCGATCCCGGTTCCACCTTCACATAGCCGCCGGAGTGCAGTTCCAACTGGTCCTTGACCAGTTCCGAGGCGGGCGCATGGCCGATGGCGACAAAGAAGCCATGGCAGGGGACGTCCTTCGTCTCGCCGGTCTGCACGTTGCGGGTGCGCACGGCGGTGACAGAGGTCGGCGCATCGCTGCCCAGAACCTCGACCACTTCCGAATTCCACAGCAGTTCGATCTTGGGATGCTTGAACAGCCGGTCTTGCAGGATCTTTTCGGCCCGCAGGAAATCGCGGCGGTGAATGAGCGTGACCTTGGTGGCGAAATTGGTCAGGAACAACGCCTCCTCGACAGCGGTGTTGCCGCCGCCGATCACCACAACTTCCTTGCCGCGATAGAAGAACCCGTCGCAGGTGGCGCAGGCCGACACGCCAAAGCCCTTGAACTTTTCTTCCGAAGGCAGGCCCAGCCATTTGGCCTGCGCGCCCGTGGCAAGGATCACCGCATCGGCGGTATAGGTGGTGCCGCTGTCGCCTTTCGCGGTGAAGGGGCGCTTTTGCAGATCAAGGCTGGTGATGTAGTCGGAAATCACCTCGGCCCCCATCGCCTCGGCATGGGCCTGCATGTTGACCATCAGATCGGGGCCTTGAATGTGCTTTTCGCCCGGCCAGTTTTCCACCTCGGTCGTGATGGTCAATTGGCCACCGGGTTGCAGGCCCTGCACCAGAATGGGGTTCAGCATGGCGCGGGCCGAATAGACGGCTGCGGTATAACCCGCCGGGCCAGAGCCGATGATCAGAACCGATGTGTGCCGCGTCTCGCCCATTCTATCCCCCGGGATTCGTTGTCTCGTCTCATATATGCAAGGGGGCAGAGACGGGAAAGCCCCGCCTCAAACCCCACGGTTACGAAAAATTGCGCTTCCACGAAATATTATTGCGCCCGTTTTGTCATGCGCCTAATAAGTGTCAAAACAGGAGTTATGAATGGCCACCTCCAAGCTCGATCCGATCGACCGTCACATCTTGGCTGAATTGCAGGCCGATGGGCGGATGACGAATGTCGAGTTGGCCAGTCGCGTCGGAATTTCCGCGCCGCCCTGCCTGCGCCGGGTGCGCACGCTGGAGGAGGAGGGCTATATCAAAGGCTATCATGCCGAGGTGAACGCCCGCGAACTGGGGTTCGAGGTTGCGGTGTTTGCCATGGTGCGGCTGAACTCTCAGGCCGAGGCGGACCTGTCGGCATTCGAGGCGCGCTGCCGCGCCTGGCCCTTGGTCCGCGAATGTCACATGCTGAACGGCGAGATTGATTTCATTCTGAAATGCGTCTCGCCGGACCTGTCATCGTTCCAGAACTTCCTGACCGAGGAACTTCTGAAAGCCGACAATGTCGCCAATGTCAAAACCAGTCTGGTGATCCGCTGCGCCAAGGATGAGCCGGGCCTGCCGTTTGATGTGCTGGAAGCGCGGCTGGCAAAGAACGCCTGAAGCGGTTCAGGCCGCCCCGTCAGGTTGCCAGAGGAGCAACCGGGGCGGCCTTGTGCGTGCGCGTTTTTCCGAAATGGCCTGTCGGCCATCCGGGGCGGTCACGGCGCTGCCTTTGCGGGGCTGCACACGTCGTCACTGCCTGTTTTACAGAAGGGACATCTGATGCGCCGACCATCTTCAGATCGGCGCGGATTGTCAAAATTATTGCGCAATTGGGCAGGGTTACGCCCCGATCCTCGCAACGGTGCGGGGATTGTTCTTGGGGCTTGGAACAATGCCGTGAAAGACGGCCGCGAATCATCCTGACGGGCCAAAGGGGCCGAAAATGGGAAAAGGGCCGGAGATTTCCCCCGGCCCTGTCCTGATCTGCGCATGGTCTTAGCGTGCGGCCATGGCGCGTGGCGCGGGCTTGGCCAGATCTTTCAGCGCGGCCGGGCGTCGGCGGGTGCTGCGGGCCCAAGGCAGCGCGACCTGCACCTCGGTCGAGGCGGCGATGACGGATTTCATCCAGCGACGATCTTTCTTCATGGGCTTGGTCCTTCTGGTCCGATGTCTTGCGGTCATTCCGACCCTCACCGCCAGTTTCGCCGTGCTTTGCGGCAAGGATTTGTCCCGTTTGGCAGGATTTTCAGAAATCGCGCGATGAAAGCCCGACAAATTGTGGCAGGCGGGCCAGAGACGCGGGGCCAAGAAAACAAGCCTGTTGTCAGGGATATGGAAACAATAGCGCAGGACCGTTGCGCGGAATGTGGCAATCCTTGGGCCAGACCTGCCTAAAGCCTGCCAAAGTCAGAGCCGGATCACCGAAACCAGCCGGCCGTAATCCGCCTCGGCCGCATGGGTGGTGCGTCGGTAGGAATAGAATCGGGCCGGGTCGCCATAGGTGCAATGGTGGGTCCATTCGGCATGGCCGACACCGGCCGCGCGCAAGCGCCACAATCCATAACCGGGCAGGTCGAACAAATAGCGGTCGCCCTTGCCATTGATGAAGAACCGCCGGGCCTCGGGGGCATCATCGGTGAAGGTTTCAAAAAACTCCTGACCAACCTCATAGGCGCTTTGGCTGATGCAGGGGCCGATCACGGCGGCAATATTGGCGCGCCGCGCCCCCAAAGCCTCCATCGCGGCAAGCGTCGCCTCCAGCACGCCCGCTTGCGCACCTTTCCAGCCAGCATGGGCCGCGCCGATGACGCCCGCGTCTGCGTCGGAAAAAAGGACCGGCTGGCAATCGGCGGTCAGGATGGCAAGGCCAAGGCCCGGCGTCGCGGTGACCATGGCATCGGCGCGCGGTTTGTCGGCAAGGGGGCCGCGCAGCGTCACCACATCGGGCGAATGGACCTGATGCACGCTGACCAGAGCCTCGGGCTCAAGCCCGAGCGCGTCGGCCACGCGGGCGCGGTTGATCGCGACGATTTCCGCCTGATCGGAGCTGCCGGTGCCGCAGTTCAGCCCGGCGAAGATGCCCGAAGATGCTCCGCCCTTGCGGGTGAAAAACCCATGGCGTGCGCTCAGCGCGTCGGAGGTAATAATCTCCAGCATCAGCTAAATCCCGCAGGTGGTGGCGCATCCGGCCGGGTCAGGGCCAGCACTTTGAACAAGCTTCCCATTTCTGTGGCGTCGGTCAAGCGGCGATGCGCGGCAAGGTGATTTTCCAAGGCCTGCCCTGACAGTCCCTGCGCCAGACGGGCGGCGCGGGCGTCAATGCCAAGGGCGGTCAGAAAGGCGCCTTGGGTGGTATAGCGATGCGCCGGCCAGCCCCCGGCAAGCGCCTCGAAATCGACATGGGCGGTCAGATCGGCGCGGCCCGGTTCGGCCAAGGGGTCGCTGAAGGCGTGGTCCTTCAGCGCCTGCAAGGTGTCGCCCTTGGACCGCCAGCCGCCATAATCCACGATCAGCGCCAACCCGCCATGGCGCGAGAGCCGCTCTTTGAGGGTTGCCATATAGGGGGCTGCGGCAGGGCAGGTTTCCACCACGCTGCCTTCGGGGTCTTGCGCAAAGCGGCTGTCAAAGCCGGTGCCATCGGGGGCCAGCCCGAAAGCCAGTTTGCCCGCGGCAAGGCCGATCATCCGCTCATGCCAGCGCCCGTTTTGTTTCACATATTGGTGGATCGGCAGGGCGTCGAAAAACTCGTTGGCGATCAGAAACAGCGGCTGTTCGGGCAGGTCATCAATGGTGTCGATCCATGCGGGCGCATATCCGGCCAGTGCCTTGGCCTGTTCGGCGCGCAGCGCGGGCGATGCTTCGTGCAGCACCACTTGCAGGGCGGCATGAAACCCCGGAACCGCGTGGGTCGCGCGCAAGACATCGGCCATCAAGGTGCCGCGACCGGGGCCAAGTTCGGCCAAGGTAAAGCGGGCGGGCGCGCCTTGGTCCAGCCAAGCCTGCGCCAGACTGAGGCCGATGAGTTCGCCGAACATCTGGCTGATTTCCGGCGCGGTGACGAAATCCCCCTTGGCCCCAAAGGGCGGCCGCGTGGTGTAATAGCCATGCGCCGGGTGCATCAGACATTCGGCCATGTAGGCCGCAACCGTCATCGGCCCGTCATGGCCGATGCGCTCGGCCAAGAGCGCAGCCAAGGGTGTCATGCGCGCTTGGCCCGGATCAGGAACCACAGGCCCGCGATCACCATGGGCAAGGACAAGAGTTGCCCCGCCGTCAGACCCCAGCCGCCCATATGCAGATAAAGCCCCAAGGGGTTGTCAGGGCTGACGAATTGCGCGTCGGGCTGGCGGAAGAATTCCACCGCAAACCGCGCGAGGCCATAGCCGGCAAAGAACAGCCCGGCGATTGCCCCCGGCCAGCGGAACCAACCCCGACGCCAGATCAGGACCGTGAACACCAGCATCAGCAGCAGGCCCTCAAGCCCTGCCTCATAAAGCTGGCTTGGATGGCGGATGCAGGGCAGATCGGCGCTGGCGCAGGCCTGCGCCGCCTCGCCCGGAAAGGCCACGCCCCAAGGCATCGCGGTCGGGCGGCCCCACAGTTCGGCGTTGATGAAATTGGCGACACGGCCAAGGAAAAGCCCGATCGGCACCACCGCGGCCATCAGATCGGCCATGGGCAAGAGCGGCAGCTTTTCGCGGCGGCAGAACAGAAGGCCCGCCACAACAACGCCAAGAAAACCGCCGTGAAAGGACATGCCGCCCTCCCAGACCCGCAGAATGCGGCCCGGCTCTGCCACAAAGCCCGCAAGATCGTAAAACAGCACATAGCCCGCGCGCCCGCCAAGGATGACGCCCAAGGTGACCCAAGTCAGCAGCCGCTCGATCTGTTCGGGGGTGGCCGGGGCGGCCCCGGGCCAAAGCTGCGGGCTGCGCACCATGTGGACGATCAGCTTCCAGCCCGCGATCAGCCCAACAAGATAGGCCAGCGCATACCAGCGCAAGGCCAGCGTCACCGGGCCGATCTCGATGGAAAAGATCTCGGGCGAAATGTCGGGGAACGGGATGTAAGACATGGGGCCTGCCCTGATGGTTTCGGGTCTTGTCCGGCAGGGGCGGCGGGATGTCAATCTCGGCCGATGCTGTCGGTCGGACTTGTGCCGGACGGCAGGGCGGACCATATAGACGGGAACGTGAATGGAGGCCCCCATGCAACCCGGCAACAAGTTCTTTGATGACATGTCCAAGCTGATGACCAACGCCATGGGCGTGGCGCAGGGCGCCAAGACCGAGGCGGAGACGGCGATGAAGGGCTTTATTGACCGTTGGATGGCCGACCGCGATTTCGTCACCCGCGAGGAATTCGACGCGGTGCGCGCCATGGCGCAAAAGGCCCGCGAGGAAAATGCCGCCTTGGAAGCCCGCATCGCAGCGCTGGAAGCCAAGGGCTAAACCGCGGGAACATCCGGCCCGCTTTGGGGTTCTGCCTTCGCAAGCCATTCTGCTTACGGAGGAAAAGATGCAAACTCTCGACACGACCCCCGGCACCTTGGGCACGCGCGGCGCGCTGGTGTCCAGTCATGATGTCAATGGCACGGCAGTTTATAGCCCGCAGCGCGAACATCTGGGCCATATCGACCATGTGATGATCGACAAGACCAGCGGCAACATCGGCTATGCGGTGATGGCCTTTGGCGGGTTTCTGGGGCTTGGGGAAAACCATGTCCCGGTGCCGTGGAAGACCTTGCGCTATGATACCGGCGTTGGCGGCTATGTCACCGACCTGACGCCAGAGCAACTGCGCGCCGCGCCCGAGGCGCCGCAGGACTGGGCCAGCAATGAAAGCTGGCGTCAGCGCAGCTATGACTATTACGGGCTGCCTTATTACTGGTAACCCCGCACGTGCCATTCCGCCCCCCGGTTTGCGGGGGGCGAAGGGCGCGCCCGTGTCACATGGGATTCACAGGCGGCCCCAGAGATCATATTCCCCGGCTTCTTCCACGGTGACGGTCACCATGTCGCCGACCTGCAGCCCTTCGAACCCTTCGTCGATGAACAGGTTGCCGTCGATTTCGGGCGCGTCGGCCTTGGTGCGGCAGGTGGCGCCGTCCTCGTCGATCTCGTCCACGATCACCTGAATTGTCTGGCCCACCTTGGCCGCAAGTTTGGCCTCGGAAATCGCTTGGGCTTTGGCCATGAAGCGATCCCAGCGGTCTTGCTTCACCTCATCCGGCACATGATCCGGCAGGTCGTTCGACCGGGCCCCGGCGACGTTTTCGTATTGGAAGCAGCCGACACGGTCGAGTTGCGCCTCGTCCATCCAATCGAGCAGCGTCTGGAACTCCGCCTCCGTCTCGCCGGGATAGCCGACGATGAAGGTGGAGCGCAGGACAATATCGGGGCAATCGCGGCGCCATGCGGCGATTTCATCCAGCGTCTTTGCCGCCGCCGCAGGCCGGGCCATCCGGCGCAGGGTGTCGGGATGGGCGTGCTGGAAGGGAATGTCGAGATAGGGCAGGATCAGCCCCTCGGCCATCAAGGGCACCAGTTGGCGCACATGCGGGTAGGGGTAGACGTAATGCAGCCGCACCCAGACGTCGGGCGACAGGCGGCCCAGCTCACGCGCGAGATCGGTGATATGGCTGCGCACCTCGCCGCCTTTCCACGGGGAAAGGTCGTGCTTGCGGTCCACCCCATAGGCCGAGGTGTCCTGTGAGATGACAAGAAGTTCGCGCACGCCTGCGTCCACCAGCTTTTCCGCCTCGCGCAGCACGGCATGGGCCGGGCGCGAGACGAGTTTGCCGCGCATGTCGGGGATGATGCAGAACTTGCAGGCGTGGTTGCAGCCTTCGGAAATCTTCAGATAGCTGTAGTGCCGCGGGGTCAGTTTCACCCCCGTCGCCGGCAGCAGATCAATGAATGGATCGGGCGAGGGCGGCACGGCCTTGTGAACGGCGTCCAGAACCGCCTCATATTGATGCGGCCCGGTCACGGCCATCACCTTGGGATGCGCGCCGGTGATGTATTCGGGTTCGGCGCCAAGGCAACCCGTTACCAGAACCTTGCCGTTTTCGCGCAGGGCCTCGCCGATGGCGTCAAGGCTTTCGGCCTTGGCCGAATCGAGAAAGCCGCAGGTGTTCACGATCACCGCATCCGCCCCCTTGTAATCGGGGCTGATCGCATAGCCCTCAGCGCGCAACCGCGTCAGGATGCGCTCGCTGTCCACCAGCGCCTTGGGGCAGCCAAGGCTGACCATGCCAATGGTCGGCTGGCCCTCGCGGCGGGGCGTGTCGAAGACCGGCTTCGGGGCAAGATCGGGGCGGAGGTTCGGGGGGTTCTGGCTCATGGGGGGCGGGTATAGCGGAAAGTGGGGCAGCGGCAAAGGGGGGTAAGCCGGGGCTTATGGCTTGCCGCTTAAGCCCTGCGGCAATGGAACCTGTGCGCATAGGCTGCCAGATCAGCACCAAGGCGGGCCAAGAGGCTGCGCCCCATTCTCTTGAAAAGGACATCCGATGAAACCGCTTTTCGTACTTGTTTTCGGCCTGCTTCTGGCCCCTGCTGCCGCCATGGCGCTGCCTGTTGTCGGCGATATCGTCGGCACCACACCCGAAGCCGCCACCGCCGCACTGGACGCCGCGGGCTGCAAGGTGGCCAGCTTTGAACCTGAAGACGGCCAGATCGAGGCCAAATGCACTGACGCCGCCACCGGCAAGATGATGGAAATCTACATCGACCCGAAGACCGGTGCGGTGGCGCAGGTGAAATCCGATGACTGACACGACCGAAGGTCTGTCGCCCGGCCTGCCCCGCACCGGGCAGGCCACACCCGTGCCGACTTGGGACCCCTTGCTGCGGCTGACCCATTGGGGCATCGCCGCCGTGGTTCTGGCCAATTATGCGCTGACCAAAGAGGGCGGCTCGGTGCATATCGCGCTGGGCTGGGCGGGGCTTGGGCTGTTGGCGTTGCGGTTGATCTGGGGCTTTGTCGGCCCGACAGAGGCGCGGTTTTCCAGCTTTCCGCTCAGCCTGAGGGCGGGGATGCGCCATCTTGTCGGCTTGGCCAGAGGGCAAGCCCGGCACTATCCGTCGCACAATCCGGCCAGCGCGATGATGGCCTATGCGCTTTGGGCCTGCCTTGCGGTGCTGATCGGCAGCGGTCTGGTGATGACCGGGGCCACGCCGATGAAACAGGCCGCGTTGGAAGCCGCCGTTGCGGCTGGCGATTGGTCGGTTCTTGTGGAAGAAGGGGAGGATGAGGACACGGACGAGTCCCCCTTGGGCGAGGCGATGGAGGAGGTGCATGAGGTGGCGGCGAATCTGATCCTGTTCTTGGCCTTTCTGCATGTCGCGGGCGTTGTGGTGGAAAGCCGTGTCATGGGGCGCAACCTTGTGCGCCCGATGCTTCTGGCCAAACGGAGACGGTGATGAGCAATGGGGCAACCGGCCTTTTTATAAGACGGCGGCGGCCCGTCGCCCTTGCGTTTTTCCTGATCGTTCAAAGCCTTGCTGCGGTGTTCTTTGTCGGCGACGCCATTGCCGACATCATGGAGGGCGATGTCAGCGCGCATCTGTACTTTGAAATGCTGGTCGCCCTTGCCCTTGCGCTGGGGGTGGGGCTGGGGGCTGTCGCCCTGCGGCAGACGCTGGAGGAGATGAGGGCGCAGGAGGCGGCCCTTGCCTCGGCGCGGGGCGCTTTGGGCGATGTGATCGCGGCCCAGTTCACCGATTGGGCCTTGACGCCCGCCGAACGGGATGTGGCGTTCCTTGCGCTCAAGGGGCTTGATGTCGCCGAAATCGCCGAGTTGCGTGGCCGCGCGGCGGGCACGGTGCGGGCGCAACTGACGCGCATCTATGCCAAGGCCGGCGTTTCAGGCCGGGCGCAATTTGCAGCCTGGTTCGTCGAGGATCTTTTGGGCGAGGGTCTGGACAGCGTGGCGTGACCCCCCAACGCCCCAGGCGTGACGCTTGCTCACGGCCCGCCTTCCCGCTAGGAACAGCCAAACCCATTGATGAGGCCGCCCGATGCGTCTGTCCCGCTACTTCCTGCCCGTGTTGAAAGAAAACCCCGCCGAGGCGCAGATCGTCTCGCACCGCTACATGCTGCGGGCGGGCATGATCAAGCAGCAGGCCGCGGGGATCTATTCGTGGTTGCCGCTTGGTTACCGCGTCCTCAAACGCATCGAACAGATCGTGCATGAAGAACAGGTGCGCGCGGGCCATATTCCGCTTTTGATGCCGACGCTGCAACCGGCGGACCTGTGGCGCGAAAGCGGGCGCTATGACGATTACGGTCAGGAAATGCTGCGCATCAAGGACCGGCAGGACCGCGAGATGCTTTACGGCCCGACCAATGAGGAGATGATCACCGACATCTTCCGCGCCCATGTCAACAGCTACAAGGACCTGCCGCTGACGCTTTACCACATCCAGTGGAAGTTCCGCGACGAGATGCGCCCGCGTTTTGGCGTGATGCGCGGCCGCGAGTTCCTGATGAAGGACGGCTACAACTTTGACGTCGACAAGGCCTCCGCGATCCACGCCTACAATCGCCACATGGTCAGCTATCTGCGGACCTATGAACGTATGGGCCTGACCGCCATCCCGATGCGCGCCGATTCTGGCCCGATCGGCGGCGATGATACCCACGAATTCCTCGTGCTGGCCTCCACGGGCGAGTCGGAGGTGTTCTTCGATTCTGCCGTGACCGATCTGAAACTGGGCAACCGCGAGGTGGATTACGACAACCGCGACGAGGTGGCTGCGGTCTGCAAGGAATTCACCACGCTTTATGCCCGCACCGATGAAACCCATGACGAAGCCCTGTTCAGCGCCATCCCCGAGGAGCGCCGCAAGGTGGCCCGTGGGATCGAGGTTGGCCAGATCTTCTATTTCGGCACCAAATATTCCGAAGCCATGGGCGCGACCGTCGTCACCGCTGACGGCTCCAAGGTTCCGGTGGAAATGGGCAGCCATGGCATCGGCGTTTCCCGCCTTTTGGGCGCGATCATCGAGGCCAGCCATGACGACAAGGGCATCATCTGGCCCGAAGGCGTCACCCCCTTCCCGGTGGGTATCGTGAACCTGAAACAGGGTGACGCTGCGGCGGATGCGGCCTGCGAAGGTTTGTACAAGGCGCTCGCCGCCAAGGGCCTGGAGGCGCTTTACGACGACCGCGACGAACGCGCGGGGGCGAAGTTTGCTACTATGGACCTGATCGGCCTGCCGTGGCGCATCACCGTCGGCCCGCGCGGACTGGCGAATGGGGTGGTGGAAGTCACCTCGCGGCGCACCGGTGAAAGCGAGGAGATGTCGCCCGAAGCCGCCGTGGCGCGGATCGCGGAAATCTACGCAGGCATCTAAGGACGTCTAGTGAATTGATTTGCAGAGAGTTGACTGTTAGCGACCTCAACGTCTGCTCTCTGCTTTCTACGAAATGATTGTTCTGGGACATAGAAGGTCGGTTCAATGGCTACTTGTGACACCTGCGGGAAACCTTTCGGCCTCTTTGAGGGGGCAAAGAGTAGATGCAATTTGTGCCGCAATCGCAATTTGACACCGGAAAACTATGCTTCGATCATGGAAGCCGATGCTCGTGGCGCCAAACGCGCACAAGAATATGAAGTAGCACCTCAAGCCGAACAAGTCGCTGCGGTCAGTCGGGTCAAGGATGTAATTTTGACTACCGAAGGAAACCCTTCTGGCCTCACCATTGTGGCCCGTATGGGCATCGTAACAGCCGAGTGCGTTTTTGGCATGCACTTGTTCAAAGATATATTTGCAATTGGGCGCGATATTTTTGGCGGCCGCTCGACGGCGCTGCAAAACACCTTGAAGGATGCACGTGAGACGGCACTTGAAGAACTGCGCGCCGAGGCCGCATCGCGCGGCGCAAATGCTGTGATTGCCGTTGATCTTGATTATTCCGAAATTTCCGGCGGTGGAAAATCGATGCTTTTTCTCGTAGCAAGCGGGACAGCGGTGCAGGTTGAAGCAACGGTAACAACTCAAAATCCTTAGGGAGATGCGCCTTTCAGGGCGCGAGGCTGCTGCGCAATGCTCATTGAGAGGATTTGTTTTGCGGTAAGCCTCGTCGGGAACCTTGTCATCTCGTTGTGAAGTTGCCCGGATGCCGATCTGACAAGTTCGAGAGGCGGCGGCGGGTTTCCCCGCCGCCGCCTTGACCTTTTTCCCCCCAAGCCCCACTCTGCCCACAAAACAAGAATGAGCAGGTCCATTGGCCCAAACCTCCCCTTTTTCCCGTTTTGAGTTCATGATTGCCTGGCGCTATCTGCGCGCCAAACGTGCCGAGGGTGGCGTTTCGGTGATGACATGGATTTCACTGATCGGTATCACGCTGGCCGTGTTTGCGCTGATTGCCACCTTGGCCGTCCGCGCCGGGTTCCGGGCCGAATTCGTCGATACGATCTTGGGCGCCAATGCCCATGTCACGGTGTATTCCGCCGGTCACCCGATGGCCGATGGCCGCATGATCAAGGCCTTTGAAGACTATGATGCGGTGGCGGGCAAGCTGGGGCAGATCCCCGGCGTGACCAGAGCCGCCCCCTTGGTCAAGGGGCAGGTCATGGTGACCTCGGCCCAAGGGCCAAGCCTTGGGGCCGAGGTCTTTGGCATCCGGCTGGCGGACCTGAAATCCATTCCGCGGGTTGGCGTCGGCTCGGATGCTTATGGCAATATCGACGATTTCGATCGCGGCATCGCCATCGGCTCAGGCATCGCGCGGGAATTGGGTGTGACCGTGGGGGACCGCATCCGCCTTGTCGCCCCTTCGGGCGTCAAGACCGCCTTTGGCACCAGCCCGCGCGTCAATGCCTATGAGGTGACCTATGTGTTCACCGCAGGCCGCTGGGATATCGACAAGACCCGCATCTACATGCCCTTCACCGAGGCCCAGTCCTATTTCAACCGCGAAGGGCTGGCGGATGAATTCGAGGTCATGGTGAAAGACCCTGAAAACATCGACGCCTATACCCTTCCCGTCGTGGCCGCCGCGGGCGAGGATGCCTTGATCTGGACATGGCGCGACGCCGCCGGTTCGTTCCTGCGGGCCTTGGACATCGAGGATAACGTGATGTTCATCATCCTGTCGATCCTTGTGCTGATCGCGGCCATGAACATCGTCTCGGGCCTCATCATGCTGGTGAAAAACAAGGGGCGCGACATCGGCATCCTGCGCACCATGGGGCTGACGGAAGGTTCCATCCTGCGGGTGTTCTTCATCTGCGGGGCCTTTACCGGGCTTGTCGGCACCGCGATGGGGGTGGCCTTGGGCTGCCTGTTCGCCATCTACATCGACCCGATCTTCTCTTTTGTGAATTATATGGCCGGGGGCGGGGTCTGGGATCCGTCGATCCGCGGCATCTATGCGCTGCCGGCCAAGCTGCAATGGGGCGATGTGATGTCGGCGGTGGGCCTCTCGTTGGGGCTGTCCTTCATCGTCACGCTGTTCCCAGCCCGCCGTGCGGCGCGGATGAACCCGGTAGAGGCGCTGCGTTATGAATGATTATGCGCTGGAACTTGCGGGTATCGAAAAGGTCTACAAACGCGGCCTGCCCGGTGAGGTCGCCGTCCTGCGAGGGGCGACGCTTGAGGTGAAGCGCGGTGAGGTGGTGGCTTTGGTCGCACCTTCGGGCGCGGGCAAATCGACGCTTCTGCATATCGCGGGGCTTCTGGACACGCCCGATGTGGGATCGGTCGCGCTGACGGGGCGCAATATGGTCGGGCTTTCTGATCGGGATCGCACCTTGGCCCGGCGCGGCGATGTGGGCTTCATCTATCAATTCCACCACCTTCTGCCGGAATTCACCGCGCTGGAAAATGTGGTGATCCCGCAACTGGCCAATGGGGCCAGCCCGCGCGAGGCCGAGGCCCGCGCCATGGCGCTTTTGGGTCGTGTGGGCGTTGCCAACCGCGCCAGCCACCGCCCGGCGGCCCTGTCGGGCGGCGAACAGCAGCGGGTGGCCTTTTGCCGCGCACTTGCCAATGGGCCAAAGCTGTTGCTGGCCGATGAACCGACTGGCAACCTTGACCCGGAAACCTCGGATCAGGTGTTTTCGGCGCTGATGGCCTTGGTGCGTGAAACCGGGCTTGCGGCGCTGATCGCCACGCATAATCTGGATCTGGCCGCACGGATGGACCGGGTGGTGCGGCTGGATCAGGGCCGTGTGACCGAGATCAAGGCAAAGGCGCCGAAACCAGCGCAGGTATAAGAAAAACAGGAGAGGCAGATGGCCCATTTCCCGAAGATTCTGGCGCTCTTGTGCCTGCCCGCCTTGGCCGCTTGCGTCGATGCCAAAGACACGGCCGATACCGGTGCCGAAGATTTCGCGACCTATTGCGCGGCCTGCCATGGGCCAACCGGCAAAGGCGATGGCGAGGCCGCGGCCGGTCTTGCGCGCAAGCCTGCAAACCTGACGCGGCTTTCGGCCAAGAATGGCGGCAATTTCCCGACCACGCGGGTCATGGCGCAGGTCTGGGGCTATGCTGGGGCCAAAGGGCGCGGCGTGATGCCGGATTTCGGGCCGATGTTGCAGGGGGAAATGGTGCCCTATGATGGCGGCGACGGCATCGAAACGCCCACGCCGATCCGGCTGGTCGAATTGGCGGAATACCTTAAGCGACTTCAGCAGAAATAAGCGTTTCCGCCTCCGCGCTTACGGCGCGGGCCAGACGCCGATGACCGGGGCATGCAGGTGCCACAGGCTGGCCCAGAGCAGCAGGCTAAGCCCCAAACGCAGCGGCGAGGGCAGGGCGCGCGGTTGCCAACGCCCGGAAAGCAGCGCGGCAAAGGGCAAAAGGCCCGTGCGGGCGGTCAGGTGTTGCCATGCCGCCGCGCCCATGATCTGGCGGCGGCGCGCCTCCATCACCTTCATCCCGATCAGCGCCAGCAGCACGAAGGGCGCAAACAGGATGACATGCGCCAGATCGCCATTGGCCAGAAGATGGGCGCCCGACCACAGCGCCAGCGCCCAAAGCAGGGGTTGCCGCGTCACCCCGGCAATGCCGGGATGGTCGGGGTCAAACCCGGTCTGGCGCCCCTCAAAGGCAAAGGGGTTCGGGGCGGCAATGCCAAAGCTGCCCAAGGCAATCGCCAGCGGCATGGTGATGTTGACCACCCAGCGGTGCCAGCCCGCCTGATCCCACAAGGGCACAAAGGGCGCCCGACCGGCGGCAGAGATCAGCCACCACAGCAGTGCGATAGAAAGCGCCGAAAAAACAATGGTATAGCCGCGTTCGCCCAAGCGGTGAACGATGGCACCCTTTAGGCCCAAGGCCGCAGGCAGGCGGTGCGATACCATGAAAAGCCCCATGGCGAAGGCAAGCTCGATCCAGTCCATGCGGTCAGATTAGGCGACCGTCGGCGCGACCACAACCTCGCACCCCCATTCGGCGCAGCGGCGGGCAAGCTCTGTTGGCAGCGGCTGATCGGTGAAAAGTTTCGCCACCTGCGAAAGCGAAGCAATCCGCGCCGGGGCGCTGCGCGTCAGTTTCATGTGATCCGCCACCACGAAGGTGCTGCGCGCTTGGGCCAGAATGGCGCGTGATACCCGCACCTCTGCCAGATCATAGTCCAGAAGATCCCCGTCCTGATCCAGCGCCGAGGCCCCCAAGACGGCGATATCCACCTTGAACTGGCCAAAGAATTCCGCCGTCAGCGCCCCGACCAACCCGCCATCCGATCGGCGCAAGGCGCCCCCGGTCACCACGATATCGCATCCGGGATTGGCGCCGAGAATATTGGCGACATTCATGTTATTGGTGATGACCGTCAGGTTGCGGTGATGCAGCAATGCCTGCGCGACGGCCTCGGTCGTTGTGCCAAGCGTCAGAATGACCGAGGAATTTTCGGGAATGGCGGCCGCAACGGCGGCTCCGATGGCCTGTTTTCCGCTGGCGTTCAGTTTGCGGCGGCGTTCATAGGCGATGTTGACCATGCCCTGCCGTGGCACCGCGCCGCCATGCACCCGGTCAAGATGTCCAAGATCGGCCAGATCGCCAAGATCGCGGCGAATGGTCTGGGCCGCGACATCGAAATGCCTTGCAAGATCATCCACCATCACCCGCCCCAGAGAACGGGCAAGCGACAGAATTTCCGTTTGGCGCGGGTTCAGGCTCATGCCGGCAGGTTACGGAGATTGATGCGCAGGGACAAGAACCGTAATGCGCGATTTTTATGAATTCGCGCAAAAACGAACATTTTTGATTGACCCGCGTGCGCGATTTTGACAGATCTGCGCCTATAGGGAGGTCGGAATGACAGACACGGCCATCGCGGATATTTTCATCATTGGCGGCGGCATCAATGGCTGCGGCATTGCGCGCGATGCGGCGGGGCGCGGGCTGAAGGTGGTTCTGGCCGAGCAGGGTGATCTGGCGCAGGGCACCTCGTCTGCCTCGACCAAACTCTTTCATGGCGGGTTGCGCTATCTGGAATATTTCGAATTCCGCCTTGTGCGCGAGGCCTTGGCTGAACGCGAAACTCTGCTCAGGGCGATGCCGCATATCGCGTGGCCGCTGCGCTTTGTGCTGCCGCTCAGCCCCGAGATGCGGTTCGACAGCGACACGCCCACCAGTCGTCTGTTGGGCTGGATCATGCCTTGGGCCAAGGGGCGGCGGCCGGAATGGCTGATCCGCTTGGGGTTGCTGCTGTACGATACCTTGGGGGGGCGCAAGATTCTGCCCGCGACGCGCAAGCTGGATCTGCGGGAAGACCCTGCCGGGCGCCACCTGAAGCCCAACTATCTGAAAGCTTTTGAATATTCCGATGTCTGGGTGCAGGACGCCCGGCTGGTGGTGCTGAACGCCCGCGATGCGGCGGCGCGCGGGGCGGTGATCCTTGTGCGGTCAAAAGTCATCGAGGCACGGCGCGAAGATGGGCATTGGGTTGTGACGGTCGAAGGCCCGACGGGGCGCACAACCCACCGGGCGCGGGCCTTGGTGAATGCCGGGGGGCCTTGGGTGGCCGATATCATCCGCGATGTGGCCAAAGTTGAAACCCGCGACCGGATCCGGTTGGTGCGGGGCAGCCATATCGTTGTGCCGCAGCTTTACGACCACGGCCGGGCCTATTTTTTCCAAGGCCGCGATGGTCGCATCATCTTTGCCATTCCCTATGAGCAGGACTTCACCCTGATCGGCACGACCGATCAGGATCATGCCGGAACCCCGGCAGAGGCCCGCTGTTCCGATGCGGAGCGGGATTATCTTTTGTCGTTTGCAAACAGCTACTTCGACAAGACCTTGTCGACCAAAGACATCGTCTGGACCTATTCCGGCGTGCGGCCGCTTTACAACGATGGCGCGTCGTCGGCGACGGCGGCAACGCGGGATTATGTGCTGAAAACCGAAGGGGAGGTGGCCCCGCTTCTGAACGTCTTTGGCGGCAAGATCACCACCTATCGGCGCTTGGCTGAGACTGCACTGGCCAGACTTGCGCCGTTTTTTCACGATATCACACCCAATTGGACGGCCGGAGTCCCCCTGCCGGGCGGTGACTTCGCCCATGATGGCGTCGCGGCTTTGATTGCCGATCTGACGGCGCGCTACCCGTTCCTGACCCCACCGGAGGCGCAGCGCCTGATCCGCGCCTATGGCACCGAGGCGACGGCCGTCTTGGGGCAGGCCCAAAGCCGCGTCGATCTGGGGCGCGATTTCGGGGGCGGCCTGTCCGAGGCGGAAGTGCTTTGGCAGATGCGCCACGAATGGGCGCAGCGGGCTGAAGATGTGGTCTGGCGCCGCACCAAACTGGGGTTGAAAATGACGGCCGAGGAGATTGCCGCGCTTGACGCCTTCATGATTGCCGCCAAGGATTGAGCGAGATGCGAAGGAACCCCCATGCGCCATATCCTTGCCCTTGACCAAGGCACGACCTCCTCGCGGGCCATTGTTTTTGATGAAAATTTCCACCCTGTCGCGACAGCGCAGGCCGAATTTGCCCAGCATTTCCCCCAGCCGGGATGGGTGGAGCATGATCCGGCGGATCTGTGGCAGACCAGCTTGGATTGCGCGCGGCAGGCAATGGAGGCGGCAGGGCAACTCCCGATCGCCATCGGGATCACCAACCAGCGCGAAACCACGCTGCTGTGGGATCGGGCGACGGGAAAGCCGCTCTACCGGGCGATTGTCTGGCAGGATCGGCGCACGGCCGGGATCTGCGCAGAGCTGAAAGCGGCCGGGCATGAGCCGATGGTGACGGCCAAGACCGGACTGCTGTTGGACCCGTATTTTTCCGGCACGAAACTGGCCTGGCTTTTGGACAATATCCCCGGTGCAAGGGCGCGGGCCGAGGCGGGGGAACTGGCCTTTGGCACGGTGGACGCTTGGCTGATCTGGAACCTGACGGGCGGAAAGGTGCATGCCACCGATGCGACAAATGCCTCGCGGACGCTGATGTTCAACATTGAAACCGGAACATGGGATGCCGCGCTTTGTGCGCTTTTGCGCGTGCCGCTTTCGCTTTTGCCCGAGGTGAAAGACTGTGCTGCCGCGTTTGGCCATACCGCGCCGGGGCTGTTTGCTGCCGAAATCCCGATTCTGGGGGTGGCGGGCGATCAGCAGGCCGCGACCATGGGGCAGGCCTGTTTTGAACCGGGCATGATGAAATCGACCTATGGCACGGGCTGTTTTGCGCTGATGAACACCGGGGCAGAGCGGGTGGCGTCGCAAAATCGTTTGCTGACGACGATCGCCTATCGGCTGGGCGGGCAAACGACCTATGCCTTGGAGGGGTCCATCTTTGTGGCGGGGGCGGTGGTGCAATGGCTGCGCGACGGGTTGCAGATCATCGCGGCGGCGGGCGACAGTCAGGCCTTGGCCGAGGCGGCCGATCCGGCCTCGACCGTGGTGATCGTGCCCGCCTTTACCGGTCTGGGCGCGCCCTATTGGCGGCCCGAGGCGCAAGGCGCGGTCTTTGGGGTGACGCGTGGCACCGGGCGGGCCGAGATGGTTCGGGCCGCATTGGAAAGTGTTGGATTTCAGACGCTTGATCTGGTCAATGCCATGCGCGCGGATGGGGCGGATGTGAGCCGGACCGTCTTGCGGGTGGATGGTGGCATGGCGCGGTCGGATTGGGCGATGCAGTTTCTTGCCGATGTACAGGGGGCGGCGGTGGACCGTCCTGTGGTGACGGAGACCACGGCCTTGGGCGCGGCGTTTCTGGCGGCTTTGCAGGCGGGCCTTGTGGCAAGCCCGGCCGAATTCGCCAGCCGCTGGGCGCTGGAGCGCCGCTTTGCGCCCGCGATGCCCGAGGCCGACCGCGCGGCGCGGGTGGCGCGCTGGGGCAGGGCGGTGCAGGCCACCCTTGCGGTTTGACGGGATGCTTGCGGAATCTTGCGTTTGCCCGGTTGAACTTCCGCGACACTTCCCACACTCTGCGCCCTGAATACCAAGACAGGGCCATACCGCCACAAGGCCGGCACGACCGGCGGCGGGATATGGCCAGCAAGGGAGGCGAAATGAGATATCACGCTCCGTCAAGCGTTGCCGAGGCGGTCAAGCTGGCCGCTGGCGCCACGGGCATCACGCGGTTTCTGTCGGGCGGCACCGATGTTCTGGTGCAACTGCGCGCCGGGATGGTGACACCCGATGACCTGATCGACCTGAAAAAGATCCCCGGTCTGCGCGACATTGCCAAAACCGCCGATGGCGGCTGGCGCATCGGTGCAACGGTGTCCGGCGCCGAGATGCGCCGCCACGCCGCCCTGTGCGCCGATTGGCCGGGCGTGGTCGAGGGCATGAACCTTGTCGGCTCGACGCAGGTGCAGGGGCGCGCCACGCTGGCGGGCAACCTTTGCAATGGTTCTCCCGCGGCCGATTCGGTGCCGGGCATGGTGGCCGCAGGTGCGCGCGTTGTGGTGACCGGGCCGAACGGCACCCGCGAAGTGGCGGTGGAGGATATCCCCGCTGGTCCGGGCAAGACCCGTCTGCAATCCGGTGAGATGATTGAAGCCGTGCTGTTGCCGCCGCGCGGCAAGCAGGGCGGCGACGCCTATCTGCGCTTCATTCCGCGCACCGAGATGGACATCGCCGTGGTCGGCGTCGGCATCAGCCTGACGCTGGACGGTGACAAGGTGGCCGCCGCCCGCGTGGCGCTGGGCGCTGTGGCGCCGACGGTGCTGTTGGTTGACGCCGCCGCCAAGGCCATCATCGGCACCACCTTGGATGACGCCGCATTGGCCGGGCTGATCGCCACCGTTCGGGCCGCCGCCAATCCGATTTCCGACAAACGCGGAACCGCCGAGTTCCGCAAAGAAGTGGTGGGCGTTCTGGCCGGACGCGCCGCCCGCATTGCTTACGACCGTGCAAAAGGGGCCGCGAAATGAGCCGTATTCATGTGACCGCCACCGTCAATGGTGATGCGGTGGAATTCCTTGCCGATCCGCGCGACAGCCTTTTGGATTGCCTGCGCGATCAGTTGAATCTGACCGGCTCGAAAGAGGGCTGCGGCACCGGCGATTGCGGGGCCTGCTCGGTGACCGTGGACGGCACGCTGGTTTGCTCTTGTCTCGTCTTGGGCGTCGAGGCCCAAGGCAAGACCATTGAAACCGTCGAAGGCATTGCCAAAGGGGGCGATCTGCATCCCTTGCAGCGCAAGTTCATCGAACATGCAGCCCTGCAATGCGGTTTCTGCACGCCGGGGATCCTGGTCGCGGCCAAGGCGCTTCTGGCCGAAAACCCTGATCCGACCGAGACGGAAATCCGGTTCTGGCTGGCAGGCAACCTCTGCCGCTGCACCGGGTATGACAAGATCATCCGTGCCGTTCAGGATGCGGCTGCGGAAATGCGGGGGGCTGCGTGATGGCAAAAGACCAAACCCAAGGCTACCGCCTGATCGGCACCCGGCCTGACCGCCCCGATGGGCTGGACAAGGTGACGGGCCGCGCGCGCTATGGCGCCGACATTTCCGCCCCCGGCATGCTGCACGCCGCCGTGGTGCGTTCGCCCCATGCCCATGCGAAGATCTTGAAAATCGACGCGACGAAGGCGCTGGCTCTGCCGGGCGTCAAGGCCGTCATCACCCGCGCCGATCTGCCCACAGGTCTGACGGGCGAGGATTGGAACCTTCAGGAAAACACCCTTGCCGGCGAAAAGGCGCTTTACGATGGCCACGCGGTGGCTGCCGTTGCCGCCACCACGAAGCTGATCGCGCAGGATGCGGCCAAGCTGGTGGACGTGACCTATGAGGTGCTGCCGCATGTCACCGACGTGGACGCCGCCATGGCCCCCGGTGCGCCGGTGATCCGCGAAGGGGCGGCCGACCATTCGGTGCCCGAAGGCATGCACCCCAACGTCGTGCGCTACATGGATTTCGGCCATGGCGATATGGCGGCGGGTTTTGCTGCGGCCGATCTCGTGCGCGAGCAGTCCTACAAGACCGAAGCCACCCATCAGGGGTACATCGAACCGCATGCCTGCATGGCGCAAATGGGGGCCGATGACCGGGGCGAGATGTGGGTTTGCACCCAAGGCCACTGGTATATCCGCCGCATGACCTCGGCGGTGCTGGGGATTGATGCGGCGAAACTGCGCGTGACACCCTCGGAAATCGGCGGCGGCTTTGGCGGCAAGACCACGATTTTCATGGAGCCTTTGGCGCTGGCCTTGTCGAAAAAGGCGGGCGGGCGTCCGGTCAAGCTGGTGATGAGCCGGTCTGAGGTGCTGCGTGCCACCGGGCCGACGGCCTCGGCTTCGATGGACGTCAAGCTGGGCCTGAAAAAGGACGGCACCATCACGGCTGCACAGGTGAAATTCCGCATGCAGGGGGGGCCTTACATCGGGTCCTCGCCGGTGGGAGAGGCGCTGTCTTGCGCCTTCGCCTGCTATGATGTGCCGAACGTGATGCACGAAGGCTATGAGGTTCTGGCCAACCGCCCGAAAGCGGCGGCCTACCGCGCGCCGGGGTCGCCCATGGCGGCCTTTGCCACCGAAAGCCTCTTGGACGAAATGTGCCGCGAACTGGGCCTTGATCCCTTGAAGGTGCGCCTGAAAAACGCTGCCAAGGAAGGCACCAAGTCAAGCTATGGCCCGACCTATAACCGCATCGGTCTGGTCGAAAGCCTTGAGGCCACCATGGCCCACAAGAACCTGCTTGCCCCCCTCGGCCCCAATCAGGGCCGCGGTGTGGCCTCGGGCTTCTGGTTCAACTGGGGCGGGGAAACCTCGGTGTCGCTTTGCATCGGGGAAGACGGCACGGTGACGGTGTCGGTCGGCACGCCGGACATCGGCGGCAGCCGCGCCTCCATCGCGCTGATGACGGCGGAATGTCTGGGCATCGCCTATGACAAGGTGCGGGTGAACATCGTGGAAACCGGGGCGCTTGGCGTCAACGAACCCACCCACGGCAGCCGCGCCACCTTTGCCAGCGGGTTGGCGGCGGTTGAGGCCGCGCGGCAAGCCATGGCCGAGATGTGCAAACGTGCCGCCGCCGAATGGGACATCGACGCCGAGGCCGTGGAATGGCGCGACGGGGCGGCCCATCCGGCCGGTCCGAACGCCGGGAAATTCCCGCCGATGTCGATCGCCGAGATTGGCGCCAAGATGGGCGGCACCGGCGGGCCGATCTCGGGCCACCACGAGGTGACGGCTTCGACCCATGGCGCCAGCTTTGGCGTGCATGTGGTGGATGTCGAGGTTGATCCCGAAACCGGCCGCACCACGATCCTGCGCTATCTTGTCGTGCAGGACGCAGGCACCGCGATTCACCCGGCCTATGTCGAGGGCCAGTATCAGGGTGGCGCGGCGCAGGGCATCGGCTGGGCCTTGAACGAGGAATATGTCTATGGCGCCGATGGGCGGCTACAGAATTCCATCTTCCTAGATTACCGCGTGCCGGTCGCCAGCGATCTGCCAATGATCGACACCGTGATCGTCGAGGTCCCGAACCCCGGCCACCCCTACGGCGTGCGCGGCGTCGGCGAAACCGGCATCACGCCGCCCCTGCCTGCCATCGCCAACGCGATCCACGCCGCCACCGGCACGCGGATTCGCAGCCTGCCGATGTCGCCGTCCAAGGTTCTGGCGGCGATCAAGGCGCGCGGGTAGGCCGCCCGTGGCGGTCGTCAATCTCTGGTCTGGCCTCCGGCGTCTCGCCGATGGCCAGACCACCGTGACGGTCGAGGCGCAAACCCTGCGCCAGATGTTCGCCGCGTTGATTGAGGCCCATCCCGGGCTGGAGCCGGTCATCAAGGCCGGCCTGTCTGTCTCGGTCAACGGCACGATTGAAACCAACCTCTCCGCCCCCTTGCCCGAGGGGGCCGAGATCTACCTGATGCAGCGCATCAAGGGCGGCTGAAGCAGGAATGGCTGAACCGCGCGCGCCTGCCTGAAATGCGGGCAAGCTAATAGGCGCGCTTCTGCCCAAGGTCTTTCATCTTGTTTGGAAAGTGGTGGCGGGGGGGAGATTTGAACTCCCGACCCCGTGATTATGAGTCACGTGCTCTAACCAACTGAGCTACCCAGCCACTGGCGCGGGGGATAATGCGACCCGGCAAGGGCGTCAAGGGCAAAAGGCAATCAATGCGCGGATTTGCCGTCATTTTCCCAAACCCCAACCGCGGCGCAAAAGACAGATGGGGTAAAGAATGAGTATTTTCAAAGGCGCAAATCCAAAGCGGCCGCGCAGGCAGGATGCGTCCCGATCAGGGGCACCGGTCCAGTGCGCAGAGAGAGCTTCTCACACCCGACCGGGACGACTTGCGCCTTGCGGTCATCGGGACTCCTCCCTGTACCGCCCCCTCACCTTGCCACAGGCAGGGTTAAGAACTCCCTAAAGGTCTTGCGCCTTGCCAAATACTCCCGCCGGAGGCGCACCCCGGCCGCCGATTGTGAGCGCCCCGCCAAATCGCCCGCGACGAGAGGCCGGGAACCGGTCTACGAGGCGCCTCAGTGTGCGACGCGCGGGCGGCCTGCGGCGGTCACCGAAACACTGGCCTCGACGAACATCTTGCGGCCCTCGATATCCACCTCGCGCAGGTCTCGGGCCGCGGTCACCCGCAGGTCTTCGGCCCCGGCGGCGCGGGCGCGGGATTCGGCCTCGGTTCTGAGCGCGGCTTCCAAGGCGTCGAGTGCGGCGCTGGCAGAGGCGAAATTCTCCAAGCCCCCCGGAAGATGCGCCACGAACCGCCCCTCGGCGGGCGAGGTGACGATGGCGGCCACCTTCTGGCTTACCTGGCCCACCACCGCGCCGATGGCATTGGCGACGCCGGCATGTTCGGGCAGGATCATCTCGCAGTTCAACACCGCACCCACCGCGCCGTAATAGGACGGGGCAGAGGCGCCAAGCCCGATCACCGGCACGCCAAGGCGGGCGTTCAACTCGACAATGCCGCGATGTCCCTTCAGGCCCGCATGCACCAAGGGGTGGCGCGCCAGCGCGTCGCTGTCTTGCCCGGCAAAAGCATCGTCCTCGTCAAAGGCCGCTTCCAGCAGGCAATCCACGGTTTGCGCGGTCAACTGGTCGATGATCGCCTGCGCCAGCACCTCTGGCCCCTTGGCAAAGCGGTCGCCCGCGCCATTGCGGCGGCGGGCCAGCAGGGTCAGGGCCTTGACGGCGGCGGCTTTGTTCCATGCCTCCAGCCGGTCCAGCGCATGGCTGGCATCCGAAGGCGTCACGCCCGAAATCATCACCAGCCCGCGCGCGACCAGCCGTTCAAGGGCGGCCATCTCGATGCGGCTTTGCAGGGCCGCCGCCATCGGCATGGGGGCGGTGATGCGGGCCAGAACGGTTGCCTCGCGGGCATTGAGCCCCCCGGCATTGCCGCCCCCCATCTTCGTCATCATCGGCACGACAAAGCGGCCATCGAATTCGCCCGAGGTCTCAGAGGAAAGCGCACGGTCCAATGCGGTCTGCACCATCTCGCCATGGGTCACCGCCAGAAGGGAAACCGGCATCAACCGACGCGGACCAAGGCGCAAGCCCCCTTGCAACCCGTCGGTTTTCAGATGCACCTCGCTGTCGCCGCCCAATCCGGTGGTGCGCATCGCCACCGCCTCGACCATGGTGCGAAAGCCCCCGACGCGCGCGCCTGCGGGGTCGATCTCGGGCAGGCCGTCTTTCAGCAAGGCCACATCGGTCGTGGTGCCACCGATGTCCGATACCAGCGCGTCCTTGGCGCCGGTCAGCCAGCGCGCGCCGACAATTGAGGCGGCAGGGCCGGAGAGGATGGTTTCAATCGGCCGCTCGCGCACCATGGCGGCGGAAATCAGCGCGCCATCGCCGCGCACCACCATCAGGGGGGCATCAATGCCCACGGCCTGCAAATGGCGTTCGCAGGCGGCAACCAACCGGTCGATCATGCCGATCAGCCGGGCGTTCAGCACGGCGGTCAAGGCGCGTTTCGGGCCGTTGAGATTGGCCGACAATTCATGACTACAGGTCACCGGCCGCCCGGTGACGCGGCGGATCAGGTCGCGCGCGGCAATTTCATGCGCCGGGTTGCGGGTGGCAAAGCGCGCCGCCACGGCAAAGCCCATAACCTGAGGGCCAAGCTCTGCAAGCTGCGCCTCAAGGCCAGCTACATCAAGGGCTGCGGCCTCGGTCCCGGCATGGCTATGGCCGCCGTCCAGAAGGATCACCGGATCGCCCTTCAGCGCCTCAGTCAGCCCGCCACGCTCCATGTCCCCCGCGTCAAAGCCGATGAAGATCAGCGCGACACGCCCACCCTGTCCTTCGACAAGGGCATTGGTGGCCAACGTGGTCGACAGCGATACCAGCGCCACATCCGCCGCGGCGACGCCGGCGCCGGCAAGGGCCGCATCCACCGCGCGGCCAATGCCAAGCGCCAGATCTTCGCGCGTTGTCAGGGATTTGGCCTTGCCGATCACCCGGTCGGCGGCCTCGTCCACGATGACGGCATCGGTATAGGTGCCCCCGGTGTCAACGCCGAGAAAATAGGCCATGGTTCAAAACTCCTGTCGCGCGCGGGGGCTGGATAGCCTGCATGGGGGGAAAGATCACCCCTGCGCGCGACATTTTCTTGGCGGTGCCCGACTCAATAGCTGACGCAATGGCCGACCCTTGCCTCGCGGGGGATATGGGTCAGGTGCGCCGGGCCATCAGGCGGGCGAGGACCGGGATCAGGATCAGCGCGGCGGCGGCAAAGACGAAGGCAAAACGCAGGCCAAGATGCCCGGCGATAAAGCCAAAGCCCGGCGGGCCGATGAAATAGCCGAAATAGCCCAAAAGCGTGGCGCGGGCGACGGCACGGGCGCGGGCTTGCGGTTCGGCGCGGGCGCCAACCAGCGAAAAGGCGGTGGGCGCGATGACCGAGGCGCCGATGCCCATGATGACAAACCCCGCATAGGCCATCGCGGGCGACACCGCACCGCCGACGCACAGCGCCCCAATGGCCGAAAGTGCGGCCCCGCTGGTCAGCAGATGCACCGGGTTCACCCGCCCGGCAATGCCTTGCCCGACCAGTCGCGCCACGCCCATGGTCAGCGCCAGCATGGCCGGTCCCATCGCGCCATGCGCGGGCGAGCCGCCCAAGGTCTGTTCGATATGCAGCGCCGACCAGTTTTCGGCGGCGTTTTCGGTCAGAAAGGCGATGAACACCATCGCGCCGCCGATCACCGGCACCATACCCAGCCCCGCACCCTTGCCTTTGGGCGGGCGGGCAAGGCCGTCGATCCGGCCGTCGCGCTCCAGCGTCAACAGGCACAGAAGCCCCGCCAGCCCCGCCATGGAGCCCAAGACCCAATCCGGCGACCAGGCCGCCTGCCGCAGGACGCCCGTCAGGATGGACCCGCCCGCATAGCCAAAGGAATAGGCGGCATGGCAGAGGTTCATCAGATGCAACCCGCGAGACGCCTCCATCGCCGCCACGCGGGCATTCATCAAGACATCGGTCAGCCCGGTGCCAAAGCCGCAGGCCATCATGGCGATGGGAAACATCCAGATTTCAACGGCTTGCCCCGGCAGAACAAAGCCCAGACACATCAGCGCCGCCGCGACCGGCAAGGCCACGCGGCCAAAGGCAACGCCAAGCGCGGGCGCAATCAACATCGCCGAAACCGCGGCAGCAGGCGTCAGGAACATCAAGAGGCCCATCTCGGCCTCGTCCACACCCAGCATGGATTTGAGATCGGGCAAGGCGGCGGCGAAAGACCCCCAAAGGATGCCCATCGCGGCAAAGGCCGCCACAGCGGGGCGGGAGATCGTCAGAAGGGAAAGAAAGGGCATGAAAATCTCGACTGCGGCCAAGCCTCTGCCTAGACGGGGCAGCGGGGGCGGGCTAGTCCTGCGCCGACACCGGCTTTGCTGCCCGCGACGGCTTTTTTGCTTTCCCTTGGCTCGATTCCCTGTTATCGGCCCCCGGTCGCCATGCACCCTTGGAGGATGGCGCGTAACATTAGGAGAACACCATGGCTCGTGAAGCACAAGATTTCATCGCTGCGGTACGGACGGGGACAGGCAAGGGGGCCGCTCGTCAAGCTCGTCGTGAGGGCAACGTACCCGCAATCGTTTATGGCGACGGCAAAGAGCCGGTCGCTTTGAACATCAGCTACAACTACCTCTTGAAGCGTCTGAAGCAGGGCCGCTTCCTGCAATCGCTGTTCAACCTGAAGGTTGAAGGCCAGGAAGACGTTCATGTCGTCTGCCGTGGCGTGCAGCGCGATGTGGTCAAGGATCTGCCGACCCATGTCGACTTCCTGCGCATCCATGACGATTCGAAGATCGAACTCTTTATCCATGTCGACTTCATCAACCACGAAGCAAGCCCCGGCCTGAAGCGCGGTGGCACCCTGACCATCGTGCGGCACGAAGTGGAACTGGAAGTCACCGCTGGCGACATTCCGGATCACATCACCGTGGACCTGACCGGCAAGCAAATCGGCGATGTGATCCACATCAACGATATCGAACTGCCGGCTGGCACCAAGCCCACCGTGGCCCGCAACTTCGCCGTGGCGAACATTGCAGCCCCCTCGGGTCTGGCGGCTTCGGTCGAAGAATAAGTCTTTCGCCTTCGGGCAAAGCGGGGCGCGGCAGGGCAACCTGTCGCGCCTTTTCTTTTGCGCTCAGGCCCTGCGGCGAAGCCCGCCCGCCGAGGTCGCAATGCGGATCAGGCGCCGCCGGTCGCCCGCCAGGGCGGCGTCCAGCAATCCGGCCAGAACGCCACGGGATTTCAGATGCGGGACAAGGCTGGAATGGCTTTGATCGGCAAACAGAAAGTGGTCGGTGCCTGTCTGACAGGGAAAGGCCATTGCGTCTTCCCGGTCATCGCGCAGCCCATGGAACAGGCAGGCCCAGCCTTGGCCCGACGCGGGCAAGGGGGCCACAGGATAGGGGGTGTCGGCCGGGATGCGGTGCGTCCAGTCTGACCAGCGATCCGGCCCGCGCCCCAGCACCCGGTGCTGCGGCCCAAAGGCCAAGGTCACGCTCACCGGCAAGACCTGCATCGCGGCAAGGGCTGCAAAGCCGCCCATCGACAACCCGATACAAGCGATGCGGTCAATCGGCGCCAGCTTGCGCACCGCCGCAACCGCCCCCAACAGGGCGGGGGCAAAGCCGGGGTCACTCGCCCAACCGCGCCCGGCATCGGTTACAAACAAGGCCCGGCGCGGTGGTCCTCCCGTCCCGCGCCCCGTGGCGGTGGCGACAAATTCGGGCGAGGGCGGGCGGCTTGGATCATGGCCGATGGAGGAAAACGCGATCACCAGATCGCCACCCTGGCCGTCAAGAAAATCAACACAAGAGGGGGTGCTGTTCCAAAGCCGGTGAAAGGCGGGATGGCTCATGCCTGCGCTGCCTCGGCCTGAGACAGAAACGCGTGCCAGCGCGGGTCATCCTCGGCCCGCCGCCCGTGTTTTTCCGCGATCAGCCGCAGATGGTCGGCGCAACACAAGGCATGCAGGCGCGCAACCCCCGGCAGCGCCATCGCCGTGGCATGCAAGGCCGAGAACGGCACCGCATAGCGGAAGGCGGAGCTGTCCGGTTCACGCGCGCGGTCGGCGCGGGCAAAGTAGGTGTCGGTATAGCGGTTGGTCAGCGATACCGGGGCCTTGGTGCCCGCCTTCAGGCTGAAGGTTTCGGCCGAACGCAACATGTAATGGTTCATTTGCGCCACCTTATGGGTGGCAAACCCCTTGGGCATCGCGCGGGTATAGGGCGGTTCGGGGGTATAGCCCGGTACGGCGCGGCCCTCGGCGTTGACCAGATACATCCCCGCATCTTCGGGGCTGCGGCCATAGCGCGCCAGATCCCACCCGCGCGGCCCATGCTCCCCCAATGACCGGAACCAGCGCGGCTGGCGGTGCAGCATCTTGATCTGGCCAAAGCCGGCACGCCCCGGCGGCAGCGCAAGGCCGAATTGCTGATGCACTGGCCGGTCTTCGAAAGCCTTGACCCCGCCGGTGCCGAAAATCCGCCAGTTGAAGGCCATGGCAAGAAACGGCGCGTCTTTCGGGGTCTTGCCGATCAACTCATGGATCAATCCGCTGCCTTTGTGGATGACCAGAAATTCGTCCACATCGCAGACCAAAAGCCAATCCGCCCGCCGCACCACCTTGTGCGTGGTGGCGGCGGCAAGTTTGGCATGCGTGATCTTCTTGCCCAGCGGCACCTCGCAGCGCAGGTGGTGCAGCCATTTCGCCTCTGCCAAGGCATCCAGCAATTCGGGTGAATGATCGCTGCAATCGTTGGTGACCACCACAATGTCGGTGAACCCCAGCATGCGATACCAAGTGACCCATTCCACAATGAAGGGCCCCTCGTTCCGCATCGAGGCGACGACTGTGATCCGCAATGGCTGCTCCGCTTTGGCCCATAGCTGGCCTGACGGCTGGCCCAAGTCAAGCGTAGCCAAGTCAAGCTGGGCCGCTTGCCATATGCCTCACATCATGAGATTGCCAAGCTGTTAAAGGAGATCGGGGCATGCGGCTTTTCGTTGGGCTTGGCAATCCGGGCGCGAAATATGCGGGCAACCGCCACAACATCGGCTTCATGGCGCTGGACCGCATTGCCGCGGACCATGGCTTTGGCCCATGGAAAAAGGCGCATCAGGGGCTGGCGGCCGAAGGGCGGCTCGGGCTGGAGAAGGTGGTGCTGCTGAAGCCCGAAACCTTCATGAACCTCTCGGGGCAGTCGGTGCAATCGGCGGTGGCCTTTTACAAGCTTGCCCTGAACGAGGTGACGGTCTTTCATGACGAGCTGGACCTTGCCCCCGGCAAGGCCCGGGTGAAATCCGGCGGCGGGCATGCCGGGCATAACGGGTTGCGCTCGATCCACCAGCATCTGGGCGAGGCTTACAATCGCGTGCGGCTGGGCATTGGCCATCCCGGCCACAAGGATGCGGTGGCGGGCTATGTGCTGCATGATTTCGCCAAGGCCGATCAGGAATGGCTTGACGATCTGTTGCGCGGCATTTCCGATGGGGCCGTGACGCTGGCGGCAGGCGATGCGGCAAAGTTTCTGAACGCGGTCGCGCTGCGCACGGCACCTGCCCGCAATTCCGGCACAGGGGGCGAGGTGGCGGCAGACCCGCCGCAAAAACCGCCAAAACCCGCGGTTCCGGCCAAGCCGCAAAGCCCGTTCGACGCCTTGCGCGGGCTTTTGCCCAAAGGCGATTGACACGGCGGCCGTCGCGGATTTCTGTCTTGCCAGCCGGGGCAGGCCGTGGTCGCCTTGCGGCATCCAAAAGGGAGAGGCCCACATGTCGCGCCTTTTGCGCCGTCTGTTGCAGATCGGTGCGGTTCTGATCCTTGTCACCGCCGCGGCAGGGGTCTGGAAACGCGAGGAAATCACCCGTCTGATCGCGGTCAACAGCCTGTTTGACGCCGAAACCATCGTGCATAATTTCAGCCATATGGACGATCTGTTCCTTACCCGCCCCCTGTCGCGCGGTGCGGGGCCGGTATCGGAGTTGCCCCCCGACCCCCCGGCCGTGCTGGCACCCGCAGCCGAGCAGTGGATCAAGGACCGCAGCGTGACGGGTCTTGTCATGCTGAAAAACGGCCAGTTGGTGCATGAAAGCTATTACCTTGGCACCGGGCCCGAAGATCTGCGCATCTCTTGGTCGGTTGCGAAAAGCTTTCTGGCCAGCCTGTTCGGGATTTTGAATGCCGAAGGCGCCTTTGGCAGTCTGGATGATCCGGTGGTGAAATATGCGCCCACCCTGAAAGGGTCGGCCTATGACAGTGCCTCGATCCGCGATGTGCTGACCATGTCTTCGGGCGTGGCTTTCAACGAGGATTATCTGGACTTCGACAGCGATATCAACAAGATGGGGCGAATTCTTGCCCTTGGCGGTTCGATGGATGCCTTTGCCGCGGGGCTAAAGCAGCGGGCCACCGAGCCGGGCGCAAAGTATCACTATGTCTCGATCGACACCCATGTGATCGGGATGGTGATCCGGGGCGCGACTGGCAAGGACATTCCCGAACTTCTGGAGGATCGCATCCTCGCGCCCCTGGGGTTGGAGGCCGCGCCCTATTACCTGACCGATGGCGAGGGGGTGTCTTTCGTGCTTGGCGGACTGAACCTGCGGACACGGGATTATGCGCGCTTTGGCCAGATGGTGATGCAGGGCGGGCAGTGGCAGGGCGTGCAGGTGGTGCCCGAAGATTGGGTGATCGCCATGACCAGCCCGCAGGCCAAGGATGGATCGGCTTACGGCTTTCAGTGGTGGATCCCGGAAAACCCCGCCCCCGGCGAGGTGATGGCACAGGGGATTTACGGCCAATACATCTATATCAACCCCGGGCTTGGTGTGGTGATCGCGGTCAATTCCGCCGATCGCGGCTTTGAAGATCCCGGTGTGGATGCGGGCAATATTGCCATGTTGCGCGCGATGGCGGCAGGTTTGGCAACACCTTGAGAGTTTCAAGGGGGCAGGGGCCAGAGCGCCATTGAAAAGCAAAGACTTTATCGCCATATTGCGCGGCATAAACGATCCGTTGGCCCAAAAGGGACCAGCGGGCAGAGTTGAGGCCGAGACATGACGAAATCCCTTTTGCTGGCAGCCGGTCTGGCTGTTTTTGCAGGCATGGCCTTTGCCGGCCCGATTGAGCGCGCTTGCAACAAATCCGACCGACAGGCCGCAACCCGCTCCTTGTGCGACTGTATTCAACAAGCGGCAGACATGGTGCTGTCAGGCGGCGACCAGCGCCGGGCCGTCAGTTTTTTCAAAGACCCCGAAAAGGCCCACAAGGTTTGGATGTCGAAAAGCCGGGGCGATGATGCGTTCTGGGATCGCTACAAGGCCTTTGGCGTACAGGCCGAGACCATGTGTGGCGGTGGCGGCGAAGGCTGACGCGCCGTCCGTCTCGCGGGGGGCAAAGGGGGGCAGGCCAGCGCCCGCCCCACCCCATTGATCAATCGGTTTCTGCGTCGGTCTGGCCGTGCTTCATCGTGTGGCCGGCGTGACCCATGCCGTCGGCCTTGCGGGCGTTGTCCACGGGGGCCTCGACCACCACTTCGCCGGCATGTTCGAAGATCAGCGTCAGCGTGACGATATCGCCGTCTTTCAACTCGCGCGTTAGGCCCATCATCATCACATGATCGCCGCCCCGTTGCAGCGCATGGCTGCCAAGTGCTGCAACCGGAAAACCTTCCGGCACATGCAGCATCTGCATGACGCCGTTGCCATCATCCTTGTGGGTGTGCAGTTCCACCTTTTCGGCAATGTCGGATTTGACGTCGATCAGGCGATCATCGACATCGGCATGGTTGCTGATTTCAAGGAACACGGCACCCGAAGCACCGATGCCGCCCATGGTGCGGGCATAGGCGTTTTCGATATGCACGCCGTCATGCGCAAAAGCGGCGGGAGCAAGGGAGATCAGGGTCGCGGCTGCGGCCAAAAGGGTTTGGAACCGGGTCATGGCTTTGGTCTTTCTGTGTGATGTCTTGGAGGGGGAAGGGATCAGACAGAAAGCGCAGGCGGGCCCCTTGCCTGAAAGGCAATCTGCGGCGCATCGCGCCGGGGGGCCGGGGTGTCAAAACCCGCGGGCAGGCGCAGCGCGTGGTCCGGGGCGATCAGGTCGGGCGCGCTGGTCAGATCAAGGGCTGCAACCGCGCTCAGACAATCGGGGCAAAGATGCGGGGGGGCGGTGACGGGGGTGCCATTGGCATCCAACATCACGGTGACCGCCTGCCCCTGACTGCACAGGGTCAGGATCGCGCCCATCGGGGCCTGCCCACGCGCCACCGCCATGGACACCGAGGCCAAGGCGAGAACCAGCGATAAAAGCAGGGCCGAAAGCGAACGCATGCCACATTCTATCTGACGGCACGGGCAAGGAAAAGGGACGCTTTGCCGCAAGGGTCAACAGGGCTGTGCGACCGCATGGCGTCTCTCGGTGCGGCACCATGCACGGCCCGCGACAGGCCGTGCGGTTGCAGATCTGCCAGAGGCCAGCACATCGGGGCAAAGCCGGGCCATCTCTTGCCGGGCTTGCCGGGTCAGGCTGCGCAGGGCTTGCGGCCCCAAATGCAGGCTTTCGGCCATCACGCCTTCGGCAAACAAAAGGTGATGGCGGTCGAGCAGGATGTGGAAATATTCCACCCCTGACACCGTTTCATCAATGGCGATGCCGGGCAGCCCCGTCAGGTGGATGGCCGCGACCAGACGCGCGCTGTCGGGTGGCGCTGTCGGGGGCCAGAGCAGGCGATGCTGCCGCGACACCACCAGATCGCGCAGCGGCAGGCCCGCGCCCAAGGCGCCTGCCTTGATCCGAACCGGTCGCAGGCCCGGAAGGTGGTGCATATCCTGCGGCCCGGCGCGGGTGGAGCCAATCCAGCGGATCGGGCAGGGGGCCGCGCCCTGCACCACGATGAGATCGCCCGCTTGCAGGCTTTCGATGGGCCGCATACCGGACGGCGTTGCGATCAGGGTCTGGCGGGCAAAGCAAATCGGGCAGGACAGATCCATCCCGTATAGCAGGTTGCCAAACAGGGTTTGAATTTCGGCGGTGGTAAAGACAAAGCTGAACCCGCGGGAATAGTAGTCCAGCGGAATGGTGGAATAAAAAACATGCCCGTTGCCATAGGGATAGACAAAGGCCACCACTTGGTTCGGGTCGCCATTCGTCAGCAGCGGCACCGCCCCCGTCGGCAAGGTGGCCAGATTGACATAGCCATGGCTTGACGAATTGCCGCCGTCAAACATCCTGCCATCAATCGTGCCGGCCGGGCCATTGCTGAACCAACTGGGCGCGCCTGCCGCCAGATCGATATTGGCGTCATTGGTAAAGCTGCGGACCAAGGTCAGCCGACTGCCGCCGCCAGGCAGGATGCTTTGCGCATTCGCCACGCAGCGGTCAAAAATCATCAGGTTCATGCCCCCCGCGACTGCCGTTTCAATATCAGACCGGCTTGCAAGGTAACTTGCCGCAAAGCTGCTATTGTCAGGGTTGGTTACAT
Source organism: uncultured Tabrizicola sp. (assembly GCA_964393035.1). GTDB lineage: Bacteria > Pseudomonadota > Alphaproteobacteria > Rhodobacterales > Rhodobacteraceae > Tabrizicola_A. The sequence goes on from CAYMRX010000005.1 coordinate 167,403, forward strand.
AAAGCGTGTCAAGCTGGGCCAAGCTGGCAGGCGCAAGCGATGTGACTTGGATCGCGGTGTGGCCGTTGGCCGTCACCTCGTCTGCCTGATAGGCGCCGCCTTGCCCGGCGGTCATGTCGTAATAGCCGACGTCGCTCATGTTTCCCAATCCGCATGGGGGCGGTGCCCGTTCGCTGTGCGTCAGGATAGGCTGGCGGGGGTAACAGGAGGTTAATGCGCGCAACAGGCGCCGGATGGTCGCGAGGGGGCGGCAGGCCCTGGACCCATAAAGCGAAAAACCCCGCCTGCGAAACAGGCGGGGCATTCAGGCAATCAGCCGAAAAGATCAGGCAGCAGCCTGAGCCTTGGCGATTTCTTTTTTGATTTTCTGGGCGTTGACCGACAGTTCGTCGTCCTTGGCTTTCGCAAGGAAGGCGTCCAGACCACCGCGGTGGTCAACGGTGCGCAGGGCAGCCGCCGAGACGCGCAGTTTGAACGACTGGCCCAGAACGTCCGAGATCAGCGTGACGTCGTTCAGGTTCGGCAGAAACCGGCGACGGGTCTTGTTGTTGGCGTGGCTGATGTTGTTGCCAGACATCGGGCCTTTGCCGGTCAGTTCGCAGACGCGCGACATTGTCGTGATCCTTCGTGTCAAAACAGGATGGCCCGCCCAAAAGGGGGCAGAGACCGAATTCGATTGGGGGTCAGTAAGAGGATTCCGGGGCGGCGTCAAGCGATTCACCGCAGGATTTGCACAGGCTTTGCCACCGGGTTCCGCATCAGGCCTTCGCCATGGGCAGCTTGGGGCGGGCAGGGTCAATCCTGACTGGCTTTTGGTGCTGCGATTCTCTGGCGGGTTTTCATCACGCGCAGGCGGCGGCGATAGGCGGGGGGGATGCCTTCGGCCTCGCGATACTGGGCGATGGTGCGGCGCGCAAGCGTCACGCCGCTGTCTTCGGCCAATCGGGCCACAAGGGCCGCATCCGACAACGGGTTTGCCCGGTTTTCGGCGGCGATGATTCGGCCCAGACGGTGGCGCAGCGCCGCGGCGGCTTGCGGCGGGGCATCATTGTCCTTGCCGCGCCTTGCCCCCGAAAACATCCGGCGCAGCCACAAAACCCCGGTTGGCGCATCCATCGTGACCCCCGCCACCACCCGGCTGATGGTGCTGACATGCAGACCCAAGGCTTCGGCCAGATCCGCCATCCGCATCGGGGCAAGGGCGGCCGCGCCTTGCAAAAGGGCCGCGGATTGCCGGGTGACAATCTCGCGCCCGACCCGCAGAAGTGTCGCGTTGCGCGCCTCCACCATATGCCGCAACGCGCGCGCCGCTTGCAGCGCCGTCGGGTCGCCCTCGGGGGGGAGGGCGATCTCGACCGTTGGCAAGGCTGAACGGTTCAGCGCCACCTGCCAGCGCCCGTCTTTCAAGGGGCGCGCGACAAGATCCGGCTCGCGGGTGACGGCGGGGTTCGTCTGGGCAAAGCTTGATCCCGGTTTCGGATTCATCGTCCGGATGCTGCGAAAGCGGCGGGTAATTCCGGCTTCATCACAACGGCAAAGCCGTGTCAGACGCGGAATATCCCCCGCCGCCAGAAGATCAAGATTTTGCAAAAGCACCGCCATCTCTTGGTCCAACTGGCCCATCTCGGCCGCCTGAAGCGCCAGACATTCGCCCAAGTTTCGGGCGAAAAGGCCGGTCGGCTCGATGGTTTGCAGGCGCTGAAGGATGGCCAGAACCTCGGGCTCGGGCAGGTGCAGCTCATCGGCAATGGCCGCAACGCTGCGTCCCAGCCAGCCCGAGGGCTCCAACGCCTCCACCAGCGCCAAGGCGATGCGCTGGCCGGCGGGGGTCAGGCCCATGGCCCGCACGGCAGCCGTGACATGGGCAATCAGGCTGGGATCGGCCGCTGCGGTTTCGGGGGGCGCGGTGTGGCCGCGGGGGCCATAGGTCAGCACGCCCGACCAACGCGGCAGCCAATCGCCCAAGGCAGCGGCGGCCGGTCCGACAAGGCGGATATGCGGGTTGGTTGCCGCCTGTTCTTCCAGATAGCGCGTCAGGCCCGCCGCATCGCTGCGCAAGAGCCGGATCGCCGCCGTAAGGCCGGTATTCAGCGCAAGCCGCTGCTGTTGGGCGATGACGATGCGCGGGCGCTGGCTCATGCGGCACAGGCTAACGCAGCCGGGCAGGGCGGGCAATCGCCTGCACGGCCCGGCGGCAGGCTGTTCAAACCCGCTCCGCGCCGCTAGGAAGAAGGCGCAAGACGGGATGGCAGACGGGGCGGATGGGCAAGGGATGGCGATGCAGGCTTTGGGCTATCCGGCGGTAAAGGATCTGGTCTTCGTGGGCGGTGGTCACGCCCATGCGCTGGTGCTGCGCGCTTGGGCCATGCGGCCTTTGCCCGGCGTGCGGCTGACCCTTGTCAATCCCGGCCCGGTGGCCCCCTATACCGGCATGTTGCCCGGTCTGATTGCCGGGCATTACCAGCGTGACGAGATCATGATCGACCTTGTGCGGCTGGCCCGTCAGGCCGGTGCGCGGTTGATCCTTGACCGGGCGACCGGCATCGACCGGCAGGCGCGTCTCGTCCATCTCGCGGGCCGCCCGCCGGTGGCCTATGATCTTCTGTCGCTCGACATCGGCATCGGCTCTGACCTGCCCGAGATCCCCGGCTATGGCGACCACGCGGTTGCCGCAAAGCCGCTTGGCCATTACGCCGAAAGCTGGGAGGCGTTTGTCGCCCGGGCCTTGCCCGCGCCCCGGTTGGTGATCCTTGGCGGCGGTGTCGGGGGGGTGGAACTTGCACTTGCCTCGCAGCACCGGCTGGTGGGCCTTGGCCGCGCGCCCTCCATCACCATCGTGGAGCGCGAGGCCGAGGCGCTGCCCCATATCGGCCGCGCCGCCCGCGCGCGGCTTTTGGCCCAATGCACGGCGGCCGGTCTGCACCTCGTCACCGGCGCCAAGGCCGCAAGCATCACCGCCGCGGCGGTGCACCTGACAAATGGCGCGGTGCTGGCGTCGGATTTCACCTTGTCCGTCGCCGGCACCCGCCCGCAAGGTTGGCTGGCCGAGATGGGTCTTGATCTGCATCAGGGCTTTGTCTCCGTTGGCCCAACCCTGCAAAGTTCCGATCCGCTGATCTTTGCCACGGGCGATTGCGCCCATCTTTCCCATGCGCCCCGCCCCAAGGCCGGGGTCTTTGCCGTGCGCGAAGCCCCGATCCTGCATCACAACCTGCGCGCGGTCCTGACCGGGGGGGCCTTGCGCGCCTATCGGCCGCAGCGCGACTATCTGAAACTGGTGTCCACCGGCGGCAAGGCGGCCGTGGCCGACAAATTCGGCCTGCGCGGCGGCGGCGCTTGGCTGTGGCGGGTGAAAGACCGCATCGACCGCCGATTCATGGCGATGTTCACCTCCGGCGCGACGATGCGGCAGGCCCTGCCTGCTGGCCCTGTGGTGGACGGTTTGATCGAGGCGATGGGGCCGAAACCCCTCTGCGGTGGCTGCGGGGCCAAACTCGGGGCGGCAGGGCTTTCGGACGCCCTGTCCAGCCTGCGGGCCCCCGCCCGCGCCGATGTGCTGTCCGGGCGCGGCGATGATGCGGCGGTGCTCAAGGCGGATCACGGCGTGCAGGTCATCACCACCGACCACCTGCGCGCCCTGACCGAAGATCCGCGCCTGATGGCCCGGATTGCCGCCAATCACGCGCTGGGCGACATCTTTGCCATGGGGGCCGCCCCGCAAGCCGCCTTGGCCCAAGTGATCCTGCCGCGGCAATCCGAAACCTTGGGCGCGCGGATGCTGGCCGAGATCATGTCCGAGGCGGCTTTGGTCTTTGGTCAGGCGGGGGCGGATGTGGTCGGTGGCCATTCCTCGACCGGGGCAGAACTGACCATCGGCTTCACCGTCACCGGCCTTGCCCACCGCCCGATTGCCAAAGCCGGGGCCAAGCCCGGCGATGTGCTGATCCTGACAAAACCGATCGGCACCGGCACGGTGCTGGCCGCCGAGATGGCGATGGCGCGCCTGCCCGGCATCATCCTTGGCGAAGCGGTCGCGGCCTGTTTTGCCGCGATGGGAGAAAGCCTTGGCCCCGCCGCCACCGCCCTTGCCCCCCATGCCCATGCGATGACCGATGTCACCGGCTTTGGCCTTGCCGGTCATCTTCTGGAAATCTGCGACGCCTCCGGCTGTGGGGCCCGGCTGCGGCTTGCGGATCTGCCGCTCCTGCCCGCGGCCGCGGCGCTGGCCGCCGCAGGCGAGGCCTCAAGCCTCGCCCCGCAAAACCGCGCCGCCTGTCTGGGGCGGCTCCGCGGTGATCTGACCAGCCCGCGCGCGGCCCTGATGTTTGATCCCCAAACCTGCGGCGGGCTTCTCGCCGCCGTTCCGGCCTCTGCCGCGCCCGCGATTCTTACAGCACTGCCCACCGCATGGGTGATTGGCGATATCACCGCTGGAACCCCGCAGATCACCTTGATCTGATTGGCTTTACCTTGGTTCCAATATCCTCGGGGGGAAGGGGTTTGGCCCATGGCCAAAGCCCTTGGGGGGCAGACAGCCCCCCGCACCCGCCGTCAAATCGCTCCCGAGGAAAGATCGGCGGGCGCTTACAGCAGGCTCTGAATCGCCCGCGCCACATCGGCGGCGGTGTCGGGCAGGCTCTCGGGGGTCAGCGATCCTGCCGCCACCTCGGCCACAGGCACCGCCATCCGGGCGCGGTGTTTGGCATAGCGCGGGTCATAATGGCGCGTCATCAGCCCTTCGGCCAGATCGCAGAAGGTGCCCGCCGCCGCCATGGCCTGCCAGTCGGCAATCACCTCTTGCGGATGCAGCGGTTTCAACAGGTCAACCACTCCGGCCAGCCGGGCCGGGTCCGCGACCATATCGGCATAGGCGCGCGTCAGATAGCGGGCGCGGTCCACGGTGGGCGCGCTCAGCGCCACGCGGGGGGCCTTGGCCATCGCCTTCCAGATTTCGGGCGGCAGGCGGCATTGGCCGATCTTGGAACTTTCGGCCTCCACCACCACCGGGCGCGTCGGGTCAAGGGCTGCCAGCGCCTGTGCAAGCCGCCCCTCAAAGGCCTTCTGGCTGGGCTGCGGACCCATCGCGCCAAAAAGGCTGCCGCGGTGGTTGGCCAGCCCTTCAAGGTCGATCACCTGCACGCCTTGGGCAGGCAAGAGATTCAGGATTTCGGTTTTTCCCGTTCCGGTATTGCCATCCAGAACCACCATCGGCGCGCGCACCGGGGTGTCGTAAACCTCGCGCACTACCAACCCGCGCCATGCCTTGTAGCCGCCTTTCAGCACCTCGACCCGCCAGCCGATCTGGGACAGGATCAGGGCGAACGACCCCGAGCGTTGCCCGCCGCGCCAGCAATAGACCAGGGGCCGCCAACCGCCGGGCTTGTCCGCCAATGGGCCAAGAAGGTGATCGGCCACATTGCGCGCCACCAAGGCCGCACCGAGCTTTTTCGCCACAAAGGGGTTCACCTGTTTGTAGATCGTGCCGACTTCGGCCCTTTGGGCATCGGACAGAACCGGAAGCGAGATGGCGCCCGGCAAATGATCTTCGGCAAATTCGGCCGGTGCGCGGGCGTCGATGATGTCATCAAAGCCAAGGCCAGCAAGATCGGTGAGCGAGGTGAGTGTGACGGCCATGTCCGAGGTTTAGCGGATCGCAGGCGGAGCGAAAAGGGGGCGCCGCCCTGCGGGGCTTCGAGCCCCTCGGGCGGCGTTGCCACGGCAGGAGGGGCAGGCGCGCATCTTCCCGCATCGCTGCGCGCGCGGAGCAGGCAGGAGATTGGGTATTTGGGCCAAGATGAAAGGCTGCGTGGCGCTTCAGCTTTGGGCGCGCAGCAGGTCGGGCAGGGTCGACCAATCCGCAAAGGCGGCGCTGTGCGGGATCGCGGCCAGGGGGGATTTGCGGTAGCCTTCGGTAAAGAGCAAGAAGGGCAGGCCCGCCGCACGGGCGGTTTCGGCGTCCACCTCGCTGTCGCCGACGAAGACCGATGCCGGGCGGCGAAGCATCTGGGCGGTGGCGAGAAGCGGCGCGGGATCGGGTTTGCGGGTTGGCAGGCTGTCACCGCCGAGAATGGCACTGAAAAGTGGTGTCAGGCCAAGGTGATCCAGAATGGCGCGGGTCGGGGTGATGGGTTTGTTGGTGCAGATCCCAAGGGTTGCCCCTTGGGCCTTGATCTGCGCCAAGGCGGCCCGCGCGCCGGGGTACAGCGTGGTCCGCGCGGGGGTGGCGCTGTAATCGGTCTCGAAGGCGGCGATCAGATCGGCGCGGGCCTGTGGCGACAGGGCGGCGGCGTGATGGGCCAGAAGCCGGTCGACAAGGGTGGGCAGGCCATTGCCGACAAAGCTTTGCACCGTGTCGCGGTCGGTCGGGCCAAGGCCGATCCCGGCCAGCACCTTATGGGTGGTGGCATGGATTTGCGCCGCACTGTCGATCAGCGTGCCGTCAAGATCGAAGATGACGGCAAGCTGGCCAAGGTCAGCCACGCGCGGCCTCGGCCGCCGCGCGGATGGCGCGGATGTTGGTCCCGTAAGGGGCCGGGTTGGCGACCGAGCCCCCTTTGAACACCGCAGAGCCTGCGACCAGCACATCGGCCCCGGCCGCGGCGACAAGCGGGGCCGTGGTCGGGTCCACCCCGCCGTCGATTTCAATATGGATCGGGCGGTCACCGATCAGGTTTCGCAACTGGCGCACCTTGGCCGTCATGTCGATGAATTTCTGCCCGCCGAAGCCGGGGTTCACCGTCATCACGCAAACCAGATCCGTCAGGTCCAGAAGATGCGCCACCGCCTCGGCCGGCGTGCCGGGGTTGAGTGCGATGCCCGCCTTCATCCCGGCGCCGCGAATGGCTTGCAAGGTGCGGTGCGAATGCGCCCCGGCCTCGACATGGGCGGTCAGGATATCGGCGCCGGCCTTGGCAAAGGCGTCGATATAGGCGTCCACCGGCGAGATCATGATATGGACGTCCATCACCGTTTTCACATGTTTGCGGAAGGCCGCAACGGCGGGCGGGCCGAAGGTGATGTTCGGCACGAAATGGCCGTCCATGACATCCACATGGACCCAATCGGCGCCTTCCGCCTCGATCGCCTGAATTTCGCGGCCAAAGTCGGCGAAATCGGCGGAGAGGATCGAGGGGGCAATCTTGATGGAACGATCGAACATGGAGGCCTCCGCTGTCGGTTTGAGGCAGGTAGCGCGGGGGGCGGGGTTTTGGCAAGACTTGATCGAGAGGGGCGTTCTGGATAAGGGCAGGGCGGTTGCAGATGCGGGATTTGGAATGACGTCGACGCAGATGATCCCGGCCTGGGTCGAGGGCCAGTTGATTCCGGTGGAAAAGCTGGCGGTGCATCAGCGCGGCCTGCGCCACAAGGCGGTGTCGGTCTTTGTGCTGTCGGAGCGGGGCATCCTGATCCAGCAGCGTGCGATGGGAAAATACCATACGCCGGGGCTTTGGGCGAACACCTGCTGCACGCATCCCCTGTGGGACGAGCTGGATGCGGCCTGCGCCGCCCGCCGTCTGGCCGAGGAATTGGGGATTGCCGGGCTTGCGTTGCATCCGGCGGGCGGGGTGGAATACCGCGCCGAGGTGGGTGGCGGGATGGTGGAGCATGAGGTGGTGGCGCTGTTTCGCGCCGATGCCCCGGCCGATCTGGCGCTGCATCTGAACCCCGATGAGGTGATGGCGGCGCGCTGGATCGGGCTTGCCGATTTGCAGGCCGAGATTGCCGCCCGGCCCGAGACCTTTACGCCTTGGCTGCGGATTTACCTTGCCGATCATGCGGGGCAGATTTTTGGTGCTGGTGCCGGGTGATCGTCCTGTGACCGGCAGCCCCGGTTGTCGGCCCTGCAAGATGGATATTTGGACCAAGGCAAAGGCAGCAGGCGCGCAAAGATCCGGCTAGCCGAAGATTGCCTTGGCTTGGGCCTCCAACCTTGTGCGCTGGAAGGCGATCATGTCGGCGGGGGGCTGCTGGGCGTGGATGAGATCGAACATCGGGTCGATGACATCGGTCTTTTGGCCAGACAGCACCTCGACGATGGCAAGCCCGCAGAACGGCACCATGAGTTCGGAATAGCCGCCCTCATGCACGCAAAGGAGTTTGCCGTCGCAAAGCTCTGCCGCCAGCGCCTTGATCCGGGTCGCCATGGCGCGGAAGGTTTCGGCATGGGCGAGCATCCGGGCGAGGGGATCGACCCCATTGGCATCAAGGCCCGACGCGACGACGATCAGATCGGGCTTGTAGGCGCGCAAGGCGGGGGCCACCAGCAGATCAAAGGCATCGAGATAGGCCTGATGGCCGCCACCGGGCAAAAGCGGGATGTTCAGGTTGTAGCCCAGCCCCTTGCCGGTGCCGCGGTCGGTGGCAGCACCCTTGTCCAAGGGAAAGCAGGATTCCTGATGCAGCGAGATCGTCAGCGTGTCGTCGCGGTCATAAAACACCGCCTCGGTGCCATTGCCGTGATGCACATCCCAATCCACAACGGCGACGCGCAGCGGGCCATGGGTGGCGCGGGCGGCCTCAAGCGCGATCGGGATATTGGCCAGAAGGCAAAAGCCCATCGAGGCTTCGGGCAGGCAATGATGGCCCGGTGGGCGCGACAGCACATAGCCATTGGCGGCCCGGCCGATCAGCACATCCTGAACGCCCTGTTTCACCAGCCCCGCCGACACCATGGCGATTTCGTAAGACCCGCGACCAAAGGGCGAATAATGCCCGGCATTGCCACCGCCTGCGTCAGATACGTCTTTGAACTTTTTCAGGTATTCCGGAGTATGGACGCGCAGCATGTCTTCCATGGTCACCGGGATGGCATCGCGGACATCCAGCTTTTTCCACAGCCCCGACACCTCCAACAGGTTCTTGAACCGACGCTTGGTTTCCGGGCTTTCGGCATGGCCCGCCCCTGCGGGTGGTTGCACATAGCCGCCGACCGGGATGATGAGCGCGTGTTCCCCGGTGGTGTGCCACAGGCAGCGTTCATCGTGGTAAAAGGCGGTGTCTTGGGCAGTGGTCACGGCTGGCCTCCCTGTTCCGGTTGGTCTACTGTTTCGCAGCGGCGCGGCGGATACCATAGGGCAGATGCATCAGGGTGATGTATCGCACTGGGTGCGGTGCCGGGCATTTTGAGCAATCTTCCATAATTTCACCACAGTGCTGCGGCAGGATTTGGCGCAAGGGGCATTGGGGCGGGGAATTCGGATCATGGTCAAGCGGTTGGTCTTGTCAGCACTTGTGGCGCTGGCAGCAAGCGGTGCCTTTGCCGAGGAGCGGGTCGGTCTGGGTTGGGGGCGGATCTTTACCAATGACCAGATGGGCGACGGCGAGGATCGCTGGCGCAGCGGATCTTACACACTCAGCCGGGTGCGCGGGCCGTCGGGCAGCCGTTTTGGCGAGGCGGGCTTTGCGGCTTTGAGCTTTGGCGAGGTGTTGGCGTTCAGCGGTCATGCCGCGGTGATCGCGCCTGCCAATCTGACCACCGTCAGCCCTGCGGATCGCCGCTATGCCGGGCTGCTGAGCCTTGGGGTCACGACGCACTTCGGTTGGCAGGGGGCGGAGGTCGCGCTGGGGGGCGAACTTGCCATGACCGGACCCGACACGGGGATCGGGGCGTTTCATGATTGGTTTCATGGGGTTTTGGGCATGGTGCCGCCCTCGGCTGCGGTGCTGGATGCCCAGATCGGGTCCAAGGCCTATCCCGGTTTGAACGCCGAAATCGGCCGCAGTTTTGCTTTGGGGGCCGTGCAGGCCCGCCCCTTTGCCGAGGCGCGGGCGGGGGTGGAAACGCTGGTGCGGATCGGTGCTGACCTGACGATCGGTGATCTGGGGCGCGATGACCTGATGCTGCGCGATGTGATTACCGGCCAGCGCTATCGCGGGGTGGAGGGGAGCCACGGCAGCGGGCTGAGCCTGACCTTGGGCGGTGATATGGCGCAGGTTCTGGACAGCGCGCTTTTGCCATCCGGCGGCGTGCAGGCCGAGGATCGGCGCTATCGCTTGCGCGCCGGGCTGCACTGGCAGGGCGAACGTATGGGCGCCTTTTACGGCGTCAGTTACCTGTCGCCCGAGTTCACCACCCAGCCCGAGGGGCAGGTGGTGGGGGCGCTCAGCCTCAATCTGCGGTTCTGATCCGGTTTACTATCTGAAGTCTGTTGCCCGTTTGCTCTAGTCAAGCGTGGGGCTTCTTGTTAACTTTTATCCACAAGCGGCGGAAAACGCCGTGAAAAATGAAAACAAGAAATACGAGCAGGCATTTTGGTTATGAAAACGGGCTCTTTGGGCACGTTCGTCATCTCCTGGTCACAGACAGAAGTAGACGGCCTTAGGGCCGCCCCTTTGGATGTTCTTGCGGTTGGCACCACATGGCGCTGGACCGGGGCGGCGGTGCGTGTGGACGGACCGCAAGGGGTGTTGCTTCTGGAAGGGGCTGACGGGGCGACGGACATTCGCAAACGCGCCGCGCGCATGGTGCGGCGTCTGGTCGGTGCGGCGGTGGGTGGCGATGGTGCGGCCGGGCCGGATCAGGCCGACGGCCTGCCAGAGCAGGGCTTCATCGTCACCGATGGTCATCAAAGTTTCACCGTGACGCTTATCCTCGTGCCCGATACCGGGGCGCGGCTTTTGATGCTGGTGGGCGATCTGCCGCCGGTGGATCAGGATCTGTGGGTGGTGCGCACCTCGATCGACCGCACCCATTCCGGGGTGGGCGCGCGCACGGCGGGCGGGGTGATCTGCTTTACGCCGGACACAAGGCTGGCCACGCCGAATGGCCCGCGGATGATCCGCGACCTGCGGCCCGGTGACCGGATCAACACCCGCGACAATGGCCCGCAAGAGGTGATGTGGACGGGGCACCGCCGGATGACCGGTGCGCGGCTTTATGCCATGCCGCATCTGCGGCCGGTGCGGTTCAAGGCCGGGGCCTTGGGCATTGGCCGCCCGGATGAGGATTTGCTGGTTTCGCCACAGCACAGGATGCTTTTGCAAGGGGCCGCCGCGCAGGCGCTGTTCAACACGCCCGAGGTTCTGGTGGCCGCCGAAGACCTCATCAACGACCAGACCGTGATCGTCGATCACACCCTGCGGGAAGTCACCTATGTGCATATCCTGTTGGAGCGGCACAATGTGATCTGGGCCAATGGGTTGGAATCGGAAAGCTTCCACCCCTCGAACACCGCTCTGGACACGGTGGATCCCGGTCAACTTGGCACATTGTTGCAGCTTTTGCCGGGGATCGAGACGAATCCGCACAGCTATGGCGACTATGCCCGGCGCAATCTTTCGGCGTCGGAGGCGGCGATCCTGCGCTATGAAATGGCGCATTGATCGGCTAGTCTAAACAAGGGGCATGTTGCGGTGCCGGGGGTGTTGACTCTGTCTTTTCCGCCTGTATAAGCCGCCCCACGGGTCCCGGAAGCAATTCCGGGGCTTTTCATTGGTGTTGGTGGCCCTTGCAAAAGGATCCCTGTCAGGTCTTCGGACCAAAGGACAACGCCCTTCTGACGCTCTGAGGCCCGAAAAGCGGGAACCGGTTTTCGGACCAGCCGAAAGAGCAAAATGTGAACGAAGGAGATCAGCCGTGACCAAACGCACGTCTGCCAAGTATAAAATCGACCGCCGCATGGGCGAAAACATCTGGGGCCGCGCCAAGTCGCCGGTCAACAAGCGTGAATATGGCCCCGGCCAGCACGGCCAGCGCCGCAAGAACAAGCTGTCGGACTTCGGTACCCAGCTGCGCGCCAAGCAGAAGCTGAAGGGCTACTATGGCGACCTGACCGAAAAGCAGTTCCGCAAGATCTATGGCGAAGCCGAACGTGTGCGCGGCGACACCGGCGAGATGCTGATCGGCCTGCTGGAGCGCCGTCTGGATGCGGTCGTCTACCGCGCCAAGCTGGTCCCGACGATTTTCGCCGCCCGTCAGTTCGTCAACCACGGCCATGTTCTGGTGAACGGCAAGCGCGTGAACATCGCGTCCTACCGCGTCAAGGAAGGCGATGTCGTCGAAGTGCGCGAAAAGTCGCGCCAACTGGCCATCGTGATCGAAGCCCTCGCTTCGGCCGAGCGTGATATTCCGGACTATCTGGAAGTCGACACCAACAAGAAAACCGTCAAGTTCGTCCGCACCCCGGGCCTGGGCGATGTGCCCTATCCGGTTCGCATGGAACCGAACCTGATCGTCGAATACTACGCCAAGAACTAAGGCGTTTTGCGCGCAAGCGCAGGATCCATCGGGGCCGCGCCGCAAGGTCGCGGCCCTTTTCGTATCGCGGCGGATGGGCGAAGAATTCAAGGGGATAAGGTGTTTATCAGCCACTGACCCGCGCCCCACTGTCCCCAAATCCGCCAAGCCCTGAGGCCCTGTCATGACCCATACCCTTCACGCCCATATCAATGGCCCCTTGGTCATGATCGGCTTCGGCTCGATCGGGCGCGGCACGCTGCCGCTGATCGAACGCCATATCGGCTTTGAGCGCGACCAGTTCACCGTGATCGAGCCTTCGGGCGACTTCGCCCATATCCTGCGGGAGCATGGGATCCGGCATCTGCAAACCGCCCTGACGCCGGAGAATTATGAAGCCGTGCTGCGCGGGCTGTTTCCGGCGGGCAAGGGCATGGTGGTGAACCTGTCGGTGGATGTGGACAGCATCCTGCTGATGGAACTTTGCGCCGAGTTGGGCGTGCAATATATCGACACCGTGGTCGAACCCTGGCCGGGCTTCTACTTCGGCTCGCCGCTGCCCAATGCGGATCGCACCAATTACCCCTTGCGTGAAAAGGTGCGCGACTTGGGCCACGCCCATGTCGGCGGGCCGACGGCGGTGTCATGCTGCGGCGCCAACCCCGGCATGGTGAGCTGGCTGCTCAAAGAGGCGCTCTTGCGTCTGGCGGCCGATACCGGCGTTGCTGCGGCCCCGACATCACAGGCGGATTGGGCGGCGCTGGCTATGACGCTGGGGGTCAAGGGCGTGCATATCGCCGAGCGTGATACGCAGGTTTCGGCCCGCACCAAGCCGGTTGGCACCTTTGTCAACACATGGTCGGTGGATGGGCTTTTGAGCGAAGGCTATCAGCCCGCCGAACTTGGCTGGGGCACGCATGAGAAGAAGCTTCCCCCCCATGGCCACAAGTTCACCCATGGCGCGGGCTATGCGATCTGGATCGACCGGCCCGGCGCGGATACCCGCGTGCGGTCCTGGTGCCCCGGCGCGGGGCCGCAATTCGGCTATGTCGTGACCCATAATGAATCGCTGTCGATCCCGGATTACTACACAGTCTGGGACGGCGACCGGGCCATCTATCGTCCGACCGCGCATTATGCCTATCACCCTTGCAACGATGCGATCCTGTCGCTGCACGAGATCAACGGCTCTGGCCAACTGCCGGAAAAGAAGCACATTCTGACCGCCGAGGAGATCACCTCGGGCGGGGATGATCTGGGCGTGTTCCTCTATGGCCATGCCAAGGGCGCGATGTGGTATGGCTCGCGCCTCACGATCGACGAGGCCCGCGCGCTGGCGCCTTACCAGAACGCGACCGGCATGCAGGTGACCTCGGCCGTGCTGGCGGCCATGGTCTGGGTGGCGGAAAACCCGAACATGGGCTGGGTCGAGGCCGATGAGATGGACCATGCGCGCTGCCTACAGGTCCAGCGGCCCTATCTGGGCCGGGTGGAGTGCCATTACACCGACTGGACCCCGATCCTGCACCGCATCAACAGCTTTGCCGAGGATCGCGACGAAGACGATCCTTGGCAGTTCACCAATTTCCTCGCGGTGTGACGCCCGGGTTTTCATCGAAAATCCTTCGGGGCGGCGCAGGGCCGCCCCTTTGCCTTTCCACTGGCCTTGCCCCATTGGGGACGGTAAAAGCCCGGCATGACCTTGGGGAATCTGATGAACGACCACATCCGCCCACAGCCCGGCATCATGGACATTGCGCTTTACGAAGGCGGCAAGGCATCGGTCATGGGCGTGTCGAATGTGGTGAAACTGTCGTCCAATGAGAACCCCTTTGGCCCGTCGGACAAGGCGAAAGACGCTTTCCAGCGTTCGGTGCATCAGTTGCACCGCTACCCCTCCACCGATCACGCCGCCTTGCGCGAGGCGATCGGCGAGGCGCATGATCTTGATCCGGCACAGATCATTTGCGGTGTCGGGTCTGACGAGATCATCCATTTCCTGTGTCAGGCCTATGCCGGCCCGAAGGATGAGGTGGTCTATACCGAACACGGGTTCCTGATGTATCGCATCTCGGCCATGGCGGCGGGGGCGACCCCGGTCGAGGTGGCCGAACGTGAGCGCACCACCGATGTCGACGCCATCCTGCGGGCCTGCAACCGCCGTACCAAACTGGTGTTCATCGCCAACCCGAACAACCCGACCGGCACGATGATTTCGGCGGCCGAGGTCGAACGTCTGGCTGCGGGCCTGCCGCCGCAGGCGATTTTGGTGCTGGACGGGGCCTATGCCGAATATGTCGAGGGCTTTGACGCCGGGGCCGCCCTGATCGCAGGCCGCGACAATGTGGTGATGACGCGGACCTTCTCGAAAATCTACGGCCTTGGCGGATTGCGGATTGGCTGGGGTTATGGGCCAAAGCACATCATTGATGTGTTGAACCGCATCCGCGGCCCTTTCAACCTGTCGAACACCCAGTTGGATGTGGCCGAAGCGGCGGTGCGCGATCAGGAATATGTGGCGAAATGCCGGGCCGACAATGCCCGCATGCGCCATTGGCTGGCCGAAGCCTTGGCCGAGTTGGGCGTGCCGTCCGACACCTCGATGGCGAATTTCATCCTTGCGCGCTTTGCCTCGGCCGATGAGGCCGAGGCTTGTGACAAGTTTCTGCAAAGCCAAGGGCTTATCGTGCGCCGTGTGAGCAGCTACAACCTGCCGCATTGCCTGCGCATCACCATCGGCGATGAGGCCTCCTGCCGCCGGGTGGCCCATGCCATCGGCCAGTTCAAGGGGGCGAAATGACCCCTCCGCTCTATGACCGCGTGGCCCTGATCGGCCTAGGCCTGATTGCGTCGTCCATGGCGCATGCGATGAAGCAATTTGGCCTTGCGGGCGAGATTGTCGGCTATGCCAAGACCGAGGAAACCCGCCGGGTTGCCTTGGAAATCGGTGTTTGCGACCGGGTTTTCGGCTCTGCGGCCGAGGCGGTGCAGGGCGCCGATCTGGTGGTGTTGGCGGTTCCGGTCGGCGCCATGGCCGAGATCGCGGCCGAAATCGGCCCGCATCTGGCGCAGGGCGCTTGTGTGACCGATGTCGGGTCCGTCAAGCAAGCGGTGATCGAGGCGGTGGCACCCCATATCCCCGAGGGCGTCGCCTTTGTCCCCGCGCACCCCTTGGCGGGCACCGAACATTCCGGGCCCCGCTCGGGCTTTGCGACGCTGTTTCAGAACCGCTGGTGCCTGCTGACGCCGACCGAGAAATCCACCCCGGAGGCGATCGCCTGCTTGCGTCGGCTGTGGGAGGCGATGGGATCGAACGTCGATGAGATGGACGCCCCGCACCATGATCTGGTGCTGGCCGTTGTCAGCCACACGCCGCACCTGATTGCCTATACGATGGTGGGCGTTGCCGACCATCTGCGGCGCGTGTCGAATTCCGAGGTCATCAAATATTCTGCCTCGGGTTTTCGGGATTTTACCCGGATTGCCGCATCTGATCCCACGATGTGGCGCGATGTCTTTTTGACCAACAAGGAAGCGACGCTGGATATTCTCGGCCGCTTCACCGAAGAACTTTTCATGCTGCAACGGGCCATTCGCATGGGCGATGGTGATGAGTTGCACGCCTATTTTACCCGCACCCGCGCCATTCGCCGCAGCATCATCGAGGCCGGTCAGGACACTGCCGCGCCTGATTTTGGCCGCGTGGCCCCTGCGGGGACACCGGCAGAGTAAGCCCCGTGCGGCGGCTGGCCCTTTGCTTTGCCCTCTGCCTGACCGGGCAGGGCGCTTGGGCCGAGCCCCCGGCCATTTCTCCGCGCCCGATGCCGCGTGCGCTGGCAGGCATGGCGCCCATGGCGCCGGAAGCTGATCCGGCAACGGCTGCCGCGCCGCTGACGTCCATCCGTCCGATGTCACCGCCTGCAAGCCGCATGGCCGGGGGGATTCAGGTTCTTGATATGCAACCGTCCGAACCCGGTGAAACCGTCGCGGTCCTGCGGCCCAGACCGCGGCCAGACGGTTTGGGGGCGGGCGTTGCGGCTTTAACGCCCGAACCTGCACCAGAACAGGCCGCGGCCAAGGGGAAGACCAAAAGGCAGAAGCTGTCGGCCAAAGGCGCCATCTGTGGCGATCCTGAGATCAAGGGCGAGGTTTTGGCGGCCATCCGGGGCAAGGTCAAAGGTTGCGGGTTGGAGAACCCGGTGCGGGTCACGCAGGTGGCTGGCATCCGCCTGAGCGAACCTGCCATTCTCAACTGTGAGACGGCAAAAGCCTTTAAAACATGGGTCAATAAGGGCCTGCGCCCGGTGATGGGCCGGCGCGAGGTGGTCGAGTTGCGCATCGCGGCCAGCTATGTTTGCCGCCCGCGCAACAACCAAAGAGGGGCCAAGATCAGCGAACACGGGCGTGGCAAGGCTGTCGATGTGGCGGGCTTTGTCTTTGCCGACGGTACGCAATGGACGGTTGTCAGCGATTACAATCGACACATGCGCAAGGCCCACAAAGCGGCCTGCGGTATCTTCGGCACCACGCTTGGCCCCGGCTCGGACGGTTATCACGAGGACCATCTGCATTTCGACACCGCCAGCGATCGCAGCGGGCCTTATTGCAAGTGATCAGGCCCAAGCCTTAAGCCTTTTGAGCCTCAAGCCTCAAGCCTCAAGCGTTGCGGATGATCTTGGCAAAGCCTTCGAACAAGGGCTCGTTGGCGCACAGGATGGCGCCGCGGTCCAGAATGTCATCGCCTTCGCGGACCGGGCCAACCATGCCACCGGCTTCCTTGGCCAAGAGCAGCCCCGCCGCAATGTCCCAAGGCTGCAACTCGCGTTCCCAATAGCCATCGTAACGGCCCGCGGCGACGTAGGCCAGATCCAGCGAGGCAGCCCCCCAGCGCCGCACGCCGGCACAGGCCGGCATCAGCCGGGCCAGATCGGCCAGCGTGGCGGGCAGGGTTTTCTTGGCGCCAAAGGGCACGCCGGTGGCAAACACCGCTTCGGACATCGAGCGGCGGCCCGAGACGCGCAGGCGGCGGTTGTCATTCAGCCAGGCGCCGGCACCTTTTTCGGCCCAGAACATCTCATCCTTGGCCGGATCATAGACCACGGCCGAGACGATCTCGCCCTTGTGTTCCAGCGCAATCGAAATCGCCCAATGCGGCATGCCGTGCAGGAAATTCGTGGTGCCATCCAAAGGATCGACAATCCAGCGCCGGGTCGGGTCGGCCCCGTCCTCGCCACCGGTTTCCTCGCCCAGCCAGCCATAGGTCGGCCGCGCGCCCATCAATTCTTCCTTGATGAGGCGCTCCGCCTCGCGGTCGGCTTTCGACACGAAATCGCCCGGACCCTTGGTGGAGACCTGAAGGTTTTCCACCTCGCGGAAGTCCTTGACCAAGGATTTGCCAGCGCGTCGCGCGGCCTTGATCATCAGGTTGAGGTTGGCACTGCCCTGCATGGCACATCTCCGGTCCGGTTCAAGGGACGGGCGATACACCGAAAGGGCGCAAAGGGAAAGGGGGGCGCTGGGGGAGGGCGGCGAGAAGATGAGTATTTGGAAAGGCGCAAGCCCTTGGGCCGGATCTTTGGTTACCCGCGCTGCAACTTGACCGGTTCCGACCGCCCCAGACGCACGAAATGCGCCATATGGGGGCGGGAGGCGTCGTCTTCGCGCAGGCAGGCGTAAAGGCGGCGGGTGACATTGCCGGGGGCCAAGGGTCTTGTGATGTAATCGGGATTGCCCTTCACGTCGCGGATCACCCAATCGGGCAGCACGCCGACGCCGCGGTTGGACCCGATCAGCATCAGGATGACGGCGGTCAATTCGACATGGCGGTGTGCTGCGGGTTCCACGCGGGCGGGGGTCAGAAGATCGGTGAAGACATCCAGCTTGTCGCGCCCCACCGGGTAGGTGATGAGGGTCTGGTCGCGCAGATCCTCGGCCGCGATCATCGCTTTCGCGGCCAAGGGGTTTTGTGACGAGGCGACAAAGGTCGGGGCATAGTCGAACAAGGGCTGCGCCACGACGCCGGGCAGGGGTTCGGGGTTGGACGAGATCACCAGATCCACCTCCTCGCGCGCAAGGGCCGGGAAGGGTTCAAAGGCCAGCCCCGCGCGGATGTCGACATCCACCTCGGGCCAGGCGTGGCGAAAGAGTTCCAGCACCGGAAACAGCCAGTCGAAACAGGCGTGGCATTGAATGGCGATGTGCAGACGGCCCGTCTTGCCCGAGCGCAGCGCGCGGAATTCCTCCTCCAGCGCCGCAACTTCCGGCAAGATGCGTTCGGCGGCGCGCAACATGCGCAGGCCCGCCGCCGACAGCCGCATGGGTTTGGAGCGGCGGACGAACAGTTCCATCCCGGCCTGATCCTCCAGCCCCGCGATCTGATGCGACAGCGCCGATTGCGTCATGTTCAGCATCTCGGCCGCGCGGGCCAAGCCCCCCGCCTGATGGATGGCGCGCAAGGATCGCAGGTGGCGCAACTCGATATACATGCGGTCAACCTCATAATGATCGTGAATATTATGAATTGGAGTCACATTGTCGAGTCTGGCACAAAGGGGCAAGTGAAAAGGAGACGACCCCATGACCAGCCCCCGCATTTCGTTCGAGTTCTTCCCGCCGCAATCGCTGGACGCCTCGTTCAAGCTCTTTGAGACGGTGCAGGCGCTGGCGCCGATGGGGCCGGAATTCGTCAGCGTGACCTATGGCGCGGGTGGCACGACGCGTAAGCTGACCCATGACGCGGTGGGAACCATCCACCGCAATTACGGGCTGAACGTCGCGGCGCATCTGACCTGCGTCGAGGCGTCAAAGGCTGAAACGCTGGAGATTGCCGACGCCTATCATGCGGCAGGCGTGCGGCGGATCGTGGCCCTGCGCGGTGACGCGCCGAACGGGGCCGCGCGATTTGCCCCGCATAAAGACGGTTTTGCCCATTCGGCGGATCTTGTGGCGGCGCTGGCAAAAACCGGCAAGTTTGAAATCGCTGTCGGGGCTTACCCCGAGCCGCACCCCGACGCCGCCGATCCCACGGCGGATGTGCGCTGGCTGAAGCGCAAGGTGGATGCGGGGGCGGCAAAGGCCATCACCCAGTTCTTCTTTGATGCCGACACCTTCTTTCGCTTCCGTGACGATTGCGTGGCGGCGGGCATTCATGTGCCGATCATCCCCGGCATCCTGCCCATTCAAAGCTGGGAAGGCGCCAAGCGCTTTGCCGCGCGGTGCGGCACGCAGGTGCCTGTCAAGCTGGACGAGGCATTTACCACCGCGGTGCGGGATGGGCGCGAGGCGTTGCTCGCCTTGGCGCAATGCACGGCACTTTGTGACCGGCTGATCGCGGGCGGGGTGGAGGATTTGCACTTCTACACGCTGAACCGCCCGAACCTGACGCGGGAAGTGGTGCGTGCCTTGGGCGTCACCCCGCAGGTTCAACTGGAAAAGGTCGCCTGAGGCTGATCCTCGTCGACCCGGCTGGTCTCCCTGCCGGGCGGTCCCCCCCAAGGTGCGCGGCCTGACTTCGCCCTCCGACCGGCTTCCCTGACCGGTTCGGGGGGCGTTTTTCTGTGTGCCTGCCCCCGCGCGGGAGCGGGGCTTTGCGCTTTGGTTCGGATCGGCTAAGGTCCAGGGCAATCTGCAAAGGAAGCGACCCCGTGGCAAAGCCGATATATGTTCTGAATGGCCCGAACCTGAACCTTCTGGGGCTGCGGCAGCCGGAAATCTATGGGCACGAGACCTTGGCGGATGTCGAGGCGGCACTGGGCGCATTGGCGGGCGATCTGGGGGTCGCGCTGTTGTGCCGTCAGTCAAACCACGAAGGACAATTGGTGGATTGGATCCAGGAGGCGCGGGGCGCTGCGGCGGGGATCATGATCAACCCCGGTGCCTATAGCCATACCTCCGTCGCCATTCTGGATGCGCTGAACGCCTTTGAAGGCCCGGTGCTGGAGGTGCATATCTCGAACATCCACAAGCGCGAGGCGTTCCGGCATCATTCCTTCGTGTCGTCGCGGGCGGATGGCGTCATCGCGGGCTTTGGCACCGAGGGATATCTCTTGGCGTTGCGGCGGATGGCCGGGCTTGTGGCCTGAAGCGGGATTTCTGGCGGGGCGGTGCGCGCTCCGCGCGGGGGTATTTTTGCCAAGATGAAGGGCGGGTTCCAACTGCACCCCGAGGCGCGGGTGTTCGATGCTGCGGGGCCGGTGGCCTTTTGCGCGGGCGCCGGGGGGGTATTGGACGAACAGCCGACGGCGCAGACTTTGGCCGGGGCCTTTGGGGGGGCATTTCGGATTGGCGGCGCGAGCCAGCTTGAGGCGGGCGAGGGGTGTTTTGAGACGTTGACCTCCGGCTCATCCGGGGTGGCGCGGCGAATTGTGCGCTCGGTTGCGTCGTGGCAGGCATCTTTTGCAGTGAATGCGGCGCTGTTCGGTATCGGGCCGGGGGTGCGGGTGGCGGTCTTGGGGCGGCTTGTCCATTCGCTGGCGCTTTATGGCGCGGTGGAGGCGCTGTCCTTGGGGGCGGAGTTGCATCTGCTGGATGATCTGCGCCCGGACCGGCAGCGCCTTGCATTGGCCGCGCGCGGGGTTGCGCTGCTTTATGCCACGCCAGCGCAATTGCGGCTGATGGTGGAGGCGGGCGGGCCAGAATTGCCGCTGACGCGGGTTCTGGTCGGCGGATCAAAACTCGACGCGCGGTTGCGGGCAGGCTTGGCAGCGATGGCGCCGGGCGCGGTGGTGCAGGAATTCTATGGGGCGGCCGAGGCGAGTTTCATCACCCTGTCCGGGCCGGATTGCCCGGAGGCCTCGGTCGGGCGGCCCTATCCGGGGGTGGAGATTGCCGTTGATGCGGGCGAGGTCTGGGTCCGCAGCCCCTATCTGTTCCAAGCCTATGCCGGGGCTGATCCGGGGTCTGCCCGCTGGCGCGACGGCTGGCTTTCTGTGGGCGAGATGGGCTGGATGGAGGAGGGGTTCCTGTATCTGTCGGGCCGTGCGGGCCGCATGGTGACGGTGGCGGATCAGAACGTGTTCCCCGAGGAGATCGAGGCTTTTGTGATGGGCTTGCCGGGGGTTGAGCGGGTGGCGGTGTTGCCCCGGCCTGATGCCTTGCGCGGGGTGCATCTGGTGGCGGTGGTGCAGGGGGCGGCGGAGGACGCGGCGATCCTGCGGGCCTGTCGCGCGGCCTTGGGGGCGTTGAAGGCGCCCAAGGCGGTTTATCGGCTGGCCGACTGGCCGATGCTGGGCTCGGGCAAGACCGATCTTGCCGCCGTGGAAAGGGCGATGGGATGGCGGTGATTCTGGCAGCCCGGCGCACGGCCGTTTGCCCAAGGGGCGGCGGTTTTGCCCATCTGCGGATCGAAGACCTTGGTGCGCCCGTTTTGCAGGCTGTGCTGGCAGATGCCGGGGTTGCGCCCGTGGCGGTGGATGAGGTGATCGTTGCCAATGCCCTTGGGGCGGGGGGTAATCCGGCGCGGCGGGTGGCTTTGGCGGCGGGGCTACCGGAGCGGGTGGCCGGGCTGACGATTGACCGGCAATGCGCGGGGGGGCTGGATGCGCTGTTGCTGGCGCGGGCCGTGGTGGACAGTGGCGCGGCCGAGATCGTGGTGGCGGGCGGTGTCGAAAGCTATTCGCAGCGGCCCTTGCGGGCGATGCGGGGGGCGGATGGCCAGCCGGCGCCTTACGATCAGGCGCCGTTCACCCCTTGGCCAGATCGCGATCCCGAAATGACCACGGCGGCGGCGGCATTGGCGGATCGGTTCGGGGTTTCTGCGGCGGCGCAGGCCGATTGGGCGGTGTGCAGCCATGCGCGGGCGCGGGCCGTGGCGGATTGGCCCGAGATCGTGCCGCTGGCCGGGATCACGCGCGATGCCTTTGGCCGGAACTTGACGCCTGCGGTGGCGATGCGGGCCAAGGGGCTGGTGGGCAGCGTGACGGCCGCCACGGCAGCGGTGGCGGCGGATGCGGCGGCCTTTGTTCTGGTGGTGTCAGACCGGATTGCGGCGGGGCGTGGCCTGCGCCTTTTGGGCGGGGTGACGCTGGGCGGTGCGCCCGAGGAGCCGGGCCTCGTGCCGGTTGCGGCGATTGCGGCAGCACTCAAGGCGTTGGGCCTGTCGCCCAAAGACCTGCGCATGGCCGAGGTGATGGAGGCTTATGCGGTGCAGGCGATGGCCTGCGTCACGGGCGCGGGGCTTGATCCGGCGATTGTCAATATCGGCGGAGGGGCCTTGGCGCGGGGGCATCCGATCGGAGCCTCGGGGGCCATTCTGGCGGTGCGGCTGTTTCACGGGCTGCGTTGCGGGGGGGAGCGTGGCGGCCTTGGCCTTGCGGCGATTGCGGCGGCGGGGGGGCTTGGCTCTGCGCTGGTGGTGGCGCGGCCCTGAGGCCGCGCTCTGGTGGCCGGGCCCGCAAGGCCCGACCGGGATCAGATCCTGCGATCAGCCGCGCGACAACAACGCCGCCGGACGGGCCTTGGCGATGGTGGCGGTGATCACGGCGACGAGGGTCGCTTTCACAAGGTCGCCGGGCACAAAGCTCAGCGAGATGGCCGCGGCCTCGGCCAGGCTTTTGTTCAAGCCCCACGCCATGCCGGGGATCCCGAAGGCATAAAGCACCCCCATGCCACCGATGATCGAGGCGAAGAAGGCTGAGAAGGTGATCGAGCCGGACAGGCGGTGCATCACCAGGCCGGTGACGAACGCGGCAACGGGGAAGCCGATGATGAAGCCGACCTTTGCCGTGGCCAAAAGCGCGACACCGCCGACGCCGCCGGACCAGATCGGCAGGCCGAGCAAGGTGACCAGAACAAAAAGCGCAGCGGCCAAACCACCAAGCCGTGCGCCAAGGATGGTTCCACACAGCATGACCCCCATGGATTGGGCGGTGATGCCGATGCCCGGAACCAGTTCAAACCGGGGAATCAAGCCCAATGCCGCGATCAAAGCGGCGAAAAGAGCGACATGGGTAAGGTTGCGATCCATTTCTTGGGTCTCCTGTTTGCGCGCGCAAGTTATAGCGCCCCCCCTCGGGCACGCAAGGCCTCTGCCACGTGGTCGGCGTCGTCAAGGGCCGAGAGCATCAGGGGCGCGATCAGCCGGGCGTGCGGGCGCCGGGGCGAGCGGGCCGACCAAGCGGCGGAGAGTTGCGCCGTGCGGTCGGCCATGACGGGAATGAAACGGATCATCAACGCAACCGCCAGCGACAAGGGCTTTGTCGGCAGGATCGGCGCCAGAGGGGTGAGCGCCCAGAGCATCAGCGCCTGAAGATCGGCAAGCCGCGTGGTCATGGTCATCAGATTGGCCGCCCCGACGGCGGCAAACATCCGCGCCAGAATGACAGCGCCTTGCATCGGGGTCTTGGTGACAGCGTGCCAGACCACAAGCAAAAGGAAAAACGGTACGAGAGGGCGGAAAAGCCGCGCCCAACTGCCGAAAAATCGCCATTGCCGGGCGACCAGCGCGGCGACGGACAGGGTGACAAGACCAAGCGCCAGCGCGGGCCAGCCGGGGGCAGGCAGGAACAAAAGGAAGGTCAGTGCGGCCAAGGCCAGAAGTTTTGGCCCCGCGGGCCAATCATGGGCCGGGGTCGGGTTGGGCGCGGTCAGGCTGAGCATGGCAGGGGCATCAGGAACATGGGTCAGACCTCGTCTTCGCGGCCGAGTCGGGCCATCTCGTCGGCAAAGGCGGGCAGAACCTGATCGGCCGGACCGAAGGCCTGCACCTGACCAGCCTCCAGCCACAGCACCTCGTCGCAGTGATGCAGATCATCCGGGCGATGGACAATGGTGATAAGCCGTTGCGGCAAGGCATCCAGATGGCGGCGCAGGCGGGTTTCGGTGGGCAAATCCAGCGCGGCGAAGGGTTCGTCCAGCAAGAGAGTCTCTGGTTGCATCAGCAAGATGGCCTGAAGACAAAGCCATTGCTTTTGCCCATGGCTCAGCGTCGCGACCGAGGTTTTCGCCCAATGCGGGCGGTTCTGGGCCGCCAGCAGCGCCTGCGCCTGTCTCAGCGCGTCGGGGTGCGGGGTTCCCATTTGCGTCAGGCCAAAGGCCAGTTCTTCTTCCACCGTTGGAAACAGAATCTGGTGATCGGGGTTTTGAAACAGGATGCCGATCTTGGCCAATGCCGCCTTGCGGTCGGTGAAAGGGTCGATGTCACCAACCCGAAGGTGACCCGTTGTCGGCGCGACAAGGCCCGCGATCAGCCGCAGCAATGTGGTCTTGCCCGACCCATTGCGGCCGATCAGCCCGATGCGGCGGCCGGTCAGAACCAAGGACAGGTCGTGCAGCAGGGGTTTTCCTGCGACGGCATAGCTGACTTGGGAAAGGAGAATGCTGCTCATGGAAGATGAGTTAATGGAACCGGGCCCCCTAGAACAAGGGAAAGCTACGGGCGATGCGGCGGGCATGGGCGCCTTGAAAGCGACTTTTCGCGCGCTGCGTGAAAAACCACACATTGACAAGCCAAAGCCCCCGGACTCCGGGGGCTTTGGGGATCAGTTACATGGGTTTAGCCCTGACGCGCGGCGGCGACCGAGGCTTCCAGAATGTCCATCGCCTCAGCGAAATGGGCGTCGGGGATGGTGATCGGCGCAAGGAAGCGCACGACGTTGCCATAGACACCGCAGGTCAAGAGGATCAGGCCGCGCTTTTGCGCTTCGTTCTTCACGCGGTTGGTGAACCCGGCATCGGGTTCCTTGTTTGACGGATTGGCGAATTCCACCGCGACCATGAAGCCCGGCCCCCGGATGTCCGAGATTTCCGGCGTGGTGGCGCGGATCGATTCCAGCTTTTGCTTCAGACGCGAGCCAAGCTCATTGGCGCGGGCGCAAAGCTGTTCTTCCTCGATCACATCCAGAACCGCATTGGCGGCGGCAATGCCGATCGGGTTGCCGCCATAGGTGCCGCCAAGGCCGCCCGGATGGGCTGCGTCCATCAGGCTGGCCTTGCCGGTCAGGGCTGCCAGCGGCAGACCGCCGGCCAGACCCTTGGCCATGGTAGTGATGTCGGCGGCCACGCCGTATTGCTCCATGGCAAACATGGTGCCGGTGCGGGCAAAGCCGGTCTGCACCTCATCGGCGATCATCACGATGCCATGCTCATCGCACAGCGCGCGGATGGCTTTCACCAGATCCTTCGGGGCCGGATAGAAGCCGCCTTCGCCCTGCACCGGTTCAAAGATGATCGCGGCGACGCGGGCCGGATCAATGTCGGCCTTGAACAGTTTGGTCAGCCCGGCCATCGCATCGGCGGTGGAAATCCCGTGGACATCCTGCGGGAAGGGGATGTGGAAGACATCGGGCATCATTGCGCCGAAGCCTTTCTTGTAAGGCTCCACCTTGCCGGTCAGGGTCATGCCCATGAAGGTGCGGCCGTGGAAGGCGCCGCCAAAGGCGATGATGGCATTGCGGCCGGTGGCGATGCGCGCCACTTTGATCGCGTTTTCAACGGCTTCGGCGCCGGTGGTGACGAAAACGGTCTTTTTCGGGAAATCGCCGGGAAGGGCCGCGTTCAGGCGTTCGGCCAAGCGGATGTAATGCTCATAGGGCAGCACCTGATGGCAGGTGTGGGTGAATTTCGACAGTTGCTTCGATACCGCATCCATCACCTTGGGGTGGCAATGGCCGGTGTTCACCACGGCAATCCCGGCGGCAAAGTCGATATAGCGGTTGCCTTCGATGTCCCAAACTTCGGAGTTCAGTGCGCGGTCGACGTAGATCTGGGTCTGCATCCCCACGCCACGGGAAATCGCCTCATCGCGGCGCTTGGCAACATCTGCGTTCTTCATGGTCAACATCCTTCTGGCGCCGGGGTGGCGCGGGCTTTGTCGCTTGGCAATTGATCAAATCTGGCGTGGCGTGCAAGGGGCAGTGGCGGGTTTTCGATAAGTCCAGTTGGGAAAACATAAGGCCAGAGATCGGCTGTTCCAGCCGCAGCGCGATTCACCTTGCGTTAACCATTCGGGCGCAAGCTGAGGGGAATTTGAGAACGGAGATTTCATGACGCGTTTGGCAGAACGAGGCGGGGAACGGGGGGCGGAACCGGCGGCAGCGGGGAGTGACCCGTTGGATTGGCTGCGGCTGATCCGCTCGCGCCGGGTTGGCGCGGTGACGTTTCACCGGCTTTTGGCCGAACATGGCACGGCCCAAGCGGCGCTGAATGCCTTGCCTGCGATTGCCCGCGCGGCGGGGGTGGAAGATTATTCGGCCTGCCCGGAGGCCGTGGCGCAGGCCGAATTGCGCGCAGGCCGGGCCTTTGGTGTAAAGCTGGTGCTTTGGGGTGCGCCGGAGTACCCCCAAGCCCTGATGCCCCTGCCTGACGCCCCGCCGGTTCTGTGGGCGCGGGGAAATCTGGCGCTTCTGCACCGGCCCATGGTGGCCATGGTGGGCGCGCGCAATGCCTCGTCGCTGGGCTTGCGCATGGCGCGACGGCTGGCCGAAGGCTTGGGGCAGGGCGGCCAGGTGGTGGTGTCGGGCCTTGCGCGCGGCATTGATACGGCAGCGCATGAGGCGGCGCTGGAAACCGGCACGGTGGCGGTGATGGCGGGCGGGGTGGATGTGACCTACCCCGAAGAAAACGCCGAACTTGCCCGCCAGATCGCTGCCAAGGGGTGCCTTGTGTCGGAACAACCCATGGGTCTTGTGCCGCAAACCCGGCATTTTCCGCTGCGCAACCGCATCATCTCGGGGCTGTCCCGCGCCGTGGTGGTGGTAGAAGCGGCCGCGCGGTCGGGCAGTCTGATCACCGCCCGCGATGCCGCCGATCAGGGGCGCGAGGTGCTTGCCGTGCCGGGCCATCCCTTTGATGCCCGCGCGGCGGGGTGCAACAACCTGATCCGCGATGGCGCGACGCTGGTGCGCCATGCCGCCGATGTGGCCGAGGCGCTGGGTTTGGCCGCACCGGATTTGCCAGAGCCACCAAGGGCCGAGGTGCAAGCCCTGCCCGGCCCCGAAGCGCCGCGGCGCAGTCTCGGCGATCTGGCTGCCGTGCATGGGCAGATTCTGGCGCGGTTGGGGCCAAGCCCCTTGGCCGAGGATCAACTGATCCGCGATCTCGCGCTGCCGCCATCCGTGCTGACGCCCGCGCTGGTCTCTTTGGAGCTGGAAGGCCGGATCGCCCGTGCGCCGGGGGGGCTGTTGTCGCGGGCCGACTGATCTTGCGCCCGTCCCCGGCGTGGCAAAGATGAGTATTTGGAAAGGCGCAAATCCTTTGGGGCTATCGCAGCCCGCCATCGCAGGTTGACAAGCCGCGCGCTTGGCCCTCATGGTGCGGCCCCGTCTGAAAAGCTTGTCGAAAGTTCCTTGCCATGCCCGTCGTCGTCGTCGAATCCCCCGCCAAGGCCAAGACGATCAACAAATATCTCGGCCCCGATTTCACGGTTCTGGCCAGCTATGGCCATGTCCGTGACCTGCCGCCCAAGGATGGCTCGGTCAATCCCGAGGCCGAATTCGCCATGTCCTGGGAGGTCGCGGCGGAGAGCAAGAAGCATGTCCGCGCCATTGCCGAGGCCTTGAAAACCGATGACACGCTGATCCTTGCCACCGACCCTGATCGCGAGGGCGAGGCGATTTCATGGCACCTGCAAGAGGCGCTGGCGAGTTCGCTGAAGAAGGGCAAGAAGGTGGCACGTGTGACCTTCAACGCCATCACCAAGGATGCGGTGACCAAGGCGATGAAAGAGCCGCGCGAGATCGATCGTCCGCTGGTCGAGGCCTATCTTGCCCGTCGTGCGCTGGATTATCTCGTTGGTTTCACCCTGTCGCCGGTCTTGTGGCGCAAGCTGCCGGGGGCGAAATCGGCGGGCCGGGTGCAATCGGTCTGCCTGCGGCTGATCGTTGAGCGCGAGATGGAGATCGAGGCGTTCCGCGCCCGTGAATTCTGGACGGTGGGGGTAACGTTCAAGACCCCCCGTGGCCAGGAATTTGACGCCCGTCTGATGATTTTGGGCGGCAAGAAACTGGATAAATTCGAACTTCCCACTGCCACTGCGGCAGAAATGGCGGTTCAGGCTGTCACTTCTCGAACATTTGCGGTGCAAAGCGTCGAGGCGAAACCTGCCGCGCGCAACCCCTATGCGCCGTTCATGACCTCGACCCTGCAGCAGGAGGCCAGCCGCAAGTTCGGCTTCGGGGCCAAGGCCACGATGAACGCGGCCCAGCGGCTGTATGAGGCCGGGCTGATCACCTATATGCGGACCGACGGCATTGACATGGCGCCCGAGGCTGTGGCGGCGGCGCGCGCCGAAATTGGCAAGCGTTTTGGGGCGGCCTATGTTCCGGATGCCCCGCGCATCTACAAGAACAAGGCCAAGAATGCGCAGGAAGCCCACGAATGCATCCGCCCGACCGACATGGCGGCGGACCCCGAAAGCCTGCGATTGGCGGATGCCGACCAGCGCCGCCTTTACGATCTGATCTGGAAACGCACCATCGCCAGCCAGATGGCGTCGGCGCGGCTGGAGCGGACAACGGTTGATATTCTGTCGCCGGATCAGCAGGTTGGCTTCCGCGCCACGGGGCAGGTGGTGCAGTTCGACGGCTTCCTTGCCGTTTATGACGAGGGCCGCGACGACGAGGATGAGGACGAGGGCCGTCTGCCGCAGCTTGCCAGCGGCGAGGCGTTGGACAAGCGCCAAGTCACGCCGGACCAGCATTTCACCCAAGCCCCGCCGCGCTATACCGAGGCCACTTTGGTCAAGCGGATGGAGGAGTTGGGCATTGGGCGGCCTTCGACCTATGCCAGCGTTCTGACCACCATCGTGGACCGCGAATATGTCAAGAAAGACAAGAACCGCCTGATCCCCGAGGACAAGGGGCGGCTGGTGACGGCCTTTCTGTCGAACTATTTCCACAAATATGTGGAATATGATTTCACCGCCGATCTTGAGACGGAACTGGATGATGTCTCGGCAGGGGAGCGGGATTACAAGGATGTGCTGGCGCGGTTCTGGCGTGATTTCTCGGCTGCCGTTGCCGAAACCGCCGATTTGCGTATTGGTGAGGTGCTTGAAAAGATTGACGATTTTCTTGCGCCGCATCTTTACCCCTTGCGCGCCGATGGTTCTGACCCGCGTGTCTGCCCGACCTGTGGCTCGGGCCGGTTGCATCTGAAAACCGCGCGGTCAGGGGGGGCGTTTATTGGCTGCGGCAATTATCCCGAATGCCGCTACACCCGCCCGATTTCGACCGGAGATGAGCAGGCGGCGGTCGATGGCCGTGTGCTGGGCCAAGACGCGGCGGGCCATGAGATCAGCCTGCGGGCGGGCCGTTTCGGGCCCTATGTCCAGCGCGGCGAAGCGAGTGAGGCGCAGCCGAAGCCCGACCGGGCCAGCCTGCCCAAGGGGTGGGCGGCCGAGGCGCTGACGCTGGAGCGGGCGCTGGAGCTTCTCAGCCTGCCGCGCATCCTTGGCCCGCATCCCGAGGATGGCGAGCAGATCGAGGCGGCGATTGGCCGTTTCGGGCCTTATGTGAAACATGGCAAGACCTATGCCAACCTGCCGGATGTCGAGGAGGTTTTCACCATCGGCATGAACCGCGCGGTCGAGGTGCTGGCGCAAAAGCTGGCGCGTGGTCCGGGGCGTGGGGCGGCGGCGGAACCGTTGCGAAGCTTGGGCGATCACCCCGATGGCGGGCCGATCGTGGTGATGCCGGGCAAGTTCGGGCCTTATGTCAAATGGGAAAAGGTCAATGCGACCCTGCCCAAGGACATCTCGCCCGAGGCGGTGACGCTGGAGGAGGCGCTGGCTCTGATCGCGGAAAAGGCGGGGAAAGCCGGGGCCAAGAAGAAGGCCGCGCCGAAAAAGACGGCCGTGAAAAAAACAGCCGCGAAAAAGCCAGCCGTAGAAAAGACCGCAGAGAAGAAGCCGGCGGCGAAAAAAGCGCCTGCGAAAAAGCCTGCCGCGAAGAAAGCTGCCACGAAGGAAGCTGCCGTCAAAGCCTGAGGCTGCCCATCGGGATTTGATCAGCGCGCGGCTTGCGCGATCCATGACGCATGATCCGGGGGCCAAACATCGGCCTGTGCGCCATCATGGGCGATCAGGGGCAGGGCGAGTTCACCCGCCTGCCCCCGGAAGATTAGACTTTCCCGCGCGGGTTCAGGAGTTTCGACAGCACATCTGTCGCCTGCACCCGACCGATGGCTTGGCCGTTTTCGGTCACGGTCACATCGGTTGCGCCGCCTTGCAGCAGTTCCATCAGGGCCTTGACCGGGGTTTCAGCCTCCACCGCCCGGCCCGTGCCGCCCGGCCCCGGCATCATCACATCGCGTGCGGTCAGAACGCCCAAGGGGTTCATATGGGCCACGAATTCGGCGACGTAATCGCTGACCGGATTGGCGATGATTTCGCGCGCGGTGCCGATCTGCACCAGACGCCCGCCCTCCATCAGGGCAATGCGATTGCCGATCTTGAACGCCTCGTCGAGATCATGGCTGACGAACACAATGGTGCGTTTCAGCCGCTGTTGCAGGTCAAGAAGTTCGTCCTGCAACTTGGCGCGGATCAGGGGATCAAGCGCGGAAAAAGGCTCGTCCATCAGAAGGATCGGCGCTTCGGTGGCAAAGGCGCGGGCAAGGCCGACGCGCTGTTGCATGCCGCCGGAAAGTTCGCCCACCTTACGGTCTGCCCATTGCGTCAGGTTGACCAGCGCCAGTTGCTGATCCACCTTTTCGCGGCGCTGGGCCGGGGTTTGCCCCGCCAGTTCCAAGCCCAGACCGACGTTTTCACGCACCGTCCGCCATGGCAGCAGACCGAATTGCTGGAACACCATCGCGATGGTCGAAAGCCGCAAGCCGCGCAGGGTTTCGGGGGGCGCATGGGTCACCGACACCATCTTGTCGCCCGCGCGCACCCGCACCTCGCCCCGCACCACCGGATTGAGCGCGTTCACTCCACGCAGAAGCGTCGATTTGCCTGAGCCGGAAAGCCCCATGAGAACAAGAATTTCACCCTCGCCCACGCTCAGGCTGCAATCATGCACGCCAAGGATCTGGCCGGTTCTTTCCTGAATCTCGCCCCGCGACAGGCCCTGATCCATCAAGGGCAGGGCGGCGGCGGGGGTATCGCCGAAAACGATGGAAACCTTGTCAAACTCTACCGCGTTCATTTGCTGTTCACCCTGAGAGAGCGGTCCAGAAGGATGGCCACCACCACGATGATGAAGCCGGATTCAAAGCCAAGCGCGGTATTGACCGAGTTCAGCGCCCGGATCACCGGCACGCCAAGGCCATTGGCGCCCACCAGCGCCGCGATGACCACCATGGACAGCGACAGCATGATGGTCTGGTTCAGCCCGGCCATGATCTGCGGCAGGGCATAGGGCAGTTCCACCTTCCACAGTCGCTGTTTCGGCGTGGCGCCAAAGGCGGTTGCGGCCTCCAAAAGCGCGGTCGGGGTCGAGGAGACGCCAAGATAGGTCAGACGGATCGGGGCGGGCAGCACGAAGATCACCGTGGCGATCAGGCCCGGCACCATGCCAAGGCCGAAAAACACGATGGCGGGGATCAGATAGACAAAGGTCGGCAGGGTTTGCATCAGGTCCAGAACCGGCACCATGGCCGCATAAAGCCGGGGCCGATGCGCCGCCGCGATGCCAATCGGCACGCCGACGCCCATGCAGACCACGCAGGCCGACAGGATCAGCGTCAGGCTTTCGGTGGTTTCTTCCCAATAGCCTTGGTTCAGGATGAACAAAAAGCCCAGCAGGACGCCAAGGCACACTTTCCAGGACCGTTGCAGATACCAGGCAAGGGCCATGAAAAGTCCCACGATCACAAGGGGATGCGGCGTTTGCAACAGCCACAGGATGCCGTTGATCAGCGCCTCCATGACCAAGGAGATGGCGTCAAAGACCCCGCCCAGATTGTCGCTCATCCAGTCGTTGATGATCTTGGCCATCTTCCCGACCGGGATTTTGTTATCGGTCAGCCAGTCCATGACGGCCTCTCCCCTTTGGATAGAGTAAGGCCCCCGTCAGGAAACGGGGGCCTCTTTGATGATTATTGCAGCGCAGCCGCGACAGCAGCCTTGGCGTCGCCGCCGTCCTTGGTGGTCACGCCATCCAGCCACGGCTCCCAGGTGCCGGGGTTGGCGGCGAGCCAGGCCTTGGCCGCCTCGGTCGGGTCGGTGCCGTCGTTCAGGATCGCGCCCATGATCTCGTTCTCCATTTGCAACGAGAAGACGAGGTTCGCCAAGAGCTTGCCCTGATTCGGGCATTCGGCCGAATAGCCCTTGCGGGTGTTGGTATCGACGACCGCGCCACCGAAGTTCGGGCCGAACACATCATCGCCGCCCGACAGGTAGGTCATCTTGAAGTTGGCGTTCATCGGGTGGGGTTCCCAGCCAAGGAAGACAATCGGCTGCCCCGCGTCGGATTTGTTCTTCACCTCGGCCAGCATGCCCGCTTCCGAGCTTTCGACCACTTCGAAGCCGTCAAGCCCGAACGGCCCGCCGGAGATCATCTCGATGATCAGGCGGTTGCCGTCATTGCCCGGCTCGATCCCGTAGATCTTGCCTTCCAGCGCGTCCTTGTGGTCCTTGATGTTGCCAAAATCGCTGATCCCGGCGGCGGCACCGGCCTCGTTGGTGGCCAGGGTGTATTTCGCACCTTCCAGGTTGGTGCGGATCACTTCGACGGTGCCTGCATCGCGATAGGGGGCAATGTCGGCCTCCATCGTGGGCATCCAGTTGCCGAGGAATACGTCGATATCGCCTTCGGCCAGGCCGGTATAGGTCACCGGAACCGACAGAACCTTGGTTTCGGTCTCATAGCCCAGGGCTTGGGCCACAAGGCTGGTCGCCGCCGTGGTGGCGGTGATGTCGGTCCAGCCCACATCCGAGAAAACGATCTTGTCACAGCCTTCGGCAAAGGCCGAACCGGCAAGGGCGAAGGTCACAGCGGTGCCCAGAAGGGCGGTGCGCAAAGTGGGGCGTTGGGTCATGGTATGGCTCCCTGTTTTTTGTTGATTGACGAGTCAATAAACTTCACGCTTTATCGGTTTGGCAAGCAGATTCTTGGAGCCACACCGAAATGCCCAAAGTTGGCATGGAGCCTATCCGAAAGGCGGCCCTCGTCAAAGCCACGATCGTCGAGATCGGGCGGGCGGGATCGCTTGACGTGACGGTGTCCCAGATCGCCAAGCGGGCCGGGATGTCCTCGGCTTTGGCGCATCACTATTTCGGGTCCAAAGAGGAAATTTTCCTTGCGGCAATGCGACATATCCTGTCGCTTTATGGGGCCGAAGTGCGGGGCGCGCTGCATTTGGCCGATGGCCCCGAGGCGCGGTTGAAGGCCATTCTCTGGGCCAGTTTCAGCCCCGCAAATTTCCGCCGCGAGGCGGTGGGCGCATGGCTCAACTTTTGGGTGCTGGCCCAGACCGTGCCGGAGGCCAAACGCCTGTTGGCGGTCTATCAACGGCGCCTGAGATCGAATCTTCTGGCCGCATTGCGCCCCTTGGCGGGCGACAAGGCGGCGTCGGTTGCCGAAGGTTTGGGCGCGCTGATCGACGGGCTTTACCTGCGTGAAGTGCTGAAGTCGGGCCTGCCCGATGGGGCCGCGGCGGTAAAAACCGCAATGGATTATCTGAATTCACAGCTTGTCGGCGCTGCGGCGTGAGCCGCCGCCGGGAGGCCGTCAACAAAGGCCGCCGGGTAGGTGGGGGGGAATGATGCAGGCAGATTATGTGATCATCGGGTCGGGTTCGGCGGGGTCAACCATTGCTTACCGGCTGGCCGAGGCAGGCAAGCGCGTGATCGTCATCGAGCAGGGGGGCACGGATGCCGGGCCGTTTATCCAGATGCCGGCGGCGCTCAGCTATCCGATGAACATGGGGATTTACGACTGGGGGTATCAGTCAGAACCCGAGCCGTTCTTGGGCGGGCGGCAACTGGCCACCCCGCGCGGCAAGGTGATCGGCGGGTCCTCATCGATCAACGGCATGGTCTATGTGCGCGGTCACGCCAAGGATTACGACACATGGGAGGCGATGGGGGCGCAGGGCTGGTCTTACGCCGATGTGCTGCCCTATTTCCAGCGCATGGAGACTTGGCACGGGGCCGATGATGCGGGTCGCGATGATGGCTTTCGGGGCAAGAACGGGCCGCTGCACATCAGCCGCGGGCCGCGCAAGAACCCCTTGTTCAATGCCTTTATCAAGGCAGGGCAACAGGCGGGCTATCCGGCGACCCCCGATTACAACGGAGCGAGCCAAGAAGGCTTTGGCGCCATGGAGGCGACGATCTACAAGGGCCGCCGCTGGTCCGCCGCCAATGCCTATCTGCGCCCCGCGATGAAATCGGGTCGGGTCGCCCTGGTCCGCGCCTTTGCCAAGCGGGTGGTGATTGAGAATGGCCGCGCCGTTGGCGTGGAAATTGCCCGCAATGGTCAGGATGAGGTGATCCGCGCCGGTTCGGAAGTGATTGTCGCGGCTTCCTCGATCAACAGCCCGAAAATCCTGATGCTGTCGGGGATTGGCGATGCGGCGCATCTGGCAGAGCATGGAATTCCGGTGGTGGCCGATCGTCCCGGCGTCGGGGCGAACCTGCAAGATCACCTTGAAATCTACATGCAATTTGCCGCCGCCCAGCCGGTGACCCTGTATAAATACTGGAACCTCTGGGGCAAGGCGATGGTGGGGGCGCAGTGGCTGTTCACCAAGACCGGCCTAGGGGCGTCGAACCAGTTCGAAGCCTGCGCCTTCATCCGCACCCGCGAGGGGATCGAATATCCCGATATCGAATATCATTTCCTGCCCATCGCCGTGCGCTATGACGGCAAGGCGGCGGCGGGCGGCCATGGTTTTCAGGTCCATGTCGGGCCGATGCGGTCGAAATCGCGCGGGTCGGTTACGTTGCGGTCGGCCAATCCGATGGACGCGCCGAAAATCCTGTTCAATTACATGTCGCACCCCGATGATTGGGACGAATTCCGCCGCTGTATCCGCCTGACACGCGAGATTTTCGATCAAAGTGCGATGAAGCCTTTTGTGAAATCGGAAATCCAGCCGGGGCTTGCGTTGCAATCGGATGCCGAGTTGGATGCCTTCCTGAAAGAGCATGTCGAAAGCGCCTATCACCCCTGCGGCACCTGCCGGATGGGCCGCGCGGATGATCCGATGGCGGTGGTTGACCCCGAATGTCGGGTGATCGGCGTTGAAGGTCTGCGGGTTGCCGACAGTTCAATCTTCCCGCAGGTGACCAATGGCAACCTCAACGGCCCCTCGATCATGACCGGCGAAAAAGCTGCCGACCATATTCTGGGGCGCCGCCTGCCAAAATCGAATCTGGAGCCGGTGATGGCGAAGGATTGGCAGGTACGCCAGCGTTGAAACGCGGCACCGATTGATCCGTGTCAAAGTCAGCTTTTGCGCTCCTGATAAACTCGGGGGCGACAAGACAGAAGGAGACACGCATGTCGCATACCCCGCACGCCCTGCCGCTGGAATTTCCGGAAAAGGCAACCAAGATCAGCGCCTTGAAGGAGACGGACGCGCATTTCGCCAAGCTGGTGGCCGAGTATGACACGTTGAATGAAAAGGTGCATCGCGCAGAGGCGCGGCTCGATCTTCTGTCCGAGGAGGAGGAAGAACACCTGCGCAAGAAGCGCAGCCATCTGAAGGATCACATCTGGCAACATCTGAAGTGATCGGATGGTAAAATAGGGAAAAGGGGGCCTTCGCGGCCCCCTTTTTCAATCGGCGATATCGTAGGGCAAAAGACCCCGCGTGTCGGGATCAACCCGCAAGCGGCGCTCCAGAGGCGGGACGGACCTTTGGTGGCAATCCTTGCGCTCGCAAATCCGGCAGGAGATGCCGATGGGTTCAAAGCGGCCCTTCAGGTCCAGCCCGTCGGAATAGACCAGACTGGCGGCATGGGTGATCTCGCAGCCCAAGGAAATCGCATAGCGCCGTACTGGCGCAAGGAAGGCCCCGCCCGGTTTCGACACATCCCGCGACAGGCACAGATAGCGCACCCCGTCCGGAGTTTCGGCCAATTGCCGCAGGAAATGGCCCGGCGTCTCAAAGGCGCGGTGGGCGTTCCACAAGGGGCAAGCGCCACCAAAGCGGGCAAATTGCAGCCGGGTGGCCGAGTGGCGTTTGGTGATGGTGCCGGCCTGATCGACGCGGACAAAGAAGAACGGAATCCCTTTGGCGCCCGGCCGTTGCAGCGTGGACAGCCGATGCGCGACCTGTTCGATCGAGGCGCCAAAGAGATCGGCCAGCCGTTCCAGATCATGCCGGGTCTTTTGCGCCGCCTCCAGAAAGGCGCGGTAAGGCATCAGCGCGGCCCCGGCGAAATAATTGGCAAGGCCGATCTTGGCGATGTCGCGGGCCTCGGGCGTGGCAAAGCGGGCAAGGTCCAGCGTGGCTTCCAACAGCTCATTCTGGGTTTGCAGGGCGACCTGATAGAGAAGCTGAAACCGTTGGGTGGGGGCGGCGGCGCGCGCCGAAAGCTCCAGCCGCCGGGCTTGGCCGTCAAAGTGGCGCAAAAGGCCCGTGTCGGAAAACTGCACATCCAGACCGCGCTTTCTTAACGCCTCTGTCGCGCTGATAAGAACATCTTTTCCGTGGCTTGCGCTGGTTGCGAAATGTTCGGCGGCGCGGTCGATGGCATCCACGTAATTGTCGCAATAGTGAAAGAAGTCGCGCACCTCCTCCCAAGGGCTGGCGCGCAAACCGGCGTCATCGCGGCCCAAAGCCTCATCCAGGGAGGCCAGTCGCTCATGGCTTTGGCGATAGGCGCGGTGCAGGTCAAGAAAGGCGCGGGCAAGGGCAGGGGCGTTGGAGGCCGCGAGCCGCAGATCGGCCAAAGGCGGGGCGGATTTGGCAAAGACCGGATCGGCCAGCGCCTCGCGCATGTCGGATACCAGCCGCTCGCCTTCGCCCACGGTCAGCTCTGTCACATCCAGCCCGAACTCCTGCGCCAAGGCCAGCACGACGGCGGCGGACACCGGGCGATGGTTGTTCTCCATCTGGTTCAGATAGGGCAGGGACACGCCGAGTTTGTCGGCAAAGATGCGTTGCGTCAGGCCAAGCCGCCCGCGCAATTCGCGCAGCTTCGCCCCGGCATAGAGTTTTTGTGTCGCCATGGCTCCCCCCTTTGCAAAGCCTAGAATGGGCTTTGCAAATCGGTGGCGTCAAGTGCCTGATAGGCCAAGGCTGCGGGCGCGGGCCATCACCAGCAAAATGGCGATGATCGCGCCGACAGAGGAGGCCAGCATCAACAGGATCAGCGGCATTTCGCTGGACCCCGGCCCCAGAAGGTGCCCGGCCAGCGCCGCCAGACCCGCGCCGCCCCCGATCATGATCGCGCCCCCAAGACCCGAGGCGGTGCCCGCCAGATCGGGCCGGACCGACAAGATCCCGGCATTGGCATTGGGCAGGCACAACCCGTTGCCGATCCCCATCGGCACGGTCAGCAAGAAAAACACCACCGGCCCAGACAGGCCCGCAAGCGTCAGAAGGGTCAGCGCCACAAGGCCCACCGTGGTGATGACTGTACCCCACAGTACCATGCGGTTCATGCCGACCCGCACCGAATAGCGCCCGGAAAAGAAGTTCCCGATCAGATAACCGATGGCCGTCAACGAAAAGAGCAGCCCGATTTCCTTGGAGGACAGCTTGAACACCTCGGTTCCGACATAGGGCGCGCCGCCGAGATAGGCGAAAAAGCAGCCCGAAGAAAAGGCGGCGGCCATGCAATACCCCCAGAACCGGCGCGAGGACAGAAGGCCGGGATATTGCCGGATCTGATCGACAAACCGGGTGTCCTTCGGGGCCGATGTTTCGCCCAGATCGGCCCAGACCAGCGCCGTGACGGCAAGGCCGACCACCAGCAGCAGGGTGAAATTCGCCTGCCAGCCAAAGGCCGCATCCAGAAACCCGCCGATGGCCGGGCCGATCATCGGCACGATGCTCATCCCCATGGTGACATAGCCGATCATCGAGGCGGCCTCGGCATCGGCCACCATGTCGCGCACGATGGCGCGCGACAGCACCATGCCAGCCGCGACTACGGCTTGGGCCATGCGGAAGAACAGAAAGATTTCGGCATTCGGCGCGACCAGCGTCCCGACCGTCGCGATCAGGAACAGGATCAGCGCCCCCAAGACCACCTTGCGCCGCCCGTATCGGTCAGAAATCGGGCCGATCACAATTTGCAAAGCTGCCGAGAGCCCAAGGTAAAGCGCCACCGAAAGCTGCATGAGCGCATAGGGCACCTCGAACCACCTTGCCATGCCGGGAAGCGAGGGCAGGAAGATGTTCATCGTCAGCGCCGATAGCCCCGCCAAAAGGACCAGCGTTATCACCTTGGGCGGTGTATGACGGTTCAAGAAAAGGGATTTGTCACGCATGGGCAAGGGCTACGCCTGCGGGCAGGGGGAGTCTAGACCCCTTTCAGGCCCATTTGTGGAAGATGAAGAACGCCCCCGCCGCGATGAAGCCAAAGCCGACAAGGTAATTCCAGGTCAGCGGTTCTTTCAGATAATACACCGAGAACACGGCAAAAACCGTCAGCGTGATGACCTCTTGAATGGTTTTCAATTCGGCGGCGGAGAAATGGCCGTGGCCAATGCGGTTGGCCGGCACCATCAGCACATATTCGAAAAGCGCGATTCCCCATGACACCAGCACCACTGTGACGATGCCTGCGGTCTTGAACTTCAGATGGCCATACCAGGCGAAGGTCATGAAGACATTGGACAGCAGCAGAAGGCTGATTGTCAGAAAAGGGATGGGCAGGGACATGGCAACTCCGCGAAAGATCGGCCCAGCATAGGAGGCTGGGCGGCAAAGGGGAATATTTTGCAGATTTGCAATTCGCAAATGTGCATCTGCGGAAGATATGCAAATTTACGGGATTCCCCTTTGTCCTGCCGCAGCGCGGCGATATGGTGCCAGCGATTTGGGGGAGGCCTGCCATGAAAGACATTCTCGACCAGTTGGAACAGCGCCGCACCGTGGCCCGTCAGGGCGGTGGCCAGCGCCGTATCGACGCGCAGCATGCCAAGGGCAAGCTGACCGCGCGCGAGCGGATCGAGCTTTTGCTGGATGAGGGGTCTTTCGAAGAGTTCGACATGTTCGTCGCCCACCGTTGTGTCGATTTCGGCATGGAGGCCGAGCGCCCCGCGGGCGACGGCGTGGTGACGGGCTGGGGCACGGTGAATGGCCGGATGGTCTATGTGTTTTCC
Organism: uncultured Tabrizicola sp.; assembly: GCA_964393035.1. GTDB lineage: Bacteria > Pseudomonadota > Alphaproteobacteria > Rhodobacterales > Rhodobacteraceae > Tabrizicola_A. Next base: position 206,742 of record CAYMRX010000005.1, read on the forward strand.
CAAGACTTCACGGTGTTCGGTGGATCGCTTTCGGAAACCCATGCGCAGAAGATCTGCAAGATCATGGACATGGCTTTGCAAAACGGCGCGCCGGTGATCGGGTTGAACGATTCAGGCGGCGCGCGGATTCAGGAAGGCGTGGCCTCCTTGGCCGGTTACGCCGAGGTGTTTCAGCGCAACATCATGGCATCCGGCGTGGTGCCGCAAATCTCCGTCATCATGGGGCCCTGTGCGGGCGGCGCGGTCTATAGCCCCGCCATGACCGACTTCATCTTCATGGTGAAGGACTCGTCTTACATGTTCGTCACCGGCCCCGATGTGGTGAAAACCGTGACGAATGAGGTGGTGACGGCGGAAGAATTGGGAGGGGCCTCGACCCATACCAAGAAATCCAGCGTCGCCGATGGCGCCTTTGAAAATGATGTCGAGGCGCTGGCCGAAATCCGGCGGCTGGTGGATTTCCTGCCGTTGAACAACCGCGAGAAGGCGCCGGTGCGGCCTTTCTTCGATGATCCGAAGCGCCTGGAAGCCAGCCTTGATACGCTGATTCCGGACAATCCGAACCAGCCCTATGACATGAAGGAATTGATCCTGAAGATCGCCGATGAAAGCGATTTCTTCGAGATTCAAAAGGATTACGCCGCCAATATCATCACCGGTTTCATCCGCATCGAAGGCCAGACCACGGGCGTGGTGGCCAACCAGCCGATGGTGCTGGCGGGTTGTCTGGACATTGACGCCAGCCGCAAGGCCGCGCGCTTTGTACGCTTCTGCGATGCCTTTGAAATTCCGATCCTGACCTTGGTGGACGTGCCCGGCTTCTTGCCCGGCACGGCGCAGGAATATGGCGGGGTCATCAAGCACGGCGCGAAACTGCTGTTCGCCTATGGCGAGGCGACGGTGCCGAAGGTGACGGTCATCACCCGCAAGGCCTATGGCGGGGCCTATGATGTGATGGCGTCGAAACATCTGCGCGGTGATTTCAACTATGCTTGGCCGACGGCGGAAATCGCGGTGATGGGGGCCAAGGGCGCGACCGAGATCATCCATCGTGGCAAGGCCCCGGATGAGATTGCACGTTTGACCAAGGAATATGAAGACCGCTTCGCCAACCCCTTCGTGGCGGCGGAAAAGGGCTTTATCGACGAGGTCATCATGCCACATTCGACGCGCCGCCGGGTGGCGCGGGCCTTTGCCTCGCTTCGGGGCAAAAAGCTCGTCAACCCGTGGAAGAAGCACGACAATATCCCGCTGTAAGGATCCTGTGCGATGGGTGATGAGGGGCAGATCTGGCAGGTTCAGACCGGGGAGGGGCGTTCTGTTCCCGGTGACGGGCTGGCTGTTGCCTTGCCCTCTGGTCAATCGGTGACGCTGGTGGAAACCATCTGGAATACGGCCGGCCCGACGGGGTTGGTGACGCGGTTTCGCTTCCTCGCCCCTCAGATCAATCCGCAAAACGGCACGATCGGTTTTGAGACGGCGGTGGAAGACATCGCCTGGCTTTGCCGGAACTTCGCGCTGGAACAAGTGGCCAGTTTCGGCCCGCTGCCGTCGCAGATCGTGATTTCGCTGGAAGATCGGCCAGTGCCCTTTGGCGAGGCAGACCCCGAGGCGACGCAGTTCTTCGAAGCCTTCCGCATCGAAAACGGCTCCTGTATCTGGGAGGTCTTTTGATGGCATTGCTATATCTTGTGGTCTATCCTTCGGTCATGGCGATCGTTGATGCGGCCTTGCCACAGGGCAGGGCATTGGTCCAAAAATCGTGTCAATTCGGGCATTTGTCGACTATTGTTCACGCAGATCGAACCCAAGCGGTCTGCACCTCGAAAAGGGGGTTCGCGTGTTGCGAAACCCTCCAAGAACATAGGAGTCAAAAATGTCGAGCACCAAGATCCTTCTGTCGCTGTGCCTCGTTGCCTTCGTGGCAGCCTGCGGAGCCAAGGAAGAAGAAGTCGTCTACGTTGAAGATCCGGCTGTCACGGTCGAGCCGACCTACACCGGCAAATACAAGTAAGACATTCGGGCGGGCCAGCGGGGCGCTTTTGCCCCGGCCCGCCCTTATTCTGTCTGCGCCCCACATTGCGCCACTGGCTTTCGGCGCATCGGCGGACAACCCCACCCGCGGCCCTGACCGGTTTGAAGTTTTCGCGCCCGCCCGCTATGCTGGCCGCGCTGAAACCCCTGAAAACCGGAGTATCCCATGCGGACAACTGCCCTTATCGCCCTTCTGGCTCTCGCCACCCTCAGCGCCTGTGCGCAACCCGAGCCCGAGCCGGAACCGGTTCCCGTCACTGTCGAACCGGCCCCGACCGGCAAATACGGCTCCTGATATTCCGGAACGGGCGCGCCGGGGAAACCGGCAAGCGCCCGTTCCCTCCCCGCAGCGCGCCCCTCAACAAGAGGTGCGCCCATGCTGAAGCATCGCGGTTTCCCCAGCCGGCTGACCGGCACAGATTTCCAGTTCACCATCCGTCGCGCCAACGTCAAGGAAGGCGCCACGAAGATCATCCGGCGCGAGCGGTTCAAGGATCGCAAGGCCCCTGATCGCAAGGCCGACATCGCCTTTATGGCGGCCCTTTGGAACCAGTTCGGCGAAGAAGTCTTCGAACGCGGCAACCTTGATGCGGGCCGCCTGTCGTGGCTCTTTGGCCGCGAGGTCGTGCCTGCCGAAGATCCTTTTGATCCGGCCTCTTATGACGCGCTTTTGAAGATCGACGTCAAACGCGCCGAAGCCTCGTTCCCCGAGGTTTTCGCCCCCGAGGCCGAGCCGTTCCAATGGGACGATGAGGACGAGGACGAATAGGCATGTTTCCGCGCAAGTCCTTCTGTCTTTGGCAGTCTTTCGCGCAAGACCTTCGGGTCGCGAAATCGGGATTTGCATCGACTCGATCCGCTCGACAGGATGGCGAAATTGGCAGAAGCGGCGCTCGCGCCACTGCCCCCCACTGTTACCCTTTCCCTATCATCTGGCCCAGCCCCGCCGGGGTTGGGCCGTTTTTTTTCGGCGCCCGCCGGGCGCGGTCGGATCGGCAAGGTTCCGCTGCCCAAGGCCGGGGGCGGGGCCTTTCCGGCTGGAATTCCCCTTTCGCCGATTCTGCTGACGGGTTATTGTTGTCGCACATAACAACAATGATCCGAGGCTTAGTATCATGCGGAAATTTATCGCAGTTCTTCTCATCGCAACCCCGCTTGCGGCCTGTGTGCAGGACGCCGGGGGCACTGCCGCCGTCCGCACCGTTGGCGGTGCAGCGGCCGGGGCATTGGTTGCGGATGCAACCGGGGGCAGCAAGACCAAAGGCGCGCTCATTGGCGCGCTCATCGGTGGCGTGTCCTGCGGTATCCCCGGCCTGCCGCCTTGCTGAACCTGCTGACCTGACCGCTGCGGCGGGCAGGGTTGCAAAACATTCTGGCCACCCATGGGCAATCCCCGTGGGTGGCCTTTTCATTTTCCGCCCATGGCGGCGCTGACCTGAGGGAGAGACCGATGTTCCAGAAAATCCTGATCGCCAACCGGGGCGAGATTGCCTGCCGCGTGATCAAATCCGCGCGGAAGATGGGGATCAAGACGGTGGCGGTCTATTCGGATGCGGATCGGGGGGCGCTGCATGTGAAGATGGCCGATGAGGCGGTGCATATCGGCCCGGCCCCGGCCGCACAGTCCTATATCGTGATCGACAAGATCATGCAGGCCATCGCCCAGACCGGCGCGCAGGCGGTGCATCCGGGCTATGGCTTTTTGAGCGAAAACATGAACTTCGCGGCGGCCTTGGAAAAGGCGGGCGTGGTGTTCGTTGGCCCGCCCAGCCCGGCGATCGAGGCGATGGGCGACAAGATCACCTCGAAGAAGATCGCGATGGAGGCGGGCGTCTCCACGGTCCCGGGCTACATGGGCCTGATTGCCGATGCCGATGAGGCGGTGAAGATCAGCCAAGAGATCGGCTATCCGGTGATGATCAAGGCCAGCGCGGGCGGCGGCGGCAAGGGCATGCGCATCGCGTGGAACGACCAGGAGGCGCGCGAGGGGTTCCAGTCTTCGAAGAACGAGGCGGCGGCGAGCTTTGGCGATGACCGGATTTTCATCGAAAAGTTTGTCACCCAGCCCCGCCACATCGAAATTCAGGTGCTGGCCGACCAGCACGGCAATTGCGTCTATCTGAACGAGCGGGAATGTTCGATCCAGCGCCGGAACCAGAAGGTCATCGAAGAGGCGCCCTCGCCCTTCCTTGATGCCGCGACCCGCAAGGCGATGGGTGAGCAGGCATGCGCCTTGGCCAAGGCCGTGGGCTATACCAGTGCCGGGACCGTGGAATTCATCGTCGACGGCAATCGGAATTTCTACTTCCTTGAGATGAACACCCGCTTGCAGGTGGAGCATCCGGTCACCGAGTTGATTACCGGGATTGACCTGGTGGAACAGATGATCCGCGTCGCGAATGGCGAGCCGCTGCCGTTCAAACAGGAAGACATCAAGATCAACGGTTGGGCGATGGAAAGCCGGCTTTACGCCGAAGACCCCTACCGCAACTTCCTGCCCTCCATTGGCCGTCTGACCCGCTATCGCCCGCCGGTCGAAGGGCCGACCTTGGGCGGCGGCATCGTGCGCAACGATACCGGCGTTTATGAGGGCGGCGAGATTTCGATGTTCTACGACCCGATGATCGCCAAGCTTTGCACATGGGGGCCGTCCCGCGCCGAAGCGATTGAGGAAATGCGTCTGGCCTTGGACACGTTCGAGGTCGAAGGCATTGGCCATAACCTGCCCTTCTGCTCGGCGGTGATGGACCACCCGCGCTTTACCTCCGGCAACATCACCACGGCCTTCATTGCCGAAGAATATCCCGAAGGCTTCAACGGCGCGGTCTTGGACGGGGAAACCATCGCCCGCGTGGCGGCCTCGGCCGCAGCGATGAACCGGGTGGCCGAAATCCGCCGCACCAAGATTTCCGGCACGCTCGACAATCACGAACGCCGGGTGGGGGACGATTGGGCCGTCACGCTGCAAGGTATTGAATATGCGGTGAAAATCGCCGCCGATCATGAAGGGTCGACTGTCAGCTTTGCCGATGGCACCACCCGCCGCGTGACGTCGGACTGGACGCCGGGCCAGCCGCTTGCCCGTCTGATGGTCGATGGCAAACCCCTTGTCATGAAGGTCGGCAAGATCTCGGGCGGGTTCCGGCTGCGGCTGCGCGGCGCGGATCTGAAATGCCATGTCCGCACGCCCCGTCAGGCCGAACTCGCCAAGCTGATGCTGGAAAAACTGCCGCCCGACACCTCGAAATTCCTCCTCTGCCCGATGCCGGGCCTTGTCACGAAGATCATGGTTGAGGCGGGCGATGAGGTGCAGGAAGGTCAGGCGCTGGCCACGGTTGAAGCGATGAAGATGGAAAACATCCTGAAAGCCGAGAAGAAGGGCGTGGTCAAAGCGGTTCGCGCGGCCGCTGGCGCCAGCCTCAAGGTCGACGATGTGATCGTGGAATTCGAATAGGTCATGCAGGGGCAGGTGCTGCGGTTGGCGGGAAAGGAGGCTGGACTTATGTTCTGTATTTGTTCTAGTATCTGCCTTTGTCATCCCGCATGGGCTTGCCATGACGACGCTGCGTGTTTCCACCCTGTTCTTCGACATGAACAGCTTTTACGCCTCGGTCGTACAGGCCGAGGAACCGGCGCTGATGGGGCGTCCGGTGGGGGTGCTGACAACCGATGCGCCGAATGCGGCCTGCATCGCGGCCAGCAGCGACGCCAAGCGCGCCGGGGTGGGGATGGGCACAAGGCAGCACGAGGCGCGCCAGCTTTGCCCCGGCATCGTCTTTCGCGCGGTAAAGCACGATGTCTGCGTGGCCTATCACCATGCCATCTTGCGGGCCGTGGAAACCGTGCTGCCGGTGCATCGGATCTGGTCGATCGACGAATGTTCCTGTCTGCTGACCGGGCCGGATCAGGACTTGCCGCGCGCCATGGCTTTGGGCCGGGCCTTGCAGGCGGCGGTGTTGCAGCAGGTCAGCCCGGCCTTGCGCTGTTCGGTCGGGCTTGGGCCGACGCGGCTTTTGGCCAAGGTGGCGGCGGGGCTGGAAAAGCCGGGCGGTCTGCAATGGCTTTTGCCTTCGGTGCTGCCCGACCGCATCACGCATCTGGGTTTGGACGGTCTTCCCGGCATTTCATGGCGCATGAAGGCGCGGCTGGAAGCGGCGGGGATCATGGATATTCCCGCGCTTTACAATCTGGACCCCCGGCGCGCGCGGATGATCTGGGGCAATGTCGCGGGCGAGCGGTTCTTGCGCGAGCTCAGGGGCGAAACCGTGGTCTGGCCGGAAACCCGGCGCGGGATGATCGGCCATGGGCAGGTGCTGAACGAGGCCAACAAGACCCCCGAGGGCGCGCGTCTGGTGGCGCGGCGGCTTTTGGTCAAGGCTGCGGCGCGGCTCCGGCGCGAGGGGTTCTTTGCCCGCAGCCTGTCGGTTGGGGCGACATGCATGCTGAACGGGCGGCAGGGGCGCGACGGGCAGATCAAGGCGACGCAGGACACCTTCTTTCTGCTGCAAACCTTCGAACGCTATTGGGCGGATATGGCGGTGCGGCGGCCCAAGGTGGTGCATGTCACCTTGGGCGGGCTGATCCGGCCCGAGGCGATGACGGGCGATCTGTTCGATCCGCCCGAGGCCCCGCAGCCGGGCGCAGATCATGCCCGGCTGTGTCAGGTGATCGACGGGCTGAACCAGCGCTTCGGGCAGGATACGGTGCGCTTTGGTCAATTGCCGCCGCATCGGGTGCCTTACACCGGAGCAAAGATCGCCTTCGGGCGCATCCCCGTGGCGGAAGATTTTCGCGAATAGCGCGGGCTTGCCGCGCGCCGAACGAATGAGGCCCCGTGCGCCTTGCGGCGGGGGATGGAAAAGGACTGCGTTATGACGGGCAAGATGGACAATTGGCGGGCCTTGGCTGGCAAGGAGCTGAAGGGCAAGACGCCGGAAGACCTGATCTGGCAGACGCTGGAGGGTATTGCGGTCAAGCCGCTTTACACGGCGGACGACACCGCGCACCTGCCGCAGATGGGCGAGATGCCGGGTATTGCCCCTTTCACCCGTGGTGTGCGGGCCACTATGTATGCGGGCCGCCCTTGGACAATCCGGCAATACGCGGGCTTTTCGACCGCCGAGGAGAGCAACGCCTTTTATCGCAAGGCACTTGCGGCAGGCCAACAGGGCGTCTCGGTCGCCTTCGATCTGGCCACCCACCGCGGCTATGACTCTGACCATCCGCGCGTTGTGGGCGATGTCGGCAAGGCGGGCGTCGCGATCGACTCGGTTGAGGACATGAAGATCCTGTTTGACGGTATCCCGCTGGAAAAAGTCAGCGTGTCCATGACGATGAACGGCGCGGTGATCCCGATCCTTGCCAATTTCATCGTCACCGGCGAGGAGCAGGGCGTGTCACGCACCGATCTGTCGGGGACCATTCAGAATGACATTCTGAAAGAATTCATGGTGCGCAACACCTATGTCTATCCGCCCGAACCCTCGATGCGGATCATTGCGGATATCATCGAATATACCTCTGCCGAGATGCCAAAGTTCAATTCGATCTCGATTTCCGGCTATCACATGCAGGAGGCTGGGGCGAACCTTGTGCAGGAACTGGCCTTCACGCTGGCCGATGGGCGGGAATATGTCCGCGCCGCCATCGCGCGGGGGATGAATGTCGATGACTTCGCCGGGCGCCTGTCGTTCTTCTTCGCCATCGGGATGAATTTCTTCATGGAGGCGGCCAAGCTGCGCGCCGCGCGGATGCTCTGGACCCGGATCATGCAGGAGTTCAATCCGAAGAAATCGGGCAGCCTGATGCTGCGCACCCATTGCCAGACGTCCGGTGTCAGCTTGCAGGAGCAAGACCCCTACAACAACGTCATCCGCACCGCCTATGAGGCGATGGCGGCGGCCTTGGGCGGCACGCAAAGCCTGCACACCAATGCGCTGGATGAGGCGATTGCCCTGCCGACCGAGTTCAGCGCGCGGATTGCCCGCAATACCCAGTTGATCTTGCAGGAAGAAACCGGGATCACCCATGTGGTCGATCCGCTTGCCGGGTCTTACTATGTTGAAAGCCTGACGCATGAGCTGGCCGAAAAGGCCTGGGCCTTGATCGAGGAGGTCGAGGCGATGGGCGGCATGACCAAGGCGGTCGCCTCAGGGATGCCGAAGCTGCGCATCGAAGAATCAGCGGCCCGTCGGCAGGCGGCGATTGACCGGGGTGACGAGGTGATCGTCGGGGTCAACAAATACAAGCTGGCGAGCCAGGACCCGATCGACATTCTGGATATCGATAACATGAAGGTGCGCGAGGCGCAGATCGCGCGGCTGAAAGCCACCCGCGCGGCGCGCGATGAGGCAGAGGTCAAGGCGGCGTTGGCGGAATTGACCGCCCGTGCCGAGAAGGGCGGCAATCTTCTGGCCGCTGCGGTAGAGGCCGCCCGTGCGCGGGCCAGCGTGGGGGAGATTTCGGACGCCATGGAAAAGGTCTTTGGCCGCCACCGGGCGGAAGTGAAAACTTTGGCGGGCGTCTATGGTGCCGCCTATGAGGGCGACGCAGGCTTTGAGGCGATCCAGAAGGATGTCGAAGCCTTTGCCGAGGAAGAAGGCCGCCGCCCGCGGATGTTGGTCGTGAAGATGGGGCAGGATGGCCATGATCGGGGTGCCAAGGTCATCGCCACGGCCTTTGCCGATATCGGCTTTGACGTCGATGTTGGCCCCTTGTTCCAGACCCCCGAGGAGGCCGCACAGGATGCCATCGACAATGATGTGCATGTGATCGGGATTTCAAGCCAGGCGGCGGGCCACAAGACCCTTGCTCCGAAGCTGATCGAGGCGCTGAAGGCCAAGGGGGCGGGCGATATTCTGGTGATCTGCGGCGGGGTGATCCCGCAGCAGGATTACGATTTCCTGATGTCTGCGGGGGTCAAGGCGATCTTTGGGCCGGGGACCAATATCCCCGAGGCGGCGAAGAACATCCTTGGCCTGATCCGCGCCGCGCGGGGCTAAGGGCGATCTTCCCTGTTCCGGCGCTCTTTGTGGGCGCCGGAACGTCGCACTCAGGCGGGGCGGGCGATGCGCAGCACCGTATAGCCTGCCACAGCGGCCACGGCCGAGCCGAGCAGCACGCCAAGCCGCACCATGTTCATCATCTGATCGCCCTCATAGCTCAGAGAGCCGATGAACAGCGACATGGTAAACCCGATCCCTGCCAGCATGGAAAGACCCCAGACCATTGCCCAACTGGTGCCCTGCGGCAGGCGGCCAAGGCCCAGCTTGACCATCGCAAAGGTCGCGCCAAAAACCCCGATCTGCTTGCCAAGAAACAGCCCCGCCGCAATCCCAAGCGGCAGCGGCGCGACCAGATCCGCCAGCGCGATCCCCGACAGGTCCACCCCGGCATTGGCCAGCGCAAAGACCGGCGCGATGCCGAAGTTGACGTAAGGGTGCAGCCCATGTTCCAGCGCATGCAGCGGCGATTTGCCAAAGCGGTCTTTCAGCGGGATGCAAAATGCCGTCACCACCCCTGCGACGGTCGGGTGGATGCCGGATTTCAACACAAAGAACCACATGACCGCCCCCAAAAGGATAAAGGGCGCGATGCGATGGCTGCCGCGCAAAGCCAGCACGATCAATCCTGCCAAGGGCAGCACGGCCCATGCAAGGGAGACAAGATCAACGCCTGACCCATAGAACAGCGCGATGATCAGGATCGCGCCCATGTCATCCAGAATGGCCAGCGTCAGCAGGAAGATCTTCAGCGCGGGCGGCACGCGTCGCCCCAAAAGCGCCACCACGCCGACGGCAAAGGCAATGTCGGTGGCCGCTGGAATGGCCCAGCCCGCGTGCAATTCGGGAGAGGCCCGTGTGACCCATAGAAACACCGCCATCGGTGCGATCATGCCGCCAAGGGCGGCGACACCCGGCAAGATCACATCGGCGGGGTTTTTCAGGCGCCCCTCCACCATCTCGCGCTTCAACTCCAGCCCGATCAGAAAGAAGAACACCGCCATCAGCCCGTCATTGATCCACAAGATCAAGGGTTTGGACAGGCCCGCCTCCCCAAAGGCCACGGTGAACTTTGTGCCCAGAATCGCATGATAGCTGCCAGACAGCCCGGAATTGGCCAGGATCAGCGCGGCGGTGGCGGCCAGCATCATCAGGACACCGGCAAACGCCTCGTGTCGAACAAGACGGGTGAAGACCCCGGCGGTTTTCATCTCATAAGGCAAGGGCGGCTCCTGCACGGATCAAAGATCGGTCTGCGGCGCGGGGAGGGGCGCGCTTTCCGGCAAGGGCGGCGGGGCAGGGGCGCCGGGCTTGCGCCGGATCAGGATGTCGCCATTTTCCAATCGCTCTGGCGCTTCATAATTGGTCAGATCATCCACCAGCGCCAAAAGCTCCAGCATCTTCGGTTGCAGATCGCGCAGCGTCGGTTCCAGTTCCGACAGCGCCTTGCCCATCTCGTCCAGGGTTGGTTCCATCTCGGACAGCAAGCCTTTGAGCAAAAGCTTGGCCCCCTCCTCCATCAGGCTGAAGCCCTCCTCCACCTCCTCGCCTTGCAGCGCGGTCTGGGTCAAGGCTGGCCCCGAGAGGGCCAGGGGAGGGATAAAGGCAAGGGCAAGGACAAATGTTTTCATCCCCTGAATATGGGGTGCTACCCCCGCGGTTTCAATCAAGCACAAGATCCAGCGTGACCGGAAAATGATCCGAGGCGGTCAGGATGGCATCGCGCAACTCTGGCACCGCCATAACGCCGGGGTCGTTGAACGGGTGCCAGATCCGCCAATCGGGATGGCGGGCCTTCAATTTGGGCGAGACCATGATGAAATCCAAAAGCGCCTCGAAGAACCGGTGTTGCGGGGCCAGCCAGAACCGTGCAGTGGTGGGCGAAATGCCGGTGCGTTGGGCCAGCGCCATACAGGCGTGCGGATCGAACAACTGCCGGTCGGGGGGGGCGTCCAGACCCATGGTGATCTCGACGCCGGAATGGCCGAACAGCTTTTCATATTCGTCCAAGCCCGGACCATCGTTGAAATCGCCCAGCACGATCAGATTGTCCTTGGCATCCAGATGCGTGTCGATCCGGCGGCGCAGCCATTGACACTCGGCCAGTTGCTTGCGGCGGTTCTCGATGGAAATCCGGGTGAACTGCGCCTCGGACATCTGGCCATGTGGGGCTTTTGATTTGGCATGAACCCCGATCAGATGCAAAGGGTGGCCATCGACAGTCAGCGCAAGTTCCAGCGGGGGTTTGGAAAAGCGGATCTGTTCAGCCACGCCATCCAGATCAAGATCGGCCCGAAGCGAGGTGTCAAAGCGCGGCGCACCATCCGCGCCATGGGCGGGGGCTGGCTCCCCCAAGGGCAAATGATGGGCGGTGATGCGGTCGGGGTCGTAAAGAAAGGCGATCTCTTGTTCGGTTTCCGAGGCAAAACCATGCAGCGCCCGGCGGGCGCGCAGCCCGAAAGCCTTGGCAAAATGTTCCAGCGCCCGCACGGTGGAGCGTTTCGATCCCTGATCCGGGCCTTCGATGATCATGATCCCATCGGCATCAAGCGCGGTCAGCACGATGGCAATCGCCCCCAACTGGTCGCGCCGGGTGGTCTGATAGCGGGCCGACCATTCACTGTCTTCCAAAAGCCGGCCGCGGTCATCAAACAGCGCATTGAACCATTCGACGTTGTAGGTCGCAAGGCGCAGCGGGCGTTTGACGGCGGGGGTCATGCCGCCACCCGGTCGCGCAAATCCTCCCAAGCGGCATTGATGGCGATCAGGCGGCGCTCGGCCAGAACCGCGGCCTCGGGCGGGACGCCGCGGGCGATCATCGCATCGGGGTGGTTTTCGCGCACGGCCGCTTTCCACGCGTTGCGGATTTCGGCCAGCGAGGCATCATGCGGCACGCCCAAAAGGTCATAAGGATCGCGGATGGCCCCATCGACCAACCGGGCGCGAATGGCGCGGTAGCAACGCGCGTCCAGCCCGAAAATCTCGGCCGTATGGGCAAGAAAGACGTCCTCGTCCTCGTGCAGGATGTCATCGGCCAGCGCGATGTGAAACAGCCCCTCGATCAGGTCGATGAACAGCGCGCGATTGTCGGGATGGTCCTTGTCGGTGAACATCGCGGCGATCTTGCGGGCATAGGCATCAAAGCCCGCCACATCTTGCCGCGCCAGATTGAACACGCGGGCGGCGTTGCGTTCCTCGCCCGGCGGCAAGGTGAAGACGCGGCGAAAGGCCGACACTTCGTCGCGGCTGACCTCGCCATCAGCCTTGGCAAGTTTCGCTCCCAAGGCGATGACGGCAATGGTGAACCCAACCGAGCGTTCGGGGTCGGGTGCGCCGCGCAAATGATCGAAAACCACCGAGAGGGGCTCGCCCTTGGTGAGAGCGGAAACGGCGGCACTGATGCGGGTCCAGATCGACATGGGCAAATTCTATCTGCGGAAACTCGCCTTGTCAGGTCAGGATTTTTTGCATCAGGATCAGGTCCAGCCACTGGCCCCATTTGCGCCCGGCCTGCGCTACGCGCCCACATTCGACATAGCCAAGACGGGCGTGAAATGCCTGACCTTCAGCGTTTTGTGACGACACACCGGCAACCATGACATGCACACCCTGCGTCCGGGCATGATCTTCCAGCACCGTCATCAAGGCGCGGCCAAAACCTTGGCCCTTGATGGAGTTGTACATATGTACTGAATGTTCCATGCTGTGGGAATAGCCGGGGCCGTTGCGAAATTGCCCATAGGTTGCATGGCCTTGGACCACATTGTTGACCTCGACCACCCACCACGGCGTGCCGGCCCTGATCTTGTCGGCGATGCTGGCGGAATCCTTTTCGACCGTGGTAAAGGTGGCCAATGTATCGCGGATCACCGCATTCCAGATGGCGGCAATGGCCGGGGCGTCTTCGGGGCGGGCCGGGCGGATCATTCCAGAACCCGCAGCCCGTGGGGTGTTGCGAAACTGGCCCGCATGGCCTTTGCCGGGCCGGGCAGGATGACCACGCGCGGATCATGGAACAACGGCGCAAGCGCGGTTTGCAGGGCGTCGGCCTGCGGATGGGCGATTTCCAGCCGGGTCAGGCGGACATGGCTTTCGGGAAGCGCGCGGGCCGGGTGCAAAGTGCCGTGCCACTGGATCAGCGCCGGAAAGCCGCCGTCGAAGGGCAGCTTGCCATCGGCGGGAACGGCCATTTGCCAGCGATAGTCTCCGCGTTGCAAACTGACGGGAACCCCGGTTCCGGGTGGGGCAAGCACAAGATCCTCACTTATACTTTTCGAACTTACCACCCAGTTTGTCAGGCGTGATTTCCCATCAAAATTGTCCAAATCAAACCATCTGGGCCAAGTGGGCTTGGGCGCGGCGGGGTTTGCGGCAATCACCTCAAGATAAAGATCGCCCAGACCCAAAAGCCGGTTGTGCGTTGCCATGTGGGGGTGTTCGCCACCCCCCGCCAAGGCGACACCCAAGGCCGCCTCGACCACTTCAACCCCATCGCCCAGGTCTTTGGCAGATATGGCGATATGGTCGAAGGTCAGCATCAGGCATCTACCACTTTTGTCGTCGCTTTCAGCGCCAGCGCCAGCGAGGCAAAGCGGGCTTGCGCCACCTCGCCGAACAGGCCGCGCCCGGTCTCGGTCAGGCTCAACTCCAGCGTCTTGCGCCGGGGTTGCCATTCCATCGACCCGGCCTGCGCCGGATCACCCATGGCGAACATGGCGCCAAAGCGCATCGCCTTGCCCAGAACCTCGGCATCGCGGATTTCATCTTCGCTGAGCAGACGGAACATCGGTTCCAACCGACTGCCCGCGCGGCTGTTCTTGTAGCGGTGCAGCAGCGCCAGTCCCAGGAATACCCGGCCCGGATGGTCCAGCCCGCCAAGGTTCGCCCGCGTGGCATTGTCAAAACAGGCCTCGGCGCGGAAATCGGGGTGGGCGCGCCATGTGGTGTCGTGCAACAGGCAAGCGGCCTTGATCAGGCGCACACGGTCCGGCGTGGCGCCTTTGAACAGCGGTTCAAGAAAGGTGAACAGCTTCTTGCCAAAGCCCGGCATCCGGGCCTGCGTCTGTTCGGACATCCGTGCAGCTTCGATCAGCGGGTCGCGGCGGCGCAGCTTTTCGGGCATCTGCTCATACAAAAGCCCCTCGCGGATACCATAGGAGGAGACGTCGATTTCCGAAGGCTTCAGCAGTTTGATAAGCTCGCGCATCACCTCGCAGGCCAAGGGGACCAGTTCCATACGTTCCGGGCTGGTGCCGGTGCGGGCGCGCAGGATGGCAAGGTCTGACGCTTCGATCCAGTCGATGGTGTCCAGCAACCCCTTGGGCGTCATGCGATATTCATGCAAGACGGTCAGCGGATAATTGCGCCGTTCCATGTCCAGACGCGCGATGACCCGCCACGATCCCCCCACCAGATAGATGCGTTCGCCTTCGGATTTGATCTGGCCTTGCGCCTCTTTCAGGATGCGGTCGATATGGGCCGCCCGCTTTTTCGCCGTGTCGGCCACCTGTTGCAGACGGAAGGGGCCAAGCGGGGTGGACACGCGCTTGCCCACCTTGCCATCGCCGATGCGCGCCAGTTCCATCGAGTTGCCGCCGATGTCGCAGACAACGCCCTTGGCATCGGGCCAGCCCAAAAGCACGCCCTGCGCGGAAAGCCGGGCTTCCTCGCCGCCGTCAATCACCCACATCTTCAGGCCGGTGTCCTGCAAGACCTGCAACTGGAAGGCCGGGCCATCCTCGGCCTCGCGCACGGCGGCCGTGGCGACGACGGTCAGCGTCTCGATCCCCATGCCCTTGGCCAGAAGCGAAAAGCGTTTCAGCGCCGCCAGCGCCCGGACCCGGCCCTCGGGGGAAAGCTTGCCGGTTTGCGCCAGCCCCTTGCCAAGGCCGCACATGATCTTTTCGTTGTAGAAATACGCGGGCGAGCGCGCAGCACCGTCGAACACCACCATCCGCACCGAGTTTGACCCGACATCCACCACCCCCACGCGAGACAGCGCGCGGGCGGAAGGGTCATCGAACAAGGGGCGGCCAAAGGGGCCGTGGTCTTCGTCGGCGTCGGGCAGGGCAGCGTCGGTCATTTCGGCCTCAGGTCAGTTTCGGCACATCCTTGGCGCCAGCCGTGCCACGGCCCGACAGCGAAGGATTTTCCATGAAGAAGCGGTGGCAATTGAAGGCAGAGCCATCGGCAGGGGCAAGGTCACGGGCGTAGCGGCCATCGGCGCCAAGAATCCAGCTTTGCGCCTCGTCCGCAAGGTTCGCGGCCATGATCTGCCCGACGATCTGGGCTTTCACCGTGTCATTCTTGATCTCGACGAGGGTTTCGACCCGGCGGGTCAGATTGCGGCCCATCCAATCGGCCGACGAGATGAAGACGCGCGCCTTCTTGCCCGGCAGGCCTACGCCATTGCCAAAGCAGACGATGCGGGAATGTTCCAAAAACCGCCCGACGATGGATTTGACACGGATGTTTTCCGACAGCCCCTTCACGCCGGGGCGCAGGCCGCAGATGCCGCGCACGACAAGGCTGATCTTCACGCCCGCCGTCGATGCCGCATAAAGCGCGTCGATCACCTCCGGCTCAATGAGCGAGTTCATCTTGGCCCAGATTTCGGCGGGCCGTCCGGCGCGGGCGTGATCCGCCTCGGCAGCGATCATCTCCAGAAGGCGGGGTTTCAGGGTGATCGGCGAAAAGGCGATGTTTTCCAACCCCTGCGGCTGCACATAGCCCGACAGATAGTTGAACACCTTGGTCGCATCGCGCCCCAGTGCCGCATCGCAGGTGAAGAAGGAAAGGTCGGTGTAGATCCGCGCGGTGATCGGGTGGTAATTGCCGGTGCCGTAATGGGTATAGGTCACCAGATGGTCCCCCTCGCGGCGGACCACGGTCGAGATTTTCGCGTGGGTCTTGTAGTTGATGAAGCCATAAACCACATGCGCGCCCGAGCGTTCCAGCCGCCGCGACTGGCGGATATTGGCGGCCTCGTCAAAGCGGGCCTTGAGTTCGACAAGGGCGGTCACCGATTTGCCGGCCTCGGCCGCCTCGCACAGGGCGGATACCACGGGGCTGTCCCATGAGGTGCGGTACAGCGTCTGTTTGATCGCCAAGACGTTCGGATCACGCGCCGCCTGTTCCAGAAAGCGGATCACCAGATCGAAGGTTTCATAGGGGTGATGCAGCAGGATGTCCTTCTGCTTGATCGCGGCGAACATGTCGCCTTCGTTGTCCTGCACCCGTTCCGGCACGCGGGGGGTAAAGGGTGGCCACAAAAGATCAGGATGCGAGGACAGCACCAATTCCTTGAGATCGGCAATGCCGAGAAGCCCGCGCACCTCGACAGCTTCGTCATCCTTGACGCCAAGTTCTTCCATGATGAGTGCGCGCAGGTCTTCGGGCGCCCCGGCGGAGAGTTTCAGGCGGATCACCTCGCCCCGGCGGCGGCGTTTCAGCGCGGTTTCAAATTCGCGCACCAGATCTTCGGCCTCGTCCTCGACCTCCAGATCGCTGTCGCGCAGCACGCGAAACAGGCAATGGCCCCGGTCGGTATAGCCGGGGAACAGCATGTCGAGATGCAGGAGTAGAAGTTCCTCCAAAGGCAGGAAGCGATGCTCACCGTCGCGGCTGGGCAGGGGAACAAAGCGGGCGATTTGCTGCGGAATCGGCAGAAGCGCCTTCAGCGTGCGGTGGTCGCTTTCGCGTTCCAGCTCCAGCGCCAGAGAAAAGCCGGTGTTGGGGATGAAGGGGAAGGGGTGCGCCGGATCAATCGCCAAGGGCGACAGCACCGGGAAAACATTGCGCAGGAAATGGTCTTCCAGAAATTTCAGATCGCGGCCCGTCAGCTTGGACCGGGTGGCAAGGGCAATGCCCTGTCCCTCCATCTCGCGGCGCAGGCGTTTGAAGACCGATTGCTGCATCTGCATCAGTTCGCGGGCATCGGCGTGAATCATCGCCAATTGCTCAGCCGGGCTGCGGCCATCTTCGGACGGGGTGGCGTTTCCCGCCTTCACCAGCGCGCGCAGACCCGCGACGCGGACGGTGTAGAATTCGTCCAGGTTGGTGGCGGAAATCGACAGAAAGCGCAGCCGCTCCAGAAGTGGCACGGCGGGGTTCGACGCCTCGTCCAGAACGCGCCAATTGAAGGCGAGCCACGAGATTTCCCGGTTGAAGAACCGGCGGGGGCCCGTGATTTCCTCGACCGGCAGGGGGACAGGGTCGGGGAAGGGGGCTTTGAGGAAGTCTGCGATGGTCATATCGGGGGGATACCGGTAAAGTGTGTCACTTGCGTGACAGGATCTCTATGTCATTCACAGGACAGTGTTTCACTCCGGTTCTGCCCTGTCCAGAGAGTCGGGGGCCAGCAATTCGGCGGCCAGCGCGCGGGTGACGGGGCGGCCAAGCGCCAGGGCATGGGCGTCAAGGGCCGCAACCAGATGCCGCGCGGCGGCGATGGAACGGTCCATCCGGGCGGCCAGATAGGGGATCAGGTTCGGCGGCACCGCGATTTGCCGGTCGGCAAACAGTTTGACCAGCACCGCCGACAACAGGGCGTCATCGGGCGCCTCCAGCCGGGCGATGGCGATGGATTGCATCCGGCTGAGCAGGTCCGGCAGGTGCAATTCCCAATCCCGCGGGGCTTGGCGGGCGGTCAGCAAAATCTGCCCGCCGCTGTGCATCTGGTGGTTCAGCGTATGAAACAGCGCCTCCTCATGGGTCGGCAGGCCCGCGACAGTATCGGCGTCTTCCACCACCAGCCGGGCGGGCAGGGTGGTGGGGTCAAGGTCGGGCAGGGCGCTGGCTGCCAGCATCCCCGCGCCGTTATCTTTGGCCCAGATATGGGCCAGATGGGTTTTTCCCGCGCCTGCCGGGCCGATCAGCAACAGCCGATGTTGCGGCCAAGGCGCGCCATCGGCCAGCGCGGCAACGGCGGCGGCATTGGCGGGCGAGGGGAAAAAGCCCGCGCGCGAAAAATCCTCGGTCGCGCCAAGATCAAAGGCCAATTGGCGCGGGATCACGCCTGATCCTCATCTTCCGGGATGCGGCCGGCAATGCCCTGATAAAGCAGGCTGTCGTGGTACTGACCCAGTGCAAAGCGGGTCAGAACGCCCAAGGCGGCGGCGACCGGAACGGCAATCAACATGCCGACAAAGCCGAACAGCGTGCCAAAGGCCGAGAGCGCGAACAAAAGCCAGACCGGATGCAGGCCCACCGATTTGCCGACCAGTTTCGGCGTCAGCACATTGCCTTCCAGAAACTGGCCTATGGCGAAAATGGCCGCAACGATCCCGATCTGCACCCAATCGCCCCAGAACTGAAACAGCGCCAGACCTATGGCCAAAGCGCCGCCGATGATGGCGCCCACATAAGGAATAAAGGTGATCGCCCCGGCAATCGCGCCCACCACAAGGCCAAATTGCAGGCCCGCCAGCATCAGCGACACCGAATAATAGATGCCCAAGACAAGGCAGACCGACAATTGCCCACGCACAAAGGCCGACAGAGCCGCATCAATCTCGTGCCCCAGACGGCGCACCACGGGGGCGTGGTCGCGCGGCAGAAGATGGTCGATGCGTTCCACCATATGGTCCCAGTCAAGCAAGAGGTAAAACGCCACGACGGGCACGACCAGTAAGAAGACCACAATGGAAATCGCGCCGGCCAGCGAACTCAGCACCCCCTCGGCAAGGGCGGCCCCCTTGGATTGGATGGTGGCGGCGATCTGGGCCAGACTTTGCCGGATGGTCGAGGTGTTGTCGGCAAGCTCGGGGAAACGCTCCAGCAGGAAGCCTTGCAGGCGCTGCGCAATGTCGGGGGCGGCATTGATAAGCGCGGTCAATTGGCTGACCAGCGACGGGATGACTGCAAGGATCAGCGCCACGAAGATCAACATCGCGGCGGCCGTGATGACCGAGGTGGCCGCAACCCGGCTGAGCCCGGCGCGTTCCAGCCGGTCGGCGACCGGATCAAGGAAATAGGCCACGGCCCCGCCCACGAGGAACGGCAGGATCACCCCGCCAAGCGCCCAAAGCGCGACGAAGAACAGGGCCAGTGCGATGCCCCAGTATTTCGCCTGTTCGCGGATCGGTAGTGACATGCCCGTGCCCTTTCGTTGCCTTTGCTCACATTGCCCATCAGGGGACGGGTTTCAAGGGGAAGGGGGTGTCATCTCCCGCACCGGCGCCGGGATGTTGTGGGGGACAACCTCCGGCGAAACCCCGCCAGTTACAGGGATATGACTTGCCAGCCAAAGCGGTCGGCGTAGACTTTGACCATTGATTTTGGAGGTTCCCATGCGTTGGATTGGCCGGTCCCTGATGGCCCTTGTGGTATTGGCCCTGCTGGCGGTTGGCGCGCTGTTCCTGATCCCGACAGAGCGCATTGCCGCCTTGGTGGTGGGGCAATTCAACAGTCTGACCGGGCGGCAATTGGTGATCGAGGGGGCCATTCGCCCAACCGTTTGGCCGGTGCTTGGCGTCAAGACCGGCAAGGTTTCCATTTCGAACGCGGAGTGGTCGGATCAAGGCCCGATGTTTCAGGCCGAGGGGCTGGAAATTGCCGTCGATGTGGGCTCGCTGTTTGGCGGGCAGGCGCGGATCAATGCGGTCACGGCGGTCGGGCCGGTGCTGGTGCTGGAACGCGCCAAGGACGGGCGGGAAAACTGGATTTTCGGGGGCGAGAGCGGTGGCACCGTCAGCCCCGACACGCCCGGCGTCGGTTCGGAGTTTACGCTGGACAAGGCCTTGATTTCAAACGGTCGCGTGCTGTTTCTTGACCACAAGACCGGCACGCAGATTGATCTGACGGCGCTGGATCTGGAAACCGCGATTGCCGATTTCGACGGGCCGGTCAGCGTGCAGATGTCGGCCGAGAAAGAGGGCCAGCCCTTTACGCTGGATCTGACGCTGGGCGCGTTTCGCGATTTTCTGGACGGCAAGCTTGGCCCGGTCGAGGCGGCCTTTGCCGCCGGGCAGGCGACGGGCAGCTTCACCGGTCAGGCGGGCTGGAACCCGATGGCCGCCAAGGGCAGGCTGGATGCCGATCTGGGCGCGCTGGCCGAGGTGGCACGCCTGACAGGGGCCATGCCGCCCGCCCTGCCGCAGGGCTTGGGCGCGGGCGGGGTTAGTGTGAAGGGTGACGTGACGCTGACCGACACAGGCTCGGTCCACCTGCGCGGTGGCACGGTGGTTTTGGACGATACGGTGCTGGCGGTCGATGCCGATCTGACCCAAGGCGAGGCGCGGCCCAAATTGGCGGCCAAGGTGGTGGCGGGGGCTTTGACGCTTGCCCGTTCTGGCACCGGTGGCGGGGCAGGGGGCGGCATGCAGGCCGAGGGCTGGCCAAAATCGCAGATTGACGTTTCGACTCTGGCCGCATTGGATGCCGATATCTCACTGGCCGCCGACGGGATGGATCTTGGCGTTGCCAAGCTGGGGCCAACGGCCTTGAAACTGACCATCGACCGGGCGCGCGCGGTCTTCGATCTGGCCCGCGTGCAGGCTTATGGCGGCACGATTGCCGGCCAGTTCGTGGTGAATGGCCGCAAGGGCCTGTCGGTCGGCGGTGATCTGAATTTTTCCGGCATGGACCTGCAAAACCTGCTGCGCGACTTTGCGGGCTATGAGCGGCTTGTCGGCACCGGGGATTTGCGGCTGAAGTTCCTCGGCTCTGGCCAGTCGGTCGATGCGATCATGCAAGGGCTGGAAGGATCGGGCACGCTGGCGCTGGGCCGGGGCGAGATTTTGGGGCTGGATATTGGCGGGATGATCCGCACGCTGGATACGGGCTATGTCGGCGAGGGGCAAAAGACGATTTTCGACAGCCTGCGCGCCAGTTTCACCATCGCAGGTGGGGTGCTGCAAAACGATGATCTTGTCATGGCCGCACCCTTTGCCCGGGTGACCGGGGCCGGGAAACTGGGGCTTGGTGCGCGCACCATCAATTACCGGCTGCGGGCCGAGGCCGATGTGGGCGAACAAAGCCTGAGCGCCCCCATTCTCATCAAGGGGCCATGGGCCGACCCGAAGATCAGTCTGGATCTGGAAGCATTGGCGCGGGAAAAGCTGGATCTGGAAAAGGCCAAGCTGGAGGCCGAGGCCCGCGTTAAGGCGCTGGAAGCCGAAACCAAAGCCAAAGCCAAGGCCAAGCTGGAGGAGGAGTTGGGCGTCGTTCAGGGCGAAGGCGAAACCCTTGAGGAGGCGATCAAGCGGCGGGCCAATGAGGCGATGACCGAGGAGGCCGCGAAGGCGCTGGAAGACTTGCTGAACGGCAACTGAAAACCGCGCCCAGACAGGCTCTGGGCGCGGTTGGGAAACAAAAGCCGTCAGACTGGTTTAGCGCCGACGATCCCGCCGCGCGCTCATCGGCTGGAAGGCGACGCCGACATGGGCCTCGCAATAGGGTTTGCCGGCAACGGACGGCAGGCCGCAGAACCAGAAATCCTCGGTCGCCGGATCGCCGATCGGCCATTTGCAGGTGCGCTCGGTCAATTCCATCAGCGTCAGCTTTTTGGCGCGCTTTTCCACTTCGCGGACCGAGGCCAGCGCCTCGGGCGAAATCTCGTTGGCCGAAGGCTGCGGCGGCAGCGGCTGACCGGCAGGGATGATCGCCTTGCGGATCGGCAGGGCGGTGACATTCGAGGGCGCGACCGGGGCAGCGGCGGCGGCCGGAGCGGGGCGCTCGACCGCAGGTTTGGGCGCGGGCTTTGGTGCCGCGGGCTCTGCCGGTTTGGCGGCCGCCTCGGGCTTTGGTGCGGCCGGGGCGGCAGCTTCCGCCTCATCCGCCATCGACGCCCCTTCACCGGCACGGTTGGACAGGCCCAGCCGGTGGACCTTGCCGATCACGGCATTGCGGGTAACCCCGCCCAGCTCTTTCGCGATCTGACTGGCGGACTGGCCTTCGGCCCACATCCGTTTCAGCGTTTCGACGCGTTCGTCGGTCCAGGACATCATCACCTCGCCAAGGCCATTTCGGCCATTCTAATCGGGACGGTATCCGATACAAGGCGAAGGGGCGGGAATCAAGCGCCGAGAATGAACGACACGAGGGCATCGCATGGCACATGACTGGCAAACGCAAAAGGCCGAGACCTTTGCCACCTTCAAACAAGGGGCGCGTGGGGTCAAACTGCCGAAAGAGGCGGTTGTGGTGTTTTTCTTTCTGGCCGAAGAAGTGAAGCCGAACTGGGCGGCGGCGGAAAAGGCGCTGCGCGGCCGCGGCTTTGTCACCCGCCATGACGCCGACCAGATCGAGGCCCGCACCCCAACCGCGATTCCGATCACCGCCGAGGCGATCTGGGATTGGGAAAAGGCCGGCACCGAAGAAGTCATCGCCTTTGATTTCTGGCCCGACGGCTGGGAAATCGAGGACTGAGCGCGCGCTCGTCAGCGCGCATCTCGTCCGCCCTGCCAAGCCCCTGCTTTCGGCGGGGGGGGCTTCAGCCCGGCCGGGCAAAGTTGAGTATTTGGAAAGGCGCAAGACCTTTGGCGCAAGGCCCCTTTGTCTTGCGCCTTTTGAAATACTCTCGGGGGGAAGCGGCCTTGGCACAAGGCCGCGCGGGGGGCGAAGCGCCCCCGGCCGTCAGCGGGTCAGCGCGCCCTTGACCCAAGTGGCCCGGATTGCGCGGTCATCCCCCATCATGATGGTGGGAAAAAGGGCCTGCCAGATATCTTCGGCCCGGCCGGTCGCCTGTTCGATGGCTGCGGTCGAGGCGAGGTCGAGGATCACCAGATCGGCCTCCATCCCCGGCGCGATGGTGCCGATCTTGTCGGCCGCATGCAGGCTGGCGGCGCTGCCGGCGGTGGCGAGCCACCACAGTTCCGCCGGATGCAGGGCGCTACCCATGAGCTGGCCGATCTCATAAGCGGCGGCCATGGTGCGCAGCATGGAAAAGGACGACCCGCCGCCGGTGTCGGTGGCAAGGCCGATCCGATGGCCTGCGGTCTTCAGCCCGCCCATGTCGAACAGCCCCGAGCCGATGAACGTGTTGGAGGTCGGGCAATGAATGAGGCTGGCGTCCACCTCGGCCAACCGGGCCTTTTCGCGGTCTGTCAGGTGAATGGCATGGCCATAGAGCCCGCCCTTGCCCAAAAGACCGAAGGCTTCATAGGTGTCGAGATAGTCGCGCGCGGCCGGAAACAGCGATTTGACCCATTGGATTTCGTCGGTTTGTTCCGACAGGTGGGTTTGCATCAGGCAGTCGGGATTTTCCGCCCAGAGCGCGCCCATGGCGGCCAATTGCTCCGGGGTCGAGGTGGGCGAAAACCGCGGCGTGATGACATAGGACAGCCGGTCCACCCCCTGCCATTTGTGCAAAAGCGCCTTGCTGTCGTCATAGGCGGTTTGCGCCGTATCGCGCAGGCCGTCGGGCGCGTTGCGGTCCATACAGGTCTTGCCGGCCCAGATGCGTTGGCCACGGGCTTGCGCGGCTTCAAAGATGGCATCCACGCTTGCGGGGTGAATGGTGGCATAGGTGCAAAAGCTGGTGGTGCCATGGGCCAGCGTCAGTCCGCAGTAACGCTCGGCCACGCTGCGGGCATAGGCGGCGTCGGCAAAGCGCATTTCCTCGGGGAAGGTATAGGCGTTCAGCCAGTCGATCAGCCGTTTGCCCCATGAGGCGATGATCGCCGTCTGCGGGTAATGCACATGGGCGTCGATGAAGCCCGCCGAAATCAGCGCGCGGCCATAATCAGTGACCGTGGCCGTGGGATGGGCGGCGCGCAGGGCGGTCGCCTCGCCCAGAGCCGCAATCTTGCCATCGGCCACCAGAACTGCGCCATGGGTGATATGGCGTGCAGCGGAAAGACCTTCGGCGAAAGGGTCGCCGGTGAAGGTCAGCACTTGTCCAAGGATGAGATCGGCCATAAGCGCTCCGCATTGTTCGTGACGGCAGACTAGCGCCTTATGACAATTTGGTAAATTTCCAAGGCCCCCCTGTTTTGCGCAAAACAGTTTCGCTAAGGATGGGAAAGCGGGGGGCATGATGGACGAGAATCTGGCCGTGATGGATGAGGACGAGGTGCACGCCGATCGCGTGGCGGCCATCCTTGCGGCTGTCGAGGCCGCCGATACCCAGCGTCTGACCGCGCTGATGGAACCGTTGCACGCCGCCGACATCGCGGACCTGCTGGAACAGATCGGCCCTTCGGAACGTGGCGCGCTTCTGGCGCTGTGGTCGGGCGAGATTGATGGCGAAATCCTGTCGGAGATCGACGAGGCGATCCGCGAGGAAGTGATCGAGGCCCTGCCGCCCGAGGTCGTCGCCGAGGCGATGCGGGAACTCGACACGGATGATGTTGTTGATATTCTTGAAGATCTTGAGCCTGAGGAACAGGGCAAGATCCTTGAGGCGCTGGAGGATGCCGACCGGGTGGCGGTCGAGCAGGCGCTGGCCTATCCCGAAGCTTCCGCCGGACGTCTGATGCAGCGCGAGGTTGTCATCGCGCCCGAGCATTGGACCGTGGGCGAGGCGATCGACTTTCTGCGCAAGACCAAGAGCCTGCCCGATCAGTTCTACCATGTCATCCTGACCGATCCGCGGATGAAGCCCACGGGCTATGTCACGCTGGGCCGCATCCTGTCGGCGCGCCGCGACGTGGCGCTGAAATCCATCACCGAGGACAGCTTCCGCATCGTCGAGGCGACCGATCTTGAAGGCGATGTCGCCTATATCTTCAACCAGTACCACCTGATTTCCTGCCCGGTGGTGGATGCGGGCGGGCGTCTGGTGGGGGTCATCACCATTGATGACGCGATGAACGTGCTGGATGAGGAGCATGAGGAAGACATGCTGCGTCTGGCGGGGGTCGGCGACGAGGCTTCGGTCAGCGATGGGGCGGTGGAAACCGTGCGCCAGCGCCTGCCTTGGCTGGCGATCAACCTGTTGACAGCCTCGCTGTCGGCGGTGGTCATCAGCCAGTTTCAGCACACGATTGCCACGCTGGTGGCGCTTGCCGCCCTGATGCCGATTGTCGCCTCCACCGGCGGGATTGCGGGCACGCAATCCTTGGCGGTGGCGGTGCGGGCCCTGGCGACGCGCGATCTGACGCAAGCCAACGCCGCCCGCGTGGTGCGGCGCGAGGTCTTGGCGGGGATGATGAACGGGCTGGCGCTGGCGGTCATTCTGGGCCTTGCCGGGTCGCTGATCTTTGCCGATTGGCATCTTGGGTTGGTTTTGGGCCTTGCGATGATCGTCAATCAGGTGGTGGCGTCGCTGGGGGGGGTGCTGGTGCCTTTGGGTCTGTCGAAAATGGGGCTTGATCCGGCGCTGGCGAGCGGGACGTTTGTCACCACTTTGACAGATGTGATGGGGTTCTTTGCCTTTTTGGGCCTTGCCACGCTGGTGTTGATATGACAGATCTGATCGGATTGAAGGCCGAGGCGCGCAAGGCCGCCTTTGCCGCGCGGAAAGACGCCTTTGCCCGCGGGCAGGGGCAGGCGGCCGAGATCCTGGCCGATTTTCTGGCGGGACAGGCCGGCAAGGCTCTGGCCGGTTACATGCCGATGCGTACCGA
Organism: uncultured Tabrizicola sp.; assembly: GCA_964393035.1. Lineage (GTDB taxonomy): Bacteria > Pseudomonadota > Alphaproteobacteria > Rhodobacterales > Rhodobacteraceae > Tabrizicola_A. Next base: position 232,285 of record CAYMRX010000005.1, read on the forward strand.
GATTGATCCCTTGCCCGCCATGGCCGCGCATCAGGGCCCGGTCGGGGTGCCGGTGATCCTTGGTCCCGGACAGGCACTGAAGTTCCGCGAATGGACGCCCGGTTGCGCGATGCAGGAAGGCGCCTTCAAGGCCTATATCCCGGTCGAAGGGGTTTGGGTGGAGCCGGAGGTGGTGATCGTGCCGCTGGTGGCTTTTGACGCGCGGGGCTACCGGCTGGGCTATGGCGGCGGATTTTATGACCGCACGCTGGAAGGGCTGCGGGCGCGCCATGCGGTGATTGCGGTGGGCTTTGCCTTTGACGCGCAGGAAATGCCACAGGTTCCGATCGAAGAAACCGATCAGAAGCTGGATTTTATCGTCACCGAAAGCGGGGTTCGGGCGTTCTAGACGGCCCTCTTCGGGCGGCTTCGCCTTCTCATCGTCAGCGCGACGAGCGACGAAGTCGACGAGGAGTTCGTGATCGGATTACCCGATCACTTGGCGATCTTTTCGTCGCGCACGAACATGTTGCCCCAGGCCCGGTCGATCAGATCGGGTGTCATCTGATAGGGGATGCGCTCAAACTCGCAGACCGCGATCATCTGGTCGATCAGGAAGGTCGGCTGGTAATTGGCAAAGTTCATGTTGATCGTCGGGTATTTGGTTTTCAACAGATGCACCAAAGACTGCTCATCCAGCGCCATCTTCTTCTTGCGCGCCACCATGGCGAAGATCTTCAGGAACATTTCCTGATTTGGTCCATCAATCTTGATCTTGAAGAAAATCCGCCGCAGCGCCGCGCCGTCGAAGATTTCATTGGGGTGAAAGTTGGTCGAGAAAATCACCAGCGTGTCAAAGGGCACGGTGAACTTTTCGCCCGATTGCAGTTGCAAAATATCGCGCGCTTCTTCCAAAGGCACAATCCAGCGGTTGACCAGCTTTTGCGGCGGTTCGGCCTGACGGCCCAAGTCATCCACGATGAAAATCCCGCCCGAGGCCTTGAGTTGCAAGGGCGCGGTATAGGTGCGCGCGGTGGGATTGTATTTCAAATCCAGCATATCCAGCGTCAATTCGCCGCCGGTAATCACTGTCGGGCGTTCGCAGAACACATAGCGGTTGTCAAAACGGTTGCCGGTGCGGCGCAGGGCGTTCGGATCATCCACCGCCGCCTCGGCCGCCGAATGCACGATCGGGTCGTAAACCGTGATGACCTGGCCTGCATATTCGATGGCGCGCGGCACATAGATCTTGTCGCCAAGAGCGGCGCGAATGCCATTGGAAATACTGGATTTTCCGTTACCGGGCGGGCCATACATCAGGATGGAGCGGCCGCTTGAAACGGCGGGGCCAAGGTTGTCGATCAGGTCTTCGGGCAGGATCAGATGGCCCATGCCCTTCATCAGATCGGGGCGTGTCAGCTTGATGTCGCGCACTGATTGGCGCTTCATCTGCATGGCGTAATCGGACAAGGGCACCGGCAGCGCCCCGTAATATTCCGACTGGCTGAGCGCGTCCAAAGCGCGCGATTTGCCCGCATCGGTGAGCTGGTAGCCCATTTCATTGCCCGAGGTGGCATGCAGCGTGCCTGTCGCCTCCAAGAGCTTTTGGCCACGCGCCATATCCACCAGTTCCTGCGTCAGGGGCACCGGCAGGCAGATGGATTGCGAAATCTGGCTGACCAGATCGGCATTGGTGCGGAACATGGTCTTCAACAGGATATCCCGCATCATCACCAGCGAAAGGCCGGTATCCGCCAGCGTTTTCGGCTGCGGCGGGGCCAGAACGCCGGGGGTGGGCGGCGGCGTCACTTGCATGTTCATCGGCAAAACCTCGTGCAACGATTCCCCCGGCGGCTGGGGGCATTGTTGCCAGTTAGCCTTGGAAAAGCGGCATCACTGCGGCCAAAAGGTAAAAGATCAGTGTCCCTGACAGCGCCAGCCCCATCGGGAAATCCTTATGGGTCCAGCTTGCCCAATCGGCGGTGGCGGTGCGAAAGGCCGGGATCAGCCGGGCAAGCCGGTGGCTGGCAAAGGCGCCCAAGAGGCAGGCGGCGAAAAGGCCCAGTACAAACCGCAAGTCCGCCCCGATAAAGAAGGGGGCCATGGCGGCGGCGAACTTGGCGTCGCCTGCGCCAAAAAGCCCGACCGCATTGCCGACAAAGCCAAGGGCCAGAACGATGCCCCCCAGCGCCAAGGCCCAGAGAAAGGCCTTGAATGGCAAAAGCCCGAACAGCAAAAGGCCAAGCCCGACCGCAACAAAGCCCGCACCAAGGGCCAGCACGGCCTTGTTCGGGATCTTCATCGACTTCATGTCGGACCAGGCCACCCAAATGCCAATCGGCAGGGCGGGGATCAGCAAAAGCAGCGCGGCAAGCGGGGGAAGGGTGGTCATGTCAGCTTTCCAACGCCTCAAGGCTGCGGACCGCGGCTTCGAAGTGCTGCGGATGGGTGTCGATGGCGTTTTGCAACAGCCCCTTGCCCACCGTCACATCGCCCTGCTTCACCGCCGTCAGGCCCAGCGTGTAGAGAAGTTCCGCCTGCTCGGTCTGGGTCATTTCGATCACCGGCAGGTCATACTTGCGCTGGGCGCCGCGGGCCATCACAAGGTTGTTCTTGGCGGTGAACAGCGTCGGATCATAGGTCAGCGCCTGCGCAAACAGCTTTTCGGCACCCGCATAGTCCTTGCGGGTCAGCTTGGAAAAGCCCCAGTTGTTCAGCACGCCCGCCGGTTTCGACGTCAGCCCGGCGGCGATTTCATAAAAACTGTCGGCCTTTTTCCAGTTCTGCTTGCTGTCGGCGACCATGGCCTCCAGCCGGTAGCGCTCATAGGTCTCATGCGTGGGCGGGATCTTGTTCAGCTCCGCCTCGGCGCGCGCCCAGTCATTGGCGCGGATCAAGGCATCGGCCAAGGACACGCGGTCATCCAGGGTGGCCTCGGGATGGGCGATGACCTGCTCCCATGTCGCCACGCCCTGCGCGGTTTGGCCCGCCCGGATCAAGGATTTGGCCAAGCCGCGTTTCAGATCAAGACGATCAGGGTTTTCGCTGCTGGCCTTTTGGAAATAGGCGACCGATTCCTTGGGGTCGCCCACCGTCAGCATGATGTCCGAGAGATTGGATTCGTCGATCACATTGACCGATTTGATCGCGCGCTGCACTTCGGAATTGCTTTGCGTCTTGTTGCAGGCGGCAAGACCAAGGCTGGCCGCAAGCGCGACCGTCAGGAGAACCGGGTGGCGCATTTTGCGTCCTTTTTGACTACTCGACCACTATCGTCCCGGTTGGCCTAAAGCTGCGTCAGAAGCACATATTCGCCGGTGCCGCGCCGCATCAGGTTGTATTTCGGCTCTGCCGGGCCGTCTTGCGGTTCAGAATACACAGCGCCCTCGCTTCGGGCGATAGCAAGTTTCAGATTTTCCCGGATCGAGTCCGTTTCGCCACTGTCCAAGGCGAAGGCCTGCTGAAACACCACGCGCGCCTCGCCGACCTTGCCGCGTTCCATCAGCACGACGCCCAGATTGTTCTGGGCGGGGACAAAACTCGGGTCCAACTCCACCGCGCGGCGCAGGATTTGTTCGGCTTGGCCCAAGCGGTCCAGTTTCAGGTTGGCCGAACCGATGGCCGACAGCACATCCACATTGATGCCCTGTTCGGCCGCGGCGCGCAGATAGGCCTTGAGCGCCAGATCATATTCGCCCGCCTCCATCAGCCGATGGCCGACCAACAGCCCGTCAACGCCCTTTTGGTGGCCATTGACGGCGGGCGGGCGGTTGGCCTTTTCGGCAAAGCCAAGGCCGCCCCCAAATCCGCTTTGGGAACAGGCGGCCAGAACAAGCAAGACGGCAAGCGCCGGAAGTGATCGCACGGGGCAGACCTTTGCGTTACGGACCAGCCCCCATCGACAGGGTGGTGGCAATGCCATGCACCGACGGCCCGATCAGGATGATCAACAGAGGGGGCAAGGTAAACATCATTGTGCCAAGGGTCAGCTTGGTCGGCAAGGTGTTTGCCTTTTCCTCGGCCCGCATGACGCGTTTGTCGCGCATTTCGGCGGAATAGACCCGCAGCGCCTCGGCGATCGAGGTGCCGAAGGTGGCCGATTGCACCAATGTGGTGACAAAGGAGGAGACATCGGCAATGCCCACGCGTTCCGACATGTCTTTCAACACCTTGACGCGTTCCTTGCCCGCCTTCACCTCATGCGCGACCATGTCGAATTCGTCCGCAAGGGCGGGGTAGCCGGCCCGGCTTTCGCGTGCGACCCGGTTGATCGACTGGTCCAGCGACTGGCCCGCCTCGACGCAGACCAGCATCATGTCCAAAGCATCGGGAAAGCCCGCGACGATTTCATTCTGGCGCGCTTGCAGCCGGCGTTGCACCCAATACTGCGGAAAGTAATAGCCTGCGCCGCCGGGAATGATCGTGTACATGATCAGCGCCTGCGTCGACACCTCGCCCTTGGCGGACATCAGCATGGCATAGATCACCCCCAGCACCAGCGCGCCGATGCCAAAGGAAAACTGCGCAAAGTGGAACATCCGCACGGCGTTCTTGGCCGTGTAGCCCGCCCGCAGCATTTTCAGCCGCGAGGCCGACATGGTTTCGGCGTCCTGCGGTTCCAGAAAGCTGGAGAATTTCTCCAGCTTGTCGGCCTTGGCCTGATGGCGCAGGTCCGGCCCGTTTCTGGATTTCGAAGCCGCCTTCAACTCTTGGGCCTGCGCCTTGAGCTTGGTGAAACCATCGGTTTCCTTTTTCAGCAGGGCAGGCAGCGCGATGAGAACCAGAAGCGCGCCCAGAAACCCCAGCGCCAAAAGCGGTCCCATAGGCCCCAAGGCATCGGTCAGCATCTGGTTGACGGTGTTCAGCATGATGCGCCCCTAGACCTTGATGTTGACCATGATCTTCATGAAGATCACGTTGATGACCAAAAATACCGCCACGACCAACGCGGCAGGGATAAAGGCGGCGGTGTCCTTCACATCGTCGAAGTAATCCGGTTTGACGACGTTGATCATGACCAGCGCGCCAATCGGGAAGGCCGACAGGAACATCCCCGACCATTTGGCTTCCGCCGTGATCGCCTTGACGCGGCGAAACAGTTTGAACCGCGCGCGGATCACCTTGGCGAGGCCGTCCAGAATCTCGGCCAGATTGCCGCCGGATTGCTGTTGGATCGTCACGGCGACGGCCAGAAAGCGCAAGTCCTGATTGTCCATCCGCTCGGCAAAGGCTTTCAGGCTTTCGGCCACATCACGGCCATAGGCGGCCTCGTCGGCAATCAGGCCAAATTCGGTTCCCAAGGGGTCGGCGACCTCTTTCGACACGATGCCGATGGCCGACGAAAACGGATGGCCCACGCGCAACGACCGCACCATGAGTTCCACCGCATCGGGAAGCTGTTCTTCCATCAGCGCCATGCGCTTTTTGGCCTTGTTGTTCACCCAGACATAGATGCCGCCGATGCCCATGCCGATGGCGCCCAGGATCCGCACGGCAGGCCCGGCCTCGGTGCCGATGGTCATGCCCAGATAGGCCACCACCCCCAAGACCCCCATCATCATCACCAGTTGCGGCGGTGAAAAGGCGATATTGGCCTTTTGCGCCTTGGTGGCCAGCATGGAATAAAGTGGAATCCCGCGCGAGGTCATGTGCTGCGACATCTCCTTGCGGAGTTGCTCCAGCACTTCCTCGCGGTTGTTGTTCTTTTCCAAAAGCGCCAGACGGCGCGACATGCGGCTGTTGAGGCTGATCGACTTGCCAAAGACCGTCAGGTAGATGCCTTCGACCAGCGCAATGACGGCGACGAAGATCAGGATGTAGATCAGCGGTGCGGCTGAGATGGTCATGGTCCCGCCCCCTTAGATGATTGGTTCATAAATCGAGGCCGGCAGGTCATAACCCCACTGGCGGAAGCGATCCGAATAATGGCTGCGCACGCCGGTCGCGTTGAAGCGGCCGATGATCTTGCCGTTCGGTTCGACCCCGAGGCGTTCGTAACGGAACACCTCTTGCATCGAGATCACTTCGCCTTCCATGCCGGTGATTTCGGTGATCGACACCATCCGGCGTGAACCATCCTGCAAACGGCTGGCCTGCACGATCAGGTTGACGGCGCTTGCGATCTGGCTGCGCACGGCCTTCAGCGGCATTTCGATCCCGGCCATGGCCACCATGTTTTCAAGGCGCGAGATGCCATCGCGGGCATTGTTGGCGTGGATCGTGGTCATCGACCCGTCGTGGCCGGTGTTCATCGCCTGCAACATGTCGATCACTTCCTCGCCACGGGTTTCGCCGACGATGATGCGGTCAGGGCGCATCCGCAGCGCGTTGCGCAAGCAATCGCGCTGGGTCACCGCACCCTTGCCTTCGACGTTGGGCGGGCGGCTTTCCATCCGGCCGACATGCACCTGTTGCAGTTGCAATTCGGCGGTGTCTTCGATGGTCAGCACGCGCTCCTTGTTGTCGATGAACGAGGACAGCGCATTCAGCGTGGTGGTCTTGCCCGAACCCGTCCCGCCCGACACGATGATGTTCAACCGGGTTGACACGGCGGCTTGCAGGTAAAGCCCCATCTCCTCGGTAAAGGCGCCAAAGCGCACGAGATCGGGGATGCCCAGCTTTTCCTTCTTGAACTTCCGGATCGACACCAAGCTGCCATCCACCGCAACCGGTGGCACCATGCAGTTGAAGCGCGACCCATCGGCCAGACGGGCGTCGCAATAGGGGTTGGATTCGTCCACCCGGCGGCCCACGGCCGAGACGATCTTGTCGATGATGCGCAGAAGGTGGCGCTCGTCCTTGAAGGTGATGTCGGTCAGTTCCAGCTTGCCCGCGCGTTCCACAAAGATGCGCTGCGGGCCGTTCACCAGAATATCGTTGACGGTTTCATCCTTCAGCAGGGGTTCCAGCGGGCCAAGGCCCATCACCTCGTCATAGAGTTCCTGAAACAGCACGCCGCGGTCATCCTTGGGCAGGACGACGGCCATTTCCTCCAGCGCCTCGCCGCCGATCGAGGCGATTTCCTGTTTCAGGCTGGCTTCCGAGGCATGTTCAAGGGCGGCAAGGTTCAGGTTGTCCAAAAGCCGCTTGTGCAATTCGACCTTCAACTCTTGCAGCCGTTCCTTGCGCTTTTTCTCCTTGTCGGCGGCAACCGCCCCGGCGGGCGGGCGCGGAGAAATCCCCATGGGGATCGGGCGCGTGGCAAGGGCCACCGGCGTGGCCGCGGCAGGGGCGGCGCGCGCCGGGGTCGCGGCTGTGCTGGCAGCGGCCGCGGCGGTGGCAGGACGCGCGGCCATGGGCGCGTCGGGCTTTTTGAAACGTGAAAACATCTTTTCCCCCGAGGCGGTTGCGATGTCAGCGCTTGCCGACGTCAGCGGCCTTGTTCAGATCAACCAGAGACTTTGCGAGCTTTGCGATTTCCTTGCGCAGGGGGTTCTTCCCTGCGTTTTCCTGCAAGGGCAGGCCGTGGTCATTGGCTTGCGTCACCTGTGCGCCACCGTCCGACAACTGGACCTCCAGCGCGATATCAAGGCTTTCGGCCATGCGTTTGACCCGGCTCTTGGCCGAAAGGTCGGTAAATTTGGGCGCGCGGTTCAGCACATAGCGCAGCTTTTCATGCGGCAAGCCTTCGGCCTTCAGCGCCCGCAGCATGCGCAAGACGTTCTGGGCCGAGCGCAAATCAAGTTCGAGCAGGGCGAAATACACATGCGCCGCGTTCAGCACGGTTTCGGTCCAGGCGACGACGGTTTTCGGCATGTCGATGATGACAAAGTCGAAATTCGCGCGTGCCATGTCGATCAACCGGCCAATTTCGTCGGGGCCAAGAATGTCCAAAGGCAGCATGTCGGACGGGGCGGTCAGCACATGCAGTTTGTCGTTGAAGGTCAGCATGGTTTGCAGCAGCGCATCGCTGTCGGCCTGCGCGATGTCGGAATAAAAGTCATAGACCGATTCCTTGCGCGGCAGATCCAGATAGGTCGCCGCCGTGCCATATTGGAAATCAAGGTCGATCAGGCAGACGCGGGGCGCATCGGTTTTCGACACAGTTGCCAATTCCCAAGCCAGGTTTGCCGCAAAGGTCGAGGCCCCGCAGCCGCCCGCCAGCCCATGAACCGGCAAGATCACCGCGTCCCGGTCGCCCTTGGCCTTGAAGCCGGGATGCTGCGTTGCTTCTTCGGCCGGGATCGGGGGGGGCGCGGCCGGGGCGGGTTCCGGCTCGGCCGGTTTCGGTTGCCGCGTCACGGCGTCATGCAGGGCGCCTTCGGGCAGGGGGTAGGGCACGAAATCATCGGCCCCAAGCCGCAAAAGCTGATGCAGAGCAATCGGGCTGACCTGATCGACAATCAGGATCACTTTGATCGACTTTTCCTTGGCCGTGCGGATGATGTCGCCGATCCGCGAAAGATCATTCTCGTCTTCGCTGTCGACGGCTATCGCCACGAATTGCAACTGCGCGGATTCGGGTTGGCCAAAGAAGATCAGGGCATCTTCAAACCCCAGATCTCCCCAGTTCTCGCCCAGTTCCTGTTCCATGTCGTCGATCAGCAAATCGAAGTTCTGCACATCCCGAGAGATGGTGCAGGCCAGGATCGGCGCGGGATCCGGTTGCAGGTTGGCGACACTCGACATCAGTTCTGTCCTTCCAAAGACGGCTCACATGGCCTGCTGGCCAAGAGGCCTGCCGTGCGACTCGACTGGACGCACCACGGGCTTCGATCAGGTTGAAAGTGCAGGTGGACTTGGGCGAGATTGGGGCCAAAAAATCGTCAATCTTTGGTTTTTGGCATTTTGCTTCCGGCTCTCGCGGGGAAACGGAAACAAAAAGGCCCGCCGGAGGGGGCGGGCCATGGGGCAGGGTCAGTTGCCGGTGCCGGGATCGACCTGCGTCACGATCACCGTGTTGCGGGGGTGGGGCCGTTCGGCCATGCTGGTGGTCTGGGCCTTGTTGACATAGGTCCGCCAGACGATTTCGGCATATTTGCCGTTCAACAGCGCCGGGTTGCCTTTCACAAAACCGGTCACCTCGGTCACCGTGCGGCGGTTGCGCAATTCGGGGCCGGGGGTGTCGATGATCGGTTGCGTCTTGCCAAAAGACACTACCGCTTCCAGCCGGGCGGTGCCGATGCCTTGCGCGGCCAGATAGGCAACGGCCGCCTTTGCCCGCCGCAGGCCCAAGGCCTTGTTATAGGCGTCCGAGCCGACCAGATCGGTATGGCCATAGACGCGGAAACGCACCTCGGGGAACTGGCGGATGAAATTCGCCTGCTGCTGCAAGGTGGCCTTGGCCTCATCGGTCAGGGCCGAGGAATTGAAGGCAAAGTTGATGGTCGTCGGCACCTCTTGGGCAAAGCGGTTGCCAAGGGCCATGGTCGCATCCCATTCGCCCATCATCACCATGGTATTTTGCATGGTGGCATTGCCAAAGCCGCCGTCGTCCACCTCATAGCCCAGTTCACGGCTGGAAAAACTCGGCCCCGTGCAGGCGTTCAGCGCAATCAGGGCGCAAGAGGCCAGGAGAGAGGTCTTTGCACGCATCATCCTCACTCCATCACATAACCATAAGACCCGGTGAAATCTTGCCGGGCCACTTCGCCTGCGGCGCCCTTTTGCTTGCCCGCAACGTCACCGAACAGGAACAATTCCTTTTCGGTGGGCAGGCGCACGCGGTCGGTCGGCAGGGCCAAAGCCTCGCCTCGGGTCGGCGTCACCAGATGCGGCGTCACGATGATCACCAGTTCGGACTGCGCGCGCTGATATTCCGACGAGCGGAACAGCGCGCCAAGGATCGGAATGTCGCCCAGCCACGGCACCTGACCATTCAGATCGCGGAAATCGTCCTGCAACAGGCCCGCAATCGCAAAGCTTTCGCCATCGCGCATCTCGACCGTGGTCGAGGTTTCGCGGCGCTTGAAGGCATTGATGCTGAAACCTTCGGATTGCAGCGTGGTCGTGGTGTCAATCGACGAAACGGCCGCATTCATCGTCAGGTTGATGATGTCGCCATCCACCACCACAGGCGTAAAGTTCAACTCCACGCCGAAGGGTTTGTATTCCACCGTGATGGTGCCGTCATTGCCAGAGGCCACCGGGATCGGATATTCGCCACCGGCCAGAAAGCGGGCTTCCTGCCCCGAAAGCGCGGTCAGGTTCGGTTCGGCCAAGGTGCGCACGACGCCTTTGGATTCAAGCGCCTCGAGCAGCACCGCAAATTCCAGCGAGCCGGCGGTCAGCCCCAGCCGCATCGCGCCTTCCGTGCCGTCTTTGACCACAACAGGATTGGCCAGACCGTTGTTGCCATCCAGCCAAGTGCCGCTTTCGCCCAGAATATTGGCCTTGCTGCCGCCATTCATCGCCAGCGACGCCGACAGGCTTTTCGAGACAGAGCGCTGCATCTCGGCAAAGCGCACCTTCAGCATCACCTGCTGGGTGCCGCCGACATTCATCAGGTTCGACACGCGCTCGGGTGCATAGCGGTTGGCCAGATCCAGCGCGCGGTCCAGCTTGGCGGTCGAGGACACCGTGCCTGACAGCACAATGCCGTCATTGGCGGTGCGCACCTCGATATTCTCGCCGGGCAGGATCTGTTTCAGCCGTTCCTTGAATTCCGCAATATCGGGGGTGACATGCACCTCGACGTTGGAAATCAGCTTGCCCTCGGGCGACAGCAGCGTCAGCGTCGTGCGCCCCGGTGTCTTGCCCAGAACATAGATCGACTTGTCCGACAGGGTCGAGATATCCGCGATACCGGGGTTGGCGATGGACAATTCCGCAAAGGGCGTGTCGCTTTCGACCACCACCGCGCGGTTCATCGGCACGTTCAGCGGCGCGCTTTCCGAGCCTTTCAGCACATGCAATTCTTGCGCCCAAAGCGGCGAAATGGTGCTTGGCGCAAGGGGGAACCCCAAAAAACCTAAGACAATAAACCTATGCAATCGCATGTGACCTGCCCTTTCGATCACGCCTCTGCCGGGTCTTGCGTGCCCGTTCAATCAGACGACAATGCCTGCACTGCCGTTTTTTTGCAAGAATCAAACGCTTATGATGGGTTCCGCATGTGGATAACTTGCAACAGCTTACAAGGGGTGGAGCATGGCCAAAGCGCGACCCCTATGGAAGGTGTCGCGCTTTGCGGTTCCAGCCGGGTCAATTCGTGCAAGGGATCGGAATTTCCACCACATCGGCGCCCTTGCGGGTGCGGATGGTGCAAACTTCGGCGACAGGTGCTGCGGCCGGGGCGGCGGCTTCGGTGATGCCCAGCATCGAGCCGGTATCGACCTCGACCTTGCCAACCTCGGTGTCGTCGCCAACCCCGACTAGCGACATGACCAGCCGCCCGGTTGCCTGGGCCTGGGCCAGACGCGCCACTTCCTCGGGGGTGGCGGCGACCGTCATGGTACGGTTCTGGATGGCGCCTTCCGATGTCGCGGATTTGCCGTTGCGATCAACCGCGATGATCTTCATGCCGCTTTCGATCAGTCGGGTCATCTCGCCGGCGGTGCCTTCGGTGGCCCCTGTCCAATAGATGTCAACCGTCTGGCCCGGTTGCAGGTAATCCGCCGCCTCGACCTTGATGGAGAACGCGCGCATGCCGCGTTCCAGCTCGCCCGTCAGCCCGGCCTGTTCGCCCGGCTCCGTCACCTTGACAGAGAGGATCGGTTCGAACTTTTCCATCTGGCGCAACACATAGCGCGGCTCGGATTTGTCTTCGGGAAACAGAATCGCGATGTCGGCAAAGGTATTTTCCGGCAGGGCGTTCTTCGGCAGATAGCTTTTCTGCACATCGTCGCGGGTGAGCGGCTCACCATAGTTGACGGCTTTGTTGACAATATAAACCTCGACCAGGCCGCCGGTTTCAGCCTTGAGCGCCAGCTCGCGCTCCAGTGCGGTTTCGGTCTTGGAGATGTAGTTCTTGGCCATGAAGACCGCGGCCCCCGCAAGGCCGACGCCCGCCACAAGAACCAATCCAAACATCGCGCGCATAATCTTATCCCCTTGGCTTGACCGGCCGGTCGGCCCGGTTCACATCACTGATTGTCATAGCCGACAGGCTGGCTCACGATCGCCTCGGCGATCAGGCTTGTGGAGTTTTCTGTCGAGAAGGCGATGGGCACCAAAACCACCATGCCAAGCCCGATGATGGCGGCCGACAGCACAACCCAGTCGACCGTAATGGCGCCGTCTTCGCGGTGCAGGAATTGCAAAAATGACATCATGATTTACGCTCCAGATTCCAACGAGTCGGCACGCGGCCCCTATTTCGAAACCGTTCTAACCGCGCATTGTGGCTGAAAAGGGAACGGTCACGGGGCGGAATTGCGGCCTGCTGAGAAAAATGAAACAAGCCGCGCAGAGGGCGCGGCTTGTCAAACTGTCTGGCCAGACCGGAAAATGCCGGTCTGATTACTGGTTTTCGTAGCCCGCGGCGCGTTCGCCAAGGTCGGCCACGATGGCGTCGCCCAAGCCTTCGATCCCGCCGCCGACGGTGGTCATGACAACCATGCCCAGGCCAACGATGGCTGCGGTCAGCACGACCCAGTCAACGGTCACAGCGCCGGATTCGTCGTTCTTGAAGGATTTGAAGATATTCAGCAGTTTCATGGCTGGTGCCCCTTTTGACCCGTGAGTTTGACCTGTGTTCGATACTGTCGGAGCGGTGTTTCTGCCTGCGTCCGACCCTTGCACTATCGGCCGCGATTCTGGCTCGATTGCGGCCCGTCAGGGGTGTTTTCGCGAAATTTTGCCGGGATTTCTGTGGCAAAGCCGCAAGGTTTCCTTGGCAAAGCAAAAGGGCCGCTCCGTCCCGGGAGCGGCCCTTCTGATCGAAAAACCAGATCAGATTACTGGTTTTCGTAGCCCGCGGCGCGTTCGCCGAGGTCGGCCACAATGGCGTCGCCCAAGCCTTCGATGCCGCCGCCGACGGTGGTCATGACGACCATGCCGAGGCCAACGATGGCTGCGGTCAGCACAACCCAGTCAACGGTCACAGCGCCGGATTCGTCGTTCTTGAAAGATTTGAAGATATTCAACAGTTTCATGGCAGGTACCCTTTTTCAAATGTTGCACGTTCAGTCATTCAGTCATTCCGGAGATTTTCGCCGCGGCCTCTGTTCCGCTGCCTTCCGAAGACAAGCCCATATGGCCCCCGGAACGTGGCAAAGCTGCGGTCAGGACGGGGCCTTTTCGGGGTTATCGTTAACTATGGTATAATCATCTGAAAAGTATGAATAAAATATTTAAAGCCCAGTTGTTTTCCGTGTTTATCCTCCCCGGATCACGTGGCAAAGAGGTCAATTCTGGCGAAAAAGCCATGATTGGGCAGCAAATTCCTTGGTCATACCGGGGGCTGCGTGCTTTGCTTTCGGCAAGCAATACGAAGGCAGGCATCGCGAAAAAGATGCGCAGGCATATTGGTAAGATTCTGGTGACGCTATTGTGCGCCGCGTTGTTCGCCTTGCCAAAGGCTGTGCGGGCCGAAGGCTTGAGTGGCAGCGCCCGTGATTTCACCTTCAAACGGATTTCGGTGGCGGATACCAAGCCGGGCAAGCGCATCACCGTGCAGATCGACCCGGTGGAACAGGCCCGGTTGCTGGCCATGGCGCCCAAGGTCGATCCCTATCCGAAACCGAGTGCTGACGCGAAAGCGCAGGAACCCTCTGCCCCGGTCACGGGAACGGCATATGGGTGGTTCTGGGATCAGGTGCCGACCGCGCGCGATAAGGTGGCGGGGCGCTTCCCGCTGGCGCTGGCCAGCCTGTCGCAAGGCCCTTCTGGCGCGCAAGTGGCCGCCCCAAGGATGCAGCACATGCAGCAGATCGCCAATACCTATGGGGTGGAGATCCTGAAGGCGACCTTGGGCACCGAGGTGTCCCCTGCCTTGGTCTTGGCGGTGATCGGTATCGAAAGCGGCGGTCGGCATGAGGCGGTGTCCAGTGCCGGGGCAACCGGGCTGATGCAATTGATTCCCGCGACGGCAGAGCGTTTTGGCGTGCAGGATGCCAAAGACCCGGTGCAGAACATCAAGGGCGGGGTGGCCTATCTCGACTGGCTGATGAAGCGGTTTGACCGCGATCCCCTGATGGTGCTGGCCGCCTATAACGCGGGCGAGGGCGCGGTGGAGGCCAACAAGGGCGTGCCGCCCTATGCCGAAACCCGCGATTATGTGCCGAAGGTGCTGGCGGCCTGGCAGGTAGCGCAGGGCCTGTGCCAAAGCCCGCCGGAACTGGTGACGGACCCTTGCGTGTTCAAGATCATCGCCTCGGGCGGGGGATGAGAGGGGACGGGCGTGACCGCCCATCCCCTGCGCTCAGACGCTGAACACATCCGCCCATTCGGGATGTTTCTTGCGGGTGGCGTTCACAAAGGGGCAAAGCGGCATCACCTTGTAGCCATTGGCGCGGGCATCCGCGACCAGCGCCTCGACCAGTTTCAGCCCCGCCCCCATGCCGCGAAAGCCATCCGGCACGCCGGTGTGATCGGCGATGACCAGCGTCGGCGAGGTGATGGAGAAGGTCAGCTCTGCCTCCGCGCCCTCATGGCGGATGAAAAAGCGACCCTTGGTCGGGCCGCTTTCCTTTTGGACGATGAGATCAGCCAACGATCGTCGCCTCGGTCGCGGCGCGCAGTTCCGCCTCGGTTACGCCTTCGGCGATCTCGACGATCTTCAGGCCGCCCGGCACCACATCCAGAACACCTAGATTGGTGATGATGCGGTTGACCACGGCCTTGCCGGTCAGCGGCAGGGTGCAGGCTTTCAGCACCTTCGACTCGCCGTGCTTTGAGGTGTGGTCCATCACCACCACCACGCGGCCAACGCCCGCCACAAGGTCCATCGCGCCGCCCATGCCCTTGACCAGCTTGCCCGGGATCATCCAGTTCGCCAGATCGCCGTTCTCGGCCACTTCCATCGCGCCAAGGATCGCCATGGCGATCTTGCCGCCGCGGATCATGGCAAAAGACTGTGCCGAATCGAAATAGGCGGTCTGCGGCAGTTCGGTGATGGTCTGTTTGCCGGCGTTGATAAGGTCAGGGTCTTCCTCGCCCTCAAACGGGAAAGGCCCCATGCCCAGCATGCCGTTTTCCGATTGCAGCGTCACTTCGACGCCTTCGGGGATGTAATTGGCCACCAGCGTCGGAATGCCGATGCCGAGGTTCACATACCAGCCGTCTTGCAGCTCCTGCGCGGCGCGGGCGGCGATTTGATTGCGGTCCCAAGCCATTACACAGCCTCCTTCTTGCGGGTGGTGCGGTTTTCGATGCGCTTTTCGTGGGTGCCTTGGATCAGGCGATGCACATAGATGCCCGGCAGGTGGATGCTGTCGGGGTCCAGTGACCCGAGCGGCACGATTTCCTCGACTTCGCAGATACAGACCTTGCCCGCGGTTGCGGCGGGCGGGTTGAAGTTGCGGGCGGTCTTGCGGAACACGAGGTTGCCCGACGGGTCCGCCTTCCATGCCTTGACGATGGAGATGTCGGTGACCAGCCCGGTTTCAAGGATATGTTCCTTGCCGCCGAACACCTTCACATCCTTGCCATCGGCAATCACGGTGCCAACGCCGGTGCGGGTGTAAAAGCCACCGATCCCGGCGCCCCCGGCGCGCAGCCGTTCGGCCAGCGTGCCTTGCGGGTTGAATTCCAATTCCAACTCGCCCGACAGATATTGCCGCATGAATTCGGCATTCTCGCCCACATAGGACGAGATCATCTTCTTCACTTGGCGGGTTTCCAGCAGAACCCCAAGCCCGAAGCCATCAACGCCCGCATTGTTCGAGGCAATGGTCAGGTTCTTGGTGCCCGCCTTGCGGATGGCGGCGATCAACAGTTCCGGGATGCCGCAAAGGCCAAAGCCCCCCGATGCGATGGTCATGCCGTCAAACAGCAGACCCTCAAGTGCTGCATCCGCACTTGGATAGACCTTTTTCATGCGAATTTCCTCCTCTGGCCCCAAGTCCGGGATGTGCCGGGCCATGGGGAAGCATGGCGCGATCCTGAAAGATTGCACTTCGCCCCGCCATCCGTAAGAATACGTATGTTGCTACGTAGGGCGCGCGCATGGCCACCACGATCCGGGATTTCGAGAAACTCGCCTTCCGCCATGCGCCGGATGCGACGCTGATTTTGGCGGACCGGGTCATTTTGCGGGCAAGCCTGCGGGTGGAGACGGTGTTCGGCTGGAAGGTGGCGGAACTGGAGGGCCAGTCCATCCGGCTCCTGTATCCCGGCCAGACCGATTTCGAGGTGATCGGTGCGCGGGCGCGGCGGGCGATGCGGGCGGGCGAGGTGTATCGCGATGAACGCTTCATGCGCCGCAAGGACGGACAGGTGGTGTGGATGGAGGGGCAGGGCACCGCACTGGACCCCGAAGATCCGCTGCGCCTGGCTGTCTGGACCTATCGGCCGATCGAGGCGGGTGCGGGGGTGGTTTCGGGGGCGCTGGGGCCGTTGACCCCGACCGAAAAGAAGATCGCGCGTTATCTGGTGAACGGCTTTACCAGCAAGGAAATCGCCCTTGCGCTGGATTGTTCGCCCCGGACGGTCGAGGTGCATCGTGCCAATATGATCCGCAAGATGGGCGTGAGAAACAGCGCCGAGATGGTGAGCCGCTTGTTGGTTGCGACCGTGTAGGGGGCTTTACCTTGGCGGGCCGTTCACTATGGTGGCCGCGCCCGCCCGAGTGGTGGAATGGTAGACACAGAAGACTTAAAATCTTTAGGCCGTATGGCCGTGCCGGTTCGAGTCCGGCCTCGGGCACCAGCAAACGGGCACCAGCAAAGCAGACCACATCAGATTTGAGGACGATGGCGATGATCCTTTACGGCATACCGACCTGCGATACCTGCAAGAAGGCGCAAAAGGCGCTGGAGGCGGCAGGCCATGCCGTGACCTTCCGGGACATTCGCAAAGATCCGCTGATGGCAACGGAAATTGCCGAGATTGTCGGTGAATTTGGCGGCCGGATCATCAACAAGCAGTCGACGACCTATCGCGGATTTTCCGATTTCCTGCGCGAATCTGAACCCGAGGCGCAGATCGCTGCACAGCCGACCGTGATGAAACGCCCGCTTATCAAAGCCGATCGCTGGCATCTGGGGTGGGATGCGGATGTGCAGGCCGCGCTCTTGTAATCCCAAATGAAAACGGCCCCGCAAGGGGCCGATTCCAGGAATTTCCAGATCAGGTCAAAGCAGGCGCAGATCGCCGGCCGATTCCTTGCCGTCGCGGCCAGATTGCAGCTCGTAGCCGATTTTCTGGTTGTCGTTCAGGCCTTTAAGACCCGCACGTTCCACCGCAGAGATATGCACAAACACATCCTTGCCGCCATTATCGGGGGCGATAAAGCCATAACCCTTGGTGCTGTTGAACCATTTCACGGTGCCGGTCGGCATTCCGTCTCTCCTATCTCAACCCTCCCGGGGCGTGATTGCCGCGGGCCGTGCAAGCAGGTCTTCTTGGGCCACGATAGGCGGTCAGAAAGTCTGTCGTCACTTTGAAAATCATGCCAAAGCTGTCGCCAAAATCAAGCGCGGAATCCATTGGCGAAGTTCCAACGGCAAAAGGCTGAGAAAAACGATGCGAAATGCGGCATCTGTTGCACGCTTGCGGGGGCGTTTCAGGGGGGTGCATCGCCCACCGCCCATGAAAAACGCCGCCCCCATAGGGCGGCGTTTTTCTGCCTTGGATCTGGATCAATGCGAGGGCGGCAGGGCATCCAGCCCAAAGAGCGCCACCGCCTGATCGAAGCTGATGGTTTCCGTCCGCGTCTCGCCCAGACGGCGGACGGAGACGGTGCGATCTTCCACCTCTTTCATGCCGATGGCGAGGATCACCGGAACCTTGCCGACCGAATGTTCGCGGACCTTGTAGTTGATCTTTTCATTCCGCGTGTCGGCTTCGGCCCGCACGCCCGCCTTTTTCAGCGCGTTGACCACCTCATAGACGTATGGATCGGCATCCGAGACGATGGAGGCCACCACCACCTGACGCGGCGCCAGCCAGAACGGGAACTTGCCGGCGTAGTTTTCGATCAGGATACCGATGAAACGCTCGAACGAGCCAAGGATCGCGCGGTGGAGCATCACGGGGCGGTGCTTGGCCCCATCTTCGCCGACAAACTCCGCATCCAGCCGGTTCGGCAGGTTGAAGTCGGCCTGGAAGGTGCCGCACTGCCATTCACGGCCAATCGCGTCGGTCAGCTTGAAATCGAGCTTCGGACCGTAGAAGGCGCCGTCGCCTGCGTTGATCTCATAGGGCAGGCCCAGACCTTCGATCGCCTTTTGCAGGGCGTTCTCGGCCTTGTCCCACACCTCATCGGAGCCCACGCGCACCTCTGGGCGGGTCGACAGCTTGATGTCGAATTTCTCGAACCCGAGGTCCTTGTAGACGCTGGACAGAAGCGCGATGAAGCCCGCGCATTCGGCCTCGATCTGATCCTCGGTGCAGAAGATATGCGCGTCGTCCTGCGTGAAGCCACGCACGCGCATCAGACCGTGCATGGAGCCTGAGGATTCGTAGCGGTGGCACGAGCCAAACTCGGCCAGACGCAGCGGCAGGTCGCGGTAGGACTTCAGGCCCTGATTGAACACCTGCACATGGCAGGGGCAGTTCATTGGCTTCAGCGCGTTGATGCGCTTTTCCTTCGCACCTTCCTCGTCCACCTCGACGATGAACATGTTCTCGCGGTAGGCCTCCCAATGGCCCGACTTTTCCCAAAGGATGCGGTCCACCACCTGCGGCGTCTTGATTTCCTTGTAGCCCGCCACGCGCAGCCGCCCGCGCATGTAATCCTCAAGCTGGCGATAGATCGTCCAGCCGTTCGGATGCCAGAACACCATGCCCGGGGCTTCGTCCTGAATATGGAACAGCTCCATCTCGCGGCCAAGCTTGCGATGGTCGCGCTTGGCGGCCTCTTCCAGCATGGTCATATGGGCTTTCAGGTCATCGCGGTTCTTGAAGGCAAGGCCATAGATGCGCTGGAGCATCGGCCGCGAGGCATCGCCCAGCCAATAGGCCCCGGCCACATGGGTCAGCTTGAAGGCATCGGCGGGAACCTGGCCCGTATGGGCCAGATGCGGGCCACGGCAAAGGTCTTGCCAGGCCCCATGCCAATACATCCGCAGGTCTTCGCCCTCGGGGATGCGGTTGATAAGCTCGATCTTGAAGGGCTCGCCGCGATCTTCGTAATAGGCGATGGCGCGGGCGCGGTCCCAGACCTCGGTTTTCACCGGATCGCGGGCGTTGATGATCTGCTTCATCTTGGCCTCAATCGCGCCCAGATCTTCGGGCGTGAAGGGTTCGGCGCGGTCAAAGTCGTAAAACCAGCCGTAGTCGCGCACCGGGCCGATGGTGACCTTTACGTCGGGCCAGATTTCCTGCACGGCGCGGGCCATGATATGGGCGCAGTCGTGGCGGATCAGTTCCAGCGCCTGCGCATCATCGGCCATGGTGTGGATGCCGATGCTGGCGTCCGTGGTGATCGGCCATTGCAGATCGTAATGCGCGCCGTTGACGGTGGCGGAAATGGCCTTTTTGGCCAGACCGGGGGCGATGGACAACGCCACTTCGGCGGCGGTCACGCCGGGCGCATAGTCGCGCTTGTTGCCATCGGGGAAGGTGAGGGAGATATGGGCCATGGCCTGATCCTCGTCGTTTGGCGCCTACGAAACGCCCGGTTGCGGGTTATGTGCGGCGCTGTTTGACGCCTGGCCTTGGCGGCGTCAAGATAGGGGGACAGAAAATGCAACTGGATGACGGTATTACGGGGCCGTTTTAAGGGGCGGTGATGCGATCATTTGCGGAAATTCTGGCAATCGCGGCGGGGCGCAAAGGCGGGGAGGCGGCTGTCTTTGCCGATATTCCGGTGGCAAAAACCGCCGATCAGCTTGCCGCGATCCCCGATGACCGCTGGCTGGCCGCCATGGCGCAATGGATTTTCCGGGCGGGCATTTCCTGGACCGTGGTCGAGGCGAAATGGCCGGGCATCGAGGAGGCGTTCGGCGGCTTTGCCATTGGCCCCTTGTCGATGATGCAGGAGGACTGGCTGGAGGCTCTGCTTGCCGACAAGCGGGTGATCCGCGCCGGGCCGAAAATTCTGGCGATCCGCGACAATGCGGCCTTTCTGCGCGAGGTGGGCGGGTTTGGCCGCAAGGTGGGCGACTGGCCTGCCGAAGATTTCGCCGGGCTGGTGCTGTGGCTGCAAAAATCGGGCAGCCGCCTGGGGGGCATGACCGCGCCTTACATGCTGCGGCATATGGGCAAGGACAGCTACATCCCAAGCCGCGATGTGGTGGCGCGATTGGTGGCCGAAGGGGTCGCCGACAAGGCGCCCTCCTCGCCCAAATCCTGGGTGGCGGTGCAGGGAGCGTTCAACCAGTGGCGGGCGGAAAGTGGCTTGCCTTTGACCACGATCAGCCGGGTTTTGGCGCAATCTGTCGGCTAGGGCGTTCAGGTTTTCGTTGAAAGCTGCAATCGTGGCTGACAGCGCCGCACGGGGGCGCTAAACCCGTCGCCAAACGAGGAAAAATCATGCCCGATTGGTTCACCACCCCCGCTGGCCGCAGGCTTGCCTATCACCAGACCAAAGCGACCGGGGCAGGGATAGGCTTGCCGGGCGTTGTTTTCTTGGGCGGTTACAAATCCGACATGACCGGAACCAAGGCCGTGCATTTGCAGGCTTGGGCCGAAGCGACGGGCCGGGCCTTTTTGCGCTTTGACTATTCGGGGCATGGGCAATCTTCGGGGCGGTTCGAAGACGGCGGCATTGGCGATTGGTTTGCCGATGCAAGCGCCATCATCGAAGGTCTGACGGTCGGGCCGCAGGTGCTGGTCGGCTCGTCGATGGGGGGCTGGATTTCGCTTTTGGTCGCCCGCGCGCTGCCGGCAAGGGTTGCGGGTCTGGTCGGTGTGGCGGCGGCCCCTGATTTTACCGAAGATCTGATGTGGGGCAGCTATTCCGAGGCGCAGAAAGCCCTGTTGCACAGCCAAGGCTGGCTGGCCGAACCGTCGGAATATTCCGATGAGCCGAACATAATCACCAAAACCTTCCTTGACGATGGCGCCAACCATCTGGTGCTGCGCAGCCCCTTGGCTCTGCCGTTCCCGGTGCGGCTGTTGCAAGGCACGGCGGATGTCGATGTGCCGCCCGGCGTTGCGCTGCGGTTGATGGAGCATGCCGACAGCCCCGATCTGCGTCTGACGCTGGTCAAGGGGGCGGACCACCGCTTTTCGACGCCGGCCTGTCTGGACCTGATCTCTGCCGCGATCGCCGAGGTGTCTGGCCATGCATGAACCCTTGGTGATGATCCCCGGCCTGATGGCCGATGCCCGGCTTTTTTTGCCGCAGATGGTGCGGCTTGGGGCCGAGCGTCACTGCCATGTCTGCATCGCCGCGCAAGGTGAAACGGTCGAACAGATGTCCGAGGCGCTGATGCCCGGCCTGCCCGAGAAATTTGCCCTGATCGGGCATGGCTTGGGCGGCGATATCGCGCTGGATATCATCCGGCGGGTGCCGCACCGGGTGACGCGCGTGGTGCTGATGGCGACCGATCCTTTGTCCGAAGCGCCTTCCTTGGCGGCCGAACGTGAAACCCGCATGGTCATGGCCCGCGCCGGGCGGCTGGTGGATGCGATGGCGCAGGAAATCCCCGAAGCGGCGATTGCGGTCAGCCCGTGGCAGGGTGAAATCATGGCATTGGTCAAGGATATGGCGCTGGGTCTGGGCGAGGGGGTCTTCCTGCGCCAGTCGCGCGCGCTGCAACGCCGCCCGGATCAACAAAAGACCATGCGCAAGGTGCGTCTGCCCGGTTTGGTCTTGGCCGGGCGGCAGGACACGCTGGTGCCGCTGCGCCGTCAGGAATTCACCGCAAGCCTGATGCCCTATGGCCAGTTCCAGATCATCGAGGATGCAGGCCACCTTGCCTCGCTTGAACAGCCCGAAGCGGTGTCCGAGGTAGTCGAGGCGTTTCTCAACGGACCGATGATGCTGCATCATCGAGGATGCAGGCCACCTTGCCTCGCTTGAACAGCCCGAAGCGGTGTCCGAGGTAGTCGAGGCGTTTCTCAACGGACCGATGATGCTGCGTTAAGCCTTGACGGTCTTCAGCCGGGGTTTGGTCGCCGGTTCGGCGCCGGAATTGGCGTCGATGAAACGCAGAACCAAGGGACGGATGTTCAGGCGCCAGCTTTTCCCGGCGAAAATCCCGTAGTGACCGGCATCAGGCTCGAGATGCTGGGCTTTCAGATGGTCGGGCAGGCCGGTGCAAAGTTTCAGCGCGGCGACGCATTGGCCGGGGGCGGAAATGTCGTCCTTCTCGCCCTCAACTGTTTTCACCGCAACGCGTGTGATCGCGCCCAGATCCACCTTCTTGCCCGCGACGACAAATTCGTTGCGTGCAATTTCACGATTTTTGAAAATGCGTTCGACGGTGGAAAGGTAGAACTCCGCCGTCATGTCCATCACGGCGAGGTATTCGTCATAGAAGCGGTTATGCGCGTCATGGTCGGCCGCCTCCCCACGGGCAACCCGCAGGATCTGTTCGGAAAACGCTTTCGAATGGCGTTCGGCATTCATCGACATGAAACTTTGCAGTTGCAGCAATCCGGGGTAAACCATGCGGCCAACCCCTTTGTATTTGAAGCCCACGCGCTGGATGGCGATCTGCTCCAACTGGCCCATGGTGATTCGGCGGCCGAAGTCGGTGACGTCGGTGGCGGCGGCATCCGGGTCGATCGGGCCGCCGATCAGCGTCAGGCTGCGCGGCTGGGCGTCGGGGTCTTCCCCCGCGAGATAGGCGGTGGCGGCCAAGGTCAGCGGCGCGGGCTGGCACACGGCGATCACATGGGTATCCGGCCCAAGGGTGCGCATGAATTCAACCAGATAGAGCGTGTAATCTTCGACGTCGAACTTGCCGGCAGAGACGGGAATATCGCGCGCATTGTGCCAATCGGTCACAAAAACGTCGGCATCGGGCAGCAGGCTGGCCACGGTAGACCGCAGAAGGGTGGCGTAATGCCCAGACATCGGGGCCACCAGCAGGATTTTTCGCGCCATCGGCGCCCGGCGGCGCACAAAGAACTGCACCAGATTGCCAAAGGGCTTTTCTACAACGATGTTGACGTCGACCAGGTGATCTTGCCCATCCGGGCCGGGAATGGAGCGGATGCCCCAATCCGGCTTGGTCACCATGCGGGCAAAGGACCGCTCCGTCACCTCGCCCCAGGCGGCCATGATGTTCAGCATCGGGTTCAGCGTCATCGAAAACGCCGGATAGCTGGCCATGGCCCGCGCGGTTGCACCCATCCACTCATTCGTGTTGCGAATGCTTTCCATCAGGTCATAGGTGGCCATATACTTCATGGGCGTCTCCTGGGCCGGTTGCGGCCGCATCCCAAGGAGGGGAGGGCGCAATGCTGCATAGCAGCGAGATTAGGGGCGAATGTTTAACATGGCAACTGAAGAATATGATGCAAGTGCGGCAGCAGGGCTGAAGCTGGAGCGGATGCAGGCCAATCTTGCGAAAATGGAACAGTTGTCGGAACGGCTGGTCGCGGCACTGGCGCGGCAAAAGCAAAAGGATGTCGCGCTGAACGGGCCTTCCTCCGAAGTCTACATGCAGGCCGCACAAGCCTATCTGGCGGCGATGCTGCAAAACCCCGGCCGCGTGATCGAACATCAGGTCGGCTATTGGGGCAAGACGCTGAAACACTACATCGAGGCGCAGCAGGCGCTTGCCTCGGGCAAATTCAAGGCCCCCGCCGACCCCGGCCCCAAGGATCGTCGCTTTGCCAATCCGCTTTGGGACACCCACCCGGCCTTCAATTATCTGAAGCAGCAATATCTCATCAACGCCGAGGCCGTGCAGGATGCCTTGGCCGATATGGAGGGGCTGGACACGCCAGAGCGCCGCCGGGTGGAATATTTCACCAAGCAGATCGTCGACATGCTGGCGCCGACGAATTTCCTTGGCACCAACCCGGACGCTTTGGAAAAGGCGATTGCGACCGATGGCGAAAGTCTGGTCAAGGGGCTGGAAAACCTTGTCGCCGATATCGAGGCGCATGATGGCGAGATGCAGGTCACGCTGTCGGACCCCGATGCGTTTCAATTGGGCGAAAACATTGCCACGACGCCCGGTTCGGTGGTGTTCCGCAACCGGATGCTGGAGTTGATCCAGTACAAGCCGACGACCGAAACCGTCTATGAAACCCCGCTGCTGATTTTTCCGCCATGGATCAACAAGTTCTACGTCATGGACCTGAAGCCGCAGAATTCGCTGATCAAATGGATTGTCGATCAGGGCTACACGCTGTTTGTGGTGTCCTGGGTCAACCCTGACGCCAGCTACGCCGATGTCGGCATGGATGATTATATCCGCGAAGGTTACCTCACCGCGATGGCCGAGGTGCGGCGGATTTGCGGGGTGAAACAGATCAACGCGGTCGGCTATTGCATCGCGGGCACCACGTTGGGGCTGACGCTGGCCCATCTGCAACGCGCCGGCGATGAGACGGTGAAATCGGCAACCTTCTTTACCACGCTGACCGATTTTTCCGATCCGGGCGAGGTGGGGGTGTTTCTGGCCGATGATTTCGTCGACGGCATCGAACGGCAATGCGCCCATGATGGCATCTTGTCCCGGCGCTTTATGGGCAAGACCTTTTCCTATCTGCGCTCCAATGATCTGATCTACGGCCCGGCAATCAAAGCCTATATGATGGGCGAAGCGCCCCCGGCCTTTGACCTGCTGTTCTGGAATGGCGATGGCACCAACCTGCCGGGCAAGATGGCGGTGGAATATATCCGCCACCTTTGTCAGGAAGACGGCTTTGCCAAGGGCGCCTTTCCGGTCTTTGGCAAGCCCGTCAGTCTGGCGGGCGTCAAGGTGCCGCTTTGTGCCATCGCCTGCGAGACGGACCACATCGCCCATTGGCGTGGCAGCTTCAACGGCGTGAAGCAGATGGGATCGGCCGACAAGACCTTTATCGTCTCGCAATCGGGCCATATCGCGGGGATCATCAATCCGCCCTCCAAGGGCAAGTATGGCCATTATACCAATGCTGGCCCGGTTTCCGGCGATCCTGACGATTGGATGAAGGCCGCCACCTTCACCGCAGGCAGCTGGTGGCCGCGGTGGGGGGCTTGGCTGGATGAGCGGTCGGGCGCGCAAATTCCGGCGCGGCAGATCGGTGATTCGGGCCACCCGGAGTTGTGCCCGGCACCGGGAAGCTACGTTGTGGCCAAGCCAGCCGATTGAATCTGCGACACTTTCCCGACACGCCGCTGTCATCTTCCGGTTGTTTCTGCGCTGCAGAAATTTCACTTGAAATGCTGCGGCGCAGCATGTATATCCTGCATCAGGAAACGGGCATCCCCCGGATTGACAGGAGCATTCAAATGACCAAGACCACCGACTTCACCAAAGTCATGCAGGACATGATGGCTTCGTTCCCGGTTGACGCTTCGGCGTTCCAGAACGCGTTCAAGACCCAAGCCAACTACGGCGAAAAGCTGGCCGCCGTCGCGCTGGCCGCTGCTGAAAAGTCGACCGAACTGTCGGCCAAATGGGCCAAGGACTCGCTGGCCAAGCTGGCTGACGCTGCCAAGGCCAAGGCTGAGCCCGCCGAATACGGCAAGGCCGCTTCGGATTTCGCCACTGCCGCGGCTGAAATGGCTGCCGAAAATCTGGCTGCTTTCGCGGAAATCGCCAAGAAAGTGCAGATGGACACCGTGGAACTGATGCTGGCCGCTGGCAAGAACGCCTCGGACGAAGCCTCGGCTGCCGTGAAAAAAGCGACCGCCGATGTGTCGGCTCAGGTCAAGAAAGCCGCTGCGGCTGCAAAGTAATCGGGGCTTTTGCGTCTCCTCCCTGACGCGAAAAGACCAATCGGGCGGGCCACTGTGCCCGCCCTTTCTTTTTTTCTGCACCTCGCCTAAGCTTCTCTGCATAAGCATAAGCCCTGGGGAGGGGCGATCATGTCTGATACCGCCAAGCCGCTGCTCATCAAGCGTTACGCCAGCCGGCGTCTCTACAATACCGAAACCTCCGACTATGTGACGTTGGAAGACATTGCGGGCTTTGTGCGCGCGGGCCGTGATGTGCAGATCGTCGATCTGAAAACCGGCGATGACCTGACGCGGCAATATCTTTTGCAAATCGTGGCCGAGCATGAATCCAAGGGCGATTCCGTGCTGCCGACCAATGTGCTGACCGATCTCGTGCGGTCTTATGCGACCAACATGCAAGCGGTCATGCCGCAGTTTCTGGCCTCCAGCTTTGACATGCTGCGTGAAAGTCAGGCCAAGATGATGGAAAATTTCGCGGGCATCGCCACGCCGATGTCGGGGATGCCGGGCTTTGACGCGCTGCGCAAACAGCAAGAAGCCTTCATGAAAACCATGATGGGCGGCATGCCGGGATGGGGCGGTTCCAGCCCCGCGCGCGAGGAGCCAGAGGCCAAGGACACGCCGCAAGATCTGGCCGAGATCAAGCGCCAGTTGGCAGAGTTGCAGCAGAAACTGTCGAAGCTGTAACGTGCCGATGACCGAAGGGCAGGGCCGGGTCACCCTTTGGGGAATCGAGGTGTTTCTTGCCGTGACCGAGGAACGCTCGATCACGGCGGCGGCCCGGCGGCTGGGGGTTTCGCCTTCGGCCATCTCGCAGCAGTTGGCCGGGTTGGAAACCGCGCTGGGCGCGGCTTTGCTGGACCGTTCGGCCCGGCCCTTGGGGCTGACCCCTGCGGGAACCATGTTTCGCCGCCATGCCCAGACCATCCTGAACGCCGAAGCCGAGGCGCGCAGCGAATTGGCCATGGCGGATCTGTCGGGCCTGACCACGCTGCGGCTGGGGCTGATCGAGGATTTCGACGCCGAGGTGACGCCGCTCTTGCTGCAAGGCTTGGCGCGTGATCTCAAAGGCTGCCGCTTTCTGTTGGAAACCGGGGCCAGTCACCGGCTTTTGGACCAGTTGGAGGCGCGGGCGCTGGACATGGTGGTGTCGGCCGATCTGGGCAGCGAAGGCGCAGATGATGGCTGGCGCGAGGTGCATCCCTTGATGGCAGAACCTTTCGTGGCCGTGACCCCCAAAGGCCGCAATCCGGCCGATCTGCCGCTGATCCAATATACCGCACGGCATTTGATGGGCCGCCAGATTGCCAGCCATCTGGCCCGGCAGAACCTGAAACTGACCCACCGGTTTGAACTGGACAGCTATCGCGCCATTCTGGCCATGGTATCGGGCGGGGCGGGATGGACGATCCTGACGCCCTTGGCCTTGCACCATGCCAGCCGGTTCCGCGAAGGGGTGGATGTCATGCCGCTGCCCTTTGCCCCGCTGGAGCGCAGCCTGTCGCTTTCGGCCCGCGCAGGCGTGTTGAAGGACATGCCGGCACAGGTGGCCGGGCATCTGCGGCAGTTGATCGCCGCACAGGTGGTTGCCCCGGCTTTGGCCGAATGGCCGTGGATGGCGGCAGGGTTAAGGGTTTTGTGATGCGGGCGCTTCTGGTAAATCCCGCCGGATGCCTTATCTATGATCGGTGCGGGCAGGGTGCCCCTGCATCCCAA
Source organism: uncultured Tabrizicola sp. (assembly GCA_964393035.1). Classification (GTDB taxonomy): domain Bacteria; phylum Pseudomonadota; class Alphaproteobacteria; order Rhodobacterales; family Rhodobacteraceae; genus Tabrizicola_A. The sequence continues at coordinate 259,814 of CAYMRX010000005.1, forward strand.
GGACATGCGCCATGAAACTTTGCATCTTTGCCTTTGCCGTTCTTGGTTTCGCGGCCAGTGCTGCGGGCGCGGATGAACAGGTGGTCGACGCCGATGGCAACGGCAGCTTTTCCCTGACCGAGGTGCAGCAGGCCTATCCGGCCCTGACAGCCGAAGACTTCGCGGCCGCTGATCTTGATGGTTCTGGCGCCTTGTCGGCCGAAGAACTGGCCATTGTGATCGCCGCGGCAGGCTGAGCTTTTCTTTTCACCATCAAAGGCGTAGGGCCAAGGCAACAAAAGGAGTTTGCCATGGCCTTGGCCGATCTGATCACCCGCGCAGGCGGGGTCTGCGAGTTTTGCGGCGCATCTGACGCGCTTGATGCGGTCGATGTGCCGCCGGGGGGCGAGATTTTGCTTTGTCCGCTCTGCCGCGAAGATGAACCGGCCCCGGCGGGGCATTGGCGCGCCTTGGAAGGTGCGGCTTGGTCTGCGGTGCCCGAAGTGCAATTGGCGGTCTGGCGCAAGCTGGGCGCCTTGAATGAGGCTTGGGCGACCGAGGCGCGTGAAGGCATGATCCTTGGCGACGCGGCGCAAGCCTGGGCCGATCAACCCGCCGCGTTGGAGCATTTCGATTGCCATGGCGCCAAGCTGGCGCAGGGTGACACCGTGGTTCTGGTCAAGGATCTGGTGGTGAAGGGGGCGGGCTTTACTGCCAAGCGCGGCACGGCGGTGCGGGGCATTTCGCTTGTGGCCGACAATGCCGCCCATATCGAAGGCCGCGTCGAAGGCCAGCGCATCGTGATCCTGACCGAGTTCGTCAAGAAGAAGTGAGGCGTATTCAACGCCCGGATTCGTGCTATGTTCAGCCTGTGGCATCTTGGCATGGGAGGGCTGAAGATGACGGCCATGAACATCGTGCATATGAAGATAAAGCCCGGTAAGGAAGCCGACTATCTGGCGATTCACCGCGAGTTGAAAACCGACGGAATGCCGGGCTTGCGGAATTTCTGGCTGGTCGAAACCGGAGAACGCGCCTTTACCGTGGTTGGCGAATGGGACGACATGACGGCTTTGGCCGCGGCGCGCCCCGTCATGATTGCCAACCTCGACCGGCTGCGGCCCATTCTTGAGAATCTGGGTGGCGATCTGGGGATGACAGACCCGCGATCGGGAACGGTTGCGCTGCGCGCCGGGCCTTAGGCACCGTCTTGGGTGCCTTGGCCCGGTCGGTTCAAAAACAAAGGCCCGGGGGGAGGTGGTTCCCCCGGGCCTTTTCATTCGGTCGGATGGTTATTCCAGCTCGATCAGCAGATCCTTGGCGTCGATCTGGCTGCCTGCATGGACATGAAGCGCCTTGATGGTCGCCTCGCGGTCGGCATGCAGGCCGGTTTCCATCTTCATGGCTTCGATGGTCAGAAGCATATCGCCCGCCTTGACCTTTTGGCCCACCGTCACCGCCACCGATGCAATCGCGCCCGGCATCGGCGCGCCGATGTGGTTCGGGTTGCCCTCGGACGCCTTCGGCTTGGCCGCGGTTTTCGCCTTGATCGCCCGGTTCGGCACGCGGATCACGCGCGGCTGGCCGTTCAATTCGAAGAACACCTTCACCTCACCATCATCGGTGGTTTCCCCCACCGCTTGCAGGCGGATTTCCAGCGTCTTGCCGGGGTCGATTTCGGCGGTGATCTCCTCGCCCGGCGCCATGCCGTAAAAGAAGGTCCGGGTCGGCAGCGTGCGGACCGGGCCATATTGGCGGTGGCGCCCCATATAGTCGAGGAAGACCTTGGGATACATCAGATAGCCGTTCAGATCCTCATCATCGACAATCAGGCCATTGAGGTCATTGGACAATTTGGCGCGAACCGCCTCGATGTCCACCGCCGCCACATCTGCGCCGGGGCGGGTGGTCAGCGGCGCCTCGCCTTTCAGCACCTTGGCCTGAATGCCCTTTGGCCAGCCGCCATGGGGTTGGCCAAGATTGCCCTTCATCATGTCGACAACCGAATCCGGGAAGGCGACATCGACGCCCGGTGCTTCCACCTCGGCGCGGCTCAGGCCCTGTGCCACCATCATCAGCGCCATGTCACCCACGACCTTGGACGAGGGCGTGACCTTCACGATATCGCCGAACATCTGGTTGGCATCGGCATAGGCCTGCGCCACCTCGGGCCAGCGTTCCTCCAGCCCCAGCGACCGCGCTTGCGCCTTGAGGTTGGTGAACTGGCCGCCGGGCATTTCGTGCAGGTAAACTTCGGAAGCCGGGGCGGGAATGCCGGATTCGAAGGCGGCATACTGGGCGCGGACATGTTCCCAATAGTTGGAAATCTCACGGATGGCGGCAATGTCCAGCCCGGTGTCGCGGTCGGTGTGGCGCAGCGCCTCGACCACGGAACCGATGCAGGGCTGCGAGGTGCCGCCCGAAAACGCATCCATCGCCGCATCCACCGCATCCACTCCGGCATCGCAGGCCGCAAGGATGGTGGCCGCCGCAGCGCCCGAGGTGTCATGCGTGTGGAAATGCACCGGCAGGCCAACCTCGGTGCGGAGCGTCTTCACCAAAATCTTGGCGGCGGCGGGTTTCAACAGGCCCGCCATGTCCTTCAGACCCAGGATATGCGCCCCGGCGGCTTTCAGTTCCTGCGCGCGGGCGACGTAGTATTTCAGGTCATATTTGGCGCGGGCCGGATCCAGAATGTCGCCGGTATAGCACACCGTGCCTTCGCAGACCTTGTTCGCTTCCAGCACCGCATCCATGGCGACGCGCATGTTTTCAACCCAGTTCAGGCTGTCAAACACCCGGAACACATCCACCCCGGTTTCCGCCGCACGGGCGACAAAGCCGCGCACCACATTGTCGGGATAGGTGGTGTAGCCGACGCCATTGGCGCCGCGCAGCAGCATCTGGGTCATCAGGTTCGGCATGGCCGCGCGCAGGTCGCGCAGGCGCTGCCAAGGGCATTCCTGCAAGAAGCGATAGGCGACGTCAAACGTGGCCCCCCCCCAACATTCCACCGAGAAAAGCTGCGGCAGATGGGCGGCATAGGCGGGCGCCACCTTGATCATGTCAATCGAGCGCATCCGCGTGGCCAAAAGCGACTGGTGGCCATCGCGCATGGTGGTGTCGGTCAACAGCACCTTTTTCTGGGCGCGCATCCAGTCGGCAACGGCCTGCGGGCCTTTTTGTTCCAACAAGTTGCGCGTGCCCATCGCGGGTTCAACGCGCGGGGCAGGGGCCTTCGGCGCTTTCACCTCGGCCGGGGGCTTGGCGCGGCCTGCGGTTTCGGGATGCCCGTTCACCGTGATGTCGGCGATATAGGTCAGGATCTTTGTCGCGCGGTCGCGGCGCTTTTTGAAGGCAAAAAGGCCGGGCGTGGTGTCGATGAATTTGGTGGTGTAGCTTTGGTCAAGGAAGGTCGGGTGCTTCAGAAGGTTGATGACAAACTCGATGTTCGTCGCCACACCACGGATGCGGAATTCGCGCAGCGCCCGATCCATGCGGGCGATGGCCTTTTCCGGGGTCTGGGCATGGGCGGTGACCTTCACGAGCAAGCTGTCGTAATAGCGGGTGATGACGCCGCCCGCGTAAGCCGTGCCGCCATCCAGACGGATGCCGTTGCCGGTGGCCGAGCGATAGGCGGTCAGCCGGCCATAATCCGGGATGAAGTTGTTCAGCGGGTCTTCGGTGGTGACGCGGCACTGCACGGCGTGACCGTTCAGCTTCACATCGGCCTGAGAGGCAACCCCGGTCGCCTGCGGCAGCGTCTTGCCTTCTTCGATCAGGATCTGGGCCTGAACGATGTCGATGCCGGTGACTTCCTCGGTGACGGTATGTTCGACCTGAACCCGGGGGTTCACCTCGATGAAGTAGAACTTCTCGTCGTCCATATCCATCAGGAATTCGACGGTGCCAGCACATTCATAATTCACATGGGCGCAGATTTTGCGGGCCATTTCACAGACTTCGGCACGCTGCGCCTCGGACAGATAGGGGGCGGGCGCGCGCTCAACAACCTTTTGGTTGCGCCGCTGCACGGTGCAGTCGCGCTCCCACAGGTGCCAGACATTGCCGGCCTTGTCGCCAAGGATCTGCACCTCCACATGGCGGGCGCGGGTGATCATCTTTTCGAGATAGCCCTCGCCATTGCCAAAGGCGGCCTCGGCCTCGCGGCGGCCCTCGCGGACCTTCAGCTCCAGCTCGTCTTCGGCCAGAATCGGCCGCATCCCACGACCGCCGCCACCCCACGAGGCTTTCAGCATCAGCGGATAGCCAACTTCCTTGGCCTGTTTCTTGATGGCCGCCATGTCATCGCCCAGGACCTCGGTCGCCGGGATCACCGGCACGCCGGCCTCGATCGCCACGCGGCGGGCCGAGGCTTTGTCGCCAAGGGCGCGCATGGTTTCGGCACGCGGGCCGATAAAGGTGATGCCCGCCTGATCGCAAGCCTCGACGAAATCGGGGTTTTCCGACAGAAGACCATAGCCGGGATGGATCGCATCCGCGCCCGCCATCTTGGCCACGCGGATGATTTCCGGGATCGACAGATAGGCGCCCACCGGCGACAGGCCCTCGCCGATCAGATAGGCCTCATCGGCCTTGAAGCGGTGGAGCGAGAGTTTGTCTTCCTCGGCATAGACCGCGACGGTTTTCTTGCCCATCTCGTTGGCGGCGCGCATGACGCGAATGGCGATCTCGCCGCGGTTTGCGACGAGGATTTTCGTGAATTCGGGCATGGGCGCTCTCCGGTTGCGGGGGTGCAATCGCGGCGCAGATTAGGGACGCTGCAACGCAGCACAAGGGCAGAAAACGACGCCCTGCAAATTTTTGCGAAATATTCAGGTCGACTTTGCAGCTGCAAAGTTCAGCCTGAGAAAGCGGCGCTTTACCGGGGGAATGGCCTCTGGGTCGTTTTCGGGCAGGGGCGTGCTGCCTTCTGCGTTGAAAAGCCAAGGACATTCTTCCTCAACCCGGTGGATCAGGGCCGGGTAGCCGAAATAGATGAAGCTCCAGACAATGCGGGCGCCTTTGCCATCCTCCAGATACCAATGGCGCCCCTTTTCATGCCGGGCGAGTTCAATCTCCTCCCAGAAGATGCGTTGGCGTTTGGGGCCAAGCGGCGGCGGCAACAAGAGCGTCGGCCCTTCGATGCCGTCTTCGTCCCAGGTGATGTCATAATAGGGAAAGAAGGCTGTCACCATCATGCCCGTCATCGCCAGCGCCGCAACGGCAACCGTCAGAACGGCCCAGCCGCCGGTGCCCTGCGAAAACGCCAAAAGTGCTGCCCCGGCCAGTGCTGTGCCAATCAGGCAGATCACGGTCAAAAGCGCACGGTTGGGGGCGATGCGGCCGGTTTCACCCTCGGCATCGGTTTCGACGCGGGGCTGTTTCGTGGCGATATGGCGCAGCATGGCGGTCAAGCCAAGTAGCACCGCAAAGGCGATGGCAACACGCAGAGTCAGAAGGTTGAGCATGGCAGTGCCCCCAAGATTTTGCCTGAAAGGTGCGCGGCAATCCGGGCAGGAATAGGACATAATCCGCGCTTTCCCGCGGATTTGCCCGCGCTTGACAGGAATTTTGCGAACATTACCGGAACAGTTCTTTATATCCGGTAAATCCCGGTTTATGGTTTTCCCATGAACGAATGGGATGAAAATGACGCCTTCGAGGCGGCCGTGCCGCAGCCGGTGCCGCATTCGGTGCCTTTGTCGCAGCGCGCCATGGCGGCGCGACCTGCGCCCTATCTCGATGATCTGAACCCTGCACAACGCGCCGCGGTGGAGGCGCTGGATGGCCCGGTTCTGATGCTGGCAGGTGCGGGCACCGGCAAGACCAAGGCGCTGACCGCGCGGATCGTGCATCTTCTGAACATGAACCGGGCAAGGCCGAACGAGATTCTGGCCGTGACCTTCACCAACAAGGCCGCACGCGAAATGCGCGCCCGCGTGGGGCGGATGCTGGGCGATGTCGCTGAGGGCATGGCGTGGATGGGCACCTTCCACTCGCTGTCAGTGAAGATCCTGCGGCGGCATGCCGAACTTGTCGGGCTGAAGTCGAACTTCACCATTCTGGATACCGACGACCAGTTGCGCCTGCTGAAGCAATTGATCGTGGCCGCGAACATTGACGAAAAACGTTGGCCCGCTCGGCTGTTGGCCGGGATCATAGATGGCTGGAAGAACCGCGCGTTGACGCCGGACCGGGTGCCGTCGTCCGAGGCCGCCGCCTTCAACAATCGCGGCACCGAACTTTATGAACAATATCAGGGCCGTCTGCGCGCCCTGAATGCCACCGATTTCGGTGACCTCTTGCTGCATTGTGTGGTGATCTTCCAGAAATACCCCGATGTGCTGGAGCAATATCAACGCCGGTTCCGCTATATTCTGGTGGACGAATATCAAGACACCAACGTCTGCCAATACCTCTGGCTGCGGCTTCTGGCGCAGGCCCACAAGAACATCTGTTGCGTCGGCGATGATGACCAGTCGATCTATGGCTGGCGCGGGGCCGAGGTGGGTAATATCCTGCGGTTCGAGGCGGATTTTCCCGGCGCAGTGGTGGTGCGGCTGGAGCAGAATTACCGCTCCACCCCGCATATTCTGGCCGCGGCTTCTGCCGTCATTGCCCGCAATGAAGGCCGTCTTGGCAAGACGCTGTGGACCGAAGAACAGCAAGGCGAAAAGGTGCGGCTCATCGGCCATTGGGACGGTGAGGAGGAGGCGCGCTGGATCGGCGAGGAGTTGGAGGGCTTGCAGCGCGGCCGGGGCCAGCGTGACAAGCACAGCCTTGAGGATATGGCGATCCTTGTCCGCGCCAGCCATCAGATGCGCGCCTTTGAAGACCGGTTCCTGACCATCGGCCTGCCTTACCGCGTGATCGGCGGTCCGCGGTTCTATGAGCGGCAGGAAATCCGCGATGCCATGGCCTATTTCCGGCTGGCCGTCAGCCCGGATGACGATCTGGCGTTTGAGCGTGTGGTGAACACCCCCAAGCGCGGCCTTGGCGACAAGGCGGTGCAATCCATCCAGATCGAGGCGCGCGAAATCGGCATGAGCCTGCTGGAAGGCGCGCGGTCCCTGCTGGCCAAGGCAGGCATTGGCGGCAAGGGCGCGGCACAATTGCGTGTGTTTGTCGAAGGGGTGGATCGCTGGCACGCGGCCGTGCGCAATGTGCGCATCACGAGCCCCGAAGACAGCCTGATCGAACCCTTGTTGCCCGACACGCCGCCTGCCAACTCTGACAGCCACATCCGGCTGGCCGAGGTGATTTTGGAGGAGTCGGGCTACATCTCGATGTGGCAAAACGACAAGACGCCAGAGGCGCCGGGGCGGTTGGAGAACCTCAAGGAACTCGTCAAGGCGCTGGAACAGTTCGACAGCCTGCAAGGCTTTCTGGAGCATGTCGCGCTTATCATGGACAATGAGCGCGAGGAGGCCGAAGAAAAGGTCACCATCATGACGCTGCATGCCGCCAAGGGGCTGGAGTTTCCGGTGGTCTTTCTGCCCGGCTGGGAAGAAGGGCTGTTCCCAAGCCAACGCAGCATGGATGAAAGCGGCAAGAAGGGCTTGGAGGAGGAGCGCCGTCTGGCCTATGTCGGCATCACCCGGGCCGAGGCGCTTTGCACGATCTCTTTCGCCTCGAACCGCCGGGTTTATGGCCAGTGGCAAAGCCAGATGCCCAGCCGTTTCATCGACGAGTTGCCCCCCGCCCATGTCGAGGTGTTGACGCCCCCCGGCCTGATGGGCGGCGGCTATGGTGCGGCGGCGGGATATGGCTTTTCCTCGGGGCTTGAGGAGCGGGTGACCAAGGCCGATGTCTACAACTCGCCCGGCTGGCGGCGCTTGCAGGAACGCAGCACGCGGCCGGTTTCGCAACCGGCCGGGTCGCGCAACGTGACCATCGACGCCACCGCCGTCAGCGCCTTTGTCACCGGAGAGCGGGTGTTCCACCAGAAATTCGGCTATGGCGAGATCGTGGACATCGAAGGCGACAAGCTGGACATCGAATTCGACCATGCCGGCCTGAAAAAAATCGTCGCGCGCTGGGTGGTGCCCGCGCATCAGGTTGACGACGTGCCGTTCTGAAAAATGCGCCGGAAAACCTTGGTCCTTTGTTAAGGGCCGGGGGCTAACTTGGGCCGGAATCACTGATCCGGATGCCCCATGCACGGCCTGATAAACCGCTCGCTCCAAGGTTTTCTGCGCGACACCTATGGACCCGCGACATGGGGTCTTGTCACGCGGGAGGCCCGGCTTGGCTTTGACAGCTTTGAACCGATGCTCAGCTATGACGCGGGCCTGACAACGGCCGTGCTGGCGGCGGCCTGCAAGGTGCTGGGCCGCCCGGTGGAAAGCGTGCTGGAGGATTTGGGCACCTATCTGGTGTCACATCCCAACACCGAGGCGGTGCGGCGTCTTTTGCGCTTTGGTGGCGTTACCTTTGAAGATTTTCTCCATTCCCTGGAAGACCTGCCAGAGCGGGCGCGACTGGCGCTGCCCGATCTGGATTTACCGGGGCTGGAACTGGCGGAAACCAATTATGCCGAATACCGGCTGACGATTGATGCGGCCTTTGCCGGAACGGGGCAGGTGATGGTTGGTCTGCTGCGGGCAATGGCCGATGATTATGGCGCACTGGTCTTGCTGGATTGGATGGGCGATGGCGCTGGCCGGGAAATCATTCAGATCAAGCTGCTGGATCATCGCCACTCCACCGGGCGGGCGTTTGATCTTGCGGGATGGGCGGGGCCATGACCCTTGCCGCCCGCGTACCCTTGCCCTTGATCTTTCTTGACGGTCCGGCGCTGGATCGGCTGATGCCGATGCATCTGCGGTTGGATGGTCAGGGGCTGATCCGCTCGATTGGGCCGACGCTGTTGAAACTCCTGCCCGAATGCAATGTGCTAGGTGAGCCGGCCGAAAACTTCTTCGGCCTCCGCCGCCCGTCCTCGGCCGCTGACCTGACCGAATTGCGGCGGCGCGTTGGGGCGCGGCTGCATCTGGCACCGCATAATGATCCAACGATGGTGCTGCGCGGCCTTGCCTTACCGGTGGGTGACGCAGGCGGGCTTGCCGGGGGGATCGGCGGCGGCTCGGGCGGGGTGTTGGTCAACCTGTCCTTCGGCATTTGGGTGAATGAGGCGGTGCGGCGCTATGGCCTGACCGTTGCCGATTTCGCCGCGACCGATCTGACGGTGGAAATGCTTTATCTGATGGAGGCGAAGTCGGCCGTCATGGCCGAATTGCGCAGTCTGAACCTGCGGCTGCACGGGGCCAAGATTGCAGCGGAAGAACAGGCGTTGACCGATACGCTGACGGGTCTGCGCAATCGCCGGGCGTTGGATGCGCTGCTGGACGATCTGGCAGGGCAGGGGCAGGCCTTTGGCATGATGCATCTGGATCTGGATTTCTTCAAACAGATCAATGACACGCTGGGCCATGCCGCGGGCGACCATGTGCTGCGCGAAGTGGCGCATATCCTGACCGAAGAAACCCGCACCAGCGATCTGGTGGCGCGCGTTGGTGGGGATGAATTCGTGCTGGTGTTTCCCGGCCAGATGGACGCTGCCCCGCTGTCGGTGATCGCGGGTCGCATCATCGACCGGCTTGGCCAACCCATGCGCTATGAGGATCAACCCTGCCGCATCGCAGGCTCGATCGGGATGGTGTTGAGTGTGAATTACCCCGGTTTCGACCTTGAACAGATGCACAGTGATGCGGATGAGGCGCTTTATGCCTCCAAACGCGCCGGCCGTGGTCGCGCGACGATGTTTGGAATGCCCTTGTCAAAGGATAGGGGGCGCTAAGTCATGGTGCAAGGGAAGGTGGCAGCCCGTAGGGGAGTCGAACCCCTCTTGCCTGGTTGAAAACCAGGTGTCCTAACCGATAGACGAACGGGCCACTGGGGCGCTTCCTAAAGTCCACGCGGCCCATGCGCAAGGGGCAAAATGGCGGGAACGGTCAGTTCATCCGTCGATTTTTGCCCCGATGATGGCAATGGCCTGCTGATAGACCGTGGCGGCGTTCCATTCCTTGATGACGGCAAAGTTCGGCTCGCCCTCTTGATAGCCCGCGCCCGGACGCCAGCCTTTGGCGGCAAGGTAATTGGCCGTCGTCGCCAAGGCATCCGCCTGTTGGCCAAGGTCGATCCGCCCGTCGCCATTGCCATCGACGCCATAGGTCAGCGCATTGCCCAGCAGAAACTGCGTGTGGCCCCATTCGCCGTGCTTGGCCCCGATGGTCTGGCTGGTGATCGAGCCACGGTCGACCAGCTTCAGCCCGCCGATCAGATGCGGGCGGAAAAAATCGGACCGGCGGCAATCCCAGGTTAGCGTCGCAATGGCGGAAATCACGTTGCTGTCGCCCATGAAGCCGCCAAAGCCGGTTTCCATACCGTGAATCGCCAAAAGCACCCCGGCAGGCACGCCGTATTGTGCCTCAAGACTGGCGAAAAGCGGGGCGTTCTTGGCCTTGCGGCCTTTACCTTGCGACGCGATCGCATCGCCGCCGCGCACTTCCATGAACTTGGCCAGCGAATATTTGAAACTTTTCTGGTTGCGGTCCGCTGCGATGGTGCCCTTGGAATAGCTGGCCGCCATCAGCGCGGCGATCCCGGCCTCTCCCACACCTTCGGCGCGCGCTTCCTCTGCCATGGTGGATTTCCAACCCTCAAACCCGGCCGAGGTGTCGCCACAGGGGGCCGCTAGGGCAGGCAGCGCGAGGCCCATGAAAATGGCGGCAGGCAGAAGCGGGCGCAAGAGCACGGGGAAAACACCTTGTGATGAAACTTTGGCGCAGTTTAGCGGGCCATGCGGGCAAGGCAAGCGGTGCCATGGTTCGCAGACCGCGCATCACGCGCAAGTGTGGTGTGGCATCAAGGTGTTGATTTATTGGGGAAAAGTGGCAGCCCGTAGGGGAGTCGAACCCCTCTTACCTGGTTGAAAACCAGGTGTCCTAACCGATAGACGAACGGGCCACGCTGTCGGTGAGGCGCTGTTTAGAGGGGCCTTCACCGACTCGCAAGAGGAAAAATCACGCGATTGCCGCGTCTTCGAGCCGAAGTTGAACTTTTGTGCGCCCGCCCCAGTGGTTCAGCTCCAGACGGCCCACGAGGTGGAAGCGGTTATGGCCGGGGTTTTCCAGTGCGGGGCCAAGCGGTCCATCGAAGGCCCCGAAGGCCACCGCGTCAAACCGTGCGCCTGCGCCGTCGCTGACCTGAAGCCGCAGATGGGTGTCGCCCATCCGCCGCGCGCTGACGGCGACATCGGCAAAGGCAAAGCGCGGCGCCGGGGCCTGGGCACCGAAGGGGCCGGCGGCCTCGATCTGTTCCACCAGCGCCGGCGTTACCGCCGAAGGCATCAGCAGGCTGTCGACGGCCAGATCGCGCGGGCCTTCGGCCCCGGCACCTTGGCGGGCCAAAAGCTCGGCCAGCCGGGCCATGGCGGGTTCCAACTGGTCCTGCGCCACCGTCAGGCCTGCCGCCATCTTGTGACCGCCGCCTTTCAGCAAAAGCCCCTCGGCCGCCACGCGCTGCACGGCCGCACCGAGATCAACCCCGCTGACCGAGCGGGCAGAGCCTTTGCCCACGCCGGCCTCCAGCCCGATCACCACGGCGGGGCGGTGGGTGGCCTCTTTCAACCGGGCCGCCACAATGCCGACGACGCCGGGATGCCAGCCTTCGCCCGCGGCCCAGACCAAAGGTCCGTCCAACCCGCGCGCCTCGGCCTGCGCCAAGGCCTCGGCGCGGACGGCTTCGGTGATTTCACGGCGCTCGGTGTTCAATTCATCCAGCCGCGCGGCCATGGCCGCCGCCTCGGCCGGATTGTCAGTAGCCAGAAGCCGCGCGCCAAGATCGGCCTGCCCGATGCGCCCCCCCGCATTGACGCGGGGGCCAAGCACAAAGCCAAGCGCATAGGCGGTGGGCGCCTGATCCATGCGCGAGATATCGGCAAGCGCGGTCAGGCCGATCCGCTCGCGCCGGGCCATGACCTTCAGCCCTTGGCGCACGAAGGCCCGGTTGAGGCCGATCAACGGGGCCACATCCGCCACGGTGGCCAGTGCCACAAGATCAAGAAGCCCCATGAGATCAGGGCCTTGCATGCCTTTGACGCGCAGTTGGCGGTTGGCCTCGACCAGCATCAGAAACACCACGCCCGCCGCGCAAAGATGCGCAAGATCACCGCTTTCGTCCTGCCGGTTGGGGTTCACCACGGCATAGGCCGGGGGCAGGGTTTCGGCGCCAAGGTGGTGGTCCAGCACCACCACATCGCAGCCCGCCGCCGCGATGGGATCATGACTGAGCGTGCCGCAATCGACGCAGACGATCAGGTCATGCGCGGCCCCCAGCGCCTGCATCGCAGGCACGTTCGGGCCATAGCCTTCGTCGATGCGGTCGGGAATATAAAGCGTGGCCTTGGCCCCCATGGCGCGCAGCCACAGGATCAACAGCGCGGCGGAAGACCCGCCATCGACATCATAATCGGCGAAGATGGCGATGCGCTGGCGGCCCGTCAGCGCTTGCAGGAAACGGGCGGCGGCGCGCTCCATGTCCTTCAGTACCAAGGGATCGGGCAAAAGATCGCGCAGGGCGGGGTTGAGGAAGCCCTGTGCGTCTTCGGGGGCGACGGCGCGGGCCACAAGAATCTGGCAGATGGCGGGGGGCAGGCGGGTGATTTGCGCCATGGCCTCGGCCTGGCGCTCGGCCTCCAGTCCGGGGCCGATCCAGCGGCGCCCGGTCAGGGAGTTTGTCACATTCAAAAAGGCGCGGCTGGTCATCTGTGATCTCTCCTCGGGCGCCTCCGGCGTCTCGTCGAGGCCGCCCGCGATGAGCGGCGAAGCCGACGAAGCGCCTTATTTTACCGGACTGCGATAGCTCATCCGGCGCACCGAGCCGGTTTTCGACCGCATCAGCAGGGTTTCGGTGGTGACCCAGCCGGGTTCGCGCTTGATGCCTGACAGGATGGAGCCGGTGGTGACGCCGGTTGCCGCAAAGATCACATCCGCCGTCACCATCTCGTCGCGGGTATAGATGCGGTTCAGATCGGTGATCCCGGCCTTTTTCGCCCGGGCTTTTTCGTCGTCATTGCGGAACAGAAGCTTGCCGTAAATCTGCCCGCCCATGCATTTCAGGGCCGAGGCCGCTAGCACGCCTTCGGGCGCGCCGCCAGAGCCCATATACATGTCGATGCCGGTGATGTCGCTTTCGGCGCAATGGATCACGCCTGCCACATCGCCATCGGTAATCAGCCGGATCGCCGCACCGGTGGAGCGGACTTCCGCGATCATGGCTTCATGCCGGGGGCGTTCCAGAATGCAAACGGTGATATCCTCGGGCGCGCAGCCCTTGGCGCGGGCCAGCGCCCGCACCCGTTCGGCGGGCGACATTTCCAAGGTCACGGTCCCCACCGCATAGCCCGGACCAATCGCCAGTTTTTCCATGTAAACGTCCGGCGCATGCAGAAGCGTGCCGCGCGGCGCCATGGCGATCACGGTCAGGGCGTTCGGCATATCCTTGGCGGTCAGCGTGGTGCCTTCCAACGGATCGAGCGCAATATCCACCGCCGGGCCTTTGCCGGTGCCAACCTCCTCGCCGATGTAAAGCATCGGGGCTTCGTCGCGTTCCCCCTCGCCGATCACCACGACGCCCGCGATGTCGAGAAGGTTCAACTGGTCGCGCATGGCATTGACGGCGGCCTGATCGGCGGCCTTTTCATCGCCGCGCCCGACAAGGCGGGCAGAGGCGAGGGCTGCGGCCTCGGAAACCCGGGCAAGGCCGAGGGAAAGCAAGCGGTCCTGAAAATCCTTGGCGTCGGCCATCTTGGGCATCCTTGAAACATGGGGTTGCCCCCCGTGTAGCGGGCCGGGGGCCCGGGCGGCAAGGGGGTTGCGCGAATGCGCGGTGTCAGACGTCCTCGATGCGCAGGGCGACCGGCGCGCCGACCAGAACGCCGGTGGCGGCAAAGCGGCCCATGGCGTGGTCGATGTCGTCGCGGCTGGCCTTGTGGGTCACGATCAGCACCGGGGCATTGGCGCCTTCATGGCCGTATTGCCGCATCTGGTCGATGGAGACGCCGGCCTCGCCCAGACAGGTGGCGATTTTCGCCAAGGCGCCGGGTTTGTCCAGAAGCGTCATGCGCAGGTAATAGGAGGCGGGGGTCGCCGATTTTGCCGGGGTGGCGTCGGCCAGCGTGGCGGCAGGCTGACCAAAGGTCGGCAGCCGCAACCCGCGCGCAAGGTCGATCACATCGCCCATCACCGCGCTTGCCGTCGGCCCCATGCCGGCGCCGGGGCCGCGCATGACGATCTGGCCAACGCTGTCGCCTTCCAGCACGACCATGTTGGTGCCGCCCTGCAACTGGCCCAAGGGGTGCGAGGCGGGGACCAGACAAGGCGTCATGCGTTGCTCCAGCCCGCGGCCGGTCATCTGCGCGACACCCAGAAGTTTGATGCGATAGCCCATGTCCTCGGCCAGACGGATATCGTCGATCGAGACATTGCCGATGCCTTCCAGTTCCACCGCGCCAAAGGCCACTTTGGTGCCAAAGGCGATGGAGGCCAGCAGCGAAAGCTTGTGGCCCGCATCAATCCCGCCGACGTCCAGATTGGGATCGGCTTCCAGATAGCCCAGTTGCCGGGCCTCCTCGAAGACGGTTTCATAGCTGAGGTTCGCAGATTGCATCCGGGTCAGGATGTAATTGCACGATCCGTTCATCACGCCCATGACGCGCTTCATGCGATTGCCGGCAAGGCCTTCGGTCAGCGCCTTGATGACGGGAATACCGCCCGCGACAGCGGCCTCGAAGCGGATCACGCGGCCTGCGGCCTCGGCGGCCAAGGCCAGCGCCTGGCCGTGATGGGCCAAGAGCGCCTTGTTGGCCGTCACCACATCCTTGCCGGTGGCAAGGGCGGCTTCGGTCGCGTCGCGGGCCGGGCCTTCGTGGCCGCCCATCACCTCGACGAAAACATCCACATCATCGCGCCGCGCCAGCGCGACGGGATCGGTTTCCCAGGCATAGCCCGACAGGTCCGCATCGCGGTTCTTGGTGCGGTCGCGGGCAGAGACGGCGGTGATGACCACCTTGCGCCCGGTGCGCGCCTCGATCAGGGCGGCGTGTTCTTGCACGATCTTGACGACGCCGATGCCCACGGTGCCCAGCCCGGCCAGACCAAGACGCAAGGGGGCGATGGATGTGGGGGAAGACATGGGGGAACCTCGTCGTGATTGCTTCCCGCCTGTTAGCGGTTTCGCGTCACGGGCGCAACGCGCCAGCAGGTCAGCGCGCGCGCAAGTTTTCCGCGCGGGCCCGCAGGGCGGCCGCCTCGGCCGACAGCGCATTTGAAAGATCGGGTGCGGTGCCGGTGACGGCGGCCAGTTCGGCCTCGGTCAAAAGGGGGGGCGTCGTGTTGGAAACCCCATGCGCAGGGTCGCTACGGCCCAGTTGCGGAAAATCCGAGCAGGCGGCGAGCAACAGGAACAGGGTGGGTACGGCACGGGTCATGCCCGGCAGATTAGCCGATTGAACCCCTTGGCGAAAGGGGCGGCACAAGACCGCCCCTTGAAAATGGCCATCTAAAACGCCCGATCAGTGGGCCGGCTTGATGAAGGTGCCGTTGCGCAATTCGCGCATCGCCGTTTCCAACTCGGCCCGGGTGTTCATCACGATGGGGCCGTGCCACGCGACCGGCTCTTGCAAGGGCGCGCCCGAAATCAGCAAAAACCGCACGCCATCAGGCCCGGCCTGCACCGTCACCTCATCGCCCTTGCCAAACTCCACCAGCGTGCGGTTGCCGGAAAGATCGCGGATGTTCACTTCCTCGCCCGCCACTTCCTTTTCCAACAGCACCCCGCGCGGGCGGGCCGCATCCGAGAACTTGGCCGCGCCATCAAAGACATAGGCAAAGGCATGGCGGCGCGTATCGACCTTGAAGGTCTTTTTCCGGCCTTCGGGCACAAAGATGTCAAGGTATTGCGGGTCGGCGGCGATGCCATCGACCGGGCCTTTCTTGCCCCAGAATTCGCCCACGATCACCCGCACCACGGTGCCGTCATCGTCGATCACCTCCGGAATATCGCCCGAGCGCACATCCTGATAGCGCGGCTGGGTCATCTTCAGATGGCCCGGCAGGTTCGCCCAAAGCTGAAAGCCGTGCATCTGGCCCTTAGCGTTTCCTTTCGGCATTTCCTGATGCAGGATGCCGGACCCGGCGGTCATCCATTGCACATCGCCGCCCTTCAGCGTGCCGCGATTGCCAAGGCTGTCGCCGTGATCCACCGATCCGGCCAGCACATAGGTGATGGTTTCAATCCCGCGGTGCGGGTGCCAGGGGAAACCGGCCATGTAATCGCGCGGATGATCGCCGCGAAAATCGTCGAACAACAGGAACGGGTCCATGCGTTCGGGGTCGCCAAAGCCGAAGGCGCGGTGCAGATGGACGCCGGCGCCCTCCATGGCGGGGCGGGCGCGGCTGGTCGAGGTGACGGGGCGGATCGACATGGTCTGTCTCCTGTGGGGTCTGTTCTTGCCCTTAGCTAGGCAAGCAAACGCCCTGCCGCAACGCAAACTTGTCGCAGGGCATTTGTGCAAAACCGCACAGGGTTCAGGTGCAGGCGACTCCGCTCAGGCAGATCTTGCTCAGAAAGCGCGGCCGGGTGGCGATAAATTGCTTCATGGTCTGATCGCCGATGCCGACATTGAACGACGGATGATACCCCACCTCCACCTCGACCAGCACGATGAAATCGCCATCGAACATGGTGGGCAGCCGGTCTGCCAAGGCGGCCACGGTGGCAGTTGTCAGTTGCGGCATGGCATTGCCGGGCGAGCGCGACCACTGCACTTCATAGCGGTTGTTGAGCTGCGACCAGGTGATCGACGAGACACGGGTTTTCGCATCCTGATCCGAGTCGATCAGGTACTCCATCATCGAATCCATGCCGTTGATATAGGCGTCGGTCACCGCAAGCATCTCGCGCGAGATCATGTCCGAGATGGTATAGGCCGCCTTTTGCACGACATTCACGGCGCGGTAGCTGTCCCAATAGACGAACAGCGCCAGATAGGACCACAGCATGAACGGCAGAACCAGAACGGATTCGGCCATCAGCGTGCCGGTTTCGTCACGGCCGAAACGGCGCAGGATTTTGCGAAGTGACAACATGTGATCCTCCCTCATATCGGTTCGGTCACGAAGGCGGAGACGGATACCAGCCCATAGCCGCCCTGCGCATCCTTGGGCAGGCCAAGGCCGATGCCGGTGGTGGGGAACATGGCGTCCTGCACCACGCAGACCCGAACCACCATGATATCGTTCTGCTGGGGCGGCATGTGCATGGTGGTCACCGGCAGGATGTCTTCCTCGCGATCGACACAGGCGATGCGGCCAGCGGGCAAGGTCCAGTTTGCCGTGCTGATGCGGGTCATCTCGATCGAGATATTGGTTTCGCAATCCTTCAAGACCACGCTGCGCCGGCAGATTTCCTCTTTCAACAGGGCCGCGGTTGGAAGCGGGTAATGGCCAAGACGCAATTCGCGCATGGTCATGTCGACCGATTGCTCCAGCATCAGTGAGCGGATCATCAGAAAGCCGCTTTCGAACGAGGCCATGAAGATGGCGATCAAAAGCGGCACCGCCATGGCGAATTCGACGGCGGCGGTGCCGCTTTCACTCAGGCCGAAACGGCGCAGTTTCTTGAGAAAA
Source organism: uncultured Tabrizicola sp. (assembly GCA_964393035.1). Classification (GTDB taxonomy): domain Bacteria; phylum Pseudomonadota; class Alphaproteobacteria; order Rhodobacterales; family Rhodobacteraceae; genus Tabrizicola_A. The sequence goes on from CAYMRX010000005.1 coordinate 277,486, forward strand.
AGGCGGGTCATTGGGTCAACCTCAGATGGCTGATATTGCTGGCGATGGCGCGAAAGGCGGTGCGGATCTGCAAGCCCGAGGCGTTGAAGTAATGCGCGGTCGAGGTGGCGCATTGCGAGATCTGGTTTTGGCCACCGGCCGGGGCCTCAAACGCGATGCCATAGACGGTCACGCCGTTCTGTTCCGCCAAGGCGCACATCGACTGCAATTGGTTGTTCATCGTGCCTGTCGCGGTCTGTTCGCGGAAAGTGGCAAGCCAGGTGTTGTATTGCGTATTGCGGGTGCTGCTGGAGGTGCCAAGTGCGCGGGCATAAAGCTGCCAGACCACCCATTGCAGCCGCACTTCGGCCCACATCGTTTCGAAATTGATCGGCTGAAGCGTCGCGGCATTGGTGTTCGAGGTGTTGGTCCAGGGCAGGGCGCGCCATTCGCTGCGATGGGGCACCCAATACTGGTTGGCCCCTGCCGCAGCGGGGCGGCCCGACGTGAAGCGGATCGAATAGTTGCCGTCATAGGGCGATTTGAAAATCTGTTGCGTGCCGTTCAGGCCGGTGGTGCCCGCCTTGTAGGTGTTGTTCAGACGGTCCTCGGCAAAATGCTCACCGTCGGTCATCAGCACGATCACCTTCATCGATTCCGGGTCGGTGAACTGGAAAGGGCGCCCTTCAAAGACACTGGGAATGACCCCTGTGCTGACGAAATGGGTGAAAACGCCCTGCGTGCCGGGGTCGAGCATGGCCATGCCCCATTTCATGCCGGCATTGATCGAGGTGGCCCCCGTGCCGGTCAGCCCCTGAATCTTGGCTTGCAAGGCCGAAATGCTTTGCGAGGGCAGCATGATGGCGTTGGTGTTGTTGACATCCGGGCACCAGCGGTTCGCGTCGTCGTTGACCGCATAGTTGCTGTCGGTACGGCCGACATAGCCATCGGCCTTGTTGGTTGCCGAGTAGGTGTCGGTCGGCGTGGTCATCGGCAGGTCCTGGGTGGTGGACAGCCCGGCGCTGGCATAGACCGAGGACGGCAGGTCGACACAGTTGATGTCGGCCACATAGTGCTTCTTGGTCAGGTTGTAGCGCGCACCCAGCGCGGTGCCGACATCGACCTGCCCGTTGAAGGGCACGATGCCAATCGAGATGCGGTCTTCTTCATCTGACGACAGCACGGTGCTGACAAATTCCTTGGCGGCAGTCTTCAGGTTGGTCAGGCGGCTGTTGCTGTTCATCGACCCCGACACGTCCAGCACCAGCATGATTTCGACATTGGTCATGCGCTGTTCGGCCGTCGAATGGCCGGGGGCGTCCAACTCGTCGATGCCAATCAGGTGCATGAAGAAGGGGTTGGTGGCCGCTTCGGCGTCGGCGACCACTTCGCGGTAGTTCAGGCCCTCCTCGACCGAAACCGACCGCAGGTATTGGGACAGGTTGGCCTTGGCGAAATAGTCGGTCACCACATCTTCGGCGTCCAGTTGCTGGCTGAGGGCGGCGGCGGCCAGCGTGGCGCGGTCAAGCGTGTTTTGCAGCGAGGTGCGCGTGGTTTCATAGCGCATCAGGTCAACCGTGATGCCGCCGATCATCGCCATAAGCAGGAAAAGGCACAGCGCAAGGATCGTCAGGTTGCCATCCTCGGCTGCCTCATAGCGACGCAAGGCCCTCGCCCGCAGGGACGCCCCTTTGCCGTCATTCGCCACAATGTGCGCCATGCTGCGCCTCCAGATGTTTCGATCGCTGCGGGTCAGACGGCGTTCTGCCGCGACCGGTCCAGAAACGATCTATGCCGTGCCCCTGCGGCGGAAATGTGGCTGCAAGATGCGCGATCCGTGAAAATACTTTGCAATATCAATAATTTGCGTGGAAATTGGAAACAATCCGCAGGTGCCGTTGACGGGCTGGAAACAAACACGGCGCTGGCGCAGGAAAAGCACTGTTTCGGATATTTTGGTAAACATGGTTCCTTGATTCGAAAGTTGTCGGGCCGCCCGCACGGCCCGACAAAACGCAACCGGCCCCCAGAACCTTTCCAGAAAAGCCCTTATTGTGTCAGCTTCAGCATCGTCAGGTTCGACGCGATGGTGCCAAAGGCGGTGCCGATTTCGGCGCCATCGGCCTCGAAGTAGTGGTTGACCGAGGTGGCGCATTGCGAAATCTGGGTCTGGCCGTTCAGCGGGGCCTCAAAGGCGATGCCGTAAACGATCACCCCGGCATTCTTGGCCTGCGTGCAGGTGGCTTGCAGCTGGGCGTTCATGTCTGACACAGAAAGATAGGTCGAGCGCATGGTGTTGATCGCGTTGTTATAGGCGGTAGCGCCATAGGGGCGGCCATAGAATTGCCAGGCCACATAGCTGAGTTTGAGATTGGTCCAGACCGAGCGCCAGTCCTGTCGCACGGCAGGGGTGGCATTGTTGGTCCAGGCGGTGGCGCGCCACGCGTTCAGATGCGGCACATAAAACTTGTTGGCCCCGGCTTGGGTGGCATGGAAGATCGAATAGCGGCCATCGCCGGAACTGCGCCAGATCGGCGAGGGGCCGGATTTGTAGGCGTCATTGATGCGGTCATGCGCCACATGCTCGCCATCGGTCATCAGCACGATCACCTTCATCGAGTTCGGGTCGGCATCGTCAAACGGGCGACCGGCCAGATTGGCGTCCATCAGGCCCGCGCCGATGAATTCGCTGTAAATCGGGCGTGCCGAGGCATCGAGAAGTGCCGTGCCCCATTTCATGCCCAAGACGATCGAGGTGTTGCCATTGGCGGTCAGCCCGTTGACCCAGCCCTGCAATTGCGCCTTGTTCTGGCTGGGCATCCGCACCACGTTGTTCGCCTCGGTCCGGCAAAAATTGTTGTTGAAGTTCGGCACCGCGCTGGCATCGGTCGGCGCGGTGTAGGAGGCCCCGGTGTTGGTGCCGTAATAATGGTCCGATTGCGCCATCTGCGGCAGTTCCACCGTGCGCGAAATCCCTGCCGCAGCAAAGACTGACGCGGGCAGTTCAAGGCAATTGTGGTTGGCGACATCAATCGGCCGGTTTAGCGCATTGTGCGGACTGGTGACATTGTACTTCGACAAAAGGGTCGGCCCAAGGTTCACCTGCGCATTGTAAGGCACGATGGAAATCGAGATGCGGCGGTTCGGATCGCTGTCCATCATGGTGGCCACGAAATCCGATGCAGCTGTGCGCAGATTGGCAATCTTGGCCCCGGCCATTGAACCCGACACATCCAGAACCAGCGCAATCTCGACATTGGTGATCTTCTGCTCGGCGCGGGACAGGGCGGCGGCGTCAAAGGTGTCGATGCCGATCATATGCATGAAGAAGGGCTTGCTATCGACGCGCGCCACCGATTTCACATCGCGGGCATTCATTCCGCTGGCCACCTGCACGATGCGAAGGCTGTCCGAAAGCCCGGCCTTTTCCACGCAATCGCGCACCACATCTTCGGGGTCCAGCCGCTGGTCAAGACTGGCCGCCATCAGCGTGCAACGGTCCAGCGTCTGGGACAGTTGGGTGCGGATATGCTCGTTCTTCATCAGGTCGATGGCGACGCCGCCCATGATCGCCATCAGGACGAAAAGGAACAGCGCGAAGATGATCAGCGCGCCATCCTGGGCATCGCGAAAGCTTCTCAGTCGGGAAAAGATACGGGCAGCCATGATCTTTGCTTTCTGTGTCCCGGCCCGGGTTTCCCCGACACCAGTTTTCCTTGCCCCCGCCATGTCGATGTCCAGAAGTTATGGCGAAATTGTGGCAAAGGCGGCGAAAGCGGGACTTCGCGGCATGACGGGAAACGATGTTTGCGGGCCAAACAGGATTGTCGCGCCGTTTGAAACGCTGAACTGATCGAAATGGGGCGGCCATCGGGCAATGCTGCCCGAAATGGTTGGTTCCGAATCACATAATGCTACAAAGTGACGGAAATAATCGTCCTTTCGACGCAGACATTTGCCAGTCTTTCGACCTAAACCTTGGGGCAGAGGTCGCCGCTTTGGGGACCAGAGGGAGGAATCCATATGTCCGTCGCAGGCGAGCCCAGCTTTCGTGAATCCGTAGATATGATGTTCAAGCGCGCCACCGCGCTGATGGATCTCAGCCCCGGCCTTGAAGAAAAGATCCGGGTCTGCAATTCGACCTATACGGTGCGCTTCGGGGTGCGCCTGCGCGGCAAGATCGAAACCTTCGTCGGCTACCGTTCGGTCCATTCCGAACATATGGAACCCGTGAAGGGCGGCATCCGCTATGCCACCGGCGTCAACCAGGACGAGGTGGAGGCGCTGGCCGCCCTGATGACCTATAAATGCGCGCTGGTGGAAACGCCCTTTGGCGGCTCGAAAGGTGGTTTGTGCATCGACCCGCGCCAGTGGGACGAGCATGAGCTGGAACAGATCACCCGCCGCTTCGCCTATGAGCTTATCAAGCGCGACCTCATCAACCCCGCGCAAAACGTGCCCGCCCCCGACATGGGCACGGGCGAGCGTGAAATGGCCTGGATCGCCGACCAATACGCCCGGATGAACACCACCGACATCAACGCCAAGGCCTGCGTCACCGGCAAGCCGCCGCATGCGGGCGGCATTCAGGGCCGGGTCGAGGCCACGGGCCGCGGCGTGCAATTCGGTCTGCGCGAATTCTTCCGCTACCGCGAGGACAAGGAGGCCGCGCGGTTGACGGGCGATCTCGATGGCAAGCGGGTGATCGTGCAGGGGTTGGGCAACGTGGGCTATCACGCCGCCAAATTCCTGTCGGAGGAAGACGGCGTGCGGGTCATCGCGGTGATCGAGCGTGACGGTGCGATCCTCGACGACAAGGGCATCAACATCGAAGAATTGCGCCAGCACATGAACCGCACCGGCGGGCTGGCGGGCTATCCGAAGGGCCGCCATGTGATTGATGGCTCGGCCGTGCTGGAGATGGAATGTGACATCCTGATTCCGGCGGCCATGGAGGGCGTCATCAACCTTGGCAACGCCGCCCGCATCAAGGCGCCGCTCATCATCGAGGCCGCCAATGGCCCCGTCACCTTTGGCGCGGATGAAATCCTGCGCAAGAAGGGCACGCTCATCATCCCCGACATGTATGCCAACGCGGGCGGGGTGACGGTCAGCTACTTTGAATGGGTCAAGAACCTCAGCCATATCCGCTTTGGCCGCATGCAGCGCCGGGCCGAAGAAGCCCGCTCGCGCCTCTTGGTCGAGGAATTGGAACAGCTTTCCGCCGATCAGGGCTTGGGCTGGTCGCTGAACGCCGATTTCAAGCAGAAATTCCTGCAAGGCTCGGACGAACTTGCCCTCGTGCGTTCGGGTCTGGACGACACCATGCGCACCGCCTATCAGGCGATGCGAGAGGTCTGGCACGGCCGGACCGATGTGAATGACCTGCGGGTGGCGGCCTATATCGTGGCGATTGACCGCGTGGCGAAAACCTACCGCTCCAAGGGGCTGTAAGAACCGTTGGCCAAGCTGACCCTAATTGAAACCGGCGGGACCATCTGCATGACGGATGGTCCCGACGGGCTGATTCCCGCGCCGGAAAAGGTCGCGGCGGCGCTGGCGCAGATCGCGCCGGGGCAAGGGTTGGACCATCAAAAGCTGATCCCCTTGGTCGACAGCGCCGATGTAGGCCCCGCGATCTGGAACGCGCTGCTGGACCGGATCGCTGTCGCGCCGGGCGCGGTGATTGTCACCCATGGCACCGATACCATGGCCTTCACCGGTGCCGCGCTGGAGGCGGCCTTGGCGGGGGCAGGGATGGCTGGCGCTGAGTTGGCCGGCGCTGGGCGCTGCGTTGTCCTGACCGGCTCCATGCACCCCTTGGGGGCTGGGGGATCGGACGCCGAGGGCAATCTCAGGCTGGCGATTGAAACGGCGATTGCGGGCGATCCGGGGGTCTGGCTCGCCTTCGGCGGGCAGGTCCTGCCGGGGGGCGCGGTGTCCAAGCAACATTCGCAAGATGAAATCGCCTTTGTGCAGGCGGGCGGGCTGACAGCGCCGCCTGCGGTCGCGCCGCGCTTTGATCTGACAAAATCGGTCGGCCTCGTGACCCTTACCCCCGGCCTTTCCCCGCGTGCGCTGGCCGCGCAGCTTGACGCGCTTGACGGGGCGGTGCTGCGGGTTTTCGGGGCAGGCACCATGCCGGATGCGCTGGTGAAGACCCTGGTGGGCTTCAAAGGCAAGCCGATGACGGCCGTCAGCCAATGCCTTGCCGGGGGGCTTGAGCCCGGGGCTTATGCCGCCGGTGCAGGGCTATGGGCCGCAGGTGTTGAAAACGGCGGGCAGATGTCGCCCGAACAGGCGCTGGCGCGGCTGTGGTTGCGGCTGTCGGCACGCTGAAAGCGACAATCTCTGTCGTCTGCGGCGCAGGAAACCGCCGATCCCTCTTGCATATAGCCCAAGATGCCGGTTCAGTGGCGGCAACAAAATGGGGCGACAGATGCGCTATTCCGGTCTCAAGGTCTTCACCGAAGGGCTTTTCGGCAACAAGGGCTGGAAGCCCGCATGGCGCACACCGGCTCCAAAACCGGAATATGATGCGATCATCATCGGCGGCGGCGGGCATGGCCTGTCGACGGCCTATTATCTGGCCAAGAACCACGGGCTGCGCAACATCGCGGTTCTGGAAAAAGGCTATCTCGGCGGTGGCAACGTTGGCCGCAACACGACGATCGTGCGCGCCAACTACTTTCTGCCCGGCAACTCCGAGTTTTACAGCCATTCGCTGAAGCTGTGGGAAAACCTTGAGTCTGAACTGAACTACAATGTCATGCACTCGCAGCGGGGCCAGCTCATCCTCGCCCATTCCGACGGCCAGCGTGATGCGCTTGCGCGCCGCGGTAATGCGATCGTCAATCAGGGCGACGATGCCGAACTTTGGTCGCTGGATCAGGTGCGCGATTTTGCCCCCTATCTCGATTTCGAGCAAACCCGCTTCCCGATCTATGGCGGGCTGATGCAACGGCGGGCAGGCACCGCCCGGCATGATGCGGTGGCTTGGGGCTATGCGCGCGGCGCGGATCGGCTGGGCGTTGATCTGATCCAGAATTGTGAAGTGACCGGGATCGACATTCAAAACGGCCGGGTGATGGGCGTGCAAACCACCCGCGGGGCGATCAAGGCGAAAAAGGTCGGCATGGTGGTCGCAGGCCGCTCCAGCCAGGTCGCCGCGATGGCGGGGATGCGCCTGCCGATCGAAAGCCATGTGCTGCAAGCCTTCGTCACCGAGGGGCTGAAGCCGGTGATTGATAGCGTGATCTCTTTCGGCATGGGGCATTTCTACATCAGTCAGTCCGACAAGGGGGGGCTCGTCTTCGGCGGCGATCTGGATTTTTATGCCTCCTACGCCGCGCGCGGCAATCTGCCGATGCTGGAACATGTGATGGAAGCTGCGATGACCCTGATGCCGATGATCGGCCGCGCCAAGATTCTGCGCGGCTGGGGCGGTATCATGGACATGACGCCAGATGGCTCTCCCATCATCGACAAGACCCCGGTTGAGGGCCTCTTTGTCGATGCCGGTTGGAACTACGGCGGCTTCAAGGCTACGCCCGCCTCGGGCTGGTGCATGGCGCATCTGATGGCGACCAATGAGTCCCACGAGGTCGCCCGCCGCTTCCGCCTTGACCGCTTCCGCACCGGGCATGTCCTCGACGAGGAAGGCACCGGCAGCCAGCACAATTTGCACTGACATGAACTGCGCCCCCAACCTTTCCACAACACACCCCGCCCCGGCTGTGGGAGCCTCCGGCGGGGGTATTTGGACCAAGATGAAACCTGTATGCCCTTTCATCTTGGCAAAAATACCCCGGGGTGAGGCGCGGATGCGCCGAGGGGCAGCGCCCCTGTTGACCGCCGTTTCAGGAGACTAGCGATGCGAATTCCTTGCCCCCTCTGTGGCCCGCGCGACCGGCGCGAGTTTACCTATTACGGCTCTGACGACTATCTGAACCGCCCTGCACCCGATGCGGGCGAGGCGGCCTGGGACGAACACCTGCATCTGCGCGCCAATCCGGCGGGCGAGACACATGATCTGTGGTATCACGAGACCGGTTGTGCCCAGTGGCTCCGGGTGCATCGCAACACGGTCAGCCACGAGATTTACGGGGCCGAACTGGTGGCCGGCCGGAAGGGGGATGCGCAATGAGGATCGCGGGCAGGGGGCTGATCGACCGGGACAAGCCGGTTTCCTTCACCTTTGACGGCAAGTCCTATGCGGGCTTCAAGGGCGACACCGTGGCCTCGGCCTTGTTGGCTTCGGGCGTCAAGGTGGTGGGGCGCAGTTTCAAATATCACCGGCCGCGCGGGGTTCTGACGGCGGGGGCGGAGGAGCCGAATGCCCTGATCGAGGTGCAGGGCGCGGCGAACCAGACCCCGAATGTGCGGGCCACCGTGCAGGAAATCTTCGAAGGCCTGAACACCCGCAGCCAGAACCGCATGGGATCCTTGCGCTGGGATTTGCTGGCGGTGAATGATCTGATGGCGCCGTTCTTTTCGGCAGGGTTTTATTACAAGACCTTCATGTGGCCGCGCGCCTTTTGGGAAAAACTCTATGAGCCGGCGATCCGTCGCGCGGCGGGGCTTGGCAGCCTGTCGGGCAAGCATGACGAGGGCCATTACGAAAAGGCCTTTGCCTTCTGCGATCTTCTGGTCATCGGCGCGGGGCCGACGGGCCTTTTGGCGGCCCTGACGGCGGCACGGGCCGGGGCGGATGTGATCCTTGCCGATGAAGATGCGCGCATGGGTGGGCGGCTCTTGTCGAATGGCGAGACGGTGGACGGCCAGCCGGGGTCGGCGTGGGTCGGCCAGATTCTGGCAGAACTCGGCAGCCTGCCGAATGTGCGCCTGATGCCGCGCACCACGGTGACGGGGGCCTATGACGGCGGCATTTACGGCGCGTTGGAGCGGGTTGGCCTGCACAAGCCTGCCCGCCCCGACCTGCCGCGCGAAGCGTTTTGGCGCATCACCGCCCGGCGGGCAATCCTTGCCTCCGGGGCTTTGGAACGGCCCATCGCCTTTCCGATGAATGATCGGCCCGACATCATGATGGCGGGCGCCGTGCAGACCTATCTCAACCGCTATGGCGTGGCCCCCGGCAAGCGGGTGACGCTGTTTGCCAACAATGACGGCGCGCGCGCCGCCGCGCGCGATCTGATGGCGGCCGGTGTGCAGGTGGCCGCCATCCTGGACAGCCGTGCCGCTGCCGACACGGTTGAGGATTGCCCGGTCTATCTGGGCGCGCGGATCACCAACACGGCCGGTCGTCATGGCCTGCGCGTGATCGAGGGCCATCACGCCGGTGGTGAGTTCAAGCTGGAAACCGATTGTCTGGCGATGTCCGGCGGCTGGAACCCGACGCTGCACCTCACCTGCCACATGGGCGGTCGGCCGCGCTGGTCGGATGAGTTGGCGGCCTTTGTGCCGATGGAGGGCGCGGTGCCGGGGCTGACGGCGGCAGGTGCTGCCAATGGCACCTTCACCACCCATGGTTGCCTTGCCGCAGGCCATGCCGCGGCCGAGGCGGCCTTGGCGGATCTGGGGCTAACCCCGGCCAAGCTGGTGCTGCCCCGCGCCGAGGGCCTGCCCTATGTGATCGAACCCTTGTGGGCGGTGGAAGGCAAAGGCCGGGCCTGGCTTGATTTCGCCAATGATGTCACCACCAAGGATGTGAAGCTGGCCGCGCAGGAAGGCTATACCTCGGTCGAGCATATGAAGCGCTATACGACGCAAGGGATGGCACCGGATCAGGGCAAGAATTCGAATGTCGGCGCCTTGGCGGTTTTGGCCGATGCCACGGGGCGGGCGATCTCGGAAACCGGGATCACCACCTTCCGCCCGCCCTATGTGCCGGTTTCGGTGGCGGCTTTGGGGGCTGGCGGGCGCGGGCTTGGCTTTGCGCCGCAGCGGTTTCTGACCTCGGATCAGGCCAGCCGCGACCGCGGCGCGCCGATGATCGAGGCGGGGCTGTGGTATCGGCCCAGCTATTTCCCGAAACCGGGCGAGGCGACATGGCGCGAGAGTTGTGACCGCGAGGTGGCGATGGTGCGGGGCGCCGTAGGCGTGGCCGATGTCTCGACCCTTGGCAAGATCGACATTCAGGGTCGTGATGCGGCGCGCTTTCTTGATCTGGTTTATACCAATACCTTCAGCAGCCTGGCGCTGAACCGGGTGCGCTATGGGCTGATGCTGCGCGAGGATGGTTTCGTCATGGACGACGGCACCACCGCGCGGCTTGGCGACAACCACTACCTGATGACCACCACCACCGCCGCCGCGGGGCAGGTGATGCGGCACCTCGATTTCGTCCACCAGACCCATTGCGCCGATTGGGATGTGCGCTTCATTTCCGTGACCGAATCCTGGGCGCAGTTTGCCGTCGCCGGGCCGAAATCCCGCGCATTGCTGAACGCTGTTCTGGATCAGCCCTTGGGGGATTTCCCGTTCATGGCCTGCGGCACGGTGCAGCTTGGCGGTGTGTCGACGCGGCTTTTCCGCATCTCGTTTTCCGGCGAGGAGGGCTATGAAATCGCGGTTCCAACCCGCTTTGGCGAAAGCCTGTTCCGTGATCTGGTGGCCAAGGCCGAAACCATGGGCGGCGGGCCTTATGGGATGGAGGCCTTGAACGTGTTGCGCGTGGAAAAGGGTTTCATCACCCATGCGGAAATTCACGGGCGCACCACGGCCTATGACATCGGCATGGAAAAGATGGTCGCCGCGAAAAAGGACTGCATCGGCAAGACCATGGCGGCGCGGCCCGCCTTGGTGGGGCCGGAGCGGCAGCAGTTGGTTGGCCTGAAAATCGCCATTGGCACGCCGCCCTGTTCCGGCGCGCATCTGTTCACGCCGGGCGACAAGGTCGGGCGCGAGGAAAGCCAGGGCTATATCACCTCCTTTGCCCACTCCGATCTGATGGGGGCCTGTCTGGGCTTGGGGTTCCTGAAAAACGGCCGAGCGCGCCATGGCGAGAAAATCCGCATCGTCGACCATCTGCGCGGGCTGGATCTGACGGCGCAGGTCTGCGATCCGGTGTTCCACGACAAGGACGGGGAGAAACTTCGTGCCTGAATTGATTGCCAAACCCGCGCTTGACCATGCGCCGCTGATCCACGCTGCCTGCCGGATGCACCCGGTGGAGCTTGGCCCCATCACCTCGGTTGCGCTTTATCCGGGGCAGGCGAAAGCCGTGGCCAAGGTGCTGAAACCCCTGGGTCTTTCTTTCCCCGCCCCGAACAGCCTGTCCGCCAACGGCTCTGTGCAATTGGTGTGGACCGGCCGCGATCAGGCTTTCCTGATCGGCGCTGAGGCCCCTGATTTCGGTGGGGCGGCAGCGGTCACCGATCAATCCGGCGGCTGGGCCACGCTGCGCGTCTCGGGTGATAGGGCGGCAGAGGTCTTGATGCGCCAAATCCCCTTGGACCTGCGCACGGCAGCCTTCCCGTCGGGCCGTGCCGTTCGCGCCCCCCTTGGCCATATGTCGGCCGTGGTGATCCGCGATGAGGCGGGGTTCCTGATCCTGATCTTCCGGTCGATGGTCCGCACCGCCTGGCACGAGATCGAGACCGCCATGCGCTCGGTGGCGGCGCGCGCATGACGCTGACCAACCGCGACATCGCAGAACTCACCGAATGGCGGCGCGAGTTGCACCGTTTCCCCGAGGTCAGCCGCGAGGAATCCGGCACGGCGGCCCGCGTGGTGCAGGCGCTGGCCCCGCTGCGCCCCGATCAAGTGCTGACGGGGCTGGGCGGGCATGGGGTGGCGGCGGTCTTCAACGGCGCTGAACCCGGCCCGACCGTCCTGTTCCGGGCGGAACTTGACGCCCTGCCGATCGAGGAATTGTCCGACGCCCCGCATCGGTCAACCGTGCCCGGCAAGGGCCACCTCTGCGGCCACGAAGGTCATATGACGCTGCTGATGGGGCTTGGCCGCCTGATCTCGCGCCAGAAACCGGCGCGGGGCAGGGTGGTCTTGATGTTCCAGCCCGCCGAAGAGGACGGATCAGGGGCTGCTGCGGTGGTCGCCGATCCGGCCTTTGCCGCGATCAAACCCGACTGGGCGTTTTCGATCCACAACATGCCGGGGCTGGCCTTCGGCGCGGGGATGCTGAAATCCGGCACGGTGAATTGCGCTTCCCAAGGCCTGAAAATCACCCTGCATGGCAAGACGGCCCATGCCAGCCAGCCCGAGGCCGGAACCTCGCCCGGTGTGGCGCTGGCCCGCCTGATCGAGACCTTCACCCATCTCGCTCCGCCCGGGCCGCTGCGGCCGGGCTACCGGCTGGTGACCGTCACCCATGCCCGGCTTGGCGAACCGGCCTTCGGCATCGCGCCCGGGATGGCCGAGTTGTGGGTCACCTTGCGGACCACCGAAAATGCCACCATGGCTGCGCTCAGGGCCGAGGCGATGGCGTTTGCGCAGGCTCAGGGCCTGCCGGTCACCTTTGAGACCCACGACGATTTCGCCGCCTCGGTGAATGACCCCGAGGCCACCGCTCGCATTGCCGCCGCGCTGGATGCGCTCAAGATCCCGCATGACGAGGGCGACCTGCCGATGCGCGCCTCCGAGGATTTTGGCCGTTTCGGCCAGCCCGGAACCCGCTCGGCCATGCTGTTTCTGGGCGCAGGCCACGGCCCGGCGCTGCACAACCCGGATTACGATTTCCCCGACGGGTTGATCCAGCCCGGCGTGGCGGTTTTCCACCAGATCGCCCGCGATTTGCTCGGCTGACCTCGTCGTCGACTTCGTCGCTCCTCGTGCCCGCTGCGACGAGAAGCCGAAGGCACCCGAGGAGTTGCGGAATCATCCCGCAAGGCCCCATATAGCCCCCATGTCCCTGCCGCCCGGTTTCCTTGACGAACTGCGCACCCGCGTCTCGCTCTCCTCCGTGGTTGGGCGCAAGGTGACGTGGGATGCGCGCAAGTCCAACATGGGCAAGGGTGACATGTGGGCGCCTTGCCCGTTCCATCAGGAAAAATCCGCGTCTTTTCATGTGGATGACCGCAAGGGCTATTACTATTGCTTTGGCTGTCATGCCAAGGGCGACGCGCTGACCTTCATCAAGGAGACCGAAAACCTCGGTTTCATGGAGGCGGTGGATGTGCTGGCGCGCGAGGCCGGCATGCCGATGCCCGCACGCGATCCGCAGGCGGCACAGGTCGCCGACCGCCGCAGCCAGTTGATCGCGGTGATGGAGGAGGCGGTCAAATGGTTCCGCCTGCAACTGAAAACCTCTGCCGCCGCTGACGCTCGCGCTTACCTTGCCAAGCGCGGGCTTTCCCCGGCCGCGCAAGAGCGTTGGGAAATCGGCTTTGCCCCCGATGGCTGGCATGGGCTGCAACTCGCGTTGAAGCAAAAGGGCATCGCGGATGATCTCCTCGTCGCCTCCGGTCTTTGCGCCAAATCCGACAAGGGGGGCGAGCCTTATGACCGGTTTCGCAACCGTATCATCTTCCCGATCCGCGATGGTCGGGGCCGGGCGATTTCCTTGGGCGGTCGGGCGATGGACCCCAAGGACAACGCCAAATACCTGAACGGCCCGGAAACCGAGATATTCGACAAGGGCCGCAACCTTTTCAACCATGCGCCAGCGCGCGAGGCCGCGGGCAAGGGCAAGCCTCTGATCGTGGCCGAAGGCTATATGGATGTGATCGCGCTTGCCGAGGCCGGGTTCACGGCGGCGGTGGCGCCCCTTGGCACGGCGGTCACCGAGGACCAGTTGCGCCTGATGTGGCGCATCCATGACGAGCCGATCATCGCGCTGGATGGTGACGCGGCGGGCATCCGGGCGGCGCTGCGGGTGATCGACCTTGCGCTGCCGCTTCTGGAGGCGGGCAAGGGCCTGCGATTTGCCGTGCTGCCGGGCGGGCAAGATCCCGATGATCTCATCAAGGCCCAAGGCCCAGTCGCCATGCAGGCGGTCTTGGAGGCGGCCCAGCCCATGGTCAACCTCTTGTGGAAGCGCGAAACCGAAGGCCGGGTTTTCGACAGCCCCGAACGCAAGGCGGCCTTGGACAAATCCTTGCGTGCGCATCTCAAGCGTATCGCCGATCCCTCGATCCGCGCCCATTACGGCGAAGATATCAAGCGCCTGCGGTTGGACCTGTTCGGTCAGGGTGGCGCGCGGGTTCCGGCCTTCCGGCAACGCTTTGCCCCCAAAGGCACGCCCCTGCCGCCCACCGCCAGCGCACGCCAGTCGCTTTTGGCCCAAGGTCAGGCGGTGGAGGAAACCCTGCGCGAGGCTGTCATTCTGGCCAGCCTGATTGCGCATCCCAGCCTGATCCATCGTTTTGAAAGTGCGTTGGAGCGGTTGGACCTCACCGGGGAAGACCACAACACGCTGCGCCGTCTTTTGCTGACCCACGCAGGCGAAAATGCCGCCAATCTGCACGCAATTTTGCAGCGCGAGGCGGGGGGCGCCCTTGACGCGGTGATGCGCCGTCCCCATGTCCAGATTGCCCCGCCGGTCCGCAACCGGCAGGACATCGACCTTGCAACCCTTTGTCTGGCCGAAGAAATGGCAAAGCTGGACGCCCATCGCGCTGCCCGTCGCGAGGTGGAGGACGCTGTGCATGACCTGACCGGCCTTGCCGATGAGGGCCTGACATGGCGGCTTTCCAAGGCCGCTGAGGCGCGCCACAAGGCCGACCACCCCTCGCGCGAGGATGCGGCCGACATGGGCGAAGATCGGGCAGCGCTGTCGGGGGTCTTGCAGGCGATGATTGATGAAAAGGTCTGGGAAAAGAAACGCTAAAGCGGCGCACGCACCCCCCCTGTGCTTTCCCATGATTCGCGCTATTGATTCGCAACTTGCCGCTCTGATTCGCGGCTTCCTGATTCGATTTTGACTGACGGAGACGACATGGCCTCGAAAGACACCGAAGACGGCAAGCCCGAAGGCGAAGAGGCCGACGTTTCCCTTGATCTGAGCCAAGCCGCCGTCAAGCGGATGATCGCTGACGCCAAAGAACGCGGCTATATCACCTATGATCAGTTGAATTCGGTGATGCCGCCCGAGCAGGTCTCGTCCGAGCAGATTGAAGACGTGATGGCGATGCTGTCGGAAATGGGCATCAACATCATCGACGACGAGGAAGTGGAGGAGGGCGAGGCCCCGGTGGGCGAGTTGGTGGAAACCACCTCGACCTCGCGCGAAGTGGCGGTTGTTGGCGCGACCTCGGAAACGCTGGACCGCACCGATGACCCGGTGCGGATGTATCTGCGCGAGATGGGGTCGGTCGAGCTTCTCAGCCGCGAAGGCGAAATTGCCATCGCCAAGCGCATCGAGGCGGGTCGCAACACGATGATCGCGGGCCTGTGCGAAAGCCCGCTGACCTTTCAGGCCATCATCATCTGGCGCGACGAACTTCTGAACGAAGACATCCTGTTGCGCGATGTGATCGATTTGGAAGCCACCTTTGGCCGCAGCCTAGATGGCGATGAGGAAATGGTCGGTGGCCCCGATCTTGCGGTGGTTGATGTTGACACCTCGGCAGCGCCCCGCCGCGCGGGCAATGCCGAGCCGGAGCTCGATGCCGACGGCAACCCGATCTATGTCGAATCCGAGGAAGAAGATGACGAGGACGGCGCCAGCATGTCCTTGGCCGCGATGGAAGCCGCGTTGAAGCCCAAAGTGTTGGAAACGCTGGATCTGATCGCCCGCGATTATGACAAGCTGGCCGAGATGCAAGACGCCCGGATGTCCGCGACCCTGTCGGAAACCGTGCGCTTCTCGGCCTCGGAGGAGGCGGCTTATCAAAAGCTGCGTTCGGAAATCGTGCTCTTGGTCAATGCGCTGCATCTGCACAACAACCGGATCGAGGCGCTGATCGACCAGCTTTACGGCATCAACAAGCGCATCATGGCGATCAACTCGGGCATGGTGAAGCTGGCCGACGCCGCCCGCATCAACCGCCGCGAGTTCATTGACGAATATCAGGGCTACGAGCTGGATCCGACCTGGCTGGACCGCATGGCCGCCAAGGCGGGCCGAGGCTGGCAGGCGCTGATCGAGAAATCCCGCGAAAAGGTCGAGGAGCTTCGCGCCGAAATGGCGCAGGTCGGCCAATATGTCGGCGTCGACATTTCCGAATTCCGCCGCATCGTCAATCAGGTGCAGAAAGGCGAGAAAGAGGCGCGTCAGGCGAAAAAGGAAATGGTCGAGGCCAACCTGCGTCTGGTGATCTCGATTGCCAAGAAATACACCAACCGTGGCTTGCAATTCCTTGATCTTATTCAGGAAGGCAATATCGGGTTGATGAAGGCCGTGGACAAGTTCGAATACCGCCGCGGCTATAAATTCTCGACCTATGCGACGTGGTGGATCCGTCAGGCCATCACCCGCTCGATCGCCGATCAGGCCCGCACCATCCGCATTCCGGTGCATATGATCGAAACGATCAACAAGCTGGTGCGGACCGGCCGCCAGATGCTGCACGAAATCGGCCGCGAGCCGACGCCGGAAGAACTGGCCGAAAAGCTGCAAATGCCCTTGGAAAAGGTTCGCAAGGTGATGAAGATCGCCAAGGAACCGATTTCCTTGGAAACCCCGATTGGCGACGAAGAAGACAGCCAGCTTGGTGATTTCATCGAAGACAAGAACGCCGTGCTGCCCTTGGATTCGGCGATTCAGGAAAACCTGAAAGAAACCACCACGCGGGTTCTGGCCTCGCTCACCCCGCGCGAAGAACGCGTGCTGCGCATGCGCTTTGGCATCGGCATGAACACCGACCACACGCTGGAGGAAGTCGGCCAGCAGTTCAGCGTCACCCGCGAACGCATCCGCCAGATCGAAGCCAAGGCGCTCAGGAAGCTGAAACACCCCAGCCGGTCGCGGAAGTTGCGGAGTTTCCTCGATCAGTGACAAAGGCGCCCTTCGGGGCGCTTTTTCACACGCTGGGTTGCAACCCAGCCTACGGGTCGTGGTCGGGCGGCTGCAACCCGTCTCTGCCCCTGCGCAATCCCCCCTTGTTTCCCACCGTCTTTGTCCACACATAGGCGCAAAACCCTTTTATGAGGCTCCCCATGTTTCGCTCCATCCTGCTTTTGTCGCTGATCGCTTCCCCCGCGCTTGCCTTTACCGCGCGCAATGGGGTGGAGGTGCAGGGCAGCGCCGATCAGATCAACGTTGCGCCCAGCGCCGGTCAGGCCGCGCCTGAAAGCTGGTGTGCGGCAGGCGATTTCGTGATCCGCGGCTTGGGGCTGTCGGGCACGACGCTTGTCTATCGGCTCAGCCCGCCGCCCCGGCGAGGGGGCGAGGGCGTGACCTTCTCGCTGTCGCCCGAGGGGGCGTCGGAGCGGACCGGATTGTTGCAGATCGGATCACATGGCAATGCCGTGACCGCCGCCCATGCGCAGGCGTTGTGCCGCAGCGGGGGGAAGCGGTTCTGATCGCCACCTGGAAGAAACGCCGCCCTGATCGGGCGGCGCTTTGGTTTCAGGGGGGGCAGTTTTTTGACTGATCCGGCCGATCAGGCCCAGAGGAAGTTGGCCGCCGTCACGTCGCTGGCGGCGTCCATGCCGGTCAGCGTCAGCGCAAATTCCGCCAGCCCATTGCCATCGACGTCGATGAGCAGCTTTTTCGTCACCAGATCAAAGCGCGCTTCGGAATTGTTCGATCCGGCGGTAAAGGCCGCCGCCCCGCGATAGGCAAAGCTGCCCACCAACAGGCCGGTGAATTGCAGCACATCCCCCTCGGCCGCGCCGCCGTTTACCGCGTTGAAATCGGTAATGGTGTCTTTGCCGGCGGTGATCGACAAGCGAGTCATTGCCCGCGGTGCCCGTGTAATTCGTCATGCCAGTTCTCCGCCGATCCTGCTTGGCCTTTGGGCCGGTCCCAGATGTTGCGGATCAAAGTTAATTGCTGAATCGGGTCGGACTGTGACCAGCGTGCTGTCGAACCGGCGGAAGCTGGGGCAAGACTGTGGCGCCTGATGCCGATCTGAAAACAATCAGCGGGACAGGCGCGGTTCTACGTCGGCCAGAAAACAATCGTGGGGCAGGGGCGAATTGATTCGCTTTGTGCCAATGCCATCTGCTGTGGGTGGCATTGGTAGGGCCGGAGGGACTCGAACCCCCAACCAAGGCGTTATGAGCGCCCGGCTCTAACCATTGAGCTACAGCCCCCCTGCGCCTGCCTAGCAGAGCGGGGCGACCAAAGGCAAGCGGGCGGCGTCATGCGTTGCGCGCCACCGGCAGATGGCGTAAGGGCAGGACAACTGCCGCCAGCTTGGGATTCTTGACATGACGACCGGACATAATGGCCTGACCTATGCCGATGCGGGCGTGGATATCGACGCCGGCAACACGCTGGTTGACCGGATCAAACCGGCAGCCAAACGCACCAACCGCACCGGAACCATGGGTGGGCTGGGCGGCTTTGGCGCTTTGTTCGACCTGAAGGCGGCGGGCTACACCGACCCGATCCTTGTCGCGGCGACCGATGGCGTCGGCACCAAACTGCGCATCGCCATCGACACCGGCAATGTCGACACCATCGGCATCGACCTTGTCGCCATGTGCGTCAACGATCTGGTATGCCAAGGGGCCGAACCCTTGTTGTTCCTTGACTATTTCGCCACCGGCAAACTGGATGTCGAGGAGGCCACCCGCATCATCACCGGCATCGCGGCGGGCTGTGAGGCCTCGGGCTGTGCGCTGATCGGCGGGGAAACCGCCGAAATGCCGGGCATGTATCACAAGGGCGATTTCGATCTTGCCGGCTTTGCCGTGGGAGCGATGGAGCGTGGCGCGGAACTGCCCGCGGGCGTGGCCGAGGGCGATGTGCTGCTGGGGCTGGCCTCGAACGGGGTACATTCCAACGGCTATTCCTTTGTGCGCAAGGTGGTGGAACTCTCCGGGCTTGGCTGGGACGCCCCGTCGCCCTTCAGCGACGGCACGCTGGGGGCGGCCCTGCTGGCCCCGACCCGGCTTTATGTGAAACAGGCGCTGGCCGCGGTCCGGGCAGGGGGCGTGCATGCGCTGGCCCATATCACCGGCGGCGGGTTGACGGAAAACCCGCCCCGCGTGGCGCCCGAGGGCCTTGCCTGCGAGATTGACCTGTCGTCTTGGGAACTGCCGCCGGTCTTCCGCTGGTTGGCCAAGACCGCGAACATGTCGGAGCCGGAACTTCTGAAAACCTTCAACTGCGGCATCGGCATGATCGCCTTTGTCGCGCCTGACCGTGCGGCGGCCTTGGCGGATCTGTTCCGCGCGCAAGGCGAAACCGTGGTCGAGATGGGCCGTGTCGTCAAAGGCGAAGGCGTGATCTACAAGGGCAAGCTGCTGTGAAGCGCGTTGCCATCCTGATTTCCGGGGGTGGCTCGAACATGCTGGCGCTGGCGCGGGATATGGCCACCGGCGCAAATGGGGGGCAGCATCCCTGCACGCCGGTTCTGGTGGCCTCGAGCGATCCGGCGGCGGCAGGCTTGGCCCGGGCCGCCGCGCTGGGCATCCCGACCGCCGCCGTCGATCATCGCCCTTACGGCCGCGACCGGGCCGCATTTGAGGCGGCCTTGTTGCAGCCGATCCTTGCGGCCAAGCCCGACATCCTGTGTCTGGCAGGCTTCATGCGCATCTTGACCCCGGCCTTCATCCGGCTGTTCGAAGGCCGGATGCTGAACATCCATCCCTCGCTTTTGCCGAAATACCCCGGCCTGCACACCCACCAGCGTGCGCTGGAGGCGGGGGATATCGAGGCGGGCTGCACCGTGCATGAGGTGACGGCAGAGTTGGATGCCGGGCCGATTCTGGGCCAGGCCCGCGTGCCGATCCTGCCCGGTGATGACGCCGACAGCCTTGCTGCGCGGGTTTTGGGGCAGGAGCATCGGCTTTATCCGGCCGTGTTGCGCCGCTTTGCCTGTGGTCAGACTGTCCCGCTGATGCTGGGCTGACCGGGGCAGGGTTCCGCCTTGCGCCGCTTCCGCGGAACGGCTTCCCATGCGCAAGGCGCTTGCCGGACCTGCCGCCTTTTCCGTCGCCCCGGCTTGAGTTTGCCGGCCTCTCGCCCTAGGTTCGGTCAACACTCAGGGAAAAGACCATGCGTATTCACAGCGATCTGGCCGATACGATCGGCAACACGCCCCTTCTGAAGCTCAAGCGGGCCTCGGAAATCACCGGCTGCACGATCCTTGGCAAATGCGAATTTCTGAATCCCGGTCAATCGGTCAAGGACCGCGCCGCACTTTACATGATCAAGGACGCGGTGGCCAAAGGCCAGTTGCGCCCCGGTGGCACGATTGTGGAAGGCACCGCCGGCAATACCGGCATCGGCCTTGCGCTGGTGGGCGCGAGCATGGGGTTCAAGACCGTCATCGTCATTCCTGAAACCCAAAGTCAGGAAAAGAAGGACATGATCCGGCTGGCTGGTGCCGAATTGGTGCAGGTGCCCGCCGCGCCCTATCGCAACCCCAACAATTATGTGCGCTACTCGGGCCGTCTGGCCGAGGCATTGGCGCAGACCGAACCGAATGGCGCGATCTGGGCCAACCAGTTTGACAATGTGGCCAACCGTCAGGCCCATATTGAAACCACTGGCCCCGAAATCTGGGAACAGACCGGCGGCAAGGTGGATGGTTTCATCTGCGCTGTCGGCTCGGGTGGTACGCTGGCGGGCATCGGCATGGCCTTGCAGCCCAAGGGCGTGAAGATCGGTCTGGCTGACCCCGAGGGGGCGGCGCTGCACAGCTTTTACACCACCGGCCAGTTGGATGCGCCGGGCTCCTCCATCACCGAAGGGATCGGGCAGGGCCGGATCACGGCGAACCTCGAAGGCTTCACCCCCGATTTCAGCTATCGCATCCCCGACGCCGAGGCGCTGCCCCTGGTGTTTTCCATGGTCGAGGAAGAAGGCATCTGCCTTGGCGGCTCGTCGGGCATCAACATCGCCGGGGCCATCCGCATGGCGCGCGAGATGGGGCCGGGCCATACCATCGTCACGGCCTTGTGTGACTATGGCAACCGCTATCAGTCCAAGCTTTATAACCCCGCCTTCCTGAAGGAAAAGGGCCTGCCCGTGCCGCGCTGGCTTGACCGCGCGCCGATGCAGATCCCTTCCGTCTATCAGGACGCATGAGGGCGCTTCGCCTTCTGACGGCGGGTTTGGGGCTGGCCATCGCGCTGGCCCTTTCTCCTGTTCAGGCCCAGCAGGCCCCCCGGCAAGTTGATGAGACCGGGGCGCTGATGCCGCGCCAGCCGGGCAAGGGCGGTATGCCGACCACGCCTTCGGGGCAGATGTCGTCCGATCCGGCCGCCACGCTGGATTTTGCCGCTTGGGAGCGGCTGGCGGCGCGGGTGGAAAACGCCACCGAAAACCGCAACGCCACATCAGAAAATCTGGAAACGCTGCGCGGCCAGTTGGTGGATTGGCGCGGTGCGCTTTCGGGGGCGCAAAGCGCCAATGCCGCCCGTATCGCCACCCTGCGCACCCAGATCGCCGCCCTTGGCCCCGCCCCCAGCGATGGCGCCCCCGAGGCGGAGGAGATCGCCTCCCGTCGTTCGGCGCTGAGTGAGCAACTGGTCGAGTTGCAGGCCCCCGGTCTGGCGGCCGATGAGGCCTATCGCCGCGCGAGTGGCCTTATCAGCGAAATCGACCGAGTTCTGCGTGAGCGGCAGGCCGATCAACTGTTGAAGCTTTGGCCCGCGCCGATCAATCCGGCGAACTGGCCCGAAGCGGTGATTGGCCTGACCGATACCGGAATCCGGCTTTGGGATGAGGTCGCCGAGAAATGGGAGGACGACGAGGCCCGCACCGCCTTTGGCGACAATGTGCCGTTTATCCTGCTTTTGCTGGCACTGGCGATTGGGCTTTTGGTCTATGGCCGGGCTTGGATGCAGCGGATGGCAAGCCGCCTGCAAGACCGCGACTCGGCGCGGAGCCGCAAGATATTGGCGCTTTTGGTTTCCCTTGGCGAAATCGTTTTTCCGCTGATCGGCATCCTCTGTGCCTATGGCGCCCTGTTTCTGACCGAAATGGTGGGCGAATGGGCCGACACGGTGTTGGCGGCCACCGCCGACGCGGCGTTTGGGGTTGTTCTTGCGGCTTGGCTTGCCGCCCGTGTCTTTCCGCGGGGCCAATCCGAAGGGCCCCTGGGCCTGCCCGCCCAGCGACGCGTCGAAGCCCGGTTCAATGCCGTCGCGATGGCCGGGTTTTTTGGGCTGGATGGTCTGCGCTATGCCGCCATGGACGCACAATCCTATTCCGAAGGCACCACCTCGGTCGTGTCCTTTCCGGGGCTGGTGGTTTCGGGGCTTTTGCTTGTCCGCATGGGTCAGCTTTTGCACCGCCAACTCTCGGGTGAGCGGCGCGACGGCGAGGCTGTCAGCTATGGCAGGCGCCTGATCGGAATTCTGGGGCAGGGGGCGATTGCCGTTGGCGTGGTCGGTCCGGTGCTGGCTGCCGTCGGCTATGTCCCGGCTGCGGCCGCAATGATCTATCCGGCCATGGTCAGCCTTTTTGCGGTCGGCTTGCTCTTGGTGCTGCAAGATCTGGTGAGCGATCTCTACGCCGCCATTACCCGCGCCAAGGATGATACGGGCGAGGCGCTGTTGCCGGTCTTGGCAAATTTTGCCTTGGCCTTGGCCAGCCTGCCGATCTTCGCGCTGATCTGGGGCGCGCGCACTTCGGACCTTACCGAGTTGTGGACGCGGTTCCGCGAAGGGTTTGAACTGGGTGGTACGCGAATTTCGCCGACCAATTTCCTTGTCTTCGCGGTGGTCTTCGGCATCGGCTATATGCTGACGCGGATGTTTCAGGGCGGGCTGAAAAATTCGATCCTGCCGCGCACCTCGCTGGATCAGGGCGGGCAGAACGCCATCGTCTCGGGCATTGGCTATATCGGCATCTTCCTTGCCGCGCTCATCGCGATCAACGCCGCCGGGATCGACCTTTCGGGTCTGGCCATCGTTGCCGGTGCCCTGTCGGTCGGCATCGGTTTCGGCCTGCAAACCATCGTGTCGAATTTTGTTTCGGGCATCATCCTGTTGATCGAACGTCCGGTCAGCGAAGGCGACTGGATCGAGGTCGGCACGACGGCAGGCATCGTCAAGTCGATCTCGGTGCGCTCGACCCGGATCCAGACCTTTGACCGGTCGGATGTGATCGTGCCGAACTCGGACCTGATCTCGGGCCGGGTAACGAACTGGACGCGGTTCAACCTGACCGGGCGGCTGATCGTGCCGGTGTCGGTGCCCTTTGACACCGACAGCCGCAAGGTTGAAACCGCGCTGCGGGAAATTGCCGCCGCGCAGCCCTTGGTCATCCTGCAACCGCCGCCCACCGTGGCGCTGGTTGGTTTCGGGGCCGAGACGATGAACTTTGAAATCCGGGCCATCCTGCGCGATGTGAATTTCCAGATGCAGGTGCGCTCGGACATCAACCACGCGATCGCCGCGCGTTTTGCTGCAGACGGGATCAGCTTTTCCAATGCCCACCGCGAGCATTTGGCCAAGATGGCTGAGGCCGAGGTGGAAAAACCCGACCCCGCACCCACAGTCAAACCCCGCTCCAAGGACAAGCCTGCCCCATGATGACCGCGCCTTTGTTTCGTGATGACGCCTATCTGCGCGAGGCCGATGCCACCGTTCTGGCCCATACGCCCGAAGGCGGTATTCTGACCGACGCCTCGGTGTTCTACCCCACCGGGGGCGGGCAGCCCGGTGACAATGGTGTCGTGCAGTGGGACGGCGGGCGTCTGGCCATCGCCACGGCGGTCAAGGTCGAAGGCGGCGGCATCGCCCTGGTTCCGGCCGAACTCGCCGCCCTGCCGCCCGTGGGCGCACGGTTGCGCCAGCGCATCGACTGGGACCGGCGTCACCGCCACATGCGGGTGCATACCGCATTGCATCTCTTGTCGGTGGTCATTCCCTTGCCGGTGACGGGGGGGCAAATTGGCGCCGACAAGGGGCGGCTTGATTTCGACATGCCCGAGACCCCCGCCGATCTGCCCGCGCTGGAGGCCGCGCTGAACGCCCTCATTGCGCGCGATCTGGCCGTCACCGATCAATGGATCACCGACGCCGAGCTTTTGGCCAACCCCGGCCTTGTCAAAACCATGTCGGTCCACCCGCCCATGGGGCAGGGCCGGGTGCGGCTGGTGCGGATCGGCGATGCCGCCACCCAGATCGACCTGCAACCCTGCGGCGGCACCCATGTCGCCCGCACCGCGGAAATCGGCCGGGTCGAGTTCGGCAAGATCGAGAACAAAGGCAAACAGAACCGCCGGATCAACCTGCTCCTCGCCTGAACGACATCCGATCCCGCGCGACGTTTTGCTCTTGAGCGCCCCAAAACTTCCCGCTAAACACCCCGCAACGGATCGGTGGCCGAGTGGTCGAAGGCGCACGCCTGGAAAGTGTGTAGGCGGGGAACCGTCTCTAGGGTTCGAATCCCTATCGATCCGCCACTTTCACATCGCAAACCCGAGATGAGGTCCCTGATGGGGCCTTTTTTCTTTTTGTTTCAAAGGGGTTTAGCAAGGCCATCCGACTTTCGGAGACTGGCATTTCCGCCGAAATCAGTCTCTGAGCGCCCCGCGTCTCTTTCCATCCGCCCTTCACCAAAATCGAGACGGATTTAAAAGATCACGCGATTTCAGCATGTTGGCGAAATCAAAATGCGCCGCAGTTGAAGCAGGTTCGTGTGCTCTCGGTGCGAACAGAGACACCCGAAGGCGGCGTGGTTGTGCGAGATCGTGCGCATGTCAGCGGGAAGCTGGTCAAGAGGCCCGCGGTCGCAACGGGCGGGAAACGGACCTTCGCTGCGGCGCGCACCTATGTCTGCTATGCCGACTTTCTGCCATTCATTAGGACTGCTCCTCCGGTACGATTCCTCGACCTCCGAAGAGCTTGATCACCCTCAGACAGCGGGAGATCAATGCGGCTGCCAGACCACTATCACATCGCACTCGGTGACCGAGAAGAACCGGTCCTGCTCGCTCGGTCTACACAGGGCAATGCGGCTGAGCCTCAGCTTTGGCTGGAGGCTAACGCGCCGACGCTGCAGCGAGCTTTCCAGCGAAGGCGAGGAACACGCCGCCTGTAAGGCGGTCGAAGACACCGATCGCCTTCGGGCACCGCAAGAAACGATTGAGCGGCATGGTCGCCGAGATCAGAACGGCGAACCATGCCAAGGTAAGCAGGACATGGATGCAAGCGAGAATGAAAGAGTAGCTGGCCACGCTGACATCCAACGGCACGAACTGCGGTAGGAAAGTCATGTAGAACACACCCACCTTGGGATTGAGGAGATTGGTCAGGAAACCTCGTCTGAATGCCGCATGTCTGCTCCCACTCGGATCGCCTTCCCCGGTTGCACCGAGAGATGTTCGAGGTTTCAGTAGTAGCTTGAGGCCGAGCCAGGCCAGATAGGCGGCGCCGGCGAACTTTACGACCGTGTAGGCGATCTCCGACGCGCGCAACAGCGCGCCGAGGCCCAGCGACACTGCCGCTCCCCAGATCAGACAACCCGAGGCGATCCCCGCCGCCGAGAACAGTGCGGAGCGGCGGCCTTCCGCCATCGCAGCACGCAGGACCATCGCCGTATCGACGCCGGGTGTGATCGTGAGGATGGTCGCGGTGGCAATGAAGGCCGGAAGCAAGTGGATGTCGATCATCACTCTTGGGCTCCGTCCACTGAAGAGTTGGCCATGATGTCGATGATCCTCTCGATTTCCGAGGCCGTGTTGTAATAGTGGGCCGCGACCCTGATCGCATCGTTGCGAACGCTGGCGAAGATGTTGTTGGCGTTCAAGCGGGACAGCATGTCTGTGGCTTCCACCTGCGGATGCGCCAACACGGTGATCCCCGAGGCAGACGTCCGTTCGAAGCTGTAAACGGCGGTAAGGTCGTGCTGCCGTGCCCGCTCCCGCAACAGCTCACCCAGATCGAGGATTCTGTTTTCGATCCATGCGATGCCGAGTTCGTCGATTTCGGTCAGACGTTCGGCCAAACCGAAGATGCCGCAGCCGTTCGCCGTGCCCGGCTCGAAACGTCGCGCGTCGGGCAGGAAGTCGAGCGTGCGGTTGAACGCAAAAGGGTCGTTGACGCTGAGCCACCCAACGATGCGCGGTGTGATCTCGCTGAGCGCCCGGTCGGAGAAGGTCGCGAAGCCGATGCCTCGCGGGCCCATCAGCCATTTGTGCGCGCTGACAACAAGGACATCGACACCACTCGCCTCCACGTCGATGCCGACGGCCCCGACCGATTGAGTGCCGTCCACCACCAGTATCGCACCCACATGACGACTGATCTCGGCCATGGCCGCCAGATCGACGCGGAAGCCACTGAAGAACTGGACATGGCTCAACGCTATGACCCGTGTGCGGGAATCGCATGCCACCCGAACTTGCTCTGGCGTCAGCCTTCCATCCTCCGACGGGATCCGCCGGACCTCAACGCCGTGTGCCTCAAGCTGGAGCCAGCAGAGAAAGTTCGACGGGAACTCCTGTGCGCAGACGACGAGATTGTCCCCGGCACGCCACTCTACGCCGAGGGCAACCAACGAAAGGCCGTGCGATGTATTCTGGATATAGGCAACCTGATCCGGCTTGCATCCGACCAGCTTTGCCGCGAGAGCGCGTCCCCGATCGAAAACCGGCGTCGCCAATTGCTTGGCTTGGCGCAGGCGGGTCGCGATGATCTCGTTATACCGTGCGCTTGCTTGCTGTACGCGCCGCGACACCGGCGAAACCGCGGCATTGTCCACGTAAATCTTGTCGCGAACATAGGGTATGTCTTCGCGGAGCCGGTGAATATGCGCGTCGTCGGTCATCTCATTATCCATGCTGCTGATGTGTGGTGTGACGAGCGGCCACACCGACCAAGTGAATACCGAGGGCCAGCATCGCGAGCGCGATGCCGAACCCGGCGACTGCGATCCAACCAGCGCTGTTCCATGCAAGGCTTGCACCCGCCGAACCGATCGCCCCACCGATGAACATTCCGCCCATCATGACCGCGTTAAGACGGTTGCGGACATCTGGGCCGAGGCCATGGATGATATGCTGGTTCGAGACCTGCGCGCTCTGCGCCCCGAAATCGAGCAGGATCACGCCGGTGACCATACCCGCTACCGCGTTCCAAGTTCCCAGCACGGCCCAAGACAACACCATGACTGCGGTTGCGATGCCGACGACGAAATAGGGCCCCCGTCGATCCGCGATCCGCCCTGCGATCGGCGCGAACAGCACGCCCGCTATGCCCACAAAGCCGAAAAGCCCGGCTACCTCCGCACTCAGGCGGTAGTTTGTGTCCAGATGAAGCGCCAGTGTTGTCCAGAGTGCGCTGAATGATCCGAAGACGCAGGCCTGAATCAACGTCGCTTGCCGGAGGTTTCGTTCCTGCTGCCAGATTGTGATGAGAGAACCGAGCAAGGCACCGTAGCCGATCCGCGCCTTGGGGTGGCTATGCGGCAAAGCCAGTGCCAGCAATCCGGCCATCGCCAAGGACATTAGCAGACCCAACCAGAACATGGCGCGCCAACCAAAATGATCGCCGATGACGCCGGCGACCACTCGGCTCAGAAGGATGCCGCACAGAAGACCGCTCATCACCGTGCCGATGGTTGCGCCTCGCCGCTCCGGCGGGGCAAGTTCTGCCGCAAACGGCAGGATCTGCTGGGCCACGCTTGCTGTGACGCCGACCAACGCCGATGCTCCGAGCAGCATCCATATGCTGGGAGCGACCGCCACGACCGCCAAAGAGACTGTGAGCAGGCCTATCTGGATCAGGATTAGGCGCCGGCGCTCTACCAGATCGCCCAACGGCACGAGGAAAAGGAGACCGAGTGCATAGCCAAGCTGGGTCGCAGTCGGCACGAGCCCAACCAGCGATCTGGCAGCCGGAAAGGTCTTGTCGATTAGCCCGAGGATCGGCTGATTATAATAGATGTTCGCGACCGCCGTGCCGCAGGCGATGGCCATGACAAGAGCCAGTCCGGGGCTGAGCCCTTGGCTCTGGGAGACCTCTTGCTCCGCATCCGTCGCGATCGCCACGGCACATTCGCTTTCTTGATGATTGTTCGCGATCATAGTCACGCGTTCCACCGCCGATCATGAGCATTGTCAGGGCGTCATCGGAGCAGCGCGGCGATCTGCGGATCGACGCGCTCCGTACCGGGAGCGCTACTTCGAGTAGCGACGAATGACTTCCAGAAGTTCCTTCGCGCCTTCAGCCCGCTCCGCGTCAGAAAGTCCTGAGCGTGAAATGTGCGACGTCAGGTGCACAGCGATTACTTCATCGAGAAGACCGTTTACGGCCCCTCGAACGGCAGCGACGAGGTGGAGCACCTGAGAGTGTCCGGTCTTCTGTGTATGGCTGATTGGGTCCATGCTTCCTGAGAGGAGCAAGGACGATGACGATTTCCAACGAACTGCTGGAGGAGCTGCTGAAGGGCTGCAAGCGGCCTGAGGATCTGCTTGGCGATGCCGGGCTGATGAAGGAACTGAAGATCCGACTGATGGAGCGGATGCTTGGGGCCGAACTGACGTCGCACCTTGGCTATGAGGCCGGTGCTGAGCCGCCAGCCGAACAGACCAACCGCCGGAACGGGATTGCAACGAAGCGGGTGAAGGGCTCGGACGGCGAGGTGTTGCTTTCAGTGCCGCGTGACCGGGCCGGCAGCTTCGAACCGGAGCTGGTGAAGAAGGGCCAGACCCGGATCGACGGGGTGGATGACAAGATCATCGGGCTCTACGCTGCTGGGCTGTCGGTTCGGGACATCCAGGCCCACCTTGAGGAACTTTACGGGCTGCGGGTCTCGCCTGATTTGATCAGCCGGGTCACCGACGCCGTGCTCGACGAGGTCCGCGAATGGCAGAACCGGGCGCTGGACCGGATGTATCCCATTGTGATCTTTGACGCTTTACGCGTGAAGATCCGCGATGCCGACAGCCGGATGGTCAAAAACAAGGCCGTTTACATTGCTTTGGGCGTTACTCGGGAGGGCGAACGCGAGGTGCTTGGCCTCTGGATCGCCGACAATGAGGGTGCCAAGTTCTGGCTGTCGGTGATGAACGAGCTGCGCAACCGCGGGGTCCAGGACATCCTGATCGCTGTCGTCGACGGGCTGAAGGGCTTCCCCGATGCGATCACAGCGGCCTTCCCCGAGACGACGGTCCAGACCTGCATCGTGCATCTGATCCGGCATTCGATGAATTTTTGCAGCTGGAAGGACCGCAAGGCCGTGGCCGCCGACCTGCGCCCAGTCTACGAGGCCCCGACCGCCGAGGAAGCCGCCCGCCAGTTGGACAGCTTCGAGGAAAAATGGGGCGGCAAATACCCATCCATCGCCCCGGCCTGGCGCAGGGCCTGGGCCGAGGTGACCCCGTTCTTTGCCTTCAGCGCCGCGATCCGGAAGATCATTTACACTACGAATGCCGTAGAATCGCTGAACCGGGTGCTGCGGAAAACGCTGAAAACCAAGGGCTCGTTCCCAACCGAGGAGGCCGCAACGAAGCTGATCTTCCTGGCCATCCGCAACTTTGAAAAGGGCGGTCGAAATGTCAGGGAATGGGTTGCGGCCCGCAATCAGCTGGCCATACTCTTCGCTGGGCGCTTCGACGCCTGAACGTATCTGAAAACCGCATGGCCCAGATCAGATACACAGAGGATCAGACACTCTCGAGCACCTCAGTGCAGCCCGTGCCGGCTTCAAGAGCGCGTTCGATCGCTCTTACCTGTCCGCCGATCTTGTTGACACGCGCCACGAGGTGGGTGTCCGCGCTTGAAAGGATGGCCATAACTCTACCTCTTGTGCAAATATACCTATACCCCCTATTCCTATAAATTAAGAAGGTCAAGTTGGGCGATGGATGAACGGCTCAGCCTTCCTTGAATTGTTTTGCCCCAAAGTTCGCCGCTGAGAAGCAGCCGTTCGCCATGGGCTGACAGAATGGCAGTTCTGGGCCGATCACGTCGATTTCGCTGCACCGTCGCCAACTGCCCGCCCAACCTGCTCCCCCCACGCCTCGCCCGCCAGAAAACACAAATCATAGAGGCTGACAGCCGACGCCTCTCGCCCACAGGTCAGCCGCTTCAGCACCTCCGGCGCGAGATAGGCCAGCTGGAGTTGTCGGCTGACATGCCGTTCTGCCAAGCCAGCGGCATCGGCCAGTTCCTGGATAGAGGCAAACTCGCCGGTATCCATGCGCCGAAGCCATGCCAATGTCCCTGAATTACTGCGAGCTGACTTGCGGGAATCAAGCTCCGTTGCAGTTAAAGCAGCTGGGAGGGCCTTGGATACTCCGCCTCATAGATCGGCGTGAGCGTGTCAGCTTCAAACAGGCTGGAAACAGACATACCGCTCGAGATGTTTAAAATGGCTTGAGCAAACATCGGTGCGGTTGGGACAATCCTGATATTCTTAGCCGCAAGAACAGAGAACGGCTGCTCGATCGAGTCGGTAATCACAAGCGATTTCATCACGGAATTCTGGACCCGTTCCACCGCCGGACCAGATAGAACGCCATGAGTGATATAGGCGTGAACTTCGGATGCCCCAGCTTGCATCAAGGTTTCAGCCGCCTTGCAAAGAGTGCCAGCGGTGTCGCAGATGTCATCCACAATCAGGCATGTCTTGCCCCGCACGTCTCCGATAACAGTCATCTCTGCTACCTCACCCGCTTTTTCTCGCCGCTTATCCACGATTGCGAGCGGTGCGCCAATTCGCTTCGCCAGCTCGCGCGCACGCGCGACGCCGCCAACATCTGGAGAAATCACCATCAGGTGCTCCATCTGTCCTCGAAAATGGTGTTCAATGTCCAAAGCGAACACCGGGCTGGCGTAAAGGTTGTCTACGGGGATGTCGAAGAAGCCTTGAATCTGTGCTGCGTGCAGGTCGAGCGTCAAGACTCGATCGATTCCCGCCGTCTCGATCAGGTTCGCCACCATTTTAGCAGAAATCGGCGTACGGGCCTTGGCTCGGCGGTCTTGGCGGGCATACCCAAAATAGGGAATCACAGCGGTGATCCGGCTGGCAGAAGACCGGCGCAGGGCGTCGGTCATGATCAATAGCTCCATCAGATTGTCATTGGCCGGGTTTGACGTGGGCTGTATCACGTACATGTCCTCGCCTCGGACATTCTCGAACACTTCGACAAAAATCTCTTGATCGTTGAACCGCTCGACACGGGCGTCGACCAAGTTGATTGGCATGCCACGATGGACGGACATACGCTGTGCAATGGCTTGACCAAGAGGCAGATTTGCGTTGCCAGAAATCAGTTTTGGTGCATTGAGCGGTGGCATCGTGGGGCCTCTCAGATAACGAGAATAAAGGGCCCCGGCACGCAAATGCCGGGGGAGTTTACGACATGACGGGGTCCTGTCGGGTTACTAAGGCGCAGTTCGGCCGGCAGTGGGGAATGTCCGCTCTGCCTTGTAACTGCGGAAGCTGGACAAATCCTGGGCGTTGCATTCCGTTTGCCACTGGCTGCCGGGAACCACGGCCGTTATGATTGGGAATCGCTTTGCGTAGGCGTCAGTCGCCTCGCAGTTTTCCATCGCAATCGTAACCAGGCCCGCGACGATCCCACCCTGGCGCTCGACCAATTGGATCGCAGCCTCCATCGTACCCCCTGTCTGTATCCACTGATCGGCCAGGAGTACCCGAGTGCCTTTGGCAAAGGCGGGGAGGCGCATCTCCATGTCTTGGGTCTTCCCAGAATAATTGGTGAAGCTCACCCGATCAGTGTCGACGCATAGCTTTCCCGCCTTGCGCACCGGCAAGAAGCCGCGACCGGTCCGCGCTGCGAGCCCTGCCCCCAGAACGAAACCCATCGCATCACAACCACCGACAACATCGAATTCGACACCTTCAAGGTCCTCGATAAGGTCGTCCAGCAGATCTTCAAACGCGGTAGCGTTGATGTAGATTGAGGTAGGATCGAGCCAAGCAAACTTTGGTCCCTTGGTATTTGGCGACATCAAAGACAGATACCAACGATTATTGCGGGGGCCTTTTGAATCAGTCATGGCGCGGTACTCCATATGCACGGCAGAGGTCTAAAAGCGCGGAAAGACGCGCGGGATCGATGTTGTAGAAGTCACCCGGATGGTTGATACCCGTTGCGACAAGGAAGCAGTCCACATCTGCGGCGTAGAGCGCCGCATTGTCAGGCGTTACTCCCGAAGCAATCGCCAGGGCTGCATCGCCGAGACCGCGGCGGAATTCTGTGATTTTTGTCGTATCAGCCGCGTGACCCGTGGCAACGCCCGAGGTGGTCACAACGTCCATGAATGGCCGGGCAATGCGTGCCGAGTATTCATTCAAGGCCGGATCGACCGGTCGTTGCTTCTTGAAGCAGACACCCCCGAAATACATGCCGTCCCAGCCACTTTGACTGCGGATCTTTGCGATGGCTTCCGCTTCTGTCTGAACAGCTTCGCGCTCATCCAGGCAGGCGTCATCTGCCCAATAGGCATCAATAAGGCGACCTTCATGCGCCAGTTGACCCAAGATCGGAAACGCTATTCGACCGGGTTGAGCAAGAAAGTTTACCCCCATCCACGTATTCGGACATGCATCTCGGGCAGCCCGCAGAATTGGCAGGAACTCCTCGACCGAAAAGTCATGGTTGATCAGGAAAACACCCGGTGCGCCCAACGTTGCGACATGGCTGATGTTGCGCAGTGTTTGGTCCAGATCCACGACATGAATAACCGGCGTTACCACCGGACCGGCGGTCTTGAAGGTGCGATGAAAGGTGCTGCGATCCATGTGCCACTCTCCTTGCGGGCACCGTAGGAAACGCTTGCTGATTTTCGAAATTGATAATTATGATGGTATCATAAAAAAATCTAATGCAATCGGGAGGTCCGATGCCTGTCAATGTTCCAACAGACTTGCTGCGTAGTTTCGTAACCGTGGTTGATCTTGGGAGCTTTACGCGCGCCGCTGAAGCCTTGGGCCGGACCCAACCTGCGGTCTCACTGCAGATCCGGCGGCTCGAAGATTTGCTGCGCTCGCAACTCATCAACACCGAAGGCCGTCAGATCCGGTTGACCGATGCTGGAATGGCGCTTGGACCTTATGCCAGACAGATCTTGCGGCTCAATGATGACATCGTCGCTTATTATGCCAATGAGTCGCTCTCGGGCTGGATCCGCGTTGGGGTGCCGACGGACTTTTCCAATGACTTCCTACTTGGGGCAATCACTCGATTTGCCGCCACCCACCCCGACGTCAAGATCGAGATGGAAAGCCATCTCTCAAAAGACTTGCGGCAGCAGCTGACCACTGACCGCCTTGATCTGGTCGTTGCAATCGCGCCGACACAGGACGAAGCCTTCCTGGTTAATTCTGCCACCATCACGCCTGTTTGGGCCGTCGCCGAAGATTTCCGCTGGGATACACGCCTGCCTTTACCTCTGATCCGGCATCCTGATCCTTGCGAATATGCTGAGAGAATGCGCAATAGCATGAGAATCGCGCGCAAGAACTGGAAAACCGTTCTGGTTTCTGGGGATGTCTCGGGGATCCAAGCTGCAATCAATGCAGGCATCGGGGCCAGTGCATTGACCCAGGCAACCATGTTGCCGGGGATGCGTGTAGGTAGTGAAGAAGAAGGCTTTCCGCCACTAACCCCTTTGCGCATAGGTCTTTTCTACAAACATGCTCGACTGTCCAAGGCCGGGCATGGCCTTGCTCAGTGGATAATGGAACAGATCGCTCAGGCTGGAACGCAACAGGATGCATAAGAGATTTTTATGCTATCATACAAATACAAAATTTCCGTCGATGAACGAAACTGCACAAGCTTCCTGCAAGGTCAGGGAGAATCACGCCCATGATCGCGACAATGGGGACACCGATGACAACACAAACATTGAAGATGACGCGACGCAGTCTGCTTCGGGGAGCAACGGCGGTTGCCCTGTCAACCCCGATGCTCAACCGCGCATGGGCGCAAGAGGCCACGCAGATCAACATGCTTGCGTGGTATGGCCATGCCGAGCCGGACATCGTGGCCGAGTTCGAAGCCGAGAACAACGTGAAGTTTGTGCCGAAGTACTATGCTGGCGGCGACAATATGCTGGCTCTGATTTCGCAATCACCGCCCGGCACCTATGATCTCATCCTGTCCGACGCCGAGTTTGTTCAGCAGTTGAATGCGGCGGGTTACATCGAAGAAATGGATGCCTCGATTTATCCGTTTGATGACTTCTTTCCAGAGTTTCAGAAGTTTCCGGGACATTGGACCGACAACACCTTGTGGTCGGTGATGGTGCGCTATGGTCTGTTGGGTGTCTCCTACAACACTGATGCCCTGACCAAAGAAGAAGCCATGAGCTACAACTGTTTCTGGAACCCCAAGGTTACTGGCAAAGTAGGCCATTTTGACTGGCATCTTCCCAACCTGGGGCAGATGTCATTGCTGAACGGCAACAAGGCACCGTCGCCGTTCGACATCGATGGCGCCGCTTGGGAGGCTGTCAAGGAAAAGACACTCAGCCTGAAGCCGCAGGTCGGTGGATATTTCGACTATGGTGGCACCTTCAGCAGCCTGAAGAACGGCGAGATGCTGGCCATGGTCGGCATTGGCGACTGGATCACGGGCGTTCTGGAAAAGGATGGTGCCAAGGTCGCCAGCGTTATTCCGGAAGAGGGCGGTATTCAGTTCACTGAAAGCTACTCGATCGGCAAGGGGACGCAAAAGCACGAGATTCTGAATAAGTTCATCAACTACATGCTTGGCCCCAAAGGGCAGGTGAAGTCGATTCAGATGGCGGCTTATCCCGGCCTTTCGCCGACCAAATCCGGCTGGAAGGCGATTCAAGAAGCCAATCCCGCAGAAGCAAAACGTTCTGGTCTGATTGAAGGCGCTGAAAACGATCCGATCAAGCTGTTGCGCGAGGGGCGTGTCCACTTCCGTGACACGCCAAAGCAGCAAAGCCTCGAGGACTGGAACGATTTCTGGTCCGACTATAAGTCTGCATAAGGAGTACGCAGGCGGCGGTTTCTCGCCGCCTGCACCATAGCATGACCAAAGCTCACCGGCCTGACCTTTATCCGTACGTTTGGCGCTTGCCACTTCTGCTGTGGCAAGGAGCGTTCTTTGTCATTCCCTTGATATTCATGGTCGCCATGAGCTTTTGGCTGGTCAAGAACTATCGGATCGAGCCTGCGTTCGTGCTTGACAACTGGTCCCGTATCCTGGGGCGGGGGGCATTCTGGGATGCTTACTGGATCACTCTGTGGCGAGCGGCTCTTGCAGGGGTCATCGCCACGCTTGTCGCCTTTCCAGCCTCGCTCTTCATTGCCTTTCATTTGACCGAAACGGGCAGACGCTTTGCGCTGTTCTGCCTGATCGTCCCATTCTTCACCTCATTTCTGGTGCGCGCCTATGCTTGGCAAGTTATCTTGGCCGAGAGCGGACCGGTCAACGCGGTGCTGGGAGGTATCGGCCTGGGCCCGTTTCCCATGCTCAATTCAGGCTTTGGTGCCATGGTGGGCTATCTGACGCTCGTCTTGCCGCTTGTTGTCATCTTTCAGACCTGGAGCCTGGCTGCGATCGACAAGAGCCTGATCCAGGCGGCTCATAACCTCGGTGCATCACCGGTACGAACTTTGCTTTCGGTCATCATTCCTGCCGCAAAAACGGGACTGGTTCTTGGGGCACTTTTTGCCTTCATCATGACCTTCGGTGACTTTGTCAGTCCCTTCTATCTGGGCGGCTCCAAACCCCCAACCTTGACCATCCTGATCATCGACACGACAAAATCAGGCCAGCAATGGCCCAGAGCCGCCGTGGTCGCGATCATGATGATTGTCACACTTTTCGCGGTTGCCGCCGCAGCACTTAAAGCGGCCTATGGGAGGCGCAAATGAAATCCCTGCCGGTCTTTGGCTGGATCTATCTGACGGCCTTCTTCCTGTTCATCTTTGCGCCCATTGTGGCAAGTGTCGTGTTTTCGTTCAACTCTGACCGTTTTCCAACCTTGCCTTTGGGTCATTTCACCACGGATTGGTACTCGCGTGCCTTCTCGCGACCTGAAGTTTGGGAGGCAATTGGTAACTCGTTGATCGTAGCTGCAAGCACGTCTGTTTTGGCTACTCTGATCGGGTTTGCGACTGCCTATACCGATTTCCGCTTTGGCTTTAGATTCAAGCAAGCCTACCTGGCCCTGGCCTTGCTTCCTCCGACACTGCCCCTGGTTATTCTGGGCCTTGCCATGCTTTCATGGCTTTCGCAGGTTGGGATGTCGGGGACGCTTGTCGGGATCATCATTGCCCATGTCGTCTTGGCAACGCCTTTCGCAATGGCGATTTGCCGCCTGCGATTAAGCCAAATGGATCCATCCCTTGAGGCTGCAGCTTGGAATCTTGGGGCGGGGCAATGGGCCGCTATGCGCCTTGTCATCGTTCCCTTTTGTGCGCCGGCAATTTTCTCGGCGCTTTGCCTGACCGCAGCCGTGAGTTTTGATGAGTTCATCGTGGCATGGTTTGTGTCCGGCCTGAACCGCACGGTTCCGGTGATGATACTTGAGATCCTACAAGGGAACGTCGACCCGCAGATCAACGCCATTGGCACGGTGGTCTTCATGACCTCCATGAGCCTGGTCATCGCGGCGCAGTTCCTGATTTTCCGGAGACGAGCGAATGGCTGATCCCCTTGTCCAGTTCCGTCAGGTTCATAAGCGCTTTGGCAGCTATGTCGCTGTCAAATCCCTGGACCTTGATATCCATCGGGGTGAGTTTCTTGCACTGATGGGGCCGTCTGGCTGCGGCAAGACAACCACTTTGCGGATGCTGGCGGGCCTGGAGGCGCCAAGCTCGGGTACCATCACGATGGATGGCAGGGTGATGAACGACGTGCCGCCCCATCAGCGCGACACTCCGCTTGTCTGGCAGTCGTTGGCCCTCTTTCCTTTTCTTACCGTCGTGGAGAACGTGGAGTTCGGGCTCAAGATGCGCGGCGTCGATGCCAAGGAACGCCGGGAGCGGGCGATGCTGTGGCTTGGGCGCATGGCACTGACTGGGTTTGAGACCCGCCGCATTGACCAGCTTTCTGGTGGACAGCGCCAGCGGGTCGCTTTGGCGCGAAGCCTGGTGACCGAACCGCAGATGCTTCTGCTTGATGAGCCGCTCTCGGCGCTTGATGCCCATCTGGTGATCCGCATGCAAGGCGTCCTGACCAGGCTGCAGAAGGATCTTGGCATCACCTTTGTTTACGTCACCCATTCGCAGTCAGAAGCTTTTGCCATGGCTGATCGGGTCGTAATCATGGGGCATGGCCAGATCGAGCAGATCGGTCGCCCGCAGGAGATCTTCCGTGGTCCCCGCAGCCGATTTGTCGCCGAGTTCGTTGGCCGTAACAACATTCTGTCAGGAGTTGCCAAGGCCGGCGTATTGACAACCGCACAAGGCGATCTCCCAATGGACTTGCCCGAAGGCAATGCAGAAATCGTGGTCGCGGCCGACCGGGTTTACGTATCGCGCGAACGCCCTTCCGGGGCGGCGATCAAGGCTTCCTTCCTCTCCGAAGAGTTCGCGGGCACAGGGATCATCTGCTATTTCGAAACCCCTGATGGTCAAGAATGGAAAGCACAGGTCACCGAGACCCAGCTTGCTACCTTGCAACCGGAAAGCGGCCAGGAATTCTGGCTCTCATGGGATGCAAATCGCGTGCATGTCATGGGGCGATGAATGAGCGACCGCCTACGGCTTTACGCGCGACCGAAAACGCAAGACTGCAATCCCGCGTTGCTCTGCTTCCTTGACATGTTTCGGCCATCCTTCAGGGCAGCAGAACCAGATCTATGCCCCTTGCGGCCAATCTTGATGGCATGACACGTGACCTGACGCGCTAAAACACCCAAAGGAGACTACTTATGAGCTTCGATCTGCTTGTTAAGGGTGGGGTGCTTCCCAATGGCGTGCAAGCCGACATCGCCATCGCGAAAGGTATGATCGTTTCCGTCGAACCCGGCATCACGGCACAGACCGCCAAGGTCGTTGATGCGACGGGAAAGCTTGTCAGTCCGCCGCTGATTGATTGTCATTTTCACATGGATGCGACGCTCAGTTATGGCACGCCCAGGGTGAACGCATCTGGCACACTGCTGGAAGGGATCGCCCTGTGGGGCGAGCTGAAGACGCTCCAAACCCGAGAAGACATCGTAGCGCGTGCCCTGCGCTATTGTCGGCAAGCGATAAGCAACGGTGTTCTTGCGATCCGCAGCCATGTCGATGTGACGGATCCAAGCTTTCGAACAGTCGAAGCCCTTCTTGAGGTGCGTGACACCCTAAAGGGCAAGATTGACCTCCAGTTGGTGGCCTTTCCGCAGGATGGCTGGCTGCGTGCGCCGGGAGCCGAGGCGCGGGTGATCCGTGCGCTTGATGCGGGTGTGGATATCGTCGGCGGTATTCCGCATTTCGAACGAACCATGGCCGATGGCACTGCGGCCGTTCATGCGGCCTGTCGTATCGCTGCCGAGCGCGGCTTGATGGTGGATCTGCATTGCGACGAAAGCGACGATCCGATGTCGCGGCATATCGAGACATTGGCCGAAGCGACCATAGCGTTCGGGTTGCAGGGCAGGGTAACGGGTTCGCACCTGACCTCCATGCATTCGATGGATAACTACTATGTCTCGAAGCTTATTCCCTTGATTGCCGAAGCGCGGGTGGCCGCAATTGCCAACCCGCTGATCAACATTACCTTGCAGGGCCGCGCCGACAGCTATCCGAAACGGCGGGGTATGACGCGCGTGCCAGAACTGCTCGCAGGGGGTGTCACCGTCGCCTATGGGCAAGACTGCGCGATGGACCCTTGGTATCCCTTGGGTTCAGGTGACATGCTGGATGTCGCCCATATGGGCCTGCACATTGCGCTGATGACCGGGACGGATCAGATGTATCGCAGCTTTCAGATGGTCACCGAGGCCCCTGCGCAGATCATGGGATTGAACTTTGGTCTTCACAAAGGCGCGCGCGGCAGCTTGATCGTCTTGGACTGTGCCACGCCTATCGAAGCGCTGAGATTGCGCCCCGCGCGGCTTTCGGTGGTGTCTGATGGAGTCGAAGTTGCCCGGACTGAGCCTGCAAGAACAGCCGTCGCGAGTTTTGACTGACTTCGCGCCGGTCATCCACGCTGATCGAATTCAAGCGACTACAATGGGGGTTGCCGCTTGGGCTTGAGGTGGATGCAATGCCGTCGATGTTCTATTGGCCGAAAGCTGAGGTGCGGCTTTATGATCGCACCGATTAGGACAGCTGCGCAGTAGAGACATAGCCCTCGCCATGCGAGGTTCCAAAGATCCGCGGCACTTTGGAATCATCGCCGAACTTGGCGCGCAGACGCTTGACCATCACATCGACCGTGCGGGTGCCGGTGATACTCTGCCGGTGGGTGATGCTGGCCAGAAGCCGGTCGCGCGACAGGACAATGCCGGGGTTCAGAACGAAAGTCCGCAGCATCTCGTACTCGGCACGCGTCAGTTGCACGTCCTGGCCTTCGGGGCCCGCGACATGGCGCGCGGCCGTGTCAAACCTGAACCCGGCAAAATGCACCACCCGCCGCGTCAACTGCCGCATGGCGGCGGTGCGCCGCAACAGGTTCTTGACGCGGGCCAATAACTCACGCCGGTTGAAGGGCTTGCAGACATAATCATCCGCGCCCAGTTCCAGCCCGACGATGCGGTCCACGTCATCGGTGCGCCCGGACAAAAGGATGATCCCGATCTCGGAGCGCGCCCTTTGCTCGCGGGTGATCTCCAGCCCATCCTTGCCCGACAGGTTGATGTCGACAATCAGCAGATCGGGGTTTTCCTGGGCCAGCACCCGCTCGGCAGCCTCTGCCCCGGCACAGGCCGTGCCGCGGTAGCCGAAGGTTTCAAGATAGCCCCCCAGCGCCGTGCGCGTGACCGGGTCATCCTCGATCACCACGATATGGGCGGCATTGACTGTCATGTCTTACCTCTTCACCCCACACCCTTTAGGGTCAGGACCCATTGATCTGCTTGAGGCTGCCGTCTCTGCGTGATTCAAGGCTCCCGAGCTACGGGGGTGATCATGAGTAATCTATTCTGGCTGACGGACGAGCAGATGGAGCGGCTGAGGCCTTTCTTTCCGAAGAGCCATGGCAAGCCTCGGGTTGATGATCGACGGGTTTTGAGTGG
Organism: uncultured Tabrizicola sp.; assembly: GCA_964393035.1. Taxonomy (GTDB): domain Bacteria; phylum Pseudomonadota; class Alphaproteobacteria; order Rhodobacterales; family Rhodobacteraceae; genus Tabrizicola_A. Next base: position 317,572 of record CAYMRX010000005.1, read on the forward strand.
CATAATCTTCATCAATCGCAATGGCTTGAGGTGGTGTGATGCACCGCGTGAGTATGGTCCTGCGAAGACCCTCTATAACCGATGGAAGCGGTGGGGTGACATGGGGGTCTTCGCCAGAATGATGGAGGGGCTGGCCTCGACAGGCACCGATCAGAAGACGATCATGATCGACGCGACCTATCTGAAGGCGCATCGCACGGCTTCGAGCCTGCGGGCGAAAAAGGGGGGTCAGACGACCAGCGCGGGCGCCTGATCGGGCGGACCAAGGGTGGGCTGAACACCAAGCTGCACGCCGTCACGGACGCCAAGGGTCGGCCACTGAAGTTCTTCATGACCGCCGGCCAAGTGAGTGACTACACCGGAGCCGCAGCCCTGCTGGGCAGTCTGCCCGCCGCCGAATGGATGCTCGCCGACCGCGGCTATGACGCCGACTGGTTCAGAGATGCGTTGAAAGACAAGGGCATACGCCCCTGCATCCCAGGCCGGAAGTCTCGTGGCAAGACAGTCCGCTACGACAAACGACGCTACCGGCGCCGAAACCGGATCGAGATCATGTTCGGCCGATTGAAAGATTGGCGCCGCATCGCAACACGTTACGACCGATGCGCAAAGACCTTCCTCTCAGCCGTCGCACTCGCCGCAACTGTCATCTTCTGGCTTTGACAATCAATGAGTCTGGACCCTAGTTGCGAGCTGGCCAACGGCGTTGGGCCGATCACTTCGATCTGCCGCTCACTCTCCAACGGCCCGCCCCACCTGTTCACCCCAAGCCTCCCCTGCCAGAAAACACAGATCGTAGAGGCTGACCGCCGAGGCCTCCCGCCCACAGGTCAACCGCTTCAGAACCTCGGGTGCCAGATAGGCCAACCGTAGCTGGCGGCTGACATGGCGTTCGGCCAGCCCGACTGCCTCGGCCAGTTCCTGGATCGTGGCAAACTCACCGGCCTCCATGCGCCGCCGCCATCCCCATGCCCGGCCGATGGCGCGCAGGATATGAGGATCTTGGGGCTGGTCCTCGCTAGGGCGGTAGTCAGCTGGCGGCATGATCTTCGGCCGCCCATTCTTCTTGCGAACTGTAAGGGGAATGAGAACGCGGATCGTGTCGTTGGGTTTGCTCATTCCGCTGCCTCCATCCGGCGCGGCACCATCATCTCGCGGATGACCCCGGCGATGCCCTCGCGGCGAATGTCGACCTCGAGCCCGGCGGCGGTGACCGTGACCCGCCGCACCAGAAGCTGGATGATGCGGGCCTGTTCGGCCGGGAAGAGTTGCGACCAGAGGGCCGTGAACTCGTGTAGGGTCGCGATGGCGTCTGTTTCAGATGTCCCGCCGCCATCGCGTTTCAGGGCGGTTAGCACCTGCGTGACGACCTCGGGCGTTTGCACGATGCGCCGAACTTCAGTCAAGACAGCGTCTTCCATCATTCCGGCGGCGAGCCGCATCGGCGCGGTCTCCTCGCCGGTCTCGCGGTTCCGGATCACGTCCATGGACACATAGTAGCGGTAGAGCTTCGCCCCCTTCTTCGTGCTGGTCGGCGTCATGGCAGCGCCATTCTCGTTGAAGATGAGCCCCTTCAGCAGTGATGGGGTTTGCGCGCGGCTGTTGTTGGCCCGCTTGCGGGGGCTTTCCTGCAGGATGGCATGGACCTGATCCCAAAGGTCTGCGTCAACGATGGCATCGTGCTCGCCCGGATAGGCCTTCCCCTTGTGCAGGGCCTCGCCGCGATACACCCGGTTGTTCAACAGCCGGTAAAGGTAGCCCTTATCGATCAGCGTGCCCTGCTTGCTGCGGAACCCCTCACCACGCAGTTCCCGCGCAAGCACAGTGGCGGAGCCCAACTCGATAAACCGCTGGAAGATCCCGCGCACTGCGGCTGCCTCGGTGTCATTAACCACCAGCTTGCGATCCTGTACATCATAGCCGAGGGGCACATAGCCGCCCATCCAGAGCCCGCGCTGGCGCGAGGCGGCGACTTTGTCTCGGATGCGTTCGCCGATGACCTCGCGCTCGAATTGGGCAAACGACAGCAGGATGTTCAGCGTCAACCGCCCCATCGAGGTGGTCGTGTTGAAGGACTGGGTCACCGAGACGAAGGTCACGCCGTTGCGGTCGAAGACCTCGACCAGCTTGGAGAAGTCCATCAACGACCGCGACAGGCGGTCGATCTTGTAGACCACCACAACGTCGATCAATCCATCGTCGATGTCTGTCAGCAATTGCTTCAAGCCGGGGCGGTCCAGATTGCCCCCCGAAAAGCCACCATCGTCATAGCGTTCGCGCGTGGCGACCCAGCCCTCGGATTTCTGGCTGGCGATGTATGCCTCGCAAGCCTCCCGCTGGGCGTCGAGACTGTTGAATTCCATGTCGAGCCCTTCCTCGCTCGATTTGCGGGTGTAGATCGCGCAGCGAAGGCGGCGGTTCGGGCGGGTGCTGAGGTCCATCAGACGTCCTCCCGCTGGCGTTTCCGCAAGCCGAAAAAGCGATACCCATTCCAGCGCGTGCCGGTGATTTCGCGGGCGACAGCGGAGAGCGATTTGAATTTGCGGCCCCGCCAATCGAAGCCGTCCTTCAGCACAGTCACGGCGTGTTCCACGCCGTCCCATTCGCGCAGCAGCTTCGTGCCCGTCACGGGATTGCGGGGATCGGCAATCTGGTGCTTGCGCCGGGCATGCCCTTCGACTTCATCAGCCAAGAGATCCAGCATGCGGCGGGTGTCGCGGTCTGGTCCGCCGTAGGTCAGTTCCTGCAGGCGATAGGCGATCCGCAGCTCAAGAAATGCTCGGCTGTTATTCGGCGCCGAGGTGCCAAGGAGCTTTTCCCATTCGGCTTTCAGCTCCTTGACAGACATCGCCTTCAGGGCGGCCAGGCGCGACAGCACCGTCTGATCTAGGCTTGGATCATGACCCGGTTGCGCAGGGGTTATCTTATTGTGATGTTTCATGAATTCCTCCGATGCGGATACGTTTTGCACGACGACCACCGCTCTTTCGGGGCGAGAAGTCCACGAAACTGTCTCCGTTCTCGGCAGATAAACTGCTGGACTGTGCAGCGTTCAGCCGGATGACGCCCGCGGCCAGGATGCGCCCGATCTCGGCGAGGCGCGCTTGCGCTGACATGCGCTCAGGGCATAGGGGATTGGGCCCCGAAATCGGGGGTTCACGTTTATCAAGCATGGGAGCGCCTTTCGGGTTGGAGACCCTACTTGGGCGCCGCCAGAGCCTGATAATCAAGCCAAAACAATCGGTTGGTGAAAGCCTGCGGGCTTGAGAGTATGTGCTAGGTATCGAAGCTGAGGGGCATCAATGCCGCGTGGCGCGCTTGACCTGGGAATCGGATTCCAACTTGAGGGATGCTTTCCAAAGCGGTGTCTTCGTAAAGACGCTGTCCTGAGAGCGGAAGGATTTTGCAGGGCGTGTTTCTTGAAGGAGGCCAGTCCAGATCAAGGGCCGTAAGACTTGCGTGTAAAGATTGGCCATCACAACGTCATAGTGTGGGAAATGCTCAGGCGTTGGTTCACCGTAGAAGGTTCGACGCAGGTCGGCACCAAGGGCGCCGTTTTCGCCCTCTACGTTGAGCACGTTTAAGAACACATTCCAGTTCAGCATAATCTCGGTGTCTGGAAACCGGGTCCAGACGCTGTGGTCGATCTCAAAAAGATAGAAGGGCGTTATGATCCCGAAGAGCTGTCCCGGATGCTGGCTCACTTCTGTGCCAGCCTTGGTCGACTTAAACTGCCCCTTGTAATGCCGCCCCATTTTGAGGGTTGTCAGCAAGAAGTGGATATCGCCGAGCGGCATGAAATCCTGCTCGTTCAAGACTTTGTTGACTGCAAAGAGGTCAGCCTCGGTATGGCCCGGCCAGTCGAACTCCCGCGCAGCCCAATGTACGAAATTACGCTTGAAACCCTTGGAGGCCGTAAGGCCAATGCCGCCGTGCTCGGCAACATAGGCGAAGGTCTTGAGGAACCCTCTCAGCAACGGCGAATAGCTGAGGGATGGCTCATCGTCAGAGATGGTCCGGAACTCGATCAATTCAAACCTCCCGCGCAAACCACCGGATACGGCCAATGATGACAACCTCATCGACCGTACGCTCGTATTCTGGATAGACTTTATTGTCAGAGATGACACGGACAGCGGGTGGATCGCTATTGGGGACATGCTGCAATCGCTTTGCCACCAAGCCAATGCCATCGTCCAGGACGGCACTGTTGCAAAGTTAGCGATGAGGCAGCCTTTTGTCTTATTCAAAGGCCTTACATTTCAAAAACTCTGCTTACCAGGCGCATTTCGCCCAGGGGATCACCATAATAAAATGCTGAGGCCTGGCCTTTGCGTAGTGCACGCATCACCTCAATACCTTTGATGGTGGCGTAAGCCGTCTTCATGGATTTAAATCCCAGCGTGGCGCCGATTATCCGTTTCAGTTTGCCATGATCGCATTCAATCACGTTGTTCCGGTACTTAATCTGTCGGTGTTCAACGTCAGACGGGCACCGGCCTTCGCGTTTGAGCAGAGCAAGCGCGCGACCATAGGCGGGCGCTTTATCCGTGTTGATGAATCGCGGGATCTGCCACTTCTTCACGTTGTTGAGGATTTTACCCAGAAACCGGTATGCAGCTTTGCTGTTACGACGGGAGGAGAGATAAAAATCGACAGTGCGGCCCCGGCTGTCGACGGCCCGGTACAGATACGCCCAGCGGCCATTGACCTTCACGTAGGTTTCATCCATGTGCCACGGGCAAAGATCGGAAGGGTTACGCCAGTACCAGCGCAGCCGTTTTTCCATTTCAGGCGCATAACGCTGAACCCAGCGGTAAATCGTGGAGTGATCGACATTCACTCCGCGTTCAGCCAGCATCTCCTGCAGCTCACGGTAACTGATGCCGTATTTGCAGTACCAGCGTACGGCCCACAGAATGATGTCACGCTGAAAATGCCGGCCTTTGAATGGGTTCATGTGCAGCTCCATCAGCAAAAGGGGATGATAAGTTTATCACCACCGACTATTTGCAACAGTGCCGCCCGCCGTGGGATGGGTGTGGGATCTGCTGGGGGATGGGTGCCGGATGCCCATCCCCCACTGCATTTTAGAGCGTTGAAATTTCGAAGTGTCTTGATCCGGCACTGCATCCCACCGCGATCCCGACGACATCCCACATCGGCGTTTCGCATTGTCTCCTGGTAACCAAGACAGGAGACAAGGATGCAGTCAAAACTCTGCCTCACCCAAAAGGAGCTGGCCCGACGCTGGGCGATCTCTCATCGCACACTGGAACGGTGGCGCTGGACCGGCGAAGGCCCCGATTATCTCAAACTCGGTGGGCGGGTCATCTACCGGCTCGAGGATATCATGACCTTTGAGGCGGCGGCCTTGCGCCGAGGCGATGCCTCCCAAAGCGCACGGGTGTCGTGATGGCGTCGCAGATCCGCGATGACATTGGCTTTTACGCTTGGGTCTCGCTCGCAGACGCAGGTGCAAGTGTCAGCTACCACCGTGGTTTTTTGGCCGTAGATACCGGCTCGCTCATGTCGCGCCTGACACCGTCTCAGCAGGCCACGTTACGCGGCATCGCGGATGCCGCCTGGCGGGCCTCCGAGCAACAGTTGGTGCATCTCGTCCAGGAACGCCTTGGCCCGGATCTCTTTGAGTACCGCGCCATCGCCCGGCCGAAACCTCCCACACCGTCCATCCCCGAACGGCTGATCGCAGCCCACTGACGTCTTTTTGAAAGGAGCCCCTATGGCTTTCCCAGAAAACACACCGAGCGTGGATGACATGCTCAATATGTCCACCGGCGATCTGGCCCAGATGCCTGTGGAATTACTGGCCGCCCTTCAGGGCGAGTTGGAGCACGCGAGCACGCAGCTGAAGGCCGCGACAGCGCGGTTCAGCGCAGCGCTTGAAGTGCGCTACGCGACCCGCGCCGCCGAGGCCCGCCGAGCCTGCGCCAAGGACACGGGCATGGTTCGCCTTATGGACGGCGATTACGCCGTTGTGGTCGATCTGCCCAAGCGCGTTGATTGGGATCAGGAGAAACTCACCCAGATCGCCGCGAATATAGCGGCCAGCGGCGAGGACCCGTCTGAGTTTATCGACACCAAGCTGTCGGTCTCTGAGCGTAAATTCAACGCCTTGCCCAAAGCCTGGCGAGACGGTTTCGAACCCGCTCGCACGGTGAAAGTCGGTGCGCTCAAGGTCTCGATCGAGCCGGCGGAGGCGCGGAAATGACGGTGCTTGCTACCATTTCGGCAGGCGTCTCTGATCTGCCGGGCCTGATTGACCGCGCGGCCAGCATGCTGGCGGGCGCCAAGTCGGCAGCCGAGGTACTCGAGGCGCGCGAATATGCCGGGCTGGCCTATGACGCCGCAAAGCGCGCCTCTCGGCTGAGCCGTGCCAAATCAGCCCATGACGATCTGATTGCGGCAGCCCACCGCGCACAGGCCGATGCGCTGGAAATCGAAGCCGCTGCCAAGCGGCGACTGGCGGATGAATATGATGCGGCGCAGGCGCGCGGTGAGGTCGCAGGACTGGGTACGAACCAGCACAGGGCAGAGGGTGTTGTCGTCTCCAACACCCTAGGATTGCGCCGGGACCAGATCCATGATGCGCGCCTGCTACGCGATGCTGAGGCTGCTGACCCGGGCATCGTGCGGCGCACCCTCAACGAGAAACTCGAGCGTGGTGAAGAACCGACGCGCTCTGCGGTCCGTCGCGCCGCAGAGGATCGGCTGCAACGATCACTCGACCGGCTGCAGCGCATCCAGGAAAGCGTTCGGCAACTCGAAGAGAACCGCCCGCCGCCGCTGACGCCCGAGATGCGGGCCCGCCAGATCGCGGTGTTTGGGACGCAAGAGGATCGCGCCATTCACGAGCGCTTGGTCGAGATCGTCGAACGCATCGATGAACAGCCAAGCCCGGCTGAAGCGGTGCGGCGCATTCCACCAGCTTCACGCCACGCCGTGGAGATCGCGCCCATGCGGCGTGCAGCGGCCTGGCTCACCGACTTCACCACCCTTTACGAACAGGAGGTCCAAAATGGGACATATGCGACTGAATGATGTTGTCGGCGAGATCGTCGGCGAAGTGATCGCGGGGCGCGCGATCAACAAGCGGCAAGCTGCGGTAAACCGCTGGGACGATATCGATGCGGATGGACAGTATCTCGCTGGTATCGATGGTGTTGTCGCGCGGATCGACACCCGTGCCCGCCGCCTCAAACTCAAGGCTGAGCAGTCTTCGGCGCCTGACCAAGCGGCGTTACCGTTCCAACTCCCGGCCGCGGTGGCCATGGATATTGACGGAACGACGCTGGTGGCCACGCGCCAATTGTCCCGCGCCGAATTCGAACGTGCGATCGCCATCCGCCGGATGCAGATCGCGCACGACCAACATGCGCTGCGGGAATGGCGCAACGCCCTGCGGCAGGCCGATCAGTTTTGGGAGGAAAACCCGGGCTGGAGCTTCGGTGACTGCCTCGACGCGATCTTGGCCAAGGGCGGTACTGCGCTCGGTGGGGAGGCTGTGCAATGAAAACGCGTCCACCCAGCCCCGGCAATTCGAGTGTCGATCTCGCACTGCTCGAAGAAAAGCGCCGCGCAATGCGGCGTCAGGCCCTCGAACACCTGGCGGAAGCCGACCGGCTCGATGCGCTCTACGCGGCTGTCACCGGCGAAGTGGCACCCATCCCGGCGACGATTTCCAACCCCAAACCTGACATGGGAGAGTTCTGATGGCGATTTCCCTCGCATCCCTGCGCACGACCTCGGCGCTAACGCCACCGCGCATTCTGATCCATGGCGTGGCCGGGGTCGGCAAATCCACATTCGCGGCCGCTGCCGACCGTCCGGTGTTCATCATGACCGAGGATGGTCTGGGCAAGCTTCAAGTGCCGCACTTCCCGCTCGCGACCAGCTATGCCGAGGTTGCCGAGGCGCTGGATGCGCTGCTGCACGAGGACCACGATTTTGGCACGGTGGTCATCGACAGCATCGATTGGCTTGAGCCGCTGATCTGGGCTGAGACCTGCAAGCGCAGCAACTGGGTCTCGATCGAGGCGCCAGGGTTCGGCAAGGGCTACGCCGAAGCGCTGAATGTATGGCGGGAATATCTCGACAAGCTGAATGCGCTTCGGGACCAGAAAGGCATGGTGGTCATCCAGATCGCCCATACCGACATCAAGCGTTTCGACAGCCCCGAGCACGAGCCCTACGACCGCTATGTGATCAAGCTGCAGACCCGCGCCTCGGCGCTGCTCCAGGAGCATTCAGACGTCGTGCTCTTCGCCAACTATCAGATCTCGGTCGCAAAATCCGATGTCGGCTTCAACAAGAAGGTAACCCGGGCGCTCGGGTCCGGTGCGCGCGTCATGCACACCGAAGAGCGCCCCGCCTTCCTCGCCAAGAACCGTTACGGCCTGCCTGACACCCTGCCGCTTGAGTGGTCAGAGTTCCTCGCAGCCATGCCCCAACCTGAATGATTGCCTTGAAAGGATAAGACCATGGCACGCTTTGACACCTCTTTTGACGCCACCAGCGTCGAGCCCACCACCGCCTACGAGCTTCTGCCCGCCGGCAAATATCGCGCCCAGATCGTCGAGAGCGAGATGCGCGTCACCAAGAATGGCATGGGCCAGTTCCTTTGGCTGATGATCGACATTCTCGAGGGTGAGCAGAAGGGCCGGAAGATCTTCGACCAGCTGAACCTGGTGAACCCGAACCCGACCACGGTGGAGATCGCGCAGCGCACGCTCTCGGCGATCTGCCACGCCACGGGTCGGATGCATGTCAGCGACAGCGAAGAACTGCACCTGATCCCGATGACGATCCAAGTGAAGATCCGCCCGCCGAAGAACGGCTACGGCGAGAGCAACGCGATTGCCTATCTGCCGCCCGACAAGGGCATGGCCGCTGCTGCCCGTCCGGCGAAGCCCACGCCCGATCCGGCCAGCTCTGCGGTGCCGCCGAAAATGGCCTCCGCGCCCTGGAACAAGAAGGGCTGAAACACCGCGCTGCTCCGCGCCCTGACTGACGGGGCAGCGCTTTCCAACCCCATCTGAGGACACTTCCATGACTGACATGACCAACGTAGCCACTGCGGCTGCGAACAACACCGGCTTGCCTGATGATCAGCGCCGGTTGATCGAACTCGACGACGCCATTGCCAAGATCCGCACGCAGATCGCCACGGCCGATCTGGCGCGGCAGCGGGGCCAGAAGCCCATCGACCCTGACTGGTTCCACCGGGCGCGCACGGCGCTTCGGCATCTGAGCCGCGAGCGCGCGGAACTCTTGGCCCAAGGCACCGGCCGCCGTCGCCGCGAAAAACTCAAGGACGCGCTGATCGGCATCCTGCGCGAACGCCATGACCCCGAGACCTGGGATAGGATTCTGGCCGAGGCGCAGGCCCGCAGCGCACGGGAGGGTTTGTGATGGCAGAGCTTCCCTGCGCCCCCACGCCGACGCTGGCGGCGATCTATGCCGATTATGAGGCCCGCCAGGGCGATGGTTTCCGCGATCACCTCGGGGCCTCAATCATCGGCAAGTCCTGCGCACGCGCGCTCTGGTATGATTTCCGCAGGGTCACACCTGCGCGCCATTCCGGCCGCCTGCTGCGCCTTTTCGAGACGGGCCAGGTGGAAGAGGACCGCCTTGTGCGCAACCTGCGCGCCACTGGCGCAACGGTGCTCGAGGTTGATCCCGAAACCGGCCGCCAGTTCCGCGTCGAGGCCCATGGTGGGCACTTTGGCGGATCGCTCGATGGCGTGGCCATCGGCATCCTTGAGGCCCCGAAGACCTGGCATGTGCTGGAGTTCAAGACCCATGGGGTCAAGAGCTTTACTGAGCTGACCGCCAAAGGCGTGGTGCAGGCCAAGCCCCAGCATGCCGCGCAGATGCAGATCTATATGCATCTGACGGGGATCACCCGCGCCCTGTACGTAGCTGTCTGCAAGGACACTGATGCGCTGCATATCGAGCGCATCGAAGCCGACGGCGCCATGGCAGAGCGCCTGCTGGAGAAGGCAGGCCGGATCATCTTCGCCCAGCACTCGCCTGCGCGGATCAGCGAGGACCCCGCCTGGTTCGAATGCCGGTTCTGCGATCACCATCCCGTCTGCCACGAGGGTGGTAGGGCGGCCGTGACGTGCCGGTCATGTTTGCATGCAACGCCCGTCGGAGCGCTTCCAGAAGAAGTGGACACCGGTTCTTCGTCCGGAAGCGCGACCAACAATGGCCTCGGCGGCTGGCACTGCGCCCGCCACGACCGGATGCTGACAGCGCTCGACCAGCGCGCCGCCTGCACCCGCCATCTCTTCATCCCCGATCTCGTTCCGGGCGAGGTCATCGATGCGGGCGACGATGTCGTCACCTACCGCATGGCCGACGGCTCGACCTGGTCAAACGACGCCCGCGCAACGGAGGCCGCGCCATGCTGACCCTGCGCCCCTATCAACAGGCCGCGATCACATCGATCTACGGCTATTTCCAGAACCATAAAGGCAATCCGCTTGTGGTGATGCCCACTGGCTGCCATGCCGCTGGCACGCAAATCCTGATGTTCGACGGCAGCACCAAGCCCGTGGAAGACGTCGTCGTTGGTGATGTTCTGATGGGGCCTGACAGTACGCCGCGGAATGTCCTTCGCCTCGCTCGCGGCGTTGAATCGCTCTACCGGATTACCCCCAAAAAGGGCGAAGCCTTTGTCGTCAATGAGGGCCATGTGCTCTCCCTCCAGACGACGAATGAGGGCAAGCCCCACGCCTGTACGACGACCGGGAAAGAAATCGACAACATCACAGTTGGTGATTGGCTAAAGCGGTCGAAGTCTTGGAAACATCTGCGCAAGCTTCGTCGCACTGGCGTCGAATTTTCCGGCCTCGGTGAGCCGCCGCTTAATCCTTGGTGCGTCGGCGTTCTGCTCGGCGACGGCTGCGTTGTCAGCGGCGTGTCGATCTGCAACCCAGATTTCGAGGTCTTGCGCGAATTCGAAGAGCGGATGGTCGGCCTTGGCCTGAAACTGCGCTGGTCCCAGAAGCCTAACAACAAGGCCTATGACGCCTTCTTTACGGACCCGCTGGCAAACTCCTGCAGGCCAAACCGCGTCACAGCCATCCTGCGTGATCTTGGTATGGCAGGCTGCCGCGCTGATGCGAAATTCGTTCCTGATGTCTATAAGCGAGGTTGCCGGAAAGTTCGCCTCGAGGTCCTGGCGGGGCTGATCGATACCGATGGCCATTACGATGGCAAGCTTTTCGATTTCATCTCGAAGTCCCGTCGGCTTGCGGAAGATGTGGTGTTCATCGCGCTGAGCCTCGGCCTGTTTGCCAAGGTGAAGGAATGCCGCAAGGGCTGTCAAACAGGTGCAGTGGGCACCTATTGGCGGGTGTCCATTTCTGGGGACATTGATGTTGTCCCGACCAGAGTGCCGCGCAAACAGGCGGCGCCTCGGTGCCAGAAGAAGAACCCCCTTGTTACAGGCTTCGATGTCGAGCTGATCGGCAACGGCGCCTTCTATGGGTTCACGCTAGATGGCGACCACCTCTACCTGACGTCCGACTTTGTGGTTCACCACAACAGCGGCAAGTCGATTGTGATCGGATCATTCGTCGAGGGTGTGCTGAAATCCTGGCCAGAGCAGCGCATCCTGATCGTGACCCATGTCCGCGAGTTGATCGCCCAGAACCATGCCGAGATGATCGGCCTCTGGCCCGAGGCCCCGGCCGGCATCTATTCGGCAGGCCTGGGCAAGCGCGAGGCGAAAGCTCGCATCCTCTTTGCAGGCATCCAGTCGATCCATCGCCGCGCGCAGGAGGTGGGCCACACCGATCTGGTCCTGATCGATGAGGCCCATCTCATCCCCGGCAATGTCAGCACGATGTATCGCCGCTTCCTTGATGCCCTTACCCGCATCAACCCCGCGCTCAAGGTCATCGGGCTAACCGCCACTCCGTTCCGGCTCGACAGCGGCATGCTGCACGAAGGCAAGGATGCGCTCTTCACGGATATCGCCTATGAGGCCCCGGTGCGCGATCTGATCGACGCTGGCTATCTCAGCCCGCTGGTGTCGAAACAGCCCGCCACGCGGCTGGATGTCTCGAAGGTCGGCACCCGCGCGGGCGATTTCATCCAGCGCGATCTGGCAGCGGCCGTCGATCAGGAGGCCATTACCCGCGCGGCTGTCACTGAAATCATCGAGCACGGACGCGAGCGGAAATCTTGGCTGGCCTTCTGTTCGGGTGTTGAGCACGCCCGCCATGTGGCTGAGGAGTTCGGCCGCCAAGGCATCATCTGCAGCACAATCTTTGGCGACACGCCGAAGGAGGATCGCGATGCCATTATCGCCGCCTTCAAGCGCGGCGAGATCCGGGCGCTCGCCTCGATGGGCGTGCTGACCACCGGCTTCAACGCGCCTGGGGTCGATCTCATCGCGCTCCTGCGCCCCACCAAATCCGCAGGGCTCTATGTGCAGATGGTCGGTCGTGGGACGCGCCTCGCGCCGGGCAAGGAAAACTGCCTGGTGCTCGATTTTGCCGGCAATGTCCGTCGCCATGGACCAATCGATCTGGTCCGGCCCCGGCGGCCCGGTGAGGCCGGTGGCGGTGAGGCCCCGACCAAGCTATGCCCGGAATGCGACAGCATCTTCGCACTGTCAGCGGCGGAATGCCCGGACTGCGGCTATGTGTTCCCGGCCCGGGAGGTCAAAATCGCCCCCACGGCCGCCACGCTGCCGGTCCTGTCTCCAAAACAGCAATGGTTGCCTGTCCACGGCGTGTCCTACAGCCGCCACGACAAGCTCGGAGGGCAGCCCTCGCTGAAGGTCACCTATAGCTGCGGGATCAAGTCCTACAGCGAATGGGTCTGCATCGAGCATCAGGGCTATGCACGCCAAAAGGCGGCGGAATGGTGGCGCAAGCGTGCACCCGACTGTCCGGTGCCGCTCAGCGTGGACGAGGCCATTTTGCAGGCCCAAGAGCTCATGCGCCCCAGTGCGATCTCGGTCCGCCCCGCGGGCCGCTATGTCGAAGTCTCCGGCTACAGGTTTGACCCATGCGCCAAACTCCCCCCGGCCTCTGCGCCGTCTGCCACCGGCAACCTCGCGGGTTTGGCTGGTTCGACCGGAATTTCCGGGTCTCGGACCCGCACCGCGATGCCAGCCGCAAGTACCTCTGCAGCCGCGCCTGCCAAGACATCTGCCACGGGAGGACGGGTATGATCGATCCCACCCCGAATGAGATGCAGGCGATGACTGTCGGCGGCCAACAAGGCGGCGCGTATCTCGAAAACATCGGCAAATCCGATCTCGCCACCCTGACAGAGACCGAGTGGGACCGCTTCATCGATGCGGTTGTCACCGGATATTGCGACCACTTGCGCGAGCTGGCGGGCCAGGACCGCACGCGGCTCGACGCCATGACCCCCGAGGTGCCTTTCTGATGACCAACACATCCTTCATGGCGCGCTTCGGCGCGCGGCTCGTCACCAATGGCTACGCTATTATACCGATCGGCCCGGGCACGAAGAAGCCCGGCCGCTTCCAGCGCGGGGCTTGGGCGGACTATCCGGAATGGAACCGCCATGCTGAGCGTGGCACTACCGAGGTTGAGGTGGCCACTTGGTCGTCCTGGCCCGATTGCGGCATCGGGATCGTAGGCGGTGCTGTCGCGGCGGTCGATATCGACATCAAAGACGATGCTGATTTGGCGCTGCGGATCGAGCAACTGGCGCGCTCCCGCCTCGGCGATACGCCCGCCCTGCGCATCGGCCGGCCCCCGAAACGGATGTTGGTCTATCGCACGGCGGAGCCATTCCGGGGCATCAAGCGCCATCCGCTGGAGGTGCTCTGCCTCGGGCAGCAGTTCGTGGCTTACGCCAATCATCCGGACACTGGTGCGCCCTATGCGTGGCCCGAGGAGGGTTTGGCGGATATCGACATCGCCGACTTGCCCGAAATCACGGCCGAAGCTGCGGTGGCGTTTCTCGACGAGGCCTATGCGCTGCTCCCGGAAGCGCTGCGCCAGCGGGGGCTGGCTTCCAATGCACCAGCCGGTGACATCGCGCGTAGCCACAGCCAGATCGGCACATTGCCCGCCATCGAGGCGGCGCTTGGTTGGTTGCCCAACGCTGAACTCGACTATGACAGCTGGATGCGTGTCGGCATGGCCCTGAAAGGGGCGCTCGGCGAGGCCGGGGCAGATCTCTTTGCTGACTGGTCAGCGCAGGCAGCCAAGGATGTGCCCGCTACCACGATGAAGGCCTGGGATAGCTTCAAGCCCGACCGGATCGGGGCGGGCACGATCTACCATCTCGCGATGGAACGGGGCTGGCAGCCTGAACCTGACCTTCGCCTGGACGGCAGTCTGCCCGATGGTGGAGACCATCCGGCGGCCGGTTTGCTGGCGAGGCTGGATGTTGCTGCGGCTGCCACCGCAGTCTCTGCGCCCACACCTGCGTATGCGCTGGCCATCCCTGACGGTCTGGTAGGCGATCTGACCGATTACATGCTGACCACTGCCCGGCGCCCGCAGCCACTGCTGTCGCTCGGGGCAAGCCTCTGTGCCATCGGTGCCCTGATGGGGCGGAATTACCGGACCGAGAGCAACCTGCGCTCGAACCTCTATGTCGTGGGCATCGCGGATAGCGGATCGGGTAAGAACCACGCCCGTGAAATCATCAACGAAACCTTCTTCGAGGCCGGGCTCGCCCATCACCTCGGCGGCAACAAGATCGCTTCCGGCGCGGGCCTTTTGACCGCGCTGCACCGCCAGCCCGCGATCCTGTTCCAGATCGACGAGTTTGGGATGTTCCTGTCGGCGGCCGCCGACCGCAAACGCAGCCCGCGCCACATCACCGAGATCCTCGACAACATGACCGAGCTTTACACCTCAGCTGGCGGGATCTTCCTCGGGGCGGAATATGCCAACCGGGATGGATCGAACGAGCGGCGCGACATCAATCAGCCCTGCCTCTGCGTCTATGGCACCACGACGCCCTTGCACTTCTGGGGCGCGCTGCAGGGGGCGAACGTCGTCGATGGCTCGCTGGCCCGTTTCCTGATCCTGCCCAGCGACGAGGACTATCCCGACGAGAACATTGCCGTCGGCATCCGGCAGGCCCCGCCCGCGCTGATCCAGGGGCTGCAACTGATAGCGGCGGGCGGTGAGAGCAAGAAGGGCAATCTGACCGGCAAAACCGCTGATCAGAACACTGCCGTCAACCCGATGGTCGTGCGCATGACCGAGGAGGCTCGGGCCCGGTTCCGCCAGCTCAGCATCGAGTTGACGGAGGAATTGCGGGCCGCCGCTGGCACGGCCTTCACAGCCATCCTCGCCCGCATCGGGGAAAACGCCCTGAAGCTTGCGCTCATCGTGGCGGTGGGGCGCGATCCAGCACGCCCCGAGATCGAGATCACGGCGGCGGACTGGGCTATCAGTTTCGTGCGGCACTATGCACAGCGCACGATGGAAGCGGTTGAGCGGCATGTCGCGGACACCGAGACCGAGGCCCACCTGAAGCGGCTGAAGGAGATTATCCGCGCTTCCGGAGCCAAGGGCATCACCAAATCCGAGATCACCCGAGCCTCGCAGTGGCTCAAATCCCGTGATCGCGACGAGATCCTGCTCACCCTGATCGAGGGCGGGGACATCACCACCGGCATGCGGGGCTCCTCCACCAGGCAAGCCATGGTCTACAGGATGGCACGCTGGGTCGGCCCCTGGCGCGATGCTTCAGGGCGCAGGATTTCTCAAAAGGAAGTCAAATGACCAGTAACCATCAGAATCGTCTAGAAAAAATGAGGGCAGGCCCTTGTTTCAATCTTTCAAGAGGACACCATTTTCCCTACGCGTGTACGTGCGCGCGGTATAAGTAGAGAGTGACCTACCCCCTATAACTATATAATAATATGAATTATATTTATTATATAGGGACGCCAAGGGGTTAGGCGGCGAAATGCTTCACCCGAACCCTCCATGGGTCTAGAAAGAACTGCCGAGGGGTTCGCCCCGCGCCTGACATGACCAGACCACCCTTCGGGGCCTGGCGAGACCGCAGCCTTCACCGGCCAGCCCTCCCGCCACGCTCGTCAAAGCGAAGAGGAGGTCTTGATGACCCAACCCGAAAACACCCCGCGCTGCATTCTGGCGCTAGATCTTGGCACGACAACAGGCTGGGCCCTGCGTGGCCATGACGGTCTGATCACCACCGGCACGGCCAGCTTCAAGACCGGTCGCTACGATGGCGGGGGGATGCGCTATCTGCGCTTCACCAGCTGGCTGACGGAGTTGGACCGGCTGTCCGGGCCCATTGCCGCGATCTGGTTCGAAGAGGTCCGCCGTCATGCCGGAACAGACGCAGCCCATGTTTATGGCGGACTTATGGCTTCGCTGACCTCGTGGGGTGAAGCGCGTGGCATTCCTTACGAGGGCGTGCCGGTCGGCACCATCAAACGTCACGCCACGGGCCAGGGAAACGCACCCAAGCATGCCATGATCGCGGCCGCCCATGCGCGGGGCTACAGCCCGGCGGACGACAACGAGGCCGACGCCATCGCCATCCTGCACTGGGCGCTAGAGAGCCGGGGAGGTGCGGCATGAGGCTCTACCCCAAAGGCTACGGCGGCCAGCGCCGCGATCCCGAACAGGTCAAACGGGACGGCTGGCACGAGCAGCGCATGCTCGCCGTGTTCCTTGATGACCCGCGACTGACCTGGCCCGAGCGTGAACTCGTCCGCCAACTGGGGGACAAGCTCTATGGCAAGCTTCCCGCGGTGAGGGAGGTGCGCCATGGCTGATCGCAACTGGACCGCCGACGACGTCGCCGATCATTTCGAAGAGGCGTTCCGCACCCTGCGCAAGCTGCCGCCGGTGAAGGTGCAGGGCTATTTCAATGCCTGGCCGCAGATTGTTCGGTCAGAGAAAGAGATCCTCGCGATGGAGCCGCAGCCGATGCGGGTCTGGCCTTCGACCGCTGCGATCACCCGGCTTGAGCAGACCTTCGACTGGGTGCTGTGGATCAGCGAGGACGAACGTCGCCTGATCTGGGGGCGGGCCGCCCGTCGTCCCTGGAAAGAGATCAGTGGCGAGTTAGGGGTGGATCGTACCACTGCGTGGCGGAGGTGGCAGGTGTCGTTGGCCAAGATCGCGGATCGACTGAATCATCAGTGAGTCCAACGGGTTGCAACATTTTTCTTCTCGACATCTGCAACAAATCCGTGCTATCTGAAAGGCATGATGGGGAGAGTGCGTCGGAAAGACGTCTCTCCCCGTTTCCGTTCTGGACATGGGTGGTTCGAAGTAGCGCAACCGGTGACCGGCTTTCCGAGAAAACCGTCTCCGCCGCGGATGCGACGCTTCGCAACTCATTGAAATTGAACGGGTCCCTCCTGTCGCGAAATGTATTCGGGGGGGCGAGGCGCGGCATATCGCTAGCGTCAGGGCCGATTTTTTGGGAAGCCACCTCGGCAGGCATCCACCTGCGGCCCTCTAAAAACCAAAAGAAAACAAACCCTTGAAGCCGGATTCCCCGGTGGCCTCTGGATCCCTCGCGGAATCCAGGTGGCCGCTGGTGTCCGGTGTCCAGGGTATCCACCCCATGCGAGGCACCCTGCGCCCATGACGTTGAGCTTTTCACCGGACCGGATCGAAACCTGGCCGATTGCCCGCCTGCAGCCTTACGCGAAAAACGCGAAGGTGCACGGCGCAGACCAGGTCGCGAAGATCGCCGCCAGCATGGCCGAGTTCGGCTGGACCGTGCCCTGCCTCGTCGGCGAGGACGGTGAATTGATCGCAGGCCACGGCCGGGTGCTGGCAGCCACGCAGCTTGGGCTCACCGACGCGCCGGTGATCGTGCTCGGGCACCTGACCGAGGCGCAGCGCCGAGCCTATCGTCTGGCGGACAACAAACTCACAGAGCTTGGAAGCTGGGATGAAGCTTTGCTCTCGGCCGAATTGCAGGAGTTGCTGGCCGAAGATTACGACGTGTCACTGATCGGGTTTGACGATAGCGAACTTGATGCCTTGCTTGCAGGCGAAGGCGGGGAGACGACTGACACCCGTGAGGCCGAGGATGCGGTTCCCGAGCCGCAGGAAGAGCCGATTAGCCGTCCTGGCGATCTCTGGCTCCTCGGCAACCACCGGCTTCTCTGCGGCGATGCGACTGTTTCCACCGATGTAGATCGGCTTCTGGACGGGACGCAGGCGGATCTCTGTTTTTGCGATCCGCCCTATAACGTCGATTATGCCGGGGGCGCTGGCGCGGAAAAAGCTGGCAAGGGGCGGCGGATCAAGAACGACGCTCTCGGTGATGCGTTCGGTCAGTTCCTCCAAGACGCCTGTGTGCTGATCAACCTGCATACGCGAGGCGCGGTCTATATCTGCATGTCCTCCAGCGAGTTGCATACCTTGCAGGCGGCGTTCAAAGCGGCGGGCGGACACTGGTCGACCTTCGTGATTTGGGCCAAGGACCGGTTCACGCTCGGGCGTGCTGATTACCAGCGGCAATACGAGCCGATCCTCTATGGCTGGCCAGAGAGCGCGAAGCGCCATTGGTGCGGTGACCGTGATCAAGGCGATGTCTGGCAGATCGCACGCCCCCATAAGAACGACCTGCATCCGACCATGAAACCCGTGGCGCTGGTGGAGCGGGCGATCCGCAATTCCAGCCGGCGGGGCGATCTTGTTTTTGACCCCTTTGGCGGCAGCGGCACAACGCTGATCGCGGCAGAGACCACGGGGCGTCGGGCGGCGCTCTTGGAACTCGATCCCCGATATGTCGATGTGATTGTCCGGCGCTGGCAGCAGTTCACGGGCAAGGAGGCCGTGCTTGAAGGGTGCGGTACGACCTTCGCCACGCTGAAGTCGAAACGCGAGGGCAAATGAAACAGTCCCGCCTCATGTCGCTGGTCGAGGCTGTCGCCAATGTGATCGTCGGCTACGGCGTTGCGGTCGTGACGCAGATCCTGATCTTCCCGATCTTCGGTCTGCACACGACGCTCGCGCAAAATCTGCAAATGGGCTTGCTGTTCACCGCCGTCAGCTTGGCTCGCTCGTTCCTGCTACGGCGGCTCTTCGAGGCCATTCGGGTGGCAAAATCCGAGGGCTAGATCAGGCCGAGGTCTTTCAGGCAGTTTGCCGTATCCATCAGCTGGTGGGTCGGAACCTCGACCGTGATCGTGAAGCTGTCGGCGAAGGTTTTGCCGTAGATGCCTCCATCGTCCATCAGGGCCATTTCGATCTCCTCAAGGACGAGGGTGATGCGGCTGCGATCAAAATGCTCAGGCAATTTCCGGATGGGGAGCCGAATGCTGGTGGTTTCCATGGGGGTCACTCCGCGTGCTCGCCTTCCTTGAAGGCGCTGTCAGTGATGCGCTTCAGGAGTTCAGCGTAATAGTCGAGGTTGCCGACATGGCCCCAATGGACCTCGTCGGGGTGGGTATCGAAATGCTCATCGCTCAGCGCCTGTAGGCGCGCGAGCATGGTGTCGATCTCTGCCTTTTTCTCGATGAACGCGGTCAAGGCTGCGGCCTGGTTCCGGCGCGGTTCTCGGGTGCGGTTCAGGCGGGTCATGGCGGTGGCTCCTCAGGCCGATCTTTCATCCGTTTCTGAACCCAGGTTCGCTCTGATGCGGAGGCTTATCAACGATATAAGAGCATGATTTCGAATGATAATCGGAGCGCGACATGGAGGGCATGAGCGAGCGCCAATACGCGGCCCGTGTCGGCCTTTCGCGCGGCGCGGTCCAGAAAGCCAAGGCATCCGGGCGGCTGGTTCTGCATGACGATGGCAGCATCGATGTGGTTGCCAGCGATGCCCTGCGCATTCAGGCGACAGACCCGTCAAAAACCCGCAAAACCCCGCAGCCGAACCTGAAGCCCGTTTCCGAGGCGGCGGTCTCCGCCGTCGGCGATACGCTCCGCGAACAGGGGCTGAGCGCACCGCAGGTGGGCGGTGGGACGACATTTCTGCAGGCGAAAACCGCAAACGAGGTGCTGAAAGCACAAGAGCGGCGGATCCGGCTGCAAAAGCTCAAGGGGGAACTGATCGACCGGGCGCGCGCTCTGTCGCTGGTGTTTCGGCTCGCCCGACAGGAACGCGATGTCTGGGTCAACTGGCCTGCTCGTGCGGCAGCTCTCATGGCCGCCGACCTCGGTGTAGAGCCTGCGGCCATGCAGAAGGTTTTGGAAAAACATGTCCGTGCCCAGCTCGACGATCTCGCCGAGGTCAAACCCGACCTTCGGTGATGCGCACGCCTCAAGTAGCGAAACGGTAGGCGAACAACTTGCCGATTTCGACGGCGCAGCCGAGATCCTTCGTGCCTGGCGTGCTGGCCTTACGCCAGATTCCGATCTGACCGTCTCTGAATGGGCTGATCGGCACCGGATGCTGTCGGGGCGGTCGGCCGCAGAACCCGGGCGATATCGCACCATGCGTACGCCCTATATGCGCGAGATCATGGACCGGCTCAGCCCTAGCGATCCAACACAACGCGTGGTGTTCATGAAAGCCGCACAGGTCGGAGCGACCGAAGCCGGTAACAACTGGATCGGCTTTGCGATCCATCAGGCGCCAGGGCCAATGTTGGCGGTCCAGCCGACGGTGGAACTCGCCAAGCGAAACTCGCGCCAGCGGGTTGATCCGCTGATCGAGGAAAGCCCCGAACTCCGGGAGAAGGTCAAACCCGCCCGATCCCGCGACGCGGGCAATACGATGCTGTCCAAGGAATTCGCGGGTGGCATTCTGATCATGACGGGCGCGAACTCGGCGGTCGGGCTGCGCTCGACCCCGGCGCGCTACATCTTCCTCGACGAGGTCGATGCCTATCCAGCCTCGGCCGACGAGGAAGGCGATCCGGTTTCGCTGGCCGAGGCGCGGTCGCTGACCTTCGCGCATCGGCGCAAAATCCTGCTGGTGTCGACCCCGACGATCCGGGGGCTGAGCCGGATCGAGCGCGAGTTCGAGGCTTCTGACCAGCGGCGCTTTTTCGTGCCATGCCCGCATTGCGACGCGATGCAATGGCTGAAGTTCGACCGGCTGCAGTGGCAAAAGGGGAAGCCCGAGACGGCCGAATATCACTGCGAGGTCTGCGATAGGACCATTGCTGAGCACCATAAGACGGCAATGCTGGAAGCCGGTGAATGGCGTGCAACCAGCACATCCGCCGACCCGAAAACCGTGGGGTATCATCTCTCTGCCCTCTACTCCCCCATCGGCTGGATGAGTTGGATGCAGATCGCCCGGGCCTGGGAGGCAGCACAGGGCTCGGACGAGGCAATCAAGGCCTTCCGCAACACGACCCTTGGCGAGACCTGGATCGAAACAGGTGAAGCGCCTGACTGGCAGCGGCTCTATGACCGCCGCGAGACTTGGAAACCCGGAACGGTTCCGGCGGGCGGGCTCTTCCTGACGGCCGGGGCCGATGTGCAGAAGGACCGGATCGAGGTCGATGTCTGGGCCTGGGGGCGAGGTCTCGAAAGCTGGCTCGTCGATCACATCGTCATCGAGGGCGGCCCGGATCGGCCCGATGCGTGGTCAGACCTGACCGCGCTTTTGGAACGCAGCTGGCCCCACGAATGTGGGGCGCATCTGAAGATCGCCCGGCTTGCCATCGACACCGGCTATGAGGCCCCGGCGGTCTATGCCTGGTCACGAAAAGTCGGCTTCGCACAAGTGGCCCCGATTAAAGGGGTCGAAGGGTTCAACCGCTCGAGCCCGGTCTCGGGTCCGACCTTCGTCGATGCGACGATCGGCGGTAAACGGCTCCGGCGTGGCGCCCGGCTCTGGACGGTGGCTGTCTCAACCTTCAAGGCAGAAACTTACCGCTTCCTGCGGCTGGATCGGCCGACGGACGAGGAACGCGCAGAAGGGGCGGTGTTTCCACCGGGAACAATCCACCTGCCGAAATGGGTGGAAACCGAATGGCTGAAACAGGTCGTGGCGGAACAGCTGGTGACGGTCCGCACGAAACGCGGCTTTGCCAAGCTCGAATGGCAGAAATTGCGTGAACGGAATGAAGCCCTCGACTGCCGGGTCTACGCCCGCGCGGCCGCGTGGATCCTCGGCGCTGACCGCTGGTCAAATGCACGATGGGAAGAATTGGCGGCGCAGTTTGCGGTCGCTGATGCAGGTGGCGCCGCGACCGGAGCGGCGTTGCAATCGCCCCGCAAAGCACAGGTCCGCCGCGTCGCACGGTCAACGTATATGGGATGAGGTCGTGAAATTAGTGCAGCCGCTTCGCGCGGCTGCGCTCGAATGCCTCAAGCGCGGCTTTGCGCTTTTGGGCAATGGAACGGATGCTTTCGGCAATGCGGTCCGCGCCGAAAT
Organism: uncultured Tabrizicola sp.; assembly: GCA_964393035.1. Taxonomy (GTDB): domain Bacteria; phylum Pseudomonadota; class Alphaproteobacteria; order Rhodobacterales; family Rhodobacteraceae; genus Tabrizicola_A. The sequence continues at coordinate 339,888 of CAYMRX010000005.1, forward strand.
CCACAGGATTGAAGGGGCCGCCATACCAGCGCACCAAGTCTTTGCGTTGCGAATGGCGAGGTTTGGCCATGGCCTCAACGAAGTCCATGAACCCGGGAGGGCCGCCCACATCCTCTGGTGGGGCTGTTCGCTCACCATCAATAAAGGTTGGATAGTCGGTACCGGGTTGGGCGTTGAGGACCTCCTCCACAATAACACGGTGCTGCCAGTCGTCGCCAAAATCGTAGGTGTAATGCAATTCTGTAATGCCCCGGTCCACAAGGGTGCCAAGCCGCATTCCTTTGGCTTGGTAAATCTTGCGACCCCAGACAGCGTCCTCAGGATCTGGTTCGCCATAGACGCGTTCGCCAACGGCAAACTGATAAAGATGGTAGTTCTCCCAGGGCATGACCGCCTGAATGATCTCGTGCAGGGCGCGAAGGTTGGTCGTCAGGCTGACGTCAACGCGCCGCCAGATGCGCGGAGCGATATGTTCGAGTTCAATCCTGATACGGGCGATCTTGGTGGACATGGCACGGCCTGACGGTGGTTGCGATCCTAACTTAAAAGGTGATGGCGATGGCCACAATCACAGACCTGCGCGCCCGCCGGGAAGCGCTCTCTTCACAACGCGCCTCGGGCGTGGCCCGCGTCAGCTATGACGGCAAGACGGTCGATTATCGCTCCGTCGCCGAGATCGACCGCGCCATTGAGGCCCTGGATCGCGACATCGCCGCGGCAGAGGGGCGGCGGATCGTGCGGCAGGTGCGCGTGACGACGGCCAAGGGACTCTAACGGTGATGGGGATGTTCGACATGTTCCGCCGCCCCAAGCCGGGCGGCCCTGAAGCCATGCGCGCGCGGCTTGAGGGGGCGATGGCCAAGCGCCGCTTGCGCGGCTGGAACCCGCCCTTGGAAAACATCAATGCGCTGGTCGCCTCGGGTGGGCCGCGACTGCTGGCCCGCTCCCGCGAGCTGGTCGTCACCAACGGTTATGCCGCTAATGCCTGCGAGGCCTTCGCCGCCAATTTGGTGGGCGATGGCATCAAACCCTCGTCGCTTATCACGGATGCGGCGCTGCGCGACCAGGTCCAGAAGCTCTGGCTCGCCTGGACGGACGAGGCAGATGCCGATGGTCTTACCGATTTCTACGGTCTGCAAGCTATGGTCGCGCGCGAGATGTTTGTCGCAGGCGAATGCTTTGTGCGCCTGCGGCCGCGCCGGGCGGAAGACGGGCTGCTGGTGCCGCTGCAATTGCAGCTTCTGCAATCCGAGATGCTGCCCTTCGAGAAAACCGAAACGGACCCGAATGGGAACCGCATCCGCTGCGGGATCGAGTTTGACCTGATTGGGAGGCGCGTAGCCTATCACTTCCGCCGCCGCCATCCGGGCGACAGCACGGACCAGCGGGTGGCGGTGCCGGACACGGTGCGGGTGCCTGCCGAGGAGGTTTTGCACATCTACCGGCCCATTGATGCCGGCCAAATCAGAGGCCTGCCGCATGTGGCGCCTGCAATGGTGCGGCTCTTCCTCTTGGACCAATACGACGACGCCGAGCTCGATCGCAAAAAGACCGCGGCGATGTTCGCAGGCTTCATCACCAAGACGGCACCCGAGGACCCGATGATGGGCGAAGGCGAGGCAGGTCTCGATGGAGCCGCCATCGCCAGCCTCGAGCCGGGCACCATGCAGGTGCTGCTGCCGGGCGAGGATGTGAAGTTCTCGAGCCCCGCTGATGTCGGCGGCGGCTATGAGGCGTTCCAATACCGGACGCTGCTCGCGGTCTCGGCCTCGCTGGGGCTGCCGTATCACCTCGTCACCGGCGATGTTCGGCAGGCGAATTATTCGAGCTTGCGGGCCGAACTGGTCGAGTTCCGCCGCCGCATCGGGCAGTTGCAGCACGGGGTCATCGCCCATCAGCTCTGCCGCCCAATCTGGCGGCGCTGGCTTGAAACGGCTGTTCTCTCAGGCGCCTTGGATGCAAATCCGGTTGTCGCGCGGCCCGTGCAATGGATCCCGCCGCGGTGGGATTGGGTCGATCCGCTCAAAGACATTCAGGCGCAGGTGCTGGCGATGGAAGCGGGCCTGACCTCACGGCGCAAGGTGGTCGAGGCCACCGGCTATGACATCGAAGAGGTCGACCGCGAGAATGCCTCTGATGCCAAGCGCGCGGCCGACTTGGGCCTGACCTATCGCGCCAGCCCCGGCGAAATCCAGGGGGCAAGGGCAACGCCCGTCCAAGAGCCCACCCCGAATTCTAGTGACGGACCGTCCGACAGTAACTCGGGCACCGACCTACAACAGGAGTAACCCCATGAAATCCTGGTACACGATCCGTGCCCGCACCTCGGGCACGGAAGTGCTGATCTATGACGAAATCGGCGCCTATGGCGTCACGGCGAAAGGCTTTCTGGCCGAACTCGGTGCGCTGCCCGATGATGCGGCGATTGATCTGCGCCTCAACAGCCCCGGCGGCTCGGTCTTTGACGCGGTCGCCATTTACAACGCGTTGAAGCGGCACACGGGCGACATCACCGTCTGGATTGATGGCATCGCGGCCTCGGCGGCAAGCTACATTGCCATGGCGGGTGACACCATCGTCATGCCGGAAAACGCCTTCCTGATGATCCATGACCCTTCGGGGCTGGTCATGGGCACGGCCGAGGACATGCGGGCCACGGCGGAAGCGCTCGACAAGGTGAAGGGCAGCCTGATCCAGGGCTATGCCGCGAAGTCGGGCAAAGCCGACGATGAAATCGCCACCCTGATGGCGGCCGAAACCTGGCTTGATGCCAAGGACGCGCTGGACTTCGGGCTCATCGACCGCATCGCCGAGCCCGTGAAACTCGCCGCCTCCTTTGATGTGGCGCGGTTCCGCAACGCGCCGCCGGAAGTGGTCGAGGCAGCAAGTGAACCCGACGGCGCTGCGGCCTCTGAGGACAGGACTGAGGGTGTTGCAGACGCCAACACCCAGCCTGACCTCGCAACCGTTGAACCTGAAGAACCGCCTTCGGGCGACGATAATCCAATTGCCTCGGATGCCGTTGTGATCCGCGCCGAAGCCATCGCCCATGCGCGGGCCGTGATCGATCTCTGTCGCCTTGCTGGTCAGCCGCAGATGGCAGGGCGCTTCCTCGAGGAGGACGCCGGCCTCGACGATGTCCGAAACCGGCTCCTCGCCGTGAAGGCCGAGGCAACTCCCGACATCACCGCTGCGCATGCCCAGCCCGGGCGGGCAGCCGCCACCCAATCCTGGGGCGATGTGATCGCCCGCACTTTCAAGACGAAAGGCTAACGCATCATGACCACGCTGACTGAAGGCAAACACGCGGGCGGCTTCCTCGTCTGGGAAGTCTTGCGCGATTACACCCGAGAAACCGTCATCCTCGCCTCCGGGGCGGGAAAGCTCGAGCACGGCACGGTGCTTGGCAAGATCACCACCGGTGGCAAGTTCACGGCCCTCGCGCCTGCGGCCACGAACGGCAGCCAGACTGCCGCCGGTATCCTTTGGGCTGGAGTCGAAGCTTCTGCTGTCGATGCGCCTGCTGTCGCAATCCTGCGCGGCCCTGCCATCGTCAATCGGCACGAGATCGTCTGGCCCGAGGGCGCGACCGAGGCGCAGATCACCGCCGCCACCACGGCGCTTGCCACAATCGGCATCATCCTGCGCTGAGCCTGAGAGAGAAAGGACATCCCCATGGCAACCATGGACATCTTCGAGGGCGACGCCTTCAGCATCATCGAGCTCACCCGGGCTCTGGAAAATATCCCCTTCAAACCGGCGATCCTGTCGGGCTCTGGCCTCTTTGGCTCGCGCGGCGTGCGCCAACGCACCGTTATGATCGAAAGCCGCGATGGCACGCTGTCGCTGATCCCGTTCTCGGAACGCGGCTCCGCCTATGAACAGCAGGTGCCCGAGCGCCGTGACATGCGGGCGTTCGTCTGCCGCCAGTTCAAGAAGCAGGACGTGCTCTGGGCCTCGGAAATCCAGGCCATCCGTGACTTCGGTTCGGAAACCGCCACCCAGCAGGTGCAGATCGAAGTGGCCCGCAAGATGGGTCGCTTGCGCAACGACGCCGAGGCCACCTTCGAATTCCACCTCTTCAACGGCATCCAGGGCGTGGTGAAGGACCCGAAGGACGGGGCAACGGTCATCAACTATTACACCGAGTTCGGCATCACCCCGGCCACCGAGGTCGACTTTGATCTTGATAACGCAAGCCCGGCCTCGGGCGCGCTCAGGAAACGCTGTCAGGCGCTGATCGAAAGCGTCGAGGACAGTCTCGGCGGTCTCGCGGCCGGTCAGGTGCAGCTCCGCGCCGAATGCGGCTCGGCCTTCTTTGCCGATCTCGTGGCCCACAAAGAAGTACGTGAGACCTATCTCAACACCGCCGCTGCCGCCGATCTGCGCGGCCGCGTGGGCGAAGAGGTCAGCTTTGGCGGCATCACCTTCCGCCGTTATCGCGGTGGGCTTGGCTTCGGCGTGCCGACCGACAAGGCGTATTTCTACCCCGAGGGGGTAGAGGGGCTCTTCGAGATCTACTACGCCCCGGCCGACACCTTCGAGACGGTGAACACGCTGGGCCTGCCACTCTATGCGCGGATGATCCCGGATCGTGACCGCGACGAATGGGTGCGCCTCGAGATCGAAAGCAACCCGCTGCCGATCTGTACCCGGCCGCAGGTGCTGCGCTCGGCCAAGCGGACCTGATGAGTGCCTTCGCTGACGCTCTCGGGGTCCTGTTCCTCGATGCCAATCTCTCGGTCGAGATTTGGCACCGGGACAGCGAGGGGCAGTTTACGCGCGCCCGGGGCATCCTGCGCCGTCCTGACGAGATCACCGAGTTCGGCGCGGCGCGGCTTCTCTCCGACACCACCCGGATCGATGTCCGGGTGGCGGACATTCCTGACCCTCGACCGCAGGAGCAGATCCTGATCGGGGACGAAACCTTCCTGATCCAGAGCGAGCCGCGCCGCGACCGCGAGCGGCTGGTCTGGATCATTGAGCTGACCCCCGCATGAAACTTGGCCTCGAGATCACCTCGGACCTCGTCGCCATGATGGCGGCCGAGATCAACACGGGCGAAAAGGCCGTGAGTGCCGCGATGCGGGAGGCCGGCACCGATCTGAAATCCGCCTGGCGCGGGCAGATCGCGCAAGCGGGTCTTGGGCTGCGGCTTGGCCGCACCATTCGGTCAGAGACCTACCCCAAGGGTCAGCCCAGCCTGAATGCGGCGGCTCTGGTCTGGTCGAACGCGCCGGTGATCGTCGGGGCGCATGACTCCGGGCTCCTGATCCGCTCGAAGAACGGGTTCTGGCTGGCGATCCCGACGGCGGCCGCGGGCAAATCCGCGCGGGGCGGTCGGATAACGCCGGGCGAATGGGAGCGCCGGCGTGGGCTACGGCTGCAGTTCGTCTATCGCCGCACGGGCCCGAGTCTGCTGGTTGCGGAGGGTCGGTTGAATAGTCGCGGGCTTGGCGTCGCCTCCCGTGCGAAATCCGGTCAGGGGCGGGCCACCGTGCCGATCTTCCTCTTGGTCCGGCAGGTGAAGCTCGCCAAGCGGCTGGATCTGGCGCGGGATGCCGAGCGGGCGCAGGCGGCGGTTTCGGGGTTGATCGTGGCGAATTGGGGAAATGGGCGGCTGGGCTGAGCACGATTTGATACCTCGTTTCGGCCCATCGTTCAGTCGAAGTTCAAGTTGCCCATTGACAAATCAAGACGTAAGGCCCCATCTTGCCCGTGGAGGCTTTGCGGTGGCGACATTGCATTGCCTTTTTTTATTTTTGACCGCCTGCTTGTGGTCGCAGATCCTTAATTTCCTTGATTCCCCAAACGGCGTGCCCGCCTTCTGTTGTATGGCAATATCGCATTCGTTTGATCACATCCACGAGCGGGGCGAGTTCCGGACGGGTTGATGCTGGCATTCGTGCCAAACGAAGGCCCCAACTAATTACATAGGCCAAGAGGTCTGCCAGTTGAACAAGCGGTGTCAAATCTGAGTGGACGAAGAACGGCTCTGGCACAATTAGACGCGACCGTGTTCGGCCATTCGTGGTTCGTTTGAAGTAACGCGAGATCTGGCCAAGCAGGACGTGGCTTGCCGTCTTGTCGAGTTCGTCAAACACCAGAAAACCCATTGGGTCGCCCGTGGTCTGGTTCAGAAAGTGGTAGTAACGTTCAAGGAAGAACGCATAATCCTTCCGCATCTCATCGCCGTTTGGAGGCCGTGGAGCGCCCTTTGGTACCATCGTCGCAAAAACACGACCACCATGCGTTCGGGCCAAGTTCAGGACAAACTCGCAGTAAGAGATTTTCGCTTGTGCCAGAGCCGTCAGACGAGCGCGCGTCGGATGCTCCCCATCCTCAAGCATCTCTTTAGCAAGGCGTCTCCGCTCGTCACCGACGAACGGGTCCATTTGGGCCGCGTGCTTGTATGCCTTCTTCTTGAGAAGTTCCTTGGCCTTAGCCTCGGCACCATAGGCATCAAATAAGCGCATTCCGAAGAAATGCAGCTGCGCATCGGATATCTGACAGATAAGCGGCCATATCTGACGATCCTCAATGGCGAGACCTGCGAGTACCTCAAAAGGGGATTCTCGCTGATCTTGGCCTGACTCATCAACAAACATCGCCCAACTCAACGTCGATCTCCCATTCTTAGAGTCGCAAATTGAATGGAATGGCGAAAGAAAACAATCAGCCAGTTTTCCATCGGTCCCATCATCGCGCCATCACGTCGGCGCCCTTGGCTTTGCTGCCCCGTCTGGTCGACATGGAGGTGGTGACCTTGCGCTGGCATCTTCAAGGACCACCCGTGCCCACCCTCCGCGAAACCATCCTCGCCTCACTCTTCGCGCGGCTTTCGGCATTGCCAGCCACCGTCTTGCGCGGCGATGTGCTACCCGAACGCATCCCCGCTGCAGGCCTGCTGATCCTGCGCGATGGCGAACCGGGCGAACCCGAAGTCACGCTGTCGCCCCTGCGCTACCACTACCAGCACCGCGCCGAGATCGAGGCGGTCGTGCAGGGCGCTGCCCGTGATGCCGCCTTCGACACGCTCTGCGCCAGCATCGGCGCGGCAATTAACGCCGACCGCACGCTGGGCGGTCTTTGCGACTGGGTCGAGACGGAGGCCCCACGGCCAGTCGATCTGCCGGTCGAGGGTGCGGCGAGCCTGAAAGCGGCCGTGATCCCGGTCTTCCTGCATTATTCCACGGCTGATCCGTTCGTTTGACTAGTTCGCATTCAACCCGAACGGGGCGCGCGTATGCAGGCGCGACTTCCAGCTATTCTCCCGGGAGATCACCTCCTCCGCCGACAGGTCCGGTGCGAGCCGTTCGAGAATTGTGAATCGGAAATTCTGCGGGTCCCGGTCTCGCAGTTCGCGGTTTCCGCCATGTCCGTCGCGCGCGTAGGTCAACCAACGTCCGAGCAGATTGTCGTGACCGTAGGCAGAGCCGACATAAGATTTTCCGTCCCGCTCATCGAAGATGAGGTAGATGCCGCGCCACTCCGACAGGCGGGTACGCCAGCTCGCAGGCAGCACGGCAAGCTGCGCGACGTTCAGATCGATCTCGTGCCAATCCGGTGGAGCGGCGGAGAAGGCGCTTTCTTCAAGTATGGAACGAACTGGAAAGGTGCCACGGTCCAATAGGCGGAACCAGGAGCGTTCCGGTGGAGGAAAGTCGATAACGAGCTTTCCGCTCCAGTTCGCATAAGCTTCCAGGGGCTCGAAGGAGAATTGTCGAACGGTATTTACCTTCGCGGCCCATTGTGCGGTGAAACCTTCATAACCGAAGCCGCGCAAGGATTGGTTCTCGGGAATGGCCCAGAAAGCGTCAAGATCGAGATTACGGCTTTCGCCAATGCGGTAAAGGCCGACGAAATGTGCAGTGCCCGGACGAAGACCAAGGAAGCTAGCCAAATAGCGGGCACGGCTTAGTGCTTTTTCCGGTCGACCTGGGACAGAATGGTAAGCCTCGAACAACTCAGGGCGTTCGCTGATGAGCCATGGCATGACCTTGGCCAGGTTTGGTTCAAACGGCCGATGCCGGATGAGGACGACGTTGTCTTTGGCATCGGGATCAATGTCCGCAATCCGTAAGATGTCTTTGAAGTCCATGGATTTGGCCCGGATTGCGTCTTTGGTTTGAGCCTACAGGGTTCAAAGTGACGAGACAACGCGACCTTCCAACCGCCAGTATTGAAGGAGAACATGATGGCACGAGCCCATGGGGCGCGGGCGCAGATGGCGCTTGCGTTTGAGACCACCTATGGCACCGCGCCCACAACGGGCTATCGCACGGTGCCTTTCGCCAGCACGACGCTCGGCTCTGAACAGCCGCTGATTGCCTCAGAGCTTCTGGGCCAGGGACGTGATCCGCTGGCCCCGCTCAAGGACGCGGTGACGGCCGATGGCGATGTCGTGGTGCCGCTTGATGTCGAGAACTTCGGCCTTTGGCTGAAGGCGGCCTTCGGGGCGCCGACCACCACCGGCACCACGCCGAAGACCCATACGTTCCAGTCAGGAGGCTGGGCGCTGCCAAGCATGGCCATCGAGACAGGTATGCCGGAGGTACCGCGCTATGCGATGTACACGGGCTGCGTTTGCGATCAGCTCAGTTGGCAGATGGCGCGCTCGGGACTGCTGACCGCGACGGCGCGCCTGGTGGCCCAAGGCGAGAGCGTCGCTGCCGCCACGGCCGCAGGCACGCCCACATCGCTTTCCCTGCAGCGCTTTGGCCACTTCAACGGATCGATCAGTCGCAACGGGGTGGCGCTTGGCAATGTCATCTCAGCCGAGGTGACTTATTCCAACGGGCTCGACCGGATCGAGACCATCCGCTCGGATGGCAAGATCGAGGGGGTTGATCCCGGCATGGCGGCGCTGACCGGCAAGATTGAGGCCCGCTTTGCCGACACGACGCTGATCACCCAAGCCATGGACGGCACACCTTGCGAGTTGGTCTTCGCTTGGAGCCTTGGGGCCAATGCCAGCTTCAGCTTTACCGCGCATGCCGTCTATCTGCCCCGCCCGCGGATCGAGATCCCAGGCCCACAGGGCATCCAGGCCACCTTTGACTGGCAGGCTGCCAAGGCAGCAAGCCCCGCCCGCCTCTGTACTGCCACCCTCATCAACACTGTCACCTCCTATTGAGAGGATCTCTTCCGCCATGCTGACCCTTGATCTTTCCAGCGCGCCGTCCTGGTGCGACCTCCTCCCCGGCCTGCGGGTCAAACTCCGGCCGCTGACCACGGCGCTGATGGTCGCCAGTCGCGCGGATCCCGCGATTGCCGCGCTCACAGAGGGGACGGCGCCTGAAGAGGCGGCGCTTGCCATGGCCAAGGCGCTGGCACGACGCGCGATCCTCGACTGGGACGGCGTTGGCGATGTCTCTGGTGAGACCTTGCCGGTCAGCCCCGAGGCGATCGACGCGCTTCTTGATCTCTGGCCAGTCTTCGAGGCTTTCCAGACCCGCTATGTCGCCAAGGGCCTCCTGCTAGATGCCGAAAAAAACGTCTCACCGCCCTTGCCGATTGGGAGTTCGGCGGGGGCGGTGGCTATTGCGCCGCTTGTGGGCCCGTCTGCCCCGACTGCCCCGCAAGGCTGAACGCGCCGCAGACTTGGGAGGGCGCGCAAGTCTGGGACCTCGTTCAGCGCCTGGGCGGGCAGCTGCGCCTCATCACCGGTGCGGTGATCGGCTGGGATATGGCGGCCGCACTGGCCCTCGGGGCGGCGCTTGGCATTCCGGCGCTGGCGGTTGCGGAGCTCTTACCGCCCATCGAGGCGGTGATGGTGCGCAAGATCAATGAAGCGATGCAGGCCGAGGCTGGCGGCCTCACCTGACCTCGTTCCCGTTTGGAACGCGGTGATAAACCCCGAGGATATCTCTGAATGTCAGAAAAACGCGTCTCCGTGCGGCTTGTCACTGTCGGCGGCCGCCAAGTGCGGGCCGAGCTTGAAGGGATCGGCGAGGCGGGCGCGCGCGGCTTTGGCCGGCTCTCCTCCGAGATGATGGCCGCCAATACGCGGCTCGCGGGTTTTGCCAGCAGGGCGGGGATTGCGCTCGCCGCCCTGACCGCAGCCGCCACGGCAGCCGGTGTGGCGATGATCCGCTCGGGTCTCGAGGTGATCGGCGCGCAGGCGGATATGGCGGTCTCGCTTGGCACGACGGTGGAAAGCCTGCAGGTCTTGACCTGGGCGGGGAAATTGGCCGGGGTCTCACTCGGAGAAATCGAACAGGCAACGAAGAAGCTGACGACGCGGCTTTCTGAGGCGGCGACGGGGTCGGGCACGGCGGTGAAGGCGCTGGCGCGTTTGAACCTGACGGCGACGGATCTGCAGGCCCAGCCTTTGGATCAGCGGATCGTGGCGATCCAGGAGGCCTTGAACAGGCTTGTCCCGGAGGCCGAGCGCGCGGCCGTGGCCTCGGACCTTTTTGGCGACAAGGCGGCCCTGGCGTTCCTGCGGGTCGATCCCGCGACCTTGCGCGAGGCGGCGAAAGATGTGCGCGACTTTGGCGTGGCGGTGAGTGCCACGGATGCAGTCCAGATCGAGCGGACGGGGGATGCGCTTGCGAAGCTGAGCCTGATCTGGCTTGGCCTCACGAACCGGCTGACGGCGGCGGTCGCGCCTGCCTTGGAAGCGGTGGCCAATGCACTGGCCGACATGGCGCGCGGCACCGGCCCGCTCGGACAGGCGATCAACGGGATCTTCGACAATCTGGGGCGGCTTGCAACCTATGCCAGCACATTCGCCGCGCTGATGGCCGGACGCTGGGTCTTGGGGTTGGCCGCGGCCGCGCTTTCGGTGCGAGGCCTCGCTACGGCGCTGGTTGCCCTACGCGGCGCACTTATCCGTACTGGCATTGGTGCGCTGATCGTTGGTGCGGGGGAACTCGTCTACCAGTTCACGCAACTCGTCGGCAAAGTCGGCGGGGTTGGCGCGGCTTTTGGCCTCTTGCGCGATGTGGCGGCGGAGGCCTGGGATCGTCTGGCGCAGGCCGCAACAGCCTCTTGGTCCCGTGTCGAGGCCGGTTGGGCTGGCGCGCAGGCCATGATCTACGAGGGACTGCAATCCGCACTCGCCGCCGTGGTGGGCTGGGGCAATTCTGCCGTGGGCAGCTTCCAGGGCGCCTTTGATGCGGTAAAGGCAATCTGGGGCGCATTGCCACAGGCGATCGGGGATTTTGCTTATCAGGCCGCGAACGGTCTGATCGATGGCGTCGAGGCGATGTTGAATGCCGTCGTCACCCGGATCAACCGCTTCATCGAAGGCTTGAACGCGGCGCTGGACCTGCTGCCTGACTGGGCCACAGGTGAAGGTGGCATCAAGATCGGTACGCTTGATGCCGTCGATCTTGGGGGCATTGCAAATCCTTTTGAGGGTGCCGCGACCGCTGCGGGCGCGGCGGCGGCTGATGCCTTCCGCGCCGCGATGGGCAAGACCTATGTCGACACGCCCGACCTCTTCGGTGGCATGGCAGCGGCGGCGCGCACCCGCGCGGATGGCTATGCCGAGGCGGCGGGGATGCTGTCGGAGGCGGCATCACAGCCGATGACAGCTTGGGCCGCCCTGAAATCTGCGATCTTCGGCGCGGGCACCGAGGGGGACGCAGCCTTGGAGCAGGCCGCCATTGCCGCCGACGCGCTGTCGGAGGGTTTGGAGACTGCCGGCAAGTCCGCCGGTGGGGCTGGAGGGACTGCGAAGAAGGCGGCGGACGAGGCGGCCACCGGCTGGGCTGCGGTCACGAAGTCGCTCTCTGACTATGCCAAGGGCGCGATGGACTGGGGCAAGGGCCTTGGCGAGACGCTGACCGGGGCCTTCTCCTCGGCAGAAAACGCGTTCCGGCAGTTTGTCACCACCGGCAAGTTCGACTTCAGATCGCTCATCTCCTCGATCCTGGCCGATCTTGCGGTGCTGTCGTTCAAACGCGCGGTGCTCGGACCGATCGCGGATGCGCTGTCCTTTGCCTTTGGTGGCGGGAGCTTTCTTGACGGCCTCGTGGCGCATAATGGGGCCGTGGTCGGCGCAACTGGGTCCTCCCGATCCGTCCCTGCCTTGGTCTTCGCAGGGGCACCACGGATGCATGAGGGGGGCTGGGCAGGCCTCAAACCCGATGAGGTGCCGGCCATCTTGCAGCGCGGGGAGCGGGTGCTGAACCGTCGCGAGGCCGCCATCTATGGCCGGGGCGGCAGCGCTGGTGCGGGCGTGACCGTCAACATCGACGCGCGCGGGGCGCAGGTGGGTGTGGCCGAGCAGATCAATGCGAAACTGCGGGCGGCGATCCCGGAGATCGCCCGCATTGCGAAGGAAAGCGTGGCCGATGGCCGGCGCAGAGGTCAGGGGATCTGAGCATGGCGTTTCCGATCTTGCCTTTGACGCTGGTGACCTCGCTCGAGCGGCGGCTGGTCACATCGGTGGCCGAGGCGCGGTCCCCCTTTACCGGCACGTCGCAAATCCAAGACTGGGGTGCGTCGTGGTGGGAGTATCAGATCGAGATGGCGGTGAGCCAAGGGGCCAATGCCCGGCGGCTCTCGGCCTTCTTCACGGCCCTTGGCGGGCTCAGGGGGCGGTTCTTGTTCGCCGATCCCTCGATCGAGGTGCCGCTGGCGGTGGGTCCTCCTTACGTCACCGCGGCCCAAAGTGCTGGCGCATCGACCTTGCAAACCGCCGGTTGGGGGCTGGGGCTCCGCGCCGGGGATTTCTTCCAACTCGGCGCAGATGTGACGACCCGGCTGTATCAACTGACGGCGGATGTGACGCCCATTGGCAGCGAAGCGGCTCTGGCCTTCGTGCCGCCACTCCGGGCCTCGGTGCCGGTCGGCACGCTGCTTGGTCTTGATGCCCCGTCGGTCCTGTTGCGGCTGACGGCCCCGGTACCAACGGTGATTGGTCGGGCCGACCAGCATCGCTTCACCTTCTCGGCGCGCGAAGCACTTTGACACTTCGTCCTCTGCTGGCAACGATCTCGAAAGCTCCCCGATGTCGCGCGATCTTACCGCCGCCTTTGCTTCTGCACTGGCGGATCAGACCCTGCGGCCGGTGCTCCTTTTTGAGGGGCAGTTTGCTTCTGGCTGGGTGCGGATCTGGTCGGGGCTTGGGGAGATCAGCTGGAACGGCGAGACCTGGTCCGGGGCGGGCTCGCTTCTGGGCCTCGGCTCCTTGGATGAGACCGGCGAGGTTGTTGCTGGCGGCACGGCGATCTCGCTGTCCGGCGTGCCGCTGGACCTCGTGCAAATGGCGATCGAGGAGGCGCGCCAAGGCTTGCCGGGCCGGATTTGGCTTGGGCTTCTGGCCGAGGATGGCAGCATCATCGCCAATCCGGTTCAGGCTTTCTCGGGTCGCCTCGATGTGCCGGAGATCAAGGATGATGCCGACACCTGCACGATCACCATCAGTTATGAAAGCCGCCTCATTGATCTGACGGTGGCCCGGACCTGGCGCTACACGCATGAGAGCCAGCAGGTGTTATTCCCTGGAGATCTGGGGTTTGAATATGTCACTGCGATCCAGGATCGGGAGATTACTTGGGGGCGGGGGTGAGAGGGATGAAACTATTGTAAAATATGGAGATCGGTGCACTTTATGCACATTTTGAAAATCCCGACACCAGCCGGAATTTTGCAACACTGTGACGCACTTATCCTACGCCTTCCTACATGCGGAAATTTATTATCATTATATAACAAAGAGATGGAATTCATGCCTATTTTTTAGGCAAAATATCCAAACGTCTGATGTCACTCAATTTTTACATCTACCTCTTGCTCAACCCCCAGAGATATCCACAGATTCTGTGGAGCCTTCTCCTCTTGCGCTTGGCGCCTATCTGGCGGCTGGAACATGAGGGGTGAGTCGATCCAAAGGACATCACGATATGCCCCGCGTTGACCATTGGGAACGCGTTCTCGCTGCGGCGATCGACTCCGCCCGGGCGCGGCCCTTTGTCTGGGGCCTGCATGACTGCCCAACCTTCGCCTTTGAGACGCGCATGGCTCTGACTGGCGGCGAGGATGTCGCGGCGCTCTGGCGGGGCAAATATTCCACCCACCTTGGCGGGCTTCGCGTCATGCGCCGCTTGGGGTGGGACTCGCTTGAGACCATGGGACACGCGCTTCTGGGGGTACCACGCGATACGCCGCTCTTGGCGCAGCGCGGTGACATCGTGCTCACTGATACCGGGCTGGGCTTCGGCGTGGTGATTGGCGCCACGGCGGTTGGTCTGGCGCCGGATGGCTTGCGCTTTGCGGCCCTGACCTCCTGTCGCCTCGCTTGGGCTGTCTGAGCCCTTCTTCGTTCTTGCCCCTGCTGACACGGGACCCGTCTCATGCCTTTCATCGTGACAGCCGTCACCGCGATTGCGGGGGCGATCAGCGGCGTATTGGCTGCGGGAGGGATCGGGGCGGCACTTCTGAGGATCGGTGGCACGCTGCTTCTCTCCTATGCGGCGCAAGCCCTGATGCCAAAACCGCAGGCGACGCTGCAGGCGCGGACGGTGACGATCCGCGAACCGGTGGTGCCGCGCGATCTCGTCTATGGCCGCACCCGCAAGGGCGGGGTTATTGTCTTCCTGCATGCCTCGGGACCCGCGGATCAATATCTCGATCTCGTCGTCGTGTTGGCCTGCACCCGCGTCAAATCCATTGGCGCGATCTATTTTGAAGGCGAGATGGCGCTCAATGCCGCCGGCGTCGCGCAAGGCCGTTGGGCCGGGAAAGTTCTTGTTGAGAAGAGACTCGGCGCGGCCGATCAGACAGCCTTCGCGGGTCTGAAGGCAGCGCTGCCCGACAAATGGTCCGAGAACCACCGCCTCAGGGGCTGTGCCGCCATTCGGTTGCGGCTCACCTATGACCAAGACGCCTTCCCGGGCGGCATCCCGAACATCACGGTCGACATCGAGGGCAAGGATGACATTTGGGATCCGCGCACGCAAAGCGCGGGCTATTCGGAAAACGCAGCCCTTTGTCTGGCCGACTATATGGCGAACCCGACCTGGGGTGTGGGGGCACGGATCGGCGAGCCCGACGGAATCGATGAGATGGCGCTCATCGAGGCCGCGAACATTTGCGATGAGGCGGTCTCTCTTGCCGGCGGCGGAACGGAACCCCGCTACACCTGCAATGGGGTGATCACGCTTTCTGAGCCCCCGAAGACCATCATCGAGGGCATGCTTTCCGCTTTTGCCGGGCGCTGCGCCTTCTCGGGCGGGGCCTGGCGCCTCCATGCCGGGGCGTGGCGGGCACCGGATCTGGCGCTGACGGCCGATCATGTCCGCGAGGGCGGGCTGACCTTGGCGACGCGGGTGACGATGTCATCGAACTTCAACGCGGTGCGGGGTCAGTTTGTCAGCCCCGAGAATGACTGGCAGCCGGATGACTTCCCGGCCTATGCCTCGGATGTCTATCTCGTTGAGGATGGCGGCGAGCAGAAATGGCGCGACATCTCGCTGCCCTTCACCATCTCGGCTGCCATGGCGCAGCGGTTGGCGAAGATCGAGCTTGAGCGCGCGCGGCGCCAGATGACGGTGCGGCTTTCTGGCAAGCTCTCGGCTTGGGCGGCAACCGTCGGCGATGTGGTGACGCTGTCCTATGCCCGCTGGGGCTTTGCCGCCAAACCCTTCGAGGTTCATGGCGTGAGCCTTGATCTGACGGCCTCTGGTGATGGCGCGCTCCTGTTGCCGGAGCTGGTCCTGCGTGAGACCTCGCCCTTGGTCTATGACTGGACGGCCTCGGAAGAGCAGATCTATGCGGCGGCCCCGAGGACGGTGCTGCCAAGTGCCCATGACATCCCGGCCCCCGGCGCGCCGCAGGTCACGGAAGAGATCTATGTCACCCGCGACGGCGGTGGGCTGAAGGTTCTGGCCAAGGTTGCTTGGGCGGCGGCCCCGTCTGGTTTTGTGGCCGCCTATCAATTGCAGGCCCGTCGTTCCGGGGCAGCGGACGGGATTGCGGGCGAGTGGCTGGATTATGGCCGCACGGAGGGTTTGAGCCTCGAGATCCGCGATATTGCACCGGGGCTTTGGGACTTCCGGGTCAAGGCGATCTCGGTGCTTGGCGTCTCCTCGCCGTGGCAGGCGGCGGCGGTGGAAATCCTCGGCCTGACGGCACCGCCACAGGGGCTGGAGAATGTCACGCTGCAGACAGCCGGCGGCCTCGCCATCTTGAAATGGTCCCGCTCGGCCGACCCCGATGTGCGGGTGGGCGGCAATATCGTCATCCGGCATTCCAAGGAGGCAACGGCCACCTGGGCCGACAGCTATTCGATGGACAGGGTGGGCGGCGGTGAGGCGATTGCCGTTGTGCCCCTCAAACCCGGCACTTACCTCCTTAGGGCCGAGGACAGCGGCGGCCGCGCGGGGCCGGAGGTCCGGGTCTCAACCAAGGGGGCGCAGGTTCTGGCCTTCTCTCCCTTGGGGTTTTTGCAGGCGGAGCCCGGCTTTGTCGGCGCGAAATCCGGCCTGGCGGTCAGCGGCACCAGCCTGACGCTCGCCACGGCAACGGCAAATGGCGTCACGCAGGTAACCGCGATGGAGGGGCAGTACGGCTTTGCCGCCGGGCTCGATCTCGGCGCGGTGAAACGCGTGCGCCTCCGATCCGAAATCGGCGTTGCCGCGCTCGCGCTGAATGACCGGATCGACTCCAGAACCATGCTGATGGACAGCTGGGCCGACTTCGACGGCTCTGCAGGGGCGGAGATCGACGTGCTCTTCGAGATCCGCGAGACCGATGACGATCCGGCCGTATCGCCGAACTGGGGTCCCTGGGGCCGTCTCGACAACCACGAAATCGAGGCCCGCGCGGTTCAGGCGCGGGCGTTTCTCACGACGAAGGATGCGTCCTACACGCCCATCGTCAGCCAATTGCGGCTCTATGCCGATGAGGTCGTTTGATGGCGCAGACATCCAGCTTCGTGATCGCGAACGACGCAGGCGCGGCCGTTCGGGCGCGGATCAATGAGGTGATCGCGGCGTTGCAGTCGACGAGTTCGGGGGCCTCGGCGCCAACAGCAACGACTGCGGGCATGCTCTGGGTCGATACCTCGGTCTCTCCACCGGTTCTGCGCCGCCGGAACGCCACGAACACGGGCTGGGATGCGCTTCTCGATGCGGCAGGTAATCTAGCGGGGCTTGCCAACACCGCCATGGCGCGCACGAACCTTGGCCTCGGCACAATGGCCACGAAATCCGCAGCCGACTATGACGCGGCGATCGCGGCAAAAGCGGCGCTGGCAGGGGCAACCTTCACGGGTGTGGTAACTGCCCCGAACTTCGTCTCCTCGTCGGATGCCCGGTTGAAGTCGGAGGTCGAGACCATCGCCGATGCGCTGGCGCTTATCTGCGCCTTGCGCGGCGTGCGCTTCACGATGGATGGCAGCCGCCAAATCGGCGTCATCGCTCAGGAGGTAGAAGCTGTCCTGCCCGAAGTGGTGCGGGACAATGAAGCGGGTCAGCTCTCGGTCGCTTACGGCAATATCACCGGCCTTCTGATCGAGGCCGTCAAGGAACTCACCGCCCGGGTGGCGGCGCTGGAGGAGGCACGCCCATGAATGACGGTGGGTTTATCGACATGATCAACTCGTTCTTCGGCGGGGCGGTTACCACGCTGATCGGTGCTTTCACCGGACGGCTGATGTGGCATTCGGGCGAGGTGAAGCTCGGCAATCGCCGCTTCTTCGGCAAGGAGCTTCTCTGGGAAATCCCCGTGGCCGTTGGCATGGCGCTGATCGGCGAGGCCGCGGCACGATACATCGGCCTCTCGCAGCCGGTCTCGACGGGGTTTGTGGCAACGCTTGCCTATCTGGGCCCGCGCGGGGCAGAGGCATTGCTGACCACTTGGATCGGTCGCAAGAAATAGACGCTGCCCCCTCAAACCAGCGAAAGCGTGAAGGCTTCACCTCGCGTGGGCAGAGCGATAACGTCATCGCAACAGAACAGCACAGGGGCAGTGGCGTGCAGAACGAGAAAATCTATAGCGTCTTCGGCCAGTCCCTTGTTTTTGCAGTTTTGGCTCTGATCGTCTGTTCGGTCTATTGGACGCTGCATGGGTTGATGGGTCTTTCGGCTGGTTTTGTCGGCGACCGGAATAGTCTGCTCTTGGCATTGACCGGAATTGTGCTGCTCCTTCTTCTCGCCCGCCGAAGTGTCACCTTGGCCTTGCTCGCGGTTTTGGTGATTGCCGGTGTGGATCGCGCCTATTTTGCGGGCAGCGATTATGCGTTGGTGAACAGCGTGATCGCAGGCATCTGCTTCCTGATCGCGGCGGTCATGTTCATCGGGGCCCTTTCGGAACGCGTGAAGTTCGCCAATAAGGCGTTGCCACAGGTGCTTATGGTGGTCTTGGGGCTGGTATTCCTGATCCCAGCAGGGCTCATCGCCAAAGTCCTGTCCGTGCTGCGGATCCTTCCCAGAAACCCCGACGGCGAATAGGCCGCGTAGGTTTGACGTCGCTTCTGTCGTCTGTCCAAGAACTGGCTGATGGCTGCAGCCCCTGAATAGAGCGCTGCCAGCAAGAACGCTGGTGACACCACACAAACCTCAAGCGCCGTCCCGTATCCGGGGCGGCGTTTTGCATTGCATGGGAGAAGACCATGACGCCTTTCGATATCGCCCGCAGCTACATCGGCACGACCGAGGGACTGGGCCCCGCCGACAATCCCGTCATCATGGAGATGTATGCCTCGGTAGGTCACGATTGGGTGGAACATGACTCTGTGGCCTGGTGTGCGGCCTTCATCGGGCATTGCCTCGAGCGGGCCGGGATCCGCTCGACCCGCAAGCTGACCGCACGGTCTTATCTCGACTGGGGCGTGCCGGTTGAGGTGACGGACGCCCAGCAGGGCGACATCGGTGTGATCCCCCGCGGCAGTTCCCGCTGGCAGGGCCATGTGTTCTTCATCGACCGGATCGAGGGACAATGGGTCTGGGGCCTGGGCGGCAACCAAGACGACGCCGTCAATGTGAAGCGCTATCCGGTCGCAAAGCTTCTGGGCGTTCGACGCGCAGGCAATGTCGCGCCTGTCGTGACGATGTCCGTCGAGGCGGTACAGCGACATCTGAAGGACCTTGGCTATCACGAGGTGGGTCAGATCGATGGAAAGATCGGGCCACGCACCCGCGCCGCCATTCTGGCCTTCCGGCAGGACAACGATCTGGCCCTCGTGCCGATCATCGATGTCGCGCTGACCGATGCCCTGACCACGGCGCGTCCGAGGTCGGTGGCGATCGAGCGCGCGACGGGCAGGCCAGAAGGCTCGCGCATCTTGGCCGCGTCAAACGCCCAGATCGCGCTTGGGGCCGCAGGCTATGCCGGCATTGCGATCAGCGATGTCGCACCGCTGGTTGGTGAGGCCGAGGAAGGACTTGATCTGGCGACGCGCCTCTTCGACCTCGTGGGGCTCGGAAGCTACGCCCCGGTCATCATGCCCGGACTCGGGGCAGCGATCTTCCTCGCGGTCATTGTGCTGGCGTGGAAAGCCCGCGCGGCCCGGATCGAGGATCATCGGACGGGGCGAACACCATGATCGCCCTTGTCAGGCGGCTCGTCACCGCATTTGGCCAGCGCGTCGCGATGTGTGCCGCCCTTTGTCTGATCCTGATCTCCGCCCTGCGCGTCGCCACGCGCAAGGGGCGGCATGCAGCTGAGGCCGAGTTTGCCATTCGTGCGGCGGAGGCCCGCATCCGCGCGCTGCGCACATCCCGAGAGGTTCGCCATGAGATCGAGACTTTGCCTGAGGTTGAGCGTGATCGCCGTCTTGACCGCTGGATGCGCGACTGATCCCGGCGTGATCTCGGGCTGTGATTGGGCAGAGCCGATACGGCCCTCACGGGCGGATCAGTTGAGCGAAGGGACTGCCCAGCAGATCCTCATCCATAACGAGACCGGCGCGGCCCTCTGCGGCTGGCCCCCGTGAAAACCTACGTCACCGATCAGGTCTTGCCGCAGCACTGCTTGTATTTGCGCCCTGATCCGCAGGGGCATGGATCGTTGCGACCGGGGCGCGGCGCGGATTTGAACGGCTGGCCGGGGAGATTGGCCGGAATGGCGCCGACCAGTTCGGGGCGCGATTGGTGCAGGATCGTCGCCACGCAGTTCGGGATCAGATCAGGGGCCTCTTCGTCAATCTGATCGATCTCTTCATCGCTGAACTTGCTGTTCCCGATATAAATGTCCTGCAATGCCATGATGAAAATCATGGTCTCACGGGTCTCGTCATCGGCCCGCTCAAGGAGCGCTTCCCAGGCCTTGGGCCGCAAGGCCATGGCGCGGGTGAACCCATCAACCCAAGGTTCCCAGAGGGTCTCGTCGCTGTTCGTATCGATCTCGTAGATCGGTTCGACCCAGAGCGATTGCGTGATCCGGGCGGCGACGTCATTGTAGTGGGCCATCACCGCCCCGATCGTCTCCTGCGCCGTGGCGAGGTCGGGAAATTGCGCATCCCCCGTGACACCCCAGACCTGTGAGAGCCAATCCGAAGGCGGGATCATCTCGGGACAGGCCAGAAGGCCGGTGACGAACCCATCAAGTTCGCTCACCGTCATCGGTTCGTTCTCGACGGGCAGCGCCTGCAAGAGGTCTTCCAGACGGTCGAGCCGTTCGTCGTCCTGATCCATGACTGGTCCCCCCTGCTGCTGCGCCCCCTTAGCTGCACTGGGCTGAATTCTCAATCGAACTCGTCCTGACCATGCCGCTCGGATGGTCCGTGGAGGCCTGCATGACCACGTCACTTCAAGAAGGTCCGGTTATCCTGATCGGCTATGAATATCGGCTGCAGTTGCAGGCCGAGGCCGACCTCTTCCCCGAGGGGGCCAGCTTTGCTGGACAGGTGCGCAGCGCGATCAGCGCCGCGACCGTGGTGGCAGAACTCTCCAGTGCGGCGGGCAGCGTGCTGCGCGTGGACGTGCGCACGCTGGAAATCGTCCTCGCCCCTGAAGTGACGGCCAGCCTCACGCCCGGCGGGGTCGTCCTCGATCTCGTGCGGACCGATCTGACCCCCGACCGCCATCTCGGCTTCGTTCTGGAAATCCCGGTGATGATGCCCGTAACGCGGGGCTTGTGATCTATGACGGCCTCGCTCGATCTGTGGCCTCTTACTGGGCCGATCCGGATTGCCGTGATCTCTGACGCGCCGATCGTGTTGCGCCTGGCGACCGGGCCCATCGGTTTGCGACTGCTCGGCCAACCCGGGCCCCAAGGCCGGACGGGGCTGCAGGGGGACAAGGGCGACCCCGGCGCGCCCGGGGTGACCATTCTGCCTACTGATACCCCGATCAATGGAGGCTTCTTCTGATGGCCAATACCATCCAACTCAAACGCCGGATCTCAGGGCTCGCTGGCGCGCCCGCTGCTCTGAAGTCAGGTGAACTCGCCCATAACGAGGTCGATGACACGCTTTACGTTGGCAAAGGCGATGACGGCGGCGGCAATGCCACCTCAATTGTTCCGCTAGCCGGCAAGGGTGCCTTGGTTGATCTGGCGAGTGCGCAGACCGTTGCCGGGACCAAAACCTTTGCGCTTGTCCCTAAGTCTTCGCAGGACGCAAGCGCTGCGACCGATCTCGTGCGCAAATCGCAGATGGATGCGGGGCTCGCCACCAAGGCTGCCCTTGCCCATACCCATGCGATTGGGGATGTCACTGGCCTGCAGGGCGCCCTTGACGCAAAACTCGGCGCAACGGCGACGGCAGTGTCCGCGAGCAAACTGGCCACGGCGCGCAGCATCACCTTGGCAGGGGACCTCTCAGGCTCGGTCAGCTTCGATGGCTCTGCCAATGTCACGATCACGGCCGCTGTGGCCGATGACAGCCATGCCCATGTTGTCGCCAATGTGGACGGGTTGCAGGCAGCGCTTGATGGGAAGGCGCCGCTGGCCTCGCCGGCCATGACCGGAACCCCTTCTGCCCCGACGGCAATCGCGGGGACCAATACCACCCAAGTGGCAACGACCGCCTTCGTGCAGGCCGCGATCGTGGCTTTTGGCCCCGGGGATATGCTGAAATCTACCTATGATGCCGACAATGACGGCAAGGTCGATGCGGCGGAGGTGGCGGATGCGGCACCTTGGGCGGGGATCACCGGCAAACCCACGAGCTTTCCACCCTCGGTGCACGCGCATGCCGTGAGTGACGTGACGGGGCTGCAAGCCGCACTTGATGCAAAGGCGCCGCTTGCTTCGCCGGCGCTGACCGGCACACCGACGGCCCCCACAGCGCTCTTGGGCACCAACACCACGCAGGTGGCAACCACAGGGTTTGTGGCGGCCGCGATCGGGGCGCTGATCGATGCGGCGCCGGGTGCCATGGATACGTTGAACGAGTTGGCGGCAGCCCTTGGCGACGACCCGAGTTTTGCCACCACGGTCACGAATGCATTGGCGGGGAAACTGGCCTCTGCTTCGAACCTCTCGGATCTACCGAACAAGGCGACGGCGCGCACCAATCTCGGCCTTGGTTCACTCGCCACGCAAGCCGCGAGCAGCGTCGCGATCACCGGCGGGTCGATCGACGGCATTGCCCTTGATGGGGGCACGTTCTGACCATGGCGAACACACTTCTGGTCAAACGCACGACTGTGGCAGGCCGTGTGCCCACCACCGCGCAGCTTGCGGCGGGCGAACTCGCGGTCAATGTCACCGATGGCAAGCTCTACCTTAAGAAAAGCGTGAGCGGCGTCGAAAGCATTGTCGATGTCACCTCGGCCGCACTCACAGACGCGCAGATCTTTGCCAAGATCACCGCGCAGGATGGGGCGGGCTCCGGCCTTGATGCCGATCTTCTCGATGGGCTGCAGGCAAGCAACTTCGCGCAGCTTTCCGGCGCAACCTTCACCAGCACCGTGACAGCACCGAACTTTGTCTCCTCCTCGGACGCGCGGCTCAAATCCGATATCGCGCCCATTCCGGATGCGCTGGCCAAGGTTCAGGCGCTGAACGGCGTCACCTTCACCATGGCGGGCAGCGATGTGCGCCAGATGGGTCTCATCGCCCAGGAAGTTCAGGCCGTGGCGCCAGAGGCCGTCGTCGAGACCGAAGGCCTGCTGCGCCTCGCCTATGGCAATCTCATCGGCCTCCTCGTCGAGGCCATCAAGGACCTCGCCCGTGAGGTCGAACAGTTACGGGCGATCGAAGAATTGCGGGAGGGTGCCGATGCTTGCGGCAGATAAGGGGCTTTATCACTTGGGGCATGTAAGCCCTCTCACCTTTGGGGTCCATCTCAGCGCCACCCGGTTGACGCTCGTTGCCTTCAAGCCGATCGACCGGCTGGAGCGACCTGTCATCTTGGCCCTTGATGCTTTGGCGGCAACACTTATGGACCGCCCCTCTCGGGCAGGCACGCCAGAGGCCTTCTATGAGGCCCATGCGATTGAGGACCCTAAGGTTCCGGGCACACTTCTGGCCTATTGCAGCCATGTGACCTTCGACCTTGCGGATCTGAAGGGGGCCGATGAGGTCGTCGACTTCAGCCGGTTTGAGGTGCCGGTGGACGGGGCGGGGATGTTCGCCACTTGGGACAATCGGCTGATTACCTCGCGTTGGGACAAAAACGAATTTGGTCAGCGCAACCGGGCCAAGCGTGGCAGTCAGATTGCGTGCTATGTCTGGATGCCGATTGCCACGGGCAGCTTCCATGACTGCCGCATCATCCTGCCCAATCTGCAGGTCTTTGGCTTTGGCGGCACGGCTGATCCTGTCCTCCTTGGTTCTGAGGAGGCAATGAGCGATGGGCGTGGCTATCTCAGGTTCTATTGGTCGGTGCGGGTGCCAGATGATCTCACCCTCGCCCCCGAGGCCTGGGTCGAAATCCCCCTCCACCTCGCAGAAAACGCCGACGGCACGCCGCTGGCCCACAGCACCCGGCTAAAACTCGAGGCTCTGTCCGGCTACCTGCCGCAGACCCGCGTTGTGACCGATGCCGAAGGGCGGGCCGTGATCCGGGTTTGCGCTTTGGGCCTTCGCGCGGGCGATACTCTCTCCATCAAGATCAACACCGACCATTACTCCGCGGTCGGGCGCGTTGATGTGGCAGTGATCTGAGGGCTGGTCTGATGTTCACCGCCCTTTATCCGAGCTTTGTGCTGGTGAAGCATGGTCTTCTCAGCGCAGATCTGAACCAGCGTCTTGCCGAGATCGCCATTGCGGACGCCGCACGCCACCGCGTGGTCGATGATGCGGATCCGCGCAATCTGGGAACGGCCGACAGCCCCTTTGGTCATATCCGGCACAATCTTCTGGCCGAGTATCGTGGGGATCCGGTGATTGAGGCCTGGCTTGCTGCCGCGCGTGCCGGTTTGGCCGAATATCTGCAGCGGGCCTATGGCGCTGAACTGCCGGAAAGGATCGACGCCATTGCCGAACCCTTTGTGCAAGGCGACAGTGGTGGGGAGCCCATCGGCATCTTCACCCATAGCCATCCGCGCGCCGATTTTGTCGTGACCTATTACCCCGAGGTCACCTTCGGTGCCGCCGGGCCGCGGCCCTATCGCGAGGGGGCCTTGCGGTTTTACGACCCGGCTGGGCGTGGCCATAGGCTTTGGCCGAATAGAAACACCGCGATCTTCACCGGCAGTTGGTTCGATGTCGCGCCGCGCACGGGCACGATGGTGATCTTTGAGGGCCATGTACCGCATGACTCGGCCCCCTTTGAGGGGCACCGCCGCGTTTGCTTGCCGTTGCAGGTCACCTTGCGGCTTCCCAATGCCCAAACCCCTTTAGACATCGGAGGAGAGTTCAATGGCCTATAAGGTCGGAACCACCATTGTGATTGATGATGCAGGCTCTGTGCCTTGGGCGCGGATCTCTGGAGCGCCGGCGGCCGGCTTGGCGGCTGGCGAATACACCAAGACGGCGACCGAGTATAAGGTCAGCGGCAGTGGGAACCTCGTCTCGACCACCTTCATCGGCCTCGAGTTCCAAAGTGATATGACGTATCACGATATTTACCTGCGCACATATCAGCCTGCCACGAACTGCAACTGCCAGTGCTACTGCTGAGGGCGCGCGTATGCAGGTTCAACGGCAGATTGCTGAGCTTTGGCCGACTCGGGTCGGCTTTTACCTTCTCGAGGCTGACGAGGCCACCAGGCAGCTTCAGGCGCTTTATGACCGCGCGTGGCGGCCGCCACAGGTGGGGCGGAGTGCGGCGGAACGGCGGGTCCGGGGTATTATGGCGGAGGCGCCGGAGCTTTTGGCGACCGTGCGCGATTGCGTGGGCGATTATCTTGGCCCCGGTGCTGCCTTCCTTGATCCCAGCTATTGCGAGAACCGCGCGCTTCTCATTGAGGATCGCGCCTTCATCAACACCCATGCCGACAGCCGCGAAGGCGATGTGACGGCGGTGTTGTTCCTCAGCGGGGATGGGGTGGGTCAGCCGATCAATTCGGTGGGCAATCCGCGCTTTTGCCTGGAGGACCCAAGCCGCTATGCCGATCAGCCGCGGCTCCCCTTTGAAAACCGGTCCGCCTTTAGCGTCAATCCGCGCCCCGGCCTTCTGGTGATCTTCCCCGCCTGGATCCCGCATAACCAGCATCCCTATCAGGGCGAGGTCCCGCATATCCAGATTGTCATGAACTTCCGGGTCAGCATCCCGGAGCATCTGCAAGAAGAATGGTTTGACTGATGTGGTACACGCTGACCTTAGAGGCCCGTGACGGCAGCCGTCGCAATATTCGATATAACCCGCACAGCTCCGAGATCAAGGGGATTGATCTTGGCCCCATTACGGAGCGGGACTGGCAGGATGCGCCCCGCGTCTCGAAGGCGACGCCCTTGGGCAAATCCCGTGCGCCCAAGGTGCTCAAAATCCAGTTGGGGCTCTCCTGCAATTACAGTTGCTCCTATTGCAGCCAGGCCAGCCAGATTGGGGATGCGACGCTCTCCAAGCTCAGTGACGTTGACGCGTTCCTGGCAAACCTTGACAGTTGGCTCGAGGGCGCGCCGGAGCGGATTGAACTTTGGGGTGGGGAGCCCTTTGTCTATTGGGCGAAACTGAAGCGCCTCATTCCGGCGCTGGCCGAGAGGTTCCCGTCGGCGCGGTTCCTCATCATCACCAATGGCTCGCTTCTGACCCGCGAGAAGCTCGACCTCATCTACCGCTATGACATTGACATCGGGCTCAGTCATGATGGGCCCGGCCAAGATCAGCGCGGGCCAGATCCGCTCGAGAACCCCGAGCAGCGGCGCTGGATTGAGGCGCTTCTGGCCGAGCGAAAAGGTCGTGTTGGCATCAACACCGTGCTGACCGTTCAGAACTATGACCTTGGCGCGATCAAGACCTGGTTCCAGGAACGGCTGGGGCCAGATGTGCCGCTCTCGCTTGAAGGCGTGGTCGATGTTTATGATGCCGCCACGCTTTTAGGGCCAGGGCGGTTTGAAGAGAGCGACCTCCACGCATTGCGGCGTGAGGTGTTTGAAAGCCTCGTCACCGATCCCCAGGGCTTCGGGCTCGACACCCGCCTTCGTGACTTTATCACCTCCCTGAAAACCCGCCGTCCAATCTCTGCCCTCAGCCAGAAATGTGCGATGGACCGGCCCGAGCACCTCGCCGTCGACCTGAGCGGCAACGTCATGACCTGTCAGAACACCGGGGCGAAGGGCGTGCACAAGATTGGCCATGTGGCTGACTTTGACGGGATCAAGCTTGATACCGCGACGCATTTTGCCTTCCGGGACGAGTGCATGGCCTGTCCTGTCGTGCAGCTCTGCAAGGGGTCCTGCATGTTCCTTGAGGGGGAGTTCTTCAAGCAGTCCTGTACAAATGAGTTCGCCTTCAACATGGGGATCATGATGGCGGCTGTATGGCATTTGACGGGGATGGTGATGGTTGGGGTATCAAGTCAGACAGAGGCGCAGAACTGAAATTTCCGGCATCAAGGATTACGTGCGCGAGCGTGAGCGGCGGACCCGGGAAATGTTTGTGCCGTTGGCCCATCCGCCGGGAGATGCGCAGGCGGATTTTGGCGAGGCCGTCGCCGTCATTGCGGGTGTTGAACAAAAGGCGCATTTCTTCGTCATGGATCTACCGCACAGCGATGCCTATTTCGTGCGGGCCTATCCGGCGGCGACCGCGGAAGCGTGGATGGACGGGCATGTCCATGCCTTCGCCTTCTTCGGCGGGGTTCCGCAATCGGTGCTTTACGACAACGACCGCTGCCTGGTCTCGAAGATCCAGCCGGACGGCACGCGCATCCGCGCCGCGCTGTTCAGCGGCTTGCAGTCGCATTACCTGTTTCGGGACCGCTATGGGCGGCCTGGGAGGGGGAACGACAAAGGCAATGTCGAGGGGATGGTTGGCTACACCCGCCGCAACCATATGGTACCGATCCCCTGCTTTCCCGATTGGGACGCCTTCAACGCCGACCTTGAGGCGCAGTGTCGCGCGCGCTGCACGCACATCCTTCGCGGCCACAAGGAGACGATCGGCGACAGGCTGCAGCGCGATCTGGCGGCGATGCGGCCCCTTCCTGCCGCCCGGTTCGAAGCCTGCGACCAGACGGGCGGGCGGGTCAGCTCTCAGTCGCTCGTGCGGTATGACACCAACGATTACTCGGTCCCGGTCGCCTACGGCCATCAGGATGTCTGGGTTCGCGGCTACGTTGATCAGGTTGTGATCGGCTGTCGCGGGGAGGTGATCGCCCGACACCCGCGTTGCTACGGGCGCGAGGACATGATCTTCGATCCGGTCCACTACCTTCCGCTGATCGAGCGCAAGATCAATGCCTTAGACCAAGCCGCGCCTCTGGCGGAATGGGACTTGCCCGCAGAGTTCCATACCCTGCGCCGCCTGATGGAGGCACGCATGCTCAAGATGGGCCGACGCGAGTATGTGCAGGTGCTGCGTCTGCTCGAGGCCTTCGGCATGGATGACCTGCATGCCGCCGTGAAGAAGGCCCTGAAGCTGGGAGCGGTCGGCTTCGATGCCGTCAAGCACCTCGTGCTCTGCCAGGTCGAGAAGCGTCCCCCGAGGCTCGACCTTGATATCTACCCCTACCTGCCGCGGGCGAATGTCGAGACGACGCGTGCGGCCAGCTACATGGCCCTGATGTCGGAGGCGGCGGAATGACCGAGGCCCCGAAGATCCTGCTTGCCCACCATCTGAAGACGCTGAAGCTGCCCACCGTCCTGCGGGAACATGAGAAGGTTGCGCGCCAATGCGCCGCCGAAGGGCTGGACCATGTTCAGTTCCTGTCGCGCCTGGTCGAACTGGAACTGATCGATCGCGAGCGGCGGATGGTCGAGCGCCGCATCAAGGCCGCGAAGTTCCCGGCCACCAAGAGCCTCGACAGCTTCGACTTCAAGGCAATCCCGAAGCTGAACAAGATGCAGGTGCTGGAATTGGCGCGCTGCGAATGGATCGAACGGCGCGAGAACGTGATCGCCCTTGGACCCAGCGGAACCGGCAAAACACACGTGGCCTTAGGCTTGGGGCTGGCGGCCTGCCAGAAGGGGATCTCCGTCAGCTTCACTACCGCCGCCGCGCTGGTCAACGAGTTGATGGAGGCGCGCGACGAACGCAGGCTCCTGCGTGTCCAGAAGCAGATGGCTGCCGTGAAGCTGCTGATCATCGACGAACTGGGCTTCGTGCCCCTGTCCAAGACCGGCGCCGAGCTGCTCTTTGAGATGATATCCCAGCGCTACGAGCGCGGGGCCACGCTGATCACCAGCAATCTGCCCTTCGATGAATGGACCGAGACCTTCGGCACCGAGCGGCTGACCGGCGCGCTCCTCGATCGGCTCACCCACCACGTCAACATCCTTGAGATGAACGGCGAAAGCTATCGCCTCGCGCAAAGTCGCGCGCGCCAGACTGGCGACAACACCTGATCCAAACCAACCAGACTTGGCCCTGAAGGGCCAAGGCGGCCAGTCATCCGCAAGCTAAATGGGGAGCGCGCATGACTGGCCGCCGCACATAACACGCGTCCCGCACAAACCCAAAGTGGCCCAGTTTTGCGCCGCCACGTGGCCCAATTTTACTCCGGCGTTGACAGTCAGCGCCGCCCCCAAACCCGAAAAGGAGCCCTTCGTGGCAAACCAGAACGACTTCTGGTCATGGATCATGACCGACCAGGCGAAAACCGCCCTCGCAGGTGCTGCGGGCGGCATCGTACGCTGGGTCACCCTGCGCGAGCGCTGGCAAGACGGCGTGGCCTCGCTCCTCGTGGGCTCGATCTGCGCCCTCTATGTCGGGCCTTTCGTCAACCCGCTGATCAAGCCGATGATCGGCGACCTGGCCCCGAACGGCGACAGCACCGGCTTTGCCTCATTCCTGGTGGGCTTGGGCGGCATTTCCATCGCGGGTTTGCTGATCGACCTGATCCGCACTCGCACCTCGAAGGCGAAGGGGGATGGCGATGCGCAAGGCTGACCGCTTCCGCCACCTTCGCCGCGAGGCCCTGTTCTGGGGCGTAGCTGTCATGGTCGGCTTCCTTTTCTTCGTCTGCCTCTGATCCCCGAAAGGACATCCCATGATCACCCAAGGCACTGACCGCTACCCCGTCACCGAAATCATCCTGCACTGTGCCGACACCCGCCCCGACTGGATGACCGGGCGTCCCCTTGCCGACAAGGTTGCCGAGATCCGGCGCTGGCATGTCGAGCAGCGCGGCTGGCGCGACATCGGTTACCATTGGGTCATCGACCGGGACGGGGCCGTGGCGCCGGGGCGGCGCGAGACCGAGATCGGGGCGCACGTCGAATGCCACAATCGTGGGACCATCGGGATTTGCCTGCTCGGGGGTTATGGTGCCTCTGCCGATGATCCGTTCGAGAAGAGCTTCACGGCAGCGCAGGCGGCGGCCGTGAGGCGGCTGATCCGCGAGATCAAGGGGCGCACGGCGATCAGGAATGTCTCGGGGCACAACGATTATGCGGCGAAGGCTTGTCCGGGGTTTCGGGTCGGACCTGTGATCTCAGGCAGTTGAGAAACCGGTGAACGCAACAGGATCAAGATTCCACACAGCACACAAGCAAGCTGGCAGCTTGTCAGCAATGACGGTAACAGAGCGCCGAACCTGACCTGACTAACATGGGCGCGTATTTCGCCATCGGCGGCGCACTGTCCCTGTTCGTCGTCGCCCTACCAAACAGCACATCCGTCTGGGTGCGCGTTTCAGACGAGATGTGGGGGGCCGTCTTTGAACTGGAAATCACTCCGATCTGCTTGCCAGCACGCAGTTCCTGTCGCCGCGGCTGTTCCTGAACACCGGCGCGACCGCCATCGCCTGCGACTGCGCCGGGGTCTATGTCGAGACGGACTTCTGAACGGGTTGGTTGCCGAAGCCGGTTTTCAGGATGTCAAAGAGCAGGCGGGACGATTTCTCGTATCCGGATGCAATCTGTCGACCAATCTCAGGCGGTTCAACCCGAAAATGGGCACGTTCATGCCCCCGTTGACGCAGTTCGGTAAGTGCAGATGAAGGTTATTACCCGCGCGCATCGTAGCGCGAGAACACCTCCAGCGTACTGTCCCTGCGCACCAGCAAGACCTCATAAGTGTCCCGCTCGTCCTCCGAACCCATCCCCGGCGAACCGTAGGGCATGCCGGGCACGGCGAGACCGGCCGCGTCGGGGCGCTCGGCGAGCAACCGGCGAATGTCCGCCGCCGGGACATGGCCTTCCAGCGCATAGCCGTCGACTGTGCCCGTATGGCAGGAAAACGCCTTCTCCGGAATGCCGAGGTCCAGCTTGTACTTGATCAGCAAAGTACCCATGGAGACCTCGTCGGTCACCGTGAAGCCCTGCTCGCGCAGGTAGGCGACCCAGGCTTCGCAGCATTCGCAGCCGCGACCCTTGACGACGTGGATCGGTGGCTCCGCCTCAGCCCGAGCCGCTCGCATGGGGAGCAGCACGGTGGCGACCGCCGCAGCGATCACTTCACGACGCCCAATCAATGATCCACTCATCCGCGATCCTCCGCAGCGGGTTGCGCAAAGCCAGTCTCGCGGCGCCAGGAGGCGAGCGCCTTCAGGTCGTCGGACGACGCGATCTCATGTTCCGGCAGGGCTTCGCGGTCCGTCGGATCGACGGGTCGGCCATCGACACGAACCTCGTAATGAAGGTTCGGGCCGCTGACCAGTCCTGTGGCCCCAACGGCACCGATCCTGTCACACGCTTTCACGCGGGTTCCGTCCTGAACCGTTCCGGCGATCTCGGAAAGATGGGCATAGCGCGTCACGACCCCGCCGCCGTGGTCAATGTCGATGGTCAGGCCGTAGCCACGCATCGTCCCGGCAAAGACAACCCGGCCAGCACCCGTTGCCGAGACTTCGGTCCCAACCGGCGCCGCATAGTCGATGCCTGTGTGCATTTTTACGCCGCCCAGAACCGGATGGTTTCGGCGGCCGAACACCGAGGACAGGCGGGCACCAAGGATAGGTGCCGCCGATTTTTGCACGGCCTTGCCATCCTCATAGACGATGACAGGGCCTGCGGCCTCGGACGCCACAAGCTCCAGAACCCGATTAGCCAGCTCCAGCCGGGCGTAGCTCAGGCGCGGCTCGCCCGCGACGCTGCCATCTGGGAGTTGATCCTCCTGCCAGACGAGGGCGAAGGTCTCGCCGCCCTGAAGGTCGCGCCGGAAGTCGACCTGACCTGCCAGAAGCGCTGTCAGGTCGACGGCGAAACGCTCAGGCGCGTTGCGGGCCTTGAGGGCGTCGTAGAGCGACCCCTGAAGGGTCAGGGTTTCCCGCCGGTCTACTGGACGTATAGGTGGCTCAAGGCGCTCGGCGGCCACGGGTCCGTCGAAGGTCAGGGCAATCTCGACGCCATCTTCCACAAAGAGCGAGAGGCGCAAAAGCCGCGCCGGGTCGCCGCGGTCTGTCACCCATTCCAGGCGATGCCCGGGGCGGAGATCGGTCAGATCATAGACCCCGGCGAGGGCAAGGGCTGCCTCCGCACGCAGGGTCGGCGCAATCCCCGCCCTGCCCAGAACACTGTCCAGGGTGTCGCCGGAGGCGATCACTGCAATAGATTGCGACAGGATGTGCGAGGTTGGCGGGTCCGCATGGACCAGCGTCGGCGCGGTCAGCGCAAGGGCAAGGGACAGAAGCGTGACGGAACGGATCATCTGGCAGAATGACCTTTCAAATGAGGATGCGGCGGATCTTGGGAACGGCGAAGCGCCGGTCCTCGTGGAAGTCGATGATGCTGGCGAAGCCACCGTCGGCATGGAACAGGAACACCCCGGCGGTGTGGTCCATGGTGTAGTCGCCATCGTCGCGGGTCACTTTGCGATAGGTGACGCGGAAGTCTTCCGCCGCACGTGCGATCTGATCGGCAGGCCCGGTCAGCCCAGTGATCTGCGGGTCGAAATTGGTGAGGTAGTCGACCAGCACCGCAGGTGTGTCGCGCTCGGCATCGACCGAAATCAGCGCGACGGTCAGGCGATCGGCCTCCGTCCCGAGTTCCTCCAGCCAGCCGGAAATGTCGCTGAGCGTGGTCGGGCAGACATCGGGGCACCAGGTAAAGCCGAAGAACACCATCACCGGGCAGCCAAGCCAGTCTGCAGGCCGAACGGCTTGGCCACGATGGTCAGTGAGGCGCCAGCCCATTTCGCCGATGGGCAGCGGCAGAACAGCGTTGGCCGACGGGCGGCCACGCATGCGCCAGGCACCGAGGCCCAGCATGAAGGCCACGGCTCCGGCAGCTCCGCCAAGGCCAAGGATTACTGCTCGGCGTCCGCGCAATCCGGCCCCTCCGAGCGCATGGCCAGCACCTCGACGTTGACCGTGACGGCGCCTGTCTTTTCGAAGGTCAAGGTGACCGGAAAACGGTCGCCGGCTTTGAATGCCGCCGTCAGGCCCATCAGCATCCCGTGATAGCCGCCGGGTGCCAGCTGCACCGTCTGACCCGCGGGAACTGGCACCGACATGGCGTGCGGCATCGAGGCGACACCGTCTGTCACCACGGTTTCATGCAGCATAGGCATGCTTGCTGCTGGTGTCGCGATACCGAGGAGCGCATCGTCCGAACTTCCGGTGTTGGTGATTTCCACATAGAACACCGCTGGACGGTCGGCACCGATGGTGGCCTTCGACCAGGCATGCTCGATGGTCAGATCGCCGATTTTGGCGGTTTCGCAGGCAAAGGCCGCCGGTGCGGCCAGGATCAGAATGGTGGTCAGGATCAGGCGTTTCATGGTCAGAATCTCGATTGCAGATCGGAAAGGATGTCGGCGGCGGGAGTGCCATAGGTGAACTGGCGCAGCCATGCACCGTCCGGACCCACAAGGAAAAGCCCCGGGCTGTGCGACATGGTGTAGCCATCCGGCACTGCGGCATCGCTTTCCCGTTCGTAGAAGATCTTGAAGCTCTCCGCCGCCGCCCGAGTTTCGGCCTCCGTTCCGGCAAGCCCGAGGATCGAGGGATGAAAGGCTTCGGTATAGGCATCCAGCCCAAGCCGCCGGTCGCGCTCGGGGTCGACTGAAATGAAGATCGGCTGCACTTTGTCCGCGTCCGGCCCGAGATCGTCCATGACCTGCGCGACTTCGGACAATGTGGTCGGGCAGACATCCGGGCAATTGGTGAAGCCGAAGAAGACAAGAAGGAATCGGCCTCGGAGTTCGGCGCTCGTGCGAGGCTTGCCCGCGGCATCGGCCAAGGTGAAGGACGGTTCGAAAGCCGCTGACCCCGCCGTGACCTCGCCGTCCCCCTCGGGCCAGCGCGACCAAGCAAATACAGCGGTCGCCAGGATGGCGGCAATCCAGAGGCTGATCTGCAAGGGGCGAAGGCGCATGAGGAATCCGGGCTGGTATCGTTGAGCGTGCTCTAAGACCTGCAGTGGCTAGAGGTTCAAGCGACAAGTCTGCGAGAAGTCCCGGTGCAAGCGATCTTTCGCCGATCAGCGCAGGCCGAAAAACCGCCCCAAGGCGATCCCGAGCACGATGCCAAAAAGCCCGAACGCGATGGCGAAGCCCGCACCGTATTGCAGCCGGTCCAGTCGGTTGCCGCCTCTCTTGCGGGCAACAAGATAGCCCCAGATGAATCCGACGATGCCGAAGAAGGGGGCGATCATGTCATCATCTCCATCTGCCCGGGTTCGCGCAACCGCAGCGCTTCGGTTCGCTTAGGCGTTTGACGCGACCCGCGAAGGCCGGGCGTCCGTTCTCTACTCACATTTCTGCAATCCCCCCTCTGGCGCCCAGTCTGCTACCGGAGGGGTAATTGCTCTAGTAGCTAGAGATGCAACTCGGAATACCGCACCTCACGCGATTGTCAGGGCTCTGGCGCGTCAGGCAAGCGCCGACCTCGACCATTACCTGTAGGATTGAGCCCGCACGCTTGCCCTGTTCGCTGCATTTGCCGACCGAAACTGACGGGCAGTTCAGGAATTCTCCACCGCAAACCGGACGTCAGCTATCAGGCTCTCAGCGTTGAAGTTTTCCAGCCGCTTGCCATTCAGGAAGAATGTGGGGGTCTGGCGAATGCCCAGGGCCTCGACATCGGCCATGTCCTGATTGAGCGTTCCGGTGATGCCCGGAAACAGCTTGTCGGTTTCGGCCTTCTCGACATCAAGACCGGCAGCACCAGCAATTTCCCAAGCGACATCCAACAAAGGCCCGTCATGAAGCGCCCAGCCCGGCTGCTCTTCCAGAAGCGCGTTCAGCACGGGTTCGAACTTGTCCTGCATCCGTGCGGCTTCGAGGATGCGCACTGCCTCATCCGACCCCTCGTGGAACACGGTATAGCGCAGCACCACGCGGACCTGCGTCGGGAACTGGCGGCGGATTTCCTGAACCACGGGATGATAGGCCCGGCAGGCCTCACAGGACGGATCGAAGAACTCGACCAGTGTCACCGGAGCGTCCGCAGGGCCGAAACTCGGAGAGTAGTCGCGAACCAGAAGGTCGGCATTGGCTGCCGGCGCTGCCGCGGCAGCCGCCTCGGCCTCGGCCTTGCGGCGGCGGTTCAGGAGGAAGGCGCCGCCCCCGAAAGCGACGAGGCCGAGGGCTGAGGCCCCGATCAGAAGGGTGCGGCGGTTCATGTGCGGTTTCCTTTCGGCAGGATAAAGCAGACGAGGATCGCGGCAAAAGCGATCAGCGAGAGATAGGGAATGGGCAGACCAAGAATCATCTGAGCCTGCGCATCCGTGCAGGACGGCCCGTCCTTGGTGCAGGGCGCGATGGTCTGCGGAATCCATCCGGCATAGAGGCCGGAGTGCCAGCCTGCCAAGGCCAGCCCGGCAAGGGCCAAAGGCAGACCATAGGGGCGGGCCATGCCATCACCGCGCCAGAGCGACAAGCCGAGGATCAGCACCAGCGGGAACATGGCGATACGTTGATACCAGCAAAGGGTGCAGGGCATCTGCCCCAGGACTTCGCCGATGAAGAGCGCGCCAAGCGACGCGGCCAGCGCGATCAGGAAAGCCATTGTGAGGAGCATCTCGTCGCGGGACAGCCGCTGCGCGTCAGGATTGGTCAACATGGGGCTCCTTGCGGCGGCGTGAAGGAAGCGAGGCGAAGAGAATGCAGAGGGCACCCAGGGTGATGGCAATATCCGCGACGTTGAACGTGGGCCAGTGCCAGCCGCGCCAGTAAAGATCGAGAAAATCGGTCACGGCACCCTGCCGCAGCCTGTCGATGATGTTGCCGAACGCCCCGCCGACCACCAGCGCCAGACCGGCCCGTTCCAGCGGGTGACGGGCACGGAGGGCCATGACGACGAAGATCAGCGCCAGGGCGCCGGTCAGGGCCGCCATCAGGAACGGTTTACCGGACATGACGCCCGACAGCATGCCGAAGCTCGATCCCTCGTTGAAGCCGAGCGTCAGGTTGAAGCCGGTCAGCACCGGCACGACCTCGCCGCGAGATAGCAGGGCCAGTGCCGTGGCTTTCGTCAGTTGATCGGCCAGCACGGCGGCGCCGATCAGTGCGACGATCCAGCGGGCTCTCAATTGACCCTCCTGCGGCGCAGACCGATCCAGCGCGGGACCGAAGCCGCATAGCGGTCATATTCCGGGCCAAGAGACTGGCGCAGGGCCGCTTCCTCGGATCGGATCTGGATCGCGGCCGACCACAGAAGCAGAAGCGGCGCAAGGATTGTCGGAACGGAAGGCACCGCAAGCGCGACACCGGACAGCACTGCGGCCTGCCCGACGAATGTCGGATTGCGGCTGAACCGGAAAAGCCCGCCCGAGACCAGATCACCGGTCGCACCACTGACCACCCCGACCCGCCAGGACGTGCCCATCGACATCTGAGCAGCAAACGCCATCATCGCGCCAAGGCTGGCGATGAAAATGCCAATCAGGCCAAGAGCCAAGGCCTTTCCTTCGGTCCAGAAGGGGTCGGCCTTGTGCAGGATGGGCAAGGCCAGCCAGAGAAGCGGCCCGAAGAAGGCGAGGGCAAAAGCTGCGCGGAACCCGAGTGCAGCCAGGCGGTCGCGTCCTTTTGCCTGCGCGAATAGCCAGATGGGTCGACCGGCTGCTTGCGCTGCGGTGGAGCAGCCCCAGAAGAACAGCGCAAGATAGCCGAGAAGAAGGGCCAATGCGGCCCAGCCGAAACCCGAAATCATTACTCAGGCCCCGCGTTCCGGGTTGAACCGCAAAAGCCGCAGCGCGTTCAGTGTGACCAGAACCGTCGCCCCGGTATCGGCCATGATGGCGATCCAGAGGCCAGTTAGCCCCAGAACCGAGGTCACGAGGAACACCGCCTTGAGGCCAAGGGCGATGGTCACGTTCTGGCGGATATTGGCCATCGCGGCGCGTGCCAGACGGATCTTGGCCGGAATGTCAGTCACCCGGTCCCGCAGGATCGCCGCATCTGCGGTTTCCAGCGCCACATCGGTGCCCGACCCCATCGCAACACCGACACTGGCCTGTTTCAGCGCGGGGGCGTCGTTGATGCCGTCGCCGATCATCATCACGCCGCCATGCTCGCTCATGTTCTTGATGGCCTTGAGCTTGTCTTCCGGCAACATGGCGGCCTGGAATTCCATGCCGAGGCCCCCGGCAATCGCCGCCGCCGTGCGCGGGTTGTCGCCGGTCAGGATGACCGAGGTGACGCCCATCGCCTTCAACTGCCGCACCGCATCCCCGGCATCCTTGCGGGGTTCGTCGCGCATGGCGATCAGGCCGAGCGGGGTTTTCTCGCGATAGACAGCGACCGCCGTCTTGCCTTCCTCCTCGAATACCGTCGCCTGGCGCAGGCCAAGCCCGTCCAGCCCGCCATTCTCCATCGCATGGCGCGGCGAAGCGACCCAGGCGGGCGCATCGCCCACCGTGGCGATCACGCCCTTGCCCATCAGCGCCTTGGCATCCTTTGACGGCGAGGCCGCGACGCCCGCGTCTTTGGCCTTGTTCAGAATGGCAACTGCGAGGGGGTGGCTCGACCCGGTTTCCACACCTGCGGCGACCGCCAGCAGTTCCGCCTCGGTCGTCGTGCCGAAGGGCACCACATCGGTCACCATTGGACGCCCATGGGTCAGGGTGCCGGTCTTGTCAAAGGCGACGCGGCTGACCTTGGCCGCCGCTTCGATCACGGCACCGCCCTTCATCAGCATACCGCGCCGGGCGCCGGTTGAGAGGGCCGAGGCGATGGAGGCCGGAACCGAAATCACCAGCGCGCAGGGGCAGCCGATCAGGAGGAGCGCAAGCCCGCGATAGACCCAGGTGTCCCAGGGCTGGCCAAAGGCCAGCGGCGGCACCAGCACGACCAGCGCCGCCACAGCGACGATCGCGGGCATGTACCAGCGGCTGAAGCGGTCGATG
The DNA here is from genome assembly GCA_964393035.1 of uncultured Tabrizicola sp. Taxonomy (GTDB): domain Bacteria; phylum Pseudomonadota; class Alphaproteobacteria; order Rhodobacterales; family Rhodobacteraceae; genus Tabrizicola_A. Next base: position 377,565 of record CAYMRX010000005.1, read on the forward strand.
AAGCGTTCGGTCGGCGCCCGCGCCTCCTCCGCCTCTTCGACCAGGCGGATGATGCGGGCAATGGTGTTGTCCTCCGGTCCTTTGGTGACTTTCACCCGCAGCGCGGCTTCGGTGTTGATCGAGCCGGCAAAGACCGCATCGCCCGGCCCCTTGGTCACGGGAACGCTTTCGCCCGTCACCGGGCTGTCGTCGACACCCGAGGTGCCTTCGCTGATCTCGCCATCCGCCGGAATGCGGTCACCGGGGCGGACGAGAACGGTCTGGCCGACCGACAATTCGGCGGCGGGAACCTCCTTCGTCGCGCCATCCACTTCCAGCAGCGCGGTTTTCGGCACCAGATTGGCCAAGGCGCGGATGCCGTCGCGCGCCTTGCCCGCCGCCACGCCTTCCAGCACCTCGCCCACGGCGAACAGGAACACCACCAGCGCCGCTTCTTCCGCCGCGTCGATGAACAGCGCGCCGATGGCCGCCACCGTCATCAGGCTTTCGATGGTGAAGGGCTGGCCAAGACGCAGGGCGGCGAAGGCGCGCTGCGCCACCGGGGCGACCCCGATCAAGCAGGCGGCGACAAAGGCCCATTTGCCGATCTCAGGGGCCAGGTATTCGATGATCCATGCCGCCCCCAGAAGGACCGCCGTGAAGATGACCAGCTTGCCTTTCCCGGTCTGATACCAGCGCTTGCCGCGGTCGGCGGGGTCGTCATGGACGTGGCCGGGGCTGCCATGCCCGGAATCGTCCCGCTTGCCGGTGCTTGCCGCCGCCTTGGGGCCGTGGTCATGTCCCATGTGGTCTTCCCCCGAATGGTCATGGCCGACAGGCTCGTCGCCATGGTCATGGCCCGCTCCGACATCCGGCAGCACGAAGTCCTTCCTCGCATTCGCCGCGCGCGGCGCGATGCCATAGCCGAGCGACTTGACGGTCTTTTCGATCTTGTCGCGGCTGGTCTTGGTCTCATCCAAGGTCAGGCGCAGGCGTTCGGACATGATGCCGACCTCCACGCCGCTGACGCCCGGCAGACGCGTGACCGCATCCTTGACCTTGGTCGCGCAAGACCCGCAATCCATGCCCGAGACCGTCCAGTCGCAGGCCGTCCCGTTTTCCGATCCGGTTGCCGTCATCATCTTCCCTCCGCCCCGTCCGGGGCAGTTGCCTTCATCGAATCGGGAACCTAGTGTCTCTAGCAACTATAGGTTCAAGGGGAATCTGATGCTGACCATCGGAAAACTGGGACAACACGCGGGGGTGAAGGTGCCGACCATCCGCTACTACGAGCAGATCGGCCTCCTGCCCGAGGCCGAACGCAGCGCCGGGAACCAGCGGCTCTACGGAAACAAGGCGCTCGACCGGCTGGCGTTCATCCGTCACGCACGCGACCTTGGCTTCACGCTCGAGGCAATCCGCGACCTCCTGAGCCTGTCGGACAAACCCGACCAGTCCTGCGCCGCCGCCGATGCCATCGCAAGGGCACAACTGGCCGAGGTTGAAAGCCGCCTTGCGCGGCTGACCGCTCTGAAGACGGAACTTGAGCGCATGGTGGTGCAATGCGCGGGCGGCCGGATCGCGAACTGCCGGGTAATCGAGGTTCTCGGCGACCATTCCCTATGTGCGACGGATCACCGCCACGCGGGACAGGAGGCCACGTCATGATCGAACCCGGAACTCTCGCCATTTATGCAGCCGTGGCACTGGCGGAAATCGCTGGCTGCTTCGGCGTCTGGGCTTAGATGCGACAGCGAGCGAGCGCCCTCTGGCTCATTCCCGCCTTGGTCAGTCTTGCCTTCTTTGCCTGGCTGCTGACCCTTGCGCCGTCGGACTTCGCTGGGCGGGCGTATAAACCCAATGGCGGCGTATTCATCGCGGCCTCGCTCATCTGGCTTTGGGCCGTCGAAATGCAGCGCCCCGACAGTTGGGACCTGACCGGCGCCGCGATCTGCATGGTGGGGGCGGCGATCATCCTGTTTTCGCCGAGGACGTTGGGGAGCTGATCGTGCGTGGAAGTGCGGATCGAAACGAGCAGTCGCAGCGCTTCGCGGCCAGAGAAGGTTCGACCGGAGTTCCGTTCCCTCCGCCACTTGCACATTGCAAACCCGAGACGAGGTCCCTGACGGGGCCTTTTTTCTTTTTGTTTCAAAGGGGTTTAGCGAGGCCATCCGACTTTCGGAGACTGGCATTTATGCTGGAATCGGTCTCTGAACGCCCGGCGTCTCTTTCCACCCGCCCTTCACCCAAATCGAGACGGATTCAAAAAGTGACGCTTTTTCAGAGTGTTGCTGATGTCGAACTACGCCGTAGTTGATGCAGGTTCGACTGCTATCGGTGCAAACAGAGACACCTGAAGGCGGCGTGGTTGTGCGTAAGAGCGCGCATGTCTGCGGGAAGCTGGTCAAGAGGCCCGCGGTCGCAACGGGCGGAAAGCCGACGGTCGCAGCCTCAATACGTTCCTCTTTGAAGTCATCGTCGCTTCGCATCGGCATGTCCAATCCCATCCAGTCCGAACCGCCAGACTAATCCCGGATACCATTAGAAGAACGATGACGTCGGCAGCGGTCTATGACTCTTCTGCGAGCGGATAGCCCCATGCTCCTTCCCATCCGCAGGCTTTCGCTGCGCAGAAGGCGGCATACTGGAGAACCTGTTCTGGAGTATCTCCGCGCAATCTCGCCACAAGGTAGCCCGCGATGAAGGCATCGCCTGCGCCCATGGTGTCGACCACCGTGGTGGGCACAATTGGCTGTTCGATGCGGGTCTGACCATTGGCCCAGACTGCCCCCTTGTCGCCGCGCGTCACGCAGACGGTGTCCGGTCCAAGGTCGAGGACCCGCGCGATTAGTTCCGACACTGCCGCGTCGGCCAGCCCTGCTCCTGACAGGAAAGCCGTTGTGACATGCGGGCAGACCTGGGCCAGATAGGCCGGGTCATGCAACGTGGAAAAGTCGAACGATACTGCACGCACGGCTGCACGGATGCGGGGCAGTTCGGGTTCGAGATAACTGAAGCAGCTGGAATGGACATGGCCCATGTTGGCGATCAGCGCCAGGTCATCCTCGTCCATCCTGAGCATCAACTTGCGCCGGATTCCGCCCCGATTCGATGAAACGAAAACCCGGTCACCATCGGCGTCATGGGTGACTTGCGCCTTGCCGTTCGGTCCTTCGACCCGGCGCAGATTGGCGATCGAGAGGCTCTCGGCCAGCATGCAGGCGCGGACGTGATCGCCCTCGCGGTCATTCCCGACGATGCCCATGTAAGCCACGTCGGCAAGCCCGAAACGGCGAGCCAGAACGGCCACGTTCAGCGCGTTGCCTCCGGGGAAGAAGACGCCTTGGTCAAGATATAGGTCGACGACGTTGTCGCCGATGCAGAGAAGTCCGTTCGTCATGCTGGCCTCGCCGGAATGGGGGGCGAGACTGGTCCGCCCCCTGACCTGTCGTCAATAGTCCATCTTCCACATGTAGCGCCGCACTGTCAGCGGATGGCCGCGGCTGTCGGCCAGCTTGTCGCAATAGACCCGCAGCAGGGTGCCGAAGGCCATGTGTTCGACATGTTCCACCACTTCGGGATCGATCACGCCGAGGCCCAGTTCCTCGGCGCAGAGCGTGGTCACGCGCTGGCTGTACTTAGTCACGAAATCCAGCCCCCGGTCGTCCATCTTGCGGCTGGCACCCAGGCCGCGCAGCACGATGAAGGGCACGTCGAAATCGGTGATCTCGAACGGGCCGTGGAAGTATTCGCCTGCATGGATGCCGGCGGAATGGATCCACTGCATTTCCTGGAAGATGCAGATGGCGTAGGAATAGGCCGTGGCATAGTTCGCGCCCGCGCCCATGGTGTAGATCACCGGCTCGCGCTTCATCGCCTCGGCGAAGGTGGCGATGCGGTCGGCATGGGCGGAGATGGCGGTGTCGATCAGGGCCGGCAGGGCGTTCAACGCGGTCTCCACCTTTGGCGCCAATGTGCTGCCCTCGCGAGCAGCCAGGATGCCGAAGGTCAGCCGGGCCATGACGGCGGGCGAATGGTCGGGCGCGAAGGTCTTGGGGGCGTGGGTGTAATAGACCGGGAACTCGACCGCCTCATCCAGTGGGCTGCCGGGCAGGTTCGTCAGGGCGATCGTCAGCGCGCCCTTCGACCGGGCAAATCGCGCTGCCTCGACCGTTTCCGGCGTGGTGCCGGAATGCGAACACAGGATCACAGCCGAGGTTGGCCCCAACCGCGCCGGATTGCGGGCCATGAACTCGGCGGCGTTCAGCGCGTGGCCGGCGATGGTCTTCGCGTGACGGTCGACCGCATACTGGTTCGGCAGCATCAGTGCATAGGACCCGCCGCAGGCGACGAAATAGATTTCGGTCAATGCAGGCCGTGCCTTTGCGGCGGCCAATGCGGCGGCGATCTGCGCCTCGGTCGGGAAGGGTTTGTCGGTCATCTGGTCCTCTCATCAGGCAAGGTTGGGCCGGTCCCGAAAATGGCGTTCCGGGGGCGGCAGGTCGGCAATGGGTCGGTCGCTACTGGGGAAAGCCCCCCGCATGGCCGCAGCAGGCGGCAGCGCAGGCGTGGCCCGCTGCCATGGCCGTGGGCACAGAGGCCCCGTTCAGACGCGCGGTCAGGAACCCCGCGATGTAGGCATCCCCTGCACCGGTGGTATCTGTGGGGGCGATGGGAAGAGCCTCGGCGCGAAAGGTCTGACCGCCGATCAGGGCAAGGCTGCCCCGCGCGCCCAGCGTGACGACGGCCCCCTTCGCGCCCCGGGCCGCGAGCTCGGCCGCGTAGGCTTCGGCCCGGTCGGCTTGATATTCGGGCAGTGAGGCGAAGACAAAGGTCAGTCCCTCGACCCCCAAATCCTCGGCGGCGGCATTCACCGATACATCCTGCGACAGGCTGACCCCGTCGCGCGCCAGAACCCGACGTGCATGGCCGCCATCCTGCAACCAGCCGATATGGACATGCCGGGCCGCCGAGCGCGCACGCAGACGCGCGGCATCGGGCACCCAGCCCGAGCAAGCCCCGAAATCCTCGGTCAGGATGGTGCGGTTTCCGTCGGGGCCGACGTTCAGACGCGTGACCGACGTTGCTGGCCCCCGTCTATCGGCGAGGGAGACATCCACACCCTTTGCGGCCACTGCGGACAGCACCCGGTCGCCATCGGCTTCACCCACCGGGCCGACCGCGCCGCAATAGGCCGTGCGAAGGCCCAGCATCGCCGCCTGCACCGCGACGTTGACCGCATTGCCGCCAACCAGATCCGCCGTGACTGCGCCAGTCAGCCGGTCGATGCAGTTGTCACCAAGGGCTATGAGGTCGAACGCGCTCATCCGATCGTCGCCCCACGCGATGCCATGTTGTCCTTCAGGTCATGCCAGGCAAGGACCGGGCGGCGATACCATGTCTGGCCGTGGAAGAAGGGCCGCGTCTCAAGCTCCAGCCCGTCAAGGGCCGTCTCGCCGCCCTTGCCCAGCATCTTCTGCGCCAGCTTCATCCCGAGGTAGGACGACATGGCAACGCCGGTGCCGTTGTAGCCGATGGCATAGCCCATCCGCCCATGCATCCCGACATGCGGAAGGTGGCTGAAGGTCGCACCGACCCAGCCGGTCCAGACATGGGCGATCTTCACGCCTTCCAGTTGCGGGAAGAGCCGCAGGATGTTGCGGCGCACGCGCGGCAGGCAAGCCGCGACGTTGTTCACGTTCACCGGAACCACCGTTCCGATCATCACCCGGTCGCCATCGGGCGACGGCCGGTGATAGGTCACGTTCATCCGCGTGTCATAGACCATCGAGGCGCGGGGGTAGAGCGCACGCACCGCCGCCGGGTCCATCGCTTCGGTCGCTGTCACCACCGAGGCCAGTGACACCACCCGCCGCCGCATCCACTTTGACGCGCCGTCGGTGTAGCCGTCGGTTGCCATCACCAGGTGTGCTGCGCGGACCGTGCGGATTCCGGCAAGACAGGTGATGTGGTCGCCCTGGTCCTCGATCTGCGACACCCGGGTCTTGGGCGCAAAGCGCACACCTGCCGCAAGGCAGAGCCGCACGAGTTCCGCGACCAGCCGCCCGGGGTGCAGGCTGGCCCAGTCCGGCAGATGCACCCCACCATGAAACTGTGGCGAGGCGACGAAGTCGGTGACCCGGGCCTTCGGGATTTCCTCGCCTTCGACCCCAAGGCGGGCGTTCTGGCGCAGGAAGTGGCGCAGCCCCTCCATTCGGTCAGGCCGGTGCGCGCCGATGAAATGACCGCAGACGGTGTAGTTGCAGGCGATACCTTCCTCCGCCACGAAGGACCGCAGGTGACGATGCGCTTCGATCCCCGTCGACAGGATGCGGCGGGCTCGGTCCTCACCGTATTTCGTGATGAAGTCGTCCAGGTCAGGCTTCATTTCCGAGGAAACCTGCCCGCCGTTCCGGGTGGAGCAGCCCCAGCCGATCTCGCCCGCGTCGCAGATCACGACCTTCCGCCCGCCGCGCGCCAGATGCAGCGCGGTGTGCAGGCCGGTGAAGCCCGAGCCCACCACCAGCACATCCTCGCGCGGCTCCACCTGCGCGGGCGGCACCGGTGGCAGGACCATTTCGGCCCGCCAGAGGGGGGTGTCGCTGTGTCCTTGGAGGGCGTTCATCTCAGTAGGCCACGCGCTTGTAGTAACGGCGAGTAACCAAAGGATGGTCGCGCATGACCTCAAGATGCGCCGAAAGCCGTTCCAGCACGGTTGCGAGAAGCGCCGGGGCCAGCATCGCCCGCAGGTCCGCCGAAAGGCCGGTGGTCGCAAGATCGCGGGTATCCAGCACCGTCAGCTTGTCGGTATAGCCCTTGGCAAAGGCGATCACGCGGTCGGTCAACGGGCGGGTTTCATCCTCGCCCGCGAAGACCACGACCGAGACGCCCTTTTCCACCAGTTCCAGCGTGCCGTGGAAGAAGTCCGAGGCATGGACCGGCCGGGTGCGGATCCACTGCATCTCTTCCAGGATGCACATGCCGTAGTAATAGGCCTGGGGCCAGGCGGCGCCCGATCCGGTGATGATGTGCCAGCCATCAGCCGCAATCGCCTGCGCCAGCGCATCGGCGCGCGGCTCGAACGACTGTTTCACGGCCAGCAGTTGCTGCGGCAGACCCGCAAGCTCGGCGGTGATCCGATCGTAGTCAGACCGCTCGCCCCGCGCCTGCATCGCCGCCAGCGCGGCCACCAGCGAGGTGACATAGAACATCTCGCACGAGGTATCATCTTCTGCAAAATTGACGAAGGCATGGTCGGCCCCCTTGGCCAGCGGCGTGTCGGCATGACCGGTGATCGAGATCACGGTGGCCCCGCGCGCCTTGACGTACTCCATCGCCGCGATGCTTTCCTTCGTGGTGCCCGACAGTGACGGCATGACGACCACCGACTTCGGCCTCAGAGCCACATGCCCGGTCAACACGATCTCGGCGCAAAGGACGTTGTGGCAGGGCAGGTTCGAGGCCCGGCGCATCAGGTCGGCCGCGGGCTGCATCAGGATGCCCGCGCCGCCTGACCCCATGAAGAAGAGGCTGTCGGCCCCCTCGGCCACCAGCCGCCCGACCAACGTGCCAATGTCTCGGGCGATGGACACGGTCCCGGTCTGGATGCGCAGGAAGCGGGCGGGATCAAAGTTCAGCATGGTCTTTCCTTTCGTAAACCAATGAGGCGGATCAGAGCCGAAGGCCGCTGTCGCCGGAAAAGAGATGCGCGCGGCTCGGCCGGGGCTGCACGGTCAGGCCGCCGTCCGCGGCAAAGTCATGTTCGCCATCAAGCTGCACGGTTACGGGCTGGCCATCGCCAAGGCGGGCATAAGCATAGGTCACCCCGCCAAGCCGTTCGCTGGCCTGCACCTGCACCGGCGCTCCGGGTCCGGCCGCAAGATGCTCGGGCCGGATGCCAAGCGTGACCTCGGCGCCGACAGCGGGCAAATGATCCACGGCCACGTCGCAGACCAGCCCGGCGGCATCGACGCGGGCCCGACCGGTCTCGGTCGCCACGACACGGGCTTTCAGAAGGTTCATCTTCGGGCTCCCGATGAACCCCGCGACGAAGGTGTTAGCGGGCCGGCGGTAGATGTCCAGCGGCGCGCCGATCTGTTCCACCAGCCCGTCGCGCAAGACGACGATCTTGTCGGCCAGGGTCATCGCCTCGATCTGGTCGTGCGTGACGTAAACCATGGTCGCCTGCAATTCGCGATGCAGCTGTGCCAGTTCGATCCGCATCTGCAGTCGCAGACTGGCGTCAAGGTTCGACAGCGGTTCGTCAAACAGGAAGACCTTGGGGTTGCGCACGATGGCGCGGCCGATGGCGACGCGCTGGCGCTGGCCGCCGGACAGCTCTTTTGGCAGCCGCTTCATCAGCGGCCCGAGTTGCAGGATTTCTGCCGCTCGGGCGATCTTGCGCGCGGCCTCGTCCTTTGGCGTCTTCGCTACCTTCAGCGAGAAGCCCATGTTCTGTTCAACGGTCTTGTGCGGATAAAGTGCATAGGACTGGAACACCATCGCGATGCCCCGCTCGGCCGGGCGCACGTCGTTCATCCGCTGGCCGTCGATCACAAGGTCACCCCGGCTGATCGTCTCCAGCCCCGCGATCATCCGCAGAAGCGTGGACTTGCCGCAGCCCGACGGACCGACGATCACCACGAACTCGCGTTCGGCGATGTCGATGTCGATGCCGCGCACGGCCTCATAGGTGCCGTAGCGTTTAGCGATACCCTTGATCTGCATGTAGGACATGGACGAGCTCATTTGACGGCGCCGCTGGTCAGACCGCCGACAAACTGGCGCTGCATGACCAGGAAGGTCGCAAGGATGGGAAGGATGGAAAGGGCCAGTCCGGCCATCAGCACGCCCCAGTCGGCCCGCAGAGCGACGGCAAAGCTCATCACGCCGATGGTCACGGTCTTGACGGATTCGCTTTCGACGAAAGTCAGTGCGAAGATAAACTCGTTCCAGACCCGCATCGCCGAGATCAGGCCGGCCGAGGCCAGTATGGGCCGGCACAGCGGCAGGTAGACCTCGGCGAAGATGCGGGCCTCACCCGCGCCGTCCATCAGCGCCGCCTCGCGCATCTCACCCGGGATGCCGGTCATGTAGGCGCGGATCAGGAAGGTGGTGAAGGGCAGGCCGAAGGCCACGTTGGGCAGGATCAGCGCGAAATAGGTGTTGTAAAGCCCGGTCTCGGCCATCACGCGGAACAGCGGGATCAGACTGACCTCGGGCGGCAGGATCGCGCCCCCCAGGATCAGCGTGTAGATCGCAGCCTTGGCCCGGAAGTTTAGGACGACCAGTGCGTAAGCTGCCATTGTGGCCAGCGCCAACTCGATCACGACAGTGGCCGTCGTGACGATCAGCGAGTTCAGCAGGTAGCGCGAGATGCCGTAATTCCAGGCGGTCGAAAAGTTCTCCCAGTGCCAGACCTTCGGCAGGCCCCAGGTGGCGGCGAACATGTCGTTGGTGGTCTTGAAGGCGTTCAGGAACAGCCAGACCATCGGGTAAACGCAGATCACCGCCAGTGTCAGGAACACGGCCCAGAGGAGGACGCGATTCAGCACGGCAAGAACGGGAATGGAACGCGCGACGGCCATCTCAGCGGTCCTTCTGCAGCTTGATCTGCACCAGACCGATGGTCAGGGCGATGAAGAAGATCACTGTGGCGATGGTTGACGAATATCCGATCATGTCGTCGCGGAAGGCGGCACGGTACATCATGGTGCCAAGCACCTCGGACGAATGGTTCGGGCCGCCCGCCGTCATCACCCAGACGATGTCGAATACCTTGAGCGAACCAAGGATGGTGATGATGGTGACGATCAGGATCGTCTCGCGCACGCCCGGCACGGTGATGTGCCAGAACTGCTGGATGCCCGAGGCGCCGTCGATCTCCATCGCCTCGTAAAGATCGCGCGGCACGGCGCGGATGGCGACCATGAAAAGGGCCATGATGTAGCCAGTCCACTGCCACTGGCTGACGAAGATCACCGCGAAGATGGCGGTATCCGGCTCGCCCAGCCAGGCCTTGGACCAGCTGGCCAGCCCGGTTTCCCAAAGGATCTGGTCGATCAGGCCGGTGGTCGGCGTGAGGAGGAGCTGCCAAACCAGGCCAACGACGACCACGGGAAGAATCGACGGCAGGAACAGCGCGGTCCGGAACAGGTTGGCCGATAAGTCAGGGAAGATCCGCGCCTCCAGCACGGCGGCCAACACCAGCGCGATGCCGACCTGACAGGAGACCGAGATCACCGCGTAGATCGCGTTGTTGGTCAGCGCGGTCGTGAATTTCGGGTCGTTCCACAGGCGCAGGTAGTTGTCGAAGCCGACAAAGTCCCAGTCCAGCGACATGGCCGAGAAGGAGAACATGCTGAAGCGGATGTTCGTCAGCGCCGGTCCGTAGACAAAGATCACTAGGAACAGCAGCGCCGGGGCGACCCAAAGCCAGCCCTGCAGGCTTTGCCGCCACGTCGCGCGGCTATGATCGGACCTGTCGGTCATCGGTCAGTCCTGTGGGAGAGGGGGAAATGGGCCGGGCGACCTGCTGGTCGCCCGGCGTCGGTCCAGCGTGGGAGCTTACCGCTGGGCCAGCGTTTCCTTGGCCGCGGCGCGCACCTTTTCCATCACAGCTTCCGGCGTCTCATCACCGGACAGAAGGCCCTGTCCCGCGGCGAGGATCACGTTGGCCGAGGCGGTGTCCATGTCCGTGTCCAGCCAGAGCGCCATCCCGGCGGCATCTTCAAGCGCCTTGAGGCCCGCAAGAGTTTCCGGCGTGGTGGTCGCTTCCGTGACAGACCCGATCACCGCCGACGTCATCCCGGTCGTCGACACATACTTCGCCGCCTGTTCCGGCGAGGTGATGAAGTTCAAGAACGCCAGCGCCTCGTCAGGATGCTCGGTCTTCGACGAGATCAGGAACCCGTCCGGCGCCCCGGTCAGAAGGTCGTTGCGGCCCGCGGCACCTTCCATCGGCGGCATCGGGAAGAAGCCCCAACCCTGTTCGGCCACCGGCGTGTCGGCCAGCATGTAGAACTCGACCAGCTCGAGATAGACCATCGCCGACCGGCCGGCGATGAACGCGCCCCGCGCTTGCTGATGCGAGATCGCGTTGGCTCCGTTGTTGAAGTAACCCTTGTCGCCGAAGGATTTGTACAGCGCCAAAGCCTCGACATAGCCCGGGTGGGTATATAGCTGGTCGGCCGGAGCAAGCAGTTGATAGTCGGCCTGACGCACGTCGTCGGGAACCATCTTGGCAAAAAGGTCGCCGATGTAGTGCGTTGCCGCCCAGGGCGCTTGGTTGCCGTAGGCGATCGGGACTTCACCAGCCGCCAATAGCGCGTCGTTAAGCGCAATGAACTCGGCGAAAGTGGTCGGCACGGAAAGGCCGTGCTTCTCAAAGATCGCCTTGTTGTAGATCATGTACTTGCTGTCGACGTTCACCGGGATACCGAACTGCTTGCCCTCGAACTGGAACGGCTCCAGCGAGGCGGCGGCGAAGCGGCCCTGCCATTCCGGCCCTGCCAGCGCCTCGGTCAGATCCAGCGTGCGGCCTTCGCGGGCGAACTTGCGGCCGAATTCACCCGACCAGGAAAAGTAGATGTCTGGCACTTGGTCCGAGGCCATCAGGACGCGGATCTTGTCCTTGTAGGGCTCGTCGGCGACCGCCTCCATCACGATGTCGATGGTGGGGTTGGCCGCTTCGAACTCGGCCACGGCAGCGTCGAAATAGGCCATGTTCTCCGGCTCGGGGAACTTGTGCAAGAAACTGACCACGGTCTTGTCCTGGGCCAGCCCCGGCAGCGATGCCAGGATGCCGGTCGCCAGTGCGGTCACGGCGAGAAGGTGCTTCATCGAACTCTCCCTTGTTGGTTGGTCGGACTATACCAATTTGTCCGACTTTGCTGGTTTTGGTATATTGGTATCCATACCAAGTGGACCAAGGCAACAATTTTCTTGCTGAAATCTGCGATTCTTCGTGCTGCATTGCAGCGTCTCGCGACATTAATGGGCTTTTCTGTTGCCTTGCGAAGCGCGTTGGTATAGTCATTGGAGCTGACAACCCGTGCCACCCCCGGAAAATCGGATCATTTTTAACGCTCGCCCTGCTGTCGGTGTATACCAAATGCCCATTCCAAGCTTTTTAAGCCAGGACCAGCGCCCCGGGTCGGCCTTGGCCCGAGTCCACCTGCTTTTGCGGAATCTCATGCTGGAAACCGGCATGTCGCACGGCGACCGGATCCCGTCCGAGCGGGAACTGGCTGAGCGATTCGGGATCTCGCGCATGACCGTGCGCAAGGCGCTGACTCAGCTTGTTGACGCGGGGCATCTGGAACGCCGCGGCACGGCAGGCACGTTCCTGCCCGAACCCGCCGTCGTGCGGCCCTTGTCCAAGCGGGTCTCGACTGCGATCTCGGAAGTGGTGGGACAAGCTGGTCACAAGCCCGGCGCGCGCCTGCTGTTCTTCGAACAGGCGCAGGCCGATGCCAATATCGCGCGCCGGCTGCAGCTTGACGAGGGCGCCGCGGTCATCGTGATCAAGCGGCTTCGCCTGTCGGATGCGGCGCCCTTCTGCGTCGAGACCAGCTACCTGCCACAACACCGCGTCCCCGGGCTTGTCGCCGCCGATGTGTTCGCTGCGCCATCGCTTTACGCCCTTCTGCGGGAACGCTTTGGCATGACCTTCGCGACCTCGGACTTCCATGTCAGCGTTGCCGCTGCGCCGGAGATCGAGGCAGACCTTCTTGGCCTTGCCCCAGGGGTTGGTGCCCTTGCCATGCGCTCGACTGTCTATGACCGCGACGGTCAACCGGCCGAATTTTTAATTTCCTGGAACCACCCCGACCGAGTAGCGTTCGAATCTCTGCGCGATGATACAGGCCCGGTGAAGAGCGTTTTCACCGACTGGGCGAGTCCAACGCCGTGAAGGCATGACAGCGAAACGCAACTGTCCGCTTTGGGCCGGGTGTGTCGATCAAGCCGTAGCGGTCGCACCGGGCGGAAGGACTAAGCCGCTCCGCGGCATTGGCGCCTGTGGCTGGCGTTCGGTTCCCAATTCAGCGTTGCTCTTTGTGTGAGGCCTTTCTGGGCTGACGATGTGGGTCTTTCCACCCGTCAGACAGGAGGTTTCGATGAAGGAGGAGAAGACCACCCCGCTGCGCCAGCGGATGATTGAGGACATGCATATCCGCGGGTTGTGCGAGAAGACCCAGCAGGGGCACATTCGCTGCGTGAAGCATTTCGCGTCTTTCCTGGGGCGATCTCCGGATACAGCCACACCGGAGGATCTGCGGGCCTATCAGTTGCAGATGACGAAGGACCTGGTGTCAGCCACCACGTTCAATGTGCGCATCATTTCGCTGCGGTTCTTTTTCGGCGTCACCTGCGGGCGCGAGGAGATGAAGCGATACATGCAGTTCCATCGCCAGCCGCGGAAGTTGCCGGTGGTGCTGAGCGTGGAAGAGGTCGCAAAGCTTCTGGCCTCGGTGCCGGGGCCCGGATTGAAGTATCGGGCAGCCCTTGGCATCAGCTACGGGGCGGGGCTGCGGGCCTCGGAGGTCTGCAACCTCAGGGTCCGCGACATCGACAGCCAGCGCATGCTGATCCAAGTCGATCAGGGCAAGGGCAGCAAGGACCGGCAGGCCATGTTGTCGCCCAGCCTGCTTGAGGTGCTGCGGCAATATTGGCGCGAGTCCCGTCCCGAAGGCTGGGGGTTTCCGGG